>NZ_JAKWBE010000021.1 GCF_022513565.1 Streptomyces gilvus | reverse complement strand
AGCGTCCATCAGCTCCGGCGCCGCGATCTGCGAGATCAAGGACTGACAGTGATGATTGCTGTGGCTCCGCTCGGGGGTCTGACTCCAGGTGACTGGCGCTTCGGCTGTCCTGCTTGGGATTCGTCGGCCTTCCGGGTGGGGCCACGGGCGCGCGTGGCCCGTCGGGCATCTGTGACGTCGGGGAGCCCGCCAAAGGTCCCATCACTGTCCTGTCCGTCTGCCCGACCGGCGCGTGCCGTCCCTCACACGTCGAGCGGAAGGACAGGGGGCTCCAGCATGGCAGCCGACGAGACAGCGGTCATCAACTGCATCGACACTCACACCGACGCCCACCAGGCCGCGCTGATCGACACGGTGGGCCGGCACCTGGCCACCGAGGCGTCGCGGCCACGCCGGACGGCGGGATCGTGGGGCGATCCGCACGCTGCGGGTGACACGCAGCTCGGTCCGGCTGCTGACCACGGCGGGCGGCACCCCCGACCGTCTGCGCTCGGAGGCGTCCTTCGCGCAGCTGTGCGCGGCCGCTCCGATTCCGGGGCCGGCCAGGAGGAGCACTGCACGAACCCGGCGGAGGGGGCGGCGCCGGTCAGCGAGGGCCGGTTCCCTCCGGGCTAACCGGGGCTACTTCCTCCCGGCGGCGGTGAACGGATTGCCGGGAACCGCTTCACCCACGATGCCCTCGGCCGTCAGCCGTTGCAGTTCCTCGGCTGAACGCCCGAGCAGAGCGACGATGATGTCCTCATTGTGCTCGCCGAGCATCGGTGCGTGCCGACGATGGTGACGATGCGGTCCCGCGCCGAACCGCATCGGGAACCGCAACTGGGTCACCGGGCCGGTGACGGGGTGCTCGACCGTCTCGAAGGCACCGCGCTCCCCCAGGCCGGCGGCAGCGGGCTGCTCATGACCGCTCAGCACGATCCCGACAGGGACCCCGCGAGGCCACAGCTGTTCCACGATGTCGTCACCGGTCCGGTCGGCGCACCACGACGCGAGGTGCTCGTCGATGAGATCGTGCGCCGCACGACGGCCGTCGGCCGTGTCGAGCCGTGGCTCGGCCGCCCACGCCGGCGAGCCCAGGGCGACGCGCAGGGCCCTCCACTGCGGGTCGGTCTCGACGGCGATGGCGACCCACCGGTCCCGACGCCCGCTGTCGTCGACGTCCGCGGTCAGGTACAGACCCTGTGGCGCGGCGACCGGCCCGCGGTTACCGGTGCGGCCGATCAGGTTGCCGTAAGCGGAGAACTCCACCACCTGCTCGGCGGCGATGTTGAGTGCCCCGGCCACCATCGGGACCTCGAGCAACATTCCCTGCCCGGTACGGCGGCGATGTTCGAGCGCGATCAGAAGCGCGGCCGTGGCGTGGATCCCGGCGATCGGATCGCAGGGGCCGTTCGGCAGCTCGGCCACGCCGTCGGGCAGGCCCGTGACCCAGGCCATACCCGACACCTGCTCCATCGTCTGCGCGTAGCCGGTCCAGTCCCGCCACGGCCCGCTCAGCCCGAACGCCGGAGCACGCAGCATGATCAGGTCGTCACGCTTGACGGCCTCGTAGTCGAGCCCCCAGCCCTCCAGTACCCGCGGGGTGAAATTGTCGATCACGACATCACAATGCTGAATCAGGTCGCGTGCCAGCTCCCGGCCGGCGGCGGTTCCCAGATCCACCGCGAACCCGCGCTTGTTGCTGTTGGTCCCCTGGTAACAGGGCGCCCACTCCCACCACGAGGGTTCGCTCATCGGCCGGGTCGAATGATGGCGCATGCCGTCCGGCCGCGTCGGTGACTCGATGTGGATGACATCGGCCCCCAGCATCCCCAGATACTGGCCGATGACCGGCCCCGCCCAGAACGCGGTGAAGTCCGCGACCCGCACACCTGCGAGCGGCAGGGCGACGTCCGCTTTCCCGTTGCGTGTGACGGGGGGAACGGACGCGTCGCGAACCGCCGCGAGGGCACCGTTGTGCTCGCCGAGTCGGGGCGCGGCCCGACGCGGTTTCGGTTGCACGCGAGCGTGCATCCGGTAGGGGACGGCGGGCTGGAGGAACCCCCGGGCGGGATTCCGCTCGAAGAACCCCCCTTCGGCGAACTGCTCGAATTTTGGAGTGAGTTCACCGTTCCCGATGGGTGCCACCGGGATCCGCAGTTCGCTGGCGATCTCCAGCACCTCAGCCGTCGTGTGCAGCGTGGTCCACTCGCGGACTCCGGCGAGGATCTCCTCACGCCGCTCGTGCCGTGCCGCGTACTTGACCAGGGACTCGTCGTCCATCCAGTCCACGCCTCCCACCATCAGGCAGAAGTTCTGCCATTGCTGACCCGTGGCGACCATGAACCCGACCCAGCCGTCCTTGGTCGGCTCGATGCAGGGAATGTTGGTGGCCCGCTCGCTCCGGAAGGGATGCCCGGCCATGTCGAGGTAGGTGACGGGATGCATCACCGAATTGGTCAGGGCGAGTGTCTCGAGCATCGACACGTCGACGAGGTCGCCGCCCCCGCCGAGCACACTTCGCCGGTGAGCGGACAGGGCGGCGACAGCACCCGAGAGACCGGTCAGCCACTCACCCGTCCGACCGCCCACGGACGTCGGGGCCCGGTCGCGGTCGCCCCGGTCACCAACGGCCCCTGCCCACGCCTGCACGGTCAGCTCGCTGGCGGCCCGCCCCGCCCACGGCCCGTCGAGGCCGAACGGTGACAGGGCGACGACCACAGCGTCCGGATACTCGGCGTGCAGCGACTGCGGGGAGAACTCGGGCCGCTGCGCCACCGGTGACTGGGCGGACCACACGATCACGCTCGCCGCCCGCAACAGGCCGGCCAGCTCTCGCCGGTCCGCCTCGGCCGTCGGATCCACCACGACGCCGGCCGCGCCCTGGGCGAGGAACTCGAAGAGCGCGCCGTCCTCGTCGTCGGAGAGATGGGCACCGGACGCCGACCAGCGTCGCAACGGATCGCCCTCGGGGCCCTCCACCTTCACCACGCTCGCGCCACCGTCCCCCAGGATGCGGCAGCAGTAGGCACCGGCGATACCGTAACTGAGATCGACGACGAGGAACGGCTCGAGCGGTGCTGCCTGTTCGGTCTGTACCTCCCCGGACCCGCCGTCCGGCTCCCTGTCCTCATGATTCGATTGCATGAGTCCCCTTCTTACGGTGCCACCCGGACAGGCGTCCGGGTCGCCTGACGGCCTGTGGTGTTCGGCCACGAACGAACGTCAGAAGACCTTGACCCGCTGACGAGGTCCCGCGGTCAGTCCCCCGGCGCCGGAAGTGCCGGTACCCACACCGGAATTGACACATCGTCAGCAAGTTTCCGGAACGCGACCCTGACCGGATCCCCGATGGCGAGGTCGTCGGCCCCGAAACTGTTCAGCCGGGCGTCCTGTCCGGACAGCACGTTTCCCACCATGCGTAGCTGGGGGCCTTCGGCCAGCGTGACCACCGCCAGCGGAAACGGTGTGTACTCGGCGTACTCGGGAAGGGTCGGCCCATGGGCGACGACGAACGACCAGATGACCGCGTCCCCGCTGACCGGTGTCCACTCATGCCGTGCGCTCCGGCAGTGTGAGCAGACCGGGCCGGGCGGGAAGCGCAGCAGACCACAGTCGCCGCAGCTCTGTACGACGAGCTGCCCCTCGCGTGCGGCGTCCCAGAAGGGCGCAGTGTCGGCTCCGTCGACGATCGGCAGGATCATCGTGTCCCTCCTCGCAACAGAAGCGCGCTGGTGGGGACCGCGTCCGAGCTGCAGACGAAGGACCACTGCGCGCCTTCGACCTGGGCGGTCGAGGTGCCGCGGACCTGCCGGACCGCCTCCAGGATGAGGTTGTAGCCGTGGAGGTACGCCTCCGAGAGACTGCCTCCGCTGGTGTTGACCGGCAGTGTGCCGCCGAGCCCCAGTCCCCCGTTCGGCGTGAGTGCGGCGGCCTCGCCCGGTTTGCAGAACCCGTAGGCCTCCAGGGAGAACAGCACCAGGGGTGTGAACGCGTCGTAGATCTGTGCGACGTCGACATCACCGGGTCGGATGTCGGCCCGGCCCCAGAGCCGGTCTGCGCACACCTGCGCGGGCGTGCGGAGGGCGTCCTCGGCGAGGAACGGCCGCATCATCAGGCTTCCGTCGCTGATCCCCTGCGCGGCGGCGTGGACGAATACCGGTGGCCGGGGAAGATCCACGGCGCGTTCCGCCGACACCAGGACGACCGCCGCCGCGCCGTCGGTCTCCAGGCAGTTGTCGTAGAGGCAGAGTGGATCACTGACCATCCGTGCCGCGAAGTAGTCCTCGCGGGTCAGGGTGCGATCGCTCATCAGTGCCTTGGGATTGAGCTGGGCATGGCGGCGGATCGTGATCGCGATGTCGGCGAGATGCTCACGGGTCGCGCCCGTCTCGTGCATGTAGCGCCGGGCCGTCATCGCGATCTCGTCGACCGGGCGGATGAGCCCGGCGGGCTTGACGAAGGCGTCCAGGCCGCCCACCCGTTCCGGTGTCTGCGCCCACGGCCGGCTCGCCCGGGCTCCGCGTTTGCGGGATCGCCAGGCCACGACGACATCGGCCTGACCTGTCGCGATCGCGGTGGCCGCCAGGCCCACCGTCGCGCACGCGCCACCGCCGCCGGCCGGGGTCCGGGCGAACCAGCCGATGTCGCCCATGCCGAGTGTCCTGGCCAGTTCGTCCTCGCCGACCCCTTCCATCGAGTAGGAGCACAGGCCGTCGACCTCCGAGGGATCGAGGCCCGCGTCGCGCAGCGCCTTGAGCACGGCTTCGGCGGCGAGCTCGTGCTCGCTGCCGGGCGCCGATCGCGCGAAGTCCGTGGCACCGATGCCGACGATCGCGGTCCGGTCCTTCAGTCCGGCATGAGTCCGGCTCACCGGCCAGCCCTCCTCGTCATCGCCGCGTCGCCGAGCCGTCGGTGGTCCCAGGTGCGGGCCCTGACCACGTCCAACCGCAGGCCGACGCGTTTACGCGCCCTGGCGTTCAACAACTCCTCGGCCGCCCTGTCGTCACCGTCCCGGCCGGCCGGGTCCGGATACCGTCCGCTCATCGCCCGTCCGATGCTCATCACATCCGCGCGGTCTCGGAGGATCTCGACCCGGCACTCCAGACAGGCCCCCCTCAACTGCGAGTACCGCGACCCGTCGTCGGCGAGGACACTCGCCCGCGGATCGCGCTCCAGGTTGCGCACCTTCTGACTGGCGGCATAGGTCCACAGCAGCAACCGGTCGCCATCACGCGTGAACCACATGGCGGCGAGGTGCGGCATGTGGTCCGGCCCGATGGTGGCCAGTGTGACGGTGGACTGCTCATCGAGGAACTCGGCCAGCTCCTCGCCGGTCATCGTCACCCCGCGGTCCCTCACGATCGCCGCCCGTCAGTCGGAGGCCGGCAACGGCTTGGCCTGCTTGGGCGTCATGGGATGCCCGTTCACGGCCAGGGCGTACTGCCCGGGCTTCGTGCAGAGCACCTCGACGCCCAGCTCTTCCACGGCATAGCGCTTGCCGAGCTGAACGCCTTCACCCTGTTCGGCGGTCGGCGCGACCGGCAGGGCCTCGGCAGCCTCGGCGGGACCCACCATCTCCACCCCGCCGCACGTCAACGTGAGATCGCCCGCCGGCCAGCGGACCACCATCACCGCCGTGGTGTCGACCATGCTGACCAGCCGCTGCCCAACTTGTGTTCCCATGGCGAGATCTCCGACCCATCGTCTTCTTTTCCGTAGGCGTCATCGGTGCGGCGCCGAGCAGTCCACTGCATTGCACTGTAGTGACCCAACCCAGCATTGTCACCCACTTTTTTTCATTACACAGCAACCGCCCAAACGGACATGCTCTAGAGCAAATGCCCAACTTGCCCTCCACTGGGATGCAATGACTACGACTCATTTATCCAATGTGGGCGCAACATCAAGTAAGCCGTCGAAGGGATCGAGCGGTCGGGTGTCCACCGAGCTCACGCAAGAGGCGAGGCCTCATTCAGTTGGCGTCTTTGACGCTGCTGCGCCCACGGACAGCGCCCAGCGAGGGCGACTCACGCGCCTCGCTGATCCCGATGCTCCAGGAACGGCAGGCTTTCGATGTGCTCGCGCATCAGGATGCGGGCAAGTGGCCCGTTGCCCGCCAGGATGGCTGACACAACGTCATGGTGCGCACTCTCGGTCGACTCTTGTGCCGGCACCTGTTCATCGTTGCCGACGTCGACATGGCGGGACCACAGATGGCGCACGATCCCGTTGAACAGCGCCAGAATCGGGCTGCCCGACAGCTCCGCCAGCTCGGCGTGGAGGTCACGCGTGAAGAAGCCGGCGCGGGAGCGCTCGGCCGAGGGGCTCACCTCGGCCGCCGCGGTGAGCCGTTCCGCGACCTCCTTCTCCGCGCGGCGTTCGACGACCGCCGTCACGCATCCCAGTTCCAGCACGGTGCGAACGGCCACGATGTCGGAAGCGGTGACGGCCTTGTAGTCCAGGTAGATCGCCATGGTCTCGAGAATGGGCGTGGGTTCGGGCTCCGTGACGACAAGCCCCCCACCAGGCCCCATGCGCATCCGCGCGACCGAGTGGTACTCCACGATGCGCAGCGCCTCCCGCAGGACCGCCTTGCTGACGTCGATCCGCGACGCCAGATCGGCCTCCGAACCCACCAGCGTGCCCGCCGGTGCGCGCGAGTCGGTGATCTCCTCGATGAGACGGTGAGCGACTTTCTCCGCCAGTTTGCGTTCCGGTCGTGCTCGGAGGACCGTCCACAACGGGGTGCTGGCCGTGCGGTCGATCCGCCGCTGAGCGGCGTCCCGCAAGAGGTCTTGGATCGCGAGCAGGTGCTCGGCGCTGAGGTACTCGGCGCGACCGCCCTCGCCCGCCAAGACCGCCTGGCGGATGGCCTCGTGCGCGGTCGCGGCATCCGGCTCCAGTGCACCGCACCGGTGGATGAGCGGACCGGTCAGCGCGACGAGGACGTCGACGAACAGCGCGAGTGCGGGGTTCCTGCCCAGCGATGGCAGGAGCAGGTGAAGACCGTCCTCCGCGCAGCGTCCGCCGGACGACGGCCGTCCGTCCCGGCCCCACGCCTCCAGTACCGCCAAGCCCTCCGCTGTGAGGTGCTCTGCCGCCAGCCTCGCGGCGAGCGGTTCCAGCAGCAGCCGCGCGGCGACGAGGTCGTCCACCGTGGCACCGAGGTACTCCAGGTACACCGCCATGGCCCTGACCGCGGGACCGGCCGCGGGCGCGGTCACGACCAGGCCACCGGCGGGGCCACGGCGCATCGCAGCGACCTCGTGGTGCTCGACCAGCCGGATCGCTTCCCGCAGCACTTCCCTGCTCACGCCGTAGCGTTCCCGCAGATCGGTCTCCGATCCCAGAACCTCGCCGACCGGCCATCCCGCGTCAGCGATGTCCGACTCGATCAGCCGGGCAAGCTGCGCCGCCCGTGCCCGCGAGCGGCCTGTCTGCCGTTCCTCGGCTACCACGGGCACCGAACTCTCGCGGTGAAAGAACGCGCACCGTCACGAGGGCTGACAGAAAGAACGCGGGGGCTCCGGCACCCCGTCTCCACGAAGCGATGGCCCCGCCTGTTCACTCCCCGCCCGGCGTCCCACATCACCGCGCCCGCCCATCCAGCGATCCCCATCGAGCGCACCAGTTCTGCCGCATGCATTGCGCAGGGCAGTGGCCGCCCTCCCGCTGCACCGGCGACGTGCCCCGGCACAGACGTGGCGTGTCATCGATTCCGGTGCTGCCGTCGCCCGCCCACAGCGAGAGACGGCAAGAACTTACCACGGCGCGGCTGCACCAGGACGAAGCTCCGACTGCTGACAAAGACGGGGCAAGGCCATATGCGGGGGCCGGCCGGTCACCGCGGACTCGATCTCGTACCGCGCGGATCGCCGAGCGCCATCGGCACCGGCGTCCGGCGCGTACGGGACCAGCCGCCCGTGCGGCACGGCCCGCCCAGTGGCCGTCCGCCGTCGGGGCGGGACATCACGCCTCGTGCCCACCGTCGACCGGCAGTACGGCGCCATTGACGTAGCACGCTCCGTCGCTCAGCAGCCACAGGGCGACCCGCGCCATGTCGTCGGCTTCCGCGAACCGCCCGAGCGGGATCCGGCTCCGCATCACCTCCTCCTGCTCAGGGGACGGACGGGCGAAATTGGTGAGCGTGGGGGCCGGGCAGATCGCGTTGACTCTGATCCCGTGCGGACCCCACTCCTTCGCCGCACCTCTCACCAGGTTCACCACGCCTGCCTTGGAGGCTGCGTACACCGAGGCACCTGGTGAGGATCGCAGTGCGGCGATCGACGCCGTGGCGACGATCGCGCCGCCCTCCCCCTGCGCGACCATGCGCCGGGCGACCTCCTGCAGGCCGAGGAAGGTCCCGAGCAGGTTGACCCGCATGGTGCGCTCCCAGCTCTCGACCGACATGTCCAGCAGGGGCCCGGCCTCGCCGAGGATGCCGGCGTTGCTGAAGAAGAGGTCGATGCGGCCGAACGCCGACAACGCGGCGTCGGCGTACGCGCGCGTGCCGCTCTCGGTCGCCACATCCGCCCCCACCGACACCGCCGACCCTTCGGGCAGTGTTTTCGCCACCAGTTCCGCCGCCTCGGCGTCGATGTCGACGACGACGACCTTCGCGCCCGCCTCACCGAGCCTGGCGACAGCCGCCCTGCCTATCCCGCTGCCGCCCCCGGTCACGATCGCCACCCGGTCGCGGAAGCTGTGCAGTTCGGCCCACGGGATCCCGGCGGCGCCCTCGCGATTGACGTTTCTCATGGTGTTGGCCCGCTCCTCAGACATCGTCGATGTGCAACGTTTGCTCCGGGCACTCCCGCGCGGCCTCCTCGACGGCGGCGCGGTGCTCCGGCCCGACCTCGCTGATCCTCACTGTTCCTGTTCAGGCGGGCACGATCTCGATCTGCATCCGGCTGGGGCCACGCAGGATGAAGTCGTCCACCCAGGTGACCGCCGTGTCCTCGGACCTCGAGAACCACTGGGTACGCGACAACAGCTCCTCCATCACCACCCGTGCCTCCATACGGGCCAGGTGCGCGCCCAGGCAGTAGTGCTCACCGAAGCCGAACGCCACATGGCGGTTCGGCGAGCGCGCGACGTCGTAGCGGGTCGGATCGTCGAACTGACGAGGGTCGAAGTTCGCGGCCTGCAGCCACGCCAGCCCGGTCGCCCCTTCCGGAATCGACACTCCGCCCGTCTCCACGGCCCTGGTGGTCACGCGTGGCCTGGCCTGCAACGGTGACGAGTAACGTACGGTCTCCTCGATCGCCGAGCGGATGAGGTCCGGGCGCTCCCGCAACACCCGATGCTGCTCGGGGAAGCGGTCGAGCAGGTACGCGAAGCTGCCCAGCAGGTGGGTGGTCGTGTTCTGGCCGGCACCCAACTGCTCGAAGAGCAGGGCGCCGACATCGAGCCGCATCTCGAACTCCTCGGCGGGCAGCGCGGCCAGGTCGCTGATGAGGTCACCGCGCGGCTCGCGCCTGCGCTGGGCGATGAGGTCCTTGAACAACTCCTGGAGAGCCGCGTCCTCCTCGGGCGCGGAACCGCCCATGTACAGCGCGGGCTTGTCCGTGGCATCGGCCTGGGTCAACCTTCCGAGCGGCCCCCTGTCGTCGAACACGCGGCGCAGCATGTCGTTGGCCTCGGACGGGACACCGAGCAGCTCGGCGATCATGGTCGCCGTCAGCGGGGCGGCGAGATCGGCGATCACATCGAAGGTGCCCTTGTCGAGACAGTCGTCGAGCAGGTCACGACAGACCTGACGGACATGCGCCTCGAGCGTGGCGATGCGCTTGGGCCGGTAGGCGTGGGCGAAGTGCTTCCGTATCTCCGCGTGCAACGGCGGCTCGGAGGTGAGCAGTCGCACGACCCGGTGCTCCGGCGGCACCAGCTCCAGTCGCTTGGCGGTCGACCACAGGTCACAGGAACGCAGGAAGTCCTGTACTTCGGCGTGCCCGCAGAAGTGCCATGAGCCGGACTGCTCGTCGTACGACAGCGGGCGCTCGGACGCCATGGCGACGAACCATGGAACCGGATCCGCGTGCCCGGCCTCGGTCCACGGCGGGTTGAGGCCGGGAGGATAGGGGCCGGGAACGAGAGTTGTCGCGGTCATCGACTCGATCTCCTTTGATCGGAACTGTGCGCCGCACGAGCGCCGCGCGGGTCTCAGCGGCCACCGTCCCGAGCACTGTGGCAGCACACTGGAACCATCGAAGAGCACCTGAATAAAGTGGGCTTTATATCTGGAGTAGTCGGCCTGGCCTCACTCGTCAAGGCCTTGCACACGAGTATTTCGCCCTGGCGGACGGCCGGGTCACTCATGCCGGCAGGACGTCTCAGTCGCCCGCCAGGATACCCACCAATCCTGCCCTCACACCTACTCATTGAACGTCATGACGCCGCATAAGTAGACCTGTCTGCCGCAATAATCCGCACTTACGCATCAGATGCGACCCTATGTATCGGGGCCGACGGCAGCGACTCCTGACCTGATCCGGCCACCCCTTCGAATAGACAGGCAGCACGCCGCCCAGCGGGTGCCGACCGGGCACGACGGAACGTACATCTTCGCAAGGATCACCAATTAAGTTGGCGTCATTGGCCAACACGCCATTGCGTCACCGTGTGGCGTCTGCCATGCTGCCGAGCATCGGCCGGGCGCCTGCCAGCGTTCAGTCCTGGTGTTGACCGCCGGCCTTTCACCCGGACGGTTCGAGGGAGCACCGTATGACGGCTGATGTACTCCTGGTGGCGGGTGAGCCCCGGATGCTCATCGACGGAACCCTGGTCGAGTCCGTGACGGGCGCGACATACCCGAACATCGACCCCGCCACCGAAGAAGTGCTCGGCCACGTGACCGACGGTGGCGTCGAGGACGCGGACCGGGCGGTGGCTGCCGCACGGCACGCCTTCGACAGCACTGACTGGGCCCACGACCACGCCTTTCGCGCGCACTGTCTGCGCCAGTTGCAGGACGTCCTGAGATCGCAGGCGGAGACGTTTCGGCGGATCGACACCGCCGAAACCGGGCGACCGTTCTCCGCGACACCCCTGTCGGTCGACGTGTACATCGACGAACTGGGCTGGTACGCCGACCACGCCGAGTCCTATCCGTGGATCCAGGCGCGGCCCGACGTACACGCCTTCGGGGCGCGGCACCTGCGTTCCGTGCGCCGGGAGCCGGTCGGTGTCGTCGCCGCGATCACGACGTGGAACTGCGGGTTCTTCCTCAACCTCACCAAGACGTGCAGCGCGCTCGCGGCCGGCAACACCGTGGTGCTCAAGCCGGCGCCCGAAACGCCTTGGCAGGCCACGGAGTTCGGTCGTCTGATCGCCGAGCGGACCGACATTCCGCCCGGGGTGGTCAACGTGGTGACGGGCACTTCCCCGTCGGTCGCGCAGCGGCTGACCGAACACCCCGGCGTCGACATGATCACCTTCACGGGGTCGACCGCCGTCGGCAGACGGATCATGGGGCAGGCGGCCACCACGCTGAAGCGGCTCGCCCTCGAACTGGGCGGCAAATCCGCCGCGGTCGTCTTGCCCGACGCGGACCTGCCTGCGGCCGTCACCCTGATCACGCGCATTCTGTGCGGCAACGCGGGACAGACCTGCGCGGCACCGACCCGCCTGCTGCTTCCGCGCTCCCGCTACGAGGAGGGCGTCGAGGCCGCCACCTCCGCGCTTGCCGCCGTCAGCGTGGGAAATCCCTGGGACCCTGCGACGGGGCAGGGTCCGCAGATCAGCGCGGCACAGCGGGAGCGGGTGCTCCGCTATGTCGAGGCCGGCCGGGCCGAGGGCCTTCGCCTGACCACAGGCGGTGGCCGGCCCGAGCGACCGGACCGCGGCTGGTTCGTCGAACCGACGCTGTTCGCGGACGTGCCCCGCGAGTCGGCGTTGTTCCGCGAGGAGATCTTCGGGCCGGTGCTGGTGGCGACCCCGTACGACGACCGCGGCGGTGTCGAGGAAGCTGTCAGCCTCGCCAACGACTCCGAATACGGCCTGCACGCGGCCGTGTTCGGCGCGGACACCGATCGCGCGTCCGCGGTCGCGCAGCGGCTGCGCGTCGGCTCGGTGTCCATCAACGCGGGCCAGTTCTTCGGCGTCGACGTCCCGTTCGGCGGACGCAAGCAGAGCGGCATCGGCCGCGAGCGCGGTGTGGAGGGTTTCGAGGAGTTCCTGGAGACGAAGACCGTGGCCGTCCCTGCGCGGACGCAGACCTGACCCCCACGCGGAAAGAAGCGAGTATGCCCACGAGAACACCCGGCCTCACGGTCGGGATCACCATTCCGTTCTTCGACCACCAGTCCGACTACGAGACGATCCTCGGGGTCGCCCGCCGATCCGAGGAGTGCGGGTACGACTCGGTCTGGATGGCCGACCACCTGAGTCGGCCGTCGCCCCAGGGCGGCAGCCGCTGGTTCGATGTCGTGACCCTGCTCTCCAACATCGCGGCGCACTGCGGCCGCATCGGCATCGGCACCGACGTGCTGGTCGTGCCGTACCGGCACCCCGTCCTGGCCGCGAAGATGCTCGCCACGCTGGACGTGGTGTCCGGCGGGCGGCTCACTGTAGGCACGGGCGTGGGCTACATCGAGGACGAGTTCACCGATCTCGGCGCCCCCTTCGCCGAACGGGGCCCCTTCACCACCGAATGCATTCAGATCTGGAAGAAGATCTGGGCCGGCGGCGAGATCTCCCACCGGGGCAAGTTCTTCTCCTTCGACAACCTCGCGTCCGAACACGTTCCGGCCCGGCGTCCCGGTCCGCCGGTCTGGATCGGGGGAACGGCCGACGCCGTACTGCGGCGGGTTGTCGAGGTCGGCGACGGCTGGCATCCCATCTACCTGCCGTTCGACGTGCTGGAGGCCAAGACACGACGCCTTCACGAACTGGCTGAGCGAGCCGGCCGGGAGCAGCCGATCAGCCTCTCCTACAGCGGCGGCTTCGGATCGGTCGGGACGGCATCCGCCGACCCCGCCACCCGGGCGCCGCTGACCGGCACGGTCGACGACGTCCTGCGTGACGTGGAGCGGCTCCGCCGACTCGGCTTCACCAACATCGTGTTCCGCTTCGGAGCCCCGGACGCCTCGAACGACCACGTGCTACGGCAGATCGAGCTCGTCGCCGAGCGGATCCTGCCCGCCCTGCGGGCCTGAGAGCAAGCCCTGCGCGCGCGTATTCGCGGCCCCCTCAGAGCGGAGCGACGTGGATCTCAACCTGGTGTGACGATGGCCGCCGACGAGTTCGGCGAACGGGTCGTCGTGGGCGCCGGCGCAACAGCGGTCTCACCGCTGCCGAGCTCGCGTCCGCCGCCCGGGGTGGGACGATCTCGCGCGACCGGGGCGCCTCCGCGCTGGTGTACCTCGGTCGGCCGGATCTGCGTCGACGAGGACGGCTTCCTCTACGTGCGAGGCCGGATGGACGACACGGTCATCCGGGGGCGAGAACAGCGCGCCCTCCGAGGTCGAGGAGGTGCTGATGCACCACCAGAACATCGCCGACGCGGTCGTCGTCCGGGTGCCCGACGCCACATGGGGCCAGCGCATCGGGGCGGTCATCGTGCCACGCCCGGCCGCCCACCCGGATCCCCGGGAACTCCAGGCCCATGGACGGGCGTCGCGAACGCCCGACCGCATCACCGTCTTGCCCGAACAGCCCCGCACACCGGTCGGAGAGATCGTGCGGCGGGACCTCACCGCTCGTCTCGTCCACGACCGCGAGGCACACTCCACCGGGATGAAGACACCAGCCGATTCAAGCTGACAGTCCGTCGTCCGCATGCGGTCGGCGCCGAGTGCGTATGTCGTACGGATGCCCAGAGCGCCGACAGGAGGAAGCGATGCCACACAGCAAGCCGCAGGACCTTCCGAAGGGCGGTGGAGGCCGGTGGCCCGCGGCCGGGGAGTCGTTCCGGTCGGTCCACTGGGGAGACTACGAGGTGGGGTACACCACCGTGCAGCCGCTCGACTGCACCGACGTGTACAAGCACCTGCCCGGTGGGGTCTGCCCGTGCCCGCACTACGGGTACATCGTCGAGGGCCGTCTGCGGTGCGTCTACCCGGGCACGGACACCCCTGAGGAGGTGGCCGAGACGGGTGAGGTCTACTACTTCCCCGCCGGTCACATCCTGGTCTACGACGAGCCGACGACCGCCATCGAATTCAACCCGGCCGCAGCCCTGCGGGACCTGATGGACAGTGCGGAACGGGTCGTCGCGGCGAGCCCCGCGGACTACACGTGAGCGCGCAGGACGACTGCGAAAGTCGCGGCCGGGCCGCGGGTCCGAACAGCCACACCAACCAACCCTGACCACCGGAAATCGAGGTCCTTGTCATGGCTCTCACCCCCTCCACCCCGATCATCTCGGTCGACGACCACATCATCGAGCCGCCCGACGTCTGGCAGAGCCGGCTGCCCGCACGCTACCGGGAAGCGGGGCCGCGGATCGTCGAACGCGGTCCCCGGGAACTGGCCTGGAGCTACCAGGGACAGCTGTATCCGCTGCTGTTCCAGGGCAACACGCAGACGCGGAAGTTCCGCGAGGGCGGCGACGGCCGCGGCGCGGACCTGTTCGCCCGGCACTACGACGACATGATCGACGCCGCGTACGACGTCGACGCACGGGTCGCCGCGATGGACCGGGACGGGGTGCACGCGCAGTTGCTGTTCCCCACCTTCCCCCGGTTCGCCGGCACACGGTTTCTGGAAGGAGCCGACCGTGACGTGGCGCTGGCCTCGGTCATCGCCTGGAACGACTGGATCCTCGACGAGATCTGCGCGAAGTACCCGGACCGCTTCATCCCCCAGGTGATTCTGCCACTGTGGGATCCGGCTCTCGCGGCAGCGGAGATCCGCCGGACGGCCGAGAAGGGCGCCCGGTCGGTGGCCTTCTGCGAGAACCCCTCCCCGATGGGCCTGCCTTCGCTGCCGAGCGGCCAGTGGGCTCCGGTCTTCGCGGCGGCGGAGGAAACCGAGGTCGTGCTGTCGATGCACATCGGAACGTCCGGTTCGCTTCCGCAGACCTCGCCCGAGGCGCCCGACAGCGTCGGCATCGCGCTGTGCGGAGTGAACTCGATGCTCGTCCTCGGTGAACTGACGCTCACGGACACGATCCTCGCCTACCCCAAGCTGAGGATCGCGCTGTCCGAGGGCGGAGCGGGCTGGCTGCCCTACGCGCTGGAGCGGCTGGACTACACCTGGGCCCGCAGCCGCTACGAGGGCGTCCAGCAGAAGATGAAGCCGAGCGAGATCTACCGCCGCAACTTCTGGACGTGCATCATCGCGGACCGGGCGGCGGTGGTGGCACGTGACGTGATCGGCGTGGACAAACTGATGCTGGAGACCGACTTCCCGCACAACGACTCCAACTTCCCCAACAGCCGCAAGGTCGTCTCCGACATGCTGGCCGACGTGCCCGAGGACGAAGCCCGGATGATCGCCGAGACCAATGCGCGATCGCTGTACCGCTTCCCCGCACGGTCGTCCTGACCGCTCCCTGATCCGTACGGGCAGGGTGGGCGCGACTGCCCACCCTGCCCGCATGCGTTTGGCGTCACCCATCGTTGTTGGGGTGTGCCTCGGCTTGAGGGACGGAGTCACCAGGAGTTTCGCGTTCTGAAAGGCCGGTGGTCCTTGGGGAGTGCGGGGGCCGGCTGTCTCCTACTCGCCCCGCACCCGCGCGGTCACGCTCTCGCCCCACGCCATGTGCAGCACGGGAGTACGGGTCTCGCCGTTGCGGAAGATGCGACCTTCCTGCTGCGGGTTGGGCATGGGGCCGAGGTGCATGTGCCCCTTGGGGTCGGGTTCGCAGCGCCAGGCAACGCCGTCGAGGTCGTAGTCGATACCCGCGTGCCACTGACCGTCCGGGGTGAGGTTCACCGTTCCGGTCACCCGTCGAGCCGACGCGACCTCTCCGGTGCTGCTCGCCACCACCCCGACACCGAACGCATGTCCGCCGATCAGGAAGTGGCCGACCTCGGTCACGCCGTCGTCGTACTTGGTCGCCCACGAGTACCAGGAGGTGTAGTCGGCGTCGTGGAGCGGGTCCTTCTCGACGTAGAGCCGAGCACCCGGCTTCATGTACGCCTCCTCCCAGAACATGAAGCCCCGCACGGAACGGCCCAGCAGGGTGCCCTCGACCTCCCAGGTCTGGGTGAGGTACAGCAGCGCGGCCTCGGGGCCCGGGACGTACCACTGCAGGGCGGGACAGACCCGGTTTCCCGCGACGTCGAGCACACCTTCCTCGCGGTAGACCATGGATTCGGTGGTGAGGTCGAGCAGCATGGCCGCGCCCTCGGCGCCCTCCGAGTCGTAGCGGACCCCGTCCGGGCGCGCCTCACGGCGCAGATGCTCACTGTGCACCGCGTTCTTGGGCTCGCGACGGATGCACATCGCGTCGAGCGCCTCGCCCGCCGGGCCGAGCGTGGACAGGACCACGAGTCGACCGCCGAGGGCCCTCTTCTCGCCTCCCACGATCTCCCCGGGCTCGTCCTCCTCGACACGCGGAGGGATCCGGCGCATCACCGAGAAGATGTTGCCGTCGTCGTCGCGGACGGTCCCCCACACGTAGCCGCTCTCTCGGACGAGCCCGAGCAGCGGCGCGTCGGAGGCCCACTGGGCGGGGTCGATCCGACGCGCCGAAGCGAGGGCGGCGGAGTCGAAGTTTCCGGTCACGGGGTAGTCAACCGTGCGACCGTCTGCGTTCATCGGTGATCGTCTCCTTCACCAAGTAACAGGTATATAATTTAGCTTCCCCGTTCGCGGAGTGAGAATCAAGATGCAATCCTGGCCGTCGCCGAAACCGGTCCCGTCGGCCCCGCCGTGTACCGGGCCGAACGGGCCGGTGGCCATCGGCCCCGAAGCGGCGATCGTGCCGTTCACGCGCCGAGCGGGACGCACCCCCTGCGACGGAGGTGGTGGCCGGGGCCGACCAGAGCGATCGAGCCTGCCGTGCGTGAGAGGCGACGGGGCGTCCGCGCGACTGCACCAGCGGGCCGTCACGCCGGCACGACAGCGGCATGCGACCGGCTCCGACGGGCTCTTCGGCCCGTCGGCATCTCGACATCAGTATTTCTGCCAACCAGGCCTGCCCATGAGCACGATCATGGAGGCGGCCGCCCCGTCATCACCCCCACCGAGGAGAAAGCATGCAGACGGCAGCCAGCGGGCTCGGCCCGTACGTGGAGTCGTGGAGCCCGGGGGCGGTGACCGACGACGACGCCCTCTTCCCCGGCCCCCTCGCCGCGCTCTCCGCCTTGCTGGACGAGCCCGGCCCGATCGCGGCAGCCGGCGATGCCCTGCCGCCGCTGTGGCACTGGCTGTACTTCCTGAACTGGCCGGCACAGAGCGACCTGGGCTCGGACGGACACCCGGAGAAGGGCCACTTCCTGCCGCCCATCCCCGACCGGCAGCGCATGTTCGCGGGCGGGCGGCTGACAGTCGAGCGGCCCCTGCGGCTCGGTACACCGGCCCGGCGAAACAGCAGCCTGGTCTCGGTGAAGGCCAAGCAGGGCTCCACGGGCGAGCTGCTCTTCGTCACGATACGCAACGAGTACCGACAGGACGGCAGCACCTGCCTGGTGGAGGAGCAGGACATCGTCTACCGGTCGGGACGCAGCGCGGGCAGACACCCGGCGGAACTCGACACCTCGGCCGAGGCCACCTCCGCCGAGGCCTGGCAGTTCCCGTTCCGGCCGGACTCCAGGATGCTCTTCCGGTTCAGCGCGCTGACGGCGAACGCCCACCGCATCCACTACGACGCTCCGTACTGCGTCACCGAGGAGGGCTACCCCGACCTGGTGGTGCACGGCCCGCTTTTGGTGCTCGCGATGCTGGAACTCGCGCGGCGGCAAGAGCCCGCCCGCCAGGTGCGCACCGTGTCCTACCGGCTGCGGAGCCCCGCTTTCGCGGGTGAGCGTCTGCTGGCGGTCGGCACTCCGACGGACGGTGGCGCCACGCTGCGGGTCGCCACGCACCGCGAGGAGCGCCACGCCACCGCGGAGGTGACGTTCGCATGACATCGCTCGCAAGCCGGCTGGAGACAGCCCGCAGTCTGCTGTTCGTGCCGGGAGACCGGCCGGTCCGGTTCCCCAAGGCCGTCGCCTCCGGCGCCGACGCGGTCATCCTCGACCTGGAGGACGCCGTGGCCGCGCCCGACAAGGACACCGCGCGGACGCACGTCGACGCGTGGCTCGGCGAGGGCAACTCGGCTGTGGTGCGCATCAACGCGCCGAATACGCGCTGGTACGACGACGACCTCGCGATGGCCGTCCGCCACGGCGTACCCGTGATGGTACCCAAGTCCGAGGACCCCGAGGTGCTCGCGGATCTGGCCTGCCGCACCGCCGGCAAGTGCGCCCTGCTGCCGCTCGTGGAGACGGCGGCCGGCATCGAGCGGGCCGGGGACGTGTGCCGCACACCCGGAGTGGTCCGTATGGCGCTGGGCAACGTCGACCTAGCCGGTCAGCTCGGTGTGGCCCACGACGATCACCTGGCCCTGGCGTACTCGCGCTCCAGGCTCGTCTCGGCGTCCGCGGCCCGGGGTCTGGCCGCCCCTCTCGACGGTGTCACCACCCATGTGAAGGATCTGGAGGTACTCAGGGCGGACATCGCCCATGCCCGCCGCCTGGGCTTCACCGGCAAGCTGTGTATCCACCCCCTCCAGGTCGCCCCCGTGGCTGAGCACTTCGCTCCCACGGAGGAGGAGCGGCGCTGGGCCAACTCCGTGCTCGCCGCCGGCGACGGGGTCTCCGTGGTGGACGGCCATATGATCGACAAGCCCGTGCTCGACCGAGCCCGTCGCATCCTCGCCGCGGCGGGAGGCTGAACGGCGTCGCCGCGGAGCGCATCGGGTGGTCTGCTCGGCGTGACACGGCGACACGTCCTCGACGGCGCCCGTCTTGCCTTCGAGGTGCTCGCATCGACTCGGTCGGCGCGGCAGGCAGGCCAACGGGCCGTGGGCAGCGCGGTGAACGTCGGTGCCGGTAGCCGCAGCGGGGCTCTTCTCCCGGCCGGGGACGGGCACATCACCGACGTCCCGGTGCGGCAACCGGCTTCGACGAGTGAGGCACCATGCCGAGCGCGGCGCCTCACTCGTCGGCCGTCGGCAGGCGCGGGGCAGTCCGAGCGCCTTGGTCGAGATGGCGTTCGGTCGCCATCACGCACCAGAACGGGGGCGTGACTCCGCGCGGCGCTCCATCAGCCGACCGAGGCACAACATGCCTTGGTTGACAGACACTCCGGAGCCGGCGCCCCGCTTGTGTGAGACACCCCCGGCCGGTGCTCGGCTTCCTGGCGCCATACCGCCGCACCCGGCCGAGGCCCTGCTCAGGGGCGGTCCTCCAGTTGGTCGAACTGCTGCTTCGTGCACGCGGCGGAGCACCAGGGACCTCGAGTGGGTCATCGGTGCGACACGGCAGGAGTCAGCTGCTGCCGGCGTGTTCGGGCAGCTCCTGCTGGGCCGTCTCCGCCCGGATCGCCTCGGTGTCGGCGCCCAGCGCCGGGACGCGGCCTTCGGGTACGGTCCAGCCACGGCCGAGTGCCGGCGGCAGCAGAGCAGGCACGGGACCGACGGGCGAGTCGACATCCCTCCAGCGGTTCCGCTGGACCAACTGGGGATGATCGGCGAGCTCCTGCACGCTGTTGAGCCGCGCGTTTCCGATGCCGGCCTCGTCGGCCAGCCGCTGGATGTCGGCGAGATCCCGCTCGGCGCACCAGGCGCCCAGGATGCCGTCGAGTTCCTCCCGCAGCGCCACCCGGTCCGCGTTGCGGGCGAAGCGCGGGTCGGCCGCCAGGTCAGGGCGCTCCATGAGGCCTCCGGCCAGCCTTCCCCACTCACGGTCGCTGGTCGTGCCGAGCACCACCTTCTGCTGGTCCCGGGTGGTGTAGGCACCGTACGGAGCCACCATCGGCGAGCCCATCCCCACCGGCACCGGCTCCTCACCGCCGTGCACCACGGCGTTGAGCGCGAAGCCCATCATCTCCGCCACCACATCGAACATCGCGACCGGAATGACCGTGCCCTGCCCGGTCCGGTCACGGTCGTAGAGCGCGGCGAGGACAGCGGAGTACGCGTAGAGCGCCGTGCCGACGTCGGCGATGGGGATGCCCGGCTTCGCCGGCGCTCCGGGCTGCCCGGTGATCGAGCACGAGCCGGCCTCGGCCTGGACGAGCAGGTCGTAGGCCCGCTTGTGGTCGAGCGGGCCGCCGGTGCCGTAGCCCGAGATGTTCACGACGATGAGTCGGGGATGACGCTCCGACAGGTCCGACGGATCGAGCCCCAGGCGCCCCAGCGCACCTGGGGCCAGATTGCTCACCAGCACGTCGGCCTTGGCCAGGAGCCGTGTGAAGACCTCCATGTCCGCAGGTTCGGCCAGGTTCAGCGCGGCTGACTCCTTGCCGTGGTTCAGCCACACGAAGTGTGCCGCCATGCCCCGCACCACCCCGTCGTAGTGTCGGGTCGAGTCACCCAGCCCGGGGTTCTCCACCTTGATGACACGCGCGCCCAGATCGGCGAGATGGCGCGTGCACAACGGGGCCGAGATCGCCTGCTCAAGCGATACGACGGTGATGCCTTGCAGGGGAGCACTCACGTTGTGGCTCCATTTCTGGTCGGTCGAACGCCCTCAGGCATCGAGGCCCGCTCGATGCCGTCGGGATGGTTGCGCTTTCCTACGTCGGGAGTTCCTGCCGCCATCCGGACGACGGACCCTTCCGGCGGCTCTGCCCGGTTCAGCCCTTGCGGGTGTTGATCTCCTCGGTCAGCTGCGGGACGACGTCGAAGAGGTCGCCGACCACGCCGTAGTCGACCAGCTCGAAGATCGGGGCCTCGGCGTCCTTGTTGACCGCCACGATCGTCTTCGAGGTCTGCATGCCCGCCCGGTGCTGGATCGCGCCGGAGATGCCGTTGGCGATGTACAGCTGCGGCGAGACCGACTTGCCGGTCTGGCCGACCTGGTTGGTGTGCGGGTACCAGCCCGCGTCGACGGCGGCACGCGAGGCACCCACGGCCGCGCCGAGGGAGTCGGCCAGCGCCTCGATGATCGGGAAGTTCTCCGCGCCGTTGACGCCCCGGCCGCCGGAGACCACGATCGCGGCCTCGGTCAGCTCCGGACGGCCCGTCGACTCACGGGGCGTACGCGCGGTGAGCTTCGTGCCGGTCGCCATCTCGGAGAAGGACACGGCCAGGGCCTCGACAGCGCCCGCCGCCGGAGCGGCCCCCACCGCGACCGAGTTCGGCTTCACCGTGATGACCGGAATGCCCTTGACGACACGCGACTTGGTGGTGAAGGACGCGGCGAACACCGACTGGGTGGCCACCGGACCCTCGTCACCCGCCTCCAGATCGACGGCGTCGGTGATGACGCCGGAACCGATACGCAACGCCAGACGGGCGGCGATCTCCTTGCCCTCCGCGGAGGACGGGACCAGCACCGCGGCCGGGGAAACGGCCTCGTAGGCGGCCTGCAGGGCCTCCACCTTCGGCACGACCAGGTACTCGGCGTACTCAGAGGCGTCGTCGGTGAGGACCTTCACCGCACCGTGCTCGGCGAGGGCGGCGGCGGTGTCAGCGGCACCGGCACCCAGCGCGACGGCGACCGGCTCGCCGATACGGCGGGCCAGCGTCAAAAGCTCCAGCGTGGGCTTGCGGACGGCACCGTCCACGTGATCGACGTAGACGAGAACTTCAGCCATGGGATTGCTCTCCTGCTAAAACGGAAGACAAGGGGCGGTTGGCGGGGTGAGCCCTCAGATGAACTTCTGGCCCGCGAGGCTGCATCAAATGAATTTGCGCTCCGCGAGAAAGGCGGCGAGCTGCTTGCCACCGTCGCCCTCGTCCTTGACGATCGTGCCCGCGGTACGGGCCGGACGCGCGGCAGCCGCCTCGACCTTCGTCCACGCCCCCTCGAGACCGACCTCATCGGCCGCGATGTCCAGGTCGGACAGGTCCCAGGCCTCCAACGGCTTCTTCTTGGCCGCCATGATGCCCTTGAAAGACGGGTAACGCGCCTCGCCCGAGCGGTCGGTCACGGAGATGAGCGCCGGGAGCTGAGCTTCCAGCTGCTCGGTGGCGGCATCCCCGTCGCGGCGGCCCGTCACGACCCCGTCCCCGACGGACACCTCGGACAGCAGCGTCACCTGCGGGACACCCAGACGCTCGGCGACCAGCGCCGGCACGATACCGCCGGTGCCGTCCGTCGACGCCATGCCGGAGACGACCAGGTCGAAGCCGGCCTTCTCGATCGCCTTGGCCAGTACCAGGGAGGTGCCGATGGCGTCCGTGCCGTGCAGGTCGTCGTCCTCGACATGGATGGCCTTGTCCGCGCCCATCGACAGTGCCTTGCGCAGCGCGTCCTTGGCATCCTCCGGGCCCACCGTCAGGACGGTGACCTCGACGTCGTCGTCAAAGTTCTCGGAGATCTGCAGCGCCTGCTCGACCGCGTACTCGTCCAGCTCGGAGAGCAGACCGTCCACGTCGTCCCGGTCGACGGTCAGGTCATCGGCGAAGTGCCGGTCGCCAGTGGCGTCGGGCACGTACTTCACAGTGACAACGATCCTCAAACTCACGGCTCACTCCTCATACCTGTCATTTCTTGCTTACTCACCTGTCAGACGTCACCACGGCTGCTGAGTCCGACCGCCCCCGGCCTGCACTCGCACGCATCCGGTGACCCTTGCCCTTCGACCGATCACGAACGACGAGGCGTCATGCTTTGGTCAGCTGACGGGCGATCACACGCAGGGCGAGGACCTCGTCGGCTCCTTCGAAGATGGACAGCACCCGAGCGTCGACGAACAGTCGGGAGACGGTGTACTCCTCGGCGTATCCGTAGCCCCCGTGCAGTTGTTGGGCTTCCCTGGTGACCCACTCGGCCGCGCGGCACGCCAGCTGCTTCACCTGCGAGGCCTCGAGCTGACCGCCGTTGGCGGTCACCGCTCGCGCCGCAGAGAAGGCGAAGGCCCGGCAGGCGGCGACCAGGGCGGCCATTCTGGCGATCTTGACGCGGGTGAGCTGATAGCCGGCGAGCGGACGGCCGAAGACCGACCTCTCCCGGGTGTAGTCGACGGCCAGTCCCAGTGCCGACTGCATGACCCCGACGGCGCGGGCGGCCGTCTGCAGCCGGGCGTTGGCGAAGGCCTGCATCTGCAGGTAGAAGCCGCGCCCCAGGCCGTCGTCCATGCCGATCAGGTCGGTTGCCGGGACGCGCCAGCGGTCGAAGCGGACCTCGTAGGAGTGCATGCCCCGGTAGCCGAGGGTACGGATGGCCCGTCCCTCGATCGTTCCGCCCCCCTCCTGGGCCATGCTCCACTCGTGGCCGGGGAACGACGGCTTCTCCACGACGAAGAGCGACAGCCCCCGGTGGCCCACCGTGCGGTCCTCGTTCGTGCGGGCGAGCACCAGGAGGTAGTTCGCGCGGCCGGCGAAGGTGCACCAGGTCTTGACCCCGGTCAGCACCCAGTCGTCGCCGTCCCGGACCGCTCTGGTGGTGACGCCGGCGACGTCGGATCCGTAGTCCGGCTCGGTCACCGCGACGCCGCACAGCTTCTCGCCCGCGGCGATCCCCGGCAGCCAGCGCTGCTTCTGTTCCTCCGTACCGCCGCGGGCGATCGCGGTGCCGATGATCTCGGGACGGGTGATGAGCGAGCCGGCGGCACCGAGGGACGCCTGGGAGAGCTCCTCGGTCACCACGACCATGCTCAGCAGCTCGTCGGCCCCGCCCTCGGCGCTGCCGCCGTACTCGGCGGGGATCGACAGTCCGAAGCAGCCCATCTCCGCGAGACCTTCGATGATCTCGGCGGGGATGTCCTCGTCCTCGCGGTGGATCCGCTCGGCCACGGGCAGGATCCGGTCCTCGGCGAACTTGCGGAAGGTGGAGCGCACCAGTTGGAGATCCTCCGAGAGGTGCCGCGGTCCGGCCTCTGAGGAGGCCAGCACCCGCTCGGCGACGCGGTCCAGCAGGGCCGGATCGCGTCCGGCGGCGACCTGGTCGGCGATGCCCGCCAGCTCGGTGGGGGCGACGCCCCACAGCGCCTCCCGGCCGGTCAGCCGGCCGCTGAGGTCCGCGGCGACGTCGGCGGCGTAGACCAGGGCGAGGTCCGCCTCGGCCTCCTCGCCGGTGCCGTGGCGCAGGAGTTCCGCGGCCGCGGCCACGGCCGAGGACATCGACGCCAGGTCGTAGGCGACGGTCTGGTCCTCGTCCGTCGCCCAGGAGGCGATGTGAGCGGCCGACTTCTCGATGACGGCCTGCAGCACGTCCACGATGGACTGCGCGCTGGTGAGATTCGTCGAAGTGTGCAGCATCTCAGTTTCCCCGGGTGGGGAGGAGCAGGGTCATGGTCTCGGCCACACAGGCCGGCTTGGGCCGGCCGTCGATCTCGATGGTGTAGCGGGTGGTGAGCGTGGCTCCCGTCGCGGCCTCCCGCAGGTCGACGAAGGTGGCCTGGGCCCGCAGACTCGATCCGACCGGGACGGGGGTGGGGAAGCGGACCTTGTTGATGCCGTAGTTGACGCGGGGGGAGTTCAGCTCGAACCGGAACAGTTGCAGCGCGAAGTACGGGATGAGCGACAGAGTCAGATATCCGTGGGCGATGGTGCCGCCGAAGGGCCCGGTCGCGGCGCGCTCGACGTCCACGTGGATCCACTGGTGGTCCCCGGTGGCATCGGCGAAGGCGTTGACGCGCTCCTGATCGACGACCAGCCAGTCGCTGGGGCCGATCGGCTCGTCGATGGCGCTCTTCACCTCGTCGACGGAACGGAATACACGCGGGGTCATGCGTTCACCTTCTCGAAGATCGCGGTCAGGCCCTGGCCGCCGCCGATGCACATGGTCTCCAGGCCGTAGCGCACGTCGCGACGCTGCAGTTCACGGGCCAGGGTGGTCAGAATCCGGGTGCCGGTCGCGCCGACCGGGTGGCCCAGCGAGATACCGGAACCGTGGACGTTGAGCCGCTCGAAGTCGGCTTCGCCGAAGCCCCACTCCCGGGTGCAGGCGAGGGCCTGTGCGGCGAACGCCTCGTTGAGTTCGATCAGGTCGATGTCGGACAGCTTCAGCCCCGCCTTGCCGAGAGCGGCGGCGGTGGACGGAACGGGTCCGATGCCCATGATCTTCGGCGCGACGCCGGCCACGGCCCACGACACCACGCGGACCAGCGGGCGCAGTCCGAGTTCGGCGGCGCGGTCGGGGTGGGTGACCACGCACACCGCGGCGGCGTCGTTCTGGCCGCTGGCGTTGCCCGCCGTGACGGTGGCCTCGGGGTCCACCTTGCCGAGCATCGGGCGCAGCTTGGCGAGGCTTTCCAGGGTCGCGTCGGCGCGTGGGTGCTCGTCCTTGTCGACGACCGTCTCGCCCTTCCTGGTGCGCACGGTCACCGGGATGATCTCCTCGGCGAACACGCCGGAGTTCTGCGCGGCGACCGCCCGCTGGTGGGAGGTCAGCGCCAGCCGGTCCTGCTCCTCGCGGCCGATCCGGTATTCGCGGCGCAGGTTCTCCGCGGTCTCGATCATGCCGCCGGGCACCGGGTGGTTCTTGCCGCCCGCGGTGACACGCCCCCGGGCGAGGCCGTCGTGGAACGTGACCCCCTGGCCCTTGACGCCCCATCGCATGTCGGTGGCGTAGAAGGCGACGTTGCTCATGCTCTCCGCACCGCCCGCCACGACCAGTTCGCTGGCGCCGGACTGAACCTGCATCGCCGCCTGCAGGACCGACTGCAGACCCGAGCCGCAGCGGCGGTCGACCTGCATGCCGGGGACCTCGATGGGCAGGCCCGCGTCCAGGGCGACGACGCGGCCGATGGCGGGCGCGTCGCTGTTCGGGTAGCAGTGTCCGAGGACGACGTCGTCGATCGCGGCTGGGTCGAGGCCGGTGCGGGCCAGCAGACCCCGTAGCGCGACCGCCCCGAGTTCGGCAGCCGTGAGGCTCTGCAGGGAGCCGCCGAACCGGCCGATGGGTGTGCGCACTGGTTCGCAAATCACTGCTTCACGCATGGAGGGTGCCTTCCTGGCGGGTCGAACTCGTTCGTCGGGTCGGTGCGGGTGAGGGGCCGAAGGCCCCATGGGCGTGGTGGCGACTGAGCGCCCGCTGCTACATGAAGCGTCCGCCGGTCACTTCCAGCACGGTGCCGGTCATGTAGGAGGACAGGCCGGAGGCGAGAAAGAGGGCGACGGAGGCGACCTCTTCGACCTCGCCGGGGCGCGCCATCGGGATCTCCGCCATCTTCTGGTCCCAGGCCTTCTGGGGCATGGCCTCGGTCATCGCGGACCGGATCAGGCCCGGCTGGATGGCATTGACCCGCACCCCGTGGTGTGCCATCTCCTTGGCCGCGGCCTTCGACAGCCCGACGATGCCGGCCTTGGCTGCGGAGTAGTTGGTCTGGCCGACCATGCCGACCTTGCCGGACAGGGACGAGATGTTCACGATGGAGCCGCTCTTCTGCTCACGCATGATCGCGGCGGCCTTGCGGGTGCCGTTCCAGGTGCCCTTGAGGTGGACCTCGATGACCTGGTCGAACTGCTCCTCGGTCATGGTCCGCATCGTCGCGTCCCGGGTGATGCCGGCGTTGTTGACCATGACGTCCAGCGAGCCGAAGGCCTCCACCGCCGTGCTGAGCAGGGTGTCCACGTCGCCGGGGTTGGTGACGTCGCACCGCACCGCCCGGGCCGTTCCGGGGCCGCCGAGCTCCTTGGCCGCCGCCTCGGCGGCCTCCAGGTTCAGATCGCCGAGAACGACCTTCGCGCCCTCCTTGACGAAGGCCTGGGCGATGGCGAGACCGATGCCCTGGGCGCCTCCGGTGACGACCGCGGTCTTGTCAGCGAGCAGCGTCATGATGGATCAACTTCCCTCGTTCGTCCGGTTGTTGTGAGGTCATGCCGAGCCCTCGTCGTCGTGCGTGCGGATGACGCCGTTCTTCTTCAGTACGGCGAGGTCGTCGGCGGACAGTCCGAGCTCGGCCCCCAGCACGTCGTCGGTGTGCTGGCCCACCAGCGGCGACGGCAGCGGGAGGGACTGGTCCCCGTCCATCAGGAGGGGGGAGCCGGGGGCCCAATGACGGCCGATGCCCGGCTGCTCGACCTCCGCCATCAGCGGGTTCTCCCGCAGCAGACGGGCGTCGTCGGCCACGAGGTCGGCGAAGCTGCGGTACGTCGACCACAGCACGCGGGTGGTGGCAAGGGCGGCTTCGGCCTCGGCGAGCGTACGGGCCCCGAACCATCCGGCGAGCAGATCGCCGAGGACCCGGCGCTGTCGGTAGCGTTCCGACTCGTCAGCGAAGTCGACTCCGAGCGCGGCCGCCAGCGCGCCGACCACGTCGGTGAGGCCCGTGACGGCGAGGAGCTCCCGCCAGTGCCGGGCGGTGAGAGCCACGACCATCAGCCGGCCTTCGTCCACCGTCGCGAAGTCGCGGCCGAAGCTGCCGTAGACGTCGTTGCCGCTGCGCTCGCGCGGCTCGACACCCAGTTGGGCCTCGGCGAGGTAGCCGAGATTGCCGGCGGTCGCCAGGGCGACGTCCTCCAGCGCGACCCGGACCTGCTGGCCCTCGCCCGTGAGCAGGCGGTGCCGTTCCGCCGCGAGCAGTCCGATCGCCAGATAGAGTCCGGCGGCGACGTCCCAGGCGGGAACCGGGCTGTTCACCGGCTCTACGGCACCGTCCGGGCCGGTGAGCAGGGGGAATCCCGTGGCTGCCTGAACGGTGTAGTCCACTGCGGGCACGCCGTTCCGGTGCCCGTCCAGCAGCACGTGGATGACGTCGGGACGGCGCACACGCAGCGCCTCGAAGGTCAGGTCCCGAAGGTGCCCGGCGTTGCTCAGCACGATGCCGCCGCGGCGCCCTCCGCTGACGACCAGGTCGCCGACGAGCCGGCGTCCCTCCTCGCTCGACAGGTCCACCTGAACGGCGCGCTTGCCCTTGTTGAGCCCGGACCAGTACAGGCTGGTGCCGCTCTCGGCCAGGGGCCAGCGGGTGCGGTCGGCGGCGCCGCCCATGGGCTCGATCCGGATCACCTCGGCGCCCAGCTGCGCCAGCGTCATCCCGCTCAGCGGGCTCGCCACATAGCTGGAGATCTCGATGATCCGCAGGCGGCGCAGCGGCTGGGAACGCCGGGCATCCGGCCGCGGAGGCGTTTCCACGGGCGTCACCGCCTTCCGGACGAGCGGCCGCCGGCCACGTGTGCTGTCCTCGCGGGGTGGCCCGCTCGCCCACTCGGCAGGGCCGTGGATCGCGGACCGCGCTCGCCGCCGGCAAACCGGGCCTTGGTGCCGCTCATCGCCCGGCTCCCGACATCAGGGCCCTGCCGATGATCAGCTTCTGGATCTCGCTGGTGCCCTCGTAGATGCGGAAGAGCCGGGCGTCGCGGTAGCACCGCTCGACGACGGTGCCGCGCATGTAGCCCATGCCGCCGTGGATCTGGACCGCGAGGTCCGCCGCCTTGGAGACCATCTCGGAGCAGAACAGCTTGGCCGCTGACGGGCCGATCTTGCGGTCGGCGCCGGAGTCGTAGTTCCGGGCGGCTTCGAGCACCGTCGCCCGGCCCGCGTAGACACCGGTCTGGATCTCCGCGAGCATCGCCTGGACGAGCTGGAACTCACCGATCGGACGGCCGCCCTGCTTGCTGGAGGCGGCGTAGGCGACCGACTCCTCGAGGATGCGCTCCGCCATGCCCACGCACAGCGCCGCGATGTGCACCCGGCCGCGCACGAGCGACTTCATCGCGGTGCCGAAGCCGGCGCCCTCCTCGCCACCGACGAGCGCGGAGAGCGGAACACGGACGTCGTCGAAGAACACCTCGGCGGTCCATGCTCCGGCCTGGCCGGTCTTGTGGTCCTTGGGGCCGACGCTGACGCCCGGCAGGGTCGAGTCCACGAGGAAGACGGAGATGCCCTTGGCACCGCGCACCTCGTCGCCGGTCCGGGCGAAGACCACGAACAGGTCGGCGAGCGGGGCGTTGGTGATGAAACGCTTGGCACCGTTGATCACGTAGGCGTCGCCGTCCCGGCGAGCCCGGGTGGTGAGCCCCGACGGGTCCGAGCCGGCCTCGGCCTCGGTGAGCGCGAAGGAGGCGACCGCTCCTTCGGCAAGGCGGGGCAGCCAGTGCTTCTGCTGTTCCTCGGTGCCCGCGTTGACCAGGACCTTCCCGGCGATGCCGTTGTTGGTGCCGAACATCGAGCGGAACGCCGGAGTGGTGTAGCCGAACTCGAAGGTCAGCCGGACGTCGTCGTACAGACTCGCAGCCAGGCCGCCGAACTCCTCGGGGAGCGTGTACCCGAACAGCCCCATCTCCACGGCCTTGCGCCGGATGTCCTCCGGTACAGCGTCGGTCTCCTCGATCTCGTCCTCGCGTGGCACCACGTCCTCGCGCACCAGGCGGCGCACCGCCGCGCGGACGGCCTCGAAGTCCTCGGCTTCCATGTACTTCTCCGTTCTGGCGTTCACTTGTTCCCGGCCGGTCCCGTCAGGACCACGAGCGCGTCCACGGCGACAACCCCGTGTCCTTGCTGACCGAGCAGCAGTGGGTTCACATCGAGTTCGGCGATTTCCTCGGAAAGATCCGCCGCGAGCCACGACACACGCGCCACGGCTTCCGCCGCCGCGTCGATGTCGCGCGGCGGTCCGCCGCGAACCGCCTCGAACAACCGGCTGCCGCGCAGCGACAGCAGAAGCCGGCGAGCGGTGTCGGTGTCGATCGGCGCGACGGCGACCCGGCTGTCGGCGAGGGCCTCGACCAGCACGCCGCCCAGGCCGACCACGACGACCGGACCGAACACGGGGTCGCGCCTGGCCCCGACGATCAGCTCCGTACCGGCCCTCGCCATGCGTTGGACCAGCAGCCGGGCGTCGTCGACCCCCGTGTCACGGGCGATGCGGAGCAGGTCCTGCGCGGCCTCCCGGACGGTGTCCGCTCGGTCGAGACCGAGCCGTACGCCGCCGATGTCGCTCTTGTGGCCGATCCGGTCGGACAGCAGCTTCACCGCGACCGGGCCGCCGATCTCCTGCGCCGCGATGACCGCCGCGTCGGCGGACCCCGCCGGCAGGGATGCGGCACAGGGCACACCGTAGGCGGCGATCAGCCGGGCCGACTCGTGCTCGTCGAGCTGTCCGCGGCCATCGGCACGGGCTGCCGCCAGCACGGACACCGCAGCGGCCCTGTCCGTGCCCGCCGGCCGCTGCGGTCGCGGCAGCGAGGGCCGCAGACTGTGGTCCGCCAGCAGACCGAGCGCCGCCGCGGCACGGCCCGGATCGGTGTAGCAGGGAATGCCGAGGTCACGCAGCCGCTGTCGGGGCCGGCCGCTGCCTCCGGTCCACACCACGGCGACAGGACGGTCCGTGGACGCGCAGGCCGCCTCGATGGCCTCTATGAGCGGCGCCGAGTAGCTGTCCGCGCAGCCTAGGAGGACGGCGATCATGTCGGTGTCCGGATGCTCGACGGCGACCTGGAGCGCGCGGCGGAGAATATCCGGCTGGGCCACGAGAGTGCCGGTGAGATCGATCGGGTTGCGCGCCGAGCCGTACTCCGGGATGACGGCGGCCATCCGCCGCTGCCAGTCGTTCTCCCAGGGGCGGACCTCGATGTCGTGTGCCACCGCGGCGTCGGCCATCAGGGCGCCGGCCCCGCCGGAGACGGACAACACTGTGAGCCTCCGGCCGTGGGCCCGGCGGCCGGTTGCGAAGATCTGCGCGGCGTCGAGCATCGGCTCGGGTCCGTCGACCCGCAGGATGCCGTACTGCCGGGCGGCGCCGTCGAAGACCGCGTCGTCCCCGGCCAGCGACGCTGTGTGCGACTGTGCCGCGCGTACACCCGCCGCCGACCGCCCGACCTTCACGGCGATGACCGGTTTGTCCCGCTCGTGCGCTTCCCGGGCGGCCTCCAGCAGCTTGCGGCCGCCGGTGACGCCCTCCAGGTAGGCCAGCACGACCTTGGTCTGGTCGGTGCGCACCAGCCCGTCCAGGAGTTCGGCCACGGACAGGTCGACCTCGTTGCCGGTGTTGAGGTAGTGCGAGATGCCTATGCCGAGGTTCTGCGCCTCGTTGAACACGAAACCGCCGAAGGCTCCGCTCTGGCTGAGGAAAGCCACCGGCCCGTCCTTCAGCGTCACCTCTCCGTCCAGCGCCGAACTGAACGTGGGTACCGCGCGGTCCCGGACTCCGATCATGCCCAGGCAGTTCGGGCCGAGCACCCGCACTCCACTCTCCTCGACGGCCGCCCGCAGGCCGCGCTGAAGCGCCTCTCCGGCATCGCCCAATTCGGCGAACCCGGACGCGCCGATGATCGCGACCGGCACACCGCGCCTGCCACAGGCCCACACCGCGTCCGCCGCCTGCTCGGCCGGCAACATGATCATGGCCAGGTCCACGTCGCCGTCGATCTCGTCCAGGCTGCGGTAGGCCGTCAGTCCCTGAACGTGACCGCGCCTCGGGTTGATCGGCAGAATCCGTCCCGCGAACCCCAGCCGCAGCAGATGATCCACCGGACGACCGGACAGCTTGGTCCGGTCGTCCGACGCACCGAAGATCGCGATGGACCGCGGGTACAGCAGTCTCCTCATGGCCTCGTCGCTGGAGGCCGGGGCCTGGCCGGACTGGCTGGCAGACACGGGCGACTCCTTCGACGACGGGCCCGGGTGGGGGACCTGGGCGGCCAGGTGGCGGCGACGCAGGCCGCGGGGGGCCACGCGTCGGCTGTCGACGTCGTGACCCGAGGAACCAGCCGTGACCTTCAGGTTGTTGCGAGCCTGCACACGGCGTAATGGCGTCTCCTCGAAGCTAGAGCGCCCGAACAAATGTCGTCCAACACCAAAGAGGCATATATTTGATTCGCCGGTGCGACACAATCGCACCTGACCTGCGCCGATAGGACCGGCTTGCACGGCTGGCCGTTCAGGTGTCGGAGCTGGTCCGCGACAGCGAAAGTGGCCCGCCCATGGAACTGAGGCATCTGAAGGCGTTCGTCACCGTCGCCGAGGAACTGAACTTCCGCCGCGCCGCGGCCCGGTTGCAGATGTCCCAGCCACCGCTGTCCCAGCAGATCAAGCGGCTGGAACGCGACGTCGGTGTCTCCCTGCTCCGCCGCACGACCCGGCAGGTCGCGCTCACCCCCGCCGGGCACGCCTTCTTGGCGGAGGCCCGTATCGCTCTCAAGGCGGCTCAGACCGCGCCGGAAGCGGCTCGCCAGGCGGCCGCCGGGCAGATCGGCGCGGTCCGACTGGGATTCAGCGGCCCCACTTCCCATGAAGCCCTGGTCCTCATGACCAAGAAGTTTCGTGCGCACCGACCTCATGTACGGCTGGAGGTACTCGGGCCCTTTCTGGCGGGAGAAATGGTCGAGCTGCTCAACAGGGACGAGGTGGACGCGGGCCTCATCCGGCTCCCGGTGGCGGGGTCCGGCATCCAGGTGCGGATCCTCACCCGGCATCCTGTGACGGTGGCGCTGCCGGCCGAACACCCGTTGGCCGGCCGGGAGAAGGTCGACCTGAGGGACCTGTGCGACGAGCCGGTGGTCAGCCACCCCACCAATCGCGGCGCCGGATTGGTCTCACTGATCCACAGCGCCTATCTGAAGTACGGCTCCAGTCCGAACATCGTGCAGGAGGCGCCGGACACGCACACCATCCTGTCCTTGGTGGGAGCCGGGGTGGGCATCGGGTTCGTACCTTCGCCCGCCGGTCATCTGAAGGTTCCCGGCGTCGTACTGCTGCCGGTCTCCGGTATCCCGCCGGTGGCACTGGCTCTCGCCTGGCGGAGAGAAGACCCCAACCCGGCTCTGCACGCTCTGCTCGAGCTGCTCGACGAGGTATCGGCCGAATGCAGCGTCCAGCCCGACGCGTCTGTCTGACACTCGCCCGGTCGGCCAGGCGGCTTCAGGGGCATCCCACGTGCGCGTCCACGACGCGACGACGAAGGCCAACATACCGACCGGTTACGTGCCACCAATTCAAACAGATTAGATAAGTGCACAGTTAAGCAGTGAACTGGACGAGGTCGGCCGCTCAGTTCGGGGACGGCACCGACGGTTCCAGCCCGTGGCCAGGGGACTGGGTGCGCCTGCATCGCCGGTGCGGGACGGCTCGGTCCGGCCAGGCCCCATGGAAGGGACCCGCCCGTCGCCTTCGAGCTGGAAGAGGCATCTGGTGGGGGGTAAGCTCACTCTGAGCAGCGACGAGGGGCTTGAACTGTGGCGTCGGGAACCAAGGGGTTGGTCGGCAATCTACCCGCTGAGGTGACCACGTTCGTCGGCAGGCAGACCGCACTCGCCGACGTCAAGCAGGCGCTTTCCACTTCCCGCCTGGTGACTCTGGTCGGTCCCGGCGGCGTGGGGAAGACGCGCCTCGCCTTGCGGGCCGCATCCGCGTCCCAACGTGCCTTCCGGGACGGCACCTGGTTCGTGGACATCTCACCGCTGCGCGACGAGGAACTCCTCGCTTCCACGATCGCCTACACCCTCGAACTCCAGACCCGCTCATCCCGATGGGCCTCCGCAGCGCTGAGCAGGCAGCTCGCGAACCGGTCGATGCTCCTTGTGCTGGACAACTGCGAGCACTTGAGTTACGCGTGCGCTGTGATGGCGGACCTGCTGCTCAAGAACTGTCCGAACCTGCGCGTGCTGACGACGAGCAGGCAACCGTTGGAGGTGGCCGGCGAGCATCTGATCTCCGTCAGCCCCTTGGCGGTCCCCGAGCCTCGTGAGATACCGACGTCCACCGCGGCGCTCGCTCGGTTCGATGCGATCGCTCTGTTCGTCGACCGGGCCCGCGCCGTGGAGCCCCGGTTCCGGCTGACCGAGGAGAACACGGCCGCCGTGGCCGAACTCTGCATACGCCTCGACGGGCTACCCCTGGCCGTGGAACTGGCCGCCGCACGGGTCAGGCACTTCTCACCTCAGCAGATCCTCGCACGGCTGGACAACGATCACGGCCTGCTCGACTCCGGTAGCAGGGTGACCGCACTCCGGCAGCGGAGCCTGCGGACCCTGATCGGATGGAGCCACGACCTGTGCTCCCCTGCGGAGCGGCTGCTGTGGGCACGGCTGACCGTGTTCTCCGGCAGCTTCAGCGCCGAGGCGGCTGAAGCGGTCTGCTCGGACGGCGACCTGCCCCGCGAGACGGTCCTGGCCACCCTCACCGGCTTGGTCGACAAATCTATCGTCGCGACGGACAGAGGCGACTCCGAGGTCCGTTACCGGATGCTGGCAACCATACGATCCTTCGGCCACAGGCAACTCCTGGCGGCAGGGGAAGACACGACGTTCCGCCGCAGGCACCGGGACTACTTCAGCAACGCCATATCGGACCAATACCACAATTGGTTCGGTTCTGACCAGCTTTCGCTCATGACCTTCATACGCGCGGAGCGGGACAATCTGCGGGCCGCGTTGGATTTCGCGCTCACGCAGCGGAGCGACCTGCCGCGCGCCTCGAGGGTCGCGGCCGCGCTCGGTGCGGAGACGATGCAGACTGGCCTCATGGGAGAGGGTCGGCACTGGATCGACCGGGTTCTCGCAGTCCTGGAAGACTCCGATGCCACGCGTCCTATGCTGCTGTGGATCGACGGCTGGTGCGCTCTGCAGCAGGGTGATCTCGGTGCGGCCGAGTCGATGCTGGAAGCCGCCCGGGCCACGGCGCACCGCGTGGGCGATCATCATGAGGCCGCGTTGGCGGCGGCGTACCTCGGCAATTGCCGCATGCTCCGAGGTGAGCTGAGAAGGGCGCTGGATCTCTTCGAACAGGTCCGGGGGCACCTGGAAGAGGGGCACGACCCCATGTGCCGGTCGATCGTCACCCTCAGAGCCGGCGCAACAGCATGGCGGCTTGGCGACACCGCACAGGGGATCGCGCTGTGTCGTGAAGCGATCGCAATCAGTGATTCACATGGGGAGCAGTGGCACAAGGCGGAGGCACTGGGAGAGCTGAGCGATCTCCTGTCGAGCGAGGGCGACTTGGACGAGTCCGCCGGTCTGGCTCGTGAGGCCCTGCGTATACAGCTGCGATTCCGGAACGCTCTGGGTACCGCGCAGTCCTTCGAGACACTGGCCTGGATCGCAAACCGGCAGAGCGAACACGAGCGCGCCGCTCGTCTGCTCGGCGCGGCTGACGCCCTCTGGGAGGCGACCGACGCTCAGCCGTACCCGCACCTGCAGGATCGCAAGGAACGCTGCGTGACAGAGACTGCCTCCGCGCTCGGCGGTCGGGCGTACGAAGAGGCTTACCGGCGTGGCAGGGAGTCATCGAGGGAGGACAACGCCGCCTTCGCGCTCTGTCAGCCCGCAGTTCGGCGGGAGGTCGGGTCCAGCCCGGCGGTTCAACTGACGAAGCGCGAACGGCAGATCGCCGAACTCCTCTCGACCGGAGCGAGCAACAAGGAGATCGCGGCGGCACTGGTCATCTCGCCCCGCACGGTCGAGGGCCATGTCGTCCACATCCTCGGGAAGCTGGGTTTCACCTCCCGGGTGCAGATCGCCGCCTGGGTGGCCACGCAGCACACAGCCGTGCCGATCGGTGAACCACGTGTTTCGCCCGGGTAAGCAAACCACGTAGTGCTTATGCGTGGGTTCACGGGTGTGGCCACGAACACGTTGGGCAATTCTTCTCGGCGAGAACGAGCACTGGGTGAGGAGCACCGTGCCGGGACTGACGACCTTCGTGGCTACCTGGCGGGCGACCGGCAAGGCCTCCGATGTCGCGGGAGCCGTTCATGCCCTGTTCACGGCGGCCGGGGAACGGATGACCACGGTCCGCACGCATGTCAGGTTGCTGCGCAGCTTTCGCCTCCGCGGCACACACCGGTGGTCCGGCGCCTTCGCGCCGACGGGCCGCGCATGGTGTGCCGCCTCGCCCGAAACGCTCAACCGCTGTGAGTCGGCGTCCACCATGCGGTGGAGTTCCCCGCGTCAGATGCGGACAGCGAGCTGCCGGCCGTCGCCGAAGGGAGTCAACCCTCATGGAAGCACTGGTGACCGACATGATGGCCGAGACCGACGAGGCTGAGGTGGTGTCGTTCGCTCCCCGCTCGGACAGGCGGCACCTCGAGACGCTGCTCGAGGCGTCCGAAGGGGGAACGCTCAGGACGTCCCTGGCCGACCTCGTGGCGCTGGGTTCGTTCCGGGACGCGCCTGCGGCTCAACGCGCAGTGGCGGGCCTGTGTCCCGTCGATCACGTCGTCTCCGTCGATGTCGGGCGCGTCGACACGAGCACGGTCTTCGAGATCCGCTGGACACCGGTGAGCGGGATCGTGAACCTGATGCTTGACTGGGATTTGACCGTTCTCGAGATCACCGTCGCCGAACTGGCCGTGTGGCTCGAAGCGGGCGAAACGGTGGTGGAGGGCTCGCTGGCCCGGCTGAGCGAGTTCCCTGGGGTCGAGATCGATACGAAAGCGGATGCGTCGGACAACGTCCGCATCGCGCTCGACGTCGAATACTGTCCGCTCACTGCCGCGCTCCCCGCCGCCTGACGGCTTCGCTACCTCCCGGGCACTCGGCCGAAGTCAGGTCTGACGTCCGGTCGGCGCCGAAGACCGAACTCAGGGTTTGCCTTTGCCTCGGCGCAGCCGTAGACGCCATCCGTGTCTGCGTACCGAACGCATGAACGAGAGCGGCATATCCGAGCTGTCACCATGCATGCACGCCGAACCCCGGACGGACGCCGACCGGGGTTCGGCCGCGCGCACGTGGCCCGGCGCCGCTCAAGCTGCCGGTCGGGGCGAGTCACGGAGCCGCGCGAGACATTCGGCAACTCCGGTCGGCACTCAAGCGACCAGCGCCCCTGCCGGTGGGCGGCCCAGCGCCGGCGTGCCCGGTTCCCGACGATCAGGTTTTATTATATAGTCAAATGAATAAGCTGATGCGTGAGGCGGTGGTGCCAATGGGCGGCTCCTGTGAAGGGTCAGCCTCTCCTGGCCTGCCATCGAGAAACCTCCCATGCTTGAGCGCAGCCAGGGGACACCGTCCCACTCGGCTCGACGGTCGGCTCGAAGGGCGCGGGCGACGACTACGCGGGCTCGATCAACTACGCGGCGGCCCTCCCCGAGCGAAGCACCCAAGACCTTGATATGGCGGAGCCGTCGGTACCTCGGCCGCACTCGCGCACCAGTTCCCCGATGACCATGGGCATCATCAAGCTCCAGGCCCACGAGGCCCTGGAGAGCACGGGCGAAGAGCCCGAGTGCCGGCGCCCCGGCACCGGCTCGGTCACCTGTGCGACCACGGCGCCTTCAAGGAGAGCGCGGCCGGTTTCCAGGAGAAGGGCCCACCCGCCTTCGCACCGCGGCATCCGATACGCCGGTGGAACCCCCTCCCTTGCCGACCGACCATCACGACGACGCCCTCGCCATCTTTTCGTTGTGCACCGTCCATTAAGGAGAAAGCAATGACCGAAATCCTCGAGAACCTGGAGTCCTCCCAGGTCGAGCCCCTCGTGCGGGGCAAGACCTGGGAGGAGATGAAGCCCGGCTCGACCTTCCGCACCGCCAAGCGCACGGTCACGGAAGCGGACCTTGTCCAGTTCATCACCTGGGGAGGTTTCAACGAGCCGCTCTTCTACGACGCCTCCCACGCCAAGGCCGGCGGGTACTCCGGGCGGCTGATCCCGGGCGCGATGATCTACTGCATCGCCGAGGGACTGATTCTCCAGACGAACGTCCTCAATGGCACGGGCCTCGCGTTCATGCACATGGAACTGTCGGTCAAGCGTCCCGTCTACGTCGGGGACACCCTGCACGCACTGGTGCACACCGTGGAGTCACGGGCCTCCAGCAAGCCGGGACGCGGCGTCGTCACTGCACACGTCAGCGTCCGCAACCAGCGAGACGAAGAGGTCCTCGTGTTCACCCCGGTCCGCCTGATCCGGGGCGCGGACTACCAGGAGGCCGAGCACTGATCTGTGTGGGTGGTGTGGGTTGTGTCGGTCGCGCTGATGTGTTCGGCGCGGCCGGGGCTCAGCCCATCAGGTCGAGTACGGTGGTGATGCCGCCGCGGACGAGGTAGTCGCGGGCTTCGGTGAGGTGTTTGCGCCACACCTGTCGGGCGGTCTCGGCGTCGCGTGCCTCGACCAGATCGACGATGCGGTGGTGCGCGACCAGGACCTTGCGGCCGGCACAGTGGAGCGAACTCAGGTTCGAAGACCCGCGTGACGGGCTCCTCGAACACATCAGCGGGTGCCTTCGCCCCAGGTGCGATCAATACAGTTACTTCATTTCGCTTAGATAAGTCTTCCAGTCGACATACGGAGACCATTGCATGAATACGGACGAATCCAAGTGGGCCGGCGCCAATTTTCAGGAACCTCCCCGATCGGACGGGGGTGTGGCGCTGTGTGGCGCGTGCCGCGTACAGGGCGTCTGTCGGGTCGGGTTGACGACCGAGAAGCTTCATGACGGGGTTGCTCACTTCAAGCTCGAATGCCCACGTACCCATGAGGGCGGCCCGAACGTGGCACACGGCGGGTGGACAAGCTACGTCATGGATGAGGTGATGGGTCATCTGCCCCTGCTGAACAAGCAGATGACCGTCACGGCGGAGATCAGTGTCAGCTTCGTCAAGCCGGTGCCTGTCGAGCGACCGCTGGAGGCACGTTCATGGATCACCCGGCGTGAGGGATCACGGTGGTACCTGTCGGGTGAGCTGGTGCTGGAGTCATCGGGAAGCGTTCTCGCCAAGGCGTCCGGCATCTGGGTCGCTCGTGATCCAGATAGGCATTTCAGGCGTCACCAGGCTTGGCTCACTGAGCAAGAGGGCCAGTGATGCGACGGGACTGCCCGTGTGACCGTTCAAGGCGGGAAGGGGTCGGCGCCAACGGAGGTCGGAACCCTTCATCCGCACCCTGCTCGACGAATGAGCCTACCTGCGGCCCTGCGCCAGTGACGACGAACGCACCGAAGCCCTGACGGACTTCCTGCACGCCTACAACCACCACCGCTGCCACACCGCCCTCGGCGGCCACCCACCGACTCAGCCGCGTGGACAACGCTTCGGGTTGAAACAACCAGCGCCTGGATCAGTCACGTTGGAGTTGGCATCTGCCGCCGGTCTCAGCGAATCCGATGTCGGCGTTCCCCGTCTTGGCGGCTCAGGATCGCTCCATGAGCCGCCAGCGCGCGGGCTCGCCTCGTTCCTCGCGCACCACTCCGCGCCGCGCGAGGGCGCGCAGGTGAGCGGAGGCCTCGCCCACCGCCGCCTGCTGGGCGAGACCCTCCATCTGTTGCCACGGCCGCGACCAGTGCATGTGCGCAGCCACGTCCCAGGCGACGTCCGCCCCCGCCTCCAGTGCCGACAACACCTCCGCGAACCGCTTGTCGTGGTGGTGCCGCAAGGCCTCCAGCCGACCGTCGAGGTCGGTGAACCGCCGCTCGTGGGCGGGTAGCACCTCGCAAGCGCCCCGCCCGGCGAGCCGGTCGAGGGACCGGAGGAAATCGCCCAGCGGATCGGCCTCGTCGTCGCGGGGTGCGGGCACGTTCGGGGTGATGCGCGGCAGAACGTGGTCACCGGTCAGCATCAGGCGGTGACGGGGCTCCCAGAAACACAGGTGGCCCGGCGAGTGCCCTGGGGTCCAGATCGCGGACAGTTCCCATCCCGGCACATCAGGCCGGGCGCCGTCCTCCATCAGGACATCGGGTCTGGGGCTGTTTCCAAACATGTCCAGCGCACGCAGTCGCCGCCGCTGGCGCTCCAGAACCTCCTGTGGCGCCCCTGCGTTACGCAGCATGGCGAGGTTGTCCCGGACGAGGTCGGCGTCGTCAAGCCATGACAGGACATCGGCGTCGGCTGGATGGAGAGAGATCCACGCACCGGACGCCGCACGGACCCGCCCGGCCAGACCGTAGTGATCGGGGTGGACGTGCGTGACCAGGACGCCCTGGACGTCCTCGATGCGTGTACCGACCCCGGCCAGTCCGGCGGCGAGGGTGTCGAACGCCTCGTCGGTGTCCCAGCCGGCATCGACCAGATACGGCCCGGCGTCGGTTTCGAAGACGTAGACCAGCACATAGCGCAACGATGTGTTGGGCAGCGGCACCGGGATGCTCCATATGCCCGGCCGCACCTGGCTGACCGGCGGCAGTGGCCGCTGCCCAGCGGCGATGCCGGCCGAGTCGGGTACCTGTGGGGCGGGGCTCGTCATAGCGTCCTCCTCGGAGCGTGACTGCGCCAGCACCCTGGCGGGTGGCGCAAAACTGCTGGAGCACCAAACGGCCGACGCCGTTGTGAGATCAGCGCTGATGGGTCATCAGCCGCTGCCAGGTATCCCCTGATTGTGGGGTTCTGGGCATGTGGCGGGGGCATGTGGCGGTGATCGAGAACACCACTCTAACCGAGGGGTTCCTCCCGGGCTCAACCGGTCGTCGCAACACCGGGCTCTGAATCGACAGTAGATGCTCGTTCAGGGCTTCGGCCGGTGTCTTCCAGTCGAGCGTCCTACGGGGCCTGCTGTTGAGTGCCAGAGCGACGGCCTCGAGCTCGTCGGCTTCCCACCGCGACAGGTCGGTGCCCTTTGGGAAGTACTGGCGAAGGAGTCCATTCGTGTTCTCGTTGGTGCCGCGTCGCCAGGGGCTCGAAAGCTCTTTCCGCCCCACACTCGGGGCAGGCGCCGAGAATATCTTTCAGCCCCTCCGTGAGTCTGACGATACGGCACCGCTGCATGGAAGCGCCGTCGCCAGGGGCGTCCATGCGCGCCGCTCGGCCGGGCGCTCCCAGCGAGGATCGGACCGGGAGCGGTGGCGTGCCCTCGAGGGCGGACGCCGTACAGCTCCCGAGAAAATTGATTTAATCATCTATCTGCTTCTATCATACAGATCAAGGTGGAGCGCCGCCGTACGTACTTCAACGAGGAGAGTCCGTGTTCGACGATCACGACGAAGAGGTCATGGGGAAGCCGGCCTTCGAGCTCCGGCTTCGCGACGGACAGCCGCTCGTGAGCGGGTGCTACTTCATGCATCCCGTGCTCCAGGTCGCCGACGCGACCTGGGACGACCAACGGCCGGAGCGGATCATGGTGACCGCGGACGACGGAAGCCGGTGGTTCGCCGACTCGGTCCCGAAGACGGGCGTGGCCAACGTGGTGCTTCAGCCACTGGAGGGCTGACCGGGTTGGAGGTCCTGGCCGCGCTGCCGCGGCCCGACGGAGCCCGCGCCGCGAACGGGCGTTGCGCGCGTCTGACTGTCCCACCGGGGCAGCCCCGCCCATCGCCTCGTCCGACAGGGAAGCCGCCGTGTGGTCCGGTTCGCCTCGGACAGCTACCCGTCGACGACCTCAGGGGACTGCGACCGCGCGGCACCGGCCGCCGGCGTCGGGCGCGGTCAGCCTGCCCGCTCGGTCGCTGCCATCAGCTCGTCGCGGTGCTGATCCGCCCATCGCTCGAACGACGTGAGAACGAGATCGTACGGGGCGGCGTGTCGCTGGCGGGCCGCGTAGCCGACAACGTCGAACCAGGCCTGAGTCGATGCCCACGATGCCCTGCCGAACCTGGCGTCGGCCTCCTCCCGGGACAGACAGGACACGGACACAGTGCGACCGGTGGCCTTCGTGATGGTCTCGGCGATCTCCGGGAAGGTGAGCAGGTCGCCGCCGAGTTCGATCTCGGCGCCCGCGAATCGTTGCGGATCGGCGATCGCCGCGGCGGCCGCGGCACCGATGTCCGCAGCCGAGATCAACGCCACCGCGGTCGAGGGGGCGGTCGCGACCGGAAGCTCGCGATCAGCCAGGAGGGGAAACATCCAAGCGGCCTTGGGGGCGACGAAGTTCTCCATCATCAGGGCGGGCTTGAGGATGGTGTAGACGTCGACATCCGCGTCTCGGACCATCGCCTCCACGTCTTCCTTGCTGTCCCAGTAGTGGCGCAGCGTGTCGTCGACGTCCACCTCCGGGCGTGCCGCGCGCCAGCCGGTGGCAGACACGGAAGTGTGGACCAGGTGGGCGACCCCGGCCCGCTGGGCCGCGTCGATCAGGTTGCGCGCGTGCCGCCGCTCGGCTCCTCCGGCCGCCTGCACGGAGAACACGGCGGTACAACCGGAACACGCGACGTCCAGCGTCGAGGGGGTGTCGAGATCGCCGACGACGAGGGGCACTCCTCGTGCCGCAAGGGCGCGGGCAGGCTGTGACTCAGGATCACGGACCAGCGCCACAACATCTGGTCGCATACGGTGAAGCGCCAGGGCCACCGCACCGCCCTGCGCTCCAGTCGCTCCCGTGACGAGTATTCGGCCAGTCATGTCGTTTTACCTCCGTGACGACGTTCAAGGACAGGTTCCGGAATCCTCCGGCGCCGGTCGCCGCCGGTCGGGCCCTTGACAATGCACACATCAGCGGCGACTGGAACCCCGGTCGTACCGCCCGGGGCCGTGACCCGGCGCATGGCGGAGGCCGAGAGGGCCGAGCGGATCCCGCTCTGCCCTCGGTGACCAACCGTTCCGTCACGGACCACGTGACCCTCCATAAATACCCGATCGTGCACAAATGACTTAATGATCTATTTGTATATATCACGGCAGCCCAGGCGGACTCGCCACACACACACTTCACGGAGGAGAGGTGCTCGAGGAGCAGGCGGCCGACCGGTGACGACTCTCGCGCCCGAGGCGCACCCACACGGTGGACGGCGCCTCGACCACGGGGGAATCTCGCGATCACCGACAGGTCGGCGAGCCAGGAGAATCCACCCTGACCGAAGGCCCTGTCGTCGCCACCGCCACAAGCCACGGCTCGATACGAGGATCGTCGCATGACGGTGCGCTGCCCGTACGCAGCAGAGACCACCCCCTCATGCGGCTTCCCTACCTGAGTCATCTAAGTTAGAATAGTTAAATGATTCTTGCTCTGTAGTTGTGCTCATGTTTCCATACATTTCAGGACCACATCCCGGTCTGCTTCGACGGCCGTCACGGACATGAGTCGGTGCACGGCGGACCGGTGCGGCTACGATCCGCCCCCGACGGCGGCCGGAGCGGAACGACGGCGCCGGTTCCGGACCAGCCTGCCCACGGAACGTCTCCGCGTCTCGGGCTCCTCCGCCACGGGAGTTTCCCGCAGAGACACCAGGACGCGTGGTTCGGCAGAACCCATTCCATGCTACCGACGACGAAGGAGTCCAGGTGACACGTCCAGTTCTTCAAGGTCTGACGGTCCTCGAGTTCGGCGCGGGCAGCCATGCCGCATCGCTCGCGGGCGTTCTGCTCGCCGACAACGGCGCCCGCGTGATCAAGGTCGAGCCGCCCGAGGGCGACCGCATGAGGACGGCAGCGCCGTCCGCCTTCCTCGTGTTCAACCGGGGCAAGGAAAGCGTCGTGGCCGACCTGCGGACTCCGGAAGGCCGCCGGCAGGCGCAGGAACTGGCCGCTTCGGCGGATGTGGTGATCACCGCATTCGCTCCAGGTGTCACGGAGGAGTTCGGCGTGGCGTACGAGCAGCTCGTGGGCGCCAACCCGGCTCTGATCCACTGCTCGATCAACGCCTTCGGTTCCACCGGCGAGTACGCGCACATCAAGGCCTACGAGCACGTCGTCCAGGCCAAGGCCGGCGTCTTCAAGCTCGGCACCGGTGGCTACTTCGGTTACCGGCCCGACCCGATCTTCGTCAACGGCAACGTGGCGGGAACGGGCGCGGGGCACCTGGCCGCGTCGGGTATCGCCGCCGCGCTCATCACCCGTGAGCAGACCGGCCGGGGACAGCGGCTGGAAGTTCCGCTCTTCCACGGCCTCACGGGCACCGACTACTTCGGCACGATGACGTGGCAGGTCGTGAACGGCAAGGTGGCCCTGGCCAAGAAGGGCGACGAAGGCGGTACCGCGCGGCAGTCCGTCGCCGCCAGCCGGTTCGCGTACCAGCCCTGCACGAAGGACGGCCGCTTCGTGTACTTCACCGCCCTGCTGCCGCACCAGGCGAAGGCGATCCTGCGCGCCCTGGAGATCGACGATCTGCTCGAGGACCCGCGCTTCGCGAAGGCCCCCACCTTCGCAACCGTCGAGGACGCCCAGGCCTACGAGGACGCGATCTGGGAGGCCTTCCGCACGCGGACCTGGGCCGAATGGGACGTCAAGCTGCGCGCTGACGTCGATATCGCCTACGAGCTCATCCGCACCTGTGAGGAAGGCCTGGACCACCCGCAGGTTCGCCACAACGGCGAGGTCATCACGGTCGAGGTCCCCGGCATCGGCCCGGTCGAGCAGGTCGGCCCGGTGGCCCGATTCGACAAGACGCCCTCGGAGATCAGCCGTCCGGCACCGGCGATCGGGGAGAACCAGGGTCCGCTCAGCCCGCCTGCGGCGCGGCCGGGCGCGGGCGACGGCCCCACACCCGAGCACCCGTTGTCAGGCATCACGGTCGTGGAGTTCGGCTACTTCTACGCCCTGCCCTTCTCGACGGCGCTGCTCGGCTCCCTGGGCGCGCGCGTCATCAAGATCGAGGACCGCAACGGCGACCCGCTGCGCTTCGCCTTCGGTGCTCCGGAGACGGGAGCGGCGAAGACGATGGAGGGCAAGGAGTCCATCTCCGTGGACCTGCGCACCCCCGAGGGCCGGGAGATCGTGCGCGACCTCGTCGCCCGCGCCGACCTCTTCGTCAACGGGTTCCGCGGCGGCATCGCCAAGAAGGCGGGGCTCGACTACGACACGCTCAAGACGGTCAATCCCGGTCTGGTGTACCTGCACGCGACCGGGTACGGAGTGGACGGTGAGTTCGCCCCGCGGCCGATGTTCGCGCAGTGCGCCCAGGCCGTGGCCGGCGGTATCGCGCGGCAGGCCGCGTTCTGGCTGGACCCGGCACTGACCACGGACATGAACGTTCTGGAACTCCAGCACGTGATCGCTCCCCGTCTGTTCGGCATCGTCGACGGGGATTCCAACGCGTCCTACGCGAATCTCACGGCCATGACCCTGGCGCTCTTCCACAAGCGGCGCACCGGCGAAGGACAGTTCCTGACCACGTCGATGCTGGGCGGGAACCTCTGGGCCTACGCCGACGACGCCGTCCGGTACGAAGGCAAGCCGCAGCTGGCCCAGACCGACCCCGATCTCAACGGCCTCCAGGCTCTCTACCGGCTCTACCAGGCCTCGGAGGGCTGGGTGTTCCTCGCCGCGCCGCGGCAGAGCGAGTGGGAGCAGCTCACGGCGGCACTCGACCGCCCGGGCCTCGCGACCGACGCGCGGTTCGCCACGCCCGAGGACCGGGCCGAGAACGACGAGGTACTCGCCGCCGAGCTCGAGCAGATCTTCGGCACCCGGCCGGCCGCCGAGTGGGAATCCACCATGGTTCCGCGCGGCATCGCCTGCGTCGTCGCCAGCGAGAAGACGATCTCCGAGCTGAGCAACACGGATCCGGTGCTGAAGGAGACGGGCCTGGTCGCCGAAGTGGACCACCCGACGTTCGGCCGCGTCCTGCGGCACGGTGTGCCGGTGCTCTTCTCGGAGACCCCCGGCAGGCTCGCGCCCGGATGCGTGACCGGACAGCACACCCGGACCGTCTTGGAGGAACTGGACTACAGCCCCGAGCGCATCGCCGAACTGGAGGAGAAGGCGGCGGTGTACGTCTCGCCGCTGGCGTGAGGCCACGCATCAGCAAGGTGGCCACTCACGTGGCCACCCCCACCTGACAGGGAAACAGCCATGCACCCCCTGAGCGATGCCGAACTCGTCGATCGGCTTCCCGACATCCTGATCAATCACGACAACAAGGCGTTCTACCGCGGATGGCTGGAGCGTCGGCTCCTGCTCAACCGATGCCTGCAGTGCGACACCTGGCACCATCCGCCCAAGCCGGTGTGCCCGGAATGCTGGTCGGACGCGGTGGTTCCGACCCCGGTCTGCGGCGAGGGCACCGTCCATCTCCTGATCCGGCTCCGGCAGGGGCCTCCTGCCGACGGCGTCGACTACTCGACTCCCCATCCCGTGGCCACGGTCGAGCTGGCCGAGCAGGAGGGCCTGCGGTACACCTCCACGGTGATCGGTGACGGTGCCGCAGACGTGGCCATCGGTGACTCCGTACGACTCACCTGGATCGAGCGCAACGGTGCGCCTTACCCGGTCTTCGAGCGCTCCGGGGCCTCCTCGGCCTCAGAGCGCTGACGCCGAGGTCTGCGCGGTACATGAACGAAAGGGAGCACTATGCCACGCAACCCGGTCAAGGACCAGGTCGCGATCGTCGGTGTCGGGTCCACCGGCTTCTCCCGTCAGGGGGCGAGCCGCTCACGTGACGCTCTCGTCGCCCAGGCCTGCATCGACGCGGTCCGCGACGCCGGCGTAGGCAAACAGGAGATCGACGGGGTCTGCGGCGGCTTGCCCAGGGCGAGCACGGTCGTGTCGATGCTGGGCCTGCCCGAAGTCACCCACTACGTGAATCATCCACCACCGTTCGGGTTCACCATCGTGGACGCCATGAACGCGATCCACGCCGGTTCGGCCGACGTCGTTCTCGCCTACCACGCCATGTACCGCAGCCCTTTCGTCTCCCGGTCCGCGGCCTCGGACCCGTTGCGGCGCCACCTCGGATGGGCGGGCGAGCCGATCGGCCGGCCTTGGCGGACGGACCCCGAGCAGCTCGAAGGCTCCCCCGGCTACGCCGCGTGGGCCAGCCGGTACCTGCATGAGTACGGTGTCCGGCGGGAGCAGCTCGGCTACGTCGCCGTCAACAACCGCACGAATGCAGCGGACAACCCGCTCGCAGCCATGCGCGATCCGCTGACCATGGAGGACTACCTCGGCGCCCGCATGGTCCGTGACCCGCTCTGCATGCTCGACATGGACGTGCCGGTGGACGGTGCGGACGCCTTCGTGCTGACGACGGCGGAGCGGGCCCGTGACCTGACGGACCACCCGGTACTGATCCACGCCGCGACGACGGGCACCACGGCGAAGAACGACGAGGACCAGATCAGCGGCCTCGGCCACCACGGCCAGCAGGTCGTGGCCAAGGAACTACGGGCCAAGAGCGACATCTGGGTACCGGATGTGGACGTGTACTTCCCCTACGACGGCTTCAGCTTCATCACTCTCTCGTGGATCGAGAACGTGGGTTGGTGCGGCGAAGGCGAAGGCGGTGCCTTCGTCGAGAGCCACTGGGAAAAGGAAGCCAACCGCATCATGATCGACGGTCGTGTCCCGGTGAACCCCCACGGAGGCTCACTGTCCGAGGGCGCCACCCAGGGATCCGGACACATCCGGGAAGCAGTCGTGCAACTGCGCGGCGACGCGGGCGACCGGCAGGTAGCGGGTGCCCGGTCCGCCCTGCTGACACTCGGAGGCTTCTTCTTCAACGCGCAGGGCCTCGTGCTGCGGCAGGGCTGAAGAGGCGCCCCGCGCCGGGCGGCCGTTCACAAGATGGAGCCCTTCAAGAGCGCACAGCCCAGGTCGCAGGCGCGGCCTGGGCTTTCTCGTGGGCGGGATTGCCCGGTCCCTGCGCGCAGTTCCCACTCGATTCGCCGACTGGGCCGGGGCCGCTCGTTCCGGGGTCGTGCGAGACCTCCGAGGTCCACCGTAGGTCGCTGCTTGCGCCGGCGCGGAGGCACCCACGACTGCTCGACCGTTCGTTCGCCCCATCCGGAAATCGCTTCCCGGGTGGTTCCGAAAGGACGTAAACCCTCATGCGACCGACGGCACAGCGGACGGGCCCGGCAAGGCCCGTCCGCACACATGCCCAGTGGCACCCGACGTCCCGACACCTCCCGGCCGGACGTCCGAGACATCGGCCGGCGGTGGTGTCGGACCCGTCATGGTGCCACCACGAATCTCGTCGCTACTGCTTGTTCCCGGGCGGCTCGCCGATGTGCGGGAACAGGTCGAGGAACGCGCCGACGGTGACCCGGTGGCGGACCGCGGGGTCGACGTCGTCGAACAGTTCGTGCAGGGTCTTCTGCGTGTGCCCGTAGGTCCCCTCGAGGTGCGGGTAGTCGCTCCCGAACATGACGTTCTGGTAGCCCATCCCCGTGACCGTCTGGACGGCCGTCTCGTCGTGCTGGAAGGAGACGTACACCTGACGGTAGATGAACTCCTTGGGCGCCATGGACAGGGTGGGCCGGACGAACATGGAGTGCTGGCGGTAGCCCTCGTTCATGCGGTCGCCGAGGAAGGGCGCCCACGCGGCACCGCCCTCGGAGACCAGCACCTTGAGGTCCGGGTGCCGGTCGAGCGCACCACCGGCGATCAGCTGGGTCACGGCCCGCTGGCCACCGTATGTGGTGTCCACGTAGTTCAGGACGGCACCGCCCGGGCCGCGGAAGAACACCGTTTCGCCGTCGGTGCCGATGTGGACCGACAGAACCAGGCCGGTCTCCTCGACCGCCTGCCAGACCGGCTCCCACTCGTCCTGGTTCCACGTCGGCCGCCCGGGCGGAGGAACCGTGGGGATGAACACCGCCTTGAAGCCGTTGTTCGCGGCGCGGTGGACCTCCGCAACGGTGTCCTGGACATCCAGGAGCGGCAGTGTGGCCGTGGCGACCAGACGGTTGGGCGCCTTGTTCTGGATCTCGGACAGCGCCCACTCGTTGAGAGCCTTCACACCCTCACGGATGAGCACCGGGTCCTTGATCAGGTTGGCCCACAGACCGAGGGAGGGGAACACGACCTCTCCCCAGATTCCCTCCTGGTCGAGGTCCTTGACGCGCGCCAGAACGTCGCCTGCACCTGGCGGACGGACCGAAAGGGTCTCAATGGTCTCGCCCTGGAACTCCCCGTCCTTGATCGGCTTGGGCAGAGGACGACGGATCTCCTCTCCGTCGATGTACACGGTCTCCCAGCCGTCCTCCTTCACCGATCGCGGCATGCGCTCCGCGAGGGCCGGCGGAAGGATCTGCTGGAACAGGTCCTCCGGCTCAAGGAAGTGCGAGTCCCCGGAGTTGGCCCAAATCTTCTCCAGCATGGAGTTTCCTTTCTCAATCAAGTCGCCGTGACGAGTCCGGCGATCGGCGGTCCGATGCGCGTGACCCGTCCGGTGGCGTCGTTGCCCATGAGTCCTCGGGGACCGTGGCGGCCGGTCCGGTATCTCAGACGTTCGCGGTTTCCTGCGCCTTTTCCCGGAGTACTCGACGCAGCAGCTTCCCCGTCTCGTTGTACGGGAGGGTGTCGACGAAGTGCACCTGCTCCGGGGTACAGGTCGAGCGCAGCCGCACACGAACGTGTTCCTGGAGTTGCTCCTCAGTGACCTCGGAGGACGGCACGACGTAGGCCACCACCCGTTCGCCCCACCGGACGTCCGTGGCGCCGACCACCGCGACCTCCCTCACCGCGGGATGCGCGATGAGGACCTCCTCGATCTCTCCCGGAGAGATGTTCTCGCCACCACGGACGATGACGTCGTCCAGCCGCCCGGAGAGGAAGAGGTAGCCTTCCGCGTCGAGGTAGCCGCTGTCCCGGGTCGGGAACCACCCGTCCGACTGGTCCCCGCCGCCGGCGCCGAGGTACTCGCCGGCGACCTGGCCGCCGCGCACCCACACCTCTCCCGGCTCTCCGACGGCCACCGGCTCTCCGGCGGCGTCACGGATCTCGAGTTCGAGGCCGGGCAGCGGGCGGCCGACCGAGCGCAGCCTCGCTCGTACCGCCGGGTCGTCCGAGGAGATGGCCGCGCGGTGGTCTTCGGGCGTCAGCAGGGAGATGGTGGACGACGTCTCCGTGAGGCCGTAGGCGTTCACGAAGTCGACGTGCGGCAGGAGACGCAGAGCGCGTTCGATCACCGCGACGGGCATCGGGCCGCCACCGCAGGACAGGTTGGTCAGCGCCGGCAACGTGGTGCCGTCGGCCTCCAGGACGTCGAGGATGCGGCCCAGCATCGTCGGAACGACCATCGCGTGCGTGATGCGCTCGTCGCGCGCGGTCCGCACCCATTCCCCGGCCTTGAAGGCGGGCAGGTACACGAGCCGGCGCCCCGAGTACACGGCCGAGAGGATCGCCGAGACACCAGCGATGTGGTACGGCGGCACACTGACCAACGTGGCTTCGTGCTCCCCCGCCGCGCCGAACTCGGCCGTGCTCAGGATGTAAGAGGCGAGGTGCCGGTTGCGCAGTACAGCCGCCTTCGGCGCTCCGGTCGTCCCCGAGGTGAACAGCAGGACGGCGATGCTCTCTTCGACGTCCTCGTCGCCGGCGGCGTCATCGGCGGGCTCCTGCGCGGCAGGAAGTTCGGCCAGCTGGTCCCCGAATTCGGACCGCGTGAGAACCCGCAGCCCGTGGGCGTCACCGATCCGCTCGGCCACGGGCGGATCGACGACCAGCAGGGCGGGAGCGTTGCGGGCCACCAGCTCGCGGAGTTTGTCGTCGGCCAGCCGGTAGTTCATGGGAACGAACGGGACGCCGGCGAACGACGCGCCGAACAGAAGGACCGGGAGCGTGTCCGAGTTCAGGTCCACCATGGCCAGCCGGCCGACGGGGGTCTCCCCCACCGAGGCGGTCCGGACGTAGGACGCCGTACGCCGCGCTTGATCAAGGAGCTGGGCATAGGTGATCCCTCCCTCCAGTGAGCCCACGGCGATCCGGTCCGGCATGCCCTCGGCAGCCATCTCCAAAAGAAATCCGACGTTCACGTCGCCTTACCCTTCACACTCTCGTGCCGCGCATGGTGTCCCTGATCCCTACGCCAGGTCAGTCGGACGTGGGCAGCGGCTTGGCGTCCTTCAGGTGAAGGCTGCGGTCGGCCACACTGAGCGTGCCCGAGCCGGCCTTGCTGACGAGGAGTTCGAGCCCGAGCTCCTCGTCCACGTAGCGCTTGCCGACCTGGGTTCCGTCGGCGTAGGCCGGATCGATCTCCGCCGCTTCGAAGGAGGTACCGGAGGCGACCATCGCGTGGCCTCCGCAACGCAGGTCGATGTCCTTGGAGGGCCCGCGGATCACCATCACCTCGGTCGTGTCGACCGTGCTCTTCCATCGGCTGCCAGTACGCACTTGCCGTGTCCTAACTTGAGTGTCCTTCAGCGGAGTGATGCGCTGCGTCTCTCCGCCGTTGTCATACTTCACGGCCCGGCGAGCCATGCTTCGGGCTCGCCATGACCGTCTACGCCACGGCCGCCTTCTCCAGCACGTGGACGCCACAGGCCGAGCCGAGGCCGATCACATGCGCCAGGCCCACCTTCGCGTCCGGGATCTGCCGATCACCTGCCTCGCCACGAAGGTGCGTGGCGATCTCCCAGATGTTGGCGATTCCGGTCGCCGAGACAGGGTGCCCCTTGGACTGAAGGCCGCCGGATACATTGACCGGAGTCCTCCCGTCACGCCAGGTCGCACCGGAGTTGAAGAAGTCCACAGCGCCACCCGGCTCACAGAGCTGAAGATTGTCGTAGTGAACGAGTTCCGCCGTCGCGAAGCAGTCGTGCAGTTCGACTAGGTCAAGATCGTCGGGGTCGACGCCGGCCTGCTCGTAGGCGGTCACTGCGGCTTGCCGGGTCAGCGTGTTGATGTCCGGAAGTACCTGGCAGCCGTCCCGGTAGGGATCACTGGTCAGGACCGAGGCGCTGATCTTGACGGCGCGGCGTCGCTGCTCGAGCGTCAGCGTACGCAGCTTGCTCTCGCCGACGACGACCGCGGCGGCGGCCCCGTCACAGTTCGCGGAACACATGGGGCGCGTGTTCGGATAGGCGATCATGACGTCGTTCATGATCTCCTCGAGCGAGAACCGCTTCTGGTAAGCCGCCTTCGGATTGAGGGTGGAATGCGCGTGGTTCTTCTCCGAGATGCGGGCGAAGACCTCGAACGCGACCTCTCCGTGCCTGTACGCGTACTCCATGCCGATCTGGGCGAAGACTCCCGGCATCGTCTCGGTGCCGACCAGGCCGTCGAGCGGCGCGACAGCTCCGTACCTGCCGCTCGGCACCCAGGTGCCGTTGCCCGCCGCGCGCTCGTTGCCGGTCAGCAACCCCATTCCCGCCAGCTTCTCGGCTCCGACCGCGAGGCCCATGTCGGCCTCACCCGCCTTGACGGCCATGATCGCGACCCGCAGCGCGGTCGCGCCGGTCGCACAGGCGTTGGCGACGTTGTAGGCGGGAATGCCGGTCTGCCCGATCTGCTTCTGCAGCAACTGCCCGAAGCTGTCCGGGCCCAGCAGATTGCCCGCGGCGAGCACGCCGATGTCCTCGACGCCCACTCCGGCGTCGCGCAGGGCACCGGTCGCCGCCTCGACCCCGAGGTCCAGTGCGTCCTTGTCCTTGTGCTTGCCGAAGTCGGTCATGTGGATACCGAGGATCCACACGTCGTCCGCCATGGTCACTCCCTCTCGGCAACCGGTTCGAAGCCGAATCCGACCGCCATCACACCCGCCGTGTCGGTACCGACCGGGACGGTGGTCAACCGCACGTCCATGCCCAGCGACACGTGCCGCGGGTCGGGCGGAACGTTCACCACGTTGCCGCTGACGATCGTTCCGGCGCAGTCGACCACGCCGGCGACGAAAGGCACGTCGACGCCCTTGGCCGCGAAATGAACGATCGTGAAGGACCTGAGTGTTCCGGTACGGGACACGTCCACCGTCTCGAACTCCTGACGGCCGCACCGGGCGCAGGCGTTCCGTCGGTCGAAGTACCTCGCTCCACAGCTGGTGCACTCGTTGGCGACAAGACGGGGCTCGTCGCCGAGCACCAGGTAGTCCACGAGCGGAATCTGCCCCAAGACGACCTCCGAGATATAGCCAGATGATTAATCTTAACTAGAGGAAGCCTTCTCTGTCAGCCCCACTCTGACCATCGGCGCTCCGCGACGCGCCCGGATCTCCGAGCGCCCACAGGAGGCCTCGGCGGCACAGACCGCCCAGGCCTCCTGCTGAGCCGATCAGAGGAAGCCGCCGTCGCCGCCGGCCTTCGCTCCGATGCCCACGCCCTTGACCCGCAGGAACTCCTCGAGACCCCGGCGTCCGCCTTCCTTGCCGTACCCGCTGAGTCCGAAGCCGCCGAAGGGCCGGTTCACGTAGAGGTTCGAAGCGCCGTTGATCATGATGTCGCCCGCGAACAGGTCCTCGGCGACCCGGTGCGCCCTGACGAGATCCTTGGTGTGGATGTAGGCGGCCAGGCCGTACGGGGTCGAGTTGGCGATCTCCACCGCCTCTTCCTCGGTGTCGAACGGCGTGATCGCCAGAACCGGCCCGAAGACCTCACCCTGCGCGAGCTCCGACTGCGGGTCGACGTCGGCGAAGATCGTCGGCTCGATGAAGTAGCCCTCCGCGAGGTCCCCGCCGAGTCGAGTGCCTCCGAGCACCAGCCGCGCCCCCTCTGCCGGAGCACGCTCGATGATCCCCATGACGCGGTCGACCGCGGCCTGGCTGATGACCGGCCCGAGAAGAGTCTGCTGATCGAACGGGTCACCCACCACGAAGCTCTTCGCCACCGCCGAGACACGCTCGATGACCTCGTCGTAGCGCGAACGGTGGACCAGCATCCGCGTGGGGAACGAGCAGCCCTGGCCGGACAGGAAGCCGACAGAGAGAATGGCCCCGTGCACGCACGCGGTGTCGAGATCGGCGTCCTCGAAGATCAGGTTCGCCGACTTGCCGCCCAGTTCGAGAACCGCCGGCTTCATGGTCTTCGCACACGATTCGAGGATGCGCGTCGCCGTGACCGGTCCACCGGTGAAGGTCACCTTCTGCACCAGGGGATGCGCCACGAGCGCGGCACCGGCCTGAGCGTTGCCGGGCAGCAGGTTGATCACACCGGGCGGGAAGCCGGCCTCACGGACGAGGTCCATGAACAGCTCGGGCGAGTAGGGGGTGATCTCCGGCGGCTTGATCACCACGGTGTTGCCCGCTGCCAGTGCCGCGGGCACCTTCATGGCGATTCCGCCCGTCGGACCGTTCCAGGTCACGATCGCGCCGATGACGCCGTACGGCTGGCCCAGCGTGTAGGAGAACTCACCGTTCGCGGTCACGGTGCCGACCACGTCGGACGACAGCTTGTCGGCCCATCCCGCGAAGTAACGGGTCCACTCGGCCGCCAGACCCGCGTTCGGCATGTACTTCATGCCGGTGTCGATGGTGCTCAGCCGGCCGAGATCGGGGCCCCGCTCGTCGATCAGATCGGCGAGCTTCAGCAGAAGCCTCCGCCTCTCGGTCGGCGGCGTCTTCTTCCAGGTCTGGAACGCCTCATGGGCGACCCGCACGGCCTCGTCGATCTCGGCCTCACCCGCCAGCGGAATCTGGCCGTCGACCTGCCCGGTGGACGGGTTGATGCGGTCGTGGCTGCCACCGCTGCCGGACGTCAGCTTCCGATCCCCGATATGCAGGTGTACTTGAGGAACCGAACGGTCGATTTCCTGCGTCATCTTCTCAACCTTCTCTCGGGCGAGACCGGCCTCGCCCCGATGAGCGAACACAGAACCCTGTCGTCCGCGGAGCGAACACAGAACCTGTCGTCCGCGGCTGGCTGCCGTCCCGCGGCAGCGGAAATGGGGTGTGGTGGTCAGATTTCGACCATTTCGAATTCGGCTTTGGAGGTGCCGCAGTCGGGGCACGTCCAGTCGTCAGGGATGTCTTCCCAGCGGGTGCCGGGTACCAGGCCCTCTTCCGGGTCTCCGACTTCCTCGTCGTAGATGTAGCCGCAGTTCAGGCACATCCACTTTCGGAACGGTTTGCTCGTCATCACTTGCCCGTCCCGGGCGGGCTCAAAGGTGGGTGCTTCACCGGCCCGCCCGTCTCGATTGCCTGGGGTTCAGTCGAATCGCACGTGCACGTGCCGCGGGGAACGCAGCATCGCTCCCACGATCACGGGCTCGTCCTCGTCGGGGTCGAGCCGCAGGTCGGGGAACTCGTCCATCAGTGTCTCCATGGCACGGGTGATCTCCACCCGTGCCAGGTGCTGGCCGATGCAGACATGCGGCCCCTGGCCGAACCCCATGTGCTTGGGACGCTGCTCACGGTCGATGTCGAACTTCTCCGGACAGGCGTACTTGGTCTCGTCCCGGTCCGCCGACGCCAAGGACGCGTTGACCACGGAATTCGCGGGAATCTTCACGCCTTCGATCTCCGTGTCCCGCAGCACCAGACGATTGGTGGAGGATACCGGGCTCTCCCACCGAATGACCTCCTCGACAGCCCGGGGCAGCAGCGAACGGTCGTCACGCACCCGCCGGTAGAGCTCACCGCCGTCCCGCAGGAGCGCGACCAGCAGGTTGGCCGTGGCCCGGTAGGTCGTGTCACCGCCCGCGTTGAACAGCTGACGCAGAAAGTCGACCACATATGCCACCGGCAGCCGCTCACCGTCGACCTCGGCCGTCGCCAGAGCACTGACGAGATCCTCGCCCGGATTCTCCAGCCGTTCCTCGATCAACGCCGTGAAATACGTGCCCAGCTTCTCCGACGCCTCCTTCGCCTTGTCCGGGGCGAAGGAGAAGAAGATCTGCGTCAGCATCAGCTTCTGGAACACCGCCAGATCCTCATCCGGCATGCCCAGCATCCGGTAGATGACCCGGAACGGGTACAGCTGGCTGAACTGCGGGACCAGGTCCGCCTTGCCCGCCTCCCTGAACGCCCCGAACAGTTCGTCGATCACCGGCTGGACGTAGACGTCCCCCCACCTGCCGACGACATTCGGCAAGAACGCCTTCTGGAAGATCTTCCGGTACTTGAGGTGCTCCGGATTGTCCAGCACCGACAGCGAGTGCGGACCGAACGAAGACCCCAGCGTCGGCTCGAACGCCCGGTTGGAGAAGATCTCCGGATTGTTCAGGACCTGCTGCACCCCGTCATAGGTCATCACCCGGTAGACCTCGGGCCACACCTGCTCCTCAGGCGTGGGCATCAGCCCCATCGACGTGAACCACGAACCCTTGTGCACCGGGCACTGCGCACGCACCTCGGCAACACGCTCATGCATGTCCGGCATGCTGCCGAACATGACCTCGTCGGACACATACGGATCGAACGTCGGATCGTCGAGGTCCTGGATCCTGGGTATCGCCATGGTGTTCCTCTCTCAGGAGAAGGTGTCGGAGCAAACAGTGACCAGCGGAAAACGCCGGTCCGGCAGTTGATCAGCGGGGAGGGACACGGAAAACCACGCCCTCGAGCTCCTCGGTCACAGGTATCTGGCAGGCCAGCCGGCTGCAGGGCATGGGATTGTTCGCGCACTCGAGCATGTCCGTCTCGTCCGCATCCGCCGGCGCAAGCGCCGCCGAACCGTCCTCGACATACACGTGACAGGTCGCACACGAGCAATGCCCACCACAGTCCGCATCGATCCCATCGACCAGATGCGCCGTCGCGGCCTGCATCACCGACTGCCCGACCTCCGCGAAGACCTCCGTACGGGCCGTGTCGGACACAAAAACAATCTTCGGCATCGGACTACCTCTCCACCGCAGTGGTCACCAGCAACTGCTTGAGCGGGACATCAACATCCGAAAGAAGCTCACGCTCAAGCACCTGACCACGAGCAACGAGCTGACGGGCCAAAGCGAAGTCAACCGGCCGACTCACCACATCGGCAGCGATCACGCGGCCCTCTCGCAGATAGAAGGCGCTGAACGAACGCTCCGTCACATCGCCCCGCACCACCACGTCGTCGAAGTCCCGCGACAACCCCACCATCTGCAACTTCAGCTCATACTGATCCGACCAGAACCAGGGCACCCCCGTGTGCGCGACAGGCTTGCCCACCATCGACCGGGCCACCACCCTGGCCTGCTCCACCGCGTTCGACACCGACTCCACCCGCACCAGGTCGCCCCCGAGTTGGGCGGACGGATACCGGGCGCAGTCCCCTGCCGCCACGATCGACGGATCACTCGTCACACCGAACTCGTCGACCACGATTCCGTCGTCGACGGCGAGCCCCGCCTCAGCAGCCAGCTCCGTGTTCGGCACCAGCCCGACTCCGACAACCACCAGATCGCACCGCAGCCAACTGCCGTCCGACAGCTCCATCTCACGGACCGCACCATTGACCACGACGGCATCAACCACCGAGACCCCGGTCAGAAGATCCACACCACGCTCTCGGTGGACCTCGGCGTAGAAGGACGACATCACCTCCCCCGTCACCCGGGCCAGCACTCGCGGCAACGCCTCGACCACGGTCACTTCCAGACCCATCGCCCGAGCCGAGGCAGCGACCTCCAATCCGATATAACCCCCGCCGATCACCACCAGGCGCCGCCCGGCGGACCACTGCTCACGCAACCGGTCGGCGTCCGCGACCGTGCGCAGATAGTGGACGTTGTCGAGTGGACCGTGCTGCGCCAACACTGGCAAGAGACGAGGTCGCCCCCCTGGCGCGAGAGCGAGCGCCTCGTAGTCAAGGCTCCTCCCGTCGCTCAGGACCACCCGCCGGGCGCCCCGGTCGATCGAGTCGACCCGGGTACCGAGCACAAGCTCAATGTCGTTGTCGGCGTATGTGCGCTCAGGCCGAATCGCCAGCTCGTCAGGGCCGGTTCCGCCCGACAGGTACGACTTCGACAGCAGGGGACGCTGATACGGTATGCGGTCCTCGTCCGCCACAAGGACCACCCGGCCCTCAAAGCCCGCCTTGCGCAACCCGACCACCACCTCGGCGCCGGCATGCCCGCCACCGACGACCACCATCGACCGCATAGCCACTCCGTACCTCACTCCCTCTGGTAGCTACCGCCCGGTTGCACCGGAAAGCTTGGGCGTAGGGAGTCTTCGCCCCAACGCGCACAAAGCGAAAAATAGCTTAAGGATTAATCTAATGCAATGAATCGGTAGCCCTGATCGGGACAGGCAACCATCCCTGCCGCCCAGCCCTGCCGAGCGAGGCGACGCCACGAGGCCTCGACGCCGGCGGAGTGTGGCAACCTTGCGAAGACCCACCCTCGGCAGGGGCTGGCCGACCTGGGGAAAGGGAGAGATCGCAGCCAACGGAGGCGTGGCGCTGTCGCACAGGTCGGCGACCCCAAGCGGTTCAATGACATTAAATAATCTGACTTTATCCCTGGCCTCGGTCGGATCGCCCGGGAAGCGGGCGGAGCCGGGTAGGGACGGCACCCTGTCCGCCGGCTGCCGTCGTCTACGCCATCGTGCTCTTACGGCCTGCGATGAAGGTGACCAGCACCGGGTTCGTCGGCACATGGTCGAGGACGGCGGTGAGAGGCCGGTCGAGCAGGAGCAGGTCCGCGGGCGCTCCTGGGCGGAGCCGTCGAGGCGGTCCGCCAGGTTTCTCGGGCGGCGCCAGGTAGGCATCGAGCGCCTGCCTCGAAGAGAGCTGTTCGGCGGGACTCAGGATCGCGCCGGACGGTGTGCGACGTGCAACCGCAGCCCTGATCACCGACCAGGGGTTGACCGGCCCGTACGGGGCGTCGCTGGAGAGAGCCAGCGGGACGCCTGCCGCACGCAGGCTCGCGCACCGGTAGAGGTCCCGGTGCTCGTCCGGGGGGACGTCCCGGCGGTAGTCGTCGCCGCGGTGCGCGAGAAAACCGGGCTGGGTGACAACACGTAGTCGGCGGTCGGCGAGTTCATCGAGGAGGTCGGCGGGAACGAGCGCGGCGTGTTCGATACGGTCACCCAGGTGCCCACCGGCCTCCTCGAGGGCCGCGAGCAGCAGCACCAGGGCCTCCCGAGTGACACAGTGGGCCGCGACAGCGCGCCCGGCGGTGTGGACGGTCCGGATCCTGGTGGTCAGAGCGTCGAGATCGGGCAGCCCGGAGTCTGCGAGGACGATCTTGTACGGGCCTGCGGTGAGCGGGGCGGGCAGCGGCATGTGGAGGGGGGCGCCGAGCACGTGCACGCGCTGCGGGAGCGCGCCGCTGCGTGCGGCGGCGGACAGCCCGTCGATCGCGGCAGGCTCAAGGTCCGGGGTGGCGTCGGTGACGGCCGTGATGCCGTAACGGGCCAGCTGAGCGCCGACCGCGGAGAGGTCCGGTGGCGAGGTGTTCGGCAGGCGGGAACGGATCCATCGGTCGGCGCGCCAGAGGCGTCCCGTGGCAGACCCGTCGGGGGCGCGCTCGATCGCGGGGTGGTCGGCGGTGGCGAGGCCGAGCCGCTCGGCGCCGCGGGAGTTGAGGATCCACAGGGCGCCGCTACGGTGCTGTATCCGCACTGGCCGATCCGGGTGGAGGCGGTCGAGGGTGGCCGAGTCGAGGTCACCGGCCACCGATTCGTGGTAGCCGACGCCACGAATCCAGCCGTGTGGATCGGTGGTGGCGGCCGCGAGTGCCGAGCGCAAGCCGTCGGCGGTTCGCACGCTCGGCGGGCCACACGGCGTGGAGTGCGCGGCGGCGGCAAGGGCGTACAGGTGCACATGGTGGTCGACGAGGCCCGGAAGGAGCGCACCGCCGTTCGCGTCGATCACCTCCTCGTCACGGCGCGGGCGCAGCGCGGGGGCGATCTCGGCGACGCGGTCGCCGACGAGCCGGACGTCGGCTCGGTGACCGGCCACCTCTGCGGCACGGATGAGGATCATCTTTGCGACACCCCGAGTTCGCGCAGTACGGCGGCGGTGTCGGCACCTGAGCAGGGCGCCTCGCGCAGGGGCGTCCGACGCTGTGGGATGGCTACGGGCACTGGCCCCTCAGAGGTGTCGACCACCCATCCGTCGCGGTGGCGCCGTGCGGGTTGGGCGGGGCCGACGGGGGCCGCCGGGTCGAGCGTGCCGGCGACGACACCGCTCATCGCCACGTCCCAGAGCACGCCGGTGCCGTCCACGGGAGCGGTCAGCGCCAGTGCCGCGGCGGTGAGTCCGGTGAGCGGGTCGGCGATCGCGTCGCCGCAGAACAGGGGCAGACCCCGCTCGTCGTACGCGACCAGGCCCGCAGCGGCGGCGACGTCGTCTCCGAATCCCACCCGGTCCGAGGATCGCCCGGCAGCGGTGATCGAGATCCACGTGGTTCCGGCGGCGACGGCGGCCGACGCGTCGAGGCCCCAGCCGGCGAGCGCACGGGGTCTGGACGCCTCGATGACGATGTCGGCGGCCTCGACCAGGCGTGCCAGGGCCTCGCGCCCGGACGGTGTGGCCGGGTCGAGGACGACCGAGCGGTGTCCGGCATGAAGCAGCCGGTAGAACCCGGGATTGCCGCGACGGGCGCCGTCGGGTCGGGTCGGGGTCTCGACCTTGACCACCCGGGCCCCGGCAAGCCCGAGCAGATGGGCACACAGCGGTCCGGCCCACAACGCGCTGAAGTCGACCACCAGCAGATCCTCGACCGCCCGCGGCGGGCGGTCGGGGCATGTCGGCGCCGGGGCGTCCGGCTGTCGCACCGGTGCGGCAGCCACCCCGAGCAACTCGGCGCGTTCGGCCAGTTCTTCGCCTGTGTGGGCGCTCAGCCAGGCGGCGATCGGCGGCCATGGGTCGTCGGGCAGCTCGGCCTCGATGAGCGCACCCAGCAGGAGTGGGTCGTCGGGTCGGGCACAGGAGACCGCGGCCCAGCCGTCGGAGGTCGGAAGCAGTCGGCAGCTGCCACCCGCCGACACCGCCCCGCGGCGGCCGTACCCGGTGAACGCGGCACGCTCCGCGAGCAGGCGGGCGCCGTCGAGCCGGACCCGACCGCCTGTGGCCGCCGCGATGCGGCCTGTGAGCTCACGGGCCAGCCGCGCCGCCCGGCCCGGCGGTACCAGCGGGGGTCCTTCGGAGTGCCCGGTGAGTGCCACCAAGCCACTCTCGGCCCAGTCCGTCAGGGGGTGCACCGCACGAGACACTGCAGGCACGGATGACATGCGCCGATGGTAGCCTACCCGTATTATGTTGATCTCTGGCGATAAACCGCCGTATGCCTGGCCGCCATGGACTGATGCACGCGGTCTCGCCGGCGGAGCCACTCGGGCGATGCTCGGTCCGTCCGCCGAAGCGAACAGCCCCCTGCTGCTGGTCGACCTCGACAAACCCGCCTCCCCGGCCGAGGTCGTCGCGGCGGCCGGCGCCGTCTCCGCCGGCGACGTGATCCTCATCGGTGTCACCACCCGCCGCGTCGGCGACACTTCGTTGACACCCCTCCTGTCCGCGCTGGACCTCACCCTCACGCCGTCCGCCGACACCGCACCTCGGGAAGTCGTGCCGACGGCCGACCCCTTCGCCGAGGCAGAGGAGCTGGCCGCGGTGGTCGCGGCGAACCCGCATGCGACAACGATGCTCGCCGGCCTGCTGCGCTGGAGCGGCGCACTTGCGGTGCCGGCGGCGCTGGACGCGGAGTCGCTGGCGTACTCCACCCTGCTGGGTGGCCCGGAGTTCCGCCGATGGCTCGCCGACCGCGGCCCGCGGCCCCTCCCCCCGCCCGCGCCGGCCGAGCCGGTGCTCATGGAGCGCGACGGCGACCTCCTGCACATCACGCTCAACCGACCCGAGCGACGCAACGCCTACGGCCGCGAAGTCCGCGACGCCCTGGTCGAGGCGCTCGAGTTCGCCGAACTGGACCCCACGCTCGAGCGGGTGACGCTCGACGGGGCGGGACCCTCGTTCTGTTCCGGCGGCGACCTCGACGAATTCGGCACGACCCCCGATCTGGTGACCGCACACTGGATACGCACCCGGGCCGGCGCCGCCCGCCCGCTGCATCGCCTCGCCGGTCGGGTCGAGGCCCGAGTGCACGGCACCTGTGTCGGCGCCGGCATCGAACTGCCGGCCTTCGCCGGCCACGTCACCGCGACCCCGCACACGACGTTCCGACTCCCGGAAATCGGCATGGGCCTCGTTCCCGGAGCCGGCGGGACCGTCAGCATCCCACGCCGGATCGGCCGCTGGCGCACCCTGCACCTCGCACTCACCGGCCGCGCCCTCGACGCCCCCACCGCTCTCGCCTGGGGACTCATCGACCAACTGACCTGACCGGCCTCGCTCGGGGCGCCCGGCTGGCGAGCCGGGAACGACGCGACGATCCACGGCCCCCGCACCGTCGTTCGCTGGGGCTGTGGACGCGGTGTCACCTCCGCACACCTTTGCGGCTTTCGGATTCCCCCGGCGCGAAACCGTGCGAGGGTGTCATCGATGCGGACGTCTCGCTGTTGACGCAGTCATCGTCGATCAGGTGCGCGATACTCAAGCACAACGAGACGACTATCAGCATATAGATATAGCTGATATCTCTCATGTGCAACCTGTCACATGTACCGACGAGAGCACACGCTGGAGGCTCGATCGCATCGACGACTCGCCGACGCGACGTCAGCTGACGAAGATTCCGGGCGCGTCGTCGCCGTGACGGCCCATGTACGGCGAGGTGATCCGGCGCTCTCCGCGGAACGGGGTGTCGTCGACGGTCATCGATCACGGCCGACTCACGCACATACGAGCCCGCCGGAGACCCTGCCATCCGTTGCGGTACGGCAGCGGCGGCGAACCCAGGCCTCACAGTTCGGAGAGCTCAGAAACTCAGATCACCCAGCTCTTGACCTGGTACCCTCTGTACCACTAAGACGATTTATTTGACTAGATGAGGAGCCCGTTGTGGCCGAGGTAGCCCGCGCAGCCGACAGGGCGACCGCGCCTCCCCTTTCACGCAACCGCGTCGGACACCAGGTCCGAGTACCGAAGACCGCCGAACTGGTCGCCGCACACCTGCGCCGCCAGATCGTCCGGGGCGAGCTGATGCCGGGTGACGCGCTGCCGCCGGAATCTGGGCTCATGCAGCAATTCGGCATATCGCGGCCGACTCTGCGCGAGGCGTTCCGGGTACTGGAGTCGGAATCTCTGATCACGGTGCGCCGCGGTGCCCATGGCGGCGCCAGGGTGAGCGCGCCCGACGCGGATGTCGCCGCCCGTTTCGCCGGTCTGATCCTCGAGTACCGCGGTGCCACACTGGGCGACGTCTACCGCGCCGCAAGCCTCATCGAACCATCCTGCGCCCGCCAACTCGCCATCACACACACGACCGACGACATCATGCGGTTGAAGGCTGGGGTGGCCGCCGAGAAAGCCGTCCTTGACGACCCCCTCGCCCTCGTTGACGCCGAGGACGCCTTCCACGCCCTGCTGGTGGAGCTCACCGGCAACCAGACACTGATCCTGCTGTGCACCATGCTGCGCAACATCATCGACCGGGCCAACGCCTCCTACGCTGCGGCCACCGCCGACGCCGAGGCTCAGAAGGCGCAGGCACTCAAGGGTCACCGGACCCACGTCCGGCTGGTGGGACTGATCGAGTCCGGCAAAGCGGACGAAGCCGAGAAGCTGTGGCAGCGTCATATCTCCAGCGCGCACGAGGTCGTGCACTCTGGCGGCCCCATGACGGTCCTCGAACTCATCGACTGAACACCAGTAAGGCCTCGCGCAGAGTTCATTGGGTGATCCCCGATGTGGGTCTTCCTGCCGAGTGTGCGACACCCCAGTGCGTCTGACCCGGGACACGGACAACGAGGCTCCGACCGGCTGATCGCAGGGCACAGAGGGCGGCGGTGTCAGGTCGGCCGAGACGCCGAATGAGACGTACCCCAGCGAACGAGTTCGTGTGCCACCTGAGCTGACCCCGGTTTCGTGGAGTCCCCGGCCTGGCCTACGATCCTGGCCCGAACGAGCGCCACGAGCAGTGCCAGCACCACGTAAATACCCCAAGGCCGCGTAGTCGCCCGGCCGGAATGCGCGAAGTCGGCATCGATCCCGCCACCGGGTGAATGGCGGGCTATGCAGGGTTTCGTCAGCGAGGCCGGCCCCCGAGGCGGACTCGCCGGCGGTCTCGCGGCATCTCGGACAAGCTCGACTCGTATCGCACACACGGTGGAGCGCGCCGGGACTCCGGCACCTCCGCCGAGCGATCGGCAAAGGGTCCGCTCACGCACGCACAACCGGGATTCGATCGATCAGTTCTGCCTCGGCACCCGTGAGGGGCGGCCGACCCATGTGCGGTCCATCGTCTGCGACGATCCGTGGGAACGGTGTTCATCTGAGCCTCACTGGGCGGCATGCCGGAAAACATGGCCACGCATCACGTCCAAACCCTATGCGCTCGCCTGCGGCCCCTGTCGCGGAGGACGCACTGGGGTAGTGGGCAGGGCAGGCAGCAGACCGATGCCGGCGACGCCACGTCGTGACGGACGCCGCACCGCCGGAAGAAGTCTCTCGCCGGCCCAACGTGACGGCGATCTGCACCGGAGGCAGGGCACACGACGCACCGGCGACGCACGAGGGCACTTTTCGCCCCCCGACTCTGGAAGAGTTGAATTATCTATCTTAACATCGAGGCGTCACGGTTACGACGTCGAAGTCGCGCCGATCGTGGTCGTCCCTGCCACCACTCGGCGGCAGAGAAGCCGTGGTCCGTGCCAGTCGGACCGCCCGTACCTGCTGCGGTCCCAACGCAAGCCAAAGGCTCCGGGGGCCGACAGTTCCGCAAGAAGGAAGATCAAATGACTAGATTCGACTACATCATCGTTGGGGCGGGGTCCGCCGGATCGGTGCTGGCAAACCGTCTGTCCGCCACCCCGGGGACGAAGGTGCTGCTGCTCGAAGCGGGAGGCAAGGACTCCCACTCGATGGTGAAGATCCCGATGGGCTTCAGCAAGCTCCTGGGTGACGAGCGCAGCGTGTGGTACTATCCCGTCGGCCCCTTCGGGCCCGCCGGGACGGTCGAACACTGGGTCCGGGGCAAGATGCTCGGTGGATCGAGCTCGGTCAACGGGATGGTCTACAACCGAGGGGCGCGCACTGACTACGACACGCTCGAGAAGCTGGGTAACCCCGGTTGGGGATGGGACACCATGCTGCCCGTCTTCAGGCAGATGGAGGACCACGAGCTCGGCGCTTCACCGGAGCGGGGAGCGGGCGGGCCACTGCACGTCTCGATCGTGCAGGACCGGAATCCGCTGACCCAGCGGGTCATCACGGCCGCGCAACAGCACGGCCTCAGGCATGTCGAGGACTTCAACACGAGCGACGACGAGCGGATCGGCTACACCACCGCGACCATCAAGAAGGGCCAGCGGTTCAGTGCGGCTCGTGCGTTCCTGCACCCGGTGACCTCGCGCCCCAACCTCACGGTGGGAACGGACGCGGAGGTCACCAAGGTCATCATCGAGCATGGCCGGGCAGTGGGAGTGACAGTCCGGCGCAAAGGGCAGGAGCACGTCTTCCGAGCGCGCCGCGAGGTCATTCTCTCCGCGGGCAGCCTCGCCTCGACGAAGCTGCTACAGCTGTCCGGTATCGGACCGGCCGAGGTGCTGAAGTCGGCCGGGGTCAACGTGCTGGTCGACAGCCCGAACGTGGGCGGACGCATGCTGGAGCACAGGTGCTTCAAGCTGCAGTACCGCCTCAACCAGAATCTCGGCTACAACCGGTCGCTGAGTACCCCGCTGGCTCAGGCGATCACCGGGGCGAAGTACCTGCTGAATCACAAGGGCCCGTTGTCCGGCTCCGCCTTCAACGCGATCGGCTTCTTCAAGGCAGACCCCGAGGCGGAACGCCCCGACGCCCAGATCCTCATCGGTCCCTTCAGCCAGGCACCCACGGACGCCGGCCAGGAGCCGGCGTTGGAGCGGCAGCCGGGCGTGTCCGCGCTGGGCTTTGTCCTGCGGCCGACTTCCGAGGGCAATCTGCACATCACCTCGGCGGACCCGTCAGCCCCGATGGCCATCACCCCGAACTACTTCCAATCGGACTACGACCGGCGCACCGGTGCCGCGCTGTTCCGGAAGATGCGGGAAATCTTCGAGACCGGCCCCATCGCCGACATCATCGATCACGAGTCCGAGCCCGGGCCGGGCACACGCACCGATGAGGAGATCCTCAACGACGCCTTGGAGCACGGCCATTGCGGCTACCATGCCGTCGGCACCGCCGGCATGGGGCCGAACGACGACGACGTCGTCGACTCGGAGCTGCGAGTGCGGGGTGTCGAGGGGCTGCGTGTGGTCGACTGCTCGGTCATGCCAACAATGGTGTCGGGCAACCTCAACGGGCCCATCATGGCCATGGCATGGCGGGCCGCCGACCTGATCCTCGATCGGGGCTGAGCAGCAGCGGCCGAACTCCTGTTCAGCAGACTCCTGGACAAGGTCGCCGTGTTCGCGGGTGCCACCCGCGCAGAGGTACCCGTGAACAGATCCCCAGCTGAGGTCCGCCCGAGACACGACAGGCATCAACCTCGTTCCTACCGCTCAGTACTACACCGTGGGGCTGGTCCTGCCAGGTATGAGCGAGTAGGGCCCTCGGCGGCGAGCGACGCACCATCAGCGCGTCTTGGCGTTGGATTAGCTCACTGATATCTTCACGCGGTACGCCCTCGATACTCGACACCGTGGGATGCCGTACCACAGAACCTCTGTTTCGCAACCGTTCTGGAGGGTGGGCCCCAGTGGTCATCCTCCCTCGCGTCCAGCATGCCGAAGACGCAGCGGACAGTTCAGGCCCGAAGGCCGGCACGGCAGTCGACCTTCACGGACGAGGTATGAAATCTGCTGGTTCCGGATCTTGCCGAGTATCTGCTCGGCTTCGGGATTGTCCGTCCACACAGCGCCGACCGGCGCTGGAGCCCACTCCACCGTTCGACGAGGTGACTCATGAAGCTGCTCGAAAACAAAGTCGCATTTGTCACGGGTGCAGCCAGAGGCCAGGGCCGCAGCCACGCCATGCGCCTGGCCCAAGAAGGTGCCCTCATCATCGCCGTCGATGTCTGCGAGCCCGTGGCTGCAGACAATACCTATGCAGCAGCGACGCCAGCCGACCTCGAAGAGACCGTCAATCTCGTGGAGTCTCAGGGCGGCCGGATTGTCGCCCGGCAGGCGGACGTCCGGGACTCGTCCGCACTCGACGCTGTCCTCACGGAGGGGGTGGCAGAGTTCGGGCACCGGCTGGACGTTGTCGTGGCCAACGCGGGGATCTGCAACTGGAACCGCTTCTGGGAGATGTCCGACGACCAGTGGCAGACAATGATCGACATCAACCTGACCGGAGTCTGGCGAACGATCAAGGCGGCGGTTCCCCACATGCTCACGGCAGGCAACGGTGGGTCCATCATTGCCGTCAGCTCCGTGGCAGGCATCAAGTCCCTGCCGGCACAAGGCCATTACAGTGCAGCCAAGCACGGAGTCGTCGGCCTGACCAAGAGCGCTGCCATCGAGTTGGGCGAGTACGGTATCCGCGTCAACACGATACATCCCTGGGGTGTGGAGACGCCGATGGCGCAGGACCCGACCCTGGCCACGATCCTGGAACGACACCCCACCTACGGGGCAGCGTTCGCCAGCCTCCTCCCCGATCTCCCAATCGCCGAATCCGACGACGTGTCCAACGCCGTGGTGTGGCTTGCGTCGGACCTCTCCCGGTCCGTCACCGCGACACAGCTGACCCTCGACATGGGTGCGACCAAGGTGTGAATGCTTCCGCAGCGCACTGAGCGGTCAGCCCGGGTTGCAGACCACTTTGCTGCGGGCCATGGTCCCGGGAGAGCTCCCACAACCGGCTGGCGCAGGGAGCCCGCTACCCGCACTTCGGTGACAGCAGCCAACGCCTCCCCTCGCCAGGGTGACAATTCACAAACCACTCTCGCATCCCACAGGAGGCTGGATGATATGCAGCCGCCTCCTCTCGGGCCCGCGAGCCGGAGGAGAGTCCGGTGGCAATTGTTCATCGCCAACTTTCGAAAGGACTCAGACATGCGCGATGCCGTAATCGTGGAGGCCGTCCGGACCCCGGTCGGCAGGCGTGACGGGGCACTGTCGACCGTCCATCCGGTGGATCTGGCCGCCCACGTGCTGTCGGCTGTTGCGGACCGTTCCGGCATCGATCCCGCTGTCGTGGGCGATGTGATCCTCGGCTGTGTCGGCCAGGTAGGAGAGCAGACGTACGACATCGCCCGCAACGCGGTGCTCGCCGCGGGCTGGCCGTACGGCGTTCCTGGGGTCACCGTGGACCGGCAGTGCGGTTCGTCGCAGCAGGCAGTCCACTTCGCGGCGGCCAGCGTCATCAGCGGCCAGCAGGACGTCGTGGTCGCCGGTGGCGTGGAATCGATGAGCCGCGTGCCCATTGGAACGCCGAATCTGGACAAGGACCCGTTTGGCCCGATGATGCGCGAGCGGCTCGGCGGCGCCGAACCGAACCAGGGGGTCGGCGCCGAAATGGTCGTGGAGCGCTGGGGTTTCAACCGCACTCAGCTGGACGAGTTCGCCCTTGCTTCACACGAAAAGGCGGCAGCGGCGCAGGACGAGGGGCGCTTCGATGCGCAGATTCATCCCATCACGCTCGACGACGGCACGGTAGTCGGCCGCGACGAGGGAATCCGGCGGGGAGGCACGCTCGAGAAACTGGCCGCGCTGAGGCCGGCGTTCAAAGCAAACGGCGCCATCCACGCCGGCAACAGCTCGCAGATCAGCGACGGAGCGGCGGCGCTGCTGATCACCACCAGCGAAAAGGCCGCCGAGTTCGGCCTCCGCCCCGTGGCAAGGATCCACACCGCGGTCGTCGCAAGTGACGATCCCATCATCATGCTGACCGCCCCGATCCCCGCCACCCGCAAAGCGCTCCAGCGCAGCGGCCTGAAGCTGTCGGACATCGGCGCCTTCGAGGTGAACGAGGCGTTCGCGTCCGTCCCTCTGGCATGGCTCGCCGACCTCGGCGCCGACCCGAAGGCTCTCAACCCCAATGGCGGCGCCATCGCCCTCGGCCACCCTCTCGGCGGGAGCGGAGCGCGGCTGATGACGACTCTGGTTCATCACATGCGGGACAACGGAATCCGCTACGGCCTTCAAACCATGTGCGAGGGTGGCGGCCAAGCCAACGCCACCATTCTCGAACTGGTCGAGTAGAACATCACACTCACGCCCCACCGACCTCCCCAGCGCCGATAGCGGTTGTCCCACATCAGTGTCGTCAGACTCTGATGTGTGGGGCTCCTGGCTCGGTCTACTCCAGGATGGCTGCCCCAGGGCTCTCGTCCGACCAGGCCGGCATACGCTCGCACCGCGTTTCCCTGTCCTCCGTTCTGGCAACGGCCACCGATAGTTCGTCAAACCAGCGGTAGAGATCGAGAGGTCTGCCTGCTGTGAGCGCGTCGGCCTGGAGTTCGAGCGGCGGGTCCTGGTCGGTCCATGCTCGCCACCAGCGGTGCAGGGTGATGGGATGGATCACCCAGGATCGGACGGCCCGTACACCCAGGGCCACCAGGGCAGTTGGGGTTGGTAGGAAGTGACCGCCCCCTCGATGCCGACCGTCGGGGCAGAGGTCCGTGCGGTGGTAGCCAGCGCCCCGGGCAGGGCGAACTACTGTAGGCGCTGAAAATGATCAAGAACCACGGTTCACGGAACGGCGACACCGGTTTTGGCATTTTCGGCGCTTTTGGCATCGTCGTGTGCCTCGGTCGTCTGCAGGGGTACGTGCGCCCCTTACCGGCGTTGCCGGCGGCCGGAGCCCGAAGCTCTACACTGGGTGAAACTGGTACACCTATTGAGTGAGGTCATTCGATGGCTGCACAGCCGGGGAACGCCGTGGCATCGTCCGCGAGGAGGCCGGGTGCCGTGGTGGGGCGCCAGGTACGTGTGCCCAAGATGGCCGAGCTCATCGCCGGGCATCTGCGCAAGCAGATCGTACGGGGTGAACTCACCGAAGGCGAGGCGCTGCCCGCGGAGTCCGAACTCATGGCGCAGTTCAACGTCTCCCGGCCCACCCTCCGCGAGGCGTTCCGCATCCTGGAGTCGGAGTCGTTGATCACCGTGCGCCGCGGAGCGCACGGCGGAGCCCGCGTCCAGCTGCCCGCTCCCGAGGTGGCCGCACGCTACGCCGCCCTCATCCTCCAGCACCGCGCCACCACGCTCCAGGACCTCTACGAGGCCCGCATCCTGATCGAGCCCCCGTGTGTGGGACTCCTGGCGGAGACCGCGGCCGCGGACACGGTCAAGCGCCTGCGCGCCGCCCTGGACGAACACGACTCGGTCACCGGCGACCCGACGCGCTCGATCCAGATCCACATCGCCTTCCACTCACTGCTGATCGAACTCACCGGCAACCAGACCCTGGTCCTGCTCATGAGCCTGGTGGAGAACATCATCCAGCAGGCCAACGTCTCCCAGGTCGAGTCCACCGCCGGGACCGCAAAGCACGAGCGTGCCAGCCGCAAGGGCCTGGCCGCGCACCACCGCATCGTCGATCTGATCGAGGCACGCGACGCCGAGGCCACCCGACAACTGTGGCGCAAACACCTCACCGAAGCCCGCGACTACCTGGTCCGCGCCGACATCACCACCGTGCTCGACCTGATGGGCTGACCCCCGGCCGCACCGCACCCCAGCGCGACAGACCCAACCCACACGGGCCACACAGATCAGTGCCCACGAACCTGTCCGGAGGCTGGGCGCCGACGCCTGTCGTCGGCGCCGAGGAGTTCAGACGGTGTCACCGCCAGCCCCAATCGCGCTCATCCCGGTGGCGACGGCCACCGTCCGCCCGCCCTCGGCGCGGACCTCCGTGCGAATCGTCCAGAGCCTGCGCCCGCGTCGGACGAAAGCCGAGTGCATGGACAGGGGCATTCCCACCGGTGCCGGGCGCAGGTAGTCGACACTCAGGCCGAGGCGCCGGAACCGCACACCATGCTCGACATGAACCATGTCCTGCGCCTCGTGCGCAAGACCCATCACCACGCCGCCATGGACCGCGCCGCGCCGGTTCGCCATACCAGGTGTGACGACCCCGACAGAGACATGCTCAGCCGTTCTCTCGACTCGGACATCATTCAGGTCGAAGCGGCCCACCACAGTCGATGACGTCTCATGCCCGGGCGTCGCAGGGGAATCAAGGACCATCACACTGATCCCATGACCCAGGAGGTTGCCGAGATCGTCCCTGATCTCCACTCGTCCATAAGCGAGGTCACCGTCGATGCCGATACAAGTGCCGATGGCCTCGAGATACCTGGCCCGTGCGCCCACTGGGCCGATCCGGTCGACCCGCAGATCTGCGGTGACACCGCCCCGCCCGCTGTTGAAGACAGACACACCGAGGCCGGCTGCGGCGTCCGCCACCACAGAGAGAGCGGTGTTGTGGACCTGTCCGTCAGGTCCAAGGGACCCGGTCAGCGGCATGCGCAGGACGACCCCTTCGGGGCCCACGGCGCGCGGTAGCAGACCGAGACCGGACTCGACGGAGGTGACTGCGATCTCCTCCGCCACCCGGACCTTCGCGAGCGCTCCTGGTGAAGCCACCACTTCTTCAACTTCTGTCTGCTGCCCCATGGTGTTCAGCGGACTGCTCCTTTCCATTTCTGCAAGGGCGGCGCCCGCTCGGTGCAGGCAGAACCACCAAAACCCGCTCAGCGCCAAGTGGGCGAAGGCGCTCGAGCGGGCTCCACTGCAGGTCCGTCCGGTGCCGGACTGTCCCGTGCTCGGCTGTCTCCGCGACCGCTCGACGCCGCCGCTGCCGACGGTCTCCTCAAGTGCCCCTCGGACGCGCGACGCGGCTACGGCCGTCGACCGGGATGACCGAGCCAATCGGGAAGTCGGCAGGCGCCGACTTCCCGACGGGGCGCCGAGAGCACTCGTGATCGAACCTCCGGGACGTTGCGCCCGGCGCTCAGGCCAGACCGAGGAGTTCCAGTCCGCTGTCGCGAAGGAACCGGCGCCGCTGGACCTCCCCGAGGCCCTCGACCTTCTCGTAGAAGTCGGCAGGCTCACGCAGGCCCTCGGCGTGCGGCCAGTCAGAACCCATCACCAGGCAGTCGACTCCACCGAGGCGCTCGGCCAGGGCAACCGTGTCGTCCTCCGGATAGGGCACTACCCGGACATGATTCCTGAAGATCGCGCTCGGCCGCTCGGAGAGCTGTCCGCCGAGCCAGGGACCGTTGCGGCCCATGCCGCGGCTCTTGTCCATGTGCTGGATGAAGTGCGGAATCCAGCTGGCACCGAACTCGCTGACCAGCACCTTGATGTTCGGATAGCGGCCGAAGAGATTGTCGAAGATCAGGGCCGACAGCGTGTCGGTGATCGGCCGCTCTCCGTAGGTGTTCTGCCACTGCCAGGCCGAGAACTGGAACGGCGGGACCAGACCCCAGCCCCACTGCGAGGCGACGTTCTGCTGGTAGTGGAACTCCGAAATGTGGTAGGCGACCACGACACCGGCCTCATTGACACGCGCCCAGAACGGGTCGAAGTACGGGTCGCCTGGGGACCGGCCATAGGCAGGCCCCGGCGGCAGCAGGATGAACCGAGCGCCTTCTGCGATGACGCGGTCCAGCTCACGGCACGCACGGTCCAAGTCCCGCAGGGACATCAGTGCAGGCGCGAAGATGGTGTTCTTGTAGCTGAAGCCCCAGTCCTCAGCGATCCACCGGTTGAATGCTTCGATGTTGTCGTACAGCGGGTCCACCCCGTCCAGGTAGGCCTCTGCCATGAGCGCCCAGCCACCCGGGTACATGATCGTGTGATCGATCTGCTGCTCGCCGAGCTGGCGGATCCTCGCGTCCCTGTTGCGGTACTCGGGCTGGATCGGCTCGTAGAAGCGCTCTGCGTCACTCGCCTCACCCGACGACCGTGCCTTGAGCATCTCGACGAGCGAACCCGGCACATAGGCCTGGTCCAGGTCCCCCTCAAGGGCCGTCACGATCCGGTCGTTCGCCAGCAGGATCTTCCTGCCCGACGCGGACCTGATCGGGCGGATAGCCGTGTCGAGCTTCACCTTCGGCATGTGCCTGGTGAAGCAGTCTTCCGCCTCATAGGAATGCTGGTCGAAGTCGGTGAGCCGGTATGGCAGCTCCCCAACGGTGTCCTCGATCAACGCCATCGTCGGTGTCCTCTCTCGCGAAGGGTCCCCCCGTGGGCCTGCACGCGCCATGGCACCCCGAACCCTCAATAGTGATAGACTCTATCATATTGCTAGAGTCTCGCAAGGTTCAGCCGGGCACCTGTGGCTACTTTCGCTTAATTGAATCATCTAACCATTAGCGTTAGCGTGGGCAGGGTGTCGACATAAGGAGACAAGGGTGGAACAAGCAGCACTGGACGGCGTCCGGGTCGTGGACCTGAGCCGGATCCTGGCGGCCCCTCTGGCAACGCAGATGCTGGGCGACCTCGGGGCCGAGGTGATCAAAGTGGAGCGACCCGTCGTCGGCGACGACGCGCGACTGTACGGCCCGCCGTTCCTCGACGACGACAGCACGAGCGGGATGTCGGCGTTCTTCCTGAGCTGCAACCGGAACAAGCGCTCCATCACGCTGGACTACACGACCGAACAGGGCAAGGACCTGCTGCTCCGCCTCATCGAACGTGCGGACGTACTCGTGGAGAACTTCCGCCCCGGCGTGCTCGCCAAGTACGGTCTCGGCTACGAGGACCTCCACCAAACGTTCCCCCGTCTGGTCTACTGCTCCGTGACAGGCTTCGGACAGACGGGCCCGTACAGAGCCCGGCCCGGCTACGACGGCATCTTCCAGGCCATCAGCGGGATGATGAGCGTCTCCGGACTGCCGGACGAGGTGCCCGGAGCCGGCCCGATGAAGTCCGGGCTGTCGTTGATCGACATTCTGACGGGTCTGTACACCTCCTCTGCCGTGCTGGCTGCCCTTCGCCACCGGGACACCCACGGCGAGGGGCAGCATTTGGACGTCTCCCTGCTCGACTGCGGAGTAGCGTCCATATCGCACTACGCCGAGAACTACCTGGTCTCCGGCGAGGTGCCACCGCGCCGCGGCAACGGTGGCTTCGGCGGAATTCCGTCGCAGGCCTTCCAGGGCTCCGACGGCCAGTTGTTCTTCATCGTCGCGACGACCAACCCGCAGTTCGGTCGAGCGTGCGAGGCCATCGGGCACCCAGGGCTCATCGAGGATCCCCGCTTCTGTGGCATCGCGGAGCGCATCGAGAACCGCCTCCAACTGCTCCCCATCCTCGAGAAGATCTTCCTCCAGCGCGAGGCTTCTCACTGGATCGAGGTGCTCAGCACTGCAGACGTCCCCGTCGGTCCGGTCAACGACATCCGCGCCGCGCTGCAGGATGAGCACGTCCGGCAGCGCGAACTGCGGATCGGAATGGAGCACCGAACACTCGGCGCCGTTCCCGGCCTGCGCTACCCCATCAGGATGTCGGGTACACCGGTCAACCAGTACGCGGCGCCCCCGACCCTCGGCGAGCACACCGCGGACGTTCTTTCCGGGATCCTGGGGATCGACGAAGCAACGGTCACCGAACTTTCAGCCGCAGGAATAATCTGAGGTCAGACATAGAAGAAGCGCAGGATGGCGCATCTTCACCTGGGCCCATGACATCCCGGTGCATGGTGGAGGGCCTGCCGGGGCAGGCCCGCGTACTCGGCCATGCCGGCGAGGACACGCGGACCGCAGCAGCGGCCGATGGAGCAGCAGATACCGGTGTGGCACCGCGGACCCCGTCTGGCCTTCGAGACGGACCACTTGGACTCCCCGCAGATCAAAGCAGCCAACGGCCTGCGGTGAACAGGAGCGGATGCGAACAGGGACGCCCCTTCGGCGAACCACGCATCCCTGACCACGCGCTCACTGCTGTTCCAGCGACGATAAGGTTGAATCTTTTATATCATTACAGCACATCATATGGCATGACGGGCGCAGCCCCGCACTCAATCATGACAGCATCTATCAAACTGATAGAGACTGTCATAACCTTGGTCGGACATCCCCAAGAGCCGGATCCGTGACGGCGGCAGCCGGGTGCGAGGCCGTCGCGGCTCCGAGCGTCCGCTCGGCATGCCTCGAGAGTGTTCTGCCGGCGATCGGCGTCTCTCCCTCACCACACCTGGAGGTCCAATGACAGCAAGTACGAGCATTCACGCGGTCGACGCAGGACTCTTGCTCCTACGAGGGGTAGCGGGTCTCACTATGGCAGCCCACGGCTACCAGAAGTTCTTCTCGGGGGGACGGCTCGCCGGCACGGCTCGCTGGTTCGACAGCATGGGCATGCGGCCTGGGAGATTGCATGCGCTCGCCGCCGCAACCACAGAGGTGGTCGCCGGTGTCCTGCTCGCCCTCGGACTGTTCACCTCCTTGGCAGGCGCGGCATTTGTCGCCCTCATGCTGGTAGCCGGCTGGACCGTGCACCGCGCGAACGGATTCTTCTCCGTCAAGTCCGGCTGGGAGTACAACCTCATCCTGGCCACGACCGGAGCCACCCTGGGCATCACGGGTGCGCGAGGGTGGTCACTCGACGCGGCCCTCGACCTGGATTCGGTATTCTCAGGCACCACGGGGCTCGCAATCGTCGGCGGTGGGCTCCTCGCGGGAATCGCCCAGCTCGTTGTGTTCTTCCGGCCCCCGGCCGAGGCGCCCTGACCGCATCATTCGCCTCAAGGACGAGCACCACGGCCCGGCGTCGAGTTCGCCCGAGACTCGACGACAACAAGGTGAACGGCGTGGCGGCGCACTCCGTCCAGCACGATCGCGCCAGACGCTCGTAGCGCTCCACGTGAAGACGTCGGTAGGCCAAGAACTCAGGCCTCCCTGGCTCGCGGAAGCCGACGACTTCCTCACCGGCCTGACACCGGGAGCGACGGGTGGACCGTCCGTGGACGCCCCACGTCCACGCATGGTCCACGCGTGTGGGCGATGCGGGGCGTCAGCGTGGAACCCGGCATGATGCGGATTAGTCGTACGTCAAGGCTGATCATCGCCGGCAACGCCCTCGGCCCAGCTGCACCGGGCGCGACGCATCGTGGAGCGGGGCCCGATTGATAGTCTTCATCTCAAGATGAGAGCTTCTACCACCCGAGTTCGAGGGGAGTACCGATGACCACGCTTCGGGAACGGAATCGGCAGCGTACCCGCAAGGACATCGTCACTGCAGCCTTGGCGCTTTTCATCGAACAGGGTTACGAAGCCACAACGGTCGACCAGATCGCCAAGGGCGCCGGCGTCTCCCCCGCGACGCTCTTCCGGCACTTCCCCAGCAAGGAGGACGTCCTCTTTGGCGACGAGGACAACTCGGCTGCCGCGATGGTGCAGCATGTCGCCGAGCGCTCCGACCGATCCATCACAGTGGCGGCACTGGCCGAGCCCGTCGCACGGTTCGCGGCCGACCTCCAGGGCGAGGACACGCCCCGACTGACGCACCTGGTCATGACCAACCGTTCGCTGGAGGCCCGCAGCCTCCGGATGCGCCTGCGCTGGGAACGGGACATAGCCCGTCAACTGGCCGCCGAACAGGACTTCACCAGTCCGACTCTCGACCACACGTTGATCGCCTCAATCGCCGTGTCGTGCCTGAGCACCGCCCTGCGCTACTGGGACAAGTCGAACGCGTCCATCAGACTCGCCGACCTCGTCAACGAGGCGTTCGACCGGTGTGCGCACCTCCCACCAGACACCGTCTGACAGGGCGCGACTCATCTGCCGGGGGAAGGGAAGTCCAGAGGCCCTGCGGTCAAGGCCCCCGCTCGGTTCCAGACTCCGGAGCCCTTCTTCGCCGGATCGCCAGCCGGCTGATGCGCTCGCGCCGCCTGGTGCGCGATGTCGAGACGCTGCGCGCCATGCACGAGGCCATGGTGCTGCGGTCGATGACCACGCTCATGACCAGGCGCCTGGCCGGACGCTGCCCAGGCACCTTCAGCCGGCCGGTGCGAGCGCGGTGAACACGCCGGGCCGCCACCTCTGCCCCGACCCTCTTCTCCCAAGCTGCGCGAAAGATGAGGATCTTTACACTTCAGCGATGGGCATCATGGCTCCCACCGCCCCCCTTCGGGAATTCATATAACTCATTATTCTAAATCGTCCAGGTCGGCGTCGACCTTCGGGGAACCGGCAAGAGATTCGCTGCCACCGGCGGGACCACGGGGTGGACCAGCTGGAGCGGTCACTTGTGTCGGCAGTGGCGTGCCAGGCTCTCGTGTCATCCCGGCACTGATGCGGTGAAACAGTCTCTACCAACCACCGAGACGCCACGAGGGGTAGCATCAGCAACCCACACGATTCGAAGAGGGCGGACCGTAGCGTTGCGAGCATCATCCGATAGCACCCTGAGGTCTCAGTACGCCACACAGGTTGCGACAGACTTGGAGCACAATGCGGCGGAACAGGAGCGCATCGGCCACGAGATCGCCGCACTGCAGGACGAGCTCACCAAACTGAGGAGGGACCACACACTGCTGTTGAACATGCAGCAGGCCCTGGAAAGCGAATCTGCTATGTCCGGCTCCCCTTCCACCAGCGCGTCCGATCACGGCTCAGTGTCCGCCGAGAAAGTAAAGAACGCGCCCGCCTCCCATTCGAAGCGGCAGGAAGCGGAAGAAGAACGCGCGGACAGGGGACGATCGAAGACGGAGCGGAACACGGTTCACGAGAAGAATCGTGGCACACCCTCACTGCGCGAATTGGTCTTCGCTCAACTGTCCCAGCGCCAGGAGTCCCGCTCGGCGGCCGAAGTCACAACGGAACTCACCGAGCTGCACTCAGATCGCACCCTAAGTGTCACGCTGGTGCGTAACGCTCTCGAATCCCTCGTCGCCAAGGGGCAGGTCCAGCGCAACAAGCAACAGCGGAACGTCTTCTACAGCACACTCTGAGCGAGGTTCCCACGCGAATGGCCCGTGGCTTCGCGGAGTCGTGATCGATCTGGCTGCCATGGGTGGCCTTGAGGCGAGGCAGGTGATCATTCACCTGTCCACCGGGGCGAAATTGATCAGCGCCGATGGAAGCCACCGGCCCTTGTGCTCGTCTCAGCCTGATGCGGCTGCACACAACCATCCGCGTGCGCGGGCGACGTCGGCCCGAGATCAGCGATTCCGCTCGGTCGGCCGTGAGCGTCCGAATCCGACCCGTCCCATCCAGGGGCATCTCCCGTTTCCGCCCTTCGCCATTGCCGCGACACCCTGGCAGGTGGAGATCGCGCTCTTTCTCCCGGGTATGGCAAGCCGTGCCAGGGTCGGGAGCCAGAGCACCGTCTCTTGCCGGATCGAGCACGCGCGCCCTTTGTACCCTCTGGGCGCCCGTCTCGAGTCTCCTGCGTTGAAACCCAGGCTCCCGTGGCGCAGGCTGGTTGGCAACTGAAGGATCTCGGTCTGTGATGACGCAGAGCGACTTCGTGCAACGAGGCATGATGAACGGTAATGCTGCGACGGGTCAGAACGAGGCGGGCGGAGCGGGACCAGAGGGGCTGGACACGGCTTTCGCGATCATGGACGTGCGCGGTGTGTTCACGGCATGCAGCCCGGCTGCCGCCCGCATGCTCGGGTATGCGGCGAACGAGATCATCGGCCACGGGGCCACTGATCTGCTGGCCGGAAGGCTCCCCGAGGAAGTCCTACGGCACATGGCCGACGGAGTGGCGTGGCATGCCGCGGTGCCCGTGCGGCACCGGGAAGGCCAGATCCTCGCCACGCAGGTTCGTGCATGTCCGCTCCATGGCGACGGCGACCTTCAGTGGCTGCTCATGTTCCATGCGCAAGGCGAGTTCACCGGGCAAGGCGAGGTTCAGGCGGCAAGCGGCCGGCCGACGGTGGACCAGGCTTTCGACCAGTCCACCGTTCTTCAGGCTCTGTGGGACGCAGACGCACGCTATGTCGCGCTCAATCAAGTGGCGGCCGGCGTGATGCACGTCGACAAGGAGCGGGTACTCGGCCGAACGCTGGACGACCTGGACGAGACCGCCCCCAGCCTCGAAGAGGAGATCCCCGGCTTCGAGGCGAGCGCTTACATGCGCAGCCTACGACAGGTGATCGAGACCGGGAATCCCGTACTGTGGGAGCACTACCTCACCCCGCCCGGGGAGCTCCGCCCACGAGGCTGGAGCGTCAGCATGTGGCCGGTGAAAGACGCGACGGGCCGGGTGCTCGGCGCCGCCGCCGCCACGTTCGACAGTACCGAACAGCAGCGAGCGCAGCAGCGGCTGGCCCTGCTGAACGAAGCCGGATCCGTTATCGGCAGCACCCTGGACGTGCCACGCACCGCGGATGAGCTGGCGGAGATGATCGTGCCCCGGCTGGCCGACTTCGCCAGCGTGAACCTGCTCGAGCCGGTGTTGCACGGAGAGGAACCCGTCCCCTATCCGGCGGGTCACCCGGTCATCACGCGTCGCATCGCACATCGCTCGGCCCTCGAAGGCTGCCCCGAGACCGCCGTCGAGCTCGGTGCCATCGACACCTACCCGGAGTCCTCGCCCCCTGCCGAGTGCCTGGAAACGGGACGGACGATCCTCAGCTCGGCCGGAGACCCCTCCATGCACCGGTGGATGGAACTCGATCCGAACCGGGCCGCCCTCGCCAGCCGATTCGGGTTCCACTCCATACTCGCCGTCCCGCTCCGGGCCCGCGGCATCACCCTCGGTGTGGCCGTGCTCATCCGTCACCGCAACCGCGTGCCCTTCGACCCGGACGACCTGATCCTCGCCGAGGAACTCGCCTCCAGGGCAGCCATCTGCGTCGACAACGCCCGCCGCTACTCCCACGAACGCGCCGCCGCCCTGGCTCTGCAGCAGAGTCTCCTCCCCCAGCACCTGCCGGAACAGAGCGCGGTCGAGGTCGAGTCCCGGTACATTCCGGCCGGCTCCCGGTCCGGTATCGGCGGCGACTGGTTCGATGTGATCCCGCTGTCGGGCGCCCGGGTGGCCTTGATCGTCGGCGACGTCGTGGGACACGGCCTGCACGCCTCCGCGACCATGGGGCGCCTACGCACCGCGGTACGCACCCTCGCGGACACGGACCTGCCGGCCGACGAGCTCCTCACGTATCTCGACGACCTGGTCATCCGGCTGTCCGCGGAGGCGGACCGGACCGGGAGTGACGGGGAGGTCGGCGCAACGTGCCTGATCGCCGTTTACGACCCCATTTCGCGGCACTGCGCCCTGGCCCGAGCGGGCCACCCACCGCCGGCCCTCGTCCTCCCCGACGGCACCGTGACACTGCTCGACCTTCCCGCCGCCCCCCCGCTCGGTCTCGGTGGGCTGCCCTTCGAATCGGCCCACGTGGAACTCCCCGAGGGTGCTCTTCTCGTGCTCTACACGGACGGGCTCGTCGAATCACGTGACCGCGATGTCGACGCAGGCCTCGACGAACTGCGTAGTGTGCTGCGTCAGCCCGCCGCCTCGCTGGAAGCCCTGTGCGACTCGGTCTTCAACAGACTGCTGCCCGACCGGCCCGTCGCCGACGACGTCGCCCTGCTGGTGGCCCGCACCCAGGTTTTCGACGCCGACCAGATCGCCACGTGGGAGCTGCGCGCTGACCCCTCGGTCGTCGCCGGGGCCCGCACGCAGGCCACCAGCTGCCTCGAAGCATGGGGCTTGGAGGAACTGTCCTTCGCCGTCGAACTGGTCGTCAGCGAACTGGTCACCAACGCGGTACGGTACGGCGGCGCGCCCATCCGACTGCGGCTGATCCGGGACCGCACCATCATCTGCGAGGTGTCCGACGGCAACAGCACCGCACCACATCTGCGCCGCGCCCGCGTCTACGACGAAGGAGGACGCGGCCTGCTTCTGGTCGCCCAGCTCACCCAACGCTGGGGAACCCGGCACGAGCAGACCGGTAAGACGATCTGGGCCGAATGGGCCCTGCCATCGATCTCGAGGGTGTCCCCGTGGGGTACAGCCACCGCGACCACATGCCCCAAGGCAACGGCAAGTCCATACGCGGAGGCCGCGCTCTGATCGTCTTGCCGACCACGTCACCCGATCGACTCGGTCAGCGAACCCGTCGGGGACCGGTTACCGAAAGGGCCCGTTCCCACGATGGCCCCGACTCCGCACTGAGAGAGACCCGTCTCGCATCCAGCGGAGCAATGGAGCACGTTATGCTAATTCAACTATTTGAGGACTAGCTGTAGCGGCTGGGGAGCTCGTCCGCGGCAATGGGGAGACGACGGTGAGCGCAGGGCATGTGACGACACTCAAGATCGAATGCGATGACAAGGTGACGCTGGTCGCGGATGCACACGGTGATCCGGCAAGTCCGCCGGTCGTGCTGCTCCACGGCGGCGGTCAGACCCGGCACTCGTGGCGGTCCACCGCCGCCGACCTGGCCGAGGCCGGCTGGTACACGCTCGCCGTGGATCTGCGGGGGCACGGCGAGAGCGGATGGTCTCCCGAGGGACGCTATGGACTGAACAGGTTCGCCAGTGATGTCGTGCAGATCGCCGAGTTCCTCGGCCGCCCTCCCGTCCTCGTCGGAGCGTCTCTGGGAGGCAACTCCTCACTGGCGGCTCTCGGGCACCACCCAGAGCTCGCGCTCGGCCTGGTCCTGGTGGACGTGTCACCGTTCCTGCAGCCCAGGGGCACGAGTCGGGTCCGCGACTTCATGAACACCGGCATCGGAGGATTCGCGTCCCTGGAGGAGGCCGCCGACGCCGTGTCGGCCTACCTGCCGCACCGGCCAAGGCCTCGCAGCCTCGAGGGGCTTCGCAAGAACCTCCGTGAGGTGGACGGCCGCTTCTTCTGGCACTGGGATCCGGCGTTTCTCAACGACCGCGCGGCCGAGGTCGTCCAGCGCGACAAGCTCATCGATCCGGCACGGCTCGGCGCCGCGGCGATGTCGCTGCGGGTACCGACGCTCCTGGTACGGGGCGGCGCGTCCGACGTGCTCAGTGTCGCCGACGCGAAGCGCTTCCTCGAACTGGTGCCGCACGCCGAGTTCGCCAACGTCGAAGGCGCTCACCACATGGTCGCCGGAGACGACAACGCGGTCTTCGATCACGTGCTCGGCAAGTTCCTCGAACGGCGCGTCAGGTCCCGACTGGACCTGTTCGCGCAGACCGACCAGGACAGTGAGTGATCCGGAGCACCGACCGGGGTTGACGCCGGTCAACCGCGAGCGCCGGCGCGAGAGTGCCACTGTTGGCATGCCTCTGCCGGGGCAGCCGCAACCCCTGACGGATCAGCCGTCCTGCAGGGCACCGGGCGGCGAATCCGGAAACGTCGAGAGCGTGATGGGTTCGGGTCACCAGGTGTACCCGGTGGCCCGAACCCATCACGCATCAGGACCGCGCACTGCCGCCCGGAACGTCGATACGTCCGACACCGCTCTCGGGATCGTCACGCAGCTGCCTGACAGGAGCGTGGCACGTACCGCCGATGACGATCACCGATGCGTTCTCCCCTGCTCATCCGGCCGTCTCCTCAGCGACCCCGCTCTGGTCCTCACCCAGACCGGAGAACTGCGGCGGCCTCCGTTCGATGAAGCTGCGCACACCCTCGCGGTAGTCGGGGGCCTTCTTTGCCTTCGCCAGCAGGGCCACGGCGTCGTGGTGACCGTCGAGGAACCCGCGGGCCTGGTCGTCCTGCACCTGCCGCTTGATCAGCGACATGGCGTAGGGGCTGCACCTGCGCGCGAGCTCGCTCGCGTACTCCACCGCCGTGGCCAACATGTCCGCGGGCTCCACCAGGCGGTTGACCAGTCCTATCTCCAGGGCCTCGGCGCCAGTCACCGGACGGGAGGAGAGCAACAGGTCGCTCGCGCGCCCGTAGCCCACCACGCGTGGCAGGATCCACGCGACGCCGTCCTCGGCGACCAGCCCGCGCCGGCTGAAGGCGGCGGCGAATTTGGCCTCCGGCACGGCGAAGCGCACATCGCACATCACCGCCTGGTTGAACCCGATGCCCGCGCAGGCACCGTTCACTGCGGCGATCACGGGCTTCGGACACACGAGCGGGCGCACACGGGGCGGGAGCTGATCGTTCGGGTAAGGCCGCGCCCCCGATGAGGCGGCGTCCAGCACACTCATGTCCATACCCGGGCAGAAGCTGCGGCCGGCGCCGGTGAGCACCACCGCGCGCACGTCCGGATCGGCCTCGGCACGGTCGAACAGCTCGTTGTAGAGCAGTTCCATGTCGAGCGTCCATGCGTTATGGCGCTCCGGCCGGTTGAGCGTCAGGACGAGCACGCCGTCCTCTGTCAGTTCGTCGAAAATGACCGGCCCCTCGTCGGCGCCCTGAGGTTCGGCTTCGGCACGTGTGTCAGTCATCGTTGTCCTTCCCTTTCATGTCCCATTGGTCGGGCCCGGTCCAGTCCGGCCACGGCTCTGCCCGAGACCACCTCGGCGCCGTCCTGGTTGACGGTGCGCAGGGACACTTCCGCCACCGGAGCATGCTCGCCCACGGTGATGTCCTCGACGGTGTCGGTGAGCGTTTCGCCGGGCCGCACCTGCCCCTTGAACCGCACGGCGAACCGCACGGGGCTCTCCCTGCCGAACCACTCGGTGAGCACCCGGTCCAACGGGCCCATCGTCAGCACCCCGTGCGCGAAGACTCCCGGGGATCCGGCGATCCCGACCGCATACTCCTGGTCGGTGTGCAGCGGGTGGAAGTCCCCGGACGCCCTGGCGTACCGCACGATCTGCGTGCGCTTCAGATCCTCGACGACGACACGCTCACGGGTCTCGCCGATCTGATCCCTCGAAACGGCACTCGACTCTCTCCCTTTCCTCCGCGGGCGGCGGGCCCGGACACCGGACCGTCCAACACCACGGTCACCGAGCATGCAGTGACCACGCCTGCGGCCGAGCCGAACCTCGGCCGTGAGATCCGGCGGGGCCGTCAGCGGAAGAGCCCCGGACGGCCGTAATGTCTCGCCAGTCTGCTCGTGCGCGGCGCAGGGGGTTCGTCATCCGGCCCGTCAATCCCGGCTCGCCCACGCTGACCCAGCCTGGCCCGACAACGCTGTATCCCTCCGAGCGGCCGCACCGGACCACCTCCGCCTCATCCGAACACCATCCTAATCATTTAGCTATGTGAGCTAATCTATCGTCAATCTCGATATCCAACCAGGCAGTGCCAGCCTTGACGTCGCCACCTCGCCTACCGGCTCGCCGAGGCCGGCAAGAAGTTGATCACCGGTTCCGTGCCGCCGAGCGCGCCCAGGCCGCCGCCGAGGAACTCGGGCGCGGCGTAGAGAGCGCCGACAACGCCGAGTGCGCCAGCCGCAGATCGTCCAGGCGCTCGCCGGGCGCATCCCCGGCATGGGCGGCGTCTTCGCCGGCCGCCTGCGCAACGCCCACCAGGTCGAGTCGCTGGTCGCGAACCTGATCTCCGTCAACCGCCGCTACAAGGCGCACGCCGGGCTCCGCGTCACCGACGTATGAGCGAATGGCGTACGGGGGCACTGAAGCCGTAGCGGTGCCCCTGCAATCCGACAGGAGCCGGACACTGCGGCCGCACCACGCCTGTGCACTCCTCGACGCCCGTTGACATGCGCCGAACCCCACCGCGGGAAGCCGGGGCACGGCGACCGGGGTGGGGCGGGGATCAGAAGCCGGCAGACCTCGCCGGCCGCGCCCAGGGCGCGGCCGCGGTCACGCTTGCGGCCGGCCGGGCAGACGGAACTTCTGGATCTTCCCTGACGGGGTACGGGGGAAATCCTCGACGACCGTCCAGGTCCGGGGCACCTTGTGCGACGCGAGTTGCGTGCGCGCCCAGGACTCGAGCTCGGCCGGTTCGACGGTTCGGCCCGAAGCGGGCCGCACCCAAGCCGCGACCGATTCGCCCCATCGCTCGTCAGGCACCCCCGCCACGGCGATCTCAGCGATCGCCTCATGCGCGGAGAGGACGTGTTCGATCTCGGCCGGATAGATGTTCTCGCCGCCTCGGATGATGACCTCGCGGCTGCGGCCTTGGATGCGCAGGATGCCTGAGCGGTCCATGCTGCAGAGGTCGCCGGTACGCAGCCAGCCGTCGTCGGTGAGAACCTCGGCCGTGGCGGCCGAGTCCCCGAGGTAGCGGCTCATCACCAGCGGCGAGCGGATCATGAACTCTCCGGTCTCGCCGCATGCGGCCGTCTCCCCGGTCCCACTGCGCACGATCTTCACCTCACGGTGCGGCAGCGGACGACCGAGCGTCTGGGCCTTGATGTCGTCGGGGTCGTCCAGGGCGGTCATGACGCTGGACGGCGCCTCGGACTGCCCGTAGCCGACGCTGACGGCCACACCGAGCTCGGCCTCTATCCGTCGGATCAGGCTGGGCGGCACCGTCGTCCCGCCGATCTGCACCACCCGCAAGGTACTCAGATCGGTCCGGCGGAACTCCGGATGCGCGAGCATGTCCACCAGGATGGTCGGTACGGCGCCGAAGATGGTGGCCTTGGTCGCCTCGATCAGGCGCAGCGCCTGCCCGGGGTCGAATCCCGGCTGGATCACCATCGTCCCCGCGACGGACAACATACCGAGCGCGATACACACCGACCCCGCCACATGGTGGAGCGGCATCGGGCTGCACCAGATATCGTGACCTCGTGGCTCCAGCGGCAGCATGCCCAGCCGCCCGCACTCCATGGCGGCGGACTGTGTCAGGACGGCGCCTTTGGGAGGCCCCGTCGTGCCGGATGTCGGCTGGATCAGGAAGTCCAGCGACGGGTCGACCGGCTTGTCGGCGATCGGCGCGGCGGGCAACTGGTCCCGCCAGTGGTCGAGTTCGGCGATGACGGTACCTGTGGGGGCGAACCGCCGGGCGCGCTCGAGCAGGTGCGTGCCCCTGAACTCGCCCCCACAGAGCAGGACTCCGGGATCACCCAGATCGAGGAGGTCTGTCGCCTCCTTGTCCGTCAGAGCCGGGTTGATCGGCATGAGGACGAGACCGGCGAGCGCGCACGCGTACTCCGTCACCAGCCAGGAAATGGCTCCCGGTGACCACACCGCCACGCGGCCGCCTTCTCCGACGATCGCACGAAGCCGCCCGCCGAGGTCCTCGGCCGCCGCCAGCAGGTCGGCGTACGACAGGGTCTCGAGCGTGTCGGCGCCGGGCATGACGACCGCGGGGCGGTCGGGGTACCGCGCGGCGGTCGTGCGAAGGACCTCACTGATGCTGCGGTGCTCCAGCGCCACCGATGTGTCCGCCGCGCGCCACGCGAGCTGGTCGGTCATCTCTCGCCTTTCGGTAGATGGGCTCGTCCCGACGGCCGGCCGCGTGATGCAGGGTGACCGCGGACGCGGTGACCTGACCGGCATGGCGTATCTCGGCGGAAGTCATGAACACATCGCCGGCTCGGCCGGCGGTCTTGGCCCACAGGCTCAGCTCGCTGCCGAGTGGCGTCGGCCGTCGGTAGGTAACTGTCATGGACCGTGTGTAGCCTACGTTCCCGGAGGCGAGAATGGCCAGACTCGTGAGTTCGTCAAGCACGGCGGCCACAATGCCGCCGTGCACGGTACCCATCGGGCCCGCGTGGATCGGAGACAGGGTGACCGATCCTTCGACGTCGTCGCCGTCGGCCCATACCTTGGTCCGGCCGGCTGTCGGGCTGAGGTTGCCGAGGATGGGGCTGTACGGGATCGTCCTGCGCAGATCGTCGGGCTCCCAGACCAACATGTCCTGGTCGGGCGGCGCGAGTTGCTCCACCGCGTACGGTCCGGCCCACGCATACTGCTCGAGAAGGGCCTCCGCCTGCCGGGTCAGCGAACAGACCTGGTCGACCACGTCGTTGGGCGCCCTTGAGATCCGCGCCGCGTTGGCGAGCCTGTTCACCCTCTCCGCCATCGACGCGAGATGCTCGGTCATCCCAGCATCTCCTCGGTGATCCCGTAGCGGGGAAGGGCGCCGATGGCCCAGGGCTCGATCACACCGTTGCCCGTCTCGTCGCCGCACACAAGGTCGACGGCGATCTCCTCGCAGCCGTACAGCTCGTCGCGGACCGCCTTGTCGCGAAGGTCGAGCGACTCGCCGGCGACATCCAGCGGGCCCCGGTAGCCACCCTGCCACCAGCCGCGGAAGCCGAAGTAGCCGCCGCCCCTGAAGTAGTAGACAAGGTCCTTCCAGGTGCAGGTGATCTCGCGCTTCGAGCCGTCCTCCAGCTCTACCTTGGCTTCGAGTGCCCGAGCGCGACGCGAGTTCGGCCAGAACTCGAAGTCGAGCTGGATATCGGTGATGCGCAGGCGCGGCTTGGAGCTGCCGGGGAAGACGACGAACCCTTCGGACACGCCGGTGCTGGACTGGATCGGCCGGCCGTCGGGTCCCTGGGTGAACGTGGTGGACAGCGCCCAACTGCCGAAGTTGAAGTTGAGGTAGCCGTGCAGAATTCCCTCGGTGCGAGGGGGAGCGGGCCGGAGACCTGATTCGGGGAGACCGACCGGATCGTTGAACCAGAACGCCCCGGGGTTCGGAATGCCGGTCATCGACCGGATGCCCCACGAGCGGTCCTTGTAGGCGTACGTACGCTCCGGGTCGAGCACGTAGGTGCGGCCCTCGATGTTGACCTCACCCCGCGCGCGGCCGGGCTGGAAGTACCGAATCGTGTGGTTGCCCGTGATCCCCCGGTCCCGACGCAGGCCAGGGCTGCCGACGATGGGATCGAAGTCGCTCTCGAAGGTCACGTCGAAGCTGATGTCGAGTTCGTTGTCGGTCAGGACGACCCGGTTCTCCACGGGAGGCCGCACGACTTCCCACACCACGGGGCCGACGGTGGTGCGGTCGAGGTCCGGGCGCAGTTCCCTGGACGCGCGGACGTTCCACTGCCTGCCGGGGACGGCCACGCCGGCGAAGGCGTCCATGACGTCCCGGTTGGTGTACTTGCCGATACCGACGGCGATCATCACCTCGCCGGTGGTGTCGTAGGCGACGACGTACCCCTTCTCCGTCCAGTTGCGGTCCGTCGTGGTGACCTGCTCGAAGCTGGCGACGGTCTGGTGGCAGAGATACTCGTCGGCGGCGGTGAGCACGACGTCGTTCATGTGATCACTCCAATCGTTTCAGGCGTGAGCACGCAGCAGCTCGGCGAGCCGCCGCGTCGGGACGTTGTCGGTGAGGTAGCCGGCGGGGAAGCTCAGCTCCGGCGGGCTGAGGCGCACGGTCAGGACCAGCATGGCGGCCAGGCGCAGGCACTGCAGGACGCCGTGGAACTCGAGGTCCTTCACGGGTCGACCGGTGCGCGACTCGTAGTAGGCCACGGTCTCGTCGCGTTCCGGCAGGCCGGGCAGGCGTGGCACGTGGTTGAGTTCGGCCACCGTCTCGTCCACCAGCAGGAAGTACGCGAGGTCGCCCTCCGGCGGGCCGAGGTGTGCCAGCTCCCAGTCCAGTACGGCCGCGACCTGATCATCGCGGTAGACGATGTTCCCGGGGCGTGCGTCCCCCCAGCACAGCGCCGTGCGGCCGTCGGCCGGTATCTCCGACCGCAGGTACCGGAGTGCTTCGCGGAGCACCGGGAACGGATCCAGGCCCGTGAAGTCCAGCTGGCTTTCGATGACGTCGAGCATCCGCAGGACCGTGTCCCTGGCGCTGTCCTTCGGACCGAGGGAGGAAGGAAGCGGCAGGGCGTCGGCATCCAGGCTGTGCAGCGAGGCCATCGCGTCGACGGCCGCGAACCACATCTTGCGGCGGCGTTCCACGGACGCGTCGAAGAACAGCCCGTGCCCGTGGAAGCCGGGCCGGAAGCCGGACGCCACCTCGCCGTGCACTCGATGCATCAGGAAGCAGGGCCCCCCGAGCACGTCCGGGTCGTCGACGAAGGGGCCGACCTTCGGAACGGGGACCGGGGTCTTGGCCAGAGCAGCCATGACGTCGTACTGGAGCCGGAGGTCATAGTCGGGAAAGAGCCCGTCCCCGGGCGGCTGAGCCCGTATCACCATCTCGTCGACGTGGTCACCATTGGCGTCGCTCCAGCGGAACTCGGTGAGCATCGTGGCGTTCGAGAAGCCCGAGTTCACGGGAGTGAACGGGGAGAGCGCGATCGAGGTCGCGTCCGGCATGACTCCTGCGAGCCAGCGTTCGAGGTTTCCGCGGCGGTCCGCGAAGAAGGAGAGATCGCGCACTTCAGACCACCGGTAGGATGTGCCGGGGAGCGATGCCGTGAGGCGCGACCTGGCCGGAGGCGAACCAGTGCACGAGTTCTTGCTCGCCCCGGCGCTGACGCCCGTCGTGTGAAGGCGCGGAGGACGGAAGTCCCGACCAGTTGCGGTCGAAGGCGGCCCGCGGCCTTGTCAGCGCCTGGCGGTCGAATCGTCTCCGTGGGGGCTGTACTTCCATGGAACCTCCAATGTCCATCTCCCGCCGATCTTGCGGTGGGGCGAGCGGGGTGACAAGGATCTGGTCTGTGGTACCACTTCGAGTGGTAGGAAACGGGATGGCGGGTTGAGCAGATGGCGTCCGACGCTGACAAACGACCTCACGAGCTGGCGGCGTTTCTCCGCGCGCGCCGTTCCCAGGTGCGGCCTGAATCGGTCGGGCTTGCTCCGGCCGACCGGCCGCGCCGTGTCCCTGGTTTGCGGCGGGAGGAGGTCGCCAACCTGTCGCGAGTGAGTTACAGCTGGTACACCCGCCTCGAGCAGGGTCAGAACGTGCACGCGACGGTCGACGTCATCGACAGCATCGCCGCGGCGTTGCGGCTGACCGAGGACGAACACCGGCACATGCGACGTCTCGCCGGGCTCCCGCCGGGCCCTTATCCCTGCCGGGACAACACCGTCGACGAACACGCGCGGCAGCTGCTGGAGCGGTTGCTGCCCGCGCCCGCATATGTCCTCGGACCGACTTTCGACTACCTGGCCTGGAACGACGCGCTGGTCGCGGTGTTCTGCGACATCGGTGAGCTCCAACCGCCCCACAGGAACGTCCTGTGGGCCACGTTCAACGTCCCGAGGGTCCGAAGCTCACTGGCCGCCTGGGAGGAACACGCCCGCTCCGTCATCGGCCAGTTCCGAGCGGAGGCGGCCGCGCATCCCAGTGACCCCCGGTTCTCGCGTATCGCGGACGAACTGGCGGCTGCCAACGCCGACTTCCAACGCTGGTGGGCGGCTCACGAGGTGGTCCGGGGCGTCAGCGGCAGACAGGAGTTCCTGCACAAGGACATCGGATGTCTCTCGACGTACCTCATGCAGCTGCGGCTGATCGATCGACCTTCACTGAAGGTGGTCGTGCACCTTCCCGCGACACCTGACGACGCACGCAAACTCGAGATCATTCGGGGGCAGGCCACTTGGGGGGCGGTCATAGGTCACTGAGACGCCACCGCGGGGCTCTATGGCGGGGGTGGGAGAAGGAGATCCCGGGCGGGACGGAGCAGAAGGAGCCCGGCGCTCGGATGCGAGGAGGCAGTCGGCGGCGCGGGATATGTCCCAGGCCGGTTCGGCCGGGATCGGACCGGGCCGGCGACGGCGACAGCGCAGCCGGACCTGAGGTCAGCCGCGGTCCGGCCCATTCACGCGCTCGCCGTCTCCGAGACCGGCCGAGGGACGGGGATCGTTGCCGGCTTCTGGGACGTCGCGGCGAGCCGCTGCACCTTCGCCAGGTGTTCCGTCAGCACCCTCCTCTGCGCGTGTCCATCCCTGGTCGGTCACGAGGGGATCGGTGGCCAGCGCGGGCAGCCGTCGGGGGCGGGATGAATGCGCACCGGATGAGGACTGTTGTGAACCGGGAAACAGCCCCGCAGGGTTGCGGGAAGGGTGCAAGCTGTCTGTCAACCGGAAGAGCACTGATCGCTGTCGGCGACTTCTCGACGGTCACCGAGCCTGCGAACCGGCTCTCATCGCCCTCTCAGAGCAGGTCGGCCGCCAGATTGGCGACGTTGGTCAGCAGGGCTTCCCCCCTGCGTGACAGGTCGTATCCGGCCAGAGGGTAGCCGTTGCTCAGCCAGGCGAAGGACACACCCGTCTCCGGGTCCATGAAGCCCAGCTGGTAGGCGGCGCCGGCGTTGCCGTAGAGGGCGGGCGAGCCGGTCGAGGGCAAATTGCCGCCCGAGTCGGGACCCGCGACTGTCACGAACAAGCCCATGCCGACTCGCTTGTCGCTGCCGCCGTAGAGTTCTCGCCCGGCGGGGGCCTTGGCGAAGCGCATCCGCCTGCCCTCCTCGACCGCTTCGCGCGGCCACAGCTCCGAGCTCTCCAGGGCCTGATAGAACAGCGCGACATCCGCGGCCGTCCCCACTAGGGAGTGACTGGGCTCGCCCGCGGCAAGGATGTCGGGGTTGGACAGGTACCAGGGCCCCCATGGGTCGGGCTCCTGCTCTTCGCTGGTGCGGTCGGTGGCGATCATCGGGGCGACGGTGGCCTTCTGGGCTTCCACCGGGACTCCCAGCTCAAGGCTGTCCAGTCCGAGCGGGCGGACGACCTGCTCCCGCAGGTAGTCCGCGAGCGGCAGGCCCGTCCGCCGTTCGACCATTTCGGCGATCAGCCAGGCCGCCGAGGTCAAGTGGAACTGGAACCGGGTGCCGGGCGGATAGTCCGGCTTCCAGCGGCCGAAGGCCGCGAGCCGCAGGTCGCGGTCGCACATCTTGGGGTAGCCGAGCGGCGCGAACGGCAAGCCGGCGGAGTGGGTGAGAACGTGCTCGACCGTCACCCCTTCCTTCCCGTTGGCCGCGAATTCGGGAATGATCCCGGCGACCGGTTCGTCCAGCCGCAGCAGCTCCTCCCCCAGCAGCTTCCACGCCGCGCCCGCCACCACGGTCCTGCCCACCGACTGCAGGATGTACCGGGTGTCAGGGTCGGCGTCGCCCCAGGTCTCGAACGCCACCAGGCGGCCGTGCCGGGCGACGGCCAGCTGGGCCGAGGGCAGCGGACCGTGCTCGACCTCCAGCCTGACGCGGCGCAGCAGGACGTCCAGCTTGCCGGGATCGACACCGGCTGCCAGCGGATCGACGATCGAACGATCGAACAAGGTCCACCTCCGTGGTGGCTGTGGGTGGTCGGGCTCCGGTCCGGCAGGCGGCCCCGGGCCAGGGCCCGGGCGGTCAGTACGTGCGCAGACCCATGCTGCGGGCGATCCCGTTGCGCTGGATCTGGCTGGTTCCGCCCGAGATCGTGGCGACGATCGACTCCCGGTAGCGGAAGCTCATGACGCTCTCTGTGGAGAAGCCCTGCCCGGCGCACACCTGCATGCCCAGCCGCGCGGCGTTGACATAGGTCTCCGAGCCCTTCAGCTTGGCCATCGACCCCTCACGGGTGCACGGCTTGCCCTGTGCCAGGAGCCAGGCGGCCCGGTAGGCGAGCAGCCGCGCCGAGTCGATCTCGGTCTGCAGGTCGGCCATGGCGTGGGCCAGGGACTGGAAGGTGCCGATCGGACGGCCGAACGCCTGACGGTCCTGGGAGTACTTGAGCATCTCGTCCAACGTGGCCTGCGCGGCGCCCAGGTAGCCGCCGGTGATGATGACCTTCTCCAGTTCCAGGTTGGAGAGCATCACTTTCCATGCCTCGTCCTGCGGTCCCACCAGGTTCTCCTTCGGCACGACGACGTCCTTGAAGAAGACCTCGTTGGTGCCCAGGATGTGCCGGGCGAGCGTGGGCGTGCGTCTGATCTCGATGCCCTCGGTCTTGGGGTCGACCAGGAGCAGGCTGATCCCGCCGTGCTTGGGCTCACGCGGACCGGTGCGTACATAGGTCGCGATCGTGGTGTCCGGCAGACCGCCGCCGGTGCACCACGCCTTCTGCCCGTTCACCAGGTAGTGGTCTCCCCGGTCCTCGGCCTGCGTACGCAGCGCCGCCGCGTCCGATCCGGTGTCGGGCTCGCTCATCGCGACGGCAAGCCGGTGGCGGCCGGTCATGACCTGTTCACGGATGAAGACGCGCTGCGCCTCACTGCCCCACCGGAAGGTGGTGAGCCCCGGAATGAGCACGCCGATGTAGCACATGGCGATGTCGAAGCTCGCCCGGCCCAGTTCCTCAGCGATGAGGATCAGCTCCAGCGGGCTGCCGCCGTCACCGCCGTCCTCCTCGGCGAAGGGCAGCGAGAACCAGCCGAGCTCCGCCATGCCCTCGAACAGCTCGCGTGGGACGGCGTGCTGCTCGTCCCACTCCTTGGCGCGTTCGGGCGGGCAGACGTCGGCGACGAACTGACGTGCGGTAGCACGCAGCATCTCCTGTTCATCGGTCAGCGCGAAATCCATGATGCATCCACCTCAATCGTTTAGACAGATACTATATTTAGTTAGATTATTTTGTGAGATGGAGACGCACTGCGACAAGTCGGCATGCGACGCACGCGTCCGCCACACTTCCCGAGTCCCTCGGACGGCGAGCAACCAGCGAGTTTCAATGGCAGAGTTCCGTGCCGGTCCGCACTCCGTTCACAGCGGCTTCGGGTCCCTGGGAAGGCCGAGCACTTTCTCACCGATGATGTTGCGCTGGACCTCGCTCGCCCCGCCGTAGATGGTCTCGGCGAGCGAGATGAGCAAGGAGCGCTGGCGCACGTCCAGGCCGTAGCCGTCCGCGACGATCTGCCCGGCCGCGCCCTCGATCTGCATCGCCAGGTGGCCCATTCGCTGGTGGTTGGTCGAGGCGTACAGCTTGGCCGTCGTCGCCTGCGCTCCGGGGGTGCGTCCCTGCAGCAGCTCGGCGACCGTACGCAGGTTGGTGGTGCGCATGATCCGCACCGACATCCACGCGTCCAGGAGGGAACGGCGATGCATCGGGTCGGTGAGCGCACCACGCTCACGGGCCAGCTCCAGCAGCGCGTCCATCTCCCGCTCGTAGGCGAGCTGGGCCGGCAGCAGCGTGGCGCCGCGCTCGATGCCGAGCGTGCCCATAGCGGTGCGCCAGCCCTGGCCCACATCGCCGACGACCAGGTCGGCCCGGGTCCGGGCGTCGGTGAAGAAGACCTCGGTGAACTCGTCCTGCCCGGCCAGTGAACGGATGGGACGGATCTCGACACCGGGCTGATCGGTGGGGACCAGCAGCATGCTGAGGCCCTTGTGCCGCGTGGAGTCGGGGTCGGTCCGGCACAGGACGTACAGCCAGTCGGCCTGCATACCGAAGGTGGTCCACACCTTCTGGCCGTTGAGGACCCACTCGTCCCCGTCCAGCTCGGCACGGGTGCGTACGGACGCCAGGTCCGATCCCGCGCCGGGCTCGCTGAACCCCTGGCCCCACAGTTCCTCGACGGCCAGGATGCGGGGAATGAAGCGCTGCTTCTGCTCCTCGCTGCCCATCGCGATCAGCATGGGGCCGAGCAGGTCCAGAGCGTTGCCGGTGGCCCGGTACGGGGCCCCGGAGCGCGCGTACTCGTACTCGAAGACGATCTCCTCCAGCAGGCCCAGGCCGCGCCCGCCGTACTCGCGCGGCCAGCCGAGGCCCAGCCAGCCACCGGCCGACAGTTCCCGGTCCCAGGCGAGCCGGACCTCCCACGCCTCACCGTCGGTGGGGCCGCCCACGCCGCGGTGCTCGGCGAACTCACCCACCAGGTGCTCGGCCAGCCAGGTACGCACCTCGTCGCGGAAGTCCTCCACCTCCGCACCGAACTGCAGCTCCATCATCGTTCCCTCCTCACGTGCCGCACGGTCACAGTCCCAGCGCGGCGGCCAGGAGCTCGCGGTGGTGGGCGGGCGAGCCCAGCAGCACCTCGGTGCTCTTCGCCCGCTTGAAGTACAGGTGCGCCGGATGCTCCCAGGTGAAGCCGATGGCTCCGTGCACCTGGATACTGCCGGCCGCCACCCGGGTGAAGGTCTCCGAGCAGTAGACCTGGGCCAGCGCCGCGGCCACGCGGATCTCCTGTTCGTCGCCCGACTGGAGCGCCCACAGACCGCCGTATGCCGCCGAACGAGCCGATTCCAGCTCGGTGAGCAGGTCGGCGCACAGGTGCTTGATCCCCTGGAACGAGCCGATCGGGCGGCCGTACTGCACCCTGGCCTTGGCGTACTCGACCGCGGTCGCGAGTGTGCTCGCCGCGCTGCCGACCTGCTCGGCGGCCAGCAGGATCCCCGCCGTGGCGAGGGCGCGCTCGATGACGGGCCAGGCAGTGCCCGAGGACCCGATCAGCCGTGCGGGCGTGCCTTCGAACTCCAGCCGGGCCTGCTCGCGCGTCTGGTCCAGGGTCGGCAGCCGGGTCCTGGTGAGGCCGGGCGCGGTGGCGTCGACCGCGAAGAGGCTGACACCGTTCTGACCACGCGCGACGACCAGCAGCAGGTCGGCGAGGTGCCCGTCCGGCACGTACGTCTTGACTCCCGACAGCGTCCAGCCGTCGCCGGTGCGCGCGGCGGAGAGGCTGACCCCGTCCTCGGTCCAGAGCCCGCTCTCCTCGGTCAGCGCGAGGGTCGCGACCGTGGTCCCGGCGCAGATGCCCGGGAGGAGGTCCTTGGCGGCCAGTTCGTCACCGCTGCGCAGCAGCACCTCGGCCGCCAGGGCGACCGAGGAGAAGTACGGCGCGCACAGCAGGGCCCGTCCCATCTCCTCGAAGACGACGCCGAGTTCCGGGTAACCGAAGCCCGCACCGCCGTACTCCTCGGGGACGGCGAGTCCCTGGAGACCGAGCTCGCCGGCCATGCGGCGCCATACCTGGCGGTCGTAGCCCTCGGCGCCTTCGGAGATCCGGCGCACGTCGGTCTCGGCCGAGTGGGCCGCGAGGAACGAGCGCACGACCTTGCGCAGTTCCTCCTGCTCCTCGCTGAAGCTGAAGTCCATGGTCATCTTCCTTGTCTCGGCCGCGGTTACCGACCCTGGAACTCGGGCTCCCGGCGCTCGCGGAAGGCCTTCAGGCCCTCTTCGCGGTCGAGCGTGCTGAACAGCGCCGTCACGGTCTCGCGCTCGAAGGCGATCGCCGCGTTCAGGTCCATGGCGAGCCCGCGATCCACGAGCTGCTTGCCCGCGTCGAGGGCGCGCGGCGCGCCGGCCGCGAGACGCTCGGCGAGCTTCAGCGCCGCGTCCAGCGCGCCTTCTTTCTCGGCAAGCTCGTTGACCAGCCCGACCGCGTGGGCGCGCTCGGCCGTGATGGGCTCACCGGTGAGGATCATCTGCTTGGCGATCGCGGGCGGCGCGAGCCTGGGCAGGCGCTGAGTGCCGGCGGCTCCGGGCAGCACGCCGAGCTTGATCTCCGGCAGGCCCAGTCGGGCACCGGCCTCCGCGACCCTGAGGTCGCAGGCCAGGGAGAGTTCGAGCCCTCCACCGAAGGCGAATCCGTGGATGGCGGCGACCGACGGCTTCGGGTATGCCTCCAGCAGGCCGAACACATCGGTCAGGCGGTGGACGAAGGCCCGGAAGTCATAAGGACCGGCGCAGCCCTCGATCTCGTCCAGATCCGCTCCCGCCGAGAAGGCGCGCCCCGAACCGGTGATCACCAGTGCGCGTACGCCGGGTTCGTCGCGCAGGCGCAGCAGTTCCGACTCCAGCCCCTCCACCACCGGCGTGCCGATGGCGTTGAGCTTGTCGGGGCGGTTCAGGGTGAGGACGGCTACGCGGCCTCGTATGTCGGTGGTCAGTGCCTGGGTCATCGGGGCACTCCTCACTGCATCGTCAGGCCGCCGCTGACCGACAGCGTCTGGCCGGTCATGTAGGCGGCGCCGTCCGTCGCGAGGAAGGCCACGACCTCGGCGATGTCGGCGGGCACGGCGGCACGGCGGAGCGGGATCGCGCGGATCGCCGCGTCGTGCATCTTCTGGCTGTACTCGGCCACCTGCGCGAGCAATGCCGTTTCGGTCGGGCCGGGGCACACCGTGTTGACCGTGATGCCGTGCCGGGCGACCTCGCGGGCCAGTGCCTTGCCGAAGGCGATCACACCGCCCTTGGTGGCGGAGTAGACCACCTCACCGGAGGAGCCGACGCGGCCGGCGTCGGAGGCGATGTGGATGATCTTCCCGGAGCCACGGCTGATCATGTCGTCGAGCACCGCGCGGGTCACGGTGATGGTGCCGCGGAGGTTGACCGAGATGATCCGGTCCCATTCCTCCTCCGTGCTGTCCACGAACGACTTGATCACGTCCACGGCCGCGTTGTTGACCAGGATGTCGATCGGTCCGAGCTCCTTCGCGACGGCGCCCACCGCGGCCCGGACCGCTGTCCCGTCGGAGATGTCCGCTGCTACGCCGATGGTGCGGGCGCCGTGCCGACCGGCCACCTCGGCGGCACTCTTCTCGGCGGTGACGGCGTCCACGTCGCACACCGCGACGGCCGCCCCCCGGGCGGCGAGCGCGTCGGCGATCGACGCGCCGATCCCGCGTCCGGCGCCGGTCACCATCGCGACCTTGCCCTGCAGTTCCACGTCTCCTCCTGGTTCAACGTGCTCGTGACCGACCGAAGTCAACATACATCTAACTAATTAAGTTATCCACTCGATTTGGTGCTCGCCCCGCGCGGAACTCTCAACCCCTGCAGGCCGGCCCGAGAGCGGGTGAGACAACTCCTGAACGTCGCGGCCGACCCTTCGTCGGCCAAGAACGACTCGACACCCTCGGTCGAGTCCGGGCCGCCGCCGATCTGGTTGATCCGCGAGTCGAGCCGGTGCGCCACCATGCGGTGCGGCTCGCCTCAGTGGCCAAGACGAAGCCGAACCAGGCTGCGGCCTGGGCCGACGAATGTCCATCGGCAGGGTCTTCTGGCCCCCGCCTCCACCCCGGGGCCGCTGACCGCCCCGGTCACCGGCTTGGCGCAGGCGGACAGGCACAGGGCGATCCTGCCGCGATGTCCCGGTGACCGACGCCCGCGGAGCGGTGGTCGAAGGTGCCGCGCCGCCCACATCGGCGCCCGCACAGAACTCCCGCCCCGCGCCGGCGCCGGTGATGGACCACACCTCGCCCTCGCGGTCATCCTCGTCGAGCACGACAATGAGGTCGGTCATCATCCGGGACGTGAAGGCGTTCAGCCTGTCCGGACGATGGAGAGTGACGATCAGGAAAGCGGTCCGTCATGCCCGTGAGCAAGGTTTCGTACCCTCGCCCGAGCCGTCCCGTCCCACCCACGCCTCCACCAGGTCCGCCGACCCCACTTCCCCATATTCAGTTAGACCATTAAACTACGATTACCTTTAGCTGAGCAACCCTCGTGGAGTCGCGATGTACGATCTGTCCCCTGAGCTGGTGGTGACCGCCCGCGGACCGGTCCGGCTGGTGGAGCTGAACCGTCCCGACCAGTTGAACTCGACGAGTGAGAGCATGCACGCCGCGCTCGCCGAGGTGTGGGACCGTATCGCCGCCGACGACGACGCGCGGGCCGTCGTGCTCACCGGACGTGGCCGTGCCTTCAGCGCCGGCGGCAACTTCGAGGTGATGACCCGGGTCCAGCGCGACGAGGCCTTCCGGAACCAGAGCGTCGACGAGGCACGCCGGATCATCACCGGCATGCTGCGCTGCCCGCTGCCGGTCGTCGCGGCCGTCAACGGCCCCGCCGTCGGCCTGGGCTGCAGCCTGGCCCTGCTCAGCGACATCGTCCTCGTGGCGGAAGGCGCCCACTTGGCCGATCCGCACGTCCAGGTGGGACTGGTCGCCGGCGACGGCGGGGCGCTGATGCTGCCCCTGATCGTCGGACCCGCCCGTGCGAAGGAACTGCTCTTCCTGGGCAACAGGGTCAGCGCCGAGGACGCCGTCCGGCTGGGGCTGGCCAACCGGGTCGTCGCCCGGGACGAGGTCCTGGACGAGGCCATCAAGCTCGCGCAGCGCCTGGCTGAGCTCCCCTCCCAGGCGCTGCGCGACACCAAGCGCGCGGTGAACCTCCACATCGAACAGGCACTGTCGACGGTGATGGAGCCCGCCCTGCTCGCCGAGCGGGAAACCATGCACTCCCCCGAGCACGTGGCGATCGTCCAGAAGCTCCTGGCCAAGGACTGACCCGGCCCGTCCGGACCCCTGCCCGCATCAGCCGTCGGCACAGCGGCACACCGATTCTCATCAGGAGTGGAAATGGACTTCGCCTTCGACGAGGACCAGGAGGAACTGCGCCGGACGGTGCGCGCGTTCCTGGAGGCAACGGCCCCGGAAGCCGAGACGCGCCGCACCATGGAGACCGAGGCCGGCTACGACCAGGCTCTGTGGCGGCGGATGGGTTCCGAGCTCGGCCTGCAGGGCCTCGCCATACCGGAGGAGCACGGTGGTGCGGGCGCCGGGCCGGTCGAGGTCGGGCTGGTGATGGAGGAGATGGGGCGGGCCATGCTGTGCGCGCCGTACCTGGCTTCGGCGGTGCAGGCCACGACGGCGCTGCTGCACAGCGACGACGAGGAGGCACGGACGGAGCTCCTGCCCGCCCTGGCCGCCGGTGAGCAGGTCGCGACGCTGGCCCTGACCGAGGACTCGGCGCGATGGAACCGCGAGGGCGTCACGCTGACGGCCCGCGCCGGTGCGGACGGCGGCTGGCTGCTCGACGGCCACAAGACCTTCGTCCTCGACGGCGCCCAGGCCGATGTCGTCCTGACCGTCGCCCGGGCCACCGACGGGATCGGGATCTTCCTGGTGGCCGGTGACGCCCCCGGGCTCACGCGCACCACGCTGCCCACGCTCGACCTCACGCGACGCCAGGCCCGCCTCGAGTACCGGGACGTCCCGGCCCGGCGGTTGCGCACGCGGGGCGACGGATGGGAGCTGGTCGAGGTGGTGCTGCGGCACAGCGCCGTGGCACTGGCGGCCGAGCAGGTCGGGGTGGCCTCCCGGGCACTGGAGATGGCGGTCGAGTACGCGAAGGTCCGGCACCAGTTCGGCCGCGCGATCGGTTCCTTCCAGGCGGTCAAGCATCTGCTGGCCGACTCGCTGATGGAGGTCGAGTCCGCCCGGGCCGCGGCCTATGCCGCGCTGCTGTCCGCGCAGAACGGCGAGGGGGACCTGCCGATGGCGGCGAGCCTGGCCAAGTCGCTGTGCTCGGACGCCAGCGTGAAGGTCACCCAGGACAACATCCAGGTCCACGGCGGTATCGGGTTCACCTGGGAGCACCCCGCGCACCTGTACTTCAAGCGGGCGAAGACCTCGCAGCTCCTGCTGGGCGACTCCGCCTACCACCGCGAACTCCTCGCGCAGGCGATAGGCGTGTGAACCGCGGCTCAGGGAACAGGCCCGCCCGGGCACTGAAGAGAATTTTTCCAGCAAGACCGTTCAGCCATCACTGAGGTGTGAGGAGAGGGCTCCGTGGACATCAGCTACCCGCCCGAGGCCGAGGCGTTCCGCGAGGAGGTCAAGGACTTCCTCGCGGAGCAGCTTCCGGCCGACTGGCCCGGAATCGGAGCCCTGGACGAGGAGCCCGCCTGGGAGTTCTCCAGGAAATGGCGCGAACTGCTCGCCGAGCGGGGCTATCTGTCGGTCACCTGGCCGAGGGAGCACGGAGGCCGCGGCCTGTCGAAGCTGCACCAGGTCGTCCTCATGGAGGAGCTGGCCCAGGCCGGCGTCCCCTTCGGCATGCCGCATGACACGTTCGGCGTCAAGATGCTGGCGAACACGCTGCTGCGCTGGGGTTCCGAGGAGCAGAAGAAGCACTTCCTGCCTCGCATCCTGGCCGGTGAGGACGTCTGGTGCCAGGGGTACTCCGAGCCGGACGCCGGCTCCGACCTGGCCTCGCTGACCACCAGGGCCGAACTGGACGGCGACGAATGGGTGATCAACGGACAGAAGGTCTGGACTTCCGGCGCCCACCACAGCGACTGGATCTTCGTCCTGGCCCGTACGAACCAGGAGGCCCCCAAGCACGGCGGGATCTCGTTCCTCCTGGTCCCGCTGAACCAGCCCGGGGTGGAGGTGCGGCCGTTCCGGATGATGAGCGGGCAGCTGCACTTCAACGAGGTGTTCTTCACCGACGCCCGCACCCGTGCCGACCTCGTCGTCGGCGGCGTCGACAACGGCTGGACGGTGGCCCAGAGCCTGCTGGGCGTGGAGCGCGGCGAGGAGGCCGCCACCAACCCGATCCTGTTCAAGGCGGAGCTGGAACGTCTGATCGAGCTGGCCCGGATGTACGGCAAGGACCGTGATCCGGTGATCCGTCAGCGCATCGCCTGGTGCTGGGCGAAGGTGGAGACCATGCGCAATCTGGGTTACCGGATCCTGACCGGGTGGCTCAAGGGAGCGGCACCCGGACCCGAGTCGTCCATCGCCAAGCTGTACTGGAGCGAGTACCACCTCCAGGTCACCGACCTGGCCATGGACATCATGGGCATGCACGCCCAGGTGCCGGTGGGCCGCCCGCCGCTGCGGACCTTCCGTGCCGACGACCCCGGCGCGGCGAACTCCTCCGGTTCCTGGTCGACCACCTACCTGGTCGCCCGCTCGGGGACGATCTACGCCGGGACCTCCCAGGTGCAGCGCAACATCCTCGCCGAGAAGGTGCTCGGCCTGCCGCGCGAACCACGCGCGGCGCAGAAGTGAGCACATTTCCTCATGCCGACCGTTCCGCCCGAATTGGAGATGTCATGACCGCCCATTACGACGGGTTCAGCGCGCTGAAATTCGACCGTCCCGCCGCCGGCGTGCTGCGGATCACTCTCGACGCTCCCAACCTCAACGCCGTGGATCCGCAGATGCACCGCGAGCTGGCTGATGTGTGGCCGGTCATCGACCGCGACCAGGAGACACGCGCTGTTCTGGTCCAGGGGGCCGGCAAGGCGTTCTCCGCCGGAGGCACCTTCGACTCCATCGAGGCGATGACCGAGGACTACGCCGTACGTGTCCGCGTGATGCGCGAAGCCCGGGAGATGGTCTACGGCGTACTCGACTGCTCCAAGCCCGTGGTGTCCGCGATTCACGGCCCCGCGGTCGGAGCCGGGCTGGTGATCGGCATGATGGCCGACATCTCCGTCGTCGGCCGTACCGCGAAGATCGTCGACGGGCACACCCGGCTGGGTGTCGCCGCGGGCGATCACGCCGCCATCTGCTGGCCGCTGCTGTGCGGCATGGCCAAGGCCAAGTACTACCTGCTGACCTGCGAGACGCTCACGGGTGAGGAGGCCGAGCGGATCGGACTCGTCTCCAAGTGCGTCGACGACGGCCAGGTGCACGAGGAGGCCCTGCGCGTGGCCACCAACCTCGCCGCGGGTTCGGTCAGCGCCATCAGCTGGACCAAGCGCTCCCTCAACCACTGGTACCGCTCCGCCGCCCCGATCTTCGAGGCCTCCCTCGGCCTGGAGTTCCTCGGCTTCGGCGGTCCGGAGGTCCAGGAGGGCGTGGGCTCGCACCGGGAGAAGCGGCGCCCGGACTTCGAGACGGTCGCCACCAAGAACCCGCTGGAGCTCTGACGGCGCCGGCACCCGAACCGCCTCGTCCGACCTGGGCCCCGAATCCCGCTTCGGGCGACCGCGTCCCGCTCGGGCACCGTCCCGACGAGGTACCGAAGTGCGCTCCACACGGGCTGCGCCGAGGCGGTTACTGACCGATCCCATCACATCTGATGAAACAAAAGAGCTAACTAATTTACATATCTATATCCTTTCAGTACTTTGCGCAGAGGATGACATCGCCGGGCGCCGCCCGGAGCGAAGGAGTCGTCGATGACGAACACCAAGACCATTCCGGTCGCCGAGGACCTGTTCACCTGGCCCTCTGACGATCCGAGGCTCATCGGCTCACAGTGTGCCGACTGCGGCCTTGTCGCCTTTCCGGCGGCCGACTTGTGCGCGCGCTGCGGCAGTGGCAAGACCGACCGCCGGACGCTGGCGAACGAGGGCACCCTGTGGACGTTCACCACCCAGGGGTTCCGCCCGCCGACCCCGCCCTACAACGGCAACGACACGGCGGAGACGTTCCAGCCGTACACCGTCGGCTACGTGGAGCTTGCGGACGGCCTGCTGGTGGAGGCACGGCTGACCGAGCCCGACCCCGAGGCCCTGACCATCGGGCAGCGGATGCGCATGGTGGTGCTCCCCTACAGCGTCGCCGACGACGGCACGCAGATCCTGACGTTCGCGTTCGCGCCGGCCGGCGCCGTCGCTGAGGAGGCATGATGGAAGCGGTCATCATCGGCGTGGGCCTGCACCCCTTCGGGCGTTTCCCCGGCAAGTCGGCGATCGACATGGGTGCCGAGGCCGTCCGGCTCGCGCTCGCGGACGCGGGCGTGACCTGGCCCCAGGTCCAGGGTGGATACGTCGGCAGCCTGGAGGTCTCCAACCCGGACGCCATCGTGGACCGGCTCGGTCTGACGGGCATTCCGCTGCGCGGAGTGTTCAACGGCTGCGCGACCGCCGGTACCGCGGTCTCGCTGGCCGCCAGGGCCATCGAGACGGGGGAACACGATCTGACCATCGCCATCGGCATGGACAAGCACCCGCGCGGCGCGTTCGCGGCGGACCCCTCGGTGGCGGGCCTGCCCGACTGGTACGCACAGACCGGCATGATGCTCACGACGCACTTCTTCGGCATGAAGATCAACCGCTACATGCACGACCACGGCATCACAGAACGGACGCTGGCCCGGGTCGCGGCCAAGAACTTCCGCAACGCCTCCGGCAACGAGAAGGCGTGGCGACGCCAGGCGCTGACCGAGGAGGAGATCCTCGCCTCACCGGTCCTCAACTACCCCCTGCGCCAGTTCATGTACTGCGGTCCGGACGAAGGCGCGGCCGCCGTCGTGCTGTGCCGTGCCGACCAGGCGCACAAGTACACCTCCACTCCCGTACGGGTCCGGGCGAGCGTCCTGCGCAGCCGCAGGCTCGGGGCCTTCGAGGTGCAGAGCCTCGCGGTGCCCACCGTGGAGAACGCGCCGAGCCCCACCGTCGACGCTTCCCTGGCCGCGTACGAGGCCGCCGGGATCGGCCCGGAGGACGTCCAGATCGCCCAGCTCCAGGACACTGACGCCGGCTCGGAGATCATCCACATGGCCGAGAACGGGCTGTGCAAGGACGGCGAGCAGGAGCGCCTCATCGCCGAAGGGGCGACCGAACCCGGTGGCCGGCTGCCCGTCAACACCGACGGCGGACTGATCGGCAACGGTGAGCCCATCGGCGCGTCCGGGCTCCGTCAGATCCACGAGGTCGTGCACCAGCTGCGCGGCACCGCGGGCGCACGGCAGGTCCCCGGCTCACCCCGGGTCGGCTACACCCACCTCTACGGGATGCCCGGCGTTTCCGCCGTCACCATCCTGTCCACCTGACCTGCCCGCACGCGGTAGACGAGACCTCCAAGGAGCGATATCGATGGCCCACGACACGGAGGGCGGCGTCGGCGACCTGTCGGCGTTCACGGCCGAGGTCCGCGCCTTCCTCGACGCCCACGCGCCGACTGCCAGGGGCGAGGACGAAGGAAGCGGCTTCGTCTGGGGTGCGGGTGACGACCGGATGGCGTACTTCAGCTCGGACACGCCCGAGGTGGAGAAGCAGAAGATCCAGCAGGCCCGCGACTGGCAGCGCACCCGCTACGAGAACGGCTTCGGCTGGATCAGCGGTCCCGAGGAGTACGGGGGCCGGGGGCTCTCCCCGACCCACGAGATGGTCTACAACGCCATCGAGTCGGAGTACGACGTACCGGACACCGGTGTCCTCAGCGTCGTCGGCCTCGGCATGATCGGGCCGACGATCCTGGCGCACGCCCAGCCGCACATCAAGGACCGCTGGCTGCCCGAGATGTACCGGGGAGACGCCATCGCCTGCCAGCTGTTCAGCGAGCCCGAGGCGGGCTCCGACCTGGCAAGCGTGCGCACCCGTGCGGTACGGGACGGATCCACGTGGATCCTCGACGGCCAGAAGGTGTGGACCTCGGTGGCCCATCACAGCCGGATCGGCGTGGCCCTGACCCGCACCAATCCCGATGCCCCCAAGCACAAGGGCATCACCGCGTTCCTGGTCGACATGACCCTTCCCGGAGTCGAGGTGCGCCCGCTGCGCCAGATGTCCGGCGGCGCCGACTTCAACGAGGTGTTCCTCAACGAGGTGCGGGTGCCGGACGATCACCGGCTCGGCGAGGTCGACGGCGGCTGGACGGTGGCGCTCACCACGCTCATGAACGAGCGCGCCACCGTCGGCGGCGACGACGGAGGACCGGCCGCCGCCGCGCTGTCGCCGCAGCGGCTGGCGGCGGTGCTGCGGGCCTCGGGAACCGTGGACGACGGCGCGGTCCGGTCCCGGCTGGCCGAGCTGCTGGCGGACGTGATGGCCACCGAACACCTCAACTCGCGGGCGAAACGAGGGATGCGCGCCGGCGTGGCCCCCGGCCCGGAGATGTCGGTGTCCAAGCTGATGTACGGCCAGAACCTCACCCGGGCCGCGCATCTCGTCACCGATGTGTTCGGGCCGCGCGCGATCGCCGACTCCGGTGACTGGGGCACCTACGCGTGGTCGGAGCTGCTGCTGGCCACGCCCGCCCTGCGCATCCTCGGAGGAACCGAAGAGATCATGAAGAACATCCTCGCCGAGCGTGTGCTCGGTCTTCCCAAGGAACCGGGCATCGACACCAAGTCCCCGTTCCGTGAGCTGCGCCGTTCCGGCACGGGGAAGGACAAGGCATGAGCGACGTCGTGGAACTCTCCGACGCGGAGCTGGACGAACTGCGCTCCACCGTGCGCTCCTTCCTCGAGTCCAAGTCACCCGAGGACGCGGTCCGCAAGGTGATGGAGAGCGAATCCCGCTACGACCCCCAGGTCTGGGCCCAGATGGCGGACCAGCTCCGCCTGCCGGGGCTCGCGATCCCGGAGGCGTACGGCGGCGACGGCTTCGGCCAGGCCGCCCTCGGCGTGGTGCTGGAGGAGATGGGTCGCGCGCTGGCCTGCTCGCCGTTCTTCGCGACCGTGGTGCTCGGCGCGCAGGCGCTGCTGGCCTCGGGCGACACCGACGCGTGCGCCCGCCACCTTCCGGGGATCGCGGCGGGGACGACGACGGCCGCGCTCGCGGTCGCCGAGCGGACCGGCGCCTGGGATCCGGAGGAGATCACCACCAGGGCCGTCCGTCGCGGCGAGGACGGCTCCGGCGAGTGGGAGCTGACCGGCACCAAGTCCTTCGTCATCGACGGCGCGTCGGCCGACCTGCTGCTGGTGATGGCGCGCACGACGGCCGGGCCGTCCCTCTTCACGGTCGACCGCGGGGCGCCGGATCTCACGGCGGAGCCGATGGAGACGCTGGACGCGACCAGGGCCATGGCCCGGCTTCGTCTGGACGGCACTCCCGCCACACTGGTGGGCACCGAAGGCGCGGGAGGCCCGCTGCTGGCGCGCGTCCTCGACCTGACGGCCGTGGGACTGGCCGCCGAGCAGGCCGGCGGCGCGGCGCGGTGCCTCGAAAGCAGCACGGAATACGCCGGCACGCGGGTCCAGTTCGGCCGCCCGATCGGCAGCTTCCAGGCGGTCAAGCACAAGTGCGCGGACATCCTGGTCCAGGTGGAACTCGCTCAGGCCGCCGCACGGGAGTCGGCGCGGCTCGCCGACCTGGGGGACGACGGCTTCCCGGTCGCGGCCGCCGCCGCCCACATGACGTGTTCCCGCGCGTACATGTTCGCCGCGTCGGAGAACATCCAGGTGCACGGAGGCATCGGCTTCACGTGGGAGCACTTCGCGCACCTGTACTTCCGCCGGGCCAAGTCGTCGCAGCTGCTGCTCGGAGGGCCGTCCGCGTCCCGCGAGCGTCTGCTGGAACGGCTTGGGATCTGACCCCCGTGTCCGGGCCCGTCCGTCGTCGCAGGACGGGCCCGGACCAGCCCGTGCAGGACGCAGCGCTGAAGGCGCAGACGTACGGCTCCTGCGGCGTCCGCCGACGCCGAAGGAGCCGTGTTCGCGTAGGTCGGTCAGGCTACTGAGACACGCTGTCCCGCAGCACCTGACGCAGGACCTTACCGTTGGCGTTGCGCGGCAGTTCGGTGACGATGTGCCAGTGTGCGGGCACTTTGAAGCCGGACAGCTCGGCGCGGACGTAGGTTCGCAACCGCTCGGACTCTGGCGGTGCGCTCGGGTCCGCCGGGACGACGAAGGCGGCGACCGTCTGGCCGAGTCGGTCGTCCGGCACGCCGACCACCGCCGCGTCGGCCACTTCGGGATGCGTGGCGAGAAGCGTCTCCACCTCCTGCGGGTGGACGTTCTCACCGCCGCGGATGATCATGTCGCTCTGGCGACCGGACAGGTACACGTAGCCGTCCGGGGCGATTCTGCCCAGGTCGCCGCTGTGCAGCCAGCCCTCGGTATCCACCTGGAACAGATGGTCCCCCCGGGCGTGCACCTCACCCACTCCGTCGGCGCCGGGCCGGTCGATGCGCAGTTCGACGCCAGGAGCGGCACGGCCGACCGAGCGCAGCAGTTCTTCCTGCCCGGCCACCGCCGCACGATGGTCCTCGGGTGTGAGTACCGAGATCGGTGAGCCCTCGGTCTGTCCGAACATGTTGAGCATGCGGACCCCGGGCACCGCGGCGTACGTCGCCCGCAGGGTTTCCGGCCGGATGGGGGCGCCACCGTACTGCAGAACCCGCCAGCGAGCGGGGCCGAGCTGACCGGCGGCCAGGAGCTTCTCCAGCATGGAGGGCACCACGGTGGTGTGCGTGACGCCCCTCGCGCACAGAAGACGCCAGCCCTCGACGGTGAACTTCGGGATCCCCGTCATGCGGGCGCCGGCGCCCAGCGCGACCGCGACGTTCCCCAGGCCTGAGATGTGATGGAAAGGAGCGCTCCCCCCGTAGACGCTGTCCGGATCGATGTCACAGAGAGCGCCGTTGACCCTCGCTCGGGCTGCCAGACGCCACTGAGGCAGGGTCACGGCCTTGGGCACGCCCGTGGTGCCGGAGGTGTGCAGCACGACCGCGGTGTCCTGCGGGCCGGCGGACAGCGGCCGCTCCCCCGGCTCGAACGACGGGACGGGCACCGGCCGACGGCCGGTCCGATGAGCCACCTCGCGTCCCAGCGCGGAGAACTCCGGCTGGGCGACCACCACCGGGGATGTGAGTCCACGGACCACGCCGGCGATCTCGCTCCCCGTCATCCGCACCCCGAGGGGGGCGATCGGATGGCCGGCGCCCGCGCCGCCGATCACCAGCGCGAGGGCCTCGGGCGACGACGCGACCAGGGCGGGGACAGCCGCCCCCTCGGGCAGGTCGAGCGAGTCCAGCCAAGCGGCGGCGCCCGCGGCGCGATCCAGCAGTTCGCGACCGCTCCAGCTCACGTCACCGAACACAGCGGCGGGCCGGTCATGATCGTAAGCCGCGGTCACCATCTCCGACCAGGTGGCCTCGCGCGGGCTCACCGCCGGCGCCGCGCGTTCAGCTTCGATCAACGCCTTCCTCCGGCACAGAGGCAGGTGCGAGTCTGTGGGAGCTGCGGTGCAGCCCCTCCTGGACCACCGTCGCGACAAGGCGTCCGCTTCGGTCACTGATGCGCGTGTGGCCCAGAGCCCGGCCTCCACCGCTGTTCAGCGGATCGGTCTCCATCAGCAGCCACTCGTCCACCCGCGCGGGCCGGTGGAACCAGACCGTGTGGTCCAGGCTGACGCCGTGGACGTCGTGCGGCAGCGCCGAGCCCGGCGGGCGGGCGTCCATGACGACCCCGAGATCGGAGATGAAGGTCAGCGCGGCGATCTGCCACAGCGGATCGTCGGGGGTGGCTCGGCGATGGCGCAACCAGAACGGATGCAGGGGGACGAACCCGTCGGAGCGAGGAGTGGCGAAGTGCCGCACCTCGAAGGGCCACCCCACGTCCATCAACTGCTGGGTCGGCCGCGTCCGGACCACCGTGCCGGGCTCGGACCGGCGCACCTCCGCGTGCCAGTCGTCCCCGGCTTCGGAGCTGTGCAGAGAAGTGGTCATGCTGAAGATGGTCCGCCCTCCCTGGTGCACGTCCACCTCGCGGACGGCGAAGGAACGACCATCGCGCACGCGGCGTACGTCGATGTCCAGGAAGGGGTGATCTGTCGCTGTCCGCAGGAAGTAGGCATGCAGCGAGTGCGGAAGCTGCCCGGGCCCGCCGGTCTGACCGGCGGCGAGAACAGCCAGGGCGGCGACGAGACCGCCGTACAGCGTTCCGTGCGTGGTCAGCGTCTTCGGCGCCCGGAAGGTGTCCGGCCCGGTGCGCTCCAGCGTCAGCAAGGCCCGCAGGTCCTGCCACACTCCGTCCTCCCGCTCAGGCCTCTTGTCGGTGCTCACGGGTGATACCGAAGGACCGTTCACAGTGGTCACGTTCGTCCTTTGGGCGTTCATCCGGGCAGGAAAGAATTGCGGGTGGCGTCCTCGGGGTCGAAGTCCGGGGGGAGCCCCTCGAACTTGGGTGGGCGCTTCTCGGTGAAGCTCTCCACGCCCTCCTTGAAGTCCGGGGAACCCGCGAAGTACTGCATCGCCGAGTAGCTGCGCGCCAGTGCGGTGTCGAAGTCCCGGTCGAGGTCGCCGTACACCTGTCGCCGGACCACGGCCATCGCGCGGGGGGAGCAGTTGCGGGCGATGTCGCGGGCGTAGGCACGGACGGCGTCCATGAGTTCCTCGGGCTCTACAACCCGGCTGACCAGCCCGAGGGCCTTGGCCTCGTCGGCGTCGAAGGTCCGTGCCGACAGCAGCAGGTCGAGGGCGTTCTCCAGGCCGATGATCCGGGGCAGCACGTAGGGCAGGTTGTACTCACCCGAAAGACCGCGCCGCGTGAACGCGGTGGAGAACCGGGCCCCGCGGGCCGCGAACCGCACGTCGCAGATCAGCGCCTGGATGAGCCCGATGCCCGCGCACGCGCCGTTGATGGCGGCGATCAACGGCTTGGGGATCAGCCGCCGGCTGTACATCGGGGGGCGGCCCTCGAAGTTGATGCTCTGCCCGGGCTGCGAGTCCTGCTCCAGTCGCTGCACGTCCATGCCGGGGCAGAACGCCCTGCCCGACCCGGTGACGATCACCACACGGACGTCCGGGTCGGCCGCCACTTCGTCCAACAGTCCGAAGAACCGCTTTTCCATGGCCAGGCTCCACGCGTTCTTGCGTTCCGGCCGGTTGAGCGTGAGGGTGGCGACTCCGTCCTCGTCCACGTCGCACAGCACCAGATCGGTGTCGGCTTGCTCAGACATCAGGCCCCCTTGTGGTGCGACTCGGGGATCGGTGTCAGCACACCGCTCCGCTGACCGGATACGCTGACCACGACCTGGCCGCGGGCGCACGCGGACCCGTCGGCTGTCCGGACCTCGACCTCACTGAAGTGAACGCGCCCTCCACGCCGCACGCAGCGGGCGTGGGCGACCACCTCGGGGGCCAGCGCCGGGGCCAGATACTGCACGGACAGGGACACCGTGCTGAGCCGGCTGCCCTTGGCGAAGTCGTGTCCGGCCATGACGGCACCGCCCCCGGCGGTGTCGATCAGGGCGGAGATAAGACCTCCGTGGAAGACACCATCGTGGGCGGTCAGACGTTCGGAGTACGGGAGCGCCATTTCGACCCCGTCGGGGTCCCAGCGCCGCACTCGCATGCCACAGTCCCAGTTGAACGCGACTCCGCGCTCCCAGTGCTCACGGAACCACGTGCGCAAATCGCGTTGCTCCTGCTCGCTGAGCGGGGCTGGTCTCGTCACGGTCATCCGTCCTCCTTCCGTGTTTCTGACGGGTAGGTCATCGCCGGCTCGACGACGACCAGGGAGACGAAGGACAGCCGTTCGCCGGGGACGCCGCCAAGGTGATGGGCAGGGGGCCGCATCACGACACCACCCGCTCGCTCGGGCGAGGTTCAGCCGCGCCGTTGCGGCTCGCGTGGGGCATCATCCGCTGCCCGTCCACCGTTGGCCCTCCAGCGGCACCGGCCCGGCGGGCGTGCGGCACTCATCGACCGCTGCCGACGCGATGCGGACACGCGAGGCGATCACGTCCGGCGCGCCCATGCCTGACTCTGCGTCGCACCAGACGTCATCGTCCCACACCCATGCAGGGTTGCCGACCGAGCCAGGGCACTTGTCGGGGTCATGAGATATAGATAACTCATTTAGAAAAATGATGCAAGATAAACCCCTTCCTTCACCTCCTCGCCACGCAGGCTCCGCCAAGGGCGGCCGAGCCGCCCGGACCGGAGGCGCTCCACCTCGACTAGCCCTCGATACAGTAAGATAATTAAGCATTTAGTTGACGCTGGACTCGACCATGAACAAGAGGAGACGTGTCGTGGGGCTATTGGACGGCAAGGTAGCCATCGTCACTGGAGGCGGCCGCGGTTTGGGCCGGGCGCACTGCCTGGCGCTCGCCGAAGCGGGTGCCGCCGTCGTCGTGAACGATCTCGGTGCCGGTCTGCACGGTGAGCAGGCCGGGGAGTCCCCGGCGGACGAAGTGGTCGCCGAGATCACCAAGCTCGGCGGACGCGCCGTCGCCAACGGCAGTTCGGTGGCGGACTGGCAGGCGACCGAGGCTCTGGTCACCGACACGGTCGCCGAATTCGGCCGGCTGGACATCGTGGTCAACAACGCGGGCATCCTGCGCGACCGCATGATCTTCTCGATGTCCGAGGCCGAGTTCGACGCCGTGATCGCTGTGCACCTGAAGGGCACTTTCGGACTCACCCGTCATGCCTGTGCCTACTGGCGCGAGGCTTCCAAGCGCGGTGAGCAGGTCGCCGGCCGCATCATCAACACCACCTCGGGAACAGGCCTGTTCGGCCAGGTCGGGCAGTCCAACTACGGCGCGGCCAAGGCCGGCATCGCCAACCTGACCACGATCGCCGCCATGGAGATGCGCCGCTACGGCGTCACCGTCAACGCCATCTCCCCCATCGCGGCCACCCGTATGACGGCCGACATGCTGCAGGGCGGCACGTCCAGCGAGAACGGCTTCGACCCGTTGGACCCCGCCAACGCCTCGGGCGTGGTCGTCTACCTCGCCTCCGACGAGGCCGGCTGGTTGACCGGGCAGGTCCTCAGGGTGGACGGCAACACGGTCAACCGGATGCAGACCTGGTCCATCACCAGCACCCATCGCGCCAGGACGGGCGGAGCGGTGACGGCCGAGGAACTGGTCGAGGGCCTGCCGCAACTGTACGGCGCCGCGCCGGCCGGTCGCCCCTCCGGGCGGCTCTGAGTCGTTCCGCGAGATGAGCGACGGCTAGGTCTTCGGTTTGGGGAGTGGGTGATACGGCACCGACCGCCGCACCCGTTCCCCGAGCCGGCCAGACCGATCTGTCATCTCACTTGGCGGCGCCGACTCGGCTCCGATGTGAAAGCGGACCACGTCATGGCGTTGTGCGTGCCTTCCGCGACCATCTGCCTCACCTGCGACGCCGCCGTCGGCAAGGCAGGTGCCGCTCGATCACGATCGACCTCAAGCAGCCGGGGGCCTCGCCGTTCTCCTGAGCCTCGTCGAGCGGGCCGATGCCCTCGTCGAGGGTTTCCGGCCCGGGGTGGCAGAGCGGCCGGGCTTTGATCCGGACGAATGCCTGGCAGCACAACGTCGTGCTGGTGGACGGTCGGATGACCGGATCGGGTCAGACCGGGCCGATGGCACCGATGGCCGGTCACGACCTCAACGGTCAGGGAGTGACAGGTTCCCTGACGCTCTTTCAGCGCCCGGGATCACCTCCGGTCGTGCCCCCTGGCGCAACGCCGCCGGCGCAACCCACCCCCGCGCGTTCGAGGTGAGTCAGCCGACGCCGCCTCCGCGGTTCCAGCGCACACCCGGCCGAATCAGCGGCCCTCCCCCCGTTGCCGGGCGGGCACTCGCGGGCGGTCCTGATCGACTGGGGGATCCCCGCACCGGAGCAGGCCGGCTCATCACCGCCGGCGCGGTCCAGGAGTCCTGAGCCGAGGGCGGGGTTCCGCGGACCGCGCGACTCGGACCGCTCGGCTCGCCGGACCCCGCACGCCGGCCGGTCCTTGGCAACGCGCACGTCCCCGCATCGCGAGCCAGCCTCCTTCGAGTGCGACAGGCCCGGTTCAGAGGCGTTCGATGATCGTCCCCGTGCCCATGCCGCCCCCGACGCACATCGTGACCAGGCCGTAGCGGCCCTGCGTCCGCTCCAGCTCGTTGAGGGTCTTGGTCAGCAGCACACCGCCGGTCGCTCCGAGGGGGTGCCCGAGCGCGATGGCGCCTCCGTTTACGTTGACCTTGGAGAGGTCGGCCTTGAGCTCCTGCTGCCAGGCGAGCACGACCGAGGCGAACGCCTCGTTGATCTCCACGACGTCGATGTCGTCCAGGGTGAGGCCGGTGCGCTCCAGGATCCCCCGGGTCGCCGGGATCGGCCCGGTCAGCAGCATCACCGGGTCGCTTCCCGTCATGAAGGAGTCGACGATCCTGGCCCGCGGCGTCAGCCCGAGCTGTGCGGCACGTTCCTCCGTCATGAGGAGCAGAGCCGAAGCACCGTCCGCGATCTGCGACGACGTCCCCGCCGTGTGCAGCGCGCCGGGGCGGTCCTGCTGGTTCACCCGCAGCCCCGCGAGGCCTTCCGGCGTCGTCGGGCGGGGCCCCTCGTCGGTGTCGATGATCCTGGAACCGACGATCGTCCCGTCCTCGTCGGCGACGGGTGCCTCCACGGGCACGATCTGGCTCGTGAACCGGCCCTCGGCGATCGCCGTGGCGGCCCGCGCCTGTGAGAGGACCGCGAACTCCTCGAGCTGCTCGCGGGAGATGCCCCAGGCCTCGGCGATGCGATCGGCCGCCTCGAACTGCGAGGTGATCTCGTAGCGCTCCTCATAGCGCCGCGTCCTGCCCGGCCCCAGCTCGGGCAGGGCACTCGAGCCCATGGGGACCTGACTCATCGTTTCCACTCCGCCGGTGACGGCCACCTCGGCCACACCACCCGCGACCAGACCGTACGCCAGGGTGAACGCCTGCTGGGACGAGCCGCACTGCGCGTGCACCGTCGAGCCGGCGGTCCGCTCGGCGAGCCCCGCCGTGAGCCAGGCGGTACGCGTCACGTTGCCCGACTGCGGCCCGACCTGACTCACACATCCGCCGGTCACCTGGTCGACGACACCGGAGTCGATGCCCGCGCGCGTGACCAGACCGGCGAGGACGTCGGCGAAGAGATCGGAAGCCAGATGCTTGGAGAGACCACCCCTCCGCTTGCCGACGGCAGAGCGCACGGCCTCCACGATGACGACGTTCGACATGTGCTCCTCCAGACCAGAACCCACACAGAATTGTTTAACTATATCAGCTATATCATTTACACTGTCCCCATGCATGCAGACGGAAAACTGAAGGCCGGATCACTGCAGGAGACGGCAGAGACGGCCGCCGATCACGAGAAGCGGGGCTACGCGGGCCTGTGGTCCTCGGAGTCCGCGCACGACCCCTTCCTCCCACTGGCCGCCGCGGCCCAGTCCACCCAGGATCTGGAACTGGGAACCGCGATCGCGGTCGCGTTCGCGCGATCACCGATGACCCTCGCGTACACGGCGTGGGATTTGCAGCGCTACACCGAGGGCCGCTTCACTCTGGGCCTCGGCAGCCAGGTCAAGCCGCACATCGAGCGCCGCTTCTCGATGCCGTGGAGCAAGCCCGCCGCCCGCATGCGGGAGATGGTGAGCGCCATCCACTCCATCTGGGACAGTTGGCAGAACGGCACCAAGCTGTCCTTCGAGGGCGACTTCTACCGGCACACCCTCATGACACCCTTCTTCTCCCCGGGACCGCTGGCAACCCCGGCTCCCAAGATCGTCATCGCCGCCGTCGGCGAGGCCATGTGCCAGGTGGCCGGCGAGGTCTGCGACGGAATCCTCCTGCACGGCTTCACCACTGAGCGTTACATGCGCGAGGTCACGCTGCCTACCGTGCGCCGGGGGCAGGAGAAGACCGGCCGGTCCATGGACGACTTCGACGTGATCGGCCTGCCGTTGATCGCCACCGGAACGACCGAGGAGTCGCTGGCCTCCGCCGTCCGCGGGGTCCGGGAGCAGATCGCCTTCTACGGCAGCACCCCGGCCTACCGCGGCGTCCTCGAACTGCACGGATGGGGCGAACTGGGCGACGAGTTGCACACCCTGTCGCTCAGCAGGGACCTGGACAAGTGGACCAAGATGGGAGACGCCATCGACGACGAGGTGCTCAACACCTTCGCGGTCGTCGGGGCCCCGGAAGAGATCGCGCCGGTTCTCCTCGAGCGCTTCGGTGACCTGGTCGACCGTGTCCAGTTCTACGCCCCCTACACGCACGAGACCGATCTGTGGACGCCTGTCATCGCCGGGCTCCAGGAGAGCTCCGAATAGGCGGGTGCCCGTGGGCACAACGGGTCAGGTTTTCTCCCGCCCGGATCCTGACCCGCCCGGGTCGAACTCCCGGGCACGGGCACGCTGTTCGTTCTTCACGACCTTCATGCCGGCGTTGCGGGGCAGCACCTCGACGAGCATCACATGGCGCGGGGCCCTGAAGCCCGCGATGCGCCCGGCGGCCCAGGTCCTGAACTCCTCCACGTCCAGGTCGGCGTTAGGCCGCGGAACCACGAAGGCGGCTGTGGCCTCGCTGAGCCGCTCGTCCGGAACGCCGACCACGGCGATGGACTCCACATCCGGATGCTCGCCCAGGATGTGCTCGACCTCCGCCGGATAGACGTTGAACCCACCGACGATGACGACGTCCTTGAGCCGGTCGACGATCCGGATGAAACCGTGACCGTCCATCACCGAGACATCCCCTGTGCGCAGCGATCCCTCCGCCGTGATCGCCTCCGCCGTCGCCTCGGGCTCTTCCCAGTACCCCGACATCACGTTGAAGCCCCGGCACCGCAGTTCGCCCGCGGTGCCGCGCGGTAGGTCCCGTCCCGCCGAATCGACGACCCGGACCTCGATCTCCCAGGCCGCCCGGCCGACGGTGGTGGTGATGTCCTCGAGGTCGTCATGCCGGGGCATGGCCGAGGTGACCAGGGAGGTGGCCTCGGTCAGGTCGTAGCAGCTGTGCACGGTCTCCGGGCGGAGAACGTCGCGGATCCGGCGGACCAGCTCCGAAGCGGGTGTTGAGCGGGACGAGGATCCCCTCGGCCCCCTGGATGGCCAGCGCGGCCAGGATCCATCGCGTGGAGTTCGGCGCCCAGACCGCGACCCGGTCCCCTGGCCCGATGCCGTGCGCGATCGCCGCCCGGACGGCGTCGTCCATGGCCTCTTCCAACTGACCGAAGGTCAGCCGCAGGTCCCCCTCGACGATCGCTTCCCGGTTCCCGGTGGCGGTCGGCCGCCACCCGCACGGCGTTCGGGATGCTGACGCGTTGGTCGTCATGACGGATCCGGAACTCGTGGGGAACGTAGTCCCATGTGCCCTCCCGGCTGGGCGGGACCTGAGTCACGATGTCGTCCACCTTCTGCAACGAGGAGAGGGTCAGGAAATGATAGATCTTAATTATCTATCTAATACCAGGCTGATTCGCCTCGCTGGTTCGCCGGGACGTCAGCCGACGTGACTGTTGCGTCGTGGTGGTGACCGCCCCATCACCTGCGCACGCGAAGCCGTGTACGCCTGGGCGACTGACACGCGTCCTCACGGCGCGCCGACGGCGGCTGAAACAGGCGCTCGGCGTCGTGAGGGCGGAAGGACGGTTGACGACGGAGCATGCTCAACCCAGTAGGTCCAGCACCGTGGTCATCGACTGATTCTGCAGGAGATACATTCCCGCGGCCTGCAGATGGGACAGCCACAACTCTTCCGCCGCCTTGACCTCCTGGGCCGCCACCAGCTCCACCAGTCGCACATGCGCCCGAAAGCCGGCCCGGTTCGCGTCGACGTTCGCGGGACTGCCCGCATCGAGGTCCACATGCGACCAGTTCGCCTGGTCGATGATGTGCCGGACCATGCCGTTGAGCACTCTCATAGTCTCGTTGCCTGACAGGTCAACGACCAGCGCGTGGAACTGCATGTGCGCGCGGATGAACGCCGGCGGATCATCGATCAGCATCTCGGCTTCGCGCACAGCGGCGCGCAGCTTGTCGACGTCCGCCACGGTGGCTCCCTGCGCGAGGAGCCCCGCGCAGGGAGCCTCGATCAGGTTGCGTGCCTGGTAGAGGTCCTGGAGCGTGGTGCCGCGGTACTCCAGCACCAGCCCGGCGTATCGGGCCGCCGCCTCACCCCTCGGCACCTGAACTCGTGCGCCGCCTCGAGCGCCGCGCCGGATACTGATCAGCGCTTCCGACTCCAGTACGCGGAATGCCTCGCGCAAGGTGGGCCGTGAGACCGAGAACTCCTCCATCAGAACGGTCTCCGCCGGCAGGGCCTGCCCGCCGGTCAGCTCGCCGCGCACGATCTTGCGGCGCAGTTGGGCCGCGACCAGTTCAGCCATCTTGGGAACGTGGACGCGTCGGCCCAGCGTTCGCGGTCCTGTCCTCGACTCGGCACCCTCGGTCACACTCCGCCACCTCCCCGCTCGCGCCGGACGAGCGAGACCAGCCTACTGTCAGCACTCACACAGATAGGTTAGCAGAATTTGATAAGTTAGCTGTTTTTCTCAGCTACCACCCTCGCCGCCCGTTCAACTCGGCAGGCAGGTGTCGGATCCCTGAAGTGACATGACGCACACCATTCACGGTGAGTTGACAGGTGGTCACACAGTCCATGAGTCTCTTGCATGCGACGTCGCGCATCACGGCAACAGCCGCTTCCGCGCCTGCACGCTCCGACCAGGGCCGCCGAGGTCTTGACGGTCCGCCCAGCCGGTCGTCCTCCCCTTGGTTCGACAGGCACCCGACGCATCATCCTCTGCTTCGAGCAGTGGCTGATTCCCCCGCCCCATGTTGCGTGAGGTGCGATGCCCGGACGGGTGCCGGTACCGAGGGGCTTGGCGTGTCGTCGTCCTTCCGTCGTCGGTCAGACCCCGCACCGGCGACGGAACGCTACGCCGTTCACGCTTCCATAACTGCCCGGAGGTTCTGTGCACCCTCATCTTCCCCCGACCTTCCCCGGCCTTCCGCCAACGCCGCGCCACACACGCGATGCCGCACAGGTGCAGCATGTGGACAGCTTCCGCAAAAGGTTGCACAGCGCGCAACGCGCCTTCCTCGTCGCCAACGCGGTTCCCTACTCGGTCGGCATACTCCTGTCCTCCTTCACCGACATTCCCGGTGTGCGGATTTCCGGGCATGTCACGCTGGGCATGGTGTGGGTCGTCGCGCAATGCGTAGTCTTTGTGGGCACGGCCTGGGTCTGCGAGATACGAAGCGCGCGGTCGTCCGATCCGACCGAAGAGCCCCTGGCCGCCACTGAAGTGTCAGGCGCTGCCCCCGTCGGGGGTCTCAGGTGGTGGACCAGATGACGGTGGACATCCTGAGCTCGGCCGTATTGGACCCGGTTGGTCCGGACGCGAGACGGCCCGTGATCATCGCCTTCATGATCATCATCGGTCTATCGCTGCTGTGGCTCTTCACGCTCGCTGCGGTGGAGGAGAACACACCGGAGAAGCTATACCTGGCGAACCGTTCCCTCTCCCCCCTGTTCAACGGCTTCGCGATGGCGGGCGAGCAGATCTCGGTCGTCGCCCTGTTTACGCTCTCCGGGGGCATCGCCCTGTTCGGTTACGACGGGGTCATCTACGCCATGGACTGCCTGTTCGGGCTCGCCGTGCTGCTGCTCCTCGCTCAGAAGATGCACAACAGTGGCTGTTACACCCTCGGTGACCTCTTCAGCATGCGCGCTTCCGGGACGGCGCCCCGGATCGCCGCGACCATGGTGACGCTGGCCGTCTCCATGCCCCTCCTCATCGTGCAGCTCAGAGCCGCCGGCATCAGCGCGGCCGTCCTGATCGGCAGGCCGACCGACGGTGTCGAGGTCCTGTGCACGGTTCTCATCGGTTGCCTCATCGCTTGCTTCGCCGCGGTGGCGGGTCTTCGGGGCAACAGTTTCCTGCACGTCGTCAAGGTGCCGATCACCGTCGTGACGCTTGCCGCGGTCTCACTGCTGGCGGTCCGCAGATTCGACTGGGATCCCGGGTCGCTGCTGTCGGCCGCGGTGGAAAAGAGCGTGAAACCGGACGGCTATCTGAAGCCGGGTCTCTGGCCGCGAGTGCCGCATCTCGGGGCAGTCGACCTGGTCGGCGCTCATGTGGTCGCCGTCCTCGGTCTCGCCCTGGTGCCTCACATGATCCTGCGGATCAGCGCGTCCCAAAGCGGACAGGCGGCACGACGTTCCCTGAGCATCGCCTCGGGACTCATCGCCCTCTTCGTCCTCCTCCTGATCACCGCGGGCTTCGCGGCGGCTGCGGTGCTGGGTGGCGCCAACATCCTCGCGGTCGATGCCTCCGGAGAGGCGGCCCAGATCCAACTGGCGTCGAGCGTCCTCAGTGACGGATCGCAGGGACGCGTAGCAATCATTGTCGTCGTGGCGTGTGTGGTCTTTCTCGCCGTGCTCTCGACCGTGACAAGTGCGACCTTCGCGGCCGCCGTCTCGTGCGCCCACGATGTGTTCGCATCAGGCAAGGACCGTACCGAGCCCGAGGAGATGCGGGCACTGCGGGTGGCCGCCGTCGTGATGGGTGTGGTGGGCCTGTCGGCCGCTGCTGCTCTCCACCGGTATCCGACGCAGTTCCTGGCCTCGTTGTCGTTGAACGTCGCAGCGTCCTGCATCTTTCCCGTGTTGATCTACTCGTTCTTCTGGCGTCGGTTCAATCGCCGAGGACTTCTGTTGTCCGTCCACGGTGGGCTTTCGCTGTGCGCCATCTTGACGATCCTGTCGCCCACAGTCTCGGGGACCCGCATGGCACTGTTTCCAGACGCGCACTTCAACTGGTATCCGTTCGTGTCCCCGGGGCTGGTCGCGTTGCCTGCGACGTTCTTCCTCGGATGGCTCGGCAGCGTCACCTCCCGCGATGACCACGAACTCGATTTCCGGCTCGTCGAGTACCGACTTCTGACGGGAAAGGAGCCTGGACGCGAGTCCGCCCGTACCTAGCCTCGATCATTCATATGGGTCCGTCAGCTTGCTGACCGACCCTTTGTGGTGAGTGTTGGTGGAGGTTTTCGAGGTCTGGGCGGGCCGGGGGACCTCATCAGGATCACGCAAAGACCATGGAGCCACCCGATCATTTCCGCTGGCGTGGCCGCGCTCCGTCGAACGCGACGTCCTACTTCGCCGCAGCGGAGCCCGACGCGCCCGGGGTCCCATCCCGCTTGAGCACAACCACCCTCTACTCGAGGCCCGGCTTGTGACACGCCCCCGTCTTGCGGCAGCGCAGCTGCACCGATAGCCTGAGAAAGGAAACACTTTCCTTTCCTATGAGGCAGCGATGAGAGAACCTGCGGCGACTGCCGTCGGTCGGCCACCGAGCCGTGAGCGCGAGGAGGCGCTCCTCGACGCGGCGCTTGAGGTCTTGTCCCAGGTTGGCTACGACAAGCTCACCGTCGGCAGTGTGTGCGAGGCGGCCGGAGCCAGCACGAAGACCGCCTACCGGCGGTGGGCCAACAAGGATGAACTCATGGCGGCGGCCCTGCGGCGAGCGGTTGAGCGAGAGCTGGCGGCATCCCACACCCTGGCAAGCACGGGAACGCTCCGCGGAGACCTGATCGCCAATCTGCAGAATCAAGCAGCGTCCGAGAAAGCGTCGCCCAATCTCGTGGTGGGACTGATCGTCGCGTCCCGGATCGCGGGCGACCTTGGTGCGTTCGCGCGAGAGCTCATCCGGCGGCACGAGACCACTTACTGCTCAACGCTCCTCACCGCTGCGGCTGAACGAGGAGAGATCGGGCCCGACATCGACGCAGAGTACGTTGCCGATGTGGCGCGATCGTTTTACCTGCATGAGGTTCTGGTGCGTGGCGTCCGCCCTGATCGGGCCCGGATCGCCCGATTCGTCGACCGCGTACTTCTGCCCCTCTGCCATGACCAATAGACCTGAGATCCGATGAGAGACTTCTCATCTGTTTGGGTCGCAGCCGGATATGACCAAAAGGATCGGCCGCGACCTGCCTGGGCTATGACTCGAGTGGCCGTCCCGTAATCCACCTCTGAGGGACGGTCCTCGTCACGAACGAGAAGTCAACGCCGGCGACATGAGCACCCTGGCGCTACGGGTGTGTTGATCACCCACCCCGAGCTGCGCCGCACTGTCCATCAGATGGTGCTGCTGCCCCCTTGGCGGCGCTCCTCTGCGGACTGACACCGGTGTCGGTGGCCTTAAGCGGCGTGTGGGTGCGCACTCTGTCTTGCGACCACTGCCGCCGCAGCCAGAAGGCGCCACTCGGCTGCCCGAACCCCTCATCCCGAACAGAAGGATTCGTCATGCTGCAGTCTCTCCCTGCCGTCGACGTCGCCGGTCGGCGTCGGCTTCGGCCCGTGCATCTCTGGGCCGGCCTCGGCGCGGCCTTCGTCGCCACCCAGGCTGCCGTCTACATCCGATGGGTCACCTCGTCGGATTTCAAGGCCACACCCACCGGCCCTGACCACATCTCCTCGACCGGGCTGGCGATGGTGCGGGGATTCGAGGTCGTCAGCACCGTGATGGCGGTGGTCGGACTGATCTGGTTCATCCGCGGGATCTACAAGACCCGCCGGATCGACGCACCCCGGCTTCTCATGCTCGGCTGGTTGTCCTCCTACTGGCTGGACCCCTGGCTGAACTTCCTCACCCCCATGTTCACCTACAACTCCTACGCGGTGAACCGCGGCAGCTGGGCCGGATTCATCCCCGGCTACCACAGTACGAACGGCAACCGCATCGCCGAGCCTCTGCTGATCAATCCGGCCAACTACTTCGTCACCTTCACCGTGGTCACCTTCGTCGCCCTGTGGGCGATACGCACAGTGAAGCGGCGTCGGCCCGGGGCCCCGTTGTGGCTTGTGGTGATCGCGGGCTTCGCCAGCGTGTGGTGCACCATGAGCCTCCTGGACGTGGCCGGCGCCCTGATCGAGCACATGGACGCCTGGCCCGGCGCCATCCAGGGTTTCTCCCTGCACGGCGGCCACTACGACCAGTTCCCGATCATCGAGTTCGTCTTCTTCCCCACCCCGTTCGTCATCGCCGGCTATCTGCTCCACCGTCGCGACGAAAACGGCCTGACGCCCGTCGAACGCGGCAGCGAACAGATCACGGGCCCCCGCTGGAAGGCCACCGCCGCGCGAATCCTGGCCGTCGTCGCCCTGTGCAACGTCCTCAACCTCGCCTACACCACCGGCATCGGCACACTCACCCACTTCACCACCGATCACTGGCCCACGGACATGCCCAGCTATCTCACCAACGGCCAGTGCGGCGGCATCACCGACATCACCTGCCCCACACCGTGACCCCTCCTGGCACCACCACCCCAACGGCCCGACAACGCGCCGAGACACATGCCACCACACCGATACCCCGCGGGTGCTGCGGAGAGGACTCAAGGGGACATGGGGCTCGGCGTCGCCGGCACCGGCCGATGGACCGGATGACGCCTCCGCGCTGGAGATACTCGCCCCTGTCGAGGGCGAGCAGCGCACAACGCTCGTAGCAGACCCCGGAACGCTTAACCAGCGTCACGGCACTTGCTCCCTGCCGACGCGAGGATGGTTCATGGCTGAGCGGATTGCCATCCCCTGCCCATCCCGGTCGTTATCGACGAAGGAGTGCCGCCGTCGCGCGGGGTGTCATCGCGCAACTGGACGCCAAGGGCCTGGTCACCGTGGACGGATCCGACGTGCGCGTCACGGACGCCGGACGTGACTTCTACTCACGGGTGAGCGCCGAGACCGGGGAGATCAGCGCCCGGATCTGGGGCGGCATCCCGGCGGAGGACCTCGCGGCGGCCGGTCGCGTCCTGGCGACCGTCACCGAGCGGGCCGACGCGGAGCTCGCCGCGCTGTCCGCCTGACCCCCGAGCCCGGCCCGGTTCGCGCGGAGCCGGGCCGGGCCGGTGGTTCTAGCCCGCCGAGGCGCGGGCGCGCCGGTGGGCGATCTCGCCGTGGAGCACGTCCGTGACGACGAAGGCCGCCAGGGGGATGCCGAGGAGCGGGACGAAGTAGCCGAGTACGGCGATCACGGCCACGCACGGGACGAGGATCTGCGGGGGCACCTGCTGCCAGGCGCCGCGTGGGATCGGCCGGCCGAAGGAGGAACCCCGGCCGCGCTGCCACCACATGCGGTAGCCCCAGACGATCAGCAGGACCAGGGCGAGTGCCAGGGCCATCAGGGCGATCTGGTTGACCAGCCCGAACAGGATCCCGGTGTGCAGGTCGATGCCCCAGCGGGTCAGTTTCGCGAGCAGCGGGTAGTCGGCGAACCGCAGCACGTCGGTGACCTCGCCGGTGGCCGGGTCGACCGCCACGGAGTCCTGCTTCTCGGGCCAGCTGCGCTGGATCTGCCGGACCACGTACGCGGATTTCGCATCAGCGGGCGGCACGATCTCCACCGGATCGGTCAGGCCCTCGGCGCGGGCCGCGGACAGGACCTTGTCGAGACCGACCCCGTGCTCGCCCCCGCCCGCGGAGGCGGCGGCGCCATGGCCCGCGTGGTCACCGCCCGCCGTCGTCGAGACGGACGGCGTGGCCTGGCCGAGCGAGGTGCGCAGTTCGTCGATGTTGGCGCCGGCGTACGTCGACCAGGTCAGTCCGGTCGCCGACAGGAAGAGGAAGCCGGCGGCGGTCCAGACGCCGACGGTGCCGTGCAGACCGAGCGTGCGGCGTCGGCCGCTCGTGCCGCGGACCTTGCGCAGGGCCCGGCGGCGGGAGAACCACAGCGCCAGGCCGCCGGCCGCGATCACCCACAGCCAGCTGGCGGCGAACTCGCTGTAGAGACGGCCGGTGTCGCCGAGGTGCAGGTCCCGGTGGAACTCGTCGATCCAGGTCCGCAGCGGCAAGGCGCCGGTGGAGCCGTACTGTTCGAGGGCTCCGCGCACCTTCGCGGTGTACGGGTCGACGAAGACGGCGAGGGTGTGGTCGGGGTCCACGCCCTTCACGCCGGACAGCAGCACCCGGGTGGTGGCGTCCGCCTCCGGGGAGGGCCGTACCGCCGAGACCGTGCCCTCGGGATGGGCCTTGCGGGCGGCGCTCACCTGCTCGGAGATGGGCAGCTTGGTGTCACCGACCTCGGCGACGGTCAACTCGTGGGCGTACACGAGCTTCTCGGCCTGGAAGGCGCCGGCGTACAGGAACCCGGTGACGGCGGCGACGAGCAGGAAGGGGGCGACGAGCACTCCGGCGTAGAAGTGCAGTCGCAGGACGAGGGGCCGCAGGGAGGCCCACGGGCCGGGGGTGGCGGCGGGGGCCGGTTCGGCTTTCGGGGCCTCGTCCTTGGTCGGCGAGGGAGCGGTGGACATCGGCGGGCTACTCCGGGGGACGGGACGGTGTGGTGCTGCTGGCGGTCCAGTAGTCGGGGAAGGCGGACGCCGAGTTCCCGGAGCTCCAAGTGGCGTACGTCACACAGCGATACGGGCGTCGCGGACCGCTCATGGCATGCTGGCCGCATGGCAACTCCCCGTAACCACCCGTCACTTGCCGAGCAGGTCGAGGAACTCCTCGCCGCCGACGGCCCGCTGCCCATCGTCACGGCCGGTGACCCCGTACTGCGGCGCGGCACCGAGCGCTTCGACGGACAGCTCGACTCCGCCCTGCTGGCCCGGTTCGTCGAGGCCCTGCGCGTCACCATGCACGCGGCACCGGGCGTGGGTCTGGCCGCGCCGCAGGTCGGCGTGGCCCTGCGGATCGCCGTGATCGAGGACCCGGCGCCGGTGCCGGAGGAGGTGCGCCTGGCGCGGGGACGGGTGCCGCAGCCGTTCCGGGTTCTGGTCAATCCGGCGTACGAGCCCCTCGGCGCCGAGCGCGCCGCGTTCTTCGAGGGCTGTCTGAGCGTGCCGGGCTGGCAGGCCGTGGTGGCCCGGGCCGCCGAGGTACGGCTGACGGGCGAGGACGAGCACGGGCGGCCGGTGGACGAGGTGTTCAGCGGCTGGCCCGCGCGGATCGTGCAGCACGAGACGGACCACCTGGACGGCACGCTCTACCTCGACCGGGCGGAGCTGCGGTCGCTGTCCTCGAACGAGGCGATGGCCCAGCGGTGGACGCGGCCCACACCGCACGAGGCCGCCGAGGCGCTGGGCTTCGAACTGCCGTGAGCCGTAAGGCCGGTGGACGCGGCCCACACCGCACGAGGCCGCCGAGGCGCTGGGCTTCCAACTGCCGTGAGCCGTAAGGCGTCCGGGCGCGACGCCGGGCCCCGTCGACGAGGGCCGGCACGGCGTCACGCCCGGTGCGGGGGGCGTCAGTTGTCCCGGTACGCCTCCAGCAGCCGCAGCCACACCTCGCTGATCGTCGGGAACGACGGAACGGCGTGCCACAGCCGGCTGATCGGTACCTGCCCCGCGACCGCGACCGTCGCCGAGTGGATGAGCTCACCGACGCCGGGGCCGACGAAGGTGACGCCGCGCAGGATCTCCTCGTTCAGATCGACGACCATGCGGGCCCGGCCCCGGTAGCCGTCGGCGTACAGACCCGCGCCGGCCGCGGAGGACATCTCGACGTCCACGGCACGCACCCGATGGCCGGCCTGCTCCGCCTCGGCGAGGGACAGACCGACGGCCGCCGCCTCCGGGTCGGTGAAGACGACCTGGGGAACCGCGTGGTGGTCGGCGGTGGCCGCGTGCGCGCCCCAGGGGTCCGACTCCAGGATCGGCACGCCGGAGGCGCGGGCGGCGATGGCGGCACCGGCGATGCGCGCCTGGTACTTGCCCTGGTGGGTGAGGAGCGCGCGATGGTTGACGTCGCCGACCGCGTAGAGCCAGTCGCTGCCGGACACCAGCATGCTGTCGTCGACCGGCAGCCAGCCGCCGGGCTCCAGGCCGACCGTCTCCAGGCCGAGGTCGGCGGTGCGCGGCCTGCGGCCGGTGGCGAAGAGGATCTCGTCGGCCTCGACGCGGTCCCCCTGGTCGGTCACGACGACGACCGTGCCGTTCTCCCGCGCGACCGACTCCACCGACGTACCGGTGCGCACCTCCGCGCCGGCCTCCGCCAGCGACTCGGCGACCAGCTCCCCGGCGAAGGGCTCCATCCGGGGCAGCAGGCCCTTGCCGCGCACCAGGAGGGTGACCTTCGAACCGAGCGCCTGATAGGCGGTGGCCATCTCGGTGGCCACCACTCCCCCGCCGACCACCACGAGACGGCCCGGGACCTCCTGCGCGCTGGTGGCGTTCCTGCTGGTCCACGGCTTCACCTCGGCCAGCCCGGGCAGATCGGGCAGCACGGCGTCGGTGCCGGTGCAGACGGCGACGGCGTACCGGGCGGTGAGCACGCGCTCCGTGCCGTCCGAGCCGGTGACGGTGACCGTCCGGGGGCCGGTCAGCCGGCCCGTGCCGCGGTAGAGGTCGGCGCCGATGCCGTCCAGCCAGGTCGCCGCGCCGTCGTCGTGCCAGTCGGAGGTGTAGTAGTTGCGGTGCGCGAGGACCGCGGCCGCGTCGAGGGGGCCCTGCACCGACTGGCGCAGACCGGGCACGCGTCGGGCGTCGGCGCGGGCGATGGCGGGGCGCAGCAGGGCCTTGCTGGGGATGCACGCCCAGTACGAGCACTCACCGCCGACCAGTTCGCTCTCCACGACCGCGGTGGACAGGCCGGCCGCGCGGGTGCGGTCGGCCACGTTCTCCCCCACGGGCCCGGCCCCGAGCACCACGACGTCGTACGCGTTGGTTTCCGTTTCCGTCATGGGGTCAGTCTGGTGGGTGGTGTGCGCCGAGGCCACACGGGTAGGGGCGCGGAATACGTGATGGGCCGGCCGTGTTGTGCCGTCGGCTTCGCCCCGACAGCAGGAAGAGGGAATTCAGCTCATGAGCAGCACCGTGGAGCTCACCAAGGAGAACTTCGACCAGACGGTCACGGAGAACGAGTTCGTCCTCATCGACTTCTGGGCGTCCTGGTGCGGGCCGTGCCGTCAGTTCGCGCCGGTGTACGAGAAGGCGGCCGAGGACAACCCGGACCTGGTGTTCTGCAAGATCGACACGGAGGCGCAGCCGGAGCTGGCCGCGGCCTTCGGCATCCAGTCGATCCCCACGCTGATGATCGTGCGTGACCAGGTCGCCGTGTACGCGCAGCCGGGCGCCCTGCCCGAGGCCGCGCTGGCGGACGTCATCGGGCAGGCGCGCAAGCTGGACATGGACGAGGTCCGCAAGGCCGTCGCCGCACAGCAGGCGCAGGCCGAGCAGAACGGTCAGTGACGGCCGGGCCTAGAAGGGGTACGGCGCCACGTCGCCGCGTACGGTCGTCCAGCGCACGTCCGTGAACGCCTCCAGGTTGGCCTCGCCGCCGAAGCGGGCGCCGGTGCCGGAGGCGGCCACGCCGCCGAAGGGGGCCACTGCCTCGTCGTTGACCGTCTGGTCGTTGATGTGGACGATGCCGGTCGGGATGCGTTCGGCGAGGTCGAGGCCGCGGGCGGTGTCCCGCGTGACGATGCCGAGCGAGAGGCCGTACTCGCCGGCCGAGGCGAGGGCCGCCGCCTCGTCGACGGTGCTGAAGGGCCGTACCGGGGCGACCGGGCCGAAGACCTCCTCGGCGTAGGCGGGGCTCTGGTCGTCCACTCCCGCGATGACGGTCGGCCGGTAGAAGAGCCGGTCGTGTGTGCCGCCCGCGGCCACCTTGGCGCCGCGTGCCGTGCTGGCCTCGACGAGTCCGTGCACCTTGGTGAGCTGGGCGTCGTCGATGATGGGGCCGAGATGGACCTGCTCGCGGTGCGGGTCGCCGACGGCCAGCGAGTCGGCCTTGGCCGCGAGGCGCTGGACGTACTCCTCGTACAGCGAGCGGTGGACGAGGTGGCGGCCGGTCGTCATGCAGATCTGGCCCTGGTGGAAGAAGGAGCCCCAGGCGGCCGTGGAGATCACGGCGTCGAGGTCGGCGTCCTCCAGGACGACCATGGCGGAGTTGCCGCCGAGTTCCAGGTGGACGCGCTTGAGGTGGCGGCCGCCCGCCTCGCCGACGGCGCGTCCGGCGGCGGTGGAGCCGGTGAAGGAGATGACGGGGACGCGCGGGTCGGCGACCAGGGCCTGGCCGACGTCCGGGCCGCCCGGCAGGACGTGGAAGAGGTTCTCCGGCAGGCCCGCCTCCGCGAGGACCGCGGCGAGGGAGAGGCCGCCGCAGACGGCGGTGCGCGGGTCCGGCTTGAGGACGACCGCGTTGCCGAGCGCCAGGGCCGGGGCGACGGAGCGGATGGACAGGATCAGCGGCGCGTTGAACGGGGAGATCACGCCGACGACGCCGACCGGGACGCGCCGGGTGTAGGACAGGCGGGGCGCCTCGGTGGGCAGGACCTGGCCGGCGGGGCGGGAGGCGAGGGCGGCGGCCTCGTAGCATTCCTGGGCGGCGACGTGCAGTTCGAACTCGGCCTTGCCGGGGATGGAGCCGGACTCGCGGACGAGCCACTCGCGCAGCTCTTCGGCGTGCGCGGTGAACAGGTCGCCGGCCTTGCGCAGGACGGCGGCGCGGACGAAGTGCGGGGCACGGGCCCATTCCCTCTGGGCGGCGCGCGCCGCTTCGGCGGCCGTACCCACGTCCGCGGCGGAGGCGAGGGTGACGGTGGCGAGCGTGTCCCCCGTGGCGGGCTCCGTGACGGCGTACTCGGGCCCCGACAGGGGGTGGGACTGCCAGGTCTTCGGGTCGAGCAACGGCATGACGGCTCTCCGTTTCGTCACCGGCGGGACTCAGGTCATGAGCGGAAGTCCCGTGTAGTTCGCGGCCAGTTCGGCCGCCGCGTGGCGGGATGCGGTGATGCGGCGCAGCCGGGTGAGCTGCATCCGGTTCTCGAAGGCATCCCCATCTGGTTGAGCGTGCAACATCTTAGTCATCTCGTACGAGAAACGGGTGGCCTGCCACACACGCTCCAGGCACGTGTCGGAATACGTGTCGAGCAGGCGCTCGGATCCGGTGCGGTGCAGTTCGGCGAAGGCGCGGGCGAGGACGCGGACGTCGGAGACGGCGAGGTTGAGGCCCTTGGCGCCGGTGGGCGGGACGATGTGGGCGGCGTCGCCGGCCAGCAGCAGCCGGCCGTGGCGCATCGGCTCGTGCACGAAACTGCGCATCGGGGTCACGGACTTGGCGGTGACGGGGCCGCGGTCGAGGGTCCAGTCGCCGTCGATGGCGAAACGGGCGGCGAGTTCGTCCCAGATCCGTTCGTCCGGCCAGTCCTCGGGGTCGCTGTCGTTGGGAACCTGCAGGTAGAGGCGGGAGACATGAGGGGAGCGCATGCTGTGCAGGGCGAAGCCGCCCTGGCCGCGGGCGTAGATCAGCTCCTCGCAGGAGGGCGCGACGTCGGCGAGGATGCCGAGCCAGGAGTAGGGGTAGCCGCGCTCGTAGGTGCGGCACACGGCGGCGGGGAAGGTGTCGCGGGAGATGCCGTGGAAGCCGTCGGCGCCGACCACCCAGTCGCAGCTCAGCGTCTGCTCGCGGCCCTCGTGCAGAAACCGTACGACGGGTGAGGCGCTCTCGGGTTTCTCGATCGCCAGCGCCTCGGCCTCGAACAACAGCGGTGGTCCGTCGGCCAGTTGGAGGGCGACGAGGTCCTTCACGATCTCGGTCTGGGCGTAGATGGTCACCGTGCGGCCGCCGGTGAGGGTGGGGAAGTCGATGTGGTGGCGTTCCCGGTCGAAGCGCAGCTCGATGCCCTGGTGCACCAGGCCCTCGGCGTTCAGCCGCTCGGCGGCTCCGGCCTCGCGCAGGGCGTCGACCGTGCCCTGCTCCAGCATTCCGGCGCGCTGGCGGTGCTCGACGTACGCGCGTGTCCTGGCCTCCAGGACCACGCAGTCGATCCCGGCGCGGTGCAGGAACCGGGCGAGGAGGAGCCCGGCGGGGCCGCCGCCGATGATGCCGACCGTTGTGCGCATGGGCGCCTCCCCTGGGTTCAGCTGGAGTCGCGGTGGACCACCGTGGCTCCGAGCACCTTGTGCGTCTCGGGCGCGGCGGCGGGGTCGCGCACCGCGCGGTCGACGAGTTCGGCGAGGTCGCGGCCGGACGGCAGCTCGATGTGGATGGTGCTCAGTCGGGGCCTGAGCAGCCGGCCGAGCATGAGGTCGTCGGCACCGATCACCGCCGTATCCTCCGGAATGCGCACGCCTTCGTCCTGCAGGGCCCGCATCAACAGCATCGCGTACTCGTCGTTGTAAGCGAACACGCCGTCCAGGTCGAGTTCGCGCCAGCGGGCGGCGAGGCGCGCGGCGGACTTCTCGTCGTAGGCGAGGGACAGTTCGGTGACGGTGGCGTCGGTGCCGTCCAGCGCGCGGCGCACCCCTTCGAGGCGGGGCCGGGAGAAGAACTCCAGGCCGCCGTCCTCGGGTACGACGACACCGATGCGGCGCCGGCCCCGGTCGAAGAGGTGGCCGCCGGCGCAGTGGCCCACGGTCTCGTGGTCCATGAGCAGGGCGTGGGCGCCCTCGACGGCCTCCGGGCCGAGGGTCACGACGGCGCGGGCGCCGGAGCGCTTGAGCACCGCCACCCCCTGCGGACCGAGGCCCACGCCGGGCACCAGGACGGCGACGGGGCGCAGCTCCGCCCAGGCACGGGCGGCCTCGTCGCCGTGCAGGCCGACGGTTCCGTACTGGACGACGGTGTAGTCGAGGCGGCCGAGCGCCCACTGCAGTTCGTTGATGAACTGGCTGTAGAGCGGCCCGACCGGGATGGCCGGCGCCGGCATCAGGACCATGCGGCTGTGTCCGGCACGCAGGCTGCGGGCGGCGGCGTGCGGTACGTAGCCGAGTTCCCTGGCGGCCTCCTGGACACGGCGCCGGGTCGGTTCGCTGATGCGTACGGCGCTGGTGTTGTTCAGGACGTAGGAGACGGTCGCGCGCGACACACCGGCCAGGCGGGCCACATCGGCGCTCGTGGGCACGGAGCGCGGTGCGGGCGGCGCGGGCTCGGGCGTTTTCGGTATCTGCACCATGACGTACCGCATCTTCGCAGAAGCGGGGGCGGCTGCCTCGGTGGGGGCGGGACGGAAGCCTGTGTGCGGTGACGAACACGTTTGTCACGAACTTGTTCGGAGCGAGCTGCTGGGCACCGTCGGGCCAGGCCCCGCCGGGGGCGACTGGCGCGAGCAGCTGGAGCGGGTGCTCACCGCGTACACCGCGATGCTCTTCGAGCACCCGACCCTGGCCCGCTCCGCGCTCACCGCCCGGCCGAGCGGACCGCACTACCTGAACCTGATCGAGACCCTGCCGGCCCTGCTCGACGAGGGCGGGGTGCCGCCGGCGCAGGCCGCCTGGGGCGTGGATCTGCTGCTGCAGCACGCCACCGCCACGGCCGCCGAGCACGTCGAGGAGGTGTCCGAGGAGGACTGGGACGCTCTGCGCCGCACCCTGACCGGCATGTCCGACCGCACCCACCCGCGCATCGCCGCACTCGGCGGCGCACTGCTCGCCGGAGCCCCCAAGGAGCGCCTGTCCTGGGCGTTCCGGGCGCTGATCGCGGGCATCGAGCGCACCGCCGCACCCGACCGACCCCGAGGAGACACGGCATGACCACCCACCACCCCGTCGCGATCGTCGGCGCCGGTCTCGGCGGTCTCGCCCTGGCCCGTACCGCGCGGGACTGAGCCGGGCTCAGCGCGGCGGCTCCGTGCCGGTCACCCGGGCGACCAGGTCCACCCAGCCGGTCTCCAGCCGCTCCAGCGGCATACCGCACTGCCGGGTGCGGTGATGGGTCAGCGCGGGGTCGAGATAGCTCATCAGCGTCTGCGCGAGCAGCTCGCAGTCGGCGTCGGGCACGACCTGCCGCAGCAGGACGGTGACATGCATGGTCATCGCCCGCATCCCGGGGTGGCCGAAGCGCCGGGTCGGCTCCGACTGGGCCGCCAGCTGCAGGTCCAGCTGCTCGGCCGAGCGGTACAGCACCGCCACACCGAACGCCCGCAGCCGCTCCAGGGGCGGCGCCCCGGGGCCCAGCGGCGGCGGGCCGCCGAGGAAGTCGGCCTGCAGGGTGCGCGAGGAGTGGTCGAGCAGGGCCATCAGCAGCCCGGTCCGGTCGCCGAAGCGGCGGAAGACGGTCCCCTTGCCCACGTCGGCCGCGGCGGCCACCGCCTCCATCGTCACCCCGGCCACACCGTGCTCGGCGATCAGCCGGGCCGCGGCCTCCAGCAGCCGGGCCCGGTTGCGTGCGGCGTCAGCGCGCAGGCAGGGGTGCTCCTCGGCGGTGCCGAGCTGCAGCAACTCGGGCTCGCCGACGGGCTCCTGCGGCGTCGGGAAGGGCGGTAGGGAGGCGGACATGAAGACAGCGTAAAGCATCGGGAAGAAAACTGGACCGCGGTCCGGTTATGGTGCTAGAAAGTAAAACGGACCCCGGTCCGGATCGTAACGGCAATGTTTCAGCATCTTGGAGTTCGCATGTCTGTTCGCATCCTCGCGCTCGTCGGCAGCCTTCGCGCCGGTTCGACCAACCGCCAGCTCGCCGAGGCGGCCGTCAAGCTCGCGCCCGAGGGCGCGGACGTCGAGATCTTCGAGGGCCTGGCCGAGATCCCGTTCTACAACGAGGACATCGACGTCGAGGGCAGCGTCCCGGCCGCCGCCGCCCGTCTGCGCGCCGCCGCGCAGGCCGCCGACGCGTTCCTGCTCTTCTCCCCCGAGTACAACGGCACGATCCCGGCCGTCCTGAAGAACGCCATCGACTGGCTGTCCCGCCCCTACGGCGCGGGCGCCTTCGGCGGCAAGCCGGTCGCCGTCGTCGGCACCGCGTTCGGCCAGTACGGCGGCGTGTGGGCGCAGGACGAGGCCCGCAAGGCCGTGGGCATCGCCGGCGGCAAGGTCATCGAGGACCTCAAGCTGTCCATCCCCGGCTCGCTGACCCGCTTCGCCGAGACCCACCCGGCCGACGACGCCGAGGTCGCCGCCCAGCTGACCGAGGTCGTCGCCCGTCTGCACGGCCACGCGGGCGAGGCCGTCGCCGCCTGACCGAGGACCAGAACCGAAGGGCCGTGGCCGCGGGGCCGCGGTCCTTCCGCGTGCCAGGCCGCCGGGGCACAGCCGCGATCCCTCCGCAGGCCAGGCCGCGAGGCCGTGGCCGCGAGGCCGTGGCCGCGAGGCCGCGATCCCTCCATGTGTCAGACCACCGCCGTCGCCGCCAGCTCGCGCAGCTCGCCGAGGGCCGCTGCCACTGCGGGCCGGTCCCGGCCGCCCCGGCGAGTGCAGGTCAGCAGTTTGCGGTGCGGGTTGCCCGCGCAGCGCACGCGGGTGATCGGCAGCTGCGGGGTGAGCTGTGCCAGGCGCGGGATCAGGGCCACGCCGAGCCCGCCCGCGACCAGATGGGCCGTGACGTTCCAGTCCGTGGCCAGGTGAACCACGTCGGGGTTGAACCCGGCCTTGCCGCACGCGGACATCACATGCGTACGGCAGGGACTCTCCGACATGGGCGCGATCCACGCCTCCCGCGCCGCGTCCGCGAGATCGACCCGCGCCCGCCCCGCCAACGCGTGCCCGTCCGGTACGACGAGGTCGAACGGGTCGTCCAGCAGCGACCGCTGGTCGAAGCGGGCATCGCCCAACGGCGGGTTGTGCGGGGTCGCCTCGACGATCGCCAGGTCCGTCTCCCCCTCGAAGAGCAGGTCGAAGCTCTCCGGGACACCCGCCTCCCGGATACGGACGGAGAGTCGGGGATGCCGTTTCTGGAGCCGGGCCGCCATCGGGGCGAGCAGCACCGAGGCGGCCACCGACAATCCGCTCACCCGCAGCGGCCCGGCCGGCTCGCCGGCCCGACGGCGCCGAGCCCTTCAAGGTGGTCTCCCGGCACGTCACGGCGGCCGGGACCACCCTGTGGACGCGTTGCGCGTGCGGTTCGCTGCAGGTCCGGACGGTCGACGGCTGCGGGACGCGCGTCGTCTCCCGCAGCCGGCCCGCGTGATGTCAGTCCAGTTCGGCGAGGCGCGGCACGAGCGGTGCGACGAACCGCTCCATCCACGCCGCCGTCTCGCCCCGCCGCGGGGAGAGGATCACCGTGTCGATGCCGAGCCCGGTGTAGCCGCCGATGTCCCGCAGGAACGCGTCGAGGTCGCCCTCGGTCGCGGGCTCGCCGCCGTACGTGACGGTCTTGCGGACCGTGTCGTGGTCGCGGCCCTCGCTGTCGCAGTGGGCGCGCAGCACCTCCAGCTTGTGCCGGACCTCCTCCGGTGAGGTCGCGAAGAGGTTGCAGGCGTCGCCGTGGCGGGCGACCAGACGCAGCGTCTTCCTCTCCCCTCCCCCACCGATCATGATCTCCGGGTGCGGGCTGCTGACCGGCGCCGGGACGCACAGGGTCTCGGCGAGCCGGTAGTACCGGCCCTCGAAGGGGCCGTTGTTCTCCGGGTCCCACATCTGCAGACAGACCCGCAGGGCCTCCTCCAGCCGCTCGAAACGTTCGGCCAACGGCGGGAACGGCACGCCGAGCCCGGTGTGCTCCCGGTCGTACCAGGCGGCCCCGATACCGAGGGTGGCGCGTCCGCCGGACAGCACGTCGAGGGTCGTGGCGATCTTGGCCAGCAGACCGGGGTGACGGTAGGTCACGCCGGTGACGAGCGCGCCGAGCCGGAGGGTGGACGTGCGGGCGGCGAGGTAACCGAGGGTCGTGTAGGCCTCCAGCATCGGGTCCTCGGCGCCGCCGTTGAACTCCATCTGGAAGTAGTGGTCCATGACCGACAGCCAGCTGACCCCGGCCGCCTCGGCCGCGGTGCCCGCGGCGGCGAGTTCGGCGCCGAGCGCGGGTCCGCCGCCGCTGTGGTCGAACCGGTTGATGTGCACGCCCACCCGCATGTCGTTCTCCGTCCGCCCGCGTCTCCACCGTCGTCGGCGACGCTAGATCTTCGAGCGCTCTCGAAGTCAAGTACCGGGGGCCGTACGTCCTGTCGCCTCTGCGAGGATGATCGAATGCGGACCCTTTACGAACGACTGCGCGACCTGCTGCCCGAGTCGGGCGTACGGGCGGGGGCGACGGACGAGACCGGGCGCGATGTGCAGTCCCTGGCCTCCGAGTTCCTGTGCCACCAGCACGTCGGCGAGATGCTGGACCTGTACGACGTCAACTGCGTGTTCGACGTCGGCGCCAACACCGGTCAGTACGGCAGGGGACTGCGCGAGCTCGGCTACACCGGCCGGATCGTCTCCTTCGAGCCCGCCTCCGCCGCCTTCGAGCAGCTCGCCGAGGCGGCGGTCCGGTGACCCCGAGTGGCGGGTGCACCGGATCGCCCTGGGCCGCGAGGAGGGCGTCATGGCCATCCACACCGGGTGGGACACCATGAACTCGCTGCTGCCGCCCAGTGATTACGGCCGCGGCCGCTACGAGCGCTTCACCGAGACCCGTACCGAGGAGGTCCGCGTCCGCCGCCTGGCCGACGTGATGGACGAGGCCCTCGACGGCATCGACGATCCGCGCCCTTTCCTGAAGATGGACACCCAGGGCTACGACCTGGAAGTGTTCACGGGCGCCGGGGACCGGATCGGGGAGTTCGTGGGCCTGCTGTCCGAGGTCGCCCTGCTGCGGCTGTACGAGGGCAGCCCGCGGATGGACGAGTCCATGGCCGCGTACGAGGCCGCCGGCTTCGAGACCACGGGCCTGTACTCGGTCTCCCGGGACCCCGCAACGGGCCGGGTGGTCGAGTTCGACTGCGTGATGATGCGGGCGAAGGCGGCCCGTCAGGCGACGGACTCCTGAGCCTGCCGCGCCGTGGACGCGCGCAGGCCGGTGAAGGTCGTGACGGCCAGGACCAGGACGATGAAGCCCAGCGAGAAGGGGACTCCGATCTCCGGGACGTGGACACCTGACTCGTGCAGGGCGTGCAGCACCAGTTTGACAGCGTTGTCGGCGCCGGTGATCTCGTCCCCCACGTCCAGGCGAACAGAAGGTAGCGAGACTGTTGAGACTGGGGGACCCGCCGCGTGGCGGGGAGGTTCCGCCGGACGGCGGCGGTCCGGACGGCGAGCGGTGGCCCGATCATGTCGGACACGAGCCGCCGCGCCCCGCGTGAGGAGAAAACCATGACCCTGGTGCCGCCCCCGTTCGACCCCGAGCTCGCCGGAGCCCTGGAGCTGATCAAGGACATGATCTCGCCCGGGCTCACCCTGGACGAGATCGACACCGCACGCCAGGGACCGGGCATCCAGATGCTCGCCCAGCTCGACCTCACGGCGGACGGCTTCTTCGAGGTCGAGGACCGCTCCGTGCCCGGGCCGGAGAACGCGCCCGACATCTCGCTGCTCATCTGCCGCCCGGCCGCCGAGCCGACGGCCGGGCCGCGCCCCCTCGTCTACCACGTGCACGGCGGCGGGCTGGTCATCGGCAACAACCGGGTCGGCGTGGACGTGCCGCTCGCGTGGGCGAAGGAGCTGGACGCGGTCGTCGTGTCGGTCGAGTACCGGCTGGCGCCGGAGCATCCGCACCCGGCGCCGATCGAGGACGTGTACGCCGGGCTGGTCTGGACGGCCGAGCACGCGGCGGAACTCGGCGCCGATCCCGAGCGGATAGTGATCGCCGGAGCGAGCGCCGGCGGCGGGCTCAGTGCGGCGGTCGCCCTGCTCACCCGGGACCGCAAGGGTCCCCGGCCGATCGGCCTGGTGCTGATGTGCCCGATGCTCGACGACCGCAACGACACGCCCTCCAGCCACCAGATGGCGGGCCTCGGCGTCTGGGACCACACGGCCAACGAGACCGGCTGGACGGCTCTTCTCGGCGCCGCGCGCGGCGGCCCGGACGTCTCTCCCTACGCGGCGCCGGCCCGCGCCGAGGACCTCACCGACCTGCCGCCGGCCTTCCTGGACGTCGGCTCGGCGGAGACCTTCCGCGACGAGGTCGTCGCCTACGCGTCCCGCATCTGGCAGGCGGGCGGCGTCGCCGAACTGCACGTCTGGCCGGGCGGCTTCCACGGCTTCGACGGCTTCGCCCCCCAGGCCTCCCTGTCCCAGGCCTCCCGAGCGGCCCACCTGAACTGGCTGCGCAGGCTCCTCGGCTGAAGGGGCGGGGCAACGGGGCCGGGGCGACGGGGCCGGGGCGACGGGGCGGGGTGGCGCCGGCTCCGGGGGGACGGCCGGCCACTGGCACCCCGGCTGTGACCGCACGAGGTCGGCGACCGGCCACTGGCGCGGTGACTGTGACCGTACGAGGCGGGCGACCGGCACTGACGCCGTGGCTGTGACCACACGAGGTGGGCGGCCGGCCACAGACCGCAGGAGGTGGGCGGCCGGTCAGTGGCGTGGTGGCTGTGCCCCCCGGGGGGACGTCTGGCACTGACGCGGTGACTCTTCCCTCGGGGGGGTGGCCGACGCTGGCGCGGGGTGGCTGGCGCCGGTCCTCGGGGCGGTGGTCGGCACCGGCCCCGGAACGACGGAGGCACCGGTCCCCGGGCGGCAGACGGCACTGTCGCTGGACGTGCACGAAAGGCGGGGCGGGCGGTTCCGCTGCCCGTCCCGGGTCAGGCACGCCCGCCGCACACAAGTGCGCCCTCGGTGCCATGCGGGCGCCCGGCGGGCGGACCTCCTGCGGCCCGCGCTGCGCGCTCGGCACGGGGCGAATCGAGCACGACCGCGTTCGCGAGACCACCCCGGTCGTCCCGAGGCTCCCTCCCGGCGCTCCGATGGCGCACCATGTGCGTATGAAAGAGCTGGCGGGACGGCTGACCGCGGTGGACCCGGATGCCGGGGCCGCGGTGCAGGTCATCTCCTATTTCGACCGGCTGGCCGAGACCAGGGCCGGGCTGGAGGCCCTGGTGCGTGGGGCGGCGGTGCTGGCCGGGTGCCCGGCGCGGCTGGTCGACGCGGCGCGGCACGTGCGGGTGCGGGTCGAGCCGGACGGCACCCGCAAGGACTCGGAGAGCGCGCCGGACCCGGACTGGCCATGTGCGGCACTGGAGCTGGGCGGCGTCCCCGCCCTGTGGCTGGAACGGGCCGGACCCGTGCCCAGCGTGGTGGACGCGGTGATCCTGGAACGGGCGGCGGGCGCGGTGCGGCTCGTCCTGGACCGTACGCGGGGTCGCGCGCCGGTGTCCGCGGCCGACGATCCCGCGCTGATCGAGACACTGCTGGACGGCACGGTCGCGGAGCCGACGCGGCTGCACGCGGCTCGCCGACTCGGTGTCGACCCCGCCGATCCCGCCGTACGGCTGCGGGCTGTCGCCCGGGGCGACGAGCCGCCCCGCGTCCTGGTCACCCTCGGGGGCGGGCGACCCGTGGAGTCGGAGCTGCCCGCCGGTCGCCTCGGGGTCGGACCTGCCGTTCCGGTGCTCGATCTGCCGGCCTCCTGGGCAGCCGCCCGCACGGCGCTGCGGTTCACGGCCGACGGCACGCCGCTCGATCCCGGGCCCCGCGTGGTGTATGCCGACGAGCTGGGCGGCATCGCGCTGCTCGCGGATCTGGTCGTACCGGGTGCCGAACCGCCGCCCGATGTGCGTGCCGTCGAAGCGGCGGCGGCCGCGCTGCCCGGTCTGCTGACCACCCTGCACGCCGTGGCCGCCACGGCGAGTCAGCGGGCGGCGGCCGCCGAGATCAACGTGCACCACTCGACGCTCCAGGACCGCCTCACCCAGGCCGAACACCTGCTGGACTGGCCCCTGCGCACCCCCCAGGGCCGTCTCAGACTGCAACTGGCCCTGACCATGCGGCACTTGGCGAGGCCATCCGGGGGGCCATGGGAGCGCCCCGACTAGCGCGGGCCGATGACAACCGACCGCGTCAACTGGCCTCCTGCTCAAGGCGTTCGGGACTCGGTGCCGGTGCCGGCGTGGGCCGCTGGGGGCGCCAGAACGTGGCGAGCAGACCGGCCGTCGCCACGACGGCCACACCGAGCGCGATCCCGAAGCCCGCCCATCCCGTCACGTCGGTGCCGGCGGCCTCGTCGAGCGAGGCGCTGCCCGGGCCGAGCACGGCCAGCGCCAGGGAGACGACGGCGAGGGTGAGGACGTACTCGTAACCCTCCTTGAAGACGAAGAAGCCGTTGGGGCGGTGGGCGAGCAGGCCCGCGACCAGCATCACCGAGATGACGGCCGCGCAGGCCAGCGGGGTGAGCAGGCCCGCCAGCAGCAGGACGCCGGCCCCGATCTCGGTGACCACGCTCATCCAGGCCTGGAGCACGCCGTGGCGCAGGCCCAGACCGGTGAACCAGCGGGCGGTGCCGGCGATACGGCCGCCACCGCGCCAGTGGTTGAGACCGTGCGCGATCATGACGACGCCCAGGACCAGGCGCAGCAGCAGTGCGACGACATCCGTCTGGTTCATCCCGCTCTCCCCTCTTGTGGAAGCGCGGCGATCGTCGGCCTCTCGGGTCACCGCGCACTCCTCGACGAACGACAGCAGTTCAGGTGATAGCCCGGGCCGGATGCCCGAGGCTCAGATTGTGCCCGCTGTCGGCTCGTTCGTTAATGCACGTGCGGTGATATCCGTATGCCGGCCGCCAACTCCGTGGCCTCGCACCGCTGTTCGCGTCCGGGAATTCGCACTACTCGCCCATGTGGTGCGTCAGCGGGCCCACTTCGGCGTCCAACTGTGCGCGTCGCGCCGGGCGGTGCCGAGGTGGGCGCGGAGCGCGGCGAGCGCCGGGTGGGGGTTGTCGGCGCGCCAGACCAGCGAGTGCGGGTAGACCGGTGTGGGGTCGCGCAGGGGAATGCGGCGCAGGTCGTGGTCGGCCGGCCAGACCATCCGGGTCTGGACGCCGACGAAGGTCGCCAGGTGCGCGGAGTCGGCGATGGTGTCGAGGAGGGGCTCGGTGCCGAAGTCGGGGCCGGTGACCTCGATGGTGAAGCCGAAGGCGGCGGCGAGGTCGTCGTAGAAGGCGGCCCACTCGGTGCCGGCGACGTTGCCGGGCATCCAGATCCGGTGCCCGGCGAGCTGGGCGGGGGTGACGGCGCGGGCGGCGGCGAGCGCGTGCCCGGGGCCGGTGAGGAGCTGGAGCGGCTCGTCGTGGACGCGGGCCGCCTCCAGACCCTCGGGCAGCTGCCGGGCGGGGAGGGTCAGGGCGCGGAAGGACGCGTCGACGGTGCCCGCGCGCACCGCCGCGATCGCCGCCTCCGCGTCGAAGAGCGTCACGACGTCCAGGGCCGTCTCGGGGTGGGCGCGGTGGAAGTCCCGTACCAGGTCGGCCGGGGCGAGCCGGCGGCCGATGACGTCGACGCGCAGGGCGCGGCGGCCGGGGCGCACGGAGGACGCCGCCTGTTCCTCGGCCCGCAGCAGCTCGCGGGCGTGCGGCAGGAAGACCTGCCCGTCGACGGTGAGCTGCGCCCCGCGGGTCGTGCGGGTGAACAGCCGTGCCCCGAGGTCCTTCTCCAGCGCGGCGACCCGCTTGGAGACGGCCTGCTGGGTGACGGACAGGGCGAGGGCGGCTTCCCGGAACCGTCCGGCGTCCGCGACGGCCACGAAGGTGCGTACTGCGTCGAGATCCACGGCACCTTTTCTACCGTGTCCGGTCGCGCGTATTCCTACAACGTTTGGTTGTCGGGGGGCGAGCGTGTCGGTTGTTTGCCCCTGGGCCCGTCGAGCGGCTTTGATGTCGCCGGTCGGAATTCGCGCGGGACGGGGGACGGGCATGCGGGGCGGGCGTTCGCTGGGGCGGCGGTTCGAGTGGCTGTGGGGGGCGTACGCCGTCAGCGCGCTCGGGACGTGGCTCGCCTTCGACGCGTTCTCGCTGATCGCGGTGATCGTGCTGCACGCCGGGGCGACCGAGGTGGCGGTGTTGTCGGCCGCCGGGCTCGCGGTGGGGGCGGCGGCGGCGACGCCGCTGGGGCCGTGGATGGAGTTCCGGCGCAAGCGGCCCGTGATGATGGCCATGGACCTGGTCCGCTGTGCGGCGTTGCTGACCATTCCGGCGGCTTTCGCGCTCGGCGCCCTCACCTTCGTACAACTCCTGGTTGTGTCGATCGTCGTCAGTGCGGCCGACATCAGCTTCACGGCGGCCAGCGGGGCCTTCCTCAAGTCGCTGCTGCCGCCGGAGGACCTGCTGGCCGCGAACGCCCGGTTCGAGGCGACGCAGTGGACGGCGACGATCCTGGGGCCGCCGCTCGGCGGGGCCGCCATGGGCGTGCTCGGACCGGTGGCGACCACACTGGTCAACGCGGTCAGTTTCCTTCTCTCGGCCGTCGGGATCCGGGCGATCGGCGGGACGGAGACGCATCCGGTACGGACGGGTACCGAGCGGGCGGGCGGTCTCCTCGAGGGCTGGCGGTACATCCTGGCGCATCCGGTGCTGCGGCCGCTTTTCTGCAACACGGTGTCCTACAACGCCATGATCATGGTGTCGGCTCCGCTGCTGGCCGTGCTGATGGTCGGCGACCTGGGGTTCACGGCCTGGCAGTACGGGCTGGCCTTCTCCCTGCCCAGCATCGGCGGCCTGATCGGCTCGCGGCTGGCCCGCAGGCTCGTGCCGCGCTTCGGGGAGCGGCGGGTGCTGCTCGTGTCGGGATGGCTGCGCGCGTGCTGGCCGATCGGCCTGGCCTTCGTCGGACCCGGTACGGCGGGACTGGTACTCGTCATGGTCGTGGAGCTCGGGGTGATCACGTCCTGCGCCGTCTTCAACCCGGTGTACTCCACGATCCGGCTGCGGCAGACCGACTCCGGCCGGGCCGCGCGCACGCTCTCCGCCTGGTCGGTCACCGGCAAGGCCACGACCGCCGCGACGACGGCCCTGTGGGGTGTGCTGGCCGGCTTCACCGGCCCTCGTACGGCGATCGCGATCGCCGGCGTCCTCGCCCTGGCCACACCGCTGCTCCTCCCCCGCCGCATCGAGCCCGTCCCGCGGACGGCGCCGCTGCGCGCGGACGAAGTCCTCTGACTCCGGCAACGCCGCTCCGCTGCGGCGACGGTCCGTCGAGGAGTTGCCGCTGAGCGCCACGGGCACAGTGATGAGGGACCACCTGCGACGAGGACGGACGGGACCGCGATCCGGATCCCTCCCGGAGGAGAACGGAGATCTCTCGTGACGACGACCGACCACGCTGCCGGTGTGACGGCACAGCGGTCACTCGATCAGCTGGAGCGCCTGGACGACGAGATCATCGCGCTCCTGGCCCGCCGTCGCGCGATGGCCCAGGAACTCCCGCCCCCGGCCCGTGCCCGCGCCGCCGACCCCGCCTTCGCCGAGACCGTCCGGGGCCTGACGGGCCGCTACCGGCAGGAACTGGGCGGTGCCGGGGAACTCGTCGCCCGCGCGGTGATCGTGCTGTGCGACCCGAGCCGGGAGAACTGAAGAAAGCTTCCCGCAGTCCTTGGTGCGTACAGCACGGAGTCCTTGGTGCGTACGGCACGGAGCTACTGGGTCATTGGTGCGTACAAAGTGCGCCCGGGGCGCGGATGTGTTCTGGGCCTCACTCCGGGAGTGCGGTACGACACACGTCGGTCCACGTCAGTCGGCGTTGACAGCGCTCAGGATTTGGCCGTACAAACTTTTCCATGGCCGTTGCCCGAGCGCTCGCCCAGTGGGCCCGCGATCTCCGCCCGGCGCCGGAGGACCTGGCGCTGGCGGAGCGATCGCTGGCAGACACCGTCGCCGTGGCGCTGGCCGCCCGGACGCATCCGCTGCGTTCCGTCGCCGCCTCCCTGCCGGAGGCGGCCCGCTGGGCGGCCATGGCCCATGTCCTGGACTTCGACGACCTGCACACCGACACCACCACCCACATCTCCGTGGTCACCGTCCCGGCCGTGCTCGCCGTGGGAGGTGACGCCCGCGCCTACCTCGCGGGCGCGGGGGTCATGGCACGGCTGGGCGCGATGCTCGGCTGGGGCCACTACGCGGCCGGCTGGCACACCACCTGCACGGCGGGGGCCCCGGCCGCCGCCGTCGCGGCCGGGACCGCCCTCGGGCTGGACGTCGAGCAGCTGGCCACCGCGATGGCGCTCGCCGCGCCCGCCGCCGGCGGCGGGCAGGAGGCCTTCGGTACGCACGGCAAGTCCTTGCAGGTCGGCTTCGCCGCCGAGGCGGGCGTACGGGCCGCACGGCTCGCGCGCGCGGGAGCAACCGCGGATCCACGGGCGCTGGAGGCCTGGATCAGGCGGGTCGGCGGCACGCCCGACGCGGACTTCCCCGCCACCCCGGCCGTGCCCGGCGGCCTCGCGGTCAAGCTCTTCCCCTGTTGCTACGCCATGCAGCGGCCCATCGCCGCGCTGCGGGAGGTACGCGACCGGATCCGCGGCGACATCACGGCAGTAACGGTCACCACGCCTGCGGGCACCGTTCAGCCGCTCGTCCACGACCGTCCGGTGACCGGCCTGGAGGGCAAGTTCTCGCTGCCGTACGCGGTGGCGGCCGCGCTGCTGGACGAGTATCCCGGCTTCGACAGCTTCACGGACGCGGCCGTCGCGCGGCCCGAGGCGCGCAAACTCCTCGGCCTCGTCGGGGTCGAACTGCTGCCGGGTGAGACGAGGACACTGCTGGACGGGCGCGTGGAGCTGCGAGTCGACCTCGCGGACGGCGGTGAGGTGTACGCCGAGCTGGAGTTGCCGCCCGGGGCTCCGCAACGGCCCGTGTCCGACGCCGACTTGAGCGCCAAGGCCGCCGCCTGCGGTGCGGATGTGCCCGCGCTGCTGGGCGGGCTGACGTGGGCGGGAGCCCGCGAGGTGCTGAGCGAGCAGTTCCCCGAAGAGGAGGCGTGAGGTGCGGCAACTCCCCCTGTCCGGCATCACGGTGGTCAGCCTCGAGCAGGCCGTCGCCGCCCCGTACGCCACTCGCCAGCTCGCCGACCTCGGTGCCCGCGTCATCAAGGTGGAGCGGCCGGGAGAGGGCGACTTCGCCCGCCGCTACGACACGACCGTGCACGGCCACTCCAGTTATTTCGTCTGGCTCAACCGCTCCAAGGAATCCCTCACGCTGGACCTCAAGGACCCGCGCGGCCTGGAGATCCTCCGCCAACTCCTCGACGACGCCGATGTGTTCGTCCAGAACCTGGCGCCGGGCGCCGCCGACCGGCTGGGACTCGACACCGGCACGCTGACCGAGCGCCACCCCCGGCTGATCCCGTGCACGATCTCCGGGTACGGCACGACCGGGCCCTGGGCCGGCCGCAAGTCCTACGACCTGCTGGTGCAGTGCCAGACCGGGCTCGTCTCCCTCACCGGAACCGCCGACGAAGCCGCCCGCGTCGGCATCTCCGTCGCGGACATCGCGGCCGGGATGTACGCCTACAGCGGCATCCTGACCGCGCTCTACACGCGCGCCACGACCGGCCGCACGCACCCCGTCGAGGTGTCGTTGTTCGAGGCGCTCGCCGAGTGGATGGGCCAGCCCGCCTACTACACCCGCTACGGCGGCACCCAGCCCGCCCGCCTCGGCACCCAGCACGCGACCATCGCCCCGTACGGCGCCTTCCCGACCGCCGACGGCCGGCAGGTGCTGTTCTCCATCCAGAACGAGCGCGAATGGGCCGTCCTGTGCGCGGAGTTCCTGGACCGGCCGGCCCTGACGGACGATCCGCGCTTCGCCACCGGCTCCCAACGCGTGGCGCACCGCGACGAGTTGAACGCGATCGTCGCCGAGCGCATCGCCCGCTCCGACGCCGTCGACGTCCTCGCGGACCTGGAGCGGATCGGCATCGCCTGCGCCGGGGTCAACGACGTCGCCGCCTTCCTCGACCACCCGGTGCTGGCGGCCCGCGGACGCTGGCAGGAGGTGGCCGTGCCGGGCGCGACGGTCCAGGCCCTGCTGCCGCCCGCCGACCTCGCGGGCGTCCCCGCTCGTATGGATCCCGTACCGGACGTCGGCGAGCACACCGACGCGATCCTCGCCGGACTCGGCCGTACCCGCGACGACATCGACGCCCTGCGCGCCGACGCCGTCATCTGACGACGTGTGGAGAATGCCCCGATGAGCGTCCTGGACCTGCTGCCCGACGACGAGCGGCTCGTCGTACGAACCGTGCGCGAGTTCGTCGACAAGGACGTCAAGCCCGTCGTCAAGGAGCTGGAGCACTCCGACACCTACCCCGAGCACCTCATCGAGCGGATGAAGGAACTCGGTGTCTACGGCCTGGCGATCCCCGAGGAGTACGGCGGGACCCCCGTCTCCATGCCCTGCTTCGTGCTGGTCACCGAGGAACTGGCGCGCGGCTGGATGAGCCTGGCCGGGGCGATGGGCGGACACACGGTCGTGGCCAAGCTCCTTCTGCTGTACGGCACGGAGGAGCAGAAGCGGCGCCATCTGCCGCGCCTGGCGACCGGTGAGGTGCGCGCGACGATGGCGCTGACCGAGCCGGGCGGGGGTTCCGACCTGCAGGCGATGACGACGGTCGCGCGCCGGGAGGGCGGCGAGTACGTCGTCAACGGCGCGAAGACCTGGATCACCAACTCCCGCCGCGCCGGTCTGATCGCGCTGCTGTGCAAGACCGACCCGGCCGCCGAGCCACGTCACCGGGGCATCTCGATCCTGCTGGCCGAGCACGGACCGGGCCTCGTCGTCTCCCGTGATCTGCCCAAGCTCGGCTACAAGGGCGTGGAGAGCTGCGAGGTGGCCTTCCAGGACTACCGGCTGCCCGTCGAGGCGCTGCTCGGCGGCGCGGAGGGCCAGGGCTTCGGCCAGATGATGAAGGGACTGGAGACCGGGCGGCTCCAGGTCGCCGCCCGCGCGCTGGGCGTGGGACGCGCGGCCCTGGAGGACTCGTTGCGCTACGCCCAGGAGCGGGAGAGCTTCGGCAGGCCCATCTGGCGTCACCAGTCGATCGGCAACTACCTCGCCGACATGGCGACCAAGCTCACCGCCGCCCGCCACCTCGTCCTGCACGCGGCCCGGGAGGCCGAGGCCGGGCACCGGGTCGACATGGAGGCGGGCATGGCCAAGCTGTTCGCCTCCGAGACGGCCATGGAGATCGCCCTCAACGCGGTGCGGATCCACGGCGGTTACGGCTACTCGACCGAGTTCGACGTGGAGCGGTACTTCCGTGACGCCCCCCTGATGATCGTCGGCGAGGGCACCAACGAGATCCAACGCAACGTGATCGCGTCCCAGTTGGTGGCGAGGGGCGGTCTCGATGGCTGAACAGCCCCAGCGGGAGAGCACCTATCTGCGGCTCGCGCGCGAACTGCGGGCAGCGATCCTGCGCCACGACTACCCGGACGGCGTACGGCTGCCGACCGAGGCCGAGTTGGCCGAGACGTACGAGGTCAGCCGGCAGACCGTGCGGCGGGCGTTCCAGGACCTCGTCGCGGAGGGACTGGTCTACCGGGTGCCGGGGCGCGGCACGTTCTCCACGCCCCGGGAGGAGCAGTACCTGCGGCAGTTCGGGTCGGTGGACGACCTGATGGGGCTGTCCATCGACACCCGCATGGACGTGGTGACACCGCTGCACCGCCGGGTCGACGTGGACGCGGCAGGCCGCCTGGGTCTGCACACCGACCGCGTGCACAAGCTGTCCTTCCTGCGACTGCACGAGGACACGGCGTTCTGCCACACCTCGGTCTGGCTGCCCCCCGCCATCGGCCAACTCCTGTCCGACGTGACGGAGTTGACGCTGCCCGGCACGCCGAACGCGTTCACCGTCATCGGGCTGCTCGACCAGCGGCTGCCCGAACCGATCGCCGAGGCCGAACAGAGCATCACCGTCACCGAGGCCCCACCGGAGATCGCCGAACACCTGGGCTGTGAACCGGGCCGGGCACTCCTGCGCATCGACCGCGTCTACCAGACCGTGACCGGTCAGCTCGTCGAGCTGGCCATCAGTCACTTCCTGCCCGAGCACTACTCGTACCGCGTACGGCTGCGGCGCAGTGGCCAGTGAAGTCCGTACCAACCTGTTGAGGAGAAGGAACCTTGAGC
>NZ_JAKWBE010000020.1 GCF_022513565.1 Streptomyces gilvus | reverse complement strand
CGGTGTTCGGACGGGGCCCTTCACCATGTCCTGGAGCTGGATAGGGTGGGGTTCACGTTTTCTGCTACGACACCCCGGAGCGGCCCTATGAGCGCTGTGACCCCCGCTGGAGGCGACACCGCGGCGGGCCGTTCCTGGCCCCAGCTGCTGAACGGCCTGCTGGACGGCCACGACCTCAGCGCCGACGACACCGCCTGGGCGATGGACCTGATCATGCGCGGCGAGGCGACCGACGCGCAGATCGCCGGGTTCGCGGTGGCGCTCAGGGCCAAGGGCGAGACGGTCGAGGAGATCACCGGGCTCGTCCGGACGATGTACGAGCACGCGAACGTGATCGAGGTGCCGGGGCGGACCGTCGACATCGTCGGCACCGGTGGCGACGGCGCCAAGACGGTGAACATCTCCACGATGTCGGCGATCGTCATCGCCGGCACGGGCGCGAAGGTCGTCAAGCACGGCAACCGGGCCGCGTCCTCGGCGTCCGGCGCCTCGGACGTCCTGGAGAAGCTGGGCGTCAACCTGCAACTCACGCCGAAGCGCGTGGCCGAGGTCGCCGAGGAAGCCGGCATCACGTTCTGCTTCGCCATCAAGTTCCACCCGGCACTGCGTCATGTGGCCGCCGCGCGCGGCCAGTTGGGCATCCGGACCACCTTCAACGCCCTCGGCCCGCTGACCAACCCGGCGAAGGTGAGGGCGCAGGCGGTGGGCGTCGCCGACCCGCGGCTGGCGCCCCTCATCGCGGGCGTCCTCGCCGAGCGCGGCAACTCCTCCCTCGTCTTCCGCGGCGACGACGGCTTCGACGAGCTGACCACGACGGCGACTTCGCGGGTCTGGATCGTCCGGGACGGCAAGGTCACCGAGGAGACCTTCGACCCGCGGGACGTCGGCATCGAGCTGGTCCCCGTGGAGGCTCTGCGGGGCGCGGACCCGTCGTACAACGCGGAGGTCGCCCGCCGTCTGCTGGACGGCGAGACGGGCCCGGTGCGCGACGCCGTCCTGCTGAACTCGGCGGCAGCCCTGGTCGCCCTCGACCCGGGCCCCGGGACTCTGGCCGAGCAGATCGGCGCCGGGATGGCCAAGGCGGCCGAGTCGATCGACTCCGGGTCGGCCAAGCGGGCGCTGGAGCGCTGGGTGGCGGCCAGCAACGCATAACGGCGAGGTGCGGTCCCGTAATTCGGACACGAGTTGCGGGACCGCGATCACTTCACGTACGTTCCTGTACCAGGTCATGAGTGACAGTCATGAGGCCCCGGCCGACTGTCCGGCAACCCTCCGTCCGTGGCGGGGTGCCCCGGGTGAAGACCAGGCCGTGGGCAGCGAGGTCTGCGGCAAGCGCGGATCCCTCACGAACCAGGGATCCTGGTCGTTCGAGGAGTCTTCCGTGAGCAAGCGAATGCGATAGGGCGCCGAGCCCCGCCTCCGCACACCCATCTCACCTTTCTCTTTTCACGGGAGTTCCCCATGTCCGTCTCCACCGCTGCCTCCGCCCAGACCATTTGTGCCCCGCTGCCCGTTCTGGGCCGGGATGTCACCGTCCCGCTCGTGACGGGCGGCGAAGTCACCTACGCGGCCCTCGACTACGCGGCCAGCGCCCCCGCCCTGCAGCGCGTCTGGGACGACGTGGCGGCGTACGCCCCGTACTACGGCAGCGTCCACCGCGGTGCCGGCTACCTCTCGCAGCTGTCGACCGACCTGTTCGAGAACGCCCGCAGGACCGTCGCCGAGTTCCTCGACTGCCGCTCCGACGACCAGCTGGTCTTCACCCGCTCGACCACGGACTCCCTCAACCTCCTGGCCCGCGCCCTGCCCGCCGACTGCCAGGTCTTCGTCTTCGAGACCGAGCACCACGCGAGCCTGCTGCCCTGGCCGGACGCCCGGGTCACCTACCTCGACGCCCCGCGCACCCCGTGCCAGGCCGTGGCGACCCTGAAGAAGGCCCTCGCGGACCGCGACCCCCATGGCCCGGCCCTGGTCTGCGTCACCGGCGCCTCGAACGTCACCGGCGAGCTGTGGCCGGTCCGTGAGCTGGCCGCCGCCGCCCACGCGCACGGCGCCCGCATCGTCCTGGACGCCGCCCAGCTGGCCCCGCACCACCCGGTCTCCGTGCGCGACCTGGACGTCGACTGGGTCGCCTTCTCCGGCCACAAGCTGTACGCCCCCTTCGGCTCCGGCGTCCTGGCCGGCCGCGCCGACTGGCTGCGCGCGGCCGACCCCTACCTCGCGGGCGGCGGCGCCAGCCGCAAGGTCACCCGCCGCGAGGACGGGGGAGTGGACGTGGAGTGGCACGACAGCGCCGCCCGGCACGAGGCCGGCTCCCCGAACGTCATCGGCGCCTACTCCATCGCCTCGGCCTGCAAGGCGCTGACGGAGGCCGGTTTCGACACCCTGGTCGCCCGTGAGCAGTATCTGATCGAGAAGGTGCGGGCGGGCCTCGCGGAGGTCCCGCAGGTGAAGGTGCTGTCCCTCTTCGGCGACGACGCGCCCCGGGTCGGCGTGATCTCCTTCGTCGTCGAGGGCTGGAACAGCTCCCACTTCGCCGCCGCCCTCTCCGCCGAGTACGGCATCGGCGTCCGCGACGGCCTGTTCTGCGCCCACCCGCTGGTGCGCACCCTCCTGGGCTCCGACCCGCAGACCCAGGGCGAGTGCGGCGCCCCCGAGGCCGCGCCCGGCGAGAAGTCCCTCAACGCGATCCGGGTCAGCTTCGGCGCGGGCACCCCCGACGAGCACGTCGAGCGCTTCGTGAACGCCGTCCGGGAACTGGTGAGCGACGGGGCGAAGTGGAACTACCGGACGGAGGACGGCCGCTGCGTGCCGGCCGTGTAATCATCCGTTGTGTGGGGATTCCGGCCGCGGTGGGTGAGTCGGCATCGGCCGGGGAACTCGGGGAGCTCCTCGCGGTGGCCGTCGCCCGCCGCCGGCCACGGCTGCTCGGCGGGACGCCGGTGTACCTGTACGAGGAGGGGCTGGTGACCGGGCCGGACGCGCGGGCCCGGCGCTGGGAGCAGGTGACCCACTGGCGCTCCACCATCGACCTGACCCTGAGACGGGACCGGGAGCACGGCCCGCCCTGGTACACCTTCGGCCACCGGCACCTGGCGCGGTTCGCCGACGGCGCGCAACAGTCCTTCGTCCTCGACGAGTGGCAGCTGCACGAGCCGGACGAGCAACGCTCCGAGAACGCGTCGATCCGGGCCGCCGTCCATCACATCCGGCGGCGGGTCGGGCGGGCGCAGGCGCCCGCGCTGCTCGCGCGGCTCGAGGAGGGCCGGCAGGTCGCCTTCGGCCCGCTCACCGCGGACGCGCGGGGACTGTGGCTGCCGCGCGGCCGGACGCTCCTGACCTGGTCCGGCCTGGAGGAGCCCACGCTCGGTGTCGACCTGCCCGACCCGTCCGTCCCCCGCTCCTGGTGGGCGATGCGGCGGGACGCGCGGCTCACGGTGCGCGGCGCCGACGAGGACGGCGTGCCGCACTCCGCCGACCTCCCGGCCTGGCAGGTCGAGAACTGGGGCGCGCTGGTCACCCTCTGGGGCCGCCTGCACCGCCCCGCGGAGTAGGGCGGGGTGTCAGGAGTCCAGGCCGATCGCGAACGCGGCCTCCAGGTCGTGCTGCGAGTAGGTCCGGAACGCGACATGGGTGTCGGTGGCCTCGACGCCCGGGATCTTGCTGATCGAGCCGGGGATGACCTCCGCCAGGTCCTCGTGCCGCTTGACCCGGACCATGGCGATCAGGTCGTAGGTGCCCGTGACGGAGAAGACCTCACTGACGGAGTCCAGCGCGGCGATCCGCTCGGCGATCTCGGGGATCCGGTCCACGCTGGTCTTGATGAGGACGATCGCGGTGATCACGGCTGGTTCTCTCCCTCGGGGGCCGGAGCAGGGGCGGCCCTCACTCTAGTCGTACGGCGGAAACGGGCCCACGCGTAGAGGAAGCCCAGGCCGAAGCCCACCAGGTGGGCCAGATACGCCACCCCGGGCCCCTGGGGCGCCCGGCCCGCCGCCAGCCACTGCAGGGACGCCCAGAAGGGCAGGACCACCCAGGCGGGGAAGCGGAGGGGGAGGAAGAACAGGAAGGGCAGCAGGCTTGTCACCCGGGCCCCGGGGAAGAGGTACAGAAACGCGCCCAGGACCGCCGAGATCGCCCCGGACGCGCCGACCAGGGACTGCTCGGAGGCGGCGTTGGCGGCCGCGTAGCCCAGCAGGGCCAGATAGCCGCAGCCGACGTAGAAGAGCGTGAACCGGATGCGGCCCATCCGTTCCTCGGCCATCGCCCCGAAGACGTAGAGGAAGAGCATGTTGCCCAGCAGGTGCACCCAGCTGCCGTGCACGAACAGGGCGGTCGCCGGGGTGAGGGCGGCCCGGGGAGAGCCCTGGAACAGCTCGGCCGGGACCACGCCCCAGCGGTGGAAGTAGGCGCGCTGCGCGGCGAGCAGCGCGTCCCCGGTGCCGTAGGCCGGGTTCAGCCCCGCCGCGGGCCCGGCCAGGAAGAGCAGACAGCACAGGGCGATCAGCCCGTACGTCACCGGTGCCGAGGGTGTGCGCAGCACTCTGCCGACGGTCACGCTCCAGTTGCCGATCATGAACACAGAGCATGACGTAACAGGACACAGCCGCCCAGACCGCCTCGCCGCCGTGGACGCATCAGCGGTGAGGTGTCGGCAGGCCGTAGGGTTACGGCCACACGCTCCAGGGAAGCTGGGGCGTCACGGAGACTAGAAGGAAAGCGAACAGTCACGATGACGGTTCCCCTGCCGACCGCCACGACGCGGTGGCGCTGCACCCTCTGCGGCAACCTCACGCGTTTCGACGTGACCCGCTCGTCGAAGGTCGTCGAGTACGTCCATCTCGACCTGGCCGGAGAGCCGAAGGTCGAGGAGCGCGAGGTGGTCAGTGAGACCATCGAGTCGGTGCGCTGCCGCTGGTGCAACGCCGTGGACCAGGTGGAACTCGTGGACAGGCCGGGCGCCGGCTCCTGACCGGGAGCGGCCCCGCACAGTGATGGGGTGTGACGGATGGTGGAGACACAAGGCGGGGGGCCGGGCGACGGCGCCGCCGAGGTGCTCGACCGTCCGCTGCCCGACGGGGTGCGCAGAAGAGTCGTACAGATCGTCTCGGACGGGTTCGGCGGGCTGACCGTCGCGGAGCTGCCCGCCCAGCTGAGGCAGTACGCGCGCTTCGCGCCGAACCGGCGGGCCAAGTTCGCCGGGAACGCGATGGCGGCGGCGCTGGAGACCGATCCGCTGTTCCGGCAGCGCATCGGGGAGAAGCTGAGAGAGGCCCAGCCGGAGCTCGCCGGCGCTCTCGACTCCGGCTCGCCGCCCCCGGCCGCGGATCCGCTCGACGTGGCGGCCGCGGCCTATGTTCTGCGGCCCACCGGCTGGGTCAAGCTCGTCACCGCGGCCGGCGAGGAGGCCCAGCGGGCGGACGCCGAGCGGGCCGGCGAGGAGAGCCGGGCGGAGCTGGAGCGGCTGCGCGAGGAGCTCACCGCCGCCCGCGACCAGACCCGCGCGGAGACCGAGCGGCTGCGGGCGGAGCTGGAGTCGGCCAAGAAGGAAGCCGAATCGCTTCACCGCAAGCTCCGTGCCGCCCTCAGCGACGTCAAGCGCGGCGAGGCCGCCCTGCGCAAGATCCAGGGCGAGATGGAGGCCGTACGGGCCGACGGGCAGGCCCAGGTGTCCGCCGCGGAGAGCGAGACCCGGCGGCTCAAGGCGCGGCTCGGGGAGGCCGAGGCGGCCCTCGAGGCCACGCGCAGAGCGGCGCGGGAGGGGCGCAGTGTCGAGGACATGCGCGTCCGTCTGCTTCTGGACACCGTTCTGGACGCGGCCCAGGGGCTGCGCCGCGAACTGGCGTTGCCGCCCGTGTCCGTACGGCCCGCGGAAACCGTCGACGCGGTCGAACCGGGACGAATGACCCCGAAGGACATCGCCGCCAGGGCGCTGTCCGAGCACGATCCGGCCATCCTGGACCAGCTTCTGGCCCTGCCCCAGGCGCACTTGGTGGTCGACGGCTACAACGTCACCAAGACCGGCTATCCGCAGATGCCCCTGGAGAAGCAGCGCCTCAGGCTCCTCGGCCAGCTCTCCCAGCTCGCCGCGCAGACCGGCGCCGAGGTCACCTGCGTCTTCGACGGGGCCGAACTGGTGGCCCCGGTGCTGCTGGCGCCCCCGCGCGGGGTGCGGGTGCTGTTCTCCAAACCCGGCGTCACCGCCGATGAGTTGATCCGTCAGCTGGTGCGCGCCGAGCCGCCGGGGCGGCCCGTCATCGTCGCCTCCACCGACCGTGAGGTGGCCGACGGGGTCGCCAAGGCGGGGGCGCGTCCGGTCGCCTCCGCGATGCTGCTGAAGCGCCTGTCCTGAGTGCCTGCCCGGCCCCTTTGCGGGGCGCCTGTCGCAAACGTCAATCTCCGGTTTCAATGCCCGATTTGATGGGATCGTCACGCAACGTAGCGTCAACCTGGCGTGACCCCATGTGAGTTGTGTGCAAAGAATGCATTGCGTGACGGGATTTTTTGGTGTGAGGATTTGATCTGATCACAGGAAGGTCACTAGGGTCTGGCCTCGAACCTCCGAGCGGGTGATCACTCAAAAGAAGGAGTTCACCTCCGTGGCGTCCCACCGTCGACCCAAGCAGCCGAGCCGCACGCGCGTGACCGTGCTCACCACCGCCGCTGCTGCAGCCGTTGCCATCAGCGCTCAGGCCGCCAACGCCGCGCCGAGCGAGAAGCCCTCCAAGGACGAGGTCAAGGCGAAGGTCGACAAGCTCTACGAGCAGGCCGAGCAGGCCACCGAGAAGCTCAACGGCGCCAAGGAGAAGGAGCAGAAGCTCCAGAAGGAGATCTCCACCATCCAGGACGACGTCGCCCGGGGCCAGGAGGAGCTCAACACCCTGCGCGACTCCATCGGCCTGGCGGCCGCCGCCCAGTACCGCAGCGGCACCATCGACTCCTCCCTGCAGCTGTTCCTGTCGTCGAACCCGGACGACTACCTCGACAAGGCCTCCACCGCCGACCAGCTCAGCGCCCAGCAGGTCGAGGCGCTGAAGAAGATCGAGGAGAAGCAGCGCGAGCTCGCCCAGGAGCGCGCCGAGGCCTCCGGCAAGCTCAAGGACCTCTCCGCCACCCGCGCCGCGTTCGTCGCCCAGAAGAAGGCGGTCCAGGGCAAGCTCGCCCAGGCGCAGAAGCTCCTCAACTCCCTGACCGCCGCCGAGCGCGCGGCCCTCAACGCCGACCAGTCCCGCGCCAACCGCGACGCCAACGAGCGGGTCGACCTCGGCAACAGCACCGCCGCCTCCAGCCGGGCCGCCGCCGCCTTCCAGTGGGCGCAGGGCCAGCTCGGCAAGCCGTACTCCTTCGGCGCCACCGGCATGGCCTCCTTCGACTGCTCCGGTCTGACCTCCCGCGCCTACGCCGCGGCCGGCGTCACCATCCCGCGCACCTCGCAGGAGCAGGCCAACGCCGGCACCCGGATCTACAGCGAGAGCCAGCTCAGGGTCGGCGACCTCGTCCTCTTCTACGGCGACCTGCACCACGTCGGCCTGTACGCGGGCAACGGCATGGTGCTGCACGCCCCGCGCACCGGCACCGTCGTGCGCTACGAGTCGATGAGCAACATGCCGTTCCAGTTCGGCGTCCGCATCGGCTGACGTTCCGGGTGCCGCCCGAACGGGCGAATTACGGCACCTCCCGCTGACCCCGCGCCCCGCCGATGACCTGCGTCAGAGGCGGGGCGTCACTGTGCGTGCCCACCGAGGTCTTTGGCCGACCCCCCACCGCGCGGCTACTGTCTGCCGCGTTTCCCCGCCGCGCGGGGAAGCGGTCCTTGTCGTCAGCGGAAGGAGCGCGGCTTCCCGTGGGGTCCCATCGCCGCCTTGTACCGACGTCCGGGTTCAACCGAGGTGCAGGCACCGCGCTGTGTGTCCTGTCCGCGGCGACCGCCGCCCTCGGCGCCGTGCCGGCCGACGCCGCGCCGCGCACCGACACCAAGACCGAGGTGGACCGCCTCTACGCGGAGGCCGAGAAGGCGACCCAGGCCTACGACAAGGCCGACGAGACCGCCGCCACCCTGCGCCGCGAGCTCGGTCAGGCGCAGGACGGCATCGCCCGCCAGCAGCAGCGCGTCAACACCATGCGGGACGCGCTCGGTTCGCTGGCCGGCGCCCAGTACCGTTCCGGCGGCATCGACCCGACCGTCGCCCTGCTCTTCTCCGACGACCCGGCCGACTACCTCGACAAGGCCTCCACGCTCGACCGGATCAGCGTCCACCAGGCCGGTCAGCTGCGGGAGCTGCGGTCCGCGCTGCGTGAACTCGCCCAGGAGCGCGCGGAGGCGGCCGGCAAGCTCGCCGACCTGGAGAAGAGCCGCACGGCGGTCGCCGCCCACAAGAAGACCGTCGAGCAGAAGCTCGCCAAGGCCCGGCAGCTGCTCACCTCCCTGCCGTTCGGGCAGCGCGCCGCCTACGACCGGGCCTCCCGCTCCGGACGCGACGACGTCCCCGGCCTCTCGGGCGTCGTCCCGCCCGACGCCCGCGCGGCCGCCGCGATCGCCGCCGCCCGCTCGGCGCTCGGCAGACCGTACGTCTGGGGCGCCAACGGCCCCTCCGGCTTCGACTGCTCGGGCCTGATGCAGTGGTCGTACGCGCACGCCGGCGTCCATCTGCCGCGCACCTCGCAGGAGCAGCGGTTCGCCGGCCGGCAGGTGCCGCTCTCCCAGGCGCAGCCCGGCGACCTGGTCGTCTACCGCTCGGACGCCAGCCATGTCGCGATGTACGTGGGCAACGGCCAGGTGATCCACGCGCCCTACCCGGGCGCCCCCGTGCGCTACGACCGCGTCAACATGATGCCGGTGTCGTCCGTCACGCGGGTCTGACGCCGCGCGCCCGGTCGGCCGTACGATCGGAAAGTGGCTGGTGGTCGTGGGCGGGCGTGGAAGCCGGGTGTCGTGGCGCTCGTTCTGCTGCTCGTCTCCCTGGTGGCCTGCGGCGGACAGTCGCCGGACGGCACGGCGAGGGCCGGTCTGCAGCGGGTCCTGGACCGGCGGTCCGCCGCCGTTCTCGACCGCGACCGGACGGCCTTTGTGAAGACCGGCGCGCTCGGGTGGTTCGAGAACCTGCGCGGAGTGCCGCTGGCCTCCTGGTCCTACCGCGTCACGGCCCTGCACCGGCACGGCGACGAGGCCACCGCGGACGCCGAACTCCGCTACCGGGTCCAGGGGTACGACAACGCCCCGGTCACCGCCGGCCGCACCCTCACCCTCTCCCGGGGCCCGGACGGGCAGTGGCGGGTGGACGCCGACACCCCCGCCCGCAAGTCCGCCCAACAGCTGTGGGACCAGGGCGAGGTGACGGTCATGCGCGGCAGGCACAGCCTCGTCCTCGGCGTCGGGCAGTCCAGCGAGCGGCTGCACGTCTACGCCGACCTCGCGGACCATGCCGTCCCGGCCGTCAGCGGGGCGTGGGGCACCGACTGGGCCCGGCACGTCTTCGTCCTCGTACCGAAGTCCGTGGAGGGCATGGCGGGGCTGCTCGGCTCACCGGCCTCGCAGTACCGGGGCATCGCCGCGGTGACCACCGGCGAGGTCGGCGGGCCGCCGGACGCGCCGGCGGACCGGATCATCGTCAACCCGGACGCGTACGCCCTCCTCGGCACGCTGGGCAAGCAGGTCGTGCTCACCCACGAGACCACCCATGTCGCCACCCGCGCCCACACCACGGCCGCGACCCCGCTGTGGCTGTCGGAGGGGTACGCCGACTGGGTCGGCTACCTCGGCACCGGCCGTACAGCGGTCCAGGCCGCCCCCGAGCTGGCCCGCTCGGTCGACGACGGGCAGGTGCCGGCCGCGCTGCCGACCGACAAGGACTTCGGCTTCAGCGGGGACGCGACGAAGCTGGCGCAGGCCTACGAGGGCGGCTGGCTGGCCTGCCGCATGATCGCCGACCGGTGGGGCCAGGACCGGCTCGGGCAGTTCTACCGGGCGGTGGGCGACCATCCGCGCCGGACCGGGTCGGTCGAGGACGCGATGAGGAAGGTCCTCGGCACGACGCTGGGGAAGTTCACCGAGCAGTGGCGGGAGTACCTCAAGTCTCAACTGGCCTGATCCAACAGGCCGATGACCTCCCGGAGCCAGGCCCGCTCCGTATGCACAGGTGCCTGGCGCTGGGCGTGGGGCTGGTCGTCCTCCGACGGAACGACCTGCCGCGGGAGGCGGTCGGCGCGCGCGGCCCGCGGAACCGGTGGTTGCGGCCCTGCGCCGGACCCTGAGGACCGGGCTGCCCATGTCCGCCGACTTCACCGTGCGGCAGGGCGGGGTGCTGGTGCTGGTGCTGGTGCTGGTGCTGGTGCTGGTGGCGATCGTGGCGCGGCTCGGGGTGACGGCGGTGGCGGCGTACGCCGTCGCGTAGCAAGGTCATGTACGTGGCCACCATGGCGTTCTACGCGGTGCGGCAGGCCGCCTCGATCCACACCGCCCACACACGGGGCGCGGGCCGGGACGCGCGGCGGGAGATCGGCCGCCAGGCGATGCTGGTGTCCGGCACGGTGGGGCTGGTGGCCGCCGTCCTGCTCGCCGCCACCGCCCCCTTGATCATGGCCGCCTTCGGTGCCGGACCCGAGGTCGCCCGCGCCGGTGCGCTGTTCCTGCGCTGCATCGGCCCGTACCTGCTGCTGATGGCCTGCTTCATCGCGCTGGGCGGGGTCTTCGAGGGGAGTGGGGGAGCGCCGGCCCTGCTGCGGGTGACACTCCTCGGCACGGCGGTCCAACTCCCGCTCACGTACGCCCTGTCGGGGCTCGGGCTGCCCGGTGTGTGCCTGGCGATGGCGATCGCCATGGCCGTGCAGTGCGCCGCGGTGGCCGTGCCCTTCACGCGGATCGCGCGGATCGCGCGGAGGGGCGGGAGGCGTGCGGCTGCGAGGCGGCACAGCCGTGTGGATCCGCTGCCCGTGCGAGGCGTGACGCGGCGGGGCGGCGACTGACGACCGCCTGGCCGCCGGTGGTCCGTGCCGGTCGGCTGTCGGCAGGGCCCGCCTCAGGTGGAGGTCGTGGTCTCCTTGGTGCGGGGCGTCTGGGCGGGCAGGGTCGGGACCTGGGTGCGGGGGACCGTCGAGCGCCAGAGCTGGACGGCCGTGCAGACGGCTGCGGCGACCAGGAGGCCGTTGCGGAGGAACAGGAGGGTCACCCCGAGGCGGTCGCTCGCGACGACGTGCTGGAACCAGAGCGGGAACTCCAGCACCGTCACCAGACAGGCCGCGAGGACCAGCAGCGCGGGCAGCCCCATCCGGGTGCCCCGGAAGCACACGCAGACGGCCCCGAGACCGACCAGCCACACCATGTACTGGGGGCTGATCACCCGGCTGGTGACCGTGAACATCAGCACCGCCGCGAACGCCGCGTCGGCGAGCGTGCTCGGCAGGAACCGCGTCGCCATCAGCCGCCACAGCAGCAGCCAGCCGAAGGCCACGCCGGTCAGGAACAGGGCGGCGGAGCTGACGGCGTTCACCCAGGGGCCGACGAACTCGATCGAGCCGTAGTTGAACAGCACCCGGCCGTCCCAGCCGAAGTGCCGGGCCACATGGAAGACGAGCGAGCCCAGGGACTCCACCTCGGTGCCCCGGTTGCTCTGGAAGGTCAGGAAGGCGAACGCGCCCGGCATCGACACCGCGAACAGCCCCGCCAGCACGGCGACGGTCCCCGCGGTCCAGGCCCACGCGGTCCACTTGCGGGCGCCGAGCAGCAGCAGCGCCGGCCACACCTTCAGCATCGCCGCGAACCCGACCAGGACGCCCATCACGCGGGGCCGCCGGGCCCCGGCGAGCAGGCCGGCCACGGCGACGGCGGTGACCATCACGTCGTAACGGGCGTACACGGTCGGCCCGACCAGCGGCACGCCCACCACCCACATCCAGGCCCCGCGCAGCGACTTGCCGGGGCGCAGGCCCGTGTACAGCAGCAGGGCGAGGACGGCCAGGTCGGCCACGCAGGCCAGGACGAAGAAGGCCGACGCGTACTGCAGGAAGGGCAGCAGCGCCGGGGAGAGGATCGCGAGGGCCGCCGCGGGCGGGTACTGCCAGGTGACGTCGCCGAGCGGGAAGGTGCCGGTGCGCAGCACCTCGTACCAGCCCTGGTAGATCACCGACACGTCGCTGGTGACGTCCGGGCCCGGGAAGATCCACACCTTGAAGACGAACAGCAGCAGGACCACCCTGGTCAGGCCCCAGGTCACCAGCAGCCCCGCGAGGGACCGCCTCGCACCCGCAATGTCCACCCGAGCCCCTTCGGCCAGCTGTTCGTCTTGAGGGGAACATGATGTCCTGCCCAGCTGTGAACTCGCCACCAACACGGCCGAGCCCACCTGTGCGGACGCGCCCGGTAGGGTCGGCGGCGATGCACAAGACCCTGATCGTGACCAACGACTTCCCGCCCCGCCCCGGCGGCATCCAGGCGTTCCTGCACAACATGGCGCTGCGCCTGGACCCCGAGCGGCTGGTCGTCTACGCCTCCACCTGGAAGCGGGGCAAGGAGGGCGTCGAGGCGACCCGCGCCTTCGACGCCGAGCAGCCCTTCACCGTGGTCCGGGACCGTACGACCATGCTGCTGCCGACGCCGGCGGCCACCCGGACGGCCGTCGGGCTGCTGCGCGCGCACGGTTGTACGTCGGTGTGGTTCGGGGCGGCGGCGCCGCTCGGGCTGATGGCGCCGGCGCTCCGCAGGGCCGGCGCCGAGCGGCTGGTGGCGACGACTCACGGCCACGAGGCGGGGTGGGCGCAGCTGCCCGGCGCGCGGCAGTTGCTGCGGCGGATCGGGGAGGGCACGGACACGATCACCTACCTCGGTGAGTACACGCGCTCGCGGATCGCCTCCGCGCTGACGCCCGCGGCGGCCGGGCGGATGGTGCAGCTGCCGCCCGGCGTCGACGAGAAGGTCTTCCACCCCGCCTCGGGCGGTGACGCGGTCCGGGCGCGGCTCGGGCTGACCGACCGGCCGGTGGTCGTGTGCGTGTCCCGGCTGGTGCCGCGCAAGGGGCAGGACACGCTGATCCTGGCCATGCCCCGGATCCTGGCCGCCGAGCCGGACGCGGTGCTGCTGATCGTCGGCGGCGGGCCCTACGAGGGCGAGCTGCGCAAGCTGGCGCGCGAGACCGGTGTCGCGGGCTCCGTGCGTTTCACGGGTGCCGTCCTCTGGTCCGAGCTGCCCGCCCACTACGGCGCCGGTGACGTCTTCGCCATGCCCTGCCGGACCCGCCGGGGCGGGCTCGACGTCGAGGGGCTCGGCATCGTCTACCTGGAGGCGTCGGCGACGGGCCTGCCGGTCGTGGCCGGCGACTCGGGCGGCGCCCCCGACGCCGTCCTGGACGGCGAGACCGGCTGGGTGGTCCACGGCGGCTCCCCCGAGGAGACGGCCGAATGGATCACCGTCCTCCTCTCCGACCCGGAGCTCAGGCGACGCATGGGGGAGCGGGGACGTGAGTGGGTGGAAGAGAAGTGGCGCTGGGACTTGTTGGCGGAAAAGTTGAAGACCTTGCTATAGCCGGAGCCCGATAATCCGCCGATGCTGCGCGCATGACAGTGAAACTGACGCAGCATCAGCTGACGAGACGTCAAATACTGGGCATGATCGCCCTGCAGAGCGCGGCTGCCGCCGGGCTCACCCGGATCGGGCTGCAGTCGGCGCAGGCGGCCGAGGAAGCGGCCTCCGTCGACAACGCGCCCGCCATCGTGGTCGGTTCGGGGTACGGCGGTGCCGTCGCCGCCCTGCGCCTCGGCCAGGCCGGCATCCGCACGCTCGTCCTGGAGATGGGGCAGCTGTGGAACACCCCCGGCGCCGACGGCAAGATCTTCTGCAACACCGCCAGCCCCGACCAGCGCTCCATGTGGTTCAAGTCCCGCACCGAGGCCCCGCTGGCCACCTTCCTGTGGCTGGACGTCGTCAACAAGGACATCACCCCCTACCCCGGCGTCCTGGACCGCGTGCACTTCGACACGATGTCCGTCTACGTCGGACGCGGTGTCGGCGGCGGCTCCCTGGTCAACGGCGGCATGGCCGTCACCCCGCTCCAGTCGTACTTCACCGAGCAGTTCCCCACCGTGGACGCGACGGAGATGTACAACACCTACTTCCCGCGCGCCCGTTCCATGCTCGGCGTCAACACCATCGACCCCGCCTGGTTCGAGTCGACCGAGTGGTACCAGTTCGCCCGCACCTCGCGGAAGGCCGCCGACAACACCGGGCTCAAGACCACCTTCGTACCGAACGTCTACGACTTCGGCTACATGGAGCGCGAGGCGGCCGGCACCGCCACCAGGTCGGCGCTGGCGCAGGAGGTCATCTACGGCAACAACTACGGCAAGAAGAGCCTCGACAAGACCTACCTGGCCGCCGCGCTCGGCACCGGGAACGTCACCATCAACACCAGGGAGCGGGTCAAGGCCATCCACCGCGCGAGCGACGGGAGTTGGCTGCTGACGACCGACCGCATCGACGTCACGGGAAAGGTCGTGCAGACGAAGCAGTACAGCTGCACGTACCTCTTCCTCGGCGGCGGCAGCCTCGGCACCACCGAACTCCTCGTCCGGGCCCGGGACACCGGCGCCCTGCCCGCCCTCGACGCGAGCGTCGGCGCCGGTTGGGGCCCCAACGGCAACACCATGCTCGGCCGCGCCAACCACATCTGGGACACCACCGGCGCCAACCAGTCGACCATGCCGGTCATGGGCATCGACGACTGGGCCAACACCGACAACCCCGTCTTCGCGGAGATCGCCCCGCTGCCCATCGGGTTCGAGACCTGGGTCAGCCTCTATCTGGCGATCACCAAGAACCCCCAACGGGCGGCCTTCACCTACGACTCCGCGAGCGACGGGGTCAAGCTGGGCTGGACCGCCGCCCAGAGCGCGGTGTCCGTCGCCATGGCCAAGAAGCTCTTCGACCGGATCAACTCGGCCAACGCGACGATCTACCGCTACGACCTGTTCGGCACGTCCAACAAGGTCTTCGCCGACGACTTCTGCTACCACCCGCTGGGCGGCTGCGTGCTGGGCCAGGCGACCGACAACTACGGCCGGGTGAAGGGCTATTCGAAGCTGTACGTCACCGACGGCTCGCTGGTGCCCGGCAACATCGGCGTGAACCCGTTCGTCACCATCACCGCGCTCGCCGAGCGCACGATGACCCGGGTCCTCGCCGAGGACACCTGACCCGAGGGCCGTCCTACTTCTGGTAGATGGCCTCGATCTCGTCCGCGTAGTCCTTCGCCACCACGTTGCGCTTGAGCTTCAGCGAGGGCGTCAGGTGGCCCGACTCCTCCGTGAACTGGGAGGACAGAATGCGGAACTTCCGCACCGATTCCGCCTTCGACACCGCGGCGTTGCCGTCGTCGACCGCGTCCTGGATCGCCGCGAGCAGATCCGGATCCGCACGCAGCGACGCCGCGGTGACACCCGCGGGCTTGCCGTGCTCGGCGGCCCAGCGGCCCAGGAACTCCTCGTCGATGGTGACCAGCGCGCCCACGAACGGCCGCCCGTCGCCCACCACCATGCACTCCGCGACCAGCGCGTGCGCGCGGATCCGGTCCTCGATCACGGCCGGGGCGACGTTCTTGCCGCCCGCGGTGACGATGATCTCCTTCTTGCGGCCGGTGATCCTGAGGTAGCCGTCCTCGTCGAGGGTGCCGATGTCACCGGTGTGGAACCAGCCGTCGGTCAGCGCCTCGGCCGTGGCGGCCTCGTTGTTCCAGTAGCCCTTGAACAGGTGCTCGCCGTGCAGCAGCACCTCCCCGTCGTCCGCGATCCGGATCACCGAGCCCGGCAGCGGCTGCCCGACGGTGCCGATCTTCGTACGGTCCCAGGGGTTGAAGGCGGTGGCCGCGCAGGACTCGGTCAGGCCGTAGCCCTCCAGCACCGTGAAGCCGATGCCGCGGAAGAAGTGGCCCAGCCGCTCGCCCAGCGGGGCGCCGCCGGAGATGGCGTACTCGCCCCGGCCGCCGAGCACCGCGCGCAGCTTGCTGTAGACCAGCTTGTCGAAGGTCCGGTGCTTGATCTTCAGGCCCAGCGACGGGCCCGAGGGCGTGTCCAGCGCCTTGCTGTACGCGATCGCGGTGTCCGCGGCCCTGTCGAAGATCTTGCCCTTGCCGTCCGCCTGCGCCTTGGCGCGCGCCGAGTTGTAGACCTTCTCGAAGACCCGCGGCACGCCCAGGATCAGCGTCGGCCGGAAGGACGCCAGCTCGTCGGTGAGGTTCTTGATGTCCGGGACGGTGCCCAGCTTGATCGGCGCCATCATCGGGGCGATCTGCACGAGCCGGCCGAAGACGTGCGCGAGCGGCAGGAACAGCAGCACGGAACACTCGCCGGTGCGGAACAGCGGCCGCAGGCGCTCGACGATGTTGCCGCACTCGGCGAAGAAGCTGCGGTGGGTGAGCACACAGCCCTTGGGGCGGCCGGTGGTGCCGGAGGTGTAGACGATCGTCGCCGGGTCGTCGGCCCGCGCCAGCGAGCTGCGCTCGTCGACGGTCGCGTCGGAGACGTCCTTGCCGAGGCGCCCGAGCTCCTCGACCCCGCCGGCCTCGATCTGCCACAGGTGCTTGAGGGCCGGCAGCCGGTCGCGCACCGACTCGACGGCGGCGGCGTGGTTGTCCAGCTCGACGAGGGCAGCGGTCGCGCCCGAGTCGGAGAGGATCCACTGGACCTGCTCCGGCGAGCTGGTCTCGTACACCGGCACGGTGACCGCGCCCGCGCTCCAGATCGCGAAGTCCAGCAGCGTCCACTCGTAACGCGTGCGGGACATCAGGGCGACCCGGTCGCCGGGCTGGACGCCGGAGGCGATCAGGCCCTTCGCGGCGGCGTGCACCTCGGCCAGGAACGCCGTGGCCGACACGTCCTGCCACGCGCCTCCCCCAGACTCCGTCCGGGGGGACCCCCATTTCGCTCCGCTCACCTTGCGGGCGATGACGGCCACATCGGGATGCTGCGCGGCGTTTCTGCGGACGATGTCGGTGAGATTGCCGTCCGCAGGGACCTCGTACAAAGCCGGAAGGCTGAACTCGCGCAAGACTGCTGCTCCTCATAAGGCGCCGGCGCCACGACGTTGTGCGATGCGACGGTGCGTCCAAGGCTCGGGCAGGTGCTCGGGAATCACTGGTTGAAATCCTGAGCACGACTGGACTGCCCGGACGTTACCCGCCGGTATGGCTTCTCCGACAGGGGGTCCCGGCGAGATGTTCGCTGCGTCACACAGATGGGTGTTCCTCTGTGTACGGTAGTCGACCCGCTGACCGACTAGCCAGTAACCGCAGGTCCCGACGGCTCTGTTCACGTACACCCCACACCCTTACGCTTGATCGCCATGGCATCGACAGCGGCCGACAGCGGCAGGACCCGGGTTCACGTGGTCAGCGACGTGCACGGCAACGCCCGTGACCTGGCCCGCGCCGGCGACGGCGCCGACGCCCTGATCTGTCTGGGTGACCTGGTCCTCTTCCTCGACTACGCCGACCACTCGCGCGGCATCTTCCCCGACCTGTTCGGCCGGGAGAACGCCGACCGCATCGTCGAGCTGCGCACCGCCCGCCGCTTCGAGGAGGCACGCGAGTTCGGGGCCCGGCTGTGGGGCGGCATCGGCACGGACCGGGCCACCGCCGTCGAACGGGCGGTGCGGGGACAGTACGCGGAGATGTTCGCGGCCTTCCCGACACCCACGTACGCCACCTACGGCAATGTCGATTTGCCGCCTCTGTGGGCCGAGTACGCGGGGCCCGGGACGACCGTGCTGGACGGGGAGCGGGTGGAGATCGGCGGCTGGACCTTCGGCTTCGTCGGAGGGGGCCTGCGCTCGCCGATGCGGACGCCGTACGAGATGGACGACGAGGAGTACGAAGCCAAGCTGGCGGCCGTCGGCGAGGTGGACGTGCTGTGCACGCACATCCCGCCGGAGGTGCCCGAGCTCGTCTACGACACCGTGGCCCGGCGCTTCGAGCGCGGAAGCCGGGCGCTGCTGGAGACCATCCGCCGCACCCGACCCCGCTACGCGCTGTTCGGTCACGTCCACCAACCCCTGGTGCGGCGCATGCGGATCGGGGCCACGGAGTGTGTGAACGTCGGACACTTCGCCGGCACCGGGAAGCCCTGGGCACTCGAATGGTGAACAGCCCGAACCGGGTGAAGTCGCCTGGTCGGGCGCGCGGTAGCCTTCACGCTGCACACACGTGCGTACGACGACCTCTCACCGGCCCGCATCTGGAGGAGCCACGGCGATGGCGGAACACACCAGCTCGAGCATCACGATCGAGGCGGCACCGGCCGATGTCATGGGGGTGATCGCCGACTTCGCGCGCTACCCGGACTGGACCGGCGAGGTCAAGGAGGCGGAGGTCCTCGCGACCGACGCGCAGGGGCGGGCCGAGCAGGTGCGCCTCGTGATGGACGCGGGCGCCATCAAGGACGACCAGGTCCTGGCGTACACGTGGACCGGCGCCAACGAGGTGTCCTGGACGCTGGTCAAGTCCCAGATGCTGCGCTCCCTCGACGGGTCGTACATCCTCAAGCCCGCCGGTGCCGGGGCCACCGAGGTCACCTACCGGCTGACGGTGGACGTGAAGATCCCGATGCTCGGGATGATCAAGCGGAAGGCCGAGAAGGTCATCATCGACCGGGCGCTGGCCGGATTGAAGAAGCGCGTGGAGTCGGGGGAGAAGTAGCCACGGCGTTCGAGGGCGGCGCGCGAAGGTACCGTTCAGCCTCATGCGCACCCTCCTGATCACCGGTCCCGGCGGCAGCGGACGTACGACCGTCGCCGCCGCGACCGCGCTGCGCGCCGCGGGCGAGGGCACCCGGACCCTTCTCCTCGGCGCCGACCGCACCGACACCCTCGGGGCGGCCCTCGGCGCCACGACCGGCCCGGCCCCCCTCCCCGTCTCCTCCCACCTCAGCGTCTGGCGGCCCGACGCGGTCGCCGGCTTCCGGGACGACCTCGCCGCCTTCCAGGAACGGTCCGCAGGCGTCCTCGACCTCCTCGGTGCCTCCCGGCTGGACGCCGAGGAGGTCACCCCGCTCCCCGGAGCCGAGGAGCTCACCCTGCTGCGGGCCCTGCGCGACGCCGCCCTCTCCGAGCGGTTCGATCTGCTGGTCGTCGACCTTCCGCCCGCCCCGCAGGCCCTCGCCCTCCTCGCGCTGCCCGAGGAACTGCGCCGCTATCTGCGCCGCCTGCTCCCGCCCGAACGGCAGGCGGCCCGCGCCCTGCGCCCGGTGCTCGGCCGGCTGGCCGGGGTGCCCATGCCGTCGGAGTGGCTGTACGACACCGCCGCGCGCTGGGACACGGAACTCGCCGCCGTCGAAGCCGTCCTCGCCGACCGGCACACCGCCGTACGGCTGGTCGCCGAACCCGGACCGGCCGGCGCCGACGCCGTCCGCGAGACCGTGCTGGGCCTCGCCCTGCGCGGACTGCGCCCCGACGTCCTGGTCGCGAACCGGGTCGCTGCGGAGGAATGGCCGGCCGGTCTCGTCGCCCAGCAGCGCAAGGCGCTGGAGGAGTGGCGGGAGTCGTACGACGTACGGCAGCTCCCGCACCTCGGCCGCGACCCGCGCGGCACGGACGACCTCACCGCGCTGTCCGCCCCCGGCGTCAACGAGACGACGTCCACCGTCGAGTGGCCCGTCGTCGACCGGCTCGCCGAGGACGGTGTGCTGGTCTGGCACATCCCGCTGCCCGGGGCGGCGCGCGAGGACCTGGACCTGATCCGGCGCGGGGACGAACTCGTCGTCACCGCGGGCCCGTTCCGCCGCATCGTGGCGCTGCCGTCCGCGCTGCGCCGCTGCACCGTCTCCGGCGCGGCCCTGCGCGACGGCGAACTGCGCATCCGTTTCACCCCGGACCCCGGTCTGTGGCCCGACAGGGCCTGAACGACGTACGGCCGTTCGGGTAACGTCGTAGGGACGAACCGTAGTCAGGAGTCCGTCATGAGCGAACAGCTCCCCCCGTCGGATCCCGGTGAGAACGAGGCCGTCGACGAGGTGCGGGCCACCGACGCCGACGCCTGGGCGACGGCGGTCGCCGAGGACCTCGCCGCGGAGAAGGCCCGCCGTCGCGCCGAGTACGGCCGGCCGCCGGTCTCGGCCGCCGAGGAACTGCGCAAGCTGGTCGACACCGTCTCCGAGAAGCTGTCGTCGATCCAGTCCCCGCTGTTCGGCGCCGTCGCCGGGCCCGCCGCGCAGCAGGTGGTCAAGCAGGTCGTGCAGCAGGCCCGGGCAGCCGTCGAACCCGTCATGGAGCGCAACCCCGACGTCTTCGACCACCTGGCCGCCGCGGGCAACGAACTGCTCGCCGCGTACCGCTCCGCGGTCCAGGCCCAGGAGCAGCGCTGGGCGAGCCGGCCGACCGATCTGCACAAGGACCTGGACGAGAGCCGCGACAAGGGCGAGGGCACCGGGCCCGGCCAGCGCATCGACCTGGACTGACACTCCCCAGTGGCCGCCGGGCCGCCCAGCGTTCGGACGCCTGGACCCCGGCGGCAGGGCCTCGGGTACGGTTGCCGTAGCGGGGCTCGACCGAAACTGAGGGATTCATGGGACTCACCATCGGCGTCGACATCGGCGGCACGAAGATCGCGGCCGGCGTGGTCGATGAGGAAGGCAACATCCTCTCGACCTTCAAGGTGCCGACCCCGGGCACGCCCGAGGGCATCGTGGACGCCATCGCCTCCGCCGTCGAGGGGGCGCGCGCCGGGCACGAGATCGTCGGCGTGGGCATCGGTGCGGCCGGTTACGTGAACCGGCAGCGCTCCACCGTCTACTTCGCGCCGAACATCGACTGGCGGCAGGAGCCGCTGAAGAAGAAGGTCGAGGCCCGCGTCGGCCTCCCGGTCGTCGTGGAGAACGACGCCAACGCGGCCGCGTGGGGCGAGTACAAGTTCGGCGCCGGCAAGGGCCACCGCAACGTCATCTGCATCACGCTCGGCACCGGCCTGGGCGGCGGCATCATCATCGGCAACAAGCTGCGCCGCGGCCACTTCGGCGTCGCCGCCGAGTTCGGGCACATCCGGATGGTCCCGGACGGCCTGCTGTGCGGCTGCGGCTCGCAGGGCTGCTGGGAGCAGTACGCCTCCGGGCGCGCCCTGGTCAGGTACGCCAAGCAGCGCGCCAACGCCACCCCGGAGAACGCCGAGATCCTGCTCGGCCTGGGCGACGGCAGCCCCGAGGGCATCGAGGGCAAGCACATCTCCATGGCCGCCCGCCAGGGCGACCCGGTCGCCGTCGACTCCTACCGTGAACTCGCCCGCTGGGCCGGTGCCGGTCTCGCCGACCTCGCCTCCCTCTTCGACCCGTCCGCGTTCATCGTCGGCGGCGGCCTCTCCGATGAGGGCGAACTGGTCCTCGACCCGATCCGCAAGTCCTACAAGCGCTGGCTGGTGGGCGGCAACTGGCGTCCGGTGGCCGACGTGATCGCCGCCCGGCTCGGCAACGAGGCGGGCATGGTGGGCGCCGCGGACCTGGCCCGCGAACCCGACCCGATCATGTAGCCGGACGGTTCGTGAACGCGCCCGGCAGGGGCGCGGGGCTGTATCGACGCGCGGCCTTCGCCGCGCGGGCGCGACCGGGTCACGCACCACCGGCCGGCCGCCCACAAGCCTCGCGCCCCGAGCCGAGGGGCGTAGATTGATCCACATGGAGCCGCTTCCCAACTCCCGCACCGAGGCCGACGGTTCTGCCGTCCTGCGCGTCCTGAGCTACAACATCCGCTCGATGCGGGACGACACCGACGCCCTCGCCCGCGTCATCACCGCGTGCGCCCCGGACCTGGTGCTCATCCAGGAAGCCCCCCGCTTCTTCCGCTGGCGCAAGAAGCTCGCCCGCCTGGCCTCGGCCTCCGGCCTGGTCATCCTCACCGGCGGCGGCACCGCCGCGGGCCCGGCGATCCTCTGCGGCCTCCGGGCCACCGTGGAGCGCACGGAGGACGTCCTGCTGCCGCTCACCCCCGGCCGGCACCGACGCGGCTTCGCCACCGCGGTCGTCCGCTTCGGCGGCGTCCGCGTCGGCGTACTGAGCTGCCACCTCTCCCTCGAGCCGAACGAACGCTACGACCAGGCCGGCATGCTCCTGGACCGGCTGGCCGGCCTCGGCGTGGACCACGCCGTCGCGGGCGGCGACCTCAACGACCGGCCCACCGGCCGCACCTTCCAGCGCCTGGCCGCCGACCTCCAGGACTGCTGGACGACCGTCCCCTGGGGCAGCGAGTACACCTTCACCCCGGTCATCCCCCTCCAGCGCATCGACGCGATCTTCGCCACCAAGGGCATCGAGGTGCTCGGCGCGGGCGTCCCGCTCGGCCTCCCCGGCGTCACCGAGACCGACCTGAGGACAGCCACGGACCACCTCCCGGTCCTGGCCGCCCTCAGAATCCCCGCCGCCTCGTAGGGCCTGTCCGACAGTTCCCGTCTGCCGGCTGTCGAGGCACGCGCACGAGGGCCCGCCCGGATGTGTCCGGGCGGGCCCTCGGTCGGCTGTGGGTGGGGGTGGGGGCGTCAGACCACCGCGCCGCGGCCCGGGTCCTCGGGCTCGTCGTCGTCCGTGCGCATGCGCATCACCAGTGTGGCGAAGCCGCCCAGGAAGCCGCCGATGCCGAGGGTGGTGAGCCACCAGGTCATGTCCCAGCCGAACAGCACGGCCAGCAGGATCAGCACGGGGCCGCCGATGACGCCCAGCCAGGCGAACTTGGCGGTCACGTCGGCGTCGGGCAGCGGCGGCGGCTCCGGCGGGACGAAGTGCCCCTCGTCGTCCTCGTCGAAGTCGTCCTCGGACGGCTCCCGGGCCGTGTAGTCGCGCGGTCCGACGCCGGGCGCGAAGGAGATGGAGCTGCCCAGCGGACCCGAGGGTCTGCTCTGCTTCTCCTCCTCGTCCCCCTTGTCCGACCTGTTCTCCCGGTCGTCGGCCGGCTTCTCGTCGTTGGTCTCCGGCTCCAGCAGGGCCAGGTCCTCGACCGACTTGAACGGCTTCGTGCCCGGCGGGTCCGGCGGTTCCTCGCCGTAACCCGCGACGATCGCGGCCCACGCGGCGTCCTCGTCGAACGGGACGCCCTGCTCCTCCGGCTCGCGGTCCTCGCGATCCGAGTCGTGCTCAGCCACCAGCGGCCGTCCCTTCCTTGCCGACACTGGGTGCGAGCCGGCCGATGAACGCGAGGCTCTCCTCGAAGATCCGGTCCGCGTCATGGTCCAACGTCGCGACGTGGTAGCTCTGTTCCAGCAGGATCTCGGTGACGTCCCGCGAGGAGACCCGGCTCAGCACGCGCGCGGAGTCGGCCGGCGGCACCACATGGTCCTGCGGGCTGCGCAGCAGCAACAGCGGCTGGGTGACCTGCGGCAGCTCGCGGTCGACCAGCCGGAAGAAGTTCCTCAGGGAGTGCGCCGCGTGCAGCGGCACCCGGTCGTAGCCCAGCTCGGCGCTGCCCGGCAGGGCGATGTCGCTGGCGATCCCCTTCGTCGTACGGACGAGATGACGGGCCACCGGAAGGGCGTACGCGGACAGGCCGTGCACCTTGTTCGCCGGGTTGACGACCACGACGCCGCTGACCGCGTCACCGTGCCGGGCCGCCAGCCGCAGCGCCAGGGCGCCGCCCATGGACAGACCGGCCACGAAGACCCGCTCGCAGCGCTCGCCCAGGGCGCGCAGCTCGCGGTCCACCTCCGCGTACCAGTCCTGCCAGCCGGTGAGCTGCATGTCCTCCCAGCGGGTGCCGTGCCCGGGCAGCAGCGGCAGCGACACCGTGAGGCCGTGCTCGGCGAGATGCTCCGCCCACGGGCGCAGCGACTGGGGCGAGCCCGTGAACCCGTGGCAGAGCAGGACGCCGACCTCCCCGCCCTCGTGGCGGAACGGCTCGGCTCCAGGAAGGACCGGCACCATCGGTCTCCTGTTCATGAGAGGGACGGTTCATGAGAGTGACGTGAAGTCCAGATGTGCTTCACCGTACGCGACGGCACTGACACCGACCAGGGCCGTCGGCTCCTTTGCGCGCGGGGCGGGTTAAGGTCTGATCGACGACAAACAGGAGGCACTCGGTTGTTGTACGGCGCGATGAAGGTCGCTATCGGGGGACCGCTGAAGGTCACCTTCAGGCCCTGGGTGGAGGGCCTGGAGAACGTGCCCGCCGAGGGGGCGGCGATCCTGGCGAGCAACCACCTGTCCTTCTCGGACTCGTTCTTCCTGCCCGCGGTCCTCGACCGCAAGGTGACCTTCATCGCGAAGGCCGAGTACTTCACCACGCCCGGTGTGAAGGGCCGTCTGACGGCCGCCTTCTTCAAGGGCGTCGGCCAGCTCCCGGTGGACCGCTCCGGCGCGCGCGGCGCGGGCGAGGCCGCCATCAGGAGCGGCCTGGAAGTGCTGGAGCGCGGTGAGCTGTTCGGGATCTACCCGGAGGGCACGCGCTCGCCCGACGGCCGCCTCTACCGGGGCAAGCCCGGCGGCCTCGCGCGCGTGGCGCTCGCCTCCGGCGCCCCGGTCGTCCCGGTCGCGATGATCGACACGGAGAAGATCCAGCCGCCGGGCAAGGTCATGCCCAAGATCATGCGTCCCGGCATCCGCATCGGCAGGGCCCTCGACTTCAGCCGCTACCAGGGCATGGAGCACGACCGTTTCGTGCTGCGGGCGGTGACCGACGAGGTCATGTACGAGATCATGAAGCTCTCCGGCCAGGAGTACGTCGACATATACGCCACCGCCGCCAAGCGGCAGATAGCGGAGGCGGCGAAGGCCGAGAAGGAACAGGCCAAGGAACAGGCCAAGAAGGACAAGTCCGGGGCATAGGCTCCTGGCTGTGGGGGTGGGGGAGTTGGCCAAGCGTGAGCGCGAGGGAGCCGCAGGGCGCGCACCGGCTGCGGCGCCCGGTGGCGGACGAGTCCAAAGGCAACGCGTGCTGAAGATGTCCGTGGAGCAGCCCCTGTGGCGGGCGCTCAGCGCGTACCGGGTGCTCACCATGCTGTACGCGGTCGGTCTGTTCGCCACCGCCTACGACGAGTACGACCGTCCCGGCATCGCCATCGTCTACTACTGCGTCCTGTTCGTCTGGACCCTCGCCACCCTGCCCCGCGTGCAGAACGCGGCCGCCTGCACCAAGCGCTTCCTCGCCGTCGACCTCGCCGTCGCCCTCACCGGCATCCTGCTGACCCCGCTGGCCGCCGACGACGCGCACATCCACAGCGGCGGTCCCACCCTGCCGTCGATATGGACCGCCGGATCGGTTCTCGCCTACGCCATCAAGGGCGGCTGGCGCTGGGCCGCCTTCGCCTCCACCCCGGTCGCCGTCGCCAACCTCATCGAGCGCGGCGCCCCGGCCCGCGACACCGTCCACAACGTCATCCTGGTCTGGGTCGCCTCCATCGCCATCGGTTACGTCGTCGAGGTGGCCCGCGCCTCCGAGCGCACCCTCGCCCGCGCCCTGGAGATCGAGGCAGCGACGAGGGAGCGGGAGCGGCTCGCCCGGGACATCCACGACGGGGTCCTGCAGGTGCTGGCCATGGTGCAGCGCCGGGGCCTGGTCATCGGCGGTGAGGCGGCGGAACTGGGCCGGATGGCGGGCGAGCAGGAGGTCGCCCTGCGCACCCTGGTCTCCGGCGGGCTGCTCCCGGTCTCCCGGGTCTCCGAGGGCGCGGCCGAGGGCGCGGTCGTACGCGCCGTGGACGAACCCGACGAGGACGGCCTCGTCGATCTGCGGACCCTCCTCGCGCCGTACGCGGCCGCCAGGGTCAGCTTCGCCGAGCCCGGCGCGCCGGTGCCGCTGCCGCCGGCCGCCGCGCGGGAACTGGCCGCGGCCGTCGGCGCCTGCCTGGACAACGTCCGCCGGCACGCGGGCGAGGACGCGCGCGCGTGGATCCTCGTCGAGGACGAACCCGGCGAGATCGTGGTGACCGTACGGGACGACGGTCCCGGCATCCCCGAGGGGCGGCTCGCCCAGGCCGAGGGGGAGGGGCGGCTCGGGGTCGCCCTGTCGATCCGCGGCCGACTGCGCGACCTCGGCGGCAGCGCCGAGCTGATCTCGGTGCCCGGGCAGGGCACGGAGGTCGAACTGAAGGTACCCAAGAGCGTGAAGGCGGAGCGGTGATGAGTGAGCGGCAGGGCCCGATCAAGGTCATGGTGGTCGACGACCACCCCATGTGGCGCGACGCCGTCGCCCGCGACCTGACCGAGTCCGGCTTCGACGTCGTCGCCACCGCAGGGGACGGCGACCAGGCCGTGCGCCGCGCCAAGGCCGCCGGTCCCGACGTCCTCGTCCTGGACCTCAACCTGCCCGCCAAGCCCGGTGTCCAGGTCTGCAAGGAACTCGTCGGCCACAACCCGGCGTTGCGGGTCCTCGTGCTGTCCGCGAGCGGCGAGCACGCCGACGTCCTGGAGGCCGTGAAGTCCGGAGCGACCGGCTATCTGCTGAAGTCGGCGTCCACGGAGGAACTGCTGGACGCGGTGCGCCGTACCGCCGTCGGCGACCCGGTGTTCACGCCGGGCCTGGCCGGACTGGTCCTCGGCGAGTACCGGCGCCTCGCCTCCGAACCGGCGCCCGCCCCCGGCACCGACGAGCCGGGTGCGCCGCAACTCACCGACCGGGAGACCGAGGTGCTGCGCCTGGTCGCCAAGGGCCTGAGCTACAAGCAGATCGCCGAACGCCTGGTCATCTCCCACCGCACGGTCCAGAACCACGTCCAGAACACCCTCGGCAAGCTCCAGCTGCACAACCGGGTGGAACTCGTCCGGTACGCCATAGAGCGCGGACTTGACGACGAGTAAACCAACCGCCCGCTGATTCACCGGAATTGCCGGTCCCGCCCATCCCTCTGTGACGTGGATCACCATTAGCGTGGCTGTCACCAGGCAACCGCGGCGAAGGGACATTTCCATGCGGGTCGGAGTACTGACCGGAGGCGGCGACTGCCCCGGGCTCAACGCCGTCATCCGGGGCGTCGTCCGCAAGGGCGTGCAGGAGTACGGCTACGACTTCGTCGGCTTCCGGGACGGCTGGCGAGGACCTCTGGAGGGCGACACCGTCCGCCTCGACATCCCCGCCGTGCGCGGCATCCTGCCCCGCGGCGGCACCATCCTCGGCTCCTCGCGCACCAATCCCCTCAAGCAGGACAACGGCATCCGGCGCATCAAGGAGAACCTCGCCAAGCTGGAGGTCGACGCGCTCATCGCGATCGGCGGCGAGGACACCCTCGGCGTCGCCGCCCGCCTCACCGACGAGTACGGCGTCCCGGTCGTCGGCGTGCCGAAGACCATCGACAACGACCTGTCCGCCACCGACTACACCTTCGGCTTCGACACCGCCGTCGGCATCGCCACCGAGGCCATCGACCGCCTGCACACCACCGCCGAGTCCCATATGCGGGTCCTGGTCTGCGAGGTGATGGGCCGTCACGCCGGCTGGATCGCCCTGCACTCCGGTCTCGCGGGCGGCGCCAACGTCATCCTCATCCCGGAGCAGCGCTTCGACCTGGACCAGGTGTGCGCCTGGATCACCTCCCGTTTCAAGGCCTCGTACGCCCCGATCGTGGTCGTCGCCGAGGGCGCCATGCCCAAGGACGGCGACATGGTCCTCAAGGACCAGTCGCTGGACTCCTTCGGGCATGTGCGCCTGTCCGGCGTCGGCGAGTGGCTGGCCAAGGAGATCGAGAAGCGCACCGGCAAGGAGGCCCGCACCACCGTGCTCGGGCACATCCAGCGCGGCGGCACCCCGAGCGCCTTCGACCGCTGGCTCGCCACCCGCTTCGGCCTGCACGCCATCGAGGCCGTCCGCGACGGCGACTTCGGCAAGATGGTCGCCCTGCGCGGCACGGACATCGTCCGCGTCCCGATCGGGGAGGCCACGGCCAAACTCAAGACCGTGGACCCGACGCTGTACGAGGAGGTCGGCGTCTTCTTCGGCTGATTCGGCCGACGTCCGCCGGGTCAGGACAACGTGCTCGTGCCGCGCAGCCGGCCGACGAGGTCCCGTACGAGCACCGCCCCGTTCAGCGTCAGGACCGACTCCGGGTGGAACTGCACCCCCGCGAAACCCGGGCCGCGCACGGCGTGCACCTCGCCGTTGCCGGCCCGGCTCACCTCGACGCCGTGCGCGGCCAGTTCCTCCGCCACCTCGTCGTCGCAGCGCGCCACGAAGCTGTTGTAGAAGCCGACGGTCTCCTCCCGCCCGAACAGATCGATCGTGGTCTGCGCGCCCTGGTAGGGCACTTCCTTCCGTACGATCTCCAGCCCCAGCTCGGCCGCGATCAGCTCGTGCCCGAGGCAGACGCCGAGGACGCCGTGCCGGTGGCCCCGGATCACCTCGGCGGTCAGCTCCCGCAGGAAGCGCATCTTGGGGTCCGCCAGGTCGGCGGGGTCACCGGGCCCCGGGCCCAGCACGACCGGTCCCTCGTGCGCGAGAACGGCTGCCCGCAGGCCCGGCTCGTCGTAGCGCCGGACGGTGACCTCCAGCCCGCCCGAGCGCAGTACGTGCGCGAGCATCGCCGTGAAGGTGTCCTCGCCGTCGACGACCAGGGCATGACCGGTCAACTCCTCGGCCCGCTCCTGCATCCGCAGCCAGAAGGGGGCGAGCGAGGCCCGGCGGCCGTCGAGCGCGGCACGCACGCGTGGGTCGTCGGCGAGACGTACGCGCGCGTGCGTGCCGCGCGGCCGTGACGGACGTACGCCCAGAGCCGCCAGCACCCCGGCCGCCTTGGCGTGGGTCTCGGCGACCTCGCTCGCCGGGTCGGAGCCGCGGACCAGGGTGGCGCCGACCGGCACGCGCAGACGGCCGGCCGCGTCGATGTCGGCGGTGCGGATCAGGATGGGGGAGTCGAGGGTCTGGGCGCCGCCGGAGTCGTGGCCGAGCAGCGCGAGCGCGCCCGCGTAGTAGCCGCGCCCGCCGACCTCGTGGCGCTCGATGACCCGGCAGGCGTTCTGCACGGGGGAGCCGGTGACGGTGGCCGCGAACATGGTCTCCTTGAGCACCTCGCGCACGTCCAGCGAGGACTTCCCGCGCAACTCGTACTCCGTGTGCGCGAGATGGGCCATCTCCTTCAGCCGCGGGCCGATCACCACCCCGCCCATGTCGCCGACCGTGCACATCATCTTGAGCTCCTCGTCGACGACCATCGACAGCTCCTCGATCTCCTTGCCGTCGGCGAGGAAGGACAGCAGATGCTCCGGCGTCGGGCCCTCGGCGGGATAGCGGTAGGTCCCGCTGATCGGGTTCATGACGACCGTGCCGCCGGTCATCCGCACATGCACCTCCGGGCTGGCGCCGACCAGCGTGCGGTCCCCGGTGTGCACCACGAACGTCCAGTAAGCGCCCCGCTCGCCCTCCAGCAGCCGGCGGAACAGCGCGAGCGCGTCGGCGCGGGAGAACCCCGGGATCTCCCCCTCGTACGTCCGCCGGATCACGAAGTTGGCGCCCTCGCCCCGCCCGATCTCCTCCCGCAGCACCCGCCCGACGATCTCGCCGTACTCCGCGTCGCCGACGTCGAACCCGCCGCGCTCGACACGGACGTCGTGGGCGGGGAGCTGCGCCAGCGCGTCCCGCAGCGGCAGGGTGTGCGTCTCCTCGGGCGTCAGCACCGCGAGCGGCGTCCCGTCGTCACGCACGTCGAAGCCCCGCTCGCGGATCTGGCGGAAGGGGACCAGCGCGAGCCCCTCGCCGGGAAGGTCGGCGAGGCGGTCGTACGACGTGACCGGGCCGAGCAGCAGCTCCACGGTGTTCTCGTCGTGGCCCGGCGTGCGGCGGCGCAGCAGGGCGAAGGGGCGGGGGTCGTCGAGCAGGTCGAGCAGCTGCATGGGTCCGGTTCCTTCTCGCTGGAGGATTCACTGGGAATCGCTGGGAGGAACGGACCCCGGAAACACCGAAGGCCGCCCCTCGGGCGGCCTTCGCGAAGTCTTGCGTACGCGCAGTCAGTGGGCCGCCGGATGAGCGGTCCACCACCAGTTCTGGGTCGAAAGCGCGAACATGCGACGCACCCTACCCCATGTCCGCTCCTTGTACCCCGTGTCTCATTTGCTGGGCATGGCACGGGAGCCATGACACGACCCCGTAATGTTGAGGTCGTGACCGTGAACGCTAAGTCCAGCGCGAGTGCTGGCAACACCTGGCGAGATCTGCCCGCGGCGCAGCAGCCCGAGTACCCCGACCTTGAGGCTCTGCGCGCAGCCGTTGCGGACCTCGAGTCGTATCCGCCGCTCGTCTTCGCGGGCGAGTGCGACCAGCTGCGCGCCCGGATGGCGGCCGTCGCCAAGGGAGAGGCGTTCCTCCTCCAGGGCGGCGACTGCGCCGAGGCCTTCGACGCGGTGTCCGCCGACCACATCCGCAACAAGCTGAAGACGCTGTTGCAGATGGGTGCCGTGCTGACGTACGCCGCCTCGGTGCCGGTCGTGAAGGTCGGCCGGATCGCCGGCCAGTACTCCAAGCCGCGCTCCAAGCCCACCGAGACCCGCGACGGCGTGACGCTGCCGACCTACCGCGGCGACTCCGTCAACGGCTTCGACTTCACCGAGGCCGCCCGCGTCCCGGACCCGGAGCGGCTGAAGCGGATGTACCACGCGTCGGCCTCGACGCTGAACCTGGTGCGCGCCTTCACCACCGGCGGCTACGCCGACCTGCGCCAGGTGCACGCCTGGAACCAGGACTTCGTGAAGTCGTCCCCCTCCGGCCAGCGCTACGAGCAGCTCGCCCGGGAGATCGACAACGCGCTGAACTTCATGCGGGCCTGCGGCACCGACCCGGAGGAGTTCAAGACGGTCGAGTTCTACTCCTCGCACGAGGCGCTGCTGCTGGACTACGAGTCGGCGCTCACCCGCGTCGACTCCCGCACCGGACACCTGTACGACGTCTCCGCGCACATGGTGTGGATCGGCGAGCGCACCCGGCAGCTGGACCACGCGCACATCGAGTTCGCCTCTCGGATCCGCAACCCGATCGGCATCAAGCTCGGCCCGACGACGACGGCCGAGGACGCGCTGCAGTACATCGAGCGTCTCGACCCCGACCGTGAGCCCGGCCGGCTGACCTTCATCGTCCGCATGGGCGCCGACAAGGTCCGCGACAAGCTGCCCGAGCTGGTCGAGAAGGTCACCGCCTCCGGTGCCACCGTGGCCTGGGTGACCGACCCGATGCACGGCAACACCTTCGAGGCGGCCTCCGGGCACAAGACCCGCCGCTTCGACGACGTGCTGGACGAGGTCAAGGGCTTCTTCGAGGTCCACAAGGGTCTCGGCACCCACCCGGGCGGCATCCACGTGGAGCTCACCGGCGACGACGTCACCGAGTGCGTGGGCGGCGGCGACGAGATCTTCGTCGACGACCTGCACCAGCGCTACGAGACGGCCTGCGACCCCCGGCTCAACCGCAGCCAGTCGCTGGACCTGGCGTTCCTCGTCGCCGAGATGTACAGGGACCAGTGACGGGAGCACCTGTTACCGGGACATGAAGTGGGGCGCGGATCACATACGATCCGCGCCCCACCCCACTTTTGGGGGACTCCCACGGCGGGTAAGGTTAGGTTCACCTAATCGTTTGTGGTGGGAGGTGAGTCCGCGTGTACGTGTGCAGCTGCTTCGGCGTGACCGAGGCACAGGTCAAGCAGCACGTGGACGACGGCGCCTGTACGCCCCGCCAGATAGCCTCCGCCTGCAAGGCCGGCACGGACTGCGGATCGTGCGTCCGCCGTATCCAGGCGATCCTCGGCCGTGGCGCCTGTCCGCGGCGCGAGGCGGCGGACCAGGGCCGTCCGGTGCTCACGGCCGTCGCGGACCTCGACGTCCTCGACGAAGCGGCCTAGCTGCCGACCACATGCTCAGCTCTCCGGCTGCTCGATCAGCTGTGCGATGTAAAGGGCCTCGCCGAGCTTCTCCACCAGTTCCAGCTGGGTGTCGAGATAGTCGATGTGGTGCTCCTCGTCCTCCAGGATCGACTCGAAGATGTTCGCGGACGTGATGTCGCCCTTGTCGCGCATCACCTTGATGCCGCGCCGCAGCCGGTCGATCGCCTCGACCTCGATCTGCCGGTCCGCCTCGAACATCTCCTTGACGGTCTGTCCCACGCGCACATGGAAGAGCCGCTGGTAGTTCGGGAGTCCCTCCAGGAAGAGGATCCGGTCGGTGAGCACTTCGGCGTGCTTCATCTCGTCGAACGACTCGTGGCGGGTGTACTTCGCGAGCTTCGTCCAGCCGAAGTTCTCCTGCATCTTCGCGTGCAGGAAGTATTGGTTGATCGCGGTCAGCTCGCCGGTGAGCTGCTCGTTGAGGAATTCGATGACCTCGGGGTCGCCCTGCATCGCAGAGGCTCCTTCCAACCGGGGGAACAGGCAGGTTGGGCCGCATGATTGCACCGGCAACGATGATCGTCCAGTAAGTCTTCACTTAGTGAGTAAGTACATGCTTGGTCGCAGTTGCCCGTTTTTGGGCGGGCCCGGTCGGGCGCACCCTTCGCGGTCTGTCAGGATGGAGGCATGGGTCAGCCGGTGGAGCGTGAATCGGGCGCGCGCGAGTCAGGAGCAGCAGGTCAGCCCGAGCTTCCGCCGGGGCAGCGGCTGCAGCGCGGCTGGCCGGTCACGCATTACGGCCCCGTCCCCAAGTTCCGCCCGGAGCGCTGGGAGTTCCGGGTCTTCGGCGCCACCGCGGACGGCGAGAAGCGCTGCTGGACCCACGAGGAGTTCACGGCGCTGCCGTACACCAGCGTCGTCGCCGATCTGCACTGCGTCACGAAGTTCAGCATGCTCGGCGCCGAATGGGGCGGGATCCCGGCCCGTACGGTCCTGGAAATGGCCCCGCCCGCGCCGGCCGTCACCCATGTGATGGTGTGGGCGGAGTACGGCTTCAGCTCCAACCTCCGCCTCGCGGACTTCGCGTCGGACCGCACCCTCTTCGCCACCCACAAGGACGGCGAACTCCTCACCGCGGAACACGGCTTCCCGCTGCGCCTGGTGGTCCCCCATCTCTACGCCTGGAAGGGCCCCAAGTGGGTGCGCGGTGTGGAGTACATGACCGCCGACCGCCGGGGCTTCTGGGAGGAGCGCGGCTACCACAACATCGGCGACCCCTGGAAGGAACAGCGCTACTCCTACCAGGAGGAGCCCGGGGAGGGCCCCGAGCTCTGAGGCCCGGTACCCCTCAGTGGTACTGGTGAACCACCGCGTGCCCCTTGCCGCGGCCGATCGTCCACTTGTTGACCGGCGTGGTCACCACGAAGGCGATCACCAGCGAGAGCGCCAGCGAACCCCAGAACAGCAGATCCCCGAGTTCGGCGTCCATCGCGTCCGGCCACAGCACGATCACGCCGTTGTCGATCAGCTCCATTACCGCGATCGACAGGGTGTCCGCGGCCAGTGCCACCCGGATGGCGGCACGGAGACCGAGGCCGGCCCTCAGTACCCCGCGCAGGGTGAGCGAGTAGCCGAAGAAGAAGGCCAGGACGATCGCCAGCAGCGTCGTCGGGAGATTGCCCCAGCCGAACGCGGTGCCGATGACCATGCCCAGCACCTCGCCGATGGCGCAGCCGGTGAGGCAGTGCAGGGTGGCCTGCGCGGCCATGGCCCAGGTGGCGGCCGGCTGGTGGTGCGCGTGGGTCTCGCCCTGGTGCTGCGCGTGCGTCTCGGGGTGGTGCGTTCCGGGCTCGTGGTGGTGTGCGTGCGCCTCGTGCTGCATGACTGCCCCCAACGTCAGGTAACGGTTCCTGCACCGAGCAGGAACCGTATACCCCCTGGGGGTATTCCTCAAGGGTTTCAGGAATCGCGGAGTTTCTTCAGCCGCTCCACGTCCGCCGCGTGTCCCTCCTTGCCGCCGGGGGTCTCGATGACCAGCGGGACGCCGTCGGTGGCGGGGTGGGTCATCAGGGCGCGGAAGGGGTCCTCGCCGATGTGACCGGCGCCGATGTTCTCGTGGCGGTCCTTGTGCGCGCCGACGACGTCCTTGGAGTCGTTGGCGTGGATCAGCTTCAGACGGCCCTCGCCCACCGTGTCCACCAGCAGGTCGAGCGTCTGGTGCATCCCGCTCGGCCCGGTCAGGTCGTGCCCTGCCGCGAAGATGTGACAGGTGTCCAGACAGACCCCGAGCTTCGGGTGGGCGTCCAGCGCCTCGAAGTACGGCCCGAAGTCCCAGGTGCGGGAGCACAGCGAGGCGCCCTGTCCGGCCGTCGACTCCAGCAGCAGGAAGGGGTCGTCGTCGTGCGTCAGCTCGTCCAGCAGCGGCAGCATGTGCTCGCGCACCTGCTTCAGGGCCACGGCACGCTCCCGCCCGCCGGTCGCGCTGCCGGTGTGCACGACCACGCCGAGCGCCCCGATCTCCCGTCCCCGCCGCAGGGAGTGCCGCAGCGACTCCACCGACTTCTCCACCGTCGCCTCGGTGTGCGAACCGAAGTTGATCAGGTACGGCGCGTGCACGTACGCCGGGATCGACTCGGCCGCGCACACCGCCCGGAACTCCTCGTCCTGCCGGGGGTTGCCGGCGGGCGTGGCCCAGCCTCGCGGGTTGGCGACGAAGACCTGCACGGTCTCGGCCTTCAGATCGTGCGCGTAGGTCAGGCCGACGGAGTGGAGCCCGCCGGCCACCGGGACATGGCCGCCGACGGGGTTGCGGGAGGGGAAGGGGGACTGGCTCTTCACCCGTTCAGGGTGTCATGCGCGTGCCCGTGCTCCGTCACCGGATCTTGATGGTGATCGTCGACCCCTTGGGCGCCGTCCGGCCGCCCTGAACCGACTGGTCCTTGACCGTGTCGCCGAACAGCCCGAGCAGGCCGCGGTCCTCCTGGACCTTGAAGCCCTTGTCCTCGAGCGCCTTCTTCGCGTCGTCCACGCTGTCGCCCGTGACGTCCGGGACCTCGACCATCTCCGGGCCCTTGGACAGCGTCAGCGTCACCGTGTCGCCGTCGGCGGCCTGGCTGTCGCCCTGCGGTGTCTGCGCGGCCACCTGGCCCTTGTCGAACTCCGAGTTGACCTGCTGGTCGGCGACCTGGACCTGCAGACCCGCGTCCTGCAGATCGGACCGGGCGTCCTCCAGGCTCTCGCCGGTGACGTCCGGGACGTCGACCGGGCTGCCCTTGCTGACGGTCAGCGCGACCGCCGCGCCCGCGTGCCGCTTCGTGCCCCCGCCCGGATCCGTCGAGACCACGAAACCCTTGGGGACGTCGTCGCTGAACGTCCGGTCGACCATGCCCGGCTCCAGCCCGTCCCGCTTCAGCAGCGACTGTGCCTTGTCCAGCCGGTAGCCCGCGAGATCGGGCACCTTCACGGTCTCCGGACCGTCCGACACGGTGATGGACACGACCCCGTTGTCCCGGATGCGGGTGCCGGGCTCGGGGTCCGAGGTGATGACCGTGCCCCGCTTAACCGTGTCGCTGTAGGCGTGCTTGACCTTCCCCAGGCCCAGCCCGGCATGGCTCAGCTGCCGCTCCGCCTGCGCCCGGGTCTTCGCCAGCACCGGCGGGACCTTCGTGAACTGGCCGGAGTTGATGTACCACACGCCCGTGCCGACCCCGAGGATCAGCAGGACGGCCACGACGATGGCCAGCGGCCCGCGTCGGCTCCGCGCGCCCCGGCGGGGCGGCAGCGGCGGAGGGCTCTCCAGCCGGCTGGTGCGGTGCAGCTCGGGCCCCGCGCCCTCGCCGCCGGCGGGCATCGGGTGCGGTGTCGTCAGCGCGCGCGGGATGACGCTCGTACGGTCCTCGGAGATGTCCCGGTGCTCTGCCGCCAGCGCCCGCGGCGGCATCGCGTCCAGTTGTCCGGCGTCGAGCCGGGCACGCGCCTCACGGGCCAGCGCGAGCATGGCCACCGCGTCGTAGGGACGCAGTTCGGCAGTGCGCGCGGTGGCCGCCGCGACCAGCTCGTCCAGTTCGTACGGAAGTCCCGGGACGGCCGCCGACGGGGGCGGGACGTCCTCGTGGAGGTGCTTGTAGAGGACCGTGGCGGGGGAGTCACCGTCGTGCGGGCGGTCGCCGGTCAGCATCTCGTACAGCACGACACCGCACGCGTACACGTCGACGCGCGGCTCGGCCGTGCCGTGCTCGATCTGCTCCGGCGCCAGGTAGGAGACGGTGCCGAGGACGGTGCCGGTGGTGTTGGTGACCGTGTCCACGGACCGCACCAGCCCGAAGTCGGCGACCTTGACCCGGCCGTCGTCCCCGATGAGCACGTTCTCCGGCTTCATGTCCCGGTGCACGAACCCGGCCCGGTGCGCGGCGCCGAGCGCGGCCAGCACCGGCTCCAGGATGTCCAGGGCGGCGCGCGGCTGCAGCGCCCCGCGCTCGCGCAGCACGTCACGCAGGGTGCACCCGGCGACGTACTCCATGGCGAGATAGACGTACGACCCGTCGGTGCCCTGGTCGAAGACCTGCACCACGTTCGGGTGGGCCAGACGGGCGACCGACTTCGCCTCCCGGATGAACCGCTCGACGAAGGAGCCGTCGGCCGCGAGCGCGGGGTGCATCACCTTCAGCGCGAGCACACGGTCCAGGCGGGTGTCCAGGGCCCGGTAGACCGTGGCCATCCCGCCGACCGCGATCCGCGCGTCCACGCGGTAGCGCCCGTCGAGCACCTGCCCGACCAGAGGGTCCTGAAGGGTCGTATCCACGCAGGTGAGTGTACGAGCCGTGACTGACAGGGCCGCTGGTTCGGGTGCGATCGGGGCGTTACTGCAGCCGAGCTGTGACGGACCTCGCACCGGCGTCCGGATCAGTTCGAACGTCCGTTCAGAAGGCGGGGCGCTCCGGATCCAGCCGGGCGAGCCCCTCCACCGGGGAGGACGCCTGCGCGAAGTGCCGGCGCGGGATCCGCCCCGCGAGCCGCGCCAGCCGGCCCGCCTCCACCGCGTGTTTCATCGCCTCGGCCATCAGCTGCGGCTCCTGCGCCCGCGTCACCGCCGAGGCGAGCATCACGCCCGCGCACCCCAGCTCCATCGCCAGCGCCGCGTCCGAGGCCGTACCGGCGCCCGCGTCCAGGATCACCGGTACGCGCGCGTGCTCGACGATCAGCTGGAAGTTGTGCGGATTGCGGATGCCGAGCCCGGAGCCGATGGGGGAGCCGAGCGGCATGACCGCCGCGCAGCCGACGTCCTCCAGGCGGCGGGCGAGCACCGGGTCGTCATTGGTGTACGGCAGCACGGTGAAGCCGTCGTCGACGAGGGTCTCGGCGGCGTCCAGCAGCTCGACCGGGTCCGGCAGCAGGGTGCGCTCGTCGGCGATCACCTCGAGTTTGACCAGGTCGGTGCCGAGGGCCTCGCGCGCGAGGCGGGCCGTGAGCACGGCCTCTGAGGCGGTGAAGCAGCCCGCCGTGTTCGGCAGCACGCGGATGCCGAGCCTCTCCAGGACGGACAGCACCGAACCGTGCACCGAGGGGTCCACCCGGCGCATCGCGACCGTCGTCAGCTCCGTGCCGGACGCCACCAGCGCCCGCTCCAGCACCTCCAGGCTGGGAGCGCCGCCGGTGCCCATGATCAGGCGGGACGAGAAGGACGTACCGCCGATGACAAGAGGGTCGTCGGCCATGGGTCAGCCTCCTTGGACGGCGCTGAGGACCTCGACGCGGTCCCCCTCGCAGAGGGACGTCGACGGCCACTGCGCGCGCGGGACGACGGTTTCGTTGAGGGCGGCGGCCACACCGGAGGGCGCCGGGGTGAGGGTCTTGACGACGGTGTCGAGAGCCGTGCCGGGGGCGAACTCGCGCGGCTCTCCGTTCACGGAGACGTTCATGCGGGCTGCTCCACGCGCGTAAAGCGCCTCGGGGTGAACGGACGGGCCTCGTCGGGAAGTTCACCGGTGGTCAGGACGTGCGCGATCGCGTCGCCGGTGACCGGCGTGAGCAACACGCCGTTGCGGTAGTGGCCGGTGGCCAGGAGCAGCCCCGGCAGCTGCGTCGGGCCGAGCAGCGGCGCGTTGTCGGGGGAGCCGGGGCGCAATCCCGCGCGGGTCTCCGTCAGCGGCAGTTCGGTGATGCCGGGGACCAGCTCGTGGGCGTCGCGCAGCAGTTCGTACACGCCGCCCGCGGTGACCGTGGTGTCCCAGCCCAGCTCCTCGCTGGTCGCGCCGACGACCAGCTCGCCGTTCTCGCGCGGCACCAGGTAGACGCTGCTGCCGCGCACCACGGCGCGCACGGTGCGGCTCAGGAACGGCGCGTACCGCTTCGGCACGGTCAGCCGCAGCACCTGGCCCTTCACGGGCCGTACGGGAGGCAGCACGTCGTCCGGGACGCCCGGCAGCCGTCCGCTGAGGCTGCCGGCGGCCAGCACGACCTGGCCCGCGCCCAGCTCGGTGCCGTCGGCCGTGGTGACGCCGGCGGCCCGCTCGCCCGCGACCCTCAGGCGCTCGGCCCAGGCGCGGTGGAAGACCACGCCCGCGTGCTCGCACGCCGCCACCAGCGCGCGTGCCAGGCGGCGGGGGTCGATCTGATGGTCGCCGTCGACCCGGAGCCCCCCGCGCACGCCCGGCGCGAGCATCGGCTCCAGGCGCCGGCACTCGCGCCCCGACAACCACTCGGACTCCAGCCCCGACTGCCGCTGCAGGGCGTGCAGTTCGCGCAGGTGGGCGCGGTCGTCGGCGTCCAGGGCGACGGCGAGGGTGCCGCACCGGCGGTAACCGAGGTCGTCCCCGGTGAGCTCGCCGAGCTCGGCCGCGAAGTCCGGATACCTGCGTGCCGACTCCAGGTTGAGGCCGAGCAGGGTCTGCTCGCCGTAGTGCAGTTCGGTGACCGCGGCCAGCATCCCGGCGGCCACCTGGGCGGCCCCGCCGCCCGGCTCCGGGTCGACCAGGGCGGTCGCGAACCCGCGCTGCGCGGCCCGCCAGGCCGTGACCAGGCCGATGATCCCGCCCCCGACGACGAGGACGTCTGACGTACGTGACGGCATGGGCGTCCAGCCCCTCCCTTCGCCGGCATGACCCGGATCAGGTTCGTACGGTCGGAGGCCGCCAGCCTCCCTCTCAGCCCGGTGCGTCCGGGCTCCCGCGAGTGCTTGTACGGTGGCCACCCTAGCCCGACCCGCCAAGCCTCTGTAAGGGAGCCTCCCGCCGTGTCCCGCTCGCTGGACGGCCTCGTCCTCGCCCCCGTCGCCGACCAGGCCCCAGGTCAGGTGGGTACCAGGACCCGCTTCACGTACCACGAACAGGACGGCGAGATCTGGGCCGAGTACGCGGGCGGCGACGTCGTACGCGGGCATCTGGTGGGTACCCGGTCGGGGGACCGGCTCGACTTCCGGTACGTGCAGCTCAAGCACGACGGGACGACGTCCTCGGGGCACTGCGTGTCCACGGTCGTCGCACTGCCCGACGGCCGGGTGCGGCTGGAGGAGACCTGGGAGTGGGAGTCGCAGCCGGGCCGCGGGACCAGTGTTGTGGAGCAGGTCACGGAACCGGGCCACTGACTGACGGATCGTCAGTGTCTATGGTGATCAGGTGAGCGAGCAGACGACGCAGTCGCAGCGACGGGTGGTCGTGGTCGGCGCGGGCATGGCCGGTGTGCAGACCGCCGTCGCCCTGCGCGAACAGGGCTTCGGGGGCACCGTCACCCTGATCGGCGCCGAGCCCCACCAGCCCTACGACCGCCCGCCGCTGTCGAAGGCCGTCCTGCTCGGCAAGTCGGAGGGCTCCGCCTTCGACGTCGACTTCGAGGCGCTCGGCATCGAACTCCTGCTGGGACGCGAGGCGCTCGGCGTGCGCCCGGACGACCACGAACTGGACACCGAGGCCGGGCCCGTCCCGTACGACGTCCTGGTCCTCGCCACCGGCGCCGAACCCGTCCGCCTGCCGGGCGCCGAGGGCGTGCCCGGTGTTCACCTGCTGCGCACCCTGGACGACGCCGAGCGGCTGCGTCCGGTGCTCGCCCGGCAGCACGACATCGTGGTCGTCGGCGCGGGCTGGATCGGCGCCGAGTTCGCCACCGCCGCGCGCGAGGCCGGCTGCTCGGTGACCGTCGTGGAGGCCGCCGACCGGCCGCTGGCCGGCGCGCTGCCCGCCGAGGTGGCCGCCCCGATGGCCGCCTGGTACGAGGACGCCGGCGCCGTACTGCGCACCCACGCGCGCGTGGAGCGCGTCGAACCCGGCGAGGTCGTCCTCGACGACGGCTCGCGGCTGCCCGCGGGTGCCGTGGTGGTCGGCATCGGCGCCCGCCCCGCCACCGGCTGGCTCACCGGCTCCGGCATCGAACTCGGCGCCCACCACGAGATCGTGGCCGACGCGTACCTGCGCACCTCCGCGCCCGACGTCCACGCCGTCGGCGACTGCGCCTCCTTCCCCTCGGGCCGGTACGGCGAGCGCCTGCTCGTCCACCACTGGGACAACGCCCTCCAGGGCCCGCGCACGGTCGCCGCGAACATCATCGCCGCGGCCACCGGGGCGCCGCCCGCCGTCTACGACCCCGTGCCGTACTTCTGGTCCGAGCAGTTCGGCCGCTTCGTCCAGTACGCCGGCCACCACACCTCCGCCGACACCACCCTGTGGCGCGGCGACCCCTCGGGCCCGTCCTGGTCTGTGTGCTGGCTGCGCGAGACCCGTCTGATCGCCCTGCTGGCCGTGGGCAGGCCCCGGGACCTGGCCCAGGGCCGACGGCTGATCGAGGCGGCCACACCGATGGACCCCGCCCTCCTCGCCGACCCGACCCGCCCGCTCAAGGCCGCCACGGCCTAGCCTTTCGGCCCTGGTCGGACGGCCCCGACTTCCGACTGTCAGTCCTGGATGGCACGCTTAATCCCGTGACCGAGATTGACGCAAAGATCGATGCTCTCGTCCCCGCCTGGCTCACCCTGCCCGACATCGCCGAGATGCTCGGCGTCGAGGTGACGCGTGTCCGGCAGCTGGTCAAGGAGGGCCAGCTCATCGCCGTACGCCGAGGTGAGAACCGCGCACTGCACGTCCCCGCCGCCTTCATCGACGGGGCCGAGCAGAAGGTCGTCAAGGGCCTGTCCGGGACCCTGACGCTCCTGCGGGACGACGGCTTCTCCGACGAGGAGATGCTCGAGTGGCTCTTCACCCCCGACGAGAGCCTGCCCGGCACCCCCGCTCAGGCCCTGAGCGAGAATCGCGGCACGGAGGTGAAGCGCCGGGCCCAGGCGCTCGCCGTCTGATCCGAACAGCCTGATCATCCGAACACCGTCCGGCGTACGGGCCGGGCCCGCCCGGGCCACGGCCGTGGCACACCGCGGCCCGCGGCAGCCACGGCCGCGGGCACGCCCCGTCCCGTACGCCGGCCTGGAACGACACCGGGGGACCCTCGCATGTCCATCGCCGCCACCACCGCCCGCGCCCGGCTCGCCGACGCCCGCGTCTACCTGTGCACGGACGCCCGCAGGCGCCAGGGTGACCTCCCCGAGTTCCTGGACGCCGTGCTGGCCGGCGGGGTCGACATCGTCCAGCTGCGTGACAAGGGCATGGAGGCGGCCGAGGAGCTGGAGCACCTGAAGGTCTTCGCCGAGGCCTGCGCCCGGCACGGTCGGCTGCTGGCGGTCAACGACCGCGCGGACGTCGCCCACGCGGCCGCGGCGGACGTGCTCCACCTCGGCCAGGGGGACCTGCCGGTGCCCGCCGCCCGCGCGATCCTCGGCGACGACGTCCTCATCGGCCGCTCCACCCACGCGGAGGCGGAGGCCGAGGCGGCCGCCGTCCAGGACGGCGTCGACTACTTCTGCACCGGCCCCTGCTGGCCCACCCCCACCAAACCCGGACGGCACGCCCCCGGCCTCGGTCTGGTCCGGCACACCGCCGCCCTCGGCACCGACCGCCCCTGGTTCGCCATCGGCGGGATCGACCTCGGCAACCTCGACGAGGTGCTGGAGGCCGGCGCCCGCCGGGTCGTGGTGGTCCGCGCGATCACCGAGGCGGACGATCCGGGCGCCGCGGCGGCGGAGTTCGCCAAGCGACTGCGGCAACCGTGACGGGCGGTGTCCGGCCCGTACGTCTGGTCCCCGCGTCCCGCCCGGGTGTCCAAGGGGTGGACAGCAGGGTGGCAATTCGGGCAAATTCCCGGGACTCGGTTGGGGGACCGCGCCCCCCTGGTTAACCTGCGGGTATGGCCCTCGGAACCGCATCCACCAGGACGGACCGCGCACGCACTGTGCGTGACATGCTCGCCACGGGCAGGACGACGTACTCCTTCGAGTTCTCGGCACCCAAGACGCCCAAGGGCGAGCGCAGTCTGTGGAGTGCGCTCCGGAGGGTCGAGGCGGTCGCCCCGGACTTCGTCTCCGTGACGTACGGCGCCGGCGGCTCCACCCGCGCGGGCACCGTCAAGGAGACCCAGCAGATCGTCGCGGACACCACCCTCACCCCGGTCGCCCACCTCACCGCGGTCAACCACTCCATCGCCGAACTGCGCAACATCATCGGCCAGTACGCCGACGCCGGGATCCGCAACATCCTCGCCGTGCGCGGCGACCCGCCCGGCGACCCCATGGGCGAGTGGGTGCCGCACCCGCACGGCCTGACCTACGCCGCCGAACTCGTCCGGCTCATCAAGGAGTCGGGCGACTTCTGCGTCGGCGTGGCGGCCTTCCCGGAGATGCACCCGCGCTCCGCCGACTGGGACGCCGACGTGACGCGCTTCGTCGACAAGTGCCGGGCCGGCGCCGACTACGCCATCACGCAGATGTTCTTCCAGCCCGAGTCGTATCTGCGGCTGCGCGACCGGGTCGCGACGGCGGGCTGCGAGACCCCGGTCATCCCCGAGGTGATGCCGGTGACGAGTGTGAGGATGCTGGAGCGGTTGCCACAGCTCAGCAACGCCCACATCCCGTCCGCCCTGAAAGAGCGGATCCTCACAGCAGAAGACGATCCGGCCGCTGTACGCTCCATTGGTATCGAATTCGCCACGGAGTTCTGCGCGCGGTTGCTCGCCGAGGGAGTGCCCGGACTGCACTTCATCACGCTCAACAACTCCACGGCGTCGCTGGAAATCTACGAGAACCTGGGCCTGCACCACTCCCCGCAGGCCTAGACCGGCCGCACGGGTATACGACACACTGCGTAGCGGTCACTGGGAGAGGGGCGTACATGGGCTGGACGGTCCTCTACATCGCGTTCGGCATCGTCGCGCTGTGGCTGCTGGGTGAGGTGCTGCTGCAGTACAAGGCGCGCCTGCGCTGGCGGCTGCTCGCGTTCGTCGGCTTCCTCGGCGTGGTCGTCGGGGTGCTGATGGGGTCGGTGGTCGTCATCGGCCTGGGCGCGGCCGCGTTCGCGGTCGGGCAGACGTACGTCACCCTGTCCTTCCGCCGTGGCTTCTCGGCCGGCTGGGCGGTCAAGCGCCCCGAGGGCGAGGGCGATCTGCTCGGCGTCACCAGCAAGCGCCGCCGCGGCAAGGCGGACCGCGAGGACCCGGCCCTCGAGGTCTCCGACCTGGAGTCGGCCGCCACGGACGCCGGGTACGGCGAGGGGCGCCCCTACGCCCAGGACGGCGCGTCCTTCGGCGCGGACGACGACTACGACCGCGACGACGTCTTCACCCCCGCGCGTTCCCCCCAGCCCACGGCCGCCGAGTCCACCATGGTGTACGAGCCGCAGCCCCTGGAGGAGGACACCGGCTCCTACGGCGTATACGGCGGCGACTCCGGCTACCCGGCGGGCGACCCGTCCCACGCGAACGCCAGCCAGTCCCAGGACCAGTACGCGACGGCCGCCCAGGGCGCCGACCAGACCTACGGGTACGACTACTCCGGCTACAACCAGCAGCAGTACGGCTACGACGCCGGCGGCCAGCAGCAGTACGCGGCCTACTCCGACCCGTACATCGGCACCCAGACCTACGGCGGCGGCTACGACGCCTCGTACGGCCAGTACGACCAGCAGGGGTACACGCAGGACCAGTACGGCACCGGCACGTACGGCACCGAGACCCCCTCCGGCGGGGTGTGGGTCCCGCAGCAGCGCACGGACGAGACGTACGGCGGCGAGCTCCCGCAGGAGCAGCAGTACCCCTACCAGGGCGACGGCCAGGGCCAGAACCAGGGTCACGGCACCGGCTACGACGAGCAGCAGTACCGGTTCTGAGCCTTCCTCAGCCCTGGACCGGACCCCTCACTGGGACCCCCGGAACTCCGCCCCCTCCACGATCAGCCCGGCCACGAGCGCACCCGACATCCCGGCATGGGCGAGCCCACCACCGGGGTGCGACCAGCCGCCGACGCTGAACAGACCGGGGACGGCGGTGGTGTTGGCGGGATGCAGGGTGCCTTCCCCACCGGCGAGCGAGGGCGGGGGCACGGCACCGCCCTCGGCGCCCGTCTCCTGTCCGGTGTGCACGGGAGTGCGGACCTCCCGCCACAGCGTCCGCCGGCGCAGTTCCGGCACCGCGCGCTCGGCGGCGGCCACCATCCGGTCCGCGAAGGCGTCGGCGGCGCCGGGCGCGGCCCAGTCGTACTCCGCGGCGGAGGGCACCGTCGCCGTCAGGACCACCGACTCGTGATCGGCGTCCGGGCGAAGGGCGGGGTCATCCGGGCGGTCGACGCGGACCGTCGGCCGGTCGGGCGTGTGCCCGTGCCGGAACAGGTCGAGTTCGCCCTCGGCGTCGTCGGAGTGCACCACCGTGCGGTGCACCGCCCCCGACTCCCGCGCGCCGCGCAGCGCGAGGCACACCACCACGCGGCCGGGGTGCCGGTCCTCGGCGTGGGGTGCGAGGTCCTTCGTGCCGTACGGCTCCCGCCCCCGTACAAGCCCGCGCATGCGCCACGGGCCCGCCCCGACGACGGTGTCCGCCTCCGCCACCGTCCCGTCGGCCAGCTCGATCCCGGCCGCCCGGCCGTCCTTGTCCAGTACCCGGGTGACCTCCGCGCCGAAGACGAACTCGACCTTCCGCGCGACGCACCGCTCGTACACCGCACGGGCCAACTCCCTCACGCCACCGCGCACATACCAGGTACCGAACGCGTGCTCCATGTACGGCAGCACCGCCGCGCTCGCCGGAGCGGTGCCGGGGTCCACACCGTGCGCGAGGGCGTAACCGTCCAACAGCGCGGCCAGACGCGGATCGCGCAGCTCCCACGCCCCGATCTCCGCCAGGGTCGACGCCCGCCGGGTCCGCAGCAGCTTCTTGTGCGGTACCGCCGGATAGGGCTCGCGTTCCGCCAGCACCTGCCAGTTCGGCCACAGGGGCTCCTCCAGCAGGGGCCTGCGGGTGCGGTCCCAGGCCTCCCGGGCCCGCACCAGGAAGTCGCCCCAGCGCTGTCCGGCCCCCGCGCCCAGCGCCTCGTCCAGGGCCGCGACCACGCCCGCGCGTGAGGCGTTCGGCAGGGACACCGCCGTGCCGTCCGCGAACACGTGCCGTGACGACGGATCGACCTGGACCAGCTCGACGCGGTCCTCCAGTGGCTCCTTGCCCGTCTTGAGGAACAGGTCGCGGTACACGGCGGGCAGCGTCAGCAGCCCGGGCCCGGTGTCGAAACCGAACCCGTCCCGCTCGAACCGGCGCACCGCACCGCCGTACGTCTCCGTACGCTCGTACACCGTCACCCGGTGGCCCGCCACGGCCAGCCGGGCGGCGGCCGCCATCGCGCCCATCCCGGCGCCGATCACCGCGATCCGTCCCATGCCCGCGACTTTAGCGATCGCCACTGACAGTCACCGAACCGGCCAGAGGGAGTACGGACACGGGGGCGATCGTAACCAGTGGGCAACACGGCGTCCTGGGGGTGAGCGCGCAGAACTGAGTATCCGTACCTAGTGAGTGAGATGAGTACGCGCGCGGATGGGGCCCGACCTGCGTGAACGAGAAAGTGGTGACACGGAGAAGGGGCGCGGCTCCGGCACCGGCGACACGGGGCGCCGGAACGGAGCGGCCCGCGATCCGCTCCTTCCGCCGGCGGTGGTCGGCGGGAGCGAGGCACGGGGGAACCCGGGGGAACGACCACGACGGGGGTCCCAACGGGGGGAACGGGGGAGAAGAGAGAACGGGGGAGCACGAGAAGGCGCCGGTTCGAGGTGGCCCGCGGGGGACGCGGCCAGAGCGGACCGGCGCTTTCGTGTGCTCGGCGGTGCCGTTCGGCTCCGCGGTGCCGTCGGTTCAGCGGTGGCCGCTGACCCGACCCTGCAGCAGCCGGGACAGCGCCGCGTGGACATCGTCCAGGGAGCGCTCGGGCTGGAAGGACTGCCAGTCCAGGGCGGCCACCAGCACCATGCCGACCAGCGCCGACGCGGTAAGCGGCACATCGATCTCGTCGCTGAACTCGCCGTTCTCCACACCTTCGCGCAGAACGTCCTCCACCACGGCGACGGCCTGCTGCCGCACCACCATCAGCGTGGACTGCCAGGCCCGGTTGGTGCGCCACAGCTCGGCCACGTACAGCTGGGTGAAGGCCGGGTAGCGGTCGATGAAGACGAGACCCGCCCGGATCATCGCGTCCAGGGCGTCGACCTTGCTGCCGCCGTCCCTGGCCGTCTTCTCCGCCGCCTCCCGCAGGGAGGCGGTGAGCAGGCCCACCCCGTGCCGCAGCAGCTCCTCGAAGAGGACCGACTTGCTCGCGAAGTTGTAGTAGACGGTGCCCTTCGCGACCCCGGCCCGCTCGGCGATCTCGTCGACCGTCGTGGCGGAGAAGCCCTGCTCCGCGATGAGCGTGACGGCGGCCTCGTAGAGCTTCTGCCGGGTGGCCTCGCGGCGCGTGCCGCCCCCCGACGTGGTGCTGCTGCTTTCCATGGCCCCGATTGTCACAGGTACGCGCCCGTGCAGGGCCTTCTTCCCGATCACAGGCTCAGCTCCGGGTGCAGCCGGTCCACCGTCCACACCTGGCGGCGGCGGGCCGACACCGCGGTCAGCGCGAGGGCGCCCGCGGTGAAGCCGACGAGCACCACGCACGCGTGCCACACCGGTCCGAGGCCGCCGCCCGTGATGAGCCGCCTGAGCGCCTCCACGACGTAGCTCATCGGCAGGAACGGATGGATGGCGTTGAAGAAGCCCGGGCTGGTCTCCACGGGGTACGTGCCGCCGGCCGAGGTCAGCTGGAGCATCAGCAACGCGAGGACGAGGATTCTGCCCGCGGGGCCGAAGCGGGCGTTGAGCCACTGGACGATCGCCGCGAAACAGGCCGCCACCAGGAACAGGAAGCCGATCGTGCCGGCCGCCCGCAGCATCTCAAGGCCGATCGCCCAGTGCAGGACGTCCATCAGCGCGCTCACCTGCAGCACCCCGACCGCGACGACCGGCAGCCAGCCGGCGAAGGCGATCCGCCACGCGGACGAGCCCACGCCCAGGGCACGCCGGTTGAGCGGCGGGATCAGCATGTACGCCACCATCGCGCCCACCCACAGCGACAACGGGATGAAGTACGGGGCGAATCCGGTGCCGTAGTTGGGCGCCTTGTGCAGGTCGTGGGAGGCCAGGCGGACGGGGTCGGCCATGACGCCGGTGCGTTCGTCGCGGTCCTTCTTGTCGTAGTCGGGGATCTTCCCGGCGCCGTCGTGCAGTCCACCGGCGAGCTTCTGGGAGCCGTCCGCCAGCCGGTACATCCCGCCGCTCAGCGTCTCGGCGCCCGACTCGGCGGTGCCCAGGCCCGCGTCCAGCTCGTCCGCTCCCGTACGGGCCGTGCCGAGCCCGGAGTGCAGCTTCCTCGCGCCCGCGGCGACCTGGTGGGCGCCGGCGTTGAGCTTGTTGATCTGCTTGACAGCCGTGTTGACGTCCTCGTAGAGGTGTGGGGCGCGCTCGGAGAGGGCGCGGGCCTGCTGCTGGAGGGTGCCGAGGTCGGCCCTCATCGTCTTCAGGTCGCCGTCCTGGTCGGCGACGAGGGTGTTGAGGTCGTCGGCGACGGCTGCCACGTCGTCGGCCGCCTGCCGGGCCTTCTTCAGGTCGGGACAGGCCGGGTCGGGCAGCGGGGCGCTCCGGCAGCGGGTCCTGTAGACGTCGTCCAGGACGGCGGCGGAGGCGTGTGCGGTCTTCGCCGCGCCCGGCGCGAGTTTCACGAGGACGTCCAGGTTGTCCTTGACCGTCCCCGCCGAGTCGGCGACCAGCCGGGCCGTGTCGCCGATGGTCTTCTCGTTGTCCTTCAGGAACGGGCCGGCCTTCGCGTAGACCCCGTCGACCCGGTCGGCGAGCGTCTGGGTGCCGTCGGCGACCTGCTGCGAGCCGTCCTGGAGGGCGCCCGCCCCGGAGTCGAGCTTCTTCAGCCCCGTGGCGAGCCTGCCGCTGCCGCTCTTGGCCTCCTTGAGCCCGTCGGCGAGGTCCTGGGAGCCCTTCTCCGCCTTTCCGATGCCGCCGTGGAGCGTGTCGGCCCCCTTCGCGGCCGCCACGGTCTTGTCGTGGATGTCGGAGAACGAGACGAAGATCCGGTCCAGGAAGGTGCGCGACGCCTTGGTGGACGCGGCCGAGCGGACCTCGTTGAAGACGGTGCGGGAGATCTGCCCGACGATGTAGTTGTTCGCGTCGTTCGTACGCACCTGCAGCGCACCGGTCTGCGGGGAGTCGCCCGAACTGGAGGCGATCCGCTCGCTGAAGTCGGCGGGCAGGGTCAGCGACAGGTAGTACGTGCCGTTCTCCAGCCCTCTGCGGGCCTGGGCGTCGCTCACCTCGTGCCACTCGAAGGTGTCGCTCTCCCGCAGCCCGTCGACGATGTCGTCGCCCGCGGTGACCTTCTTGCCGTCGGCGGTCGCCCCCTTGTCGTCGTTGACGAGCGCCACGGGGACGCGGTCCAGGCGGCCGTAGGGGTCCCAGAACGACCACAGGTACAGCGCGCCGTACAGCAGCGGCAGCACCAGGAGCGCAACGAGTGCGGCCCTCGGCAGCCGACCGCGGCGGAAGCGCCTCAGTTCCAGGGCGGCGAGCCTTGGCGAGCGCATCGGCCTTCTCCTTCCCCTGGGTGCTCACGACGAGGGCGTCTTCCGGGGCCTGGCTGGACACCGCCACGACGGTCGTCCCGGCCTCGGCGATGGACCTCAACTGCGCCCAGATCTCGGCCCGTTCCGCGTCCGAGAGCTTGAGGTCGGTGTCGTCGACGCCGAGCAGCCGGGGACCGCCCAGCAGAGCGAGCGCCAGGGACAGCCGCAGCTCCTGAAGGCGCTCCAGATCGCGTACGGCGGTCCGGGAGCCCTTGGGCAGCGAATCGCGGTCGAGCCCGGCGGCGGCCAGGGCGTCGTCGATCCGCAGCTTCGCCTCGGCCGTCCGCTCGCGCCGGGGCCGCAGCAGACCGCGCAGCGAGTCGCCGAAACGCCGTTGCAGCAGCGCCCGTTCGCGCAGGTGCTCGCCGACGGTCAGGGCCGGTTCGAGGTCGGTGACCCCGGCCACGTTCGCCAGGCCGCTGACCCGGCGTACGGCCGCCATCTGCTTCGGCAGCCGCCACTGACCGACCTCGGCCGCTCCCTCGCCGGGTTTCATCCGGCCCGTGAGGGTCAGCAGCAGACATGTACGGCCTGACCCCGACGGTCCCTCGATCGCGATCAGCGAGCCGGGCGCGGCGTCGAACGTGACGTCGCCGAAGACCCGCCCGCGAGGGCCCCTGAGTCCGAGGCCGCGGGCCGTGACACCGGTACCGGGCACGTTCCCCCCATCCCCTGGTCTGGATACCGCTTTTGAACTGACTGGTCAGTGCAAAAACTACTCCGAACCTTCGATCGAAGCAAAAGGCCTGGTCAGAGCGGATTGTCAGTGGCATACCGCACGATGGGCACATACGGCATCCGTGCCGTTACCCAGATGACAGGAGGTTCGTCATGGCCAGCTACCACGCAGCAGCCGCTCGTCGGCGCCGCGCCACCGGCCCTGCCCCCTCACTGACCGGTCCGGCGAGCGACGTCCATCCCGTGCTGCGCCGCTCCGCCGCCCCGCCGGCCGCCCTCGACCTGCTCGCCCAGGCCCGCGCCGGGCTCGACGAGGCGGCCGTGCTGGAGACTCCGAACGAGCGCTACGCCACCGCCCACCTCGCCGCCCTGCGCACGGCCGCGGCGGTGCTCGCGGCGCGGGGCCGCCCGGAGACCACCGTGCGACGCCGGGCACGCATCCGGAGCGCTTGGGAAGTGCTCCCCGAGATCGCGCCCGAACTCACCGAGTGGAGCGCGCTGTTCGCCTCCGGGGCCCGGCGCCGCGCCCGGGCCGAGGCCGGCATCCAGGGCGCGGCGAGCCGCCGGGACGCCGACGACCTGATACGCGACGTGGCGATGTTCCTGCGCCTCGTCGAGCGCATGCTCGTACTCCAGCCGGTCCTGCCCCAGCCCCGCCAGGACCTGGACCACCCGGAACCGGCCCCGGAGAGCGACCGCGACTTCCCGGACGCGGGGTGAGCGTGCCGGGCCGGCGCCTGCTGAGCGGAGGCGCAGCCGTTCGCCGGGCGTGGGCGTCTCGTGGGCCGGTGGGACGGCCGGAAGTCCAGCGTGCGAGACGTGGTGCGGGGCGGGGTGCCGAGGTGGCCGGGCCGGACGGCGGAGGCAATAGGGTGGAGAACGCCTGAAGCCTTCCCTCCGTACGCCGGGCCGGGAGGCAGCCCGTTCGCTCCGCCGTGCAACAGGCGGTGCCGCGCCGAGGAGTCAACTGCCGTGTCGGACCCGCTGCGACCCCGCGCCTCCCTCCGTACCGCCGTGGTCTGGGAGGTCCTCCAGGACGCCCTCGACCGCCGCGTCAAGGCCACGGGACGGCAGGCGCTGGACGTCCTCGACACCGGAGGCGGCAGCGGCAACTTCGCGGTGCCCCTCGCCCGCCTCGGCCACCACGTCACCGTCGTCGACCCCAGCCCCAACGCCCTGTTCGCACTCGAACGCCGTACCGCCGAGGCGGGCGTAGCCGACCGCGTCCGGGGCGTCCAGGGCGATGCCCACGGCCTCTTCGACGTGGTCGAGCGCGGCGGGTACGACGTCGTGCTGTGCCACGGCGTCCTGGAGTACGTCGACGACCCGGCCGAGGGCCTGCGCAACGCCGTGGCCGCCCTGCGCGGCGAGGGCGTCCTCAGCCTGCTCGCCGCCGGTCTCGGCGGTGCCGTGCTCGCCCGCGCGCTCGCCGGGCACTTCAAGGAGGCCCGCCAGGCGCTCGACGACCCGAACGGCCGCTGGGGCGCCGGCGACCCCGTGCCGCGCCGCTTCACCGCCGAGCAGCTCACCGCGCTCGTCGAGGGCGCGGGCCTGCGGGTCGGTGCCGTGCACGGCGTGCGGGTCTTCGCCGACCTGGTCCCGGGCGTGCTCGTGGACACCGAGCCCGGCGCCATGGAGGCGCTGCTGAAGCTGGAGGAGGCGGCCGCCGAACTCCCCGCCTTCCACTCGGTGGCCACCCAGCTCCACGTGCTCGGGGAGACGCCGGAGGCCACCGAGGCCTGAGTGACGCCTGTGCCGCGCCGCTGATCAGCGGCGCGAGCGCGCATGGAGTACGCCACAGGCCCCCCGAACGGGGGCTTGGAGCCGTATGATCGAAGGAGATCACCCGGCATGACGGGTCGGTCGCTGGGGAATGGAAGATTCAGCGAGCCGGGACGTCGATGGCGGAATCCGGTTGGCCAATTGGCGCAGAGGGGCGGGTTTCACGGGGGCGATTCCCTGCCTATCCTGAAGGGACCCCCCGGGTCGCCCCGGCGACTGCACGATGAGGAGGACTCCGTGCCGCTCTCGGAGCACGAGCAGCGCATGCTCGAGCAGATGGAGCGAGCGCTGTACGCCGAAGATCCCAAGTTCGCGTCGGCGCTCGAGGGAAGCGGGCTGCGTACGTACACCCGGCGGCGGGTCTACCAGGCGGTCGCGGGCTTCCTCGTGGGTATCGCGCTCCTCATGGCAGGAATGGTCGCCAAGCAGGTCTGGCTGAGCGTGGTGGGCTTCCTCGTGATGCTGGGCTGCGCGGTCCTCGCCGTGACCGGCTGGCGCAAGGCGCCCAAGCCGGGCGAACAGCCCGCCGGCGCCCCGCAGGCGCGCCGTCAGGCCCGGCCGAAGCGCTCGATGATGGACCGGATCGAACAGCGCTGGCAGCGTCGCCGCGACGAGCAGGGCCAGTAGCGCTCCGACGACTCCGAGGGGTGACCACCACCGGTGGCCACCCCTCACCCATGCCCGCACGGCAGAATCAACCCGGGCGCCGACTCCACCACGGGGCAGAAGCGCCCGGCAGGCTCCAGCGAGCGGCTGAAGCGACCGCCTGGGTGGGGAGCGGCTGAAGCGCCCGCCCGGCCCTACCGAGCGGCTGTAACGCCCGGCAGGCTCCAGCTAGTGGCTGTCGCGCCCGGTCGGCTCTGGCGTGCGGCTGTAGCGACCGGTTGCCGAGCGGCTGTAGCGACCGGTCGGCTCCACGGAGTGGCTGATGCACCCGGTTCGGCTGTAGCGACCGGCTGGCTCAACCAGCGGGCTCAGGGCGCTCGGCTGGCTCCAGCGTGCGGCTGTAGTGACCGGTCGGCCCAACCAGCCGGGCTCAAGCGACCGGCTGGCTCCACGGAGTGGCTGATGCGACCTGCCGGCTCCAGCGTGCGGGCGTAGCGACAGGCTGGCTCAACCAGCGGGCTCAGGCGACCGGCTGGGGCTCCACGGAGTGGCTGATGCCAACGGTCGGCTCCAGTGAGTAGCTGGGCGGTTGAGTAGTGAGCGGCTGGAGGGGCCGAGTGGCTGTGCGGCGGCTTTGGAAGGAAGGGCGGTAGCAGTCGGCCCGGTTCGGAGATTTCGAGCCGGGGCCGATCAGCGGGTGCGCGGCGGGTGGGAGGTCAGCCGCCTTGGCGGCCCGGTTGGCCTGGTAGGCGGCGGATCAGCGTGGTCCAGCGGTCGGCCAGGCGGGCCTTGACGGCCGTCCAGCGGTCCGACAGGTCCCACAGGGCGCGGACGGCCGAACGCGGCGCGACCACCGCACGGATCCTGGTCGTCCGGCTCGCCCGGGAGCGCAGGGCCGACCGCAGCGCGCGGACGTCGTCCGCCAGGCCCGGTACCGCCCGCGGCCGGGGCGCGTACAGCACCTGTTCCACGGCGCCCGCCACCCGGTGGACCCGCTCGGCCGTCGCCGGATCCAGCACCCCGAGCCGCACGATCCGCGCGGCCGCCTTCCTCGGGGTCAGCGCGTCGTCCGGCACGATGCCGTAGTCCCAGGCCGTGTCCGTCAGCTCACGCCAGACGGCGAGCACGTGCCCGGCCGCCATCTGCGCTGCGTGACGGGCGTCCGCCTCGACCTCCATCGCAGGCGCTCCGACCGGGTTCCCGCCCAAGGACGCGTGCTGGGCCGAGGCCAGCCGTGCCGAGCGCCGTCGCAGCCGCCACAGCATGGGCAGCAGCGGTACGGCGAGCACCAGGAGGGCGAGGACCCCCCAGCCGGCGTACCAGTACCAGGGGTGCCCCTCGATGCCCGGCTCGGCGGTGTCCAGCGGAGCGGCGACACCGCAGTCCTGGAGCCTCTTCTCCTGCACCGAGCAGCTGGCGCTCGACGACGGCGCCGCCGACGCGGACGAGCCCGCCGACTGCGAGGGCTGCACGACGTCGGGCAGGCTGTTGCCCGGCGTGTCCGACTGCGTGTACGAGGGAGTGACGCCCCGGCTGGGGGTCGGCTCGAAGCGGGTCCAGCCCACGCCTTCGAAGTACAGCTCGGGCCAGGCGTGGGCGTCCTTCAGACCGACCGACACCGACTGGTCCGACTGCGGGGAACCGGGGGCGAAGCCCACCGCGACCCGGGCCGGTATGCCGAGGATGCGGGCCATCGTCGCCATCGCGAAGGAGAAGTGGACGCAGAAGCCCTCCTTGTCCTTCAGGAACTTGGCGATCGCGTCGGGACCGGTGCCGACCTGCACCTGGGTGCTGTACTGGAACCCGCCGCTGGCGGTGAACCAGTCCTGCAGCTTGACCGCCTGCTCGTAGTGGTTGGTCGTGCCGGCGGTGACCTGCCGGGCGGTCTTCGCCACCACCGAGGGCACCGAGTCCGGCACCTTGGTGTAGTCACGCCTGATCGCCGCGGGCGCCTGAGGGGCGTCCGCGAGCTGCTCCGCCGTCGGCTGCACGTCCAGGCTCTTGACCAGGTACGTCTTGCCGCGCGTGGTCTCTCCGTGGTCGCCGACCAGGGTCATGCCCACCGGTTCGTAGCGCCAGTTGCCGTCGATGTCCACGCCGCTGGGCGGGTAGGGCATCGGCAGCCAGTCCTGCGCGTACCAGTCGGCTGCCGTGATCCGGGTCTCGATCTCCGTGCGCTTGACGTCCGGCGCGAGGCCGGTCGGGGTGGGGAACCTGCCCGGCACGGAGGTGATGTGCCGCTTGGAGGGCTTCCAGGTGCTGCCGTCGAAGTCGTCCAGGGACACGATCCGCAGATACATGTCCGACAGGTCGTTGCTGCTGGTCCTCAGGGACATGACCTGGCGGTCCTCGTCCACGTTCAGACTGTCGCGCAGCGACACGAGCGGGTTGACCGCGGAGATCGTGCCCCCGCTGCCGTTGCCCACGCCCACGCCCGTCCCGGCGCCGTCCAGCAGCCCGCCGTTCATCGCGGGCAGCGCGACCGGCACCACCAGGGCGATGCCCAGCGCGAGCACGCCGATGCGGCGCCCGGTGCGGACCGGCGCGACCGCGCCCAGCTCCCCGCCCGGGGTCCGTGGCGCTCCGCCGAACACGCGGCCCCACTGCGAGAGCCGGTCCCGGCCCTCGGCGAGCAGCAGCATCAGATAGCCGCCGGACGCGACCAGGAACCACAGCCAGTCGGCGCCCCCCTCGGACAGTCCCGCGGCCACCGAGTACAGCGCCAGCAGCGGCAGACCGGCCGGGGCCGCGCTGCGGAAGGTCACCGCGAGGGTGTCCACCGCGAGCCCGACGATCATGACCCCGCCCAGCAGCATCAGCCGGATGCCGCCGGACTCCAGGGGCGCCGGTATCGCGTACCGCGCGATGTCGTCGCCTCCCTGCTGCAGCAGGTCGGAGAAGTGCCGGAACGCCTCGGGGCCGGGCACGATCCCGACGAAGGCCTGCTGCCGCGCGAAGACCAGGGTCAGCATCAGCAGCGTGACCAGGGCCTGGGCCGCCACCGTCAGCGGCCGGGCCAGCGGAACCCGGCGGGTCGCCGCGCCCACGCCGGACTGGACGCCCAGCATCACGGCCGCCTGCAGGATCCAGGTGGCCGGCGACACCAGGGGCAGCAGGGCGCAGGAGGCCAGCAGGGTGGCCGCCCAGGCGCACAGCGCCAGCCGTGTCCGCCCGCTCATGAACCCGCCCCCTCACCGCTCGGCCCGCCCGCCGCGGCCAGGCCCGTGCGCTCACGGTCCGCCTGCCGCCACAACTCGCCCAGCGAGACGCCCCGCGGCACGCTCAGGGCGGTCCAGCCCGCCTCCCGCAGCATCCGCAGCCGCTCCTCACGCCTGTCCAACGGGCCCGGCACATCGCTCGGTTCCCGCACCCACTCCTCGCTGTCGAGCAGGAAGGCGACCGCGCCCCCGCTGCGCTGGCGCATCTTGGCGGCGATCGCGGTCTGCTCCTGGTCGAGGTCGCCGAAGAAGGCCACCAGCAGCCCCTCGTTCCCGCCGCGCAGCACGTCGTAGGCCCGCGACAGGCCCGCGCCGTCGGAGTGGTCGACCACCGCGAGGGTGTCCATCATCAGCCCCGCCGAGTCGGCCGTCTCCTGGCTCGCGCCCGCGAACCCCTCGGCGCCCTCGCCGGGCACCGAGTTGCCGGTGTCCGTCAGCAGCCGCACCGAGAAGCCCCGTTCGAGCATGTGCACGAGGACGGACGCGGTGCCCGAGACCGCCCACTCGAAGGGCGAGTCGGGGCCCGCGCCCTGGAAGGCGATGCCCCGGGTGTCCAGCAGCACCGTGCACCGGGCGCGCTGGGGCTGCTCCTCGCGGCGCACCATCAGCTCGCCGTAGCGGGCGGTGGAGCGCCAGTGGACGCGGCGCAGGTCGTCGCCGTAGCGGTAGCCGCGCGGGATGACGTCGTCCTCGCCGGCCAGGGCGAGCGAGCGCTGCCGCCCGTCGCCGTAGCCCTTGGCCTCGCCGCTCAGGCGCACCGGCGGCAGTGGCTCCACGCGCGGGATCACCGTCAGGGTGTCGTACGAGGAGAACGAACGGGTCAGTTCGCACATGCCGAACGGGTCGGTCAGGCGCAGCTGGAGCGGGCCCAGCGGATAGCGGCCGCGCAGGTCGGAGCGGACGCGGTAGGAGACCTCGCGGCGTCCGCCCGGCTCGACCCGGTCCAGCACGAAGCGGGGCCGCGGCCCGAGGACGTAGGGCACCCGGTCCTGGAGCATCAGCAGACCGGTGGGCAGCCGGGAGACGTTGTCCATCCGCAGATGGACGCGGGCCTCGCTGCTCGCGGGCACGCGCGCGGGGGAGAGCCGGCGGCTGCCCGCCACCCGGTAGCGCGTGCGGTACAGGAACGCGGCGCAGACGAGGGGGAGCGCGGCGAGCAGCAGGCCCACCCGCAGCAGATCGCTCTGGCCGAGGACATAGGCGCAGATGGCGGCGGCGATGCCCGCCGCGAGGAAGGACCGGCCGCGGGTGGTCAGGCCCGCCAGGGCGGTACGGACGCCGCCCTTCTCGCCCCGGTCGGCCTCCGTGTGCCCGGTCCCTCCGAAGGACATCACAGCCTCCGCGGCGGCTGCTGGCCGTACGCCGGCGTGCCGTGGCCGAGGCCGCCGAAGCCACTGGACTGCTGGGGCGCCGCGGGCACCGGGGTGCGCTGCAGGATCTCCTGGACGACCTGCTCGGCGGTGCGGCGGTTGAGCTGGGCCTGCGCGGTGGGCAGCAGACGGTGGGCGAGGACGGCGACGGCGAGCGCCTGCACGTCGTCCGGCAGGGCGTACTCCCGGCCGCTGAGGGCCGCGGACGCCTTCGCGGCGCGCAGCAGGTGCAGCGTCGCGCGCGGGGAGGCCCCGAGTCTGAGGTCGGGGTGGGTGCGGGTGGCGGCGACCAGGTCCACCGCGTACCGCCGGACCGTTTCGGCGACGTGGACCGCGCGCACGGCCTCGATCAGCTTCACGATGTCGTGCGCGTGCGCCACCGGCTGCAGGTCCTCCAGCGGGGAGACGCCGCCGTGCACGTCGAGCATCTGCAGCTCGGCCTCCACGCTGGGGTAACCCACCGAGACCCGGGCCATGAAACGGTCGCGCTGCGCCTCGGGCAGCGGGTAGGTGCCCTCCATCTCCACCGGGTTCTGGGTGGCCACCACCATGAAGGGGCTCGGCAGCTCGTAGGTCTGCCCGTCGATGGTGACCTGGCGCTCCTCCATCGACTCCAGCAGCGCCGACTGGGTCTTGGGCGAGGCGCGGTTGATCTCGTCGCCGATCACGATCTGCGCGAAGATCGCGCCCGGCTTGAACTCGAAGTCCCGGCGCTGCTGGTCCCAGATGGACACACCCGTGATGTCCGAGGGCAGCAGGTCGGGCGTGAACTGGATACGCCGCACGGAACAGTCGATGGACCGCGCCAGCGCCTTTGCGAGCATGGTCTTGCCCACGCCGGGCACGTCCTCGATCAGAAGATGTCCCTCGGCGAGAAGTACGGTCAGCGAAAGCCGCACGACCTCGGGCTTGCCCTCGATCACTCCTTCCACCGAACTGCGGACCCGCTCCACAGTGGCGGTCAGATCTGTAAGGCTCGCTCGATCGTCATAGGTCGTCACCCGGCCCTCCTCGGCCCGTTCTTTCTCCGGGCCGTCGCTCTGCGATGCGGACCGGCCCACCCCTGGAACACGGACACCACGCGTGAAAAGTTCCGCGTGACGCCACACCCGCATTCTTGCCGCCGTTACCGTTTCGTGTCACTCGACTGTGGACAAGTGGCCGCGATATGTCGGGTTTTACGGTACTTGGGGTCCAGCATGCGCGTGTTCCGGGGAAAACGAGAGGGCCGGGGGACGTCTCCGGGACCGGTTACGCCGGGTCGATCTCGCGCAGCAGACCCGTCCGCACGTCGAAGACGAAGCCGCGCACGTCCTCCGTGTACAGCAGGAACGGCGAGGTGCGCACCCGCTGCATGGACTGGCGCACGTCCTGGTCGACGTCCGAGAAGGCCTCCGCCGCCCAGGCCGGGCGCTGGCCGACCTCGTGCTCCAGCTCGGTGCGGAAGTCCTCGGTGATCGTCTCCATGCCGCAGCCGGTGTGGTGGATGAGCACGATGCTGCGGGTGCCGAGCTTGCGCTGGCTGATGGTGAGCGAGCGGATCACGTCGTCGGTGACCACGCCGCCCGCGTTGCGGATGGTGTGACAGTCGCCGAGCTGCAGGCCGAGCGCCTTGTGCAGGTCGATACGGGCGTCCATGCAGGCCACCACCGCGACGTGCAGCACGGGACGGGCGTCCATCCCGGGGTCGGTGAACTCGGCGGCGTACCGCTCGTTCGCCTCGACGAGGCGGTCGGTGACCGTGCCGCCGTGTATGGCGCCTTCGGACTCGGTGGGCACGGATGCAGAAGTCGTCATGGCCACAACGGTACTGGTCACGGCCGTTCCGGTCGCGGTGTGAGAGCGGGAGAAGAGCGTCATCACGTCCCTCTTGTGAGGTAACCCACACAGGTGGCGGCGGCTGAGCCGTCAGGGTGGTTTTCCCCGGTTCGCCGCTTGGCACGCATGCCGGGCCGCCACGCGCAGGCCGGTTGATTGACCGCGAGACACCGTGGACTAAAGTGACGCGAAGCGGGAGGCGAGGCCCTCCCTGCTGGACGAACTTCCCGGAGGCCCCCACGCGGACGGCCTCCCCACGTGCGCGGGGACCCGGCGGTGCGTACGGCCCGCGCCGGACCTGAGAGGGCCCCTTGAGCAACAGTCGACACGTCCCGGTGATGCTCCAGCGGTGCCTGGACCTGTTGGCCCCCGCCCTTCAGCGGCCCGGAGCGGTCGTCGTCGACTGCACGCTCGGGCTCGGCGGTCACAGCGAGGCCCTGCTCGAGCGCTTCCCCGAGGCCCGGCTGGTCGCCCTCGACCGCGACAAGGAGGCGCTGCGCCTGTCCGGCGAGCGGCTCGCCCCCTTCGGCGAGCGCGCTACCTTGGTGCACGCTGTCTACGACGAGCTGCCCGACGTGCTGCGGCGACTCGGCATCGCGCGCGTGCGGGGCGTGCTGTTCGACCTCGGCGTCTCCTCCATGCAGCTCGACGAGGCCGACCGCGGCTTCGCCTACGCCCAGGACGCCCCGCTCGACATGCGCATGGACCAGACGACCGGCATCAGCGCCGCCGAGGTCCTCAACACCTACCCGGCCGGCGAGCTCGTCCGCGTTCTGCGCGCGTACGGCGAGGAGAAGCAGGCCAAGCGGATTGTCGCCGCCATCGTGCGCGAGCGCGACAAGGAGCCCTTCGACAACAGCGCCCGTCTGGTGGAACTGATCCGGGACGCGCTGCCGCAGGCCGCCAAGCGCACCGGCGGCAACCCGGCCAAGCGCACCTTCCAGGCGCTGCGCATCGAGGTTAACGGTGAGCTGTCCGTGCTGGAACGGGCGATCCCGGCCGCGGTGAAGGCGCTCGACGTCGGCGGACGCATCGCCGTGCTGTCGTACCACTCGCTCGAGGACCGCCTGGTCAAGCAGGTCTTCGCGGCCGGTGCCGCCACCACCGCGCCTCCCGGGCTGCCCGTCGTCCCCGAGCGGTACCAGCCGCGGCTCAAGCTGCTCACGCGTGGTGCCGAACTTCCCACCGAGGAAGAGGTCGCCGAGAACCGGCGGGCGGCGCCGGCGCGACTGCGCGGGGCCGAGCGCGTCAGGGAGGACGTCGAGTGAGGGGTGTGAGCGGGTTGGACATCCGAACTCACCAGGTGGGCTGGGGGCGGTGTGAGTAGGAAACCCGAACTGAGAGGGCGGGCCGCCCGTCTCGCCCGGCTCTTCCCCGGGGCGCCGAGCCGTGGACAGGCGGCCCGCACCCCCTTCGTCCTGCTCGTCGTGCTCCTCCTCGGCGGCGGTCTGATCGGCCTCCTGGTGCTGAACTCCGCGCTCAGCGAGGGCTCGTTCAAACTCGACGACCTCCAGAAGAACACCAAGAACCTCACCGACGAGGAACAGGCGCTCCAGCGGGACATCGACGCCTACTCCGCCCCCGAGGCCCTCCAGCGCCGCGCCCGCGAGCTGGGCATGGTCCCCGGCGGCGACCCCGCCTTCCTGAACCCGAACGGCACCGTGAAGGGCGTTCCCTCGGCCGCCGCCGAGCAGTCCTCCGCCCAGATGCCGCTCGTCCTGCTCCCGCCGGAGACCGTCGGCTCCTCACCGGCACCCGGCACCGAGCCCGCCGCGACCCCCACGGCCGACGGGTCGCCCATGACCGGCGAGACCCCCACGACCGGCGTGCCCCAGACGACCGGCGAGACCCCGGCAGTCACCACCCCCGCCCCGACGACGACCCCCGGCAGGTGACGGAATTGTCCGACAGGGAACCGCCGCGCCGCCGCGTGCCCGGCCCCGCGCGCCCCGCCCGCCCCGCCGCCGCTCAGCGGCGTCCCGGCCCCGGCGCCCGCCCGGCGGCCCGCCGTCCGGCGGCGGCCCGGCCCGCGGCCCCGAGCCTCCTCAGGCTCGGCAGCCCCCGCCCCCGGCTGCGCATGGTGGCGCTGGCGCTCACCCTGGTGCTGATCGCGTTCGTCGTACGGCTGCTGCAGGTCCAGGCCGTCGACGCGAGCACGTACGCCGCCAAGGCCGAGCAGAACCGGTACGTCGTGCACACCCTGGCCGCCGAGCGCGGCGGGATCACCGACCGCGACGGCGTGACCCTGGCGACCAGCGTGGACGCCTACGACCTCACGGCCGACCCGACGATGTTCACCCGCGCCCAGCTGAAGATCGACGACGGCCCGGAGCAGGCGGCCGCGCTGCTCGCGCCGATCCTCGGCCAGGACCAGGCCACCCTCGTCAGGAAGCTGCGGCCGGCCAACAAGAAGCTGCGCTACGTCCTGCTCGCGCGCCGTCAGACCCCGCAGGTCTGGACGCAGATCAAGGACCTGAGGAACGCCCTCATCCAGAAGGCGGCGACCGACCCGGGCACCGCCAACGTCCTGGCCGGCGTCTTCGCCGACCCCAGCAGCAAGCGCGTCTACCCCAACGGCGACCTCGCCGCCGGGATACTGGGCTGGGTCAACGACACCGGCCGGGGGGGCGGGGGCGTCGAGCAGGAGCTGAACAAGGAACTGTCCGGCAAGGACGGCAAGATCCGCTACGCCCAGTCCGGCGGCCGGCTGATCCCCACCGCGGGCTCCGCCGAGACGCCCGCGGTGCCCGGCAGCGACGTCGAGCTCACCATCGACCGGGACATCCAGTGGGCCGCCCAGAGCGCGATCAGCGAGCAGGTGAAGAAGTCCGGGGCGGACCGCGGGTACGTGATAGTGCAGGACACCCGGACCGGTGAGATCCTCGCCATGGCCAACTCGCCCGGCTTCGACCCCAACGACCTGTCCAAGGCGGACCCGAACGCCCTGCACAACTGGGCCGTCGAGGACGCCTACGAGCCCGGCTCCACCGCCAAGATCATGTCGATGGCCGCCGTACTGCAGGAGAACGTGGCCACCCCCCTCACGCATGTCGTGGTGCCCAACCGGCTGCACCGCGGCGACCGGCTCTTCAAGGACGACATCGACCACGCCACCTGGGACCTCACCCTCAACGGCGTGCTCGCCAAGTCCAGCAACATCGGCACCATCCTGGCCACCGGCCAGCTGGGCAGGACGCAGGCGCAGGCCAACAAGGTCCTCTACTCCTACCTGCGCAAGTTCGGCATCGGCAGCTACAGCGGACTCGACTTCCCGGGCGAGACCAAGGGCATCCTCGCGCCGCCCGGCAAGTGGTCGACCTCGCAGCAGTACACGATTCCTTTCGGCCAGGGCGTGTCCCTCAACGCCATGCAGGCGGCGTCCGTCTACTCGACCATCGCCAACGGCGGCGTCCGTATCGAGCCCACGCTCGTCCGCGGCACCAGGGGGCCCGACGGGCGCTTCACTCCGGCCGCCAAGCCGCAGAAGACCAGGGTGGTCAGCGCGAAGACGGCGAAGACGCTCGCCCAGATGCTGGAGTCGGTCGTGGACGACCAGGAGGGCACCGGCACCAAGGCACGCATCCCCGGCTACCGGGTCGCGGGCAAGACGGGTACGGCCAACCGCGTGGATCCGGCCACCGGCAAGTACCGCGGATACACGTCCTCGTTCGCCGGTTTCGCCCCTGCGGACAACCCGCGCGTGACCGTCTACTGCGCCATCCAGAACGCCACGAAGGGCAGTTACTTCGGCGGCCAGATCTGCGGACCCATCTTCAAGGAGGTGATGGAGTTCGCTCTGAAGACCCTCCAGGTCCCGCCCACCGGCGCGAAGCCCGCGGCCCTGCCCGTCACCTTCACGCCCTGATCGGCGCAACCAGCCAGGAACGCTCCGTGACCATGATCACTCCCGACTCCGGCAAGCCGGACGCCCCCCGCCCCTCGCTTCGCTCCCGGGCGGGTGCGCCCGGTACGCTCACCGCCGTGCCACACGCTGATCAGTCCCAAATCACCCAGAAGGGCGTTTCCGTGACCTATCCGGGGCCGCCACGACCGGTTCATGTCTCCGCCACACCCCTCGCGGAGCTCGCCGATCAGCTGGGTGCGGAAAGCCCCGAGAGCGCCGCGGAGGTCACGGGCATCACCCATGACTCACGCGCGGTCCGCCCCGGCGACCTGTACGCCGCCCTCCCGGGCGCCCGCCTGCACGGCGCGGACTTCGCCACCCAGGCCGCCGGCCTCGGCGCGGTCGCGGTGCTGACGGACCCGACCGGCGCCGAGCGCGCCGCGGCCACCGGCCTGCCGGTCCTGGTCGTCGACGACCCGCGCGGGCGGATGGGCGAACTGGCGGCCACCATCTACGGCCACCCGGGCCGCGACCTGCTGCAGATCGGCATCACCGGCACCTCCGGCAAGACCACCACCGCCTACCTCGTCGAGGGCGGTCTGAAGACCAAGAACAACACCGGCCTGATCGGCACGGTGGAGACGCGCATCGGCGACGAACGCATCAAGTCCGAGCGCACCACCCCCGAAGCCACCGATCTGCAGGCCCTGTTCTCGGTGATGCGCGAGCGCGGGGTCGAGGCGGTCGCCATGGAGGTCTCCAGCCACGCCCTGGTCCTCGGCCGGGTCGACGGCTGCGTCTTCGACATCGCCGTCTTCACCAACCTCAGCCCGGAGCACATGGAGTTCCACTCCGGCATGGAGGACTACTTCCAGGCGAAGGCGCAGCTGTTCACGCCGCGGCGCAGCAGACTCGGCGTGGTCAACGCCGACGACGAGTACGGCCGCCGGCTCGCGGTGGAGGCGACCGTCCCGGTCGTGACGTACTCCGCCGAGGGCCACCCGGACGCCGACTGGCGGGCCGAGGACGTCGTGATCGGCCAACTCGACTCCACGTTCACCGTGATCGGCCCCGAGGGCGAGCGCATCGAAGCCAAGGCGCCGCTGCCGGGCCCCTTCAACGTGGCCAACACCCTCGCCGCGATCGTCGCCCTGGCCGCCGCGGGCCTGGACCCGCAGGCCGCCGCCGACGGCGTCGCCGCGGTGCCGGGCGTGCCCGGGCGGCTGGAGCGCGTGGACGCCGGACAGCCCTACCTCGCGGTCGTGGACTACGCCCACAAGACCGACGCCGTCGAGTCGGTGCTGCGCGCCCTGCGCAAGGTCACCGAGGGCGGGCTGCACGTCGTGCTCGGCTGCGGAGGCGACCGGGACACAACCAAGCGCGGCCCGATGGGCGCCGCCGCGGCCCGCCTCGCCGACACCGCCGTACTGACCTCCGACAACCCCCGCTCCGAGGACCCCCTCGCCATCCTTGCAACCATGCTCGAGGGCGCCGCGTCCGTACCAGCACACGAACGCGGCGAGGTCCAGGTCTTCGAGGACCGGGCGGCCGCGATCGCGGCGGCCGTCGCCCGGGCACGGCCCGGAGACACCGTGCTCGTCGCCGGCAAGGGCCACGAGCAGGGCCAGGACATCGCCGGGGTGGTCCGTCCCTTCGACGACCGCCAGGTGCTTCGAGAAGCCATCCAGCAGACCCAGGGATGAACTTGTGATCGCCCTCTCTCTCGCCGAGATCGCCTCAGTCGTCGGCGGGCAGACGCACGACATACCGGATCCGTCCGTCCAGGTCACCGCTCCGGTCGTCCGGGACTCGCGGGAGGTGCAGCCGGGCGGGCTCTTCGTCGCCTTCGTCGGCGAGCACGCCGACGGCCACGACTTCGCCCAGCAGGTCGTGGCGGCGGGCGCGGTGGCCGTCCTGGGCTCGCGGCCCGTCGGCGTGCCCGCGATCGTCGTGGACGACGTCCAGGCCGCCCTCGGCGCCCTCGCCCGTCATGTCGTACGCCGCCTCGGCGCGACCCTCGTGGCGCTCACCGGCTCCGCGGGCAAGACCAGCACCAAGGACCTCATCGCCCAGGTGCTGCGGCGCAAGGCGCCGACGGTGTTCACGCCCGGCTCGCTCAACAACGAGATCGGGCTGCCGCTCACGGCCCTGTCCGCCACCGAGGACACCAGGTTCCTCGTGCTGGAGATGGGCGCCCGCGGCATCGGCCACATCCGCTACCTCACCGAGCTGACCCCGCCCCGGATCGGGCTGGTGCTCAACGTCGGCTCCGCCCACATCGGCGAGTTCGGCGGCCGCGAGCAGATCGCGCAGGCCAAGGGCGAACTCGTGGAGGCCCTTCCGTCGGCACAGGACGGCGGCGCCGCGATCCTCAACGCGGACGACCCGCTCGTACGGGCCATGGCGTCCCGGACGAAGGCGAAGGTGGTCCTCTTCGGCGAGGCCGACGAAGCGGACGTACGCGCCGAGAACGTGCGACTCACGGACACCGGGCAGCCCGCCTTCCGGCTCCACACACCCTCCGGTGCAAGCGATGTGACCATGCGCCTGTACGGTGAGCACCACGTGTCGAACGCGCTCGCCGCGGCCGCCGTCGCCCATGAGCTGGGCATGTCCGCGGAAGAGATCGCCACCGCGCTCTCCGAGGCGGACTCCCTCTCCCGCTGGCGCATGGAGGTCACCGAGCGACCGGACGGCGTGACCATCGTCAACGACGCCTACAACGCGAACCCCGAGTCCATGCGAGCCGCCCTGCGCGCGCTCGTGGCGATGGGCCGGGGGCGGCGGACCTGGGCGGTGCTCGGCAAGATGGCCGAGCTCGGGGACGAGGCGCTCGCCGAGCACGACGCGGTCGGGCGGCTCGCCGTCCGGCTCAACGTCAGCAAGCTCGTCGCGGTCGGGGGCAGGGAAGCGTCCTGGCTGCAACTGGGCGCATATAACGAGGGTTCGTGGGGTGAGGAGTCGGTGCACGTGTCCGACGCACAGGCGGCGGTCGACCTGTTGCGCAGCGAGTTGCGCCCGGGGGACGTCGTGCTCGTGAAGGCGTCCCGTTCGGTCGGCCTCGAGAGCGTCGCCCAGGCGCTGCTCGCGACCGGTGCCGAGGGTGAGGTCGCTGCCCGATGATGAAGCAGATCCTGTTCTCGGGAGTCATCGGTCTGTTCCTGACCCTGGTCGGCACCCCGCTGCTGATCAAGCTCCTGGCCCGCAAGGGCTACGGGCAGTACATCCGGGACGACGGCCCCCGTGAGCACGCCAGCAAGCGCGGTACGCCCACCATGGGCGGTATCGCCTTCATCCTGGCGACCGTCGCCGCGTACTTCCTGTCGAAGATCATCACCGGCTACAGCCCGAGCTACTCGGGCCTGCTGGTGCTCGGACTGATGTGCGGCATGGGGCTGGTCGGCTTCCTGGACGACTACATCAAGATCGTCAAGCGTCGTTCGCTGGGTCTGCGGGCCAAGGCCAAGATGGCCGGCCAGCTGATCGTGGGCATCAGCTTCGCGGTGCTCGCCCTGCAGTTCCAGGACGCCCGCGGCAACGCCCCGGCCTCCACCAAGCTGTCGTTCATCACGGACTTCGGCTGGTCGATCGGCCCGGTGCTGTTCGTCGTCTGGGCGCTGTTCATGATCCTCGCCATGTCGAACGGCGTGAACCTCACCGACGGTCTGGACGGCCTCGCCACCGGCGCCTCCGTCCTGGTCTTCGGCGCCTACACGTTCATCGGCGTCTGGCAGTTCCAGGAGTCCTGCGCCAACGCGCAGACCCTGACCAACCCCAACGCCTGCTACGAGGTGCGTGACCCGCTCGACCTCGCGGTCATCGCCTCCGCGCTGATGGGCGCCTGCCTGGGCTTCCTGTGGTGGAACACCTCGCCGGCCAAGATCTTCATGGGCGACACCGGTTCGCTCGCCCTCGGCGGTGTCCTCACCGGCCTGGCCATCCTCTCCCGCACGGAGCTGCTGGTGGCCATCATGGGCGGTCTGTTCGTCCTCATCACCATGTCGGTGGTCATCCAGGTCGGCTCCTTCCGCCTCACCGGCAGGCGCGTCTTCCGGATGGCGCCACTCCAGCACCACTTCGAACTCAAGGGCTGGTCCGAGGTCCTGGTGGTGGTCCGCTTCTGGATCATCCAGGGCATCTGCGTGATCGTCGGACTGGGCCTCTTCTACGCGGGATGGGCAGCGGACAAGTGACCGACCGGCAGGGGCTCTCCTGGGAGGGCAAGCACGTCACCGTCGCCGGGCTCGGCGTCTCCGGCATCCCGGCGGCCAAGGTGCTGCACGCGCGCGGGGCGATCGTCACGGTCGTCAACGACGGCGACGACGCACGCGCGCGTGAACAGGCCGCCGAGCTGGAGGCGCTGGGCGTCACCGTGCGCCTGGGAGACGGCGCGACCCTGCCCGACGGCACGGAGCTCATCGTCACCACGCCCGGCTGGAAGCCGGACAAGCCGCTGTTCACCGCGGCCCGCGAGGCGGGCGTCGACATCTGGGGCGACGTCGAACTCGCCTGGCGGCTGCGCGGACCCGACGCGGCCCCCTGGCTCGCCGTGACCGGCACCAACGGCAAGACCACCACCGTCCAGATGCTGGCGTCGATCCTGAAGGCGGCGGGTCTGCGCACGGCGGCCGTCGGCAACATCGGCGTCTCGCTGCTGGACGTCGTGCTCGGCGAGGAGCGGTACGACGTCCTGGCCGTGGAGCTGTCGAGCTATCAGCTCCACTGGGCGCCCTCCCTGCGGGCGCACTCGGCGGCGGTGCTCAACCTCGCCCCCGACCATCTCGACTGGCACGGCTCCATGGAGGCCTACGCCAGGGACAAGGGCCGTATCTACGAGGGCAATCGGGTCGCCTGCGTCTACAACGTCGCCGACAAGGCCACCGAGGACCTGGTCCGCGAGGCCGACGTCGAGGAGGGCTGCCGGGCCATCGGCTTCACCCTGGGCACCCCGGGTCCCTCCCAACTCGGCGTCGTGGACGGCATCCTGGTCGACCGCGCCTTCGTGGAGAACCGGCAGAAGAACGCCCAGGAGCTCGCCGAGGTCTCCGACGTCAATCCGCCGGCCCCGCACAACATCGCCAACGCCCTTGCCGCGGCGGCCCTTGCGCGCGCCTTCGGGGTGCCCCCCAAGGCCGTACGCGACGGACTGAGGAATTTCACGCCGGACGCGCACCGCATCGCGCACGTGGCCGACGTCGACGGGGTCGCCTACATCGACGACTCCAAGGCCACCAACACCCATGCCGCGGAAGCCTCATTGGCGGCATACGAGTCGATCGTATGGATCGCGGGGGGACTCGCCAAGGGCGCGACCTTCGACGAGCTGGTCGCCAAGTCGGCAAAGCGACTTCGCGGTGTCGTGCTCATCGGACAGGACCGCGCCCTGATCCGCGAAGCCCTCGCGCGACACGCGCCGGAAGTACCCGTCGTCGACCTCGACCGGACCGACACTGGGGCGATGCTCGCGGCCGTCCGGGAGGCCCGGCGGCTCGCGGTCGCAGGCGACACGGTGCTGCTGGCTCCCGCCTGTGCCTCGATGGACATGTTCACCAATTACAACAAGCGCGGTGACGCGTTCGCGGAGGCGGTTCGCGAACTCGGCTCCTGACCGACGCAGCGGAGGCGCTGATGCCCAGTAGCCGTACCGGACGGCCGCCCGTGCAGCGGCCCGTCAGACGTCCCGCCGCTTCCCGGCCGTCCCGTGACCATCCCCTGCGCCGCGCCTACGTCAACGCCAAGCGCGCCTGGGACCGGCCGCTGACGGCCTACTACCTGATCGCCGGCGGCAGTTTCCTGATCACCGTGCTCGGTCTGGTGATGGTCTACTCGGCCTCCCAGATCACCGCGCTGCAGATGTCCCTGCCCGGCTCCTACTTCTTCCGCAAGCAGCTGCTCGCGGCCGTGATCGGCGGCGTCCTGCTGCTGGTCGCCTCCCGGATGCCGGTCAAGCTGCACCGGGCGCTGGCCTACCCGATCCTCGCGGGCGCCGTCTTCCTGATGGCGCTGGTGCAGGTGCCGGGGATAGGGATGTCGGTCAACGGCAACCAGAACTGGATCTCCCTCGGCGGCTCCTTCCAGATCCAGCCCAGCGAGTTCGGCAAGCTCGCGCTGGTCCTGTGGAGCGCCGACCTGCTGGCCCGCAAACAGGACAAGAACCTGCTCAACCAGTGGAAACACATGCTGGTGCCGCTCGTGCCGGTCGCCTTCCTGCTGCTCGGGCTGATCATGCTCGGCGGTGACATGGGTACCGCGATCATCCTCACGGCGATCCTGTTCGGCCTGCTGTGGCTGGCCGGGGCGCCCACCCGCCTCTTCGTCGGCGTGCTGTCGATCACTGCCACCCTCGGTGTGATCCTGATCAAGACCAGCCCCAACCGCATGGCCCGGCTCGCCTGCATCGGCGCCACCGAGCCCCGCTCCGGGGGCGCCGACTGCTGGCAGGCCGTGCACGGGATCTACGCCCTCGCCTCCGGCGGAATCTTCGGCTCCGGGCTCGGTGCGAGTGTGGAAAAATGGGGCCAACTCCCGGAAGCGCACACGGACTTCATCTTCGCCGTCACCGGTGAGGAACTGGGCCTGGCGGGGACGCTGTCGGTACTCGCCCTCTTCGCGGCTCTAGGCTATGCGGGTATCCGCGTGGCCGGACGTACGGAGGACCCCTTCGTCAGGTATGCCGCGGGAGGCGTGACCACCTGGATCACCGCGCAGGCGGTGATCAACATCGGTGCGGTGCTCGGCCTGCTGCCGATCGCCGGCGTCCCCCTCCCGCTGTTCTCCTACGGAGGATCCGCCCTGCTGCCGACCATGTTCGCCGTCGGGCTGCTGATCGCGTTCGCGCGCGACGAGCCCGCTGCGCGGGCGGCGCTTTCCCTGCGGCAACCCCGCTTTGGTAGAAAGCGGGCGGGAGGGGCCGCGCGGGACCGGGGGCCTCGGAGATGGAACACGATGCGACGGCGCGCGCCCACGGCGCGGCCGTCCGGAGAGCGGTGAATTTCGGTGCATGTCGTACTCGCCGGTGGGGGGACCGCCGGCCACATCGAGCCCGCGCTCGCCCTCGCGGACGCCCTGCGCAGGCAGGACCCGACCGTGGGCATCACGGCCCTGGGCACGGAGCGGGGCCTGGAGACCACACTCGTTCCGCAGCGGGGCTACGAGCTCGCGCTCATCCCCGCCGTACCGCTGCCCCGTAAGCCCACGCCCGAGCTGATCACCGTCCCGGGCCGGCTGCGCGGCACGATCAAGGCGACCGAGCAGATCCTGGAGCGCACCAAGGCGGACGCGGTCGTCGGCTTCGGCGGCTATGTGGCGCTGCCCGGCTACCTCGCCGCCAAGCGCCTCGGTGTGCCGATCGTCGTCCACGAGGCCAACGCCCGCCCGGGCCTGGCCAACAAGATCGGCTCCCGGTACGCGGCCCAGGTGGCCGTCGCCACCCCGGACAGCAAGCTGCGCAACTCCCGCTACATCGGGATCCCGCTGCGCCACTCCATCGCCACCCTGGACCGGGCGGCCGCCCGTCCCGAGGCCCGGCACATGTTCGGCCTCGACCCCAACCTGCCCACGCTGCTGGTCTCCGGCGGCTCGCAGGGCGCCCGCCGCCTCAACGAGGTGGTCCAGCAGGTCGCTCCCTGGCTGCAGCAGGCCGGCATCCAGATCCTGCACGCGGTCGGCCCGAAGAACGAACTGCCGCATGTGCAGCAGATGCCGGGAATGCCCCCCTACATCCCGGTAAGTTACCTGGACCGGATGGATCTCGCGTACGCCGCGGCCGACATGATGCTCTGCCGCGCGGGCGCGATGACCGTCGCCGAACTCTCCGCCGTCGGACTCCCGGCCGCCTACGTCCCGCTGCCCATCGGCAACGGCGAACAGCGGCTGAACGCCCAGCCGGTGGTGAAGGCCGGCGGCGGGGTGCTGGTCGACGACGCGGAACTGACGCCCGACTGGGTGCGGGAGAACGTCCTGCCCGTGCTCGCCGACCCGCACCGGCTGTACGAGATGTCCCGCGCGGCAAGCGAGTTCGGCCGTCGGGACGCCGACGACCTGCTCGTCGGCATGGTGTACGAGGCGATCGCCGCCCACCGTGCACGCCGCTAGGGCTGACAGGGCTGTATTTCCGTGTAGGTGAAGGGCAGGGGCCGTGGCCGGACCGACGACCGTCGAGCGCGGGGAACGCCAGCAGGAGTCGTCCGGTCCGCCCCTCGCCCGGCGGTTGAGACGGTTGGTGCGGCGCCGGCTTCGTACGATCATCATGCTCGCGGTCGCGATGGTCTTCCTCGGTACGGCCGGTCTCTGGGCGTTGTACGGCTCCTCATGGACGCGCGTGGAGCGCGTGACGGTCTCCGGCACCCGGGTGCTGACGCCCACACAGGTGCGAGAGGCGGCCGAAGTCCCCGTCGGGGCGCCGCTGATTTCCGTCGACACCGATGCGATCGCGTCACGACTGCGCCGGAAACTGCCCAGAATTGACACGGTTGACGTGGTTCGTTCGTGGCCCCATGGAATCGGCCTGAAAGTGGTTGAGCGCACTCCGGTTCTGATTGTCCAAAAGGGCGGAAAGTTCGTCGAAGTGGACGGCAAGGGCGTCCGTTTCGCCACAGTTTCCGAGGCGCCGAAAGGCGCTCCCGCGCTCGAATTGAGCATCTCCCGCCCGGGTTCCGCCGCCGCGAGCCTGCGCCGCTTCGGCGAGGACCGGTTGGTGCGCGAGGCGGTGACCGTCGCCCGGTCCCTTCCGGCCGCCGTCGCACGCGAGACCCGGAGCGTCAAGGTGCGTTCCTACGATGACATCTCACTGGAGTTGGGCGACGGCCGCACGGTCGACTGGGGAAGCGGCGAGCGGGGCGCGCTGAAGGCCCGTACGCTCACGGCTCTGATGAAAGCGGCGCCGGACGCGCGGCGCTTCGACGTCTCGGTTCCCACCGCCCCGGCGTCATCGGGGAGTTGACGCACATCCGCGCAGGCCAGCACCCTGGTTGGGCAGCGCTATGGCTGATCACATAGGGTGAAAAGAAAAACGGGAGGTTCGGCGTGTTCGTTGAACGTGCGCCACTTGTCGACTTAGTGTCCTGTTCGGAAGACTCCAGCGAACAGTCACACTGGTAACCCTAAACTTCAACGTTAGGGTTCGGGTCGGCGCTACGGACCGTCCCATTCGGCATCAGTCGTCGGATCGCGCTCACCCGCGAATCGGCGACACGTAACTCGAGGCGAGAGGCCTTCGACGTGGCAGCACCGCAGAACTACCTCGCAGTCATCAAAGTCATCGGTGTCGGCGGCGGTGGTGTCAATGCCATCAACCGGATGATCGAGGTCGGTCTCAAGGGCGTCGAGTTCATCGCCATCAACACCGACGCGCAGGCGCTGTTGATGAGCGACGCCGACGTCAAGCTCGACGTCGGCCGCGAACTCACCCGCGGACTCGGCGCCGGAGCCAACCCGGCCGTCGGCCGCAAGGCCGCCGAGGATCACCGCGAGGAGATCGAGGAGGTCCTCAAGGGGGCCGACATGGTCTTCGTGACGGCCGGTGAAGGCGGCGGCACCGGCACCGGCGGCGCGCCCGTCGTGGCCAACATCGCCCGCTCCCTGGGCGCCCTCACCATCGGCGTGGTCACCCGCCCGTTCACCTTCGAGGGACGGCGCCGGGCCAACCAGGCCGAGGACGGCATCGCCGAACTCCGCGAAGAGGTCGACACCCTCATCGTCATCCCGAACGACCGGCTGCTGTCCATCTCGGACCGCCAGGTCTCGGTGCTCGACGCCTTCAAGTCCGCGGACCAGGTCCTGCTCTCCGGTGTCCAGGGCATCACCGACCTCATCACCACCCCCGGCCTCATCAACCTCGACTTCGCCGACGTCAAGTCCGTGATGTCCGAGGCCGGTTCCGCCCTCATGGGCATCGGCTCGGCCCGCGGCGACGACCGCGCGGTGGCCGCGGCCGAGATGGCGATCTCCTCGCCGCTGCTCGAGGCGTCCATCGACGGCGCCCGCGGTGTGCTGCTCTCCATCTCCGGCGGCTCCGACCTCGGCCTGTTCGAGATCAACGAGGCCGCCCAGCTGGTCAGCGAGGCCGCCCACCCCGAGGCCAACATCATCTTCGGCGCGGTCATCGACGACGCGCTCGGCGACGAGGTCCGGGTCACCGTGATCGCGGCCGGCTTCGACGGCGGCCAGCCGCCGGCCCGCCGGGACAACGTCCTCGGCTCGTCCTCGGCCTCCTCCCGCCGCGAGGAGCCCACTCCGGTACGGCAGCCCGAGTCCCGCCCGTCCTTCGGCTCGCTCGGCAGCGTCACGCCGAAGGAGGACCCGGAGCCCGCGCCCGAGCCGGTCGCCGACCTCCCGGTCTCCCCGCCGGTCCCGCCGTCGAGGTCCTACACCGACAGCGCGGCCGAGGAACTGGACGTACCGGACTTCCTCAAGTGATCCTTCTGACGTGATAGAGCAACGCTCGGACACGAGCACCGCGGGCGGCGCGCACTTCGCCTTCACCAGCCGGTGGGGCGGGGTGAGCGCCGTTCCGTACGAGGAGCTCAACCTCGGCGGAGCGGTCGGCGACGACCCCGACGCCGTACGCGCCAACCGGGAACTGGCGGCCAAGTCGCTCGGACTCGATCCGGCGCGGGTCGTCTGGATGAACCAGGTGCACGGCAACGACGTGGCCGTCGTCGACGGTCCCTGGGGTGAGCGCCCGGTGCCGGAGGTCGACGCCGTCGTCACCGCGCGCCGCGGACTCGCCCTCGCCGTGCTCACCGCCGACTGCACGCCCGTTCTGCTCGCCGACCCGGTCGCCGGGATCGTCGCCGCCGCGCACGCGGGCCGGCCCGGCATGGTCGCCGGGGTCGTCCCGGCCGCGCTACGCGCGATGACCGAGCTCGGCGCCGACCCCGCCCGGATCGTCGCCCGCACCGGACCCGCGGTGTGCGGGCGGTGCTACGAGGTGCCGGAGGCGATGCGCGCGGACGTGACCGCCGTCGAGCCCGCGGCGTACGCCGAGACGAGTTGGGGCACGCCGGCGGTCGACGTGACCGCAGGTGTGCACGCGCAGCTCGAACGGCTCGGGGTGCGCGACCTGGAGCGGTCGCCGGTGTGCACACGGGAGTCGGGCGATCACTTCTCGTACCGGCGCGATCGCACCACGGGGCGACTCGCGGGATATGTCTGGCTGGACTGAGGGGCATGACGGACCGTAAGGACGAACTCGCCGAAAACCTGGCGAAGGTGGAGCGTCGTATCGCCGACGCCTGCGCCGCCGCCGGGCGCGCTCGCGAGGAGGTGACGCTGATCGTGGTCACCAAGACGTATCCGGCGGACGACGTGCGGATGCTGGCGGAGCTCGGTGTGTGCCATGTCGCCGAGAACCGTGACCAGGACGCGGCCCCGAAGGCCGCCGAATGTTCGGATCTGCCGCTGACTTGGCATTTCGTTGGCCAGTTGCAGACCAACAAGGTTCGTTCCGTGGTCGGTTATGCCGATATGGTGCAGTCCGTCGATCGCGCCCGGCTGGTCACGGCACTCTCGAAGGAGGCGGTGCGGCAGGGGCGCGAACTCGGCTGTCTGATCCAGGTCGCGCTCGACGCGGACGAGAGCGGTCGCGGGGAGCGCGGGGGCGTCGGCCCCGAGGGAATCGAAGAGTTGGGCGAACTCGTCGCCCGTTCGCCGGGGCTGCGGCTGGATGGTCTGATGACCGTCGCACCGCTGACCGGGCCCTACGCGGGACGTGAACAGGCGGCGTTCGAGCGGTTGATGGATTTGTCGACCGACCTGCGCCGAGCTCATCCGGCTGCGAACATGGTCTCGGCAGGGATGAGTGCGGACCTCGAGCAGGCCGTGGCGGCCGGGGCGACACATGTACGCGTCGGTACGGCGGTACTCGGAGTCCGCGCACGGCTCGGGTAACGTCGCCAGGAAGTCGGACCACAGCAGAAAATATGGTCAATACCGCCGGAAGGCGGGCACAACGGCCTCGTGGATCGCGGGCACTTGACGGTCGTCAGTCGATCCACCACAGAGCGGAGGACTCAGAGCATGGCCGGCGCGATGCGCAAGATGGCGGTCTACCTCGGCCTCGTGGAGGACGATGGGTACGACGGCCGGGGATTCGACCCCGATGACGACTTCGAGCCCGAACTGGACCCCGAGCCGGAGCGGGACCACCGACGGCACGAGCCGTCCCACCAGTCGCACCTGGTACATCAGTCCCAAAGGGACGAAGAGGTGCGAATCGTGCAACCGCCCGCGCCGCGCGAGCCGGTCGCCCGTTCCGCTTCGCTACCCGCGGAATCCGGCCGTCCGGCGCGCATCGCGCCCGTGGCGTCCATCACACAAGAACGCGCAAGCCTGGAGAAGAACGCACCGGTGATCATGCCCAAGGTCGTGTCGGAACGAGAGCCTTACCGGATCACCACGCTGCACCCGCGGACCTACAACGAGGCCCGTACCATCGGGGAACACTTCCGTGAGGGCACCCCGGTGATCATGAATCTGACTGAGATGGACGACACAGACGCGAAGCGACTTGTCGACTTTGCGGCCGGATTGGTGTTTGGTCTTCACGGCAGCATCGAGCGGGTGACGCAGAAGGTGTTCCTGTTGTCGCCTGCTAACGTCGATGTCACGGCGGAGGACAAGGCCCGCATCGCAGAGGGCGGGTTCTTCAACCAGAGCTGAGACGCACGACCGGAAACAGCAGTACAAGTAGTACCCAGCAGCACGGAACAGGGGAGAGGGAAGCACCAGCAATGAGCGTGGTCCTGGATGTCATCTACATCGCGCTGATGTGCTTCCTCATCGTGCTCATCTTCCGGTTGGTCATGGACTACGTCTTCCAGTTCGCCCGCTCATGGCAACCCGGCAAGGCGATGGTGGTCGTTCTGGAGGCCACCTACACTGTCACTGATCCACCGCTCAAGCTTCTGCGGCGGTTCATCCCGCCGCTGCGTCTCGGGGGCGTGGCGCTCGACCTGTCCTTCTTCGTACTGATGATCATCGTCTACATCCTGATCTCGATCGTGAGCCGGCTGTGAGCGATGTGACCTACCGTCTTGCCGATGCCGACGACTACGTTGAGGTGAAGAGATGCCGTTGACCCCCGAGGACGTGCGGAACAAGCAGTTCACGACCGTCCGCCTCCGAGAAGGCTATGACGAGGACGAGGTCGATGCCTTCCTCGATGAGGTCGAAGCCGAACTGACCCGCCTGCTCCGGGAGAACGAGGACCTGCGCGCCAAACTGGCCGCGGCCACGCGCGCCGCTGCTCAGAACCAGCAGAACATGCGCAAGCCCCCGGAGGGTCCCGGCGGTCCGCAGGACCAGCAGGGAGGCATGCCGCAGCAGGGCATGCCTCAGGGCGGTATGCCGCAGGGCGGTATGCCTCAGGGCGGTATGCCGCAGCAGGGCATGCGCGGGCCGGGCGCCCCCGTACCCGCCGGCATATCGGGCCCGCCGCAGCAGCAGATGGGTGGCCCCATGGGTGGTCCGCCCCAGCTGCCGAGCGGTGCGCCGCAGCTGCCCGCCGGTCCCGGTGGACAGGGCGGCCCGCAGGGTCCCGGCCCGATGGGCCAGGGGCCGATGGGTCAGGGCCCCATGGGCCAGGGCCAGATGGGCGGCCCCATGGGCCAGCCCCCCATGCAGCAGCAGATGGGCGGCCCGATGGGTGGCCCCATGGGCGGTCCGATGGGCGGCCCCGGTCAGGGCCCCGGTGGCGACAGCGCCGCCCGTGTCCTCTCGCTGGCCCAGCAGACCGCCGACCAGGCGATCGCCGAGGCCCGTTCCGAGGCCAACAAGATCGTCGGCGAGGCCCGCAGCCGCGCCGAGGGTCTCGAGCGTGACGCCCGTGCCAAGGCCGACGCCCTGGAGCGGGACGCGCAGGAGAAGCACCGCGTCGCGATGGGCTCCCTGGAGTCCGCCCGCGCCACGCTGGAGCGCAAGGTCGAGGATCTGCGCGGCTTCGAGCGCGAGTACCGCACGCGTCTGAAGTCGTACCTGGAGTCGCAGCTGCGTCAGCTGGAGACCCAGGCCGACGACTCGCTGGCTCCGCCGCGCACTCCGGCCGCCGCGAGCCTCCCGCCGTCCCCGGCGCCCTCCATGGCCCCGGCCGGCGCGAGCGCCCCGTCCTACGGCGGCAACCAGGCCATGGGCGGTGCGCCGAGCCCCGCTGCCCCGTCCTACGGCGGCCAGCAGCAGATGACGCCGGCCATGACCCAGCCGATGGCTCCCGTCCGTCCGCAGGGTCCGTCCCCGATGGGCCAGGCCCCCTCGCCCATGCGCGGGTTCCTGATCGACGAGGACGACAACTGACGGCCGCGACACGGTGAGTAGTACGCCGTAGGCGTCGGCAGCGTTCAAAAGGGCGGGGCCCCGGATTCCGATCCGGGGCCCCGCCCTTTCGCTGCGCTTGGCTTGAGCCGGGCGCCTGGAGATGTGCCGCGTTCTGGTTTCTGGCGGGTGCGGCTTCGCTGTGGCTGGTCGCGCCCGCGCGGCGGTAGCCCGCACATTCGACACAGCCCCGTGCCCCTTGGGGGCACGGGGAACCGGTGTTTACGCCTTGCGCAGCCGGAACGTCAGCGACAGTCCTTCGTCGGTGAACGGCGACCCGTACGTGTCGTCCGCCTCGCCCTGGGCGAAGTCCGTCGCCAGGACCTCGTCCGCGATCAGACCGGAGTGCTCGCCCAGGGCCGCGACGACCGCGGGGTCCGTGGACGTCCAGCGCAGGGCGATCCGGTCGGCCACGTCCAGGCCGCTGTTCTTGCGGGCCTCCTGGATCAGCCGGATCGCGTCACGCGCGAGACCCGCCTGCCGCAGCTCCTCCGTGATCTCCAGGTCCAGCGCCACCGTCGCACCGGAGTCGGACGCCACCGACCACCCCTCACGCGGGGTCTCGGTGATGATCACTTCGTCCGGAGCCAGGGTGATCGTCTCCCCGTCGACCTCGACCGACGCCGTCCCCTCGCGCAGGGCCAGCGACAGGGCGGCCGCGTCCGCGTTCGCCACGGCCCTGGCGACGTCCTGGACCCGCTTGCCGAACCGCTTGCCCAGTGCCCGGAAGTTGGCCTTGGCGGTGGTGTCCACCAGGGAGCCGCCGACCTCGCTCAGCGACGCGAGCGCGCTGACGTTCAGCTCTTCCGTGATCTGACCGTGCAGCTCCCGGTCCAGGGAGTCGAAGCCCGCCGCCGCGACCAGCGCCCGCGACAGCGGCTGGCGGGTCTTGACGCCCGACTCCGCGCGCGTGGCCCGGCCGAGCTCCACCAGCCGCCGTACCAGGACCATCTGCTTCGACAGCTCCGGGTCGATGGCGGACAGGTCCGCCTCCGGCCAGGAGGCGAGGTGCACCGACTCCGGGGCGCCCGGGGTCACCGGCACCACCAGGTCCTGCCAGACCCGCTCGGTGATGAACGGGGTCAGCGGGGCCATCAGCTTGGTGACCGTCTCCACGACCTCGTGCAGGGTGCGCAGCGCCGCCTTGTCGCCCTGCCAGAAGCGGCGACGGGAGCGGCGGACGTACCAGTTGGACAGGTCGTCGACGAACGCCGAGAGCAGCTTGCCGGCGCGCTGGGTGTCGTACGCCTCCAGAGCCTGCGTCACCTGGTCGGTGAGCGCGTGGAGTTCGGACAGCAGCCAGCGGTCCAGGACCGGGCGGTCGGCGGGGGCCGGGTCGGCCTCGCTGGGCGCCCAGTCGGACGTACGGGCGTACAGGGCCTGGAAGGCGACCGTGTTCCAGTACGTCAGCAGCGTCTTGCGCACCACCTCCTGGATCGTGCCGTGGCCCACGCGGCGTGCCGCCCACGGCGAACCGCCGGCCGCCATGAACCACCGCACCGCGTCCGCCCCGTGCCGGTCCATCAGCGGGATCGGCTCCAGGGTGTTGCCCAGGTGCTTGGACATCTTGCGGCCGTCCTCGGCGAGGATGTGCCCGAGGCAGACGACGTTCTCGTAGGAGGACTTGTCGAAGACCAGGGTGCCGACCGCCATCAGCGTGTAGAACCAGCCGCGGGTCTGGTCGATGGCCTCGCAGATGAACTGCGCCGGGTAACGGCTCTCGAACAGCTCCTTGTTCTTGTACGGGTAGCCCCACTGCGCGAACGGCATCGAACCCGAGTCGTACCAGGCGTCGATGACCTCCGGCACGCGCGTGGCCGTCTTGGCGCACGTCGGGCACGCGAAGGTGACCTCGTCGATGAACGGGCGGTGCGGGTCGAGGCCCGACTGGTCCGTGCCGGTCAGCTCGGTGAGCTCGGCGAGGGAGCCGACGCAGGTGAGATGGTCGTCCTCGCAGCGCCAGATCGGCAGCGGGGTGCCCCAGTAGCGGTTGCGGGACAGCGCCCAGTCGATGTTGTTGTTCAGCCAGTCGCCGTACCGGCCGTTCTTGACCGTCTCCGGGAACCAGTTGGTGTTCTCGTTCTCCTGGAGGAGGCGGTCCTTGATGGCCGTGGTGCGGATGTACCAGGACGGCTGCGCGTAGTAGAGGAGCGCGGTGTGGCAGCGCCAGCAGTGCGGGTAGCTGTGCTCGTACGGGATGTGCCTGAAGAGGAGGCCGCGCTGCTGGAGGTCCTCGGTGAGCTTTTCGTCCGCCTTCTTGAAGAAGACGCCGCCGACCAGCGGGACGTCCTCCTCGAAGGTGCCGTCCGGGCGGACGGGGTTGACGACGGGGAGGCCGTAGGCGCGGCAGACCTTGAGGTCGTCCTCACCGAAGGCGGGGGACTGGTGGACCAGGCCCGTACCGTCCTCGGTCGTCACGTACTCGGCGTTGACCACGTAGTGCGCCGGCTCCGGGAACTCAACCAGCTCGAACGGACGTTGATACGTCCAGCGCTCCATTTCGGCGCCGGTGAAGGACTCGCCGGTGGTCTCCCAGCCCTCGCCGAGCGCCTTGCCGACGAGCGGCTCGGCGACGACGAGCCGCTCCGTGCCGTCGGTGGCGACGACATAGGTGACCTCGGGGTGCGCGGCGACCGCGGTGTTGGACACCAGCGTCCACGGGGTCGTCGTCCACACCAGGAGCGCGGCCCGGCCGGCCAGCGGACCGGAGGTGAGCGGGAAACGGACGTACACGGAGGGGTCGACGACCGTCTCGTAGCCCTGCGCCAGCTCGTGGTCGGACAGGCCCGTGCCGCAGCGGGGACACCAGGGGGCGACGCGGTGGTCCTGGACCAGCAGGCCCTTGCCGAAGATCTCCTTCAGCGACCACCAGACCGACTCGATGTACTCGGGGTCCATCGTGCGGTAGGGGTCCTGGAGGTCGGTCCAGTAGCCCATGCGGGTCGTGAGCGCCTCGAAGGCGTCCGTGTGCCGGGTCACCGACTCACGGCACTTGGCGTTGAACTCCGCGATGCCGTACTTCTCGATGTCCTGCTTGCCGCTGAAGCCGAGCTCCTTCTCGACCGCGAGCTCCACCGGGAGGCCGTGGCAGTCCCAGCCGGCCTTACGGGCCACGTGGTAGCCGCGCATGGTGCGGAAGCGGGGGAAGACGTCCTTGAAGACGCGAGCCTCGATGTGGTGGGCGCCGGGCATGCCGTTGGCGGTGGGCGGGCCCTCGTAGAACACCCATTCGGGGCGGCCCTCGGACTGTTCCAGGGTCTTGGCGAAGATCTTCTGTTCGCGCCAGAAGTCGAGCACCGCGTGCTCGAGCGCGGGCAGGTCGACCTGGGCGGGCACCTGGCGGTACGTCGGCGTTGTCATCAGCGAGCTTCCTCCGGCGGACTTGCTGCCTTCCGTCCGGAGGGACGAGAGCCGAGTCTTTCCGTACGCCGGTTTCGGCGCGCTCCCGCGGTACCACCCTCCTTGGCCCGCCGACGCCTGGTACCCGTCGGTGAGCCCCCTCATTGGGGTCGCGATGCCGGTTCTACTGCCCCTCGCGGGGGTTCCTCCGGCGGCTCCGGGGTGATCTTCGCGTCGCGCTCGCCCCCGGGCTTCCACCGTCCCCGGGTCGCTCTGGGCTGCGTACGCCGCTACTCGTCCCCATCCACGCTTTTCGCTCCGCCCAGTGTACGGCGCCGTGCGGACAGCGGCCGACCGGTTTTCGGGTACTCGGGGGCGGCGGTGCCCTACGGCCGGATGTGACCCGAACGGAGCGGTACGCGTGTTCGGATCCTGGGACGGACGGCACGGCGGATTACCCCGCGGGGAGCTGGGCACAACGCTTGCAGGCTTGCGGAGTGGCGTGCGTGAGCCGGGCGAATCGGGCGGTGTGCCCCGTTGCCGCGGGACTCAAGTCGATTTATCGTCCCAGCACGATTCGCGTGCAAGATCACAATATGTGAAGGGGCCGCGGCCATGGTGGCGAAGAAGACCGCCGTACAGCAGTCGGCGTCCGGCAGGTCCACACAGGCCTCGGGCGGTGCGGCCAAGGATGTGAGCGGCAAGAAGCGGGTGAGGACGGTACGGGGGGCCGCCGGCGGGCAGGGGGAGAGGCCGCAGAGCCCTCCGGGCACGGGGAGCGCGACGACCGCGAAGAAGCCGGCCGGCAGGTCGGCGACGGCGGAGAAGGCCGCTGCGAGGAAGCCGCCGGCGGAGAAGCCGGCGGCAGCGGAGACGTCCGCAGCCGAGAAGACGGCAGCGGAGAAGGCGGCAGAGGAGAAGACGGCGTCGAAGAGCACCGCGGCGAAGAGGGCCGCGGCCGAGGAAACCGCGGCGGGGAAGCCGGCTGTGGCGAGGAAGGCGGCGGCCAATAAGGCGGCGTCGAAGAAGACGGCGTTGCAGAGCACTGCGGCGAAGAGGGCCGCGGCTGGGGAAACCGCGGTGGAGAAGCCGGCCGCGGTGAGGAAGGCGGCGGTCAATAAGGCGGCGTCGGAGGGCACCGCGGCGAAAGGGGCCGCGGGTGGGGAAGCCGCGGCGGGGAAGTCGGCTGCGGTGGGGAAGGCGGCGCGCACCAAGGCGGCGTCGAAGGAGACGGCGTCGGAGGGCACCGCGGTGAAGAGGGCCGCGGCCGAGGAAACCGCGGCGGGGAAGCCGGCCGCGGTGAGGAAGGCGGCGGCCAACAAGGCGGCGCCGCAGAGCACTGCGGCGAAGAGGGCCGCGGCTGGGGAAACCGCGGCGGGGAAGCCGGCTGCGGTGAGGAAGGCGGCGGGCACCAAGGCGGCGTCGAAGAAGACGGCGGCCAAGGAGACGGCCGCGAGCAAGAAAGCGGCGGCCAAGGAAACGGCCGCTAGTAAGAAAGCGGCGGCCAAGGAGACGGCCGTGGGTAAGAAGGCGGCGGGTAAGGGAGCGGCCCCGGGTAAGAAGGTCGCTACGAAGAAGACCGTCGCCAAGAAAGCCGCAGCGAAGAAAGCCGCGGTGAAGAAGGCCTCTGGGAAGGAGGGGGTCGCTGAGCGGGCGGTTGTCGGGAAGGCGGTCAGCGGGGAGGCGGGCGGGGGCAAGGGTGCCGCCAGGAAAGCCGTCGGCGTCGAGAAGGCCGCCGCGGTGAAGAAGAGCAAGAGCAGGGCCAAGAAGGCGGGCGCGGCGCAGACCGCGGAGCAGACGGGAGCCACGACAGTGGTTGCGAAGAAGACTCCTGGCACGGCCACGGCGGCGAAGAGCGCCGTACCCAAGGCGCGGATCGCGGCGGCTGTGGAGCCGGGCGAGCTCGCGGTGCGCCCCGGTGAGGACCCCTGGACGCCGGAGGAGGTCGAGGAGGCGCGTGCGGAGCTGCTGTCCGAGGAGCAGCGGCTGCGTGACGAGATCACGTCGTCGGAGCAGGCCCTTCAGGGTCTGATGCGGGACTCCGGGGACGGCGCGGGCGACGACCAGGCGGACACCGGCGCCAAGAACATCACGCGCGAGCACGAGATGGCGCTCGCGGCCAACGCGCAGGAGATGCTCACCCAGACCGAGCACGCCCTGCAGCGGCTGGACGCCGGCACCTACGGGCTGTGCGAGAACTGCGGCAACCCCATCGGCAAGGCCCGTATGCAGGCCTTCCCCCGGGCCACCCTGTGTGTGGAGTGCAAGCAGAAGCAGGAACGCCGGTACTGAGGGCCCACACCCGCGTGCCGTACCCTCGTGCTCAGTCAGGTACCTAGGTCGAGGGACTCACGTGGCAGAGGCGGAGCGCATCATCGGTACGCCGGATTCCCCGCAGGCGGCGGGGGCCGAGTCGCAGCAGGACGGGTCGGCGCGGCCCAAGGGCAGGCGCAAGATCGCCGTGCTGTTCACGGTGGCCGCCTTCGCGTACACGCTCGACCTGGTCAGCAAGCTGCTCGTGGTCGCGAAGCTGGAGCACCACGCGCCGATCGAGCTGATCGGTGACTGGCTGAAGCTCGAGGCGATCCGAAATGCGGGCGCGGCCTTCGGCTTCGGCGAGGCCTTCACCGTGATCTTCACGGTGATCGCGGCGGCGGTGATCGTGGTGATCGCCCGGCTCGCCCGCAAGCTCTACAGCCTGCCCTGGGCGATCGCGCTGGGCCTGCTGCTGGGCGGCGCGCTCGGCAACCTCACGGACCGGATCTTCCGCTCGCCGGGCGTCTTCGAGGGCGCGGTGGTCGACTTCATCGCCCCCAAGGGCTTCGCGGTCTTCAACCTGGCCGACTCGGCGATCGTGTGCGGCGGCATCCTGATCGTGCTGCTGTCCTTCAAGGGACTTGACCCGGACGGCACCGTCCACAAGGACTGAGCCCCGGATCCGGCCGGACCCCGGTTGTCCACAGGCGCGGTCGGGACGGTCGGCGCGGTCCGGCATACTCGACGGGTGAGCACGATTCCCGAGATCCGTACCCTGCCCGTGCCCGACGGCCTGGAGGGCGAGCGCGTCGACGCTGCCATCTCCCGCATGTTCGGCTTCTCCCGGACGAAGGCCGCGGAGCTCGCCGCGGCGGGGAAGGTCACGGTCGACGGCTCGGTGGTCGGCAAGTCCGAGCGGGTGCAAGGCGGCGCCTGGCTCGAGGTCGAGATGCCGCAGGCGCCCGCGCCCGTGCAGGTGGTCGCGGAGCCGGTCGAGGGCATGGAGATCGTGCACGACGACGATGACGTGGTGGTGATCGTCAAGCCGGTCGGTGTGGCCGCCCACCCGTCGCCGGGCTGGACCGGGCCGACGGTCATCGGCGGACTCGCCGCGGCGGGCTATCGCATCTCCACCTCCGGTGCCGCCGAGCGCCAGGGCATCGTGCACCGGCTCGACGTGGGCACCTCCGGGCTGATGGTGGTCGCCAAGTCGGAGCGCGCCTACACCTCCCTCAAGCGGCAGTTCAAGGAGCGGACGGTCGACAAGCGGTACCACACGCTCGTCCAGGGCCACCCCGACCCGACCAGCGGCACCATCGACGCGCCCATCGGCCGCCACCCCAACCACGACTACAAGTGGGCGGTCACGGCCGACGGCAAGCCGTCCGTCACGCACTACGACCTCATCGAGGCGTTCCGCGCGGCCTCCCTGCTCGACGTGAAGCTGGAGACCGGCCGCACCCACCAGATCCGCGTCCACATGGCCGCCCACCGCCACCCCTGCGTCGGCGACCTCACCTACGGCGCCGACCCCACCCTCGCCAAGCGGCTGCACCTGACCCGGCAGTGGCTGCACGCCGTCCGGCTCGGCTTCGAGCACCCCGGGGACGGCGAGTGGGTGGAGTTCGCGAGCGACTATCCGGCCGACCTGCAGAAGGCCCTGGACCAGGTCCGCGAGGAGACCTACGGATGAGCACACGCGCGTACGACGTACGGATCGCCGAGGACCCGGCCGACCTGGAGGCCTGCTTCGCGGTGCGCAAGGAGGTCTTCGTCGGCGAGCAGGGCGTGCCCGAGGACATCGAGTACGACGCGTACGACGCCGTGGCCCTGCACGTGCTGGCCGTGCGCGACGACGGGATGCCGCTCGGCACCGGGCGGCTGCTGCACGGGGAGGCGGCCGCGGCGAAGGTCGACGGCGACCTCTCGGTGGGCTCGCTCGGGCGGCTCGCCGTCACCCGGGAGGCGCGCGGCCTCGGCGTCGGCGTGGCGCTCGTACGGGCCATCGAGGACGCGGCACGCGCGCGGGGGCTGAGGGCGGTGGACCTGCACGCGCAGACGCACGCCCTGGGGTTCTACGAGCGGCTGGGGTACGAGGCGTACGGGCCGGAGTACCCGGAGGCGGGGATCCCGCACCGGGCCATGAGGCGGACCCTGTAACGCCGGGGGCCTAAAAGGCTGGTGGGACCGGTGCCGTGGCAGGCTTGAAGTCCGCCTCCCGTCCGTCGATCCTCCCGGAGCGCTGACCGTGGATCAGTTGGCCCTGCTGTTCGTCCTGTTGCTCGGGGCCGTGCTGAGCGTGCCGCTGGGGGACCGGTTCGGGGTGCCGGCGCCGGTGCTCATGACCCTGCTCGGGGTCGCCCTCGCGGTGGCCGACTTCGTGCCGAACGTGAACGTCCCGCCCGAGCTGATCCTGCCGCTGCTGCTGCCGCCCCTGCTGTACGCGGCGGTGCGCCGCACCTCCTGGCGGCAGTTCGCGGCGAACCGGCGGCCGATCTTCCTGCTGGCCGTGGCGCTGGTCTTCGTCACCACCCTCTGTGTGGCCGTCATGGCCCACGCCATCGTGCCGGGACTGCCCGTCGCCGCCGCCGTCGCGCTCGGCGCCCTGGTCGCGCCGCCCGACCCGGTCGCGGCGACCGCGGTCGCGGGCCAACTGGGCCTGCCCCGCCGCCTGGTGTCCATCCTGGAGGGCGAGGGCCTGTTCAACGATGTCACGGCGATCGTGCTCTATCACGTCGCGGTCGCCGCCGCCCTGAACGGCGAGTTCCACGCGGGCCGCGCCGCCCTCGACCTGGTGCTGTCCGCCGTGGTCGCCGTCGCGATCGGCGTCGCCCTCGGCTGGGGCGCCAACCGGCTCCTCGACATGCTCGGCGACGCCACCCTTCAGGTCGGCCTGACGCTGCTCGTGCCGTACGCCTCCTACGTGCTGGCCGAGGAGCTGCACGGCTCCGGGGTGCTGGCCGTGCTCACCACGGCGCTGTTCCTCGCGGAGTACGCGTCCGATCCCGACGACGTGATGACCCGGCTGGCCGGGCACACCTTCTGGGACATCGTCGACACGCTCGTCACCGGCGTCGCCTTCGGGTTGATCGGCCTGGAGCTGCACAACGCGATCCGCACCGCGTCCGGGCGGTGGGGCGAGATGCTCGGCTGGGCGGGGGCGGTGCTCGCCGTGGTGGTGCTGGTCCGGCTCGCCTGGCTGCTCCCGGCGACCTGGCTCACCAAACGGCTGCACGCCAGACGGGACCACGACGAGGACATCCCGATGGGCTGGCGGGAGACGATCGTGATGTGGTGGTCCGGGATGCGGGGCGTGGCCTCGGTCGCGCTGGCCCTGGCGATCCCCCTGACCACGGACGACGGTTCGGCCTTCCCCGACCGGGACGAGATCGTCTTCATCGCGTTCGGCGTGATCATGGGCACGCTGGTGCTGCAGGGCCTGACCCTCCCCTGGCTGGTGAAGAGGCTCGGGGTGCAGGCCGACACCGAGCACGAGAAGGCGTTCGAGAAGGAACTCGCCGTGCGTGCCGCCAAGGCGGCCAAGCGCAGACTCAAGGAGATCGAGGAGGTCGAGGACCTGCCGGACGAGTTGTCGGAGCAGATGCTGCGGCGGGCCCTGGAGATCGGCGTGCGGATCAGCCCGGAGATTGGCGAGGAGGAGCGGCGCGAGGCGCACGAGATGCGGGTGCGCCGGCTCAAGCGGATGCGCCGGATCCAGGGCGAGTTACTCAGCGCCGCACGGCACGAGGTGATGGCCGCGCGCAGCGAGCCCGGGGCGGACCCGGAGATCGTGGACCGGGTGCTCCGCCATCTCGATGTGCGTAGTTTGCGGTGATCCACATTGCGGGCTCGTGGCGCGCGGCCGAATGGCGCCCGGGCGCCCGCTGATCCGTTCTAGGGTCGGATCATGGCTCGCAATGTTGTGATCAGCGGTGGAGGTACGGGAATCGGGCTCGCGGCGGCGCGGGTGTTCGCGGATGAGGGGGATCAGGTCCTGCTGCTCGGGCGGCGCGCCGAGGTCCTGCGGAAGGCCGATGTGCCGGGGGCGTCGACGTACGCCGCCGACCTGGCCGACACCGCCGCCGTGCGCGGGGTCGCGGAGTTCGTGGCGCAGGAGTTCGGGACCGTGGACGTGCTGATCCACGGCGCCGGCGGCACCGGGCAGCTGGAGCCCCCGGCCGAAAGCGAGGACCCGCTCGACCGGGTCGCGCACAACTGGACCGTCAACTTCCGCATCAACACCCTGACCGCCGCCCTGCTCACCGAGGCTCTCAAAGACCGGCTCGCCTCCCCGGGCGGACGGGTGCTGTTCGTCAGCTCCATCGCCGCCTACCGGGGCTCCGGCAGCGGGGCCTACGGGGGCGCCAAGGCCGCGCTGCATCCGTACGCCCACGACCTGGCGCGGGAGTTGGGGCCGCGCGGGATCACCGCGAACGTGGTCGCGCCCGGCTACATCGAGGACACCGAGTTCTTCGGGCCGGCCATCGACCCGGCCCGGCGCGAGCGGCTCGTCGCCGACACGCTCGACAAACGCGCCGGCACGCCCGGTGACGTCGCCTCGACGCTGCACTGGCTGGCCTCGCCGGGCGCGGCGCACGTCACCTCGCAGGTGATCCAGGTCAACGGGGGCGCCGAGCGCGGGCACTGAGCCCGCACCGGCCCCCCGCTTCGGCTACTCGCGCGCGCGGCGTGCCGCGGCGGCGTCGCGGTGGCCGTCGAACTGCCCGTTCACCCGGCCGTCCGGGTGGTCGTCGAGAGCGGGCCGGCTCGGCGGCAGGGCGGCGTCGGCCGTGTTGACGCGGGGCAGCGCGTACGGGTGCTCCGCGCACAGCCAGCTGAGCATCTGCTCGCGCACCGCCACCCGTACCGTCCAGATGTCGTCCGCGTCCTTGGCCGTGACCAGGGCGCGGACCTGGATGGTGTTGGGCGTGGAGTCGGTGACCACGAGGTTGTGGGCGCGGCCGTCCCAGGCCGGGCACTCGCGCAGGATGTCCCGCAGCCGCTCCCGCATCGCCTCCACGGGCGCCGAGTGGTCGAGGTGCCAGTAGACGATGCCCGTCATCTGGTTGCTGCCGCGCGACCAGTTCTCGAACGGCTTGGAGGTGAAGTACGACACCGGCATGGTGATCCGGCGCTCGTCCCACGTCCGCACGGTCAGGAACGTCAGGGTGATCTCCTCGACCGTGCCCCACTCGCCGTCCACCACCACGGTGTCACCGAGCCGCACCATGTCGCCGAAGGCGATCTGCAGTCCCGCGAACATGTTGCCCAGCGTCGACTGGGCGGCGACACCGGCGACGATGCCGAGGATGCCGGCCGAGGCCAGCAGCGAGGCACCGGCCGCGCGCATCGCGGGGAACGTCAGCAGCATCGCGGCCACGGCCACCACACCGACGACCGCCGAGACCACGCGCATGATCAGCGACACCTGGGTGCGCACCCGGCGCACCCGGGCGGCGTCGTGGTGGGCGCGGGCGTACCGGCTGTAGGAGGTCTCGACGACCGCCGCCGCGATCCGGATCACCAGCCAGGCCGCCGCCCCGATCAGCACCAGGGTCAGGAACTGGCCCACCGCGACCCGGTGTTCGCGCAGCAGCCGGGCCTGGTCGTAGGAGCCTCTGAGCAGGGCGGCGCACAGCACGAGCTGGTAGGGGGTGCGGCCACGGCGCAGCAGACCCCACAGCGGGGTCTCGCTGTGGCGTCCGTCTGCCTTGCGCAGCAACTGGTCGGTGGCCCAGCCGATCACGAGCGTGAGGACGACCGAGCCGCCGACCACGATCAGCGGGCGGAGTACGTTCTCCATGCCTCCGAACCTAACCGGCTCCCGGGGGTCATGAACATGTGACTTCCGGCGCGAAACGGGTACGGCCGGTCGCGGGGCGTTGTCAGTGCCGGCTGGCACCATGGGCCTCATGAACATCGTGCTCTTTCACTCGACCTACGGCCTCAGGCCCGGGGTGCGCCAGGCCGCGGACCGGCTGCGCGGTGCCGGACACGAGGTGTGGACCCCGGACCTCTTCGAGGGGCGTACGTTCGAGACGGTGGAGGAGGGCATGGCCTTCAAGGACCGGATCGGCAAGGACGAGCTGCTCAGAAGAGCCGTACTGGCCGCCGCGCCCTACTCCGAGCGCGGCCTGGTGTACGCCGGGTTCTCGCTCGGCGCCTCCGTCGCGCAGACCCTCGCCCTCGGCGACGAGAAGGCCCGCGGGCTGCTGCTCCTGCACGGCACCTCGGACCTCGCGCCCAACGCGTCGGTGGACGATCTGCCGGTCCAGCTGCACGTGGCCGAGCCGGACCCGTTCGAGACGGACGACTGGCTGAGCGCCTGGTATCTGCAGATGGGCAGAGCGGGCGCGGACGTGGAGATCTACCGGTACGCCGGCGCCGGCCACGTCTACACCGACCCCGACCTGCCGGACTACGACGAGGAGGCCGCCGAGGCCACCTGGCGGGTGGCGCTCGGCTTCCTCGACACGCTCTGATCAGACCGGGTCGTACGTCCGCTCGACCTTCTGCGTGCCGCTGCGGGTGCGGTACGAACGCTCCCAGGAGGAGGTCGCGTTCTGGTCCGTGCGGTCGGACAGGACGTAGTAGTCCATCTGCGCCCGCTCGGCGGTGATGTCCAGGACGCCGTAGCCGTGGCGGTCGGTGTCGACCCAGTGGACGTGCCGGTTGGTGGCGCGGATGACCGGTGAGGCGAGGGCGGAGACCGTGCCCTCGGGGACCTTCACGATGTCGTCGAGGTTGTCGGAGGTCACCGAGGTGACGACGAACTCGGTGGCGGCGGAGGCCGACAGCGGGTACGTACCGGCGTCCACGGGTACGTCGTTGGCCCACGCCATGTGGATGTCACCGGTCAGGAACACGGTGTTGCGGATGGCGTTCGAGGTCAGATGGGCGAGCAGTTCGCGCCGGTCGTCGGTGTAGCCGTCCCACTGGTCGGTGTTGACCGCGAGGCCCTCCTGCGGCAGCCCGAGCAGCTTGGCGAGCGGCTTGAGGAGCTCGGCGGAGAGCGAGCCGACGACGAACGGCGCGATCATCACCGAGTTGCCGACCAGCCGCCAGGTGGTGTCGGAGGCCTTCAGTCCGGCCTTCAGCCAGTCGAGTTGGGCGCGGCCGGTGATCGTGCGGTCCGGGTCGTCCACCGAACCGGACCCGGAGGCGGCCTGCTGGGAGCGGAAGGAGCGCAGGTCCAGCAGGGACAGGTCGGCGAGCTTCCCGAAGCGCAGCCGGCGGTAGGTGGTGCCGGCGATCGCCGGACGCACCGGCATCCACTCGAAGTAGGCCTGCTTGGCGGCCGTCTTGCGGTCGGTCCAGGTGCCCTCGGCGCCCTCGGTGTGGTTGACCGCGCCGCCGGACCAGGCGTTGTCGGCGAACTCGTGGTCGTCCCAGATCGCGACGACCGGCGCCTTCGCGTGCAGCGCCTGCAGGTCCGGGTCGGTCTTGTACGCGCCGTGCCGGGTGCGGTAGTCGGCGAGCGTGAGGATCTCGTTGGCCGGGGCGTGCGGCCGGACGACCGTGCCGCGGGCCGCGTACTCGCCGGACTTGTACTCGTAGATGTAGTCGCCGAGATGCAGCCAGGCGTCCAGGTCGCCGCGGGCCGCGAGATGGCGGTACGAGGCGAAGTAACCGCCCTCCCAGTTGGCGCAGGAGACCACGCCGAAGCGCAGACCGGTGACGGCCGCGTCGGCGTCGGGCGCGGTGCGGGTGCGGGCGGCGGGGGAGTCGGTGCCGCCGGCCGAGAAGCGGAACCAGTAGTCGGTGGCGGGTTCCAGGCCCCGTATGTCCGCCTTCACGGTGTGGTCGGAGGCGGCGGTCGCCGTGGTCGAGCCCTTGGCGACGATCGTCGAGAACGCCTTGTCCCGGGCCACCACCCAGCTCACCTCGGTGTCCGGGCCGAGGCCCGAGCCGGGCACCGCCTCGGCGGTGGGTGTCACCCGGGTCCACAGCAGGACGCCGTCGGGCAGCGGGTCGCCGGAGGCGACGCCGTGCAGGAACCGCGGGGTGTCGGCGGCGGCCCGGGCGGGCAGGGCGGCGGCGAGCGGGCCGGCCAGAACAGCCGTCGCCGCCGCGGCCTTGACGACCGTACGGCGGCGGGGCGAGCGCGAGTTGAGGTCCTGGGACGCCTCGGAGGATCTGTGTCGACTGGTCACGGGCGAACAGGTTACTGACCGGTACGCGCGAAAGCGGGCGAACTCGCGAAAGTTCGCCCGCTCTTCCTCCGGAGGTCGTTCACCGACCCCGGGTTCAGGCCTTGAGGGCCGCGTCCACCACCTGGTTGAACTGCGCCACCGTCATCGGCGGGTTGCCCTGGCTGTCGACCGTGAGCATCTTGCCGTTCATGACGAAGCTCGGCGTGCCGGTCACGCCGTCCTTGTTGTCGTCGAACGTCTTCGACATCGCCATCGCCCAGGCGTCGTACGTGCCCTTCTTCACCGCGTCCTGGAACTTGGTGTTGTCCTTCAGCGCGGGCACGGTCTGGGCGACCTTGATGAGGTAGCTGTCGTCCTTGAACTTGTCGGTCGTCTCGTCCGGGTGCCACTTCGTCGAGTACAGCGCGCTCTTGTACTGCAGGAACGCGTCGTCACTGACGTTCAGCGCGGCACCGAGGGCGCTCAGCGCGTTCTTGGAGCCCTGTCCGTTGTCCTTGTCGTCGATGAACGTGCCACCGATGTACTGGATCTTGAACTTGCCGCTGTCGATGTCCTTGATCACGGTCGAGCCGACGGTCTGCTCGAACTGGGCGCAGACCGGGCAGCGCGGGTCCTCGTAGACCTTGAGGGTCTTCTTCGCGCTCGCCTTGCCTATGACCACGGTGGTGCCCTTGGTGCCCGTCGTGTTGGCCGGGGCCACCACCTTGGCGTCCTTCAGGCCCGCCCAGTAGCTGGGCTTGTTGGCCTGGACGACCGCGTAGCCGATGCCGCCGGCCGCCGCGAGGACGGCGACGATCGAGGCGGCGACGATGACCTGCCGCTTCGCCTTGGCCCGCTTGGCCTGACGCTCGCGCTCCTGGCGCAGCCGCTCCCGGGCCGCCGTCTTGGCCGCCTGGGTGTTCCGCTTGCTCATGTTGGTGATCTCCATGTGGGACGCGCATATGTCGTGCGCGGGATACGTGTGGGGGACTACTCGTGCTCAGTGCTCTGGGCCCGCTGCCCGGTGCTGGTGGAGGGCGACGGGCGCCGTCGGCACCGGATGTCGGTCAGGCGAGGGCGAGCGGCAGCGGTGGTCCGCGTCGGCCCAGGGAGTGCACGAGGAGCCGGTCGCGCACGACGGTCGGCGCGAGCTCGGGGCGCCCGAGGCGCCGTACAGTCGAGGCCGGGCGGACGGTGACGGCGGCGACCGCCAGCAGCAGCGGCCGGAAGGTCGTGGCGGCCACCGCGCGCAGCAGCTGGGCCAGCGCGCGCTCGCCGCGGCGCAGCCAGGCGGCGGCGAGCAGGCCGACGCCGACATGGGCGCCCAGCAGCAGCCAGGCGGTGGCCGGGTCGGCGTGCGCGAGCAGCGCCGCGAGGCGGTCGGGGTCCGCGCCGGTGACCTGCGCCAGCGGGGTGCCGACCTGGGTGTTGCTGCCGCACAGCACGTCCCAGCCGACCGAGGCCAGAGGGCCGGCGACCGGGCCGCCCGCGCGGCCGTAACAGACGTGCTGGCCGGTGGTGAGGATGGTGTCGGCCGCCAGCTCCAGCGGGATCAGCAGACCGGCGATCGGCCAGAAGCCGCGCTCACGGCCGGCCAGCGCGTAGGAGACCACGAACACGGCGGCGGCGAGCGCGGCCACCGTGTTCAGCGGCAGCGGGACCCGCGACAGCAGCACGTGCGACGCGGTGCTGAGCGTCACGACGAGTGCCGTGAACAGCGCCGCGCGCAGCGCTCTGAGTCGGGTCCCGGACATGTCCATAGCGTGGAGAGTGTGTCACGTGCTCCGGTAAGGGACCCCTAAAAGGTCCCTGTGAGACGACGGACTGTGCCGGACTGTTAGAGACCCGGAATCCGCCCGTTGCGGAACAGGTCCACGAAGATCTGGTGGTCGGCACGCGCGCGTGCGCCGTAGTCGTGCGCGAAGCCGACCATGAGGTCCGCGAAACCGTCCTCGTCCGCCGCGATCGCCGCGTCGATGGCCCGCTCGGTGGAGAACGGCACCAGGGACTCGCCGGAGGTGTCGTCCGCCGCCGCGTGCATGGTCGCCGTCGCCCGCCCGAGGTCGGCGACGACCGCCGCGATCTCCTCGGGGTCGTCGATGTCGCCCCAGTCGAGGTCGACGGCGTACGGCGAGACCTCCGCCACCAGCTGGCCCGCGCCGTCCAGCTCGGTCCAGCCCAGCCACGGGTCCGCGTGCGCCTGCAGGGCGCGCTGGGAGATCACCGTGCGGTGGCCCTCGTGCTGGAAGTAGTCCCGGATCGCCGGGTCGGTGATGTGCCGGGAGACGGCCGGGGTCTGGGCCTGCTTGATGTAGATCACCACGTCGTTCTCCAGGGCGTCGCTGTGCCCCTCGAGAAGGATGTTGTACGACGGCAGCCCGGCCGACCCGATGCCGATGCCGCGTCGGCCCACCACGTCCTTGACCCGGTAGGAGTCGGGGCGGGCCAGCGAGGAGTCCGGCAGCGTCTCCAGGTAGCCGTCGAAGGCCGCCAGGACCTTGTAGCGGGTGGCCGCGTCCAGCTCGATGGAGCCGCCGCCCGGGGCGAAGCGGCGCTCGAAGTCGCGGATCTCCGTCATCGAGTCCAGCAGCTCGAAGCGGGTCAGCGAACGGGCCGCGCGCAGCGCGCCCAGCAGCGGGCCCTCCGCGGTGTCCAGGGTGAAGGGCGGCACCTCGTCGCTCTTGGCGCCGGTCGCCAGGGCGTGGATCCGCTCGCGGTACGCGCCCGCGTACACCCGCACCAGCTCGCTGATCTGGTCGTCGCTGAGCGCCTTCGCGTACCCGATCAGCGCGACGGAGGCGGAGAAGCGCTTGAGGTCCCAGGTGAACGGGCCGACGTAGGCCTCGTCGAAGTCGTTGACGTTGAACACCAGACGGCCGTTGGAGTCCATGTACGTGCCGAAGTTCTCCGCGTGCAGGTCGCCGTGGATCCACACGCGCGAGGTGCGCTCGTCCAGGTACGGGCCGCCGCGCCGCGAGCCGAACTGATTGTTCGCAGTGAGGTCGTGGTAAAAGAGGCACGCCGTGCCCCGGTAGAACGCGAACGCGGAGGCCGCCATCTTGCGGAACTTCACCCGGAACGCGGCCGGGTCGGCGGCCAGGAGTTCGCCGAAGGCGGTGTCGAAGACGGCGAGGATCTCCTCGCCGCGCTGCTCGTCGTTGAGCTGGGAAACCGACATCGCGGGATGCCTCCTGGTGCATGGACGGGTGCGACAGCGTGTCTGCCGCTTCCAACGGGCGGCGGGTCACGGAAGTGCCCGCGACCCCCGCTGTGAAGGTACGCGGGGGACCCCTCGGATTGTCAGTGCCGAGGCATAGACTTCGACGCTGACCCCAGGACTGTCGCCGGCCCGTCGTCCACCGTTTCCACTGGAGGCTCCACCGTGTCAAAGCCGCCGTTCACGCACCTGCACGTCCACACCCAGTACTCGCTGCTGGACGGTGCCGCGCGGCTCAAGGACATGTTCAACGCCTGCAACGAGATGGGCATGACGCACATCGCCATGTCCGACCACGGGAACCTGCACGGGGCGTACGACTTCTTCCACACCGCGAAGAAGGCCGGGGTCACCCCGATCATCGGGATCGAGGCCTATGTCGCCCCGGAGTCCCGGCGCAACAAGCGCAAGATCCAGTGGGGCCAGCCGCACCAGAAGAAGGACGACGTCTCGGGTTCCGGCGGTTACACCCACAAGACCATGTGGGCCGTGAACTCGACGGGTCTGCACAACCTCTTCCGCCTCTCCTCGGACGCCTACGCCGAGGGCTGGCTGCAGAAGTGGCCGCGGATGGACAAGGAGACCATCTCCCAGTGGTCGGAGGGGATCGTCGCCTCCACCGGCTGCCCCTCCGGCGAGGTGCAGACCCGGCTGCGCCTGGGGCAGGAGGAGGAGGCCCTCAAGGCGGCCGCCGACTACCAGGACATCTTCGGCAAGGACCGCTACTTCCTGGAGCTGATGGACCACGGCATCGACATCGAGCACCGGGTCCGCGACGGTCTGCTCGAGATCGGCCGGAAGCTCGGCATCCCCCCGCTGGTCACCAACGACTCGCACTACACCTACGCGCACGAGGCGACCGCCCACGACGCCCTGCTGTGCATCCAGACCGGCAAGAACCTCTCCGACCCCGACCGCTTCAAGTTCGACGGCACCGGCTACTACCTGAAGTCCACTGACGAGATGTACGCCATCGACTCCTCGGACGCCTGGCAGGAGGGCTGCCGCAACACCCTCCTGGTCGCCGAGATGGTCGACACCGACGGCATGTTCGAGGCCAAGAACCTCATGCCGAAGTTCGACATCCCCGAGGGCTACACCGAGGTCAGCTGGTTCAAGGAGGAAGTCCGCCGAGGCATGGAGCGCCGCTTCCCCGGCGGCATCCCCGAGGACCGCCAGAAACAGGCCGAGTACGAGATGGACGTCATCATCTCGATGGGCTTCCCCGGCTACTTCCTCGTCGTCGCCGACTTCATCATGTGGGCCAAGAACAACGGCATCGCGGTCGGCCCCGGCCGAGGCTCCGCGGCCGGCTCGATCGTCGCCTACGCCATGGGCATCACCGACCTCGACCCGATCCCGCACGGCCTGATCTTCGAGCGGTTCCTCAACCCCGAGCGCATCTCCATGCCCGACGTCGACATCGACTTCGACGAGCGCAGGCGCGTCGAGGTGATCAGGTACGTGACCGAGAAGTACGGAGCCGACAAGGTCGCCATGATCGGCACCTACGGCAAGATCAAGGCGAAGAACGCGATCAAGGACTCCGCGCGCGTGCTGGGCTACCCGTACGCGATGGGCGACCGCATCACCAAGGCCATGCCCGCCGACGTCCTCGGCAAGGGCATCGACCTCAACGGCATCACCGACCCCTCGCACCCCCGCTACTCGGAGGCGGGCGAGGTGCGCGGCATGTACGAGAACGAACCGGACGTGAAGAAGGTCATCGACACCGCCAAGGGCGTCGAGGGCCTGGTCCGGCAGATGGGCGTGCACGCCGCCGGCGTGATCATGTCCAGCGAGACCATCACCGAGCACGTGCCGGTCTGGGTGCGGCACACCGACGGCGTGACCATCACACAGTGGGACTACCCGAGCTGCGAGTCGCTCGGCCTGCTGAAGATGGACTTCCTCGGCCTGCGCAACCTGACGATCATGGACGACGCCGTCAAGATGGTGAAGTCCAACAAGGGCATCGACCTGGAGCTGCTGAGCCTCCCGCTGGACGACCCCAGGACCTTCGAACTCCTCCAGCGCGGCGAGACCCTCGGAGTCTTCCAGTTCGACGGCGGCCCCATGCGCTCGCTGCTGCGCCTGATGAAGCCGGACAACTTCGAGGACATCTCCGCCGTCTCCGCGCTGTACCGTCCGGGCCCGATGGGCATGGACTCGCACACCAACTACGCGCTGCGCAAGAACAAGCTCCAGGAGATCACCCCGATCCACCCCGAGCTGGAGGAGCCGCTCAGGGAGGTCCTGGACGTCACCTACGGCCTGATCGTCTATCAGGAGCAGGTGCAGAAGGCCGCCCAGATCATCGCCGGCTACTCGCTCGGCGAGGCCGACATCCTCCGCCGCGTGATGGGCAAGAAGAAGCCCGACGAACTCGCCAAGAACTTCACCATCTTCCAGGCGGGCGCCCAGAAGAACGGCTACAGCGACGAGGCCATCCAGGCCCTGTGGGACGTGCTGGTCCCCTTCGCCGGCTACGCCTTCAACAAGGCCCACTCGGCCGCGTACGGACTGGTCTCCTACTGGACCGCCTACCTCAAGGCCAACTACCCGGCCGAGTACATGGCGGCGCTGCTGACCTCCGTCAAGGACGACAAGGACAAGTCAGCGGTCTACCTCAACGAGTGCCGTCGCATGGGCATCAAGGTGCTCCCGCCGAACGTCAACGAGTCGGTGCACAACTTCGCCGCCCAGGGCGACGACGTGATCCTCTTCGGCCTGGAGGCCGTGCGCAACGTCGGCACTGGCGTGGTCGACTCGATCATCAGGGCACGCAAGGCGAAGGGGAAGTTCGCCTCCTTCCCCGACTACCTGGACAAGATCGACGCCGCCGCGTGCAACAAGCGGACCACGGAATCGCTCATCAAGGCGGGCGCGTTCGACTCCCTCGGCCACACCCGCAAGGGACTCACCGCGCAGTACGAGCCGATGATCGACAACGTGGTCGCGGTCAAGCGCAAGGAGGCGGAAGGGCAGTTCGACCTCTTCGGCGGGATGGGCGAAGAGGACGCCGGCGGCGAGCCCGGGTTCGGCCTCGACGTCGAGTTCACCACCGACGAGTGGGACAAGACCTATCTGCTCGCCCAGGAGCGGGAGATGCTCGGTCTGTACGTCTCCGACCACCCCCTGTTCGGCCTGGAGCACGTGCTGTCCGACAAGGCCGACGCGGGCATCGCCCAGCTCACCGGCGGCGAGCACGCGGACGGCGCGGTCGTCACCATCGGCGGCATCATCTCGGGCCTGCAGCGCAAGATGACCAAGCAGGGCAACGCCTGGGCGATCGCCACCGTCGAGGACCTCGCCGGTTCCATCGAGTGCATGTTCTTCCCGGCGACCTACCAACTGGTGTCGACCCAACTCGTCGAGGACGCCGTGGTGTTCGTCAAGGGCCGGCTCGACAAGCGGGAGGACGTGCCGCGGCTGGTCGCGATGGAGCTGCAGGTCCCCGACCTGTCCAACGCGGGCACCAACGCGCCGGTGATCCTCACCATCCCGGCCACCCGGATCACCCCGCCGATGGTCAGCCGCCTCGGCGAGATCCTCACGCACCACAAGGGCGACAGCGAGGTCCGCATCAAGCTCCAGGGGCCGACGAAGACCACGGTGCTGCGACTGGACCGGCACCGGGTGAAGCCGGACCCGGCGCTCTTCGGCGACCTCAAGGTGCTGCTCGGCCCGTCCTGCCTGGCCGGCTGAGCACGGCACCCACGCGCGAGGGGCGCGCCCTGGACGGGTGCGCCCCTCGGTGGTGCCCGGGTCTCTACCGACCCGGCCCGGGTCTCAGCGACCCGTTGCACGGCGTCAGTTGTGACCGAAGCTCTTCTGCCGCCCCTTGCGGGCCATGTCGCCCGGGCTGACCGACGGGACGTGCTGCTCGGCCGGCGACTCCATCGGGATCTGCTCGCCCTGCTGACGGCCACGCTCGGACTGCGGCTGCTTACGGTTCTGCTTCTTGTTCTTGGCCATGGTGATCTGCCTCCTGTGGGTGATCTAGGGGCCAGGGCCGGGACCAGATTCACATAGGCTGACAACAAGCGCATGTCGGATAATTACCGTGTGTGACATGGCTTGTCGGGGAGTGCGGACCCGCTGCGCACTCCGAAACGCCACGCCGAAGATCGAGTTCGGGCCGTTAACCCCTGCGTAGTCGGGCAGACTCGAAGGAAGCCCGAAGCAAACCTCCCGGAAAGAGGGTGGATCGCGTGGACCGCTGCATCGTCCTGGTGGACGCCGGGTATCTGCTGGGGGCCGCCGCCAGTCTCCTCGCCGGGGAGCCCTCCCGCTCCCGCATCACCGTCGACCACACCGCCCTCATCCAGGGGCTGCGTGAGCGCGCCGAGTCCGACACCGAGCGGCCCCTGCTGCGCATCTACTGGTTCGACGGCGCCCCCGACCGCGTACCCCAGCCCGAGCACCGCCGGCTGCGGGTGATGCCCCGCGTCACCGTCCGGCTCGGCGCGCTGACCCGCAGCGACGGACGCTGGGCGCAGAAGGGCGTGGACGCGGCCATGCACGCCGAACTCACCGAGCTGGCCCGCAACCGCGCCTGCTCCGACATCGTCCTGGTCACCGGCGACGGCGATCTGCTGCCGGGCATGATGGCCGCCAAGGAGCACGGCGTGGCCGTGCACCTGTGGGCGGTGCAGGCGGCCGACGGGGACTACAACCAGTCCGAGGACCTGGTCGCCGAGGCCGACGAGCGGCGGGTGCTGGACCGTACCTGGATCACCAAGGCCGTACGGGCCAAAGAACTCGGCGGGGTGTGCGCGCCGCCGCCCGCGCCCCGGCCCGAGATCGCCGCGATCCTCTCCGCTCCGCTGCCGGAGTCCGCGCTCGCCGAGCGGTCCGCGGAGGACAGCGAGCACGCCCCGGCCGCGGCCGCGGAGAACGGCAGACAGGAGCGGGTCCCGGCGCCCAAGGGCGTGCCCACCCCGAAGGACCTCGCCGCGCTGCGCGCGCCCGGGGTGCAGCCGGCCCCCCATCCCGCGAGCGCGACCCTGCGCTGGTCCTCCGACAAGGGCTGGGTGGACCGGCCGACGGCCGAGCCGCCCGAGGTGGCCTCCATGCCGACGCTGGCGCAGCTGACGACGGCCGAGCAGCGCTGGGCCGACCGGGAGGAGGACATCACCACCGTCGGCGGGGACCCGTACGAGGTCGGGCAGGTGTTCGCACGGCGGTGGATGGAGCGGCTCGGGGACCAGAGCCATCTCCAGAAGCTGTCCGCCATGTACCCGCGCGTCCCGCACCGCATCGACGGCGAGCTGCTGCGCTACGCGGCCCGCTTCGGGCTGCTGGCCCACAAGGACGACCAGATCGACGAGCACGACCGTTACGCCATCCGGGCGGGGTTCTGGCGGGAGATCGACGTCCGCACGGCCGCGGAGCACGCACCCGCGGGTGAGTAGTTCTTTACCGGCGGATGTGCCGTCCTGGACCAACCCGAGAGCGGGCGGACGGCGGCGACCCCGTACCCTCGTCCTTTGTGAGTACGCGCGCGGCACAGGCACTTCGGCACGGTGGGGATGTCGTGTGCGCGGTGCGCGGGCTGACCAAGACCTATCCCGCGGTGCGCGGGCGGCGCGGGGCGCCGGCCACGCCGGCGGTGCGGGCCACCGACGACGTACGGCTGGACATCCGCCGCGGTGAGATCTTCGGGCTCCTCGGGCCGAACGGGGCCGGCAAGTCCACCCTGGTCCGCCAGCTGACCGGGCTGATGCGGCCCGACGCGGGGCGTGTGGAGATCCTCGGGCACGACATCGTGCGGCATCCGGAGCGGGCCGCGCGGATCCTCGCCTACCTCGGCCAGGAGTCCAGCGCGCTCGACGAGCTCACCGTGTCGCTGGCCGCCGAGACGACCGGGCGGCTGCGCGGGCTTGAGGCGCGGCAGGCGCGGGACGAGAAGGACGCCGTACTCGAGGAGCTGGGGCTCACGCCCATCGCCGGGCGGCCGCTGAAGAAGCTGTCCGGTGGGCAGCGGCGGCTGGCGTGCTTCGCCGCCGCGCTGGTCGGGGAGCGGCCGCTGCTGGTGCTCGACGAGCCGACCACCGGGATGGACCCGGTGGCGCGGCGGGCGGTGTGGGCGGCTGTGGACCGGCGGCGGGCCGAGCGGGGCACGACCGTGCTGCTCGTCACCCACAACGTCATCGAGGCCGAGACCGTCCTCGACCGGGTCGCCGTCCTCGACCAGGGCAAGGTGATCGCCTGTGACACCCCGGCCGGGCTCAAGGAGCAGGTCGCCGGGGAGGTCCGGGTCGAACTGGTGTGGCGTGAGACCGCGCCGCTGTACGTCCCCGAGGTCGCCGCACTGCGGGAGCGGGCCGTGGAGGCCGGGCGCCGCTGGACGCTGCGGCTCGCGCCGGAGGAGGCGCGGGCGGTCGTGGCCACGGTCACCGGCGGCAGCGCCTTCGCCGCGCTGGACGACTTCACGCTGGCCACGCCCAGCCTGGAGGATGTGTACCTGGCGCTGGGGGGCGCCGCGCAGCAGGGATTGGTGAAGGCATGAGCGACGTCGTGAGTCAGCGGACCGTGGTGTCCGTATGGACCCTTCGGGAGACCGCCTCAGTGACTGCCTCAGTGAGCCCGAGGAAGAAGGGGAGCAGCGCGACGTGAGTGTCGTACCCGCCGATGTCCTGCCCGGCGCCCTGGGCGCGGAGGGGGGCGAGCGTCGCGCGGCCGAGCTGGGGCCGCGGGCGCGGATGTGGCCGGCGCTCGTCGCCGTGTACCGGGCGCAGCTCTCCCGCGCGCGGGTCGCCCGGATCCCGCTGCTGTTCGTGGCGACCTTCCAGTCCGTCGGGATCATGGTCCTGATGCGGGGGGTCGTGGACGGCGGCGGCGAGGCCGAGTCGGTGGTCGCCGGCTCGTCGGTGCTCGTCGTGGCCTTCGTCGCGCTGAACCTGCTCGCGCAGTACTTCGGGCAGCTGCGGGCCAGCGGCGGGCTCGACCACTACGCGACGCTGCCGGTGCCGCCGACCGCCGTGGTCCTGGGCGCGGCGGGGGCGTACGCCTCCTTCACCGTGCCGGGGACCGTGGTGACCGCGGTGTTCGGGTGCGTGCTGTTCGGGCTGCCGCTGGCGCATCTGTGGGTGCTGGCCGCGGTGATCCCGCTGGCGGGGGCGGCCCTGTCCGGGCTCGGGGCGGCACTCGGGCTGCTCGCGCCCCGGCCGGAACTCGCGACGCTCCTTGGGCAGTTGGGGATGTCCGCCGCGCTGCTGCTGGGGGTGCTGCCCGCCGACCGGATGCCGGAGATCGTGCGGCTGGCGCGGGATCTGCTGCCGTCGACCTACGGCGTCGAGGCGTTCGCGCGGACGTTCGGGGCGCATCCCGACTGGGCGTTCGTGGCCGGTGACCTCGCCGTGTGCGCCGGGGTCGGGGTCGTCTCGCTGGCCGTGGCCACCTGGGCCTACCGTCGGGCGGCCGTCCGGTGACGCGCCGCACAGGCGGGCCTGGCACGATGGCAGGGTGACCGCACCGTTGACTCCGCCTCCGCCGCCCCATGAACAGTCCTCGCAGTCTTCCCAGGGTTCGCCCGCGCCGCAGCAGGCCTGGCAGGTGCCTGCCGGGGGACCCGCGGTGCCCTCGGGCCATGACCACCTGTGGGACGGCACGTACGGACAGGACGGCCCCGGGATGAAGACCGAAGTGCGCGAGGCCGCCCTGATCACGGTCGCGGTGGCGCTCGGAGGGGTGCTGCTCGGGGTGCTGTGGTGGTGGCTCGCCCCGCAGGTGCCGCTCGTCGGGGACATGGTCAACAAGCGCTGGATCGTCTACCTCGCCGACAGCGAGGGGGAGCAGGCGATAGGCGTGGACGGCACGTTCACACTGCTCGCGCTGGCCTTCGGAGTGGTGAGCGCTCTCGTCGTGTTCCTGGTGCGCCGGCGCGGCGGGATCCCCCTGGTGGTGGCGCTCGGCGTCGGCGGGCTGCTGGGATCCCTGCTGGCCTGGCGGCTGGGCGTGTGGCTCGGGCCCACGCAGGACGTGATCGCGCACGCCAAGCAGGTCGGCAACGGCGTCACCTTCCCGGCGCCGCTGAAGCTGGGCGCGAAGGGCGCGTTGCTGGCCTGGTCACTGGCAGCGCTGGTGGTCCACCTCGGCCTGACCGCCCTGTTCGGCCCCCGCGACCCGGACCCGTACCAACAGAACCCCGCCCAGACGAATCCGCACGGGGCTCCGCTGTCGTAGGGCCCGCCGCGAAACCCCTGCCTGCGCGGCGACGCCCGGCACGCCCCCCGGAGAGGGGGGGCCTCCACTCACCGCACCGGGCACAAAGCCGGGCGCATCCCGCACCCCGGCTCGCGTCCGGGGCGCGGAGAGCACGCTCCGTGGGCTTCGGGGCCCGCCGTCCGGGCGGACGACGGGGCTTTCGCGACGGGCCTGGGGATCATGCCGGACGGTGGCCGTGGTTGGAGTGGCCCTTCTTGGTGCGCCATTTGCGTTTCCGCGTTTTCTTCGACATGTCCCTCGTTCTTAACCGAACGAGCCGGGGTCGTCGAGGGGTCACGCACGCCCGATGGGGGCCACCACCGCGTCCGTGAGCTTCGCCAGGTCCTCGGGGGTCAGCTCCACCTCCAGGCCCCTGCGGCCCGCGGAGACGCAGATCGTGGCGTGCGCGGAGGCCGAGGCGTCCAGGACCGTCGGGAGCCGCTTGCGCTGGCCCAGGGGCGAGATACCGCCCCGGACGTAGCCCGTGGTGCGCTCGGCGAGGGCCGGGTCCGCCATCGCCGCCCGCTTGCCGCCCACCGCCGAGGCCAGGGCCTTCAGGTCCAGGGACCCCGCCACCGGGACGACGGCGACCGTCAGGGCGCCGTCCACGTCCGCCACCAGGGTCTTGAAGACGCGGTCCGGTGAGACGCCCATGGCCTCGGCCGCCTCCTCGCCGTAGGAGGGGTGGGCGGGGTCGTGGTCGTAGGCGTGGATCGTGTACGGCACCCCGGCCGAGGTCAGCGCCACCGTCGCCGGAGTGCCGCCCGGCTGCTGGGACTTCTTGGACTTCTTCGCCATCGCGGCCTTCGCTGTGTCGTCAGTTGAGGCTGGTCTGCCCGCGCGTCAGCTCCGACGCCGGCAGTGACGGCAGGTTACGGATGATCGCCGTCTCGGAGCGAAGGAGTTTCAGTTCGTCGCGCAGCCGCGAGGCCGTGTCCGGCGCCTGCAGCAGCCGTTGCTTGGTCGGGGTGTCCAGCATCATCGCGGCCGCCACCAGGTAGGAGACGACCGACGGCTCGTCGGGCAGGTCGGCGCCCGTCGACAGCGAGCGCTCCCGCGCGCCCGCCAGCCGCTTCTGGTACTGGCGGAACGCCCGCAGCACCCCTTCGGCGATCGCGCCGGCCTCGTCGCCCTGCTCCTCCGCGAGCTCCTCCAGCTCCGCCGTCAGGAACGGACCCGAGGTGTCGACGGAGAGCAGACGCACCCGGTTGGTCCCGGTCGCCAGCACCTCGAACGTGCCGTCCGCCCGCTCCCGGATCGTCGCCGCGTCCGCGACACAGCCCACCGCGTGGAAGGACTTCGCGGGGTCCGGGCCGAAGCCCGCCGCGGGGCCGCGCTCGGGCACGGCCGTGGGATCCGGCATGCCGGGCGCGCTCGGCGCGACCTCGTGGCCGTCGCGGATCGCCACGACGGCGAACCGGCGCGGCTCCTCCTCGGGCGTCTTGAGCAGCTCGCGCATCATGGCGCGATACCGCTCCTCGAACACGTTGAGCGGCAGGACGAGGCCCGGGAACAGCACCGAGTTCAGCGGGAAGAGCGGAAGGCGGACGGTGGTCACGACGCAGAAGCCTAGTGGTCGCGGGAGTGTGCGCGTTCGACCCGCTCGGACCGCGGACCTCCGGGAGCCTGCTGAGCCACCCGCGCGCGGACCTCGGCGCGCATCTTCAGGAAGAACGCCAGGGGGTCCTCGGACAGGTGGATCCAGGGGAAGGACGTGGCGTACGGGCCGATCAGCCGCAGCTGGTCCAGCGCCTCCTGCCAGCGTTCCAGGCGTACGAGGACATAGGTGAGCTTGTTGCGGATCTCCGACGGCCATGGGTCCGCCGCCGGGAAGCGGGCCGACAGCGCGATCGCCCGGTCGGCGGCCGCGTCGAGCCGCTCACGGGGCACCTCCACCGCGCAGCCGTCGGTCAGGTAGCCGAAGGCCGCCCGCGAGGGCAGCGCCTGGATCAGGGAGTCCGGCGGGGCGTCCTGCGCGGCCCGGTCGGCGAAGTCGAAGCACTCCTGGTGGGAGTGGTGCCAGGAGGCGGCCAGATAGCGCAGGGCGGCCGCGTGGCAGCCGTAGTGCAGCGGGGCGCGGCGCAGGGCCGCCTCCCACAGCTCGGAGAAGTACTTGTGCCCGGCGCCGGTCCCGCGCGCGTGGTCCAGCGCGATCCGCCACGGCACCGGGTCGCGGTCGTCGCCCCGCGCGGCGGCCGTGATCAGCGGGCTCACGTCCCGCAGCAGCTCAGCGCGGGCCGGTGAGACCCAGGCGTGGTCCACCGCGAGCTGGGCCCGCAGCAGCAGCACGTCCGGGTCCTCGGGGGTCTCGGCGTACCAGCGCTCCAGCCACTCGCCGCGCGAGCGCGCGAACGCCGTCAGCCTTCTCGCGTACCGGTCGCGGTACTCCCACTCGGCACGCACGCGCGTGCCGGCCAGCAGCTCGGACGCGGGCGCGTACTCGCCGCGGGCGGCCGCGACCAGCGTGGCGCCGAGGTGGTCGTCGGGCGCGTCGAGCAGCACCTCGTCGTCGGCGGGCAGGCCCGAGGCGTCCGCGGGCGGCGCGGAGGAGGCGGGGCGCGGCGCGGTCCGGGAGGTCCGGGCCGTGCGGCTGAAGGGGTGCAGCAGAGCCATGGTGTCGACCATTGAAAGGCCGCTGGTCAAGGCTGCGCCAGACGGAATGGGCAAGTTCCGGAAAGTTGTATGCCGCGCGGTCAAGTCCGCGTAAAAGTACGATGTTCAACAACTGTCCGAGTGGTGTACGTCCTGTGATGATCAGTTCCGGCGCAGCAGCCGGGTCGCCCCCGCGGCCACCGTCGTGGCCAGGATCCAGCCCAGCAGGACCATCGCCGCGGCCAGCCACTGCCAGCCCCCGCTGAGCTGCCAGACGCCGACCTGGCCCAGGTCGATGACGGGAAGCAGCAGGTCCAGGGCGAACAGCGCCGGGTTCCACGGCGGATGCGCCCCGGGCTGCAACGGCGGATGGCTCGCGTGCGCGAAGGCCAGCGAGCCCGCCGCCCACAGCACCGCCATCCACACCGCGGCCCGCCCCGGCCGGTACCCGTACGCCACCGTCCAGTCCTGCGCGTACCCCCACAGCTTGGCCGCCGGCGGCAGGCTCTCCCGGCGCCGGCGCTGCTTGGCCAGCAGCACCTCACGCGCGTCCTCGTCCTCGCCGCCGGCCCGCAGCACGGAGGCCAGCCGCTCGTACGGCTCCGGGTTGTACTCGGCGGTCGCCGCGGCCACCCAGTCCAGCCGCTCCTGAAGCGGGAAGGGCCCCTGCGGTACGAGGTTCTCGTACTGGAAGCCGCCCATGTGCAGATTCCCCGGGCCGGGCCAGGCGCTCGCCCGGTCGATCAGGTTGACCACCCGCGCCCCCGACAGCACCACCTTCCCGCGCTGCGGCCGCTCGCCGAGGAAGCGCAGCTCGGGCGTCTGCACCCGGCGCAGCGACAGCTCCTGGTCGTCGGTGAGGGTGAACCGGGCCCGCTCCAGGTCCACCGCGTCCCCGAAGCGCCCGTCGTCCAGCCGGATGCCGCCCTGGCACTCGAAGCGCTGGATGCGCGTCCCGCGCGCGGGCGTCGCCCCGCTGACCATCGAGGCGCCGACGCCCGCCGGCGTCAGGTACATCGTGCGCTCCACGGTCAGCTGGGGCGCGTTCAGCGCGAGCCGGCCGTACGGGTTGGCCAGCCGGGCGCCGCGCAGGCTCAGGCTGACGCCGACCTTGGCGCTGCGCAGCCTCAGCTCACCGTTCGACTCCAGCAGCTCGGCCTGGAGGTCCTGGCCCACGGTCATGCCGTCGGCGGCGATGGAGCGGCCGCTGCGGTCGGGGTGGACGACGGCCTGGTTGAGCATCAGGTCGGTGCCGATGTGGGCGTCGGTCAGCCGCACGCCGCCCAGGAACCGGCAGCGCGGGAGATGCAGGTCGCCCTCGGTGTGGACGCGGGCCGCCTCCAGGCGCGGCACCGAGCAGTCGATCATGCGCATGGTGGTGAACCGGGCCTCCGGCAGCAGCACCTCCCGCTCGAAACGGCAGCCGCGCAGCTCGACGTACGGCACGACGATCCCGCCGGCGAGGTCGAGCGTGCCGCTGATCCGCACCCCGCGCAGCTTCAGCGAGGACACCCGGCCCGCGAGCGCGGGCGGGCCGTCGAGCAGCAGCCAGCACACGATCCGCGCCCGCACGGTCCGCTCGGGCCCCCAGGGGCGCCCGCCGTGCGGATCGTCGACAACCGCGTCCCCGCTGCTGAGGTCGTACACACTGCCGTTGCGGAACGCCTGCCACATGCCGGCCTCGGCGGCGGTCAGATCGTCCGGCAGGTCCCCGGCACGCAGGCCGGCCCCCTCGGTCACAACTCCTCCAGTCCTGTGTGTTCGCACAGCGGGTGATGCCCGTTGCGTAACTCCCGAATCACTGGACGTGAGGGCGATCTTCCGGGTTCCGGGGCCGTTGTGTATCAGCCATTGATACGCGCGGACGACGGCCAACCCGGGTCTGAGAGAATTAACACCGTGATCTCCCGAATCGACCTGCGCGGCGACGCCCTCCCCGAAGGGCCCGCCCTGCGCGACCTGCTGCCCCGCGCCGACTTCGACGTTCAGGCCGCCCTCGAGAAGGTGCGTCCGATCTGCGAGGCCGTGCATCATCGGGGCGACGCGGCGCTGATCGACTTCGCGGAGAAGTTCGACGGGGTCAGGCTCGACCAGGTGCGGGTGCCGGCCGAAGCCCTCGCGAAGGCCCTCGACGAGCTCGACCCGGCGGTCCGCGCGGCCCTGGAGGAGTCCATCCGGCGGGCCCGTCTCGTCCACCGCGAGCAGCGCCGCACCACCCACACCACCCAGGTCGTACCGGGCGGCACGGTCACCGAGAAGTGGGTGCCGGTCGAGCGGGTCGGGCTGTACGCGCCGGGCGGCCGGTCGGTCTACCCGTCCTCCGTGGTCATGAACGTCGTCCCCGCCCAGGAGGCCGGCGTCCCGTCCGTCGCCCTCGCCTCGCCCGCCCAGGCCGAGTTCGGCGGCCTCCCGCACCCGACGATCCTCGCCGCCTGCGCCCTGCTCGGCGTCGACGAGGTGTACGCGGCCGGCGGCGCCACCGCCGTCGCGATGTTCGCGCACGGCACCGAGTCCTGCCCGCCCGCCAACATGGTCACCGGCCCCGGCAACATCTGGGTCGCCGCCGCCAAGCGCTACTTCACCGGCAAGATCGGCATCGACGCCGAGGCCGGCCCCACCGAGATCGCGATCCTCGCGGACGACACGGCCGACCCCGTGCACGTGGCCTCCGACCTGATCAGCCAGGCCGAGCACGACCCGCTCGCCGCCGCCGTCCTGGTCACCGACTCCGTCGCGCTCGCGGACGCGGTGGAGAAGGAGCTGGAGCCGCAGGTCGCGGCCACCAAGCACATCGAGGACCGGATCGTCCCGGCCCTCAAGGGCCGCCAGTCCGCGATCGTCCTCGTCGACGGCGTCGAGGAGGGGCTGCGGGTGGTCGACGCCTACGGCGCCGAGCACCTGGAGATCCAGACGGCCGACGCGGCCGCCGTGGCCGACCGGGTGAAGAACGCCGGCGCGATCTTCATCGGCCCCTGGGCCCCGGTGTCGCTGGGCGACTACGCGGCCGGCTCCAACCACGTCCTGCCCACCGGCGGTTGCGCCTGCCACTCCTCGGGCCTGTCCGTCCAGTCCTTCCTGCGCGGCATCCACATCGTCGACTACACCAAGGACGCGCTGGCCGAGGTCGCGCACCACGTGGTCACGCTGGCGGAGGCGGAGGACCTGCCGGCGCACGGCGCGGCGGTCAAGGCAAGGTTCGGCTGGAAGGTACCGACGAGCAAGTGAACCTCGGAATCGACGATCTCCCCGTACGGGACGAGCTGCGCGGCAAGTCCCCTTACGGCGCGCCCCAGTTGGACGTCCCCGTACGGCTGAACACGAACGAGAACCCCTACCCGCTGCCCGAGCCGCTGGTCGAGCGGATCGCCGAGCGCGTCCGCGAGGCCGCCCGCGACCTCAACCGCTACCCCGACCGGGACGCGGTCGAATTGCGCACCCGCCTCGCCGAGTACCTGACGAACACCTCCGGCCACGAGGTGGGCCTGGCCAACGTCTGGGCGGCGAACGGCTCCAACGAGGTCATCCAGCAGCTGCTGCAGACCTTCGGCGGACCGGGCCGTACGGCGATCGGCTTCGAGCCGTCGTACTCGATGCACGCGCTCATCGCACGCGGCACCGGCACGGGCTGGATCTCCGGTCCCCGCAACGAGGACTTCACCATCGACCTCGCAGCCGCCGAGCGGTGGATCGCCGAGAACGAGCCGGACGTCGTCTTCGTCACCACCCCCAACAACCCCACGGGCAATGCCGTTCCGCCCGAGACGGTCCTCGCGCTGTACGAGGCCGCGCAGGCGGCGAAGCCGTCCATGGTCGTCGTGGACGAGGCGTACATCGAGTTCAGCCACGGCGACTCGCTGCTGCCGCTCATCGAGGGCCGGCCGAACCTCGTCGTCTCCCGCACGATGTCGAAGGCCTTCGGCGCGGCGGGGCTGCGGCTCGGCTATCTCGCCGCGCACCCGGCCGTCGTCGACGCCGTCCAGCTCGTACGGCTGCCGTACCACCTCTCCGCGGTCACCCAGGCGACCGCGCTGGCCGCCCTGGAGCACACCGACACGCTGCTGAAGTACGTCGAGCAGCTCAAGGCGGAGCGGGACCGGCTGGTCGCCGAGCTGCGCGCGGCCGGCTACGAGGTCGTGGAGTCCGACGCGAACTTCGTGCAGTTCGGGCGGTTCGACGGCGAGGGCGGCTCGCACGCCGCCTGGCAGAAGATCCTCGACCGGGGTGTCCTGGTCCGGGACAACGGCATCCCGGGGTGGCTGCGGGTGTCCGCCGGAACCCCGGAGGAGAACGACGCGTTCCTCGACGCGGTACGTGCACTCAAGAAGGAGCAGAACACATGAGCCGCGTAGGACGCGTGGAGCGGGTGACGAAGGAGACCTCGGTGCTCGTCGAGATCGATCTCGACGGCAGCGGCAAGGTCGACGTGTCGACAGGCGTCGGCTTCTACGACCACATGCTCGACCAGCTCGGCCGGCACGGTCTGTTCGACCTCACCGTGAAGACCGAGGGCGACCTGCACATCGACTCGCACCACACCATCGAGGACACCGCCCTCGCCCTCGGCGCCGCCTTCAAGCAGGCGCTCGGCGACAAGGTGGGCATCTACCGCTTCGGCAACTGCACGGTCCCGCTGGACGAGTCCCTCGCCCAGGTGACCGTGGACCTGTCCGGCCGCCCCTACCTCGTGCACACCGAGCCCGAGAACATGGCGCCGATGATCGGCGAGTACGACACCACGATGACCCGGCACATCCTGGAGTCCTTCGTCGCCCAGGCCCAGATCGCGCTGCACGTGCACGTGCCCTACGGCCGCAACGCGCACCACATCGTGGAGTGCCAGTTCAAGGCCCTGGCGCGGGCTCTGCGCTACGCCTCCGAGCGCGACCCGCGCGCGGCCGGCATCCTCCCCTCCACGAAGGGCGCGCTGTGAACGGGCTGTCGACCATCCTGATCGTCGTCGGCCTCTTCCTGGTCGGCGGCATCATCTCCTTCGTCAAGCAGAAGATGCCCAGGCAGCTGATCGTGCTGCTGTCCATCGGCGCCGCGATGTGCCTGGTCGCGGGGATCATGCGGCTGGAGGTGTGGAATTGAGCGCACCGAAGAAGGTGGTCGTCTTCGACTACGGCTTCGGCAACGTCCGCTCCGCCGAGCGCGCCCTCGCGCGCGTGGGGGCCGACGTCGAGATAACGCGTGACTTCGACACGGCCATGAACGCCGACGGCCTACTGGTGCCGGGCGTCGGTGCCTTCGCCGCCTGTATGCAGGGCCTGAAGGAGGCGCGCGGCGACTGGATCGTCGACCGGCGGCTGTCCGGCGGGCGCCCGGTCATGGGCATCTGCGTCGGCATGCAGATCCTCTTCGCGCGCGGCATCGAGCACGGCGTGGAGAGCGAGGGCCTCGACGAGTGGCCCGGCTCGGTCGAGCCGCTGCAGGCCGAGATCGTGCCCCACATGGGCTGGAACACCGTCGAGGCGCCGGCCGGCTCCGAACTGTTCGCCGGCCTGGACGCGGACGCGCGCTTCTACTTCGTGCACTCCTACGCCGTCCACGACTGGTCCCTGGAGACGCACAACCCCGCCCTGCACGCCCCGAAGGTCACCTGGTCGACGCACGGCAAGCCCTTCGTGGCCGCCGTGGAGAACGGCGCCCTGTGGGCCACCCAGTTCCACCCCGAGAAGTCCGGCGACGCCGGCGCCCAGCTCCTCACCAACTGGATCGGAACACTGTGAGCAAGCTCGAACTCCTCCCCGCCGTCGACGTCCGCGACGGCCAGGCCGTCCGACTCGTCCACGGCGAGTCCGGCACGGAGACCTCCTACGGCTCCCCGCTGGAGGCCGCCCTCGCCTGGCAGCGGTCGGGCGCCGAGTGGCTGCACCTGGTCGACCTGGACGCCGCCTTCGGCACCGGCGACAACCGCGCGCTGATCGCCGAGGTGACCAAGGCGATGGACATCAAGGTGGAGCTGTCCGGCGGCATCCGCGACGACGACACCCTCGCCGCCGCCCTCGCCACCGGCTGCACACGGGTGAACCTCGGCACGGCCGCCCTGGAGACCCCTCAGTGGGTCGCCAAGGTCATCGCCGAGCACGGCGACAAGATCGCGGTGGGCCTCGACGTACGCGGCACGACCCTCCGTGGCCGTGGCTGGACACGGGACGGCGGCGACCTCTACGAGACGCTGGAGCGCCTCAACAAGGAGGGCTGCGCCCGCTACGTCGTCACCGACATCGCCAAGGACGGCACCCTCCAGGGCCCGAACCTGGAGCTCCTGAAGAACGTCTGCGCGGCGACGGACCGCCCGGTCGTGGCCTCGGGCGGCGTCTCGTCCCTCGACGACCTGCGCGCCATCGCCGAACTGGTCCCCCTCGGTGTCGAGGGCTCGATCGTCGGGAAGGCCCTGTACGCGAAGGCGTTCACCCTGGAAGAGGCCTTGGAGGCTGTGGCGTCATGAAGTCCGAAGCCGTACGGCGTGTGCAGAGCGGAACGTCCTGGGAAGAGACCTTCGGTTTCGCGCGCGCCGTGGCGGCGGGCGACCATGTGCTGGTGGCGGGCACCACGTCCTTCAAGGGCGATGTGCTGTACGGCGAGGGCGACCCGTACGAGCAGGCCAAGGTGGCCTTCGCCAGCGCGCTGGAGGCGATCGCCGAGTTCGGGCTCGGCATCGAGTCCGTGATCCGCACGCGCGTGTACCTCGCGCATCCGCGGGACGTCGACGAGGTCGGCCGGGCCCACAAGGAGCTGTTCGACTCCGTGCGCCCGGTGGCCACCCTGCTGGTGGTGGAGGGCTTCGTCGACCCGCGCGTGCTGGTCTCGGTGGAACTAGAGGCATACAGAGGAGCCGTGGATTCATGACCCTGGCGGTCCGAGTCATCCCCTGCCTGGACGTGGACAACGGCCGGGTCGTCAAGGGCGTCAACTTCCAGAACCTGCGCGACGCGGGCGACCCCGTCGAGATGGCCAAGGTGTACGACGCCGAGGGCGCCGACGAGCTGACCTTCCTGGACATCACCGCGTCGTCCGGCGACCGCGAGACGACCTACGACGTGGTGCGCCGGACGGCCGAGCAGGTCTTCATCCCGCTGACCGTCGGCGGCGGCGTGCGCACGGCGGAGGACGTCGACAAGCTGCTGCGGGCGGGCGCGGACAAGGTGGGCGTCAACACCGCCGCGATCGCCCGTCCCGACCTGATCCGGGAGATCGCCGAGCGCTTCGGCCGGCAGGTGCTGGTCCTCTCGGTGGACGCGCGGCGCACCCCCGAGGGCTCCTTCGAGGTCACCACGCACGGCGGCCGCCGCGGCACCGGCATCGACGCCGTCGAGTGGGCGCACCGGGCCGCCGAGCTGGGGGCGGGGGAGATCCTGCTGAACTCCATGGACGCCGACGGCACCAAGGACGGCTACGACGTGGAGATGATCCAGGCCGTCCGCAAGCACGTCACCGTCCCCGTGATCGCGTCGGGCGGCGCGGGCAAGCTGGACCACTTCCCGCCGGCCATCGCCGCGGGCGCGGACGCCGTCCTGGCCGCCTCGGTCTTCCACTTCGGCGACCTACGGATCGGCGAAGTGAAGCAGGCCCTCAGAGACGCGGGACATCCCGTCCGCTGACGGCCCTCTTCTGACGGCATCGTTCGCACGGCACCCTTCGCACGGCATCGCGGAAGCGAAAGGGAAGTTGCGCAAAAAAGATTGTGCAACTTTTCTTTCGCTTCTACCGTGAGGGCATGGCCGACCGCGAGAGAGACCGACGCATCACGGACGTGGGCACCCTCAAGGCGCTCGCGCATCCGTTGCGGGCGCAGCTGTACCGGCTGCTGATCATCGCGCGGACGGCCACCGCGTCCCAGCTCTCCGAGCAGGTCGACGAGGCGGTGTCGCTGGTCAGCTACCACCTCCGCAAGCTGGCCGCGCACGGCCTGATCGAGGAGGCCGAGCCGCGCGGGGACGGGCGCGAGCGCTGGTGGCGGCCCGCCTCGGACGGCGTGAGCATCCGGGACGTCGACTTCCGGGACGCCCCCGAGAAGGCAGCAGCGCACATAGCGGCCAGCCGTCTCTTCTTCGAACAGCGGGTCGACATGGTCCGACGCCACCTCGACGAGCGCGCGCAGTGGAGCGACCCATGGACCAGGGCGTCCGACTTCTCCGAGTGGCTGCTGCACCTGACCAGCGACGAGCTGCTCGAACTGGCCAAGGAGATGAACGCCCTCGTGCGCCGCTACGAGGAGCACGGCCGGGCCGCCATGGCCGCCGGCGACACCGAGGGCCGGGAGAACGTCGCGGTGCACACGTACGGCTTCCCCTTCCGTCTCTGAGAGGACCGCGCATGACCACCGGGCTCGAGAGCACGGCCACGGTCACCACTCCCGAGAAGCCCGCCCACCGGGACGGCAACGTCCTGCGCTGGGTCGGCGCCTACGCCTCCTCGATGGCCGGCGACGGCGTGTACTACGTCGCCCTGTCCTGGGCCGCGGTACAGGCGGGCACCCCCGCCCAGGCCGGGCTCGTGATGTCCGTCAGCGCTCTCCCGCGCGCGGTGCTGATGCTGGGCGGGGGAGTGGTCGCCGACCGGTTCGGGCCGCGCCGGGTCGTCATCGGCAGTGACGCGGTGCGCTGCGCGGCCGTCCTCGCCGTGGCGGCGCTGCTGTTCCTCACCGGCCCGGGGCTGTGGCCGCTCGCCGCGCTCGCGCTGGTCTTCGGCATTGTGGACGCCGTGTTCGTGCCCGCTGTGGGGGCGCTGCCCGCCCGGATCACCGGCCGGGGGCAGCTCGCCCGGGTGCAGGGCATGCGGGGTCTCGCGTACCGGTTCGCCGTCGTCGTGGGCGCGCCGCTCGGCGGGCTCGGTGTGGCGGTGGGCGGGGCGGCGGCCGCGTTCGGGCTCGCGGGGCTGCTGATCGCCGTGTCCGTGCCGCTGCTGGTCTCCGTACGGATGCGGGAGCTGCCGCCGGACGACGCGGTGGACGGGCAGGGCGGCACGGCCTGGGCCGACCTGGTGGCAGGCCTGCGGTACATCCGCCGTCACCGTGTCCTGGCTCCGCTGGTCCTGGCCATCGCCCTGGGAGACCTCGGGTTCGTCGGGCCGTTCAACGTGGGGCTGACACTGCTCGCCGACGAGCGCGGGTGGGGGGCCTCCGGGATGGGCTGGGTACTGGCCGGGTTCGGCGTCGGCGCGGGGTTCGTGTCGCTGCTGCTGGCCGTGCGGGGACGGCTGCCGCACGCCGGGCGGGTGGCGGGATGGGCGCTGCTCGCGGGGGCGGTCGCCATAGGGGCGCTGGCCTTCGTGCCGAGCCTCCTCGCGGCAGTGGGCACGGCACTCGCCGTCGGGCTGCTGGCGGGGCTCAGCGGCGCCATGTGCACGGCCCTGCTGCAGACCCACGCCGCCCCCGCCTACCTCGGCCGCGTCACCGCGGTCGCCAGCCTGGTCAGCCTCGGCCTGACCCCCCTCAGCATGCCCCTGACGGCCGCGGCGATCGGCGCGTGGGGCACGGGGCCGGTGTACGTGGCGAGCGCGGCGGTGTGCGGGCTGGGCGGGGCGGTCGCGCTGGGCGCGGGCGCCCTGCGGCGCGCGGAACTGCCCCGCTGAGGCGCGCAGGGGCCGGGCGGGGCGGTGACGCGCCACGCGCCCTGGATCCGGTCGGGGTGGTGGTGTGGGCGGGCCGCGTGTCGTGGATCCGGTCGGGGTGGTGGTGTGGGCGGGCCGCGTGTCGTGGATCCGGTCGGGGTGGTGGTGTGGGCGGGCCGCGTGTCGTGGATCCGGTCGGGGTGGTGGTGTGGGCGGGCCGCGCGCGTGTCGTGGATCGGGTCGGGGGGGGGCGGTGACGTGGGCGGGCCAAGTGCGGTGGAACCGGTCGGGCGCTGACGTGGATGCGGTCGGAGTGGTGGCGTGGGCGGGCCGCGTGTCGTGGATCGGGTTGGGGTGGTGGTGTGGGCGGGCCGCATGTCGTGGATGCGGTCGGGGCGGTGACGTGGGGGCGCCGCGCCCCCGGATCCGGCCGGGGCCGCGTCGGATGCGCCGCGTGGCCCCTGGATCCGGCGGTGCCTGGTCAGATGCGCCGCGTGCCGTGCCCCCAGACCCGGCCGTTGGCTTGTCAGATGCCGAGTTGCTTTGCCTCGTGGAGCCTGGTGATTGCTTCCTTGTCGCCGTCCAGTTCGACTTTGGCGGCGCTCTGGCGGCCGTAGGAGAACAGCAGCAGTTCGGACGGTTCGCCGGTGACCGTGACGACCGGGGTGCCGCGGTGGGCGACCGCCGTCTGGCCGTCGGGGCGGCGCAGCACCAGGCCGGTCGGGGCACTGCGGCCCATCAGCCGGGCCGAACGCTCCAGCCGCGACCACAGCGTGTCCTGGAAGACCTGGTCCAGCTCGCGCGGGCTCCAGTCCGGCCGGGCCCGGCGGACGTCCTCCGTGTGGACGTAGAACTCGACCGTGTTCGACAGCTCGTCCACCTGCTTGAGCTGGAACGGCGAGAAGCGGGGCGGGCCCGTGCGGATGAGCTGGATCAGCTCCTCGTACGGCTTCGCGGTGAACTCCGCCATCACCCGCTCGAGGCGCGGCGCGAGCTGCTTGATCAGTATGCCACCGGCGGCGTCGGGGCGGCGCTCGCGCACCACCACGTGCGCGGCGAGATCACGGGTGAGCCAGCCCTCGCACAGGGTCGGGGCGTCGGGGCCCTCGGCCTCCAACAGGTCGGCCAGAAGAAGTCGTTCACGCTTGGCGAATGTCGACATGCCAGCCAGCCTACGACCACCCTCCAGGTCCGCACAGTGGACACGGCCCGTCACTGTCAGTGGCGCGCGGCACAATGGCACCCATGACCAGTACGACCGGTACCCCCCGGCCCAGCAGCCTCGCCCCCGAGATCGCCGCGCGGCTCAAGCGCAGCGCCGACGGGCTCCTCCCGGCGATCGCCCAGCAGTACGACACCGGTGAGGTGCTGATGCTCGGCTGGATGGACGACGAGGCGCTGCACCGCACGCTCACCACCGGCCGTTGCACCTACTGGTCGCGCAGCCGCCAGGAGTACTGGGTCAAGGGCGACACCTCCGGCCACTTCCAGTGGGTCAGGTCGGTCGCGCTGGACTGCGACGCCGACACCGTGCTGGTCAAGGTCGACCAGGTCGGCGCCGCCTGCCACACCGGCGCCCGCACCTGCTTCGACGAGGACGTCCTCCTCAAGGAGACCGAGGGCGCCGATTCCGCCGTACCCGCACGGGATCAGTAAGGTCAGCCGCCATGGACCTCGAGACCTTCCGCAAGCTCGCCACCGACCGGCGTGTCATCCCGGTCACGCGCAAGCTCCTCGCCGACGGCGACACCCCCGTCGCGCTGTACCGCAAGCTCGCCGCCGAGCGCCCCGGCACCTTCCTGCTGGAGTCCGCGGAGAACGGCCTCTCCTGGTCCCGCTACTCCTTCGTGGGCGTCCGCAGCGCCGCCACCCTGACCTCCCGCGACGGCGGAACCCACTGGCTCGGCACCCCGCCCGTCGGCGTCCCCGTGGACGGCGACCCCCTCGCCGCCCTGCGCGCCACCATCGAGGCCCTGCACACCCCGCACCAGGAGGGTATGCCGCCCTTCACCGGCGGCATGGTCGGCTACCTCGGCTACGACATCGTGCGCCGCCTGGAGAAGATCGGGCCCGGCGAGCGGGACGACCTGCGGCTGCCCGAGCTGACCATGCTGCTCACCAGCGACCTGGCCGTCATGGACCACTGGGAGGGCGCGGTCCTGCTGATCGCCAACGCGATCAACCACAACGACCTGGACACCGGCGTCGACGAGGCCTACGCGGACGCCGTGGCACGGCTGGACGCGATGGAGGCGGACCTGTCCCGCGCGGTCGCCCAGCCGCCCGCCGTCCTGCCGCCCTCCGAACTCCCCGAGTACACCGCGACGTGGGGCGGCCCCGACTTCCAGGCGGCCGTCGAGGACGTAAAGGAACGCATCCGCGCCGGTGAGGCCTTCCAGGTCGTCCCCTCCCAGCGCTTCGAAACACCGTGCACGGCGAGCGCGTTGGACGTGTACCGGGTGCTCAGGGCCACCAACCCCTCCCCGTACATGTACCTGTTCCGCTTCGACGGCTTCGACGTCGTCGGTTCGTCCCCCGAGGCCCTGGTGAAGGTCGAGGCCGGACGGGCCATGGTCCACCCCATCGCCGGCACCCGGCACCGCGGTTCGACCCCGCAGGAGGACCAGGCGCTCGCCGACGAACTGCTCGCGGACCCGAAGGAGCGCGCCGAGCACCTGATGCTGGTCGACCTCGGCCGCAACGACCTCGGACGGGTCTGCGAGCCGGGCTCCGTCGAGGTCGTCGACTTCATGTCGATCGAGCGGTACTCGCACGTCATGCACATCGTCTCGACGGTCACCGGCCGGGTCGCCGCGGGCCGCACCGCCTTCGACGTCCTGACGGCCTGTTTCCCGGCCGGCACCCTCTCCGGCGCCCCCAAGCCCCGCGCGATGCAGATCATCGACGAACTCGAGCCGTCCCGGCGCGGGTTGTACGGCGGCTGCGTCGGCTATCTCGACTTCGCGGGCGACTCCGACACGGCCATCGCCATCCGCACCGCCCTGCTCCGGGACGGCACGGCGTACGTCCAGGCGGGCGCCGGCATCGTCGCCGACTCCGACCCCGTGGCCGAGGATCAGGAGTGCCGCAACAAGGCGGCGGCGGTGCTGCGCGCGGTCCACACGGCCAACCGGCTCGGGCAGTAGGACGGGTCTCACGTGAACCCCGGGTGACGGTTCACCCGGGGTTCGGGCGATAGTGGAGTACGTGACTGCCGTACCTCATCCCCGTTCCGAAGCCGCAGGACCCGTCCGGGCCGGCCGCCTCTCCCTCGCCGTGGCGCTGCTGGCCGGTGCGCTCGGCGCGGCCGTGGCGCTGCTGTCGACCCGGCAGCGCTGGTCGGAGGGCACCACGACGGTGGCCGGCGGCGCCTTCTCCCTGACCGCCAAGGGCAGTGACGTCACCGGCGTCCCCGCCGCGCTGGCCATAGTGGGACTGGCCGCGCTGGTCGCCGTGTTCGCCGTCCGCCGGGCCGGCCGCCTGCTGGTCGCCGCCCTGCTCGCGCTCTCCGGCGCCGGCACGGTCGCCGCGGCCCTGCTCGGCGCGTCCGACAGCTCGGCCCTCGACGACAAGGCCGCCCAGGCGGCCGGCGACACCTCGGCCACGGTGCACGCACTGAGCCACACGGCATGGCCGTACGTGGCCGCGGTGGGCGGCGCGCTCATCCTGCTGGCCGGACTGCTCGCCCTGCGCTACGGGCGCCACTGGCCGGCGATGTCCGGCCGCTACGAGCGGGACGGCGCGGCCAGGCCCCGGCGCAGGCCCGCCGGGATCGATCCCGACCGTCCCGAGGACCTGTGGAAGGCCCTCGACCGCGGGGAGGACCCGACGAGCGCGTAGGCGACGGCACCGACGCGCGAAGGGCCACCCCCGAGCAGCGCACGCGCGCGCGTGCGGAACAATGTCGGGTGAGCGTCCGGCTCAGACACGTAATCAGCAACGAGGAGCAAGTCATGGCGGGCAGCAGCCACGGTCACACCCCGGCCGCCTGGACCGGTGTCATCATCGCCTTCATCGGTTTCTGCGTCGCGGGCGCCTTCATGGTCATGGCTCAGCCCGTGGGCTTCTGGGCCGGCATGGCGATCGTGGTCATCGGCGGCATCGTCGGCTGGGTGATGAGCGCGATGGGCATGGGCCAGCCGAAGGACGCGCACGACAGCTTCCAGACGGAGCTGTCGAAGAGCCAGGCGGCGCACGCCAAGAGCTGAACGCGCACGGCCACCGCACGCGCGCGTGAGGGGCGATCCGGAAAGCCGGATCGCCCCTCACGCGCGCGGGGCGGCCGTTCAGGGGGAGAATGCCTGACGTGAACGTCGAGAGCCGGCCCGTCACGCCCGCCCGCGCCGAACCCACCAGGGCGGCGCGGCTCGCCGTGCCCGCGGGCATCATGGCCGCCGTCGCCGGGGCCTTCGCCTACGTGGGGACGGTGGACCCCAACCAGCCCGGCCACTACCCCGTCTGCCCCCTGTACGCCGTCACCGGCCTGTACTGCCCCGGCTGCGGTGGCCTGCGCAGCGCGCACGCCTTCGTCCACGGCGACTTCCTCGGGGCGCTCCACGACAACGCCCTGGCCACCGTCGGCTACCCGCTCTTCGCCGTGCTGTGGACCGTATGGGTGCTGCGCGCGGCACGCGGCCGGCCGACGCGGCTCGGGCTCGGTACGGCGCACCTGTGGGCGCTGGGGGCGTTGCTGCTGGTCTTCACGGTTGTCCGGAACCTGCCGTTCGGTGGCTGGCTGCATCCTTGATCAACCGGGGAACGTCCAGGTACTGGAACCGGCGTCAACCGGATGCGAGGGCTGCGCCCTCCTCCGGATACCATCGCAGTGACCATCGGTTTTCTCCCGACGGTCAAAAAGCTTCGACAGTCCACCGTCTGGAAGGGGGCCGCTCGCGTGAGTGTGCTCGACGAGATCATCGACGGAGTCCGTGCCGACCTCGCGGAGCGGCAGGCGCGCGTCAGCCTCGACGAGCTCAAGGAGCGTGCGGCGAAGGCTCCGACTGCCAAGGACGGGGTCGCCGCGCTCAAGGGCGACGGCGTCAAGGTCATCTGCGAGGTCAAGCGCTCCAGCCCCTCCAAGGGCGCGCTGGCCGCGATCGCCGACCCCGCCGGACTCGCCGCGGACTACGAGGCGGGCGGCGCCGCCGTCATCTCCGTCCTCACCGAGCAGCGCCGCTTCGGCGGCTCGCTGGCCGACCTGGAGGCCGTCCGCGCGCGCGTGGACATCCCCGTCCTGCGCAAGGACTTCATCGTCACGTCGTACCAGCTGTGGGAGGCCCGCGCGTACGGCGCCGACCTCGTGCTCCTGATCGTCGCCGCGCTGGAACAGCCCGCCCTGGAGTCCCTCATCGAGCGCGCCGTCTCCATCGGCCTCACCCCGCTCGTCGAGGTGCACGACGAGGACGAGGTCGAGCGGGCGGTGGACGCCGGCGCCAAGATCATCGGCGTCAACGCGCGCAACCTCAAGACCCTCGAGGTCGACCGCTCCACCTTCGAGCGCGTGGCCCCCGAGATCCCCGACCACCTCGTCAAGATCGCCGAGTCCGGCGTCCGCGGCCCCCACGACCTGATCGCCTACGCCAACGCCGGCGCCGACGCGGTCCTGGTCGGGGAGTCCCTGGTGACGGGGAAGGACCCGAAGACGGCGGTCTCGGACCTGGTGGCGGCAGGAGAGCACCCCGCTCTTCGGCACGGACGCAGTTGATCTTTCGGTAGGCTGACCCCGATGACTCTCACCGCGACGACCCTGGACCGGTACGCCCGCCTGGCGCGCGGCTGCCGCCCCCGGGGCTGCCGTGCGCCCGCCCGCCGGGTCCACGGCCGCAGGGTGCGTTACGTCATCGGAGACGAACCCGGGCAGGTCAACGGCCGTCGATGGCAGCGCGCCCTTCAGGGGCGCGGGGCTGTATCTGATGTGCGGCTACCGCCGCGCGAGCGCGACCGGCCCAATACGGCCTGAGGTCGTACGACAAGCTCCGCCCCCACGGCGAACAGGTCTGTTTCCAAACTCACCGTGAGGTTCAGTCATGCCCAGCGAGTTCTTCATCCCCGACCCCGAGGGTCACGTACCGAGCCCCGAAGGCTACTTCGGCGCCTTCGGCGGCAAGTTCATCCCGGAGGCCCTCGTCGCCGCCGTCGACGAGGTGGCCGTCGAGTACGACAAGGCCAAGCACGACCCCGAGTTCGCCCGCGAACTCGACGACCTGCTGCTCAACTACACCGGGCGCCCCTCGGCGCTCACCGAGGTCCCCCGTTTCGCCGAACACGCCGGAGGCGCCCGCGTCTTCCTCAAGCGCGAGGACCTCAACCACACCGGCTCCCACAAGATCAACAACGTCCTCGGTCAGGCCCTGCTCACCAAGCGCATGGGCAAGACCCGCGTCATCGCGGAGACCGGCGCCGGCCAGCACGGCGTCGCCACCGCCACCGCCTGCGCCCTGTTCGGCCTCGAGTGCACGATCTACATGGGCGAGATCGACACCCGGCGCCAGGCCCTCAACGTGGCCCGCATGCGCATGCTCGGCGCCGAGGTCGTCGCGGTGAAGTCCGGCAGTCGCACCCTGAAGGACGCCATCAACGAGGCCTTCCGCGACTGGGTCGCCAACGTCGACCACACCCACTACCTCTTCGGTACGGTCGCGGGCCCGCACCCCTTCCCGGCCATGGTCCGCGACTTCCACCGCGTCATCGGCGTGGAGGCCCGCCGCCAGCTCCTGGAGCGCGCCGGCCGCCTCCCGGACGCGGCGATCGCCTGCGTCGGCGGCGGCTCCAACGCCATCGGCCTCTTCCACGCCTTCATCCCCGACGAGGGCGTCCGCCTGATCGGCTGCGAGCCGGCCGGTCACGGCGTGGAGACCGGCGAGCACGCGGCCACCCTCACCGCCGGCGAGCCCGGCATCCTGCACGGCTCCCGGTCCTACGTCCTGCAGGACGAGGAGGGCCAGATCACCGAGCCGTACTCGATCTCGGCCGGCCTGGACTACCCGGGCATCGGCCCGGAGCACTCCTACCTCAAGGACAGCGGTCGCGGCGAGTACCGCGCGGTCACCGACGACGCCGCGATGCAGGCCCTGCGCCTGCTCTCGCGCACCGAGGGCATCATCCCGGCGATCGAGAGCGCGCACGCCCTCGCGGGCGCCCTGGAGGTCGGCAGGGAGCTGGGACCGGACGGCCTGATCGTCGTCAACCTGTCCGGTCGCGGCGACAAGGACATGGACACCGCCGCGCGCTACTTCGGCCTGTACGACACCGACGCCGAGGTCGCGGCCGACGCCGCCGACACCGCCGAGATCGAGGGGGACGCCAAGTGAGCGGGAACATTCAGCTGCTGTCGGACACCCTCGCCGCCGCCAAGGCCGAGGGCCGGGCCGCGCTCATCGCCTACCTCCCGGCCGGGTTCCCGACCGTGGACGGCGGCATCGAGGCGATCAAGGCCGCCCTGGAGGGCGGGGCGGACGTCATGGAGGTGGGGCTGCCGCACAGCGACCCCGTCCTCGACGGTCCCGTCATCCAGACGGCCGACGACATCGCCCTGCGCGGCGGCGTCAAGATCGCGCACGTCATGCGCACGGTCAAGGAGGCCCACGAGGCCACCGGCAAGCCGATCCTCGTCATGACGTACTGGAACCCCATCGACCGCTACGGCGTCGAGCGCTTCACCGCCGAGCTGGCGGAGGCCGGGGGCGCCGGGTGCATCCTGCCCGACCTGCCCGTCCAGGAGGCGGCACTGTGGCGGGAGCACGCCGAGAAGCACGGGCTCGCCACGGTCTTCGTCGTCGCGCCCAGCAGCAAGGACGCGCGGCTCGCGCAGATCACCGCGGCGGGCAGCGGCTTCGTGTACGCCGCCTCGCTCATGGGCGTCACCGGCACCCGTGAGTCGGTGGGCGCGCAGGCCCAGAACCTGGTCGAGCGGACCCGGGCGACCGGCACCGACCTGCCCGTCTGCGTCGGCCTGGGCGTCTCCGACGCCGCGCAGGCCGCCGAGGTGGCCGGCTTCGCCGACGGCGTGATCGTCGGTTCGGCGTTCGTGAAGCGGATGCTGGACGCGCCGGACGACGCGGCCGGCGTCGAGGCGGTCCGCGCGCTCGCCGGGGACCTGGCGAAGGGCGTACGCGGACAGGCGTAACGGCACACGTAACGGCACACTACGGAACAATCGGTCACTCGAACGGGTGGACCTGGGACCGGGGAGGCGCGACGCGCCTCCCCGGTTCGTTCTGGGGGTGTGAGCGAGAAGAACCGTGAGGGAAAGCGCACCGCCCGTGAGCGGCTGGCGGTCGAGCGCGAGAAGCAGAAGGCCGCCGAGAAGCGACGGCGGGCGCTGATCGTCGGCGCGAGTGTCGTCTGCGTGCTGGGGCTCGCCGCGGTGATCGGCGTGGTCGCCGCGAACGCCGGCAAGGACAAGGGCAGCAAGAGCTCGGGCCCCGTCGCCGCGCCGTCCGGGGCGCAGGGCAAGGACAGTCTCGCGATCCCGGTCGGCAAGGACGGCGCCAGGTCGACGCTCACCGTCTGGGAGGACTTCCGCTGCCCGGCCTGCCAGGCCTTCGAGATGACCTATCGCCCGACCCTCCACGAGCTGGCCGATGCCGGACAGCTCCGGGTCGAGTACCACCTGGTCAGACTGATCGACGGCAACCTCGGCGGCACTGGCTCGCTGCGCGCGGCCAACGCGGCGGCCTGCGCCCAGGACGCCGGGAAGTTCCGCGACTACCACGACGTGCTGTACCAGAACCAGCCGAAGGAGACCGACGACGCCTTCGCGGACAACGGCAAGCTGATCGCGCTCGCGGGCAAGGTGCACGGCCTGGACACCCCGGCCTTCCGCACGTGCGTCAACGGCGGCACGCACGACAGCTGGGTCGACAAGTCGGCCGCCGCGTTCCGGGCCGGCGGTTTCTCCGGCACGCCGACCGTGCTCCTCAACGGCAAGAACATCTACCAGGACCAGACGATGACCCCGGCCAAACTCAAACAACTGGTACAGGAGGCCGCCAAGCGGTAAGGCGCACGGGGCGCATTCACACCCGCCCGTTATGGACCCGTAGCCGGGCCGCCTGCCGTGGTCCCGGTCCGGCACGGTAGCGTCGACCCTGCCATGGAAGAACTTGCCTACATTCCGAGCCCGTCGCGCGGGGTGCTGTATCTCGGCCCCATTCCGCTGCGCGGCTACGCGTTCTGCATCATCATCGGCGTCTTCATCGCGGTCTGGCTCGGCAACAAGCGCTGGATCGCCCGCGGCGGGCGGGCCGGGACAGTGGCCGACATCGCTGTCTGGGCGGTGCCGTTCGGCCTCGTCGGTGGCCGGCTCTACCACGTGATCACGGACTACGAGCTGTACTTCAGCCAGGGCCGTGACTGGGTGAACGCCTTCAAGGTGTGGGAGGGCGGCCTCGGCATCTGGGGCGCGATCGCGCTCGGTGCGCTCGGTGCCTGGATCGGCTGCCGGCGCCGGGGCATCCCGATGCCCGCGTACGCCGACGCCGTGGCGCCCGGTATCGCCTTCGCACAGGCGATCGGGCGATGGGGCAACTGGTTCAACCAGGAGCTGTACGGCAAGGAGACCAACGTTCCCTGGGCGCTGCACATCACGTCCTCGGCGGACGGCCGGGTGCCGGGGTACTACCACCCGACGTTCCTGTACGAGTCCCTGTGGTGCATCGGCGTCGCCTTCCTGGTCATCTGGGCCGACCGGCGCTTCAAGCTGGGGCACGGGCGGGCGTTCGCGCTGTACGTCGCCGCGTACTGCGTGGGGCGGGCGTGGATCGAGTACATGCGGGTCGACGACGCGCACCACATCCTCGGGCTGCGGCTGAACGACTGGACCGCGGGGATCGTGTTCCTGCTCGCGGTGACGTACATCGTGGTGTCCTCGAAGAAGCGGCCCGGGCGGGAAGAGGTGGTCGAGCCGGGGGCGGCGGACGAAGTCGCCGACGGGGAGACCGGGGCCGAGGACGCCGACGCGAAGGAAGCCGACGTCAAGGAAGCCGACGTGGAGACCTCCGAGGCCAAGGCGGACGCCGACGCCGAGGCGAAGGACGAGGCCGAGCCGACCGAGTCGGCCAAGAAGCTCTGACGATCGACTGAACGGCGGGTTTCGGCGGGTTGGGCACCTCCGAGACCCGCCGTCGGCGTTCTCGCCGTCGCGGCTGAGAAAAAACTCGGGATCATCGGCAACGGTTCGCCAGGGACAGGGTTCGTTGGGCTGTTGCCACTACCGCCGCGTCGATGAAGCGGCCGTCCGGGAGGGCCTGGGCGCCCTGGTCCCTGGTCGCCGCCTTCACGATGGTTTCCGCCTCCTCGATCTCGTGGGTCGTGGGGAGGTAGGCCCGTTCGATGATGGGGAGCTGGCGGGGGTGGATGGCGGCTCGGCCGAGGAAGCCCAGGGCGCGGCCGTGGGTGCAGGAGGCCGCCAGGGCCTCCAGGTCCCGGATGTCCGGGTGCACCGACTGCGGTGGCGGGGGCAGGCCCGCCGCCCGGGCGGCCACGACGATCCGGGAGCGGGACCAGTCGAGGCCCGCGTCCTCACGTACGCCCAGGTCGGCCCGGAGGTCCGCCTCGCCCAGCGAGATGCCGCGCAGCGACGGGTGCGCGGAGGCGATGGCGTGGGCGTGTTCCACGGCCAGGGCGGTTTCCAGCAGGGCGTACAGGGCGGGGGAGTCGCCGGCAGTCAGCGAGGACATGCGGTGGGCGGTGCGGATGATCTGGGACGGTGACGTCACCTTCGGCAGGCGCAGGCCCGCCAGGCCCGGCAGCGTGGCGATCGCTTCGAGGTCCCTGGCCGCGAGCGGGCCGTCCAGGGCGTTGACGCGGACATGGACCGGGACCGGCTGGGGGCCGGTGAGGAGTTCCGCCGTGGCGGCGCGGGCGTGGTCCTTGCGGTCCGGGGCGACCGCGTCCTCCAGGTCGACGACCACGACGTCGGCGCCGGCGACGAGGGCCTTGGCGACCACGTGCGGGCGGTCGCCGGGGGCGTACAGCCAGGTGAGCGGGGTGGTCCTCTCGGTCATACGGCACCCTCCTCCCGCAGAGCCGCCAACTCGGCCCGGCTCAGGCCCAGTTCGGTCAGGACCTGTTCCGTGTCCGCGCCGTGCGGGCGGCCGGCCCAGCGGATGGCGCCCGGTGTCGAGGAGAGCCGGAAGAGCACGTTCTGCATACGGAGCGGGCCGAGTTCGGGGTCGTCGAGGGTCGTGATCGTGTCGAGGGCCTGGTACTGCGGGTCGGTGAGCACGTCCCGTACGTCCTGCACGGGTGCGATGGCCGCCTCCGCCTTCTCGAAGGCGGCGAGGACCTCCGTGCGGGTGCGGCCGGCGATCCAGTCGCCGACCGCCGCGTCGAGGACGTCCGCGTGCGCGGCGCGTTCGGCGCCCGTGGCGAACCAGGGCTCGTCGATCAGCTCCGGGCGGCCCACCAGGTGCATCACGCGTTCCGCGATCGACTGCGCCGAGGTGGAGACGGCGACCCAGGTGCCGTCGGCGGTGCGGTAGGTGTTGCGCGGGGCGTTGTTGGCGGAGCGGTTGCCGGTGCGGGCCTGGACGTATCCGAGCTGGTCGTACCAGGTGGGCTGGGGGCCGAGGACGGTGAGGATCGGTTCGATGATCGCCATGTCGACGACCTGGCCCTCGCCGGTGCGCTCGCGCGCGGCGAGCGCGGTCAGCACGCCGTACGCCGTCGCGAGGCCCGCGATGGAGTCGGCGAGGCCGAAGGGCGGGAGCGTCGGAGGGGCGTCCGGTTCACCGGTGATCGCGGCGAATCCGCTCATCGCCTCGGCGAGGGTGCCGAAGCCGGGGCGGTGGGCGTAGGGGCCGAACTGGCCGAAGGCGGTGACGCGGGTGAGGACCAGCCGGGGGTTGGCGGCGGACAGCTCCGGCCAGCCGAGGTCCCACTTCTCCAGGGTGCCCGGACGGAAGTTCTCGATCAACACGTCGGCGGTGGCGGCCAGTTGAAGCAGCGTGGCGCGGCCGCCGGGCTTGGAGAGGTCGAGGGCGATCGTGCGCTTGTTGCGGCCGAGGATCTTCCACCACAGACCGACGCCGTCCTTCGAGGGACCGTGGCCGCGCGAGGGATCCGGCTTGGTGGGGTGCTCGACCTTGACGACGTCCGCGCCGAAGTCGCCGAGCAGGGTGGCGGCGAGGGGGCCCGCGAAGAGCGTGGCGAGGTCGAGGACGCGCAGGCCGGTGAGCGGGGGAGGGGTGCCGGGAGTGGTCATGAGGAGTACCGCGCCTCGATCTCGGAGCGGTACGGCATCGACGCGGAGGCGCCGGGACGCTGCACCGAGAGCGCGGCGGCCGCGGCGGCCCAGGTCAGGGCCTCGCGGATGGGCCGCTCCTCGCCGAGGGCGACCGCGAGGGCGCCGACGAAGGTGTCGCCCGCGCCGGTGGAGTCCACGGCGGTGACCTGCGGGGCCCCGACGGCGAGGGGCTCGGCGTCCCGTGCCAGGTACAGGCTGCCCGCCGCGCCGAGCGTGACCACCACGGCCGGGACCTTCTCCAGCAGGGCGGTGGCCGCGTCGACCGTGTCCGTCTCGTCGGTGAGGGTGACCGCCTCGTACTCGTTGGCGACCAACAGGTCGGTGGCGGCCAGGAGTTCGGGCGGCAGGGGTTGCGCCGGGGCGGGGGTGAGGATCGTACGGACGCCGTGGGCGCGGGCGGTCCGCGCTCCCGCGACGACCGCGGGCATCGGGATCTCCAGCTGCAGCAGCAGGGTGTCGGCGGAGGCGATGAGGCCCTCGTCGCCGGGGACGAGGTGGTCGACGGTGCCGTTGGCGCCGGGGATCACGACGATCGCGTTGCCGCCCTCGTCGTCCACGACGATGTGGGCGGTGCCGGAGGGGCCGTCGATGGTACGGAGCAGGTCCGTCTCGACGCCCGAGTGTTCCAGGGTGGAGCGGAGACGGGCGCCGTAGGCGTCGGTGCCGACGGCGCCGATCATCGACACGGTGGCGCCCGCGCGGGCCGCGGCGATCGCCTGGTTGGCGCCCTTGCCGCCGGGGATCGTACGGAACTCCCGTCCCGTCACGGTCTCTCCGCGCTGCGGGGCCTTGTCGACATAGGTGACGAGGTCCATGTTCGTGCTGCCCAGCACGACGATGTGGGTCATGGGCGGGATGCCTCCCGGTGGGTGAGGTGGGCCAGGGTGTCGAAGCCGACGCCGTTGAAGTCGCCGACGGACGTGGACAGCCGGTTCTTCAGCGGGGACGTCCAGCGGTCGGGGAGGGCGGCGGGGCTGCCGGTGAGCAGTGCGGCGATGCCACCGGCGGTGGCGCCGTTGGAGTCGGTGTCCCAACCGCCGGACACGGCACGGGAGATGGAGCCGGTGAAGTCGCCGTCGGCGTGGGTGAGGGCGGCGGCGGTCAGAGCCGTGTTGGGGATGGCGTGGACCCAGTGGTGGGTGTCGGCGTAGGTGGCGTGGAGTTCGTCCACGACCACGTCGAAGTCGGAGTGCTCCGTGGCGAGTCGGACGGCGTGGTGGATCGCCTCGGACAGGCGGGAGCGGGGTGGGATCACCGTGAGGCCCGTACGGAGGCAGGCGTGGATGTCGTGTTCGCCGGTCGCGGCCTCGGCGATGACGGCCGCGGTGAACATCGCCGCGTAGACGCCGTTGCCGGTGTGGGTGAGGGTGGCGTCAGCGTGGGCCTGTTCCGCGGCGGCGGCCGGGTCGCCGGGGTTGGTCCAGCCGTGGACGTCCGCGCGGATGAGGGCGCCGATCCACTCGCGGAAGGGGTTGCGGTGGCGGGCGGTGTGCGGGGGTTCGACGCCGGTGAGGAGGTTGCGGTAGGCGACGCGTTCGGCGGTGAAGGTACGCCCGGCGGGGAGTTCGTCCAGCCAGAGCCCCGCCACGTCGGCGGTGGTGAAGCGGCGGCCGTGGCGTTGGAGCAGAAGCAGGTTGAGGAGCGGGTAGTTGAGGTCGTCGTCCTCGGGCATGCCGTCGATGTTCTCGGCGAGGGAGGTGGGGGCCGAGCGGCGGTTCCAGGGGTGCTGCGAGAGGAGTTCTTCCGGGACTCCGCGGGCGGTGAAGTAGGTGTTCAACGGCCAGTTGCCGGTGGCCCGGGCCAGTTGGCGGATGCCGGTGAGGGGGAGCTTCTCGACGGGTTTGCCCAGGAGGCAGCCCGCGGCCCGGCCCAGCCAGGCGGCTTCCAGACGGAGTCGGCTCGTGGCCCCACGGGAGGGCCGGGGCCAGTCGGGGCAGCAGGCCTTGATCCTCGTGAGGTCCGTCGGCTCGGCCTCGGTCAATGTGCCGGGCAGGTCCGCCAGTTCGTCCAGCAGGTCCTCCGCCAGCTGCCGCAGGTAGCGCGACGCCCGTTGCGTCGAGGCACCCGCTCGTGCCGGGGCTTCCGCACCACCCGCCGCCCTCCAGCGCGCCGCGATCACCGACGCCTCACGACCGTCCAGAGCCGCCTGACGCAGCTCGTGGCCGATCAGGTCCTCCGGCTGCACCCAGGTCAGTCGGAGCATCCGAGGCTTCCGAGTCTCGTGAACGCGGCCTCGTGCGCCCGCCGGCGCCGTACGTCCCGCTCGAAGATCTCGTACGTCACCTCGGTGAGGACGCGGGCTGGTTCCCACAGGTCCAGACGGCTCGCCTCCGAGACCGTCTTGGCCCAGTCGTCGGGGACCGGGGAGCCGAGCGCGCCGGTCAGGGCGCCCGCCATGGTGGCGATCGAGTCGCAGTCCCGGCCGTAGTTCACCGCGCCCAGGACCGCGTGGCGGTAGTCGCCGCCCGCCACCAGCACCATGCCGAGCGCGATGGGGAGTTCCTCGATGGAATGCAGACGGGAGGGGCGACGGGCGCCGAGGGAGGGGGCGCGGTAGTCGGGGCCCACCGTGTCGTACGGCGCCACCGCCTCGCGCAGCGGGAGCAGGGCCGACTCGAAGTCCGTGTGCCGGGACGCCACGTCGCAGACCCGCTCGATCGCCTCGCGGGTGCCGTCCTTGGCCAGGGACAGGACGGTCTCGACGATCGTGTCCGGGGTGGCGCCGGGGACGCAGGCCGCCGCGACCGCCGCCGCGAAGACGGCCGCCGCCTCCCGGCCGTACGACGACTGATGGGCGCCCGCGACGTCCAGGGCCTCGGCGTAGGCGGCCGCGGGGTCCGCCGCGTTGACCAGGCCGACCGGGGCCATGTACATCGCGGCCCCGCAGTTGACGATGTTCCCGACGCCGGCCTCGCGGGGGTCGGCGTGGGCGTAGTGGAGGCGGGTCACCAGCCATTTCTCGGCGAGGAAGACACGGTGGAGGGGAAGGGCCTCCGCCTCCAGCTCCGGGATCCAGCGTGGGTTCGTCATCAGGTCGGGGACCAGGTGGTCGGCGATCGCGTACGCGTCGAGGTGGTCGCGGACGGTCGCGTAGACCCGTACCAGCGCGTGCGTCATCAAGGTGTCGTCGGTGACGTGACCGTCGCCCTTGTGGTACGGGGCGAGGGGGCGGGCCGTGCGCCAGGCGTCGCCGTTCCAGGGTCCGACGATGCCGTGGACCCGGCCGCCGTGACGTTCGAGGATCTGGGCGGGGGAGTAGCCCTCGACCGGGCCGCCCAACGCGTCGCCGACCGCCGCGCCCACGAGGGCTCCGGTGATGCGGTCCTCGAGGCCGGCTGCTTCTTGTTCTGCAGGGTTGGTTTTTTCCTGCTGTTTGGGCGTCATGCCCGAATCATCCTCCCGGTGGGGCCGGTTGCGTGGCTTCCAGGAGTTCGGCGAGTTCCACCAGGTCGGTGGCGGTGAGGCGGGGGAGGGCGCAGCCGGAGAGGGTGCGGCAGGCGTTCCGCCAGGAGGCCGGGATCGTGCCGCCGCCGCCCAGTGCTCCGGTCAGGGCGCCGGCGAGGGCGGGGGCGGAGTCGGCCACTCGGGAGAGACAGGCCGCCGCCGGTACCGCTTCGGCGATACGGCCCCTTGCGGCGGTCGTCAGGGCCAGTGCCACCGGGACGGTTTCGGCGGCCGCGATGCCGTAGCTGTAGACGTGGTCGACGATCTGGTGTTCCAGGAGGGGGACCAGGGCGAAGGCGGACTCGGCCCGGTGGGCCAGGTCGAGCGCGTGGCGGGCGTTGCGGCCGATCTCGGTGGTCTCGGGGAGTTCGGCGAGGGCCGCTGTCACGCAGGTGTGGACGTCGGCGCCGGTCAGCGCCAGGGACACCGCCGCCGCCATCGCGCGGGCTCCGTGCACGCCGTCGCCGTCCTGGGTGTAGCGGGCGTCGAACTCGGCGAGTTCCGCGGCGAGTCGGGGGTCGCCGGGGTGGGCCACGGCCAGGACGCAGGCCCGGACGCAGGCCGCGTCGTCGAAGTAATGGGGGTTGTCGTGGCCGGTGGCGGGTGGGCGGAGGCCGGCGGCGAGGTTGCCGAGGCCGGCGCGGACGGAGATGCGGGCGCGGAGGGGGAGGACGGCGGACTCCACTTCCGGGGCGCGTTGGGCCGCGGCGGCGACCTCGCTCGCCAGGGCGTTCCAGGTGAGGTCGATGGCGGCTCTGGTGCGGCGTTCGCGGCTGAGGTCGCCGAGGGCGGTGTCGTCACCGGCGCGGAGGAGGGCCTCGGCGGCGAAGGCGGCCCACTCGGCGTCGTCGGAGGGGCCCAGGAGGAGGGGCTCGGGGGGTTGGTTGAGGGCGATGGGGACGGGGAGGGTGGTCGTGGCGTTGTGCTCGGCGAAGTTGTCGAGTTCGCGGGTGAGGCGGCGGGTCCAGTCGGGCATGCGGGTGGCTCTGTGGCGGGCGGAGGGCCAGCCGGCGGCGTCGCCTGCGGCCAGCCCCAGCAGGAGGCCGAGGGTTCTACCGGCCTCGGCGGGTCCGTGCGGGGGCTTGCCACCGACCACCGCCTCGGCTTCGCCTTCGGCGGGTTCGCTCCCACCCGCACCATCCGTACACCTATCGTCGGCGGGTGCCGGTGGCCCCTGTGGGGCGTCCCCGCCGTCGGCGGCCGCGGGGGCGGTCGGCTTCGCCGTGGGCGTCGGTACAGCCGTGCTGTCGGTACGCACGGGGGCGGCAGCCGTGACCGTGAGGTCGGTGGCCTGCGGTCCTTCGTCCAGCGGGCCGGGCGGCCTCACCGGGGTGCCCCCGCCTCCGTGTCGGGGGCCAGGGTGTAGGACGCCGGGTCCGGGGGACGGGGCGAGGGCTGCTCGGGACCCGTCAGCAGGTCGGCGACCTCCAGGACATGGCGGCCCGCCATCGCCGGCAGGCAGCTGCCCCGCGCCGGGGTGATTGCCGATGCCCAGTCGGCCGGGATCGCGGCGACGCCCTGGGTCGCTCCCGCCAGGGCGCCCGCCACCGCCGCCGTCGTGTCGGCGTCGCGGCCCATGTTGACCGCCGTGAGGACCGCGTCGCGGAAGTCGCCGTCGGCCGCCGCGTAGGCGCCGAAGGCCAGGGCGACGGCTTCCGGGGCCAGGTCCGTCCACGGGTAGCCGCCGATCACCACCGCCGAGCGGACCGCGCGTTCGCCGCGGTGGGCGGCCGTCACCGCCCGGCGCAGGGAGCGGGCCGTCCAGGAGTCGTCCGGGACGACGGCGAGGGCGGAGGCCACCACCGCGATGGGCGCCGCCCCGGCCATCGCCGCCGCCACGCCCGCCGCCACCGCCTGGCCGCCGTAGATGCCCTCGCCCTCGTGGCTCACCGAGCCGTCGATCGCCGCCAGCCGGGCCGCCTCGGCGGGGCGGCCCGCGGCGAAGACGCCGAAGGGGGCCGCGCGCATGGCGAGACCGTCGCTCCAGGCGTGCCGGTGCTGGGCGGAGATGGGGGCGGCGAGGCCGCGGCGGAGGTTCTCCAGGGTGCCGCGCTCGCTGAAGCCCGCCCCCCGGAAGGGGCCCTCGGCGCGGTCGGCGATCCACTCGTGCCAGGCCGCCTCGACATGGGCGGGAGTGAGGGCCGAGCCGTGGCGGGCCAGCAGCAGGCCGGAGAAGATCGCGTACTCCGTGTCGTCCGTGCCGGCCGGCACGTCCGTGACGTACCCGGTGATCCGGCCCCAGCGGGCGCGGATCTCGGACGGCTTCAGGTTCTCCGCAGGCGCCCCGAGGGCGTCCCCCACGGCCAGACCGAGCAGTGCGCCGCGTGCCCGTTCGCGGATCGATGGCATGCGCCATGTGTCCCACCATCGGCGGTTGACCCCAGCCTCGCAGGGCTCCATGTCACCCGGTCGATCGGCAAAGTCGCAGGTTAGCCCAGCCTTTCCTTGCTGGCGGCCGGGAATGCGGAGGCGTAGGTTGTGCGTTGTCAGAACTTAGAACGTGTCCAAAGTTAGCTTTGGCTTAGCTTCCCTGGGGGACCCCGCAATGGCGATCATCGAGACCGAGGCCACGCTCCACGAGGCCCACCGCGACAACCACACACACCGTGACGTCAACGGTGGGTGGCTGCGGCCGGCCGTGTTCGGGGCGATGGACGGGCTCGTCTCCAACCTCGCGTTGATGACCGGTGTGGCGGGCGGCGCCGTGGGCCACAGTGCCATCGTGCTGACAGGCCTCGCGGGCCTCGCCGCCGGCGCCTTCTCGATGGCCGCGGGCGAGTACACCTCCGTCGCCTCCCAGCGCGAGCTCGTCGAGGCCGAGCTGGACGTCGAGCGCGCCGAGCTGAGGAAGCACCCGGCGGACGAGGAGGCCGAGCTCGCCGCGCTCTACCAGGCGCGCGGCGTCGAGCCGGAGCTGGCCCGCGAGGTCGCCCGGCAGCTGTCCCGCGATCCCGAGCAGGCGCTGGAGATCCACGCCCGCGAGGAGCTCGGCATCGACCCCTCGGACCTGCCGTCGCCGCTGGTCGCCGCCGTGTCGTCCTTCGGGTCCTTCGCGCTGGGCGCGCTGCTTCCCGTACTGCCGTACCTGCTCGGGGCGACCGCGCTGTGGCCCGCTCTGCTGCTCGCCTTCATCGGGCTGTTCGCGTGCGGTGCGGTGGTGGCCCGGGTGACCGCGCGCAGCTGGTGGTACAGCGGGCTGCGGCAGCTTGCGCTCGGCGGTGCCGCGGCCGGTGTGACGTACGCCCTGGGCAGCCTGTTCGGAACGGCCGTAGGATAGGTCGGCTGGAACTTATGCGTTGGGCCGCATAAGTAGCCGTTACCCGCTGGTTTCGAATGGTTTTCCACCGGGCATGAGCCGTAAGCGCTGTGGGCAATGAGGCCTGCCGCGCACCACCGGGAAGGGCGACGCAGCCCTCCCCGTCTTTCGGGTCGGCGGACACTGATCTGTCCCGTCCGGTCCCCATAGCTTCCACCGCAGGCGCGGCACCCGCGCTGCAGCCGAGCGGTGTCCGCATGCTGGAACGGAATATCCCGGTTCCCGAGAACCGCTCCATCATGTAACCTGCACGAAATTTTGCACTCCGCAGAGGGCCAACGTCGTCCCTCGGCAATCTGCATGCCACTTGAGACGACGACGGGAGAGCCGATGCGTACGCCGCGCCAGCCGTCCCAGCATTCCGCGAATGGCCAGAACTGGTCCTTCATGGATGCTCGCCCTGCTGCGCAGGGTATGTACGACCCCCGCTTCGAGCGCGACGCGTGCGGCGTCGGCTTCGTTGCCACCCTCACCGGCGAGGCGTCCCACACCCTGGTCGAACAGGCCCTGACCGTCCTGCGCAACCTCGAACACCGCGGTGCCACCGGCTCGGAGCCGGACTCCGGGGACGGCGCCGGCATCCTCTCCCAGGTGCCCGACACGTTCTTCCGCGACGTGGCCGGATTCGAACTGCCCGAAGCGGGCGGTTACGCGGTCGGCATCGCCTTCCTGCCCGAGGAGGGGACCGAGGACGCCGTCTCACACATCGAGACGATCGCCGGCGACGAGGGTCTCACCGTCCTCGGCTGGCGCGAGGTCCCGGTCGCCCCCGAACTGCTCGGCGCCACCGCCCGCTCGACCATGCCCGCCTTCCGGCAGATCTTCGTCACGGACAACGCCTCGCAGGGCATCGTCCTCGACCGCAAGGCCTTCGCGTTGCGCAAGCGCGCCGAGCGCGAGGTCGGTGTCTACTTCCCGTCGCTCTCCGCGCGGACCATCGTCTACAAGGGCATGCTGACCACCGGCCAGCTGGAGCCCTTCTTCCCGGACCTGTCCGACCGCCGCTTCGCCTCCGCGATCGCGCTCGTGCACTCCCGGTTCTCCACGAACACCTTCCCGTCGTGGCCGCTCGCGCACCCGTACCGCTTCGTCGCGCACAACGGTGAGATCAACACCGTCCAGGGCAACCGCAACTGGATGGTCGCCCGCGAGTCCCAGCTCGTCTCGGACCTGTTCGGAGACAAGGGCCTGGAGCGCGTCTTCCCGATCTGTACGCCGGACGCCTCCGACTCGGCGTCCTTCGACGAGGTGCTCGAACTCCTGCACCTGGGCGGCCGTTCGCTGCCGCACTCCGTGCTGATGATGATCCCGGAGGCGTGGGAGAACCACGACTCCATGGACCCGGCCCGCCGCGCCTTCTACAACTTCCACTCCACGATGATGGAGCCCTGGGACGGCCCGGCCTGCGTCACCTTCACCGACGGCAGCCAGGTCGGCGCGGTCCTCGACCGCAACGGCCTGCGCCCCGGCCGCTACTGGGTCACCGACGACGGCCTGGTCGTCCTCGGCTCCGAGGTCGGCGTCCTCGACATCGACCCCGCCAAGGTCGTCCGCAAGGGCCGGCTGCAGCCCGGCAAGATGTTCCTCGTCGACACCGTCGAGCACCGCATCATCGAGGACGACGAGATCAAGGCGACCCTCGCCGCCGAGCAGCCCTACGCCGAGTGGATCGAGGCCGGCGAGATCGAGCTGGGCGACCTGCCCGAGCGCGAGCACATCGTCCACACCCACGCCTCGGTCACCCGCCGCCAGCAGACCTTCGGCTACACCGAGGAGGAGCTGCGCGTCATCCTCGCGCCGATGGCCAAGGCCGGTGCCGAGCCGATCGGTTCGATGGGTACGGACAGCCCGATCGCCGCGCTCTCCGAGCGCCCGCGGCTGCTGTTCGACTACTTCACCCAGCTGTTCGCGCAGGTCACCAACCCGCCGCTGGACGCGATCCGCGAGGAGCTGGTCACCTCCCTGCGCTCGTCGCTGGGCCCGCAGGGCAACCTGCTCGACCCGGGCGCCGCCTCCTGCCGCTCCGTCGTGCTGCCCTTCCCGGTCATCGACAACGACGAGCTGGCCAAGCTCATCCACATCAACGCCGACGGCGACATGCCCGGCTTCAAGGCCGCGACCCTCTCCGGCCTGTACCGGGTCTCCGGCGGCGGTGAGGCCCTCGCCGCGCGCATCGAGGAGATCTGCGCCGAGGCCGACGCCGCCATCGACAACGGCGCCCGGCTGATCGTCCTGTCGGACCGCCACTCGGACGCCGAGCACGCGCCGATCCCCTCGCTGCTGCTCACCGCGGCCGTCCACCACCACCTCATCCGCACCAAGCAGCGCACCCACGTGGGCCTGCTGGTCGAGGCCGGCGACGTCCGCGAGGTCCACCACGTCGCCCTGCTCATCGGCTACGGCGCCGCCGCCGTGAACCCCTACCTGGCCATGGAGTCGGTCGAGGACCTGGTCCGCGCCGGCACCTTCCTCTCCGACATCGAGCCCGAGAAGGCCATCCGCAACCTGATCTACGCCCTCGGCAAGGGCGTGCTGAAGGTCATGTCGAAGATGGGCATCTCCACGGTCGCCTCCTACCGGGGCGCCCAGGTATTCGAGGCCGTCGGCCTCGACGACGCGTTCGTCGCCAAGTACTTCAGCGGTACGGCCACCAAGATCGGCGGGGTCGGCATCGACGTCGTCGCCAAGGAGGTCGCCGCCCGCCACGCCAAGGCCTACCCGGCCTCCGGCATCGCTCCCGCGCACCGCGCCCTGGAGATAGGCGGCGAGTACCAGTGGCGCCGCGAGGGCGAGCCGCACCTGTTCGACCCGGAGACGGTTTTCCGCCTCCAGCACTCCACGCGCACCGGCCGGTACGACATCTTCAAGAAGTACACCGAGCGGGTGAACGAGCAGTCCGAGCGCCTGATGACGCTGCGCGGCCTGTTCGGCTTCAAGTCGGACCGGCAGCCGATCTCCATCGACGAGGTCGAGCCGGTCAGCGAGATCGTCAAGCGCTTCTCCACCGGCGCCATGTCGTACGGCTCCATCTCGCGCGAGGCGCACGAGACGCTCGCCATCGCCATGAACCAGCTGGGCGGCAAGTCCAACACCGGTGAGGGCGGCGAGGACCCGGACCGCCTCTACGACCCGGCCCGCCGGTCCGCCATCAAGCAGGTCGCCTCCGGCCGCTTCGGCGTGACCTCCGAGTACCTGGTCAACGCGGACGACATCCAGATCAAGATGGCCCAGGGCGCCAAGCCCGGCGAGGGCGGCCAGCTGCCCGGCCACAAGGTGTACCCGTGGGTCGCCAAGACCCGTCACTCGACCCCGGGTGTCGGTCTGATCTCCCCGCCGCCGCACCACGACATCTACTCCATCGAGGACCTGGCCCAGCTGATCCACGACCTGAAGAACGCGAACCCGCAGGCGCGGATTCACGTCAAGCTGGTCTCCGAGGTCGGCGTCGGCACGGTCGCGGCGGGTGTGTCCAAGGCGCACGCGGACGTCGTGCTCATCTCCGGCCACGACGGCGGCACCGGTGCCTCCCCGCTGACCTCGCTGAAGCACGCGGGCGGCCCCTGGGAGCTCGGCCTCGCCGAGACCCAGCAGACCCTGCTGCTCAACGGCCTGCGCGACCGCATCGTCGTCCAGACCGACGGCCAGCTCAAGACCGGCCGTGACGTCGTCATCGCCGCGCTGCTGGGCGCCGAGGAGTTCGGTTTCGCGACCGCGCCGCTCGTCGTCTCCGGCTGCGTCATGATGCGCGTCTGCCACCTGGACACCTGCCCGGTCGGCATCGCCACCCAGAACCCGGTCCTGCGCGACCGCTTCTCCGGCAAGGCCGAGTACGTCGTCAACTTCTTCCAGTACATCGCCCAGGAGGTCCGCGAGATCCTCGCCGAGCTCGGCTTCCGCTCCATCGAGGAGGCCGTCGGCCAGGCCGGGACGCTCGACGTGACCCGCGCGGTCGACCACTGGAAGGCGCAGGGCCTGGACCTGGCCCCGCTGTTCCACGTGCCCGAGCTGCCCGAGGGCGCGGTCCGCCACCAGCTGATCGCCCAGGACCACGGCCTGGAGAAGGCGCTCGACAACGAGCTGATCAAGCTCGCCGCCGACGCCCTGGCCGCGGACTCCGCCACCGACGCCCAGCCGGTGCGCGCCCAGGTCTCCATCCGCAACATCAACCGCACGGTCGGCACCATGCTCGGCCACGAGGTGACGAAGAAGTTCGGTGGCGCGGGCCTGCCCGACGACACCATCGACATCACCTTCACCGGTTCCGCGGGCCAGTCCTTCGGCGCCTTCCTCCCGCGCGGTGTGACGCTGCGCCTGGAGGGCGACGCCAACGACTACGTCGGCAAGGGCCTGTCCGGCGGCCGGGTGATCGTCCGTCCGGACCGGGGCGCCGACCACCTCGCCGAGTACTCGACCATCGCGGGCAACACCATCGCGTACGGCGCGACCGGCGGCGAGCTGTTCCTGCGCGGTCGTACCGGCGAGCGGTTCTGCGTCCGCAACTCCGGCGCGACGGTCGTCTCCGAGGGCGTGGGCGACCACGGCTGCGAGTACATGACCGGCGGCCGCGCGGTGGTCCTCGGCCCGACGGGCCGCAACTTCGCGGCCGGCATGTCCGGCGGTGTCGCGTACGTGATCGACCTCGACCGCGACAACGTCAACGTCGGCAACCTGGAGTCGGTCGAGGCGCTGGACGACACCGACAAGCAGTGGCTGCACGACGTGGTGCGCCGGCACCAGGAGGAGACCGGCTCCACGGTCGCCGAGAAGCTGCTGGCCGAGTGGGACACAGCGGTCGAGCGCTTCAGCAAGATCATCCCCAGCACGTACAAGGCAGTGCTCGCCGCCAAGGACGCCGCCGAGCAGGCGGGACTCTCCGAGTCCGAGATCACCGAGAAGATGATGGAGGCGGCGATCAATGGCTGACCCGAAGGGCTTTCTGAACCACGGCCGCGAGGTCGCCACGTCCCGTCCGGTCGAGGACCGCCTGAAGGACTGGAACGAGGTCTACGTCCCCGGCTCCCTGCTGCCGATCATCAGCAAGCAGGCCAGCCGCTGCATGGACTGCGGCATCCCGTTCTGTCACAACGGCTGTCCGCTGGGGAACCTGATCCCCGAGTGGAACGACTACGCCTACCGCGAGGACTGGTCGGCCGCGAGCGAGCGTCTGCACGCGACCAACAACTTCCCCGAGTTCACGGGGCGGCTGTGCCCGGCCCCGTGCGAGTCGGCGTGTGTGCTGGGCATCAACCAGCCGCCGGTCACCATCAAGAACGTCGAGGTCTCGATCATCGACAAGGCGTGGGAGACCGGTGACGTCGCCCCGCAGGCGCCCGAGCGCCTGTCCGGCAAGACCGTCGCCGTCGTCGGCTCGGGCCCGGCAGGCCTGGCCGCCGCCCAGCAGCTGACCCGGGCCGGCCACACCGTCGCCGTCTACGAGCGCGCCGACCGCATCGGCGGCCTGCTCCGCTACGGCATCCCCGAGTTCAAGATGGAGAAGCGGCACATCAACCGCCGTATCGAGCAGATGCGCGCGGAGGGCACCCGCTTCCGTACCGGCATCGAGATCGGCCGCGACATCAAGGCGAGCGACCTGAAGAAGCGGTACGACGCCATCGTCATCGCCGCCGGTGCGACGACCGCGCGTGACCTGCCGGTGCCGGGCCGCGAGCTCAAGGGCATCTACCAGGCCATGGAGTACCTGCCGCTGTCGAACAAGGTCCAGGAGGGCGACTACGTCGTCGCCCCGATCTCGGCCGAGGGCAAGCACGTCGTGGTCATCGGCGGCGGCGACACCGGCGCGGACTGCGTGGGCACCGCCCACCGCCAGGGCGCGGCCTCCGTCACCCAGCTGGAGATCATGCCCCGGCCGGGCGACGAGCGGAACGCCGTCACCCAGCCGTGGCCGACCTTCCCGATGCTGTACAAGGTGACCTCCGCGCACGAGGAGGGCGGCGAGCGGGTCTACTCCGTCTCCACCACCCACTTCGAGGGCGACGAGGACGGCAACGTCCAGTGGCTGCACCTCACCGAGGTCGAGTTCATCGACGGCAGGCTGACCCCGAAGCCGGGCACCGAGCGCAAGATCCCGGCCCAGCTGGTGACGCTGGCGATGGGCTTCACCGGCACCGACCGGGAGAACGGCCTGGTCGACCAGTTCGGCCTGGACCTCGACGAGCGGGGCAACATCGCCCGCGACGCCGACTTCCAGACCAACGTCCCCGGAGTCTTCGTCGCCGGTGACGCCGGCCGCGGCCAGTCGCTCATCGTGTGGGCGATCGCGGAGGGCCGCTCGGCCGCCCGCGGCGTCGACCGCTTCCTGACCGGCGCCAGCGACCTGCCGGCCCCGATCCGCCCGACGGACCGCGCGCTGATGGTCTGACGGTTCACCGAGAACGTCCCGTACAAAGGCGTACGGAACACTGACGGCGTCTGCCCAGTCCCCGACCGGACTATGGGCAGGCGCTGTCGCCTTTTCGGCTGCTCAGACCGTCAGTTCCGCGACCTTCGCCATGGCCAGGATCACCAGCAGCGCCAGCAGGGCCACGCACGCGCCCGCCTGGACGAGGGCGCGGCGCTGGTCGCGGGGCGCGTAGGCGTAGGCGACGGTGACCACGGCGCCGGCCAGCAGTCCGCCGAGGTGGCCCTGCCAGGAGGTCAGGCCCGCGGAGACCAGCAGCCACAGCAGCAGGCCCGCCATGAACCGGTTGACCTGGCTCATGTCGGCGCCCAGCCGCCGGGCCATGACGTAGTACGCGGCGCCGAGCCCGAAGATCGCGCCGGACGCGCCCAGCGTCGGGGTGTCCGGAGCGATCAGCAGCACCAGCACCGAGCCGCCCAGCGCCGACAGCAGATACAGGGTGACGTACCGGATCCGGCCGAGCTGGGACTCCACCACCCGGCCGATGTTCCACAGCGACACCATGTTCATCACGATGTGCAGGATCCCGAACGTGCCCCCGGTCGGCGGCAGATGCAGGAACGCGCCGGTCAGCAGCCGGTACCACTCCCCGTCGACGACACCCTCGGCGTGGTAGGCCGAGGGGTACCCGGCCACCCACACGTAGTGCCCGCCGTCCGGCCCGATGAGCCCCCGGCCCAGCATCTCGAACCGGTCCACGACCGACGGCCGCACCAGCTCGGCCAGATACGCGAGCACATTGAGCCCGATCAGGACGTACGTCACCACGGGCGCCGTGGTGATCCGCCCGCCGAACGCCGTGCGCGCCTGCCGCACCGAGCGCGCGCCTTCCCGTGCGCACTCCACGCACTGGTGGCCGACGGACGCCTCCCGCATGCAGTCCGGGCAGATGTAGCGGTCGCAGCGGGTGCAGCGGACGTGGGACTCCACCGCGGGGTGGCGGTAGCAGGTGGTGACGGTGGACTCGGGTTCCACGCCGGCTCCTCGGAGGGGATGGGACGAACGGTGAGCCGGTGGGGACGGCGGCGAACAAAATAACCAACACAGGTGACGGATGGGAGAGTAGGGGCCATGGTTGCGATCAGTCTGAAGAAGGTCGAGGAGACCGCACCGGCCCTGGTCAGCCTCTACAAGAGCGCCGGAGTCTCGCTGCGCAAGCACGGGCTGGACGGGCTGCGGGCCGCCGTGTACCTCGTCGTCGACTACTCCGGCTCGATGAAGCCGTACTACGAGGACGGCAGTGTGCAGGCGCTGGCCGACCGGGTGCTCGGGCTGTCCGCGCATCTCGACGACGACGGGAGCGTGCCGGTGGTGTTCTTCTCCACCGACATCGACGCCGAGACCGAGATCGCGCTCGCCGACCACGCGGGGCGCGTCGAGAGGATCGTGGCCGGGCTCGGGCACATGGGCAGGACCAGCTACCACCTGGCCATGGACGCCGTGATCGACCACTACCTCGACAGCGGCTCCACCGACCCCGCCCTGGTGGTCTTCCAGACCGACGGCGGCCCGATCAACAAGCTCGCCGCGGAACGGTACCTGTGCAAGGCGGCCCGGCTGCCGCTGTTCTGGCAGTTCGTGGGCTTCGGGGACCCGCACAGCAAGCAGTTCGACTTCCTGCGCAGGCTCGACGACCTGGCGGTGCCGGACAAGCGGGTCGTGGACAACGCCGGGTTCTTCCACGCCGGGGCCGACCCGCGGAAGGTGTCGGACGCCGAGCTGTACGACCGGCTCGTGGGCGAGTTCCCGAAGTGGCTGGTGGCGGCGCGGGCGCAGGGGATCGTGCCGCAGTCCTGAACGCACCGTTGGCTCGGCCCGGGGACGCGTGCCACCCTGATGTTGATCCGACGGGGAGGCGACGAACGTATGGACGGCGCACGTGCGGAGAACGACGGGGCTGCGGCCCGCAGGGAGCCCCCGGGCAGGGGCGAGAAGGTCGCCGACTGGGCCGACGGACGGCTCGGCCTCTACGCCCTGGCCAAGGCCAACATGCGCAAGGTCTTTCCGGACCACTGGTCCTTCATGCTCGGCGAGATCTGCCTGTACAGCTTCATCATCCTGATCCTCACCGGCATCTACCTGACCCTGTTCTTCGAGCCCAGCGGGGTCGAGGTCGTCTACCACGGCTCGTACGTCCCGCTCAACGGCGTCCGGATGACCCGCGCCTACGAGTCCGCGCTCGACATCAGCTTCGACGTGCGCGGCGGACTGCTCATCCGGCAGATCCACCACTGGGCGGCGCTGGTCTTCGTCACCGGCATGCTGGTGCACATGATGCGGGTGTTCTTCACCGGCGCCTTCCGCAAGCCCCGCGAGGTCAACTGGCTGTTCGGCTGGACCCTGCTGATGCTCGGCATCATCACCGGCCTGACCGGCTACTCGCTCCCCGACGACCTGCTCTCCGGCACCGGCATCCGCTTCGCCGACGGCGCGATCCTGTCGATCCCGATCGTCGGGACGTATCTGTCGATGTTCCTGTTCGGCGGGGAGTTCCCGGGCCACGACATCATCTCGCGGCTCTTCCCGGTCCACGTCCTGCTGCTGCCCGGGCTGATGCTGGGGCTGGTGGTCGCCCATCTGATCCTGGTCTTCTACCACAAGCACACCCAGTACCCCGGGCCCGGACGCGACCAGAAGACCGTGGTCGGCATGCCCTTCCTGCCCGTCTACATGGCCAAGGCCGGCGGTTTCTTCTTCCTCGTCTTCGGCGTGCTGGCCGTCATGGGCGGCATCGCCAGCATCAACCCCGTGTGGGCCTTCGGCCCCTACCGTCCGGACCTCGTGACCACCGGCGCGCAGCCCGACTGGTACCTCGGCTTCTCCGAGGGGCTGATCCGGGTGATGCCGGGATGGGAGATCAACGCCTGGGGCCACACCCTGGTGCTGGGCGTCCTCATCCCCTTCTCGCTCTTCCCGCTGATCCTGCTCGCTCTCGGCCTGTATCCCTTCGTCGAGGCGTGGATCACCGGGGACAGACGGGAACACCACATCCTGGACCGGCCGCGCAACGCGCCCGTGCGCACCGGGCTGGGCGTGGCCTGGCTCGCCCTGTACGTGGTGCTGCTGATCGGCGGCGGCAACGACATCGTGGCCACACATCTGCACCTGTCCATCAACGCCATCACCTGGTTCGTGCGGGTCGCCTTCTTCGTGGCGCCGGTCATCGCCTTCGTCGTCACCAAACGGGTCTGCCTGGGCCTGCAGCGCCGGGACCGGGACAAGGTGCTGCACGGCAGGGAGACCGGCACCATCACCCGGCTGCCGCACGGCGAGTTCGTCGAGGTGCACGAACCGCTCCCGCAGGACCAGCTGTTCACCCTCACCCAGCACGAACAGAACCCGCCCTACGAGATCGGCCCGCTCGTCGACGCCAACGGCGTGCGCCGGCCGGTCACCGTCGCCCAGCGGGTGCGCGCCCAACTGGCGCGGGCGATGTTCGGGCCAGAGGCGCGGATCGCCAAACCGACCGTGGAGGAGTACCGGGAACTCACCAGCGGCGACCACCACCACTGACCACCAGCGCCCGGCACTCGTGCGGCGTGCCCCACGCGGTGCGCAGCGCCCGGGCCTTGGTCAGCCACAGGGACAGGTCGTACTCCGCGGTGTACCCGATCGCGCCGTGCGACTGGAGCGCGGTACGGGCGGCCCGGTACGCCGCCTCGCAGGCCGCGACCTTGGCGGCGGCCACGTCGGCGGGCGCCAGGGTGAGCGCGGCCCCGAACACCAGGGGCCGCGCGAACTCCAACGCGACCTTGACGTCGGCCAGTCGATGCTTGACGGCCTGGAAGGAGCCTATGGGCACGCCGAACTGGGTGCGCTGTTTCACGTACGCGACGGTCCGGTCGAGGAGGGCGAGACCGACGCCGAGGGCCTGGGCGGCGGTGGCGAGGCGGGCGTAGGCGAGGGCGTGCTCCACGGGCGGCTCGGCGGCGAGGAGCTCGCCGCCCGGGGCGAGGGGGGTGAGGCGGCGGGCGGGGTCGAGGGAGGGGCGTACCGGACCGTGACCGGGGGCCAGGCGCAGGCCGTCGGGTGCCAGCGACAGACGGATGTCCGCCGCCTCGCCGTCCAGGGCGTACGACCCCTCGTGCGCCACCGTCGCCATCGCCTCGCCCGAGGCCAGCGACGGCAGCAGGCGCTTGGCGGACGGACTCGGCTCACCGAGCAGGGCGGCCGCCACGACCGTCTCCACCACCGGTCCCGGTACGGCGTGCCGCCCCAACTCCACGAAGGCGACGGCGAGTTCCACCGGACGGGCGCCCAGTCCGCCGTACTCCTCCAGTACGGCGAGAGCGAACACCCCCGTTTCGGCGACACGGCGCCACAACGCACGGCCGCTCGCCCGCTCGCCGCGGCTCCACCCCCGTATCACGGACGGCGTGTCGGAGGCCGTGAGCAGGGCGTCCAACGAGGCCGCGAACGCCCGCTGTTCGGCGTCGAGCAGAAAGCGCATCAGCGGCGTCCCTTCGGCAGGCCCAGCAGGCGCTCGGCGATGATGTCCCGCTGGATCTCGTTGGTGCCCGCGTAGATGGGGCCGGCGAGCGAGAAGACATAGCCCTCGGCCCAGGCCGTGTCCGCCGACTCGCCCTCCTCGCCGAGCAGGTCGAGGGCCGTCTCGTGCAGCGCGATGTCGTACTCGGACCAGAAGACCTTGTTCAGGCTGGACTCGGGGCCGATGGAGTCGCCGTCCAGGAAGCGGGAGGCCGCCGCGAGGGTGAAGAGCTGGTAGGCGCGGGCGCCGATCAGGGCGTCGGCCACCTGGTCCTGTGCGTGGGACGGACGTCCCCGCTCCTCCCAGAGGGCGCGGAGTCGCTCGGCGGAGGCGAGGAAGCGGCCCGGGGAGCGCAGCATCAGCCCCCGCTCGTTCCCCGCCGTCGACATCGCGATCCGCCAGCCCTCGCCGGGCGCGCCGATCACGTCCTCGTCCGGCACGAACACCTCGTCGAGGAAGAGCTCGGCGAACGCCGGTTTCCCGTCCAGGCGGCCGATCGGGCGGACCGTGACACCTGGGGCACGCAGGTCGAACATCAGGTAGGTCAGGCCCTGGTGGGGTTTCGGCGTGTCCGGGTCGCTGCGGAACAGGCCGAAGGCGCGGTCGGCGAAGGCGGCCCGGGACGACCAGGTCTTCTGCCCCGTCAGCAGCCAGCCGCCGTCCGTGCGCACCGCCCGCGACCGGAGGGAGGCCAGATCCGAGCCCGCCTCGGGTTCGGACCACGCTTGCGCCCAGATCACCTCGCCGGTGGCCATCGACGGCAGCACCCGCGCCCGCTGCTCCTCGGTGCCGTGGTCGAAGAGGGTCGGCGCCAGCAGACTGATCCCGTTCTGACTCACCCTGCCCGGCGCGCCCGCCGCCCAGTACTCCTCCTCGAAGGCCAGCCAGCGCGGCAGACCGGCGTCCCGTCCGCCGTACCGGGCCGGCCAGTTGACCACCGACCAGCGGTCCGCGGCCAGCTCCGCCTCCCACGCCCGGTGCGCCGCGAAGCCCTCCGCGGTCTCCAGGGACGGCAGCGGGTCGGCCGGCACATGCGCGGTGAGCCAGGCCCTGGCCTTCGCGCGGAACTCCTTGTCGGCGCGCGAGTCGGTGAGGTCCACGGTCGTCGCCCTCCTTCCCTAACAAGTGTTTGGTAGATTAGCGTGGCCCTATGACAACGGTCGAGACTCCGGCATACGTGCCCGGGCACGGCCTGCTGACCGGCCGCACCGCCGTCATCACCGCGGCGGCCGGAGCGGGCATCGGCGGCGCCACCGCGCGCCGCTTCCTGGAGGAGGGCGCCCGCGTGCTGATCAGCGACGCCCACGCGCGGCGGCTGAAGGAGCACGAGGCCGAGCTGGCCCGGGACTTCCCCGGCGCGGTGACCGCCGTGCCGTGCGACGTCACCGACGAGGCCCAGGTGCGGACCCTGTTCGAGACGGCGGTGAGCACGCACGGACGGCTGGACGTCGTCGTCAACAACGCGGGGCTCGGCGGCACTTCGCCCCTCGCCGACATGACCGACGAGCAGTGGAGCCGGGTCCTGGACGTGACCTTGAACGGCACCTTCCGGTGCACCCGGGCCGCACTGCGGCTGATGCGCGAGGGCGGTGGCGGGGTCATCGTCAACAACGCCTCCGTCGTCGGCTGGCGCGCCCAGGCCGGACAGGCCCACTACGCCGCCGCCAAGGCCGGTGTGATGGCGCTGACCCGGTGCGCGGCGCTGGAGGCGGCCGAATACGGGGTGCGGGTCAACGCCGTCTCGCCGAGCCTCGCCATGCACCCGCACCTGGTGAAGGTGACGACCCCCGAGCTGCTGGAGGAACTGACCGCGCGCGAGGCCTTCGGCCGGTACGCCGAGCCCTGGGAGGTGGCCAACGTGATCGTCTTCCTGGCGTCCGGCTACTCCTCGTACATGACGGGAGAGGTCGTCTCCGTCAGCAGCCAGCACGCCTAGGACGAGAATGTACCCGTGCCGACCAAGAAGAAGCCCCAGGTGACCGCCGCGCCCGCCCGGCGCCGCGAACTCCTCGAGACCGCCGCCGAGGTCTTCGCCGAGCAGGGCTACAACGCCACCACCGTACGCAAGATCGCCGACCACGCGGGCATGCTCGCGGGCAGCCTCTACTACCACTTCGACTCCAAGGAATCGATGCTGGAGGAGATCCTGCGCACCTTCCTCGACGAGCTGTGGAGCGGCTACGACACCGTCCTGGATGCCGAGTTGGACCCGCGCGAGACCCTTCAGGCCCTGGTCACCGAGTCGTTCCGGGAGATCGACCGGCACCGCGCCGCCGTCGCGATCTACCAGAAGGAGAGCAGACAGCTGGTGGCGCAGGAACGGTTCGCGTTCCTCGCCGAGTCGCAGCGCAAGTTCGAGAAGGCGTGGCTGTCCACGCTGGAGCGCGGGGTCGCCGCCCGGGTCTTCCGGGCCGACCTCGACGTGCGTCTCACCTACCGGTTCGTGCGCGACACCGTGTGGGTGGCCGCGTCCTGGTACCGGCCCGGCGGACAGCACAGCCCGGAGGAGATCGCCCGGCAGTACCTGTCGATGGTGCTGGACGGGATCGCCGTACGTACGTGACCCATTGGGGAGTCGCCATGGCCGAGGCCTACATCGTCGAAGCGGTCCGAACGCCCGTGGGGCGGCGGGGAGGTGGGCTGAGCGGGGTCCATCCGGCCGACCTGGGCGCGCATGTGCTCAAGGAACTGGTGGCGCGCTCGGGCGTGGATCCGGCCGCCGTCGAGGACGTCGTCTTCGGCTGTCTGGACGCGGTGGGGCCGCAGGCCGGGGACATCGCCCGCACCTGCTGGCTGGCGGCCGGACTGCCCGAGGAGGTGCCCGGCGTGACGGTCGACCGGCAGTGCGGCTCCTCGCAGCAGGCCGTGCACTTCGCGGCGCAGGGGGTGCTGTCCGGCACGCAGGACCTGGTGGTCGCGGGCGGTGTGCAGAACATGTCGCAGATCCCGATCGCCTTCGCCACCCGCCAGGCCGCCGAGCCGCTCGGCTTCACGGCCGGGCCCTTCGCGGGCAGCGAGGGCTGGCGGGCCCGGTACGGGGACCAGCCCGTCAACCAGTTCGTGGGCGCCGAGATGATCGCCGCCAAGTGGGGGATCAGCCGCCAGGACCAGGAGGAGTTCGCGTTGCGGTCGCACCGGCGGGCGCTGCGGGCGATCGACGAGGGACGGTTCGAGCGGGAGATCGTGGCCCTCGGCGAGGTCGCCGTCGACGAGGGGCCGCGCCGGGACACCTCGCTGGAGAAGATGGCCGGGCTGAAGCCGGTCCTCGACGGCGGCACCGTCACCGCCGCCTGCTCCTCCCAGGTCTCCGACGGGGCGGCGGCGATGCTGCTGGCCTCGGAGCGGGCGGTGCGCGAGCACGGGCTACGGCCGCGCGCCCGCGTCCACCATCTCTCCGTGCGTGGCGAGGACCCCGTCCGCATGCTCTCCGCTCCCATCCCGGCCACCGCCCACGCCCTGAAGAAGACCGGCCTGACCATCGACGACATCGACCTCGTCGAGATCAACGAGGCCTTCGCCCCGGTCGTCCTCGCCTGGCTCAAGGAGACCGGCGCGGACCCCGAGAAGGTCAACGTCAACGGCGGCGCGATCGCCCTCGGCCACCCCCTCGGCGCGACCGGCGTCAAACTCATGACCACCCTGCTCCACGAACTGGAGCGCACCGGCGGCCGTCTCGGCCTCCAGACGATGTGCGAGGGCGGCGGCCAAGCCAACGTGACGATCATCGAACGGGTCTGAGGACGGTCCGGAGGGGACCGGCGGCTTGCAGCGGCGGGGCGGCTGTGGGCGGGCCGCGGCGGGTGGTGTCGGTGCGCGGCCGGCGAGCAGTGGTGGGTGACGGTGCGGTGGTCGTGGTCGTGGTCGTGGTCGTGGTCGTGGGCGGTGGCGGTGCGCTGGCGGTGGTGGGCGGCCACCGGTCACCCGTTACCGGCTGGCGCGCGGGGGCGCGCGGCCGCGGACGGTGCGCGGTCGGCTGGTGGCCGGGGCGCGGCTGGCGAGCAGTGGTGGGTGACGGTGCGGTGGTCGTGGGCGGTGGTGGGCGGCCACCGGTCACCCGTTACCGGCTGGCGCGCGGGGGCGT
>NZ_JAKWBE010000002.1 GCF_022513565.1 Streptomyces gilvus | reverse complement strand
CGGTCATGGAAATCCCTTGTCACGTGGGTGCGTCAGTGGCGCTCAGGCGGGGCCGGCGGTCACGGCTGGACGGAGTGGTTCTCGCCACGAGCCAATCGCCTCGTGAGGAGGGCCAGTTGTAGCCGAAGGTGGCCTGTGAGGGTGTGGACCGGCCAGCCGAGGAGACCCTCAGCGTGGGCGAGTCGGGTCTGCAGTGTGGAGTGGTGGATGTTGAGCTTGGCGGCGGCGGCGCGTCGGCTCTGGGTGGTGGCGACGGCGCCCAGCGTGGCGAGCATCCATGGGGCGTCGTTGAGCGCGGCGTCGAGTGCGCGGGCGTCGCGCGGGGGCCCGGTGCCCGATCTGACGAGGTCCGCGAGGAGCAGGATGTCGCCGAGATCGTCGGCGTACATCACGCGCTCGCCCGGGTCGCCGGCCGTTCCCTCGGCGGTGAACCGCAGCGCGGTGCGTGCGGCTGCCCAGGACTGCGGGAGGTCGAGCACAGGGACGGCCGGCCCGATTCCGACCCTTCCGGCGGGCAGATCGGCCTCCTTCGGCCGCTCGCCGTGGTGAACGGGCAGGAGTCGCGGCTCTCCGCCCGGCACGGCCAGCGTGCGCACGCGTACGGTCGGGTCTCCACTGGTGAGACCGAGAGCGCGTGCCGCGTGCATGCGGGCCTCAACGGGCGCCGCGGGGTCGAGCACCGTCTCCAGCAGCGCCGGATCGTCGGAGGGGGAGAGCGGTGCACGACCACGGGTGCGATCCAGGATCTGGCGGAGTATGCCGGACGCCCGCTCCAGGATCACCGCTTCGACCACGCTCGGCGGGCCGGTGCGCTCCAGCCACAGGGCCGCCGAGGTGTCCGGCGCGAGTTCCTGGGACAGCCAGGAGGGGTCCGGGGAGCCGTCGGTGTCGCGACGTTTCCCGTCGGGCTCCACGCGGATGCGCACGCGCCGGGCCGTGTCGATCAGCCGGGCCGGGCACCCGGCCAGTACGGCGGCGCCACGCACCAGTGCCTCCAGGCCGGCCCTCGCTTCGGCCAGTCGGTCGAAGTAGGCGATGGCCCGGACAGCGGCCCCGGCATCCGGGTCCAGGGCGGTCAGGCGTCCGGCGAGTTCGTCCATGTGCTGTGGGGGATCGGAGGCGTCACTCACCCAGCAGCCGGCGCAGCCACGTCACGCGTGCGGCCGCCGTGGCCTGGGAGATGGCGGCCTGGGGGGCCATGGCGTCGAAGTTGTGGAAGCCGCCGGGCCATACGTGCAGTTCGGCGACTCCGCCAGCCTGCCACATACGGGAGGCGTAGGCGACGGCCTCGTCGCGGAAGGTTTCCGTGGAGCCGACGTCGATGAAGGCCGGGGGCAGCCCGGAAAGGTCCTCCGCCCGGGCAGGCGCCGCGTACGCGGGGACGTCCTCACCACCGCGCCGCTCACCGAGCAGGGCCGTCCAGCCGGCTTCGTTGGAGGTGCGGTCCCATATACCGAGCCCGTCCATCTGGAGGGCGGAGAAGGTGTCGTTGCGGTCGTCCAGCATGGGGCACATCAGCACCTGACCGATAGGGCTGGGACCCTTTCGGTCGCGGCTCAGCAGGGCCAGGGCAGCCGTCAGGCCGCCGCCCGCACTCGTGCCGGCGATGATGATCCGCTCCGGGTCCGCGCCGATCTCCTTGGCGTTCTCCGCCACCCACGACAGGCCGGCGTACACGTCCTCCACCGGAGCGGGGTACGGGTGCTCGGGTGCCAGTCGGTATTCCACCGACACCACGACAGCGTCCAGCTCCTGCGCCCAGTCGAGGGCTGTCTCCACGCCGGTCCTGTTGTCCCCAAGCATCATGCCGCCGCCGTGGGTGTAGTAGAACACCGGGCGTGGGCCCTCCGAGCCCGTGGGGCGGCAGATCAGCAGTGAGATGTCCGGCTCGCCCTGAGGGCCGGGGACCAGCCGTTCCTCCACTTGAAAGCGGCCGTCACGACTCAGGTGCGCGTCGGTCACGAGTGCCATGCCCTGAGCCGCGGCTTCGCGCATCTGGGCCACGTCGCCCAGTGTGAACGAAGCGGGCAGGTTCCGGTTGATGATCTCCAGAGCCGCTGCCAGCTCCGGGTCGAAGGGTGGCGGGGTGAACGCCATGACGTGCTCCTCGGTCGCTGCGGATCGCCTGGCCCAGGCGTGACTCTGATCCTCCCTGCGCAATCCGGGTACATGGGCTGCCGTATGGCGGTATTTTTCAGCCATGTGGCGGATGTGCCGAACGGTCGGCGTGGAAGGCTCGGAGGCGTCCGAATGGCATCAGCTGCTTCACGGCGCTGCAGTTCCCGCCGGCTGACTCGGAAACGGCGAGTGCCGACAAGTCCAAGAGGTAGCACCATGTAATCCGTGCTCCGTTGTGCAGCGAGGTGCCCATGGCCGTGTCGAACACGGGCCCCTACGGGGATGCCGCGGCGGACGAGGTCGCCGTCATCCTGCTCGACGACGCCGGGGCCATTCAGCGGTGGCCCGGCGCCGCCACTCGACTGCTCGGACACGAGGCCGAGGAGGTTTGCGGTCGCCCTGTGACGCAGCTGCTGGTCGACGCGCGACGGGGAGTGGAAGAGGGGGTGTTTCGGCACAGGTCCGGTGGGCCGATCGAACTCACGGCGCACATGACGCACGTGGACGGCCCTTGTGATGTCCTCCTTCTGTCCGCGCCTGGACGAGGCGTGACCGAGCGTGAGCGGTGTTCGACATTCCTGCGCGCGCTGCCAGGGCAGGAACAACTCGGCGTGATCGTGTTCGGACCGCGATTGGATGTCGTGGGTACGAACGACCCTGTGCGACGGGGCGGACAGCCGCTCCTGAGCGAGGGGCGACGCCTTCGCGAGGTGATCTCCGGACAGCAGGCCGAGAGTCTGCTTCGGCAGGTTCTCGAAACCGGGGCTCCACTGCTCGGGAGGGAGCTGCCGGTTGAAGCCGCGGACCCGTCCGGCCAGGACCTGGTTCTGTCCGTGTCCGCCTTCCGGCTGGAGGATGCCCATGGACATCCGACCGGGGTGGTGGCGCTCATCACCGGCAACGTGTCGCAGCGGCGGGCCATGCGCCGTGCCACGGTGAGTCACGAGGCGTCGGCGCGCATCGGGGACTCACTGGACGTGACGCGTACCGCCCAGGACATCGCGGACGTGCTGGTGCCGTCGTTGGCGGACATGGCCTCGGTCGACGTCGCCGAGGTCGTACTGGAGGGCGATGAGCCTGCGAAGGGCGTCCTCCCCGGTGAACGTTGGCGGATGCGCCGGGTGGCGGTGGCCTCGGCTGACGGTCCCTGGCCTGGCGAGCTCATACCGGTGGGCGGCGTGATCCCGCCCCTGCCGGACGTACCCCAGGTGCGCAGGGCCGCCTTGCACGGAGACACCCTGCTGAACACGTCACGGCGGGAGATGGCGGAGGTGCTCGGCGATCCTGACATGATTCGTGCCCTGCTGCCCGAGACCGGTCGTGAGGCGGTTGTGTCCCCGCTGTTCGCGCGTGGGCGGCTGCTGGGCTTCGTCTCGGCCTGGCGCACTGAGGGATCCGAGCCGTTTCAGGCGGAGGACGCCGATCTCGTCTTCGACATCGCCTCCCGTGCCGCGCTCAGCGTGGACAACGCCCGCCGGTACACACGTGAGCACAGAGCCGCCGTGGCTCTGCAGCAGCGGCTTCTTCCCCCTGCCACAACCCGGTCCACGGCGGCGGAGTCGGCGGGTTGCTATGTGCCTGCCAGCGGTGGGGCGCACATCGGCGGCGACTGGTTCGATGTCATCCCCCTGCCGTCGTTGAGGGTCGCGTTTGTCATCGGCGACGTGGCAGGTCACGGTCTGCCCGCGGCAGCGACCATGGGGCGGCTGCGAACTGCGATTCGCACGCTGGCGGATCTGGAACTGGACCCCGGAGAACTCCTGATCCACCTCGACGATCTCGTTCAGCAGATCGCCGAGGAAGCTGACGCGGATGACCGTGACGGCGTCGGTGCCACGTGCCTCTATGCGGTCTACGATCCGCTCACCGCCACCTGCTCACTCGCCGCGGCGGGCCACGTTCCCCCCGCTGTGCTGGGGCCGGACGGCAGCGGCTCGCTGATCAGGGTCCAACCGGGCCCGCCGCTCGGGGTGGGCGGCATGCCCTTCGAGGTCACCACGGTCCCTCTGGAGCCCGACAGCACTCTCGCCTTCTACACCGACGGCCTTGTGGAACGTCCCTCGGGCGATCTCGACCAGGGCATAGAGGAACTTCTGGCAACCCTTTCGTCTCTGTGGGACGGTGAGCAACGACTGGAGGACATCGCCCGCGCTGCGGTGGCGGCGGCACACACTGAGCCACCACGCGATGACGCGGCGCTCCTGCTGGCACGCATACAGGGGATCCCGACAGGCGACTCCGCGCACTGGCAGTTCCCGGACGACCTGGCGCGGGTGGCCGAGGCTCGGAAGGCCGTCACCCGCCAACTGGGGCACTGGGGACTCGAGGACCTCACTTTCACCACCGAACTGATCGTCAGCGAACTCGTCACCAACGCCATGCGGTACGCGGGTGGGACGGTGGGGCTGCGGGTCTTCCATGACCAGGCCACCCTGGTGTGCGAGGTCACCGACTCCAGCAACACGCAGCCGCGGTTGCGCCGGGCGCGGCTCGCTGACGAAGGGGGTCGGGGGCTCTTCCTCGTCGCCCAGCTCGCCAAGCGCTGGGGCAGTAGATACCACCAGACCGGGAAGACCATCTGGGCCGAGCAGCCGATCGGCGCCGAAGCAGCGGCTGCAGCCGCCGCGTTCAGCTCCTGGTGACCGGAGTGCGACGAGCGGCTGCGTCCGCGTCACTCACACGTCTGCGACCAGGCGCTCCGCCAGCTTCTCTGACGACTGGGGGTTCTGACCGGTGTAGACGTTCCTGTCGACCACGACGAACGGGCGCAGCGGGAGACGGCCCTTCACGTAGTCGATTCCCGACGCCCTGAGGCGGTCTTCCAACAGCCAGGGCGCCTTCTTCGCGAACCGGTTGAGCAGTTCCTCTCGGTTCGACAACCCGGTCATGCGGTATCCCGCGAAGGACGAGGTTCCCCCGGTGTCGGTGGCAGCCAGCACCGCCGCGGGTGCGTGGCACAAAAGAGCGAGTGGCTTGTTCGCCTTCACCCGGGCGGTGAGCAGGGCTCCGGAGACCGGGTCATAGGCGAGATCCTCCATGGGGCCATGACCACCGGGGTAGAAGACAAGCTCGAAGTCGTCGGCGTCCACCTGGTCGAGTGGCTGCGGGTCGTTGAGCCGGCCGCTGATGCTCTCCAGGTACTGCTTGACGTCGCGTCGCTTCCACGGTGTACCGCCGGCGAGGCCCAGGCTCAGCCTGTCCAGAGTAGGGGGCTTCCCACCGGGGGTGGCGATGGTGATATCCCAGCCGGCTCGCGAGAAGACCTGGTGCGGGAGCGCGAGCTCTTCGGCCCAGTATCCGGACGGGTGGATCGTGCCGTCGCTCAATGTCCAGCGATCCGCTGCCGAAACAACGAAGAGAACCTTGGTCATGTGCGCTGTACCTCCTTGTTTGCCATCAACAGGTCGATGTGGCGTGGACGGGTTGCTCCACCACGCCGGTTCTTGAAGGATCTGCCGCCCGGATCACGGGCGAAGACCAGTCGGTGCAGGGGCCGTTTTCCGGTCTGGCACTTCGGCCTCGCGCTTGATCGCCGCCAGTGTCTGCGACATCCCGTGCTCGAGTTCCGCGGCGTGAGACGTCTCGCCCCCGAGCGCGAAGCGGGCGAAGACCCGACCGACCAGGGTCAGGCGGCCAGTGACGGGCCGACGGTGGACGAGTCGGGTGCCGCCGGGCGTTGTCTCGAGCTCGAAGATCCACCGGACGCCGCTCGTTGTCGTGTCCCACGAAAGACACCTGCCTGGGGTCACTTCCGTAATGACATTGCGGGTCGGCCAAAGCACCGCCCTACGGCGATTCACACCCACGTACCACTGGCCGGGCCGCAGGCCCCCGGGCTTCAGGGGCAGCATCGCCGCGAGCTCCGGGCTCCGGCGGGGCCACGTGCGGACCGCCTCGAGCACCCGCCACACGGCCTCAGGCGGTGCGGCGATCAGAGTCTCGGCGCGCAGCTCTCGCTCGGCAGCCGCTCTGTGTGAGGTCATATCGCGGCTCCTGGCTGTTGCTCGGTCTCTTGCCGGGGGTGAGTCCGGAACTCAACCACGGCGCATCAATTGTCGGACGAAGCGCACCCCGCGGCCATGGAGAGGTGGCTGGACCAGCCGCAGGGCGTCCGGCCACAGCGGCATGCTGAGCACCGGCTTCTCGTGGGAGAAACTGCGCCACGAGTAGCTGCCGTGATAGGCGCCCATGCCGCTCGGGCCCACCCCGCCGAAGGGCAGGCCGGTCGCGGCGACGTGGACGAGGGCCGCGTTGTGGACCACGGCGCCGGAGGAGGTGCTCTGCTCGAACAGACGCCGGATGCGAGGCGAGGACGAGAAGACGTACAGCGCCAGCGGTTTGTCCCAGTCGTTGATCACCTGGACCGCCTCCTCGGCCGAGGCGACGGGGACGATCGGGAGGATGGGACCGAAGATTTCCTCCCGCAGCACGGGCGGGGCCGCGTCGGGGCCGACCACAGGGCGTCCGTCGGTGCCCGGGACCGTCACCACCGTGGGGGCGAGATAGCGCTCGCCGCGGTCGTACGTGCCGCCGATCTGGACGTCGGCACCGTCCAGGTACCCGACGAGGCGGTCGAACTGGCGGTCGTTCACGATGCGGCCGTAGTCCTGGCTCGTGCTCGGGTCGGTGCCCCACATCTCCTCGACCGCGGACCTGAGTGCGTCGACCAGCGCCGGCACGCGGTCGGGGGTGGTCATCACGTAATCCGGCGCGACGCAGGTCTGTCCTGCGTTGGTGAATTTGGCCCATGCCAGTCGCCGGGCCACGGCCTTGAGATGGGCGTCGTCGTCGAACCAGACGGGTGACTTGCCTCCCAGCTCCAGTGTCACCGGCGTCAGGTGTTCGGCTGCGGCACGCATGACGACGCGGCCGACCGTGCCGCTGCCGGTGAACACGATGTGATCGAACCGCTGCGCCAGCAGCTCGGTCGTCTCGGGGACGCCGCCCTCAACGACGCGCACGGCGCCGTCGGAGAAGTAGTGCGGCACCAATCGGGTGACCAGTGCGGAGGTCTCAGGCGCGAGCTCGCTGGGTTTGAGCACAGCCGCGTTTCCCGCGGCCAGCACACCGGTCAGCGGGCTCAGCAGCAGCTGTACCGGGTAATTCCACGGCGCGATCACCAGCACGACGCCGAGCGGTTCGGGAACCAGGCGCGCGCGTCCGGGCAGCAGCGTCGGCGGCACCGGCCCCCGCTTGGGGCGTGCCCAGCGGCGCAGGTGCCGCAGGGCGTGGTTGATCTCTGCCATGACGACGCTGATCTCGGTCAGCTGGGCCTCGGCGGAGCTCTTGCGGAGGTCGCTCCAGAGAGCCTGCTCGAAGGCGGACTCGTTCTCGGTGAGCATCGCGCGCAGCGCGTGCAGGCGGCGGACGCGGGCGGACAGAGGGGCGGTCGCCCCGGATTCGTAGAGGGTTCGCACGGCCGCGACCGTGTCGGGGACCGGGGTGCGGGTGAGGGTGGAAGGAGCCATGGCTCTACAGTACCCTAAAAGCGAAACGGTAAGCTTTCGTTTAGGATGAGAGCTGTCACATCGAAGAGCACGAGAGAATCCGGACATGACAGGTATGGAAGACGACACGACCACGCCGCGAAGGGGACGGCGCAACGACCCGCGCGTGGACGCCGCGCTGATCAGCGCAGCCATCGAGGTTCTCAACGAGACGGGTTACGCCGCCTTCACCACGACGGCGGTCGCCCGCCGTGCCGGTGCCTCGACGGCGTCCCTCTACCGTCGCTGGCCTTCCAAGCAGGCCCTCGCCGGAGCGGTCGCGCGCCACATCGCACTGAACGAACTGAGTGGCATCGACACCGGAACTCTGGAGGGAGACGTGCGCGAGCTCCTCATGCGCAAGCAGCGCATCCTCGATGCCAGCGCCGGACCGGCCCTGCTCTCACTGATGGGCCAGGCCGCCCACGACCCGGTCCTGCGCCAGATCCTCCATGAGGACCTCTACCTGGCCGCCCGTGAACGCCTCGAATGCCTGATCGCCCTGGCCGTCGACCGCGGAGAGCTGAGCGCGGGCATGAGCGAGACCCGGATCAGCGTCCTCACCCTGGTCCTCATCGGGACCACCCTCGCCCGCTCGGTCTTCCTCCCAGCCCCCCAGGCCGCCCCGGGGCCGGCACCGGACGCCGCCCCCTCCGATGACGTCGCCGAAGCGGAGGTGAGCCTTCTCCTGGACGCCCTGCGCGGCGGCGAGTACCCATGAGGCCACAGCCCTTTGCGGCTTCCTCCTCAACCAGTCGCCGACCGGAGATTTGGAGCAGCGGGGGGAGCACTGCGCGGCGCCGGCCCGCTGAGAACCGCATTCATGGTCGGTTGGACGAGCTGCTTGCCCTCCTTGCCTTCGCCGACGACCGGACGGCCCGGCGCTCCCTGTTGAAAAGCCCCTCCTCAGGAGGTGTCGCTTCCGGCGCCGCGATGTCCACCTGAGCGTCCGGGCGATGCTCTGTCAGCCTGTCGTACTCCTCGCGAAGACAGTACTTCGCGCCCAGTCGCTGTCGGCCTGCCGGCACCGTCGAGGCCCTTATCGCCTTCCGGCCAAACCTGACGGCCTGTCATCGTCACCCTGCCACCTTTGAAGGACCACATCATGAACAGCCCCCTCTTCACCCCGTTGCCGCTCGCCAGTGGCGCCGTTCTTCCCAACCGCCTCGCGAAAGCCGCCATGGAAGAAGGCATGGCAGCTCCCGGACAGATTCCTTCCGAACAGCTCATCGCCCTGTACCGGCGTTGGTCCCAGGGCGGAGCCGGCCTCTTGATCACCGGTAATGTCATGGTCGACGCGCGCGCCCTGACTGGCCCGGGCGGAGTCGTGCTGGACTCCGCCAGCCCGCTCGAGCCCTTCCAGCGCTGGGCCGAGGCGGCCAAGACCGGCGGCAACCAGGTTTGGATGCAGATCAACCACCCTGGCAGGCAGGTGAACGCCGCCATGCCGGGCACCGCCTGGTCACCCTCCGGAATCGGCATCGACATCGGACGGCACAGCAAGCGTTTCGCGCGCCCTGTGGCCATGTCCCAAGCACAGATAAAGGCCACCATCGCTCGCTTCGCCCGGACAGCACAACTGGCCGAACGGACCGGGTTCGACGGGGTCGAGCTCCATGCCGCCCACGGCTACCTGCTTTCCCAGTTCCTGTCGCCCTTGGTCAACGTCCGCGACGACGAGTGGGGTGGCTCCTTGGAAAACCGCGCCCGGCTCCTGCTCAGTGTCGTCGAAGCCGTCCGCGCCGCGGTCAGCCCCGGCTTCACCGTTGCCGTCAAACTCAACTCCGCCGACTTCCAGCGCGGTGGCTTCGACGCCGGCGACGCCCACGCCGTCGTCCAGATGCTCAGCACCCGCAACGTGGACCTGGTCGAACTGTCCGGCGGGTCCGTCGAGAAGCCGGCCATGACCGGCTCCGAGGCAGCCCCGTCCACGCGCGCCCGCGAAGCCTACTTCCTGGAACTCTCCCGCGAACTGATCCAGGCCGCGCCGATGCCAGTCATGCTCACCGGCGGAGTCACCCACCGTCGGGCAGCGGAGTCGGCGAGTGCGGCGGGAGTGAGCGTCATCGGTATGGGCACCGCCCTCGCGTTCGATCCGGACCTTCCCAGCCGCTGGACGCGAGATGATACGGCCCATGTGGAGCTGTCGCCCGTGACCTGGAAGGACAGGACTCTCGCAGCCGCCGCGACGATGGCCCGGGTCACTCGGCAGTTCCGGCGCCTGGCCGTCGGCCGGGCCCCCAAGCCCACATCCTCGCCCCTGCTTTCCCTGCTCGCTGTTCAGCGCAACGAAAGCCGCGCACTGCGTAGTTACCGTCCGTGGTTGCTGGCCCGCACTTTCACGGACTGACACCGGTGGGGGGTGTTCCCTCGGGAACGCCCCCCACAGCTTCTCGTTGTGCTTGGCGACCCCGTACATGGATCAGTCGTGTGTCCGATCAGCGGTGCCCCTGCCCCTGGTCCGCTCACTGGGGTGGAGGCCTCGTCACTCCCGTGTGCCGCCGAGACCTGTTGGGCCAAGACGGGCCCCGGTGAGCCCGGCGGCCGGGGTCGGACCGTTTCGTGAGGTCCGCTCGAGACGCTCACCGAGGCAGCCGATGCCTCACCCGGTGATGGCCACCGCGCGCTTCGGCGAAAGGCAGGCCGTCATCGTGCCTGTGACGCTGTCGTTCGGGAACCTGCGTGTCTTGAGTGAAGTGATCGATGCCGCACCAGCCTGGAGGTCGGCACGCCTCGATCGGTGTGCGCTCCTGTGCACATCGGCGATCGGCCGTCGGCAGTCGCGTCCATGCGAGCCCCGGGCCCGATCGGCGAGAAGCTGATCGTCAACCGGGACGCGGTGTGTGCTCTCCGGCCCGAGGCAGGACGGACTCCGTCAGCGGTAGGTGAGCAGGCCGCGTCGGTCGCCGGAGAAGTGGGCGTGGTCGTTGAAAGTCAGGAGACTGGTGCCTGAGCTGCCCGTCACCAGGGTGGTGACGGAGGCGTTGACGGTCACACGGTTGAACGCGACGACCCCCTCGGGCGGCAGGGACAGCAGTTTGCCGCAGACCGCGGCGAGCAGGCCTCCCGAGGTGACAACGACCGCGTCGCGGCCCTTGCCGAGTGCAGTTTGCAGATCGGCCAGGGCGGCCGAGGCGCGTTCGGCGAACGAGGGCCACCCCCCGTCGCCGGTCGCGGTGGGATCCGCCATCCAGGCGAGCAACGCTCGATCGAGCAAGTCCTGTACGGAGCGGGCATCTTGGGGCGGTTGCGCGTAGCGGGCCAGCAGGGCGACATGGTCGTACTCGTTCCAACGGCGATCTTGGTGCAGTGGCTGCTTGTATCCGGCGGCGTCTGCGAGCAGCCGGGCCGTCTCGCGTTGGCGGGCGAGGGTTCCGGAGAGCAGGTACGGATCACGCAGGGAGCGGCGGGCGAGCTCCCCGCCGACGGCGGCGGCCTGGGCGCGGCCGAGGTGGGTGAGGGCGTCGTCCTTCGTGGCATAGGACGCCTGGCCGTGGCGGACGAGACAGATGACGGGCATGCGTATCTCCGGTCCGGTCAGCTGCCGCCTGTCCGGCGGATGGCCGAACGGCAACGTCGGTCAAGGTAGTTGACGGCGATCCAGAGGTTGCGGAAGGCCGGGTTCCTGGTCTGTCCGTGGTGGTAGCGGTAATAGATCTGCTGGGCGATCACGGCGAGACGGAACAGCCCGAAGATCTCGTAGAAGGGCCAGTTGGCGGCGGACAGGCCCATCCGGTCGCAGTACCGTTCGACGATCTCAGCGCGGGTGAGCATGCCCGGCAGGTGGCTGGGCTGGCGACGGGTGGCAAGGGCCATACGGCTGTCGTCGGCCTGCACCCAGTAAGCGAGGGCGCTGCCGAGATCCATCAGCGGGTCACCCAGTGTGGCCATCTCCCAGTCCAGGACGCCGGTGACATGCAGATCCGTCTCGTCAAGAACGAGGTTGTCCAGGCGCCAGTCGTTGTGGATCACGCGGGTGGCCACGTCCTCCGGCTGGTGGTCGGCCAGCCAGGTCGTCACGCGGCGGAAGCTGGGCGTGTTCCAGGTGCGAGCCTGCGCGTACCGGCCGGTCCATCCCTCGACCTGGCGGCGGACGTAGCCGCTGCCCTTGCCCAGGTCGGCCAGACCCGCGGCGACGGGGTCGACCTGGTGCAGGTCGACGAGGGTGTCGACGAAGGCTTCCGACAGCGCCCGGGCCCGGGCCGGCGGGAGAGTCATCCCCCGGGGGAGGTGCCCACGGAGGATGAGTCCGGGAACCTTGTCCATGACGTAGAACTGTCCGCCGATGACGGATGGGTCCTCGCACAGCGCGCGAACTGTGGGTACGAGGGGGAATTGGGGCTTCAGGGCCTCCTGCACGCGGAACTCGCGCCCCATGTCGTGTGCGGAGGACGCTTTCTTGCCGGCCGGCGGGCGGCGCAGGATCAGTTCCCTGCCCAGATGCGGGTAGCGCAGCAGGTACGTCAGGTTGGACGCGCCGCCCGTGAACTGGGTGACCTCAGGAGGAGAGCCGGCCAGGCCGTCCACCCGGTCTGTCAGCCAGGCGTGCACGCGCTCGACGTCGAAGGCGTCCTCGCTACGGACCGTGCGTCGGTTCGTGTCGTTCATGAGCTCACCTGGGTCACCAGTCGCAGGGGCAGGTGGCGCATGAGGAAACCAACGGGGACCCATGGCCAGGTCGGTACCTTTGCGTCGGCGCCCTCGCGCTCGATGGCCTTCACCATCGCCCGTACGCCCTTCTCGGCCGATGTCATCAGCGGCGTCTTCGCCGCGCCGGCACTCAGATCGGTGGCGATGAAGCCGGGATGGAGCGTGGTGACGGCGATCGGCGTGCGGGTAGCGGTCATCTCGGCCCGGATGCCTTCGGCGAGCGCGGAGATTCCGGCCTTGCTGGCCGCGTACGTCGTGAGGTTGCGCGGCATGCCACGCATCGCGCTCATCGACGAGACGACCACGAGGTGACCGGCGCGCTGAGCGCGGAAGGTCTCCATGGCGGCCTCGCACTGGGCGAGCGCGGCGGTGAAGTTGGTCTGGGCCGTCTGGAGGTTGACGTCGAATCGGCCGGCACCGATCGGCTGCCCTTTGCCCAGGCCGGCGTTGACGATCACGCGGTCCAGGCCACCCAGGTCTCCGCGGAAGGCATGGAACACTTCGAAGACCTCCTGGTGGTCGTTGACGTCCAGGCTGCGTACCGACACATTGATGCCGGGGTGGGCGGCGAGCAGTTCCTCGCGCAGCGCCCGCAGGCGGTCGGTACGGCGCGCGCAGAGCGCGAGGTCACGGCCGAGAGCGGCGAAGGATCGAGCCATCCCCTCGCCGAGACCCGAACTCGCCCCGGTGATCAGGATCTTGTTCCTGGTTGTCATGGTGTCCTCGCCTTCTGGGAGTTCTCAAGCTGGTAGCGGGCCTCGATCACGGCACGGTGTCCAGCGGCCGCGCACGGCTTGGGCAGGGCCTGGCCCAGGCCACAGACCCCGCCGGTGGAGCGGACGCGAGTGGTCACACCGTCTCCCGGGTGCGATACCGGCCGAGTTCGATCCGGGCGATGACACCGAGGTGCACCTCGTCGGGGCCGTCGGCCAGGCGCAGCGCACGGGCGGCGGCCATGGCGGGGGCGAGCGGGAAGTCGTCGGACAAGCCGGCGCCGCCGTGGAGCTGGATCGCCATGTCGATCACCTCGCAGGCCATCGTCGGCACAGCCGCCTTGACCTGGGACAACTCGTTGATCGCGGCGGCGGCTCCGGCGGTGTCCAGCAGCCAGGCGGCGTGCAGGACCTGGAGCCGCGCCTGGTTGATCGCGATCCTGGCCTTTGCGATGCGCTCGCGGTTGCCGCCCAGGTTGGCGAGCGGCTTGCCGAAGGCCGTGCGGGACAGGGCACGTCGGCAGGCCAGTTCCAAGGCGTGCTCGGCGAGCCCGATCAGCCGCATGCAGTGGTGGATGCGGCCGGGGCCGAGTCTGCCCTGGGCGATCTCGAAACCACGGCCGGGCCCGGCGATCACCGCGTCGAGCGGCAGACGGACGTCGGTGAAGGAGACCTCACCGTGGCCGTAGGGCTCGTCGAGGTAACCGTAGACCGGAAGCATGCGCTCGACGCGCACACCCGGGGTGTCGAGAGGCACCAGCACCATGGAGTGCCGGGCATGGCGTGGCGCCTCCGGGTCGGTGAGGCCCATGAAGATGACGAACCGGCAGTCGGGGTGTCCGATTCCGGTGCTCCACCACTTGCGTCCGTTGAGGACGACCGAATCCCCGTCGACCAGGGCGGTGGCGGCCATGTTGGCCGCGTCCGAGGACGCCACCTCCGGCTCGGTCATGCAGAAGGCCGAGCGGATCTCGCCGCGCAGCAGTGGTTCCATCCAGCCGCGGCGCTGAGCCTCGCTGCCGTAGTGCAGCAGAACCTCCGCGTTGCCGGTGTCGGGCGCATTGCAGTTGAAGACCTCGGGCGCGATCAGCGAGCGACCCATGAGTTCGGCGAGCGGCGCGTACTCGGCATTGGTCAGACCGGTGCCGTACGTGGTGTCGGGAAGGAACAGGTTCCACAGGCCCGCCGCCCGCGCCTTTGCCTTCAGCTCGTCGATCACCGGAGGTATGGATGTCCAGGGGTCCTGCTGGGCGCGCAGCGTGGTGATGTACCCCTGCTCGCGCGGCAGAACCTCCGACTTCATGAAGGCGCTGACGCGTTCGAGGTACTCCCGCGCTCGCGCCGAGTGGGCGAATTCCATGTGCTCCCATCCTATCGAGCAATGCTCAGTAATCGAGCTGGACGTCCGCTCGGCGGTGTCCGGCTCCAGGAGATCAGTGATGCCTGGCGCTGAACTGCTCCAGGATCTTTTCCAGGTTGTCCACAAGCAGATCGACGAGGTCGGCCGTGGAGACCAGTCGGTCGGTCGCGCCGATGGCCATCTCCTCCGCCATGGCCAGCCAGCCACGGACGGCCAGCCGCAGCAGCGGCACCGGATCGCTCAGGTCGGCCGCTTCCAGGATGCGGTCGGCCAACGTGCGGCGATTGTCTTCGAAGGTCGCCAGTACGAGGTCGTCCCCACCCGCACCGGCCCGCACGAGGGCCACGTAGTTGTCCCGGCGGCGCTGAATGAACGACACGAAGCCCTCCGCGATTCCGCGCACCCGCTCCTTCGGTGTCCCGTCCTCCGGAGCCGTGGCGTGCAGGAGCAGCCGGCGTCCGGCAGCCTCCACCACCGCGACGTAGTAGTCCCGCTTGGTCGGGAAGTAGTGGAAGAGCAGCCCGCGGGAGATGCCGGCCTCGGTGGCCACCTCGTCGATGGACATCTCATGGATGGGGCGCGTCGTGAGCAGACGCAGGCCGATGTTGATGAGCTGCGTCCGGCGTTCCTCGGGCCTCAGGCGCATGCGAGCAGGAGGGGCGGACTTCTTGGGCATGCCCCGATCCTAACTTGCTGAGCAATGCTCAACAACTGTGGTGTGCTCGCATGGCCTCCGATCGCCCATGTGCCGATGGCCGTGCGGGGTGAAGCAGCCGCATCGGACCAGGCCGGGACAGGGCTGCGACGGCCTGCCCTTTGTTCAGGCGCAGCCGCGGCCGAGGGGTGCACGCCTGACTTGGACCGTGCCGATCGCCGTGCGATCCGCCCGGGACGACATCGTGGTCCCGGCCGATGACCGCGCTGGGAAACGGCTGGCAGATTGGGCTTGCCGCCCGGGCGGCGATGGGTCGGGACGGGTTTCTGGCACCGGGCGCCGATTGCTTGGCGCACCCTGCTCCCGGCCGGTTGTGCTGCCGGGGGCAGCCCCGGCTGCCGATCGGAAGCGGTGTGGCCGCTCGTCGGTCGATTCACCGCGAGGGGAGGCATCAGACGGCCCTGCCTGCGAGGTTCCATTCCCGGCGCAGGGCGCCCAGGCCCAGGGGGGGGGTCGCGCTCACCGCAGACGTGCGCCCCGGCCAGGTCGATGGCCTCGCTTCGCTCATCGCCCCGATCGTGGCCACGAGCGAGGCCCGGACCGAGGCTTGCCCGACAGCTGGTGCGGACCGACCCCCAAGGCTGTTCGCCAGAACAGGCCTGCGACCATGCATCGGTGATGCGGGCCCTCGTGCACGGCCTGGACCTGGGCGCACGCGGATCGTCCTGTTGACGGAGTCCGCCGTCGAAATGTTTGATCAGGAGGGCGCCGCGCTCCCGTGACGGCTTTGCCCGCCACGCGGGAAAGGCGGCCTTCGCCGCCTCGACGGCCCGGTCCACGTCCGAGGCGCCGGACGCCGGGACGCGGGCGATCATCTCGCGGCGGCCGGGGTTCTCCACGGTGAGCCACTCACCGGAGTCCGCGGGCCCCCATGCCCCGCCGATCAGCTGGTGGACGTCGGGAATCCGCACGCTGGTGGTGCTCACTTGCTGTTCTCCTTGGTCTGCAGACGGACGCCGGCGAAGTCCTCGTAGAACTCGACGACGCTGGTGAAGTCCTTGCCCCCGCGGCCTTGTTGGCGGCCGATCGAGAAGAGGTCCCGCACGGAGTTCGCCAGCGGCAGAGGGACGGGGCCCGAGGCGGCCGAGGCCAGGAACAGACCCAGGTCCTTGTGCATGAAGTCCAGTGCGAAGCCGGTCGGCCGCTCGGCCGTGAACAGGGTGCGTGGGAAGTAGCTGGACAGCACGTTGCTGTTGGCGGAGCTCTTCGTCAGGACGCTCACCGCGGTGTCCAGGTCCACGCCCTCACGCACCACCGTCGTGAGCGCCTCCCCCAGGGCGACGATGTTGATCGCCGTGATCAGGTTGTTGGCGAGCTTGACGACCTGACCGCTGCCGCTGTCGCCGACGCGTACGACACTGCCCGCGTAGGTGTCCAGCAGCGGGCGGACCTTCGCCAGAGCAGCCTCGTCACCACCGACCATGACCGCGAGCGTGCCGGCCTCCGCGCCCTGCACGCCGCCGCTGACCGGGGCGTCCAGGAAGCTCACGCCCTCCTCGGCGGCGGCCGCGGCGAGCCGACGGGTGGTGTCCGGGTCGATCGTGCTGTGGTCCACGATCACCGCGCCCTTCGCGGTGTGCGGAAGGACCTCGCCGGTCACCGCCTCCACGATCGCCGGCGTGGGCAGGCTCAGGAAGACGGCCTCAGCGGCCTCGGCGGCCTGTCCGGCCGACTCCGCCCGCCGGGCGCCTGCCTCCACCGCCGCATCGACCGCAGCGGTGTTGAGGTCGAATACCGCCACATCGTGCCCGGCTTTCACCAGGTGGGCCACCACACGCCCACCGATGTTCCCCAGTCCGACGAAGGCGACTGTTGCGCTCATGAAGAAGCTCCGAATCCTAGGTGGCCTCCAACCGCTCAGTCCTTGACGTGAACAGTTGGAATCCGACGGTGCCCAGACCGTACGGCCAACCTGAAATCGGTCACCACCGGCAGATGCAGAGAACCCCTGCCCGGCCGATTCGACAAATGTCGAAAGGGCTGGAATGCCGCGTGAGTCGCCTCTTCAGACTCGCGCCGGCGCTTCCGCCCGACCGTCCATGACCTCACTTCGGACAGGTGTCCTCCGGCTTTCCGCCCGCCTCGATCTTCGCCTACGGCCGTCCTCAGTACGACCAGGGGGAGATGTGCGAGGTCTCCCGCCCGTTCGCAACAGGAGCGCGACCCTCAGTGACGTGGACGCTCCGGCCCTGTGCCCTTCCAGCGCGCCCTTGTCGCTGGGACAACGCTCCCTTGCGACAGCGATCGGAATGACTGCGGCGGCCCCGGCCGCCAGCTGCGTGCCGACCCGCGAGGGTGAGGAGGTCGTGGGGCGGCAGGCGTAGTAGCCCGACTCCGCCAGGTGCAGCGCTCGGCAGGCCCGCTGCACCGAATGCCCCTCGCCGGCCATCACTCGGATGGCCTCGAACCGCCTTTTGGGGAGGTGGTCTCCCCGAGTGGTTCCGCTGCCCGCCGGTGGACGGCCAGCTCCGCCTCGAGCCGGGTCTCCGAAGGCCGACGGATGGTCAATTCTCCAGCGATCCGACCCCGTTGAACCCGGGGCATACCACCTCCACCGATCCCGGAGCGGTTCACCTCGGTGACCGCCCGGGCGGTGGACATCTCAACCGTCACGTCACCCATCGCCACAGGTGAGCGGCCATATCCTTGATCAGCTCTTCAGCGCCACCGCGATGGCGTCGGTGATCGGGGCGGCGGGACGGCCGATGAGGGTGGACAGGTGGTCCGTGGTGACTGCCAGCTCGCCCTTCTCGATGGACGTGTCGAAGTCGACCAGCACCTCCGCGAGGAACGGCGGCACGCCGGCGCCGGTCAGGATGCCGAGGTAGGTCTCGCCCTGCACAGCGTGGTATGTGACGTCCTTGCCTGTCTGCCGGGTCAGCTCGGCGGCAAACTCAGCGAAGCTGTATGCGGTGTCGCCGGTGAGTTCGTAGGTCTTGCCCTCGTGGCCCTCGCCGACCAGGACGGCCGCGGCAGCAGCCGCGAGGTCGTCGCGAGAGGCGGTGGCGATCCGACCCTCGCCGGCGGCCTGCGTCACGGCTCCGTGCTCCAGGACCTGGGCCAGCTGAGACGTGTAGTTCTCGTGGTACCAGGCGTTGCGCAACACGACGTAGGGCAGACCGGATTCCCGGATCAGTCCCTCGGTGGCACGGTGGTCGTCGGCCAGCGATGAGGTGAGCGCCCCGACAACACTGGTGTACGCCAACAGTGCCACACCGGCGGCTCGGGCGGCGTCGATGACCACCTTGTGCTGGGCTGCGCGGTCCTTGCCCATCTCGCTGCCGGAGACGAGGAGCACCTTGTCACCCTCGGTGAACAGGCCCTCGAAGGTCTTCGGCGAGTTGTAGTCCGCGACGGCGATCCGCACTCCGCGTGCCGCCAGGTCGGCCGCCTTCCCCTCCGACCTAACGACGGCGATGATGTGGTCGGCGGGGACCTTCTCCAGCAGGGTTTCCACCGCTGCGCGGCCCAGGTTTCCGGTGGCGCCGGTGATGACAAGGCTCATGAGTCGGGTAACTCCTCAATGGGTGATTGGTGCTCCGAGCCTAGAAGAAGACGTGACGCTGCGTGAGTACGCACTTTGGAGTGGGGTACTGATGTGGCGGTAAGCCTCGATCTTCACGCACGGTTCGGTGACAGAGGTGTCCAAGGAGCTCGTTCGGCATGCGTGTCCCCGTTGCGACATGCGCTGCTGAGCTGGGGCGTTGGGCATCGGGGTATCGCGATGCCCAACGTCTGACGGATGATCCGCCCAGTTGTTACGCGGTCATCGGACGGCGACGGTCTCCGCGGTCTCGGCCTCGTCGGTGAGGGCGAGGTCTGGGCCCTTCGGCCCGCGAAGAGCGACGTGGACGAGCAGCACGCCCATGACGGCGACGCCTGCCCACATGGCCTGCTGCCAGCCGTCGACGAAGGACTGCCGCGCAGTGTGGATCAGGTCCTGGGCGTGGCTGCCGGTGCTCGGTGCCACCTCGACGGCGTTGGCGACGCCTTCGCGTGCGGTGTCCGCGGCCCTGTGGGGGATGCCGCCGAGCTTGTCGTCGATGGCGCTGCGGTAACCGTTGGCCAGGAGCGCGCCGAGCATCGCGACGCCCAGGGCGGTGCCGAGTTCGCGGGTGACGTCGTTGAGGGCGGAGGCAACGCCCTGCTTGGCGCGGGGCAGGGAGCTGGTGATGGCCTCGGTGGAGGGCGTCATCGACAGGCCCATGCCGATGCCCATGGCGAGCATACCGGCGAGGATGGACAGGTAGCCGCCGTCGACGGAGACGAACAGGGCCATCAGCGCGAGGCCGAGGGTGGACAGGGCGATGCCCACGGTCATGGTGAAGCGGGCGCCGATCTTGGCAGCCATCTTGGGGGCCACGCCGGACGCCACCATCATCATCATGGCCATGGGCATCATCGCCACGGTGGACAGCAGGCCCGACCAGCCCAGCACCGCCTGGAAGAACGGGAAGAGGACGACGGCGATGCCTGCCTGGACTCCGAAGACGACGAGCAGCGTGACGGAGCCGCCGGCCAGGCCGCGCTCACGGAAGAGGCGTACGTCCAGCAGGGATGCGTCGCGGCGGTGGAGCTCCCAGGCCACGAAGGCGATGGCGGCGACGAGGCCGACGGCCAGGCTGATCAGGGTGACGGAGTCGGTCCAGCCGCGCTGGGGACCTTCCTGCAACACGAAGATGAGACCGATCACGGCGACGGTGGACACCATGGCGCCGATGGTGTCGAAGGAATGGGTGGGGTGTTCGCGGGAGTTGGGCACCGACTTCAGGGTCATCGCCAGCGCGGCGACGACCAGGACCACGGGCAGTGCGAACAGCCACCGCCAGTCCGCGACGTCCACGAGGAGCGCGGAGAGGAACATGCCCAGGATGCCGCCGCCTCCGGCGACACCGGTCCACACACCGATCGCCTTGCCCCGTTCCTCCTCGGGGAACGTGGAGGTGATGACGGCCAGCGTGATCGGCATGATCATCGCGGCGCCGATGCCCGCGGCCACCCGGGCGCCGATCATCACTGCGGCCGACGGGGCGAGCCCGGCGGTGACGCCGGCGGCGCCGAAGATGATCAGTCCGGTGATCAGCATGGGCTTGCGGCCCAATCGGTCACCGATCGCACCGAGCGGCAGCAGCAGGGCGGCCAGGGCAAGGGTGTAGATGTTGATGATCCACAGGACAGTGGTCTGCGAGGCGCCCCACTCGACGGCCATGTGGGTCTGGGCGACGTTCAGGCCGGACACCGAGGCGATGACGGCCATCAGTGCGATGGAGACGGTGATCAGGATCGCGCGCAGCTGACGCGCATCCGGCGTACCTCCGCCGCCGATCGGGACGGCCGCCGCCTGGGGAGGCTGGTTGCTACTCATGATTTCCTCTCAAAAAGGGCATGCAGACTCAGCGCGCCGCCGCAGGGGCGGTCGCAAAGGGGTGGTGAAGCAGAGGTTGCGCGGACCGTTGGGCGCGGTGCGCGGTTCGACCGGATGTCAGGCGGGGATGTCCGCGGCCTGGGCGGCGGCGAGGGCCGCGTCGTTGTCGGCGGTGGCCGGCGGGGCGTTGATGTGGGATCCGGCCAGGGCGCCGGCCGCGGCGGCGGCCCCGACCTGCGCGGTGAGGTCGGTGGCGTTTCCGGCGACCCACACGCCCGGGACGTCGGTGGTGTCGGCCATCGCGGAGGCGAAGCGACGGCCCATGTTGTCGGGCAGGCCCTCCATCGGCAGCTTCAGCCCGTCCAGGCCCTCGGCGCGGGCCTGCGTCTGCCCGGCGACCGCGATCACGCGGCGGGCGACGAAGGTGCCGTCGACCAGGAGCAGACCGGCCAGGGCGCCCTCCTCACCGACGACTTCCTGTACCGCGGTCTCGACGATGCGGATGTTGCGGGCGGCGAACCGGGCGTGGTCATCCTCCTCCGGGCCGGCGCGATGGGTGAAGTACACGAGGTCGTCGGTCGGCTGACGGAACAGCAGCGCGTGATGAAGGGACGCGGGGCTGGTGGCCAGGATGCCGATGGGCTCGTCGCGCACCTCCCAGCCGTGGCCGTAGGGGCAGTGCACGACGCTGTGGCCCCGGTGCTCGGCCAGGCCCGGCACCTGCTGCAGCATGTCGCGCAGACCGGTGGCCACCAGGACGCGGCGCGCGGTCACGCTGCGGCCCTCGGCGAGAGCGACGGTGAACCGCAGGTCGTCGTCGGGCGCAGGGGCGGTGGGCTCGGCAGAGACGACCTCGCCGAAGACGATCTGGCCGCCGTACTGGCCAACCTGCCCCGTGCGCGCCTGAGGATCTCGGGCGGCGGGTGCCGTCCAGGAGGATGAAGCCATGCATGGCTGCGGCGGGCGCGTTGCGCGGGGTGCCGCTGTCGATCACGACGACCGAGCGGCGCGAGCGGGCGAGCATGAGCACCCCGTTCAGGCCCGCTGCGCCGCCGCCGATCACGTCCACCGTCTCCGTGGGCAGGGTCTCGCTCTCGTAGCGGGAATTCTGCGCAGACATGTCGCGCCCTTTCGTCGTGCATGGCACCCGTGCTGGACCATCCGTGCTCGACGTTAGGCCCCATTTGCAGGAGGGGCATACGATGTTGCCTATGACGCAAGGAGACGGGGGGCTGGACGGCCTCGTACGCAAAAGGATCCGCGCGCTGCGCGTCGCACAGGGCTGGTCCCTGGAAGAACTGGCTACCCGCGCCAACCTCAGCCAGTCCTCGCTGAGCCGGATCGAGAACGGACAGCGCCGCCTCGCCCTGGACCAGCTCGTCACCCTCGCCCGCGCCTTGGACACCACCCTGGACCAGCTTGTGGAGAACGCCGCCGACGACGTCGTCGTCAGCCCGATGATCGACGGCACCCACGGCCTGATGCGCTGGCCCATCAAGGGCGAACCCGGCATGAGCGTCATGCGTCGACGCATGACCGAACCGCCGCCCGACAATCCCGCCCGCATGCGCGCCCACCCCGGCCGCGAATGGCTCGTCGTGCTCTCCGGTACGGCGATCCTGATGCTCGGCAATCGCCGGTTCCGCATCGAGGCCAACCAGGCCGCCGAGTTCCCCACCATGATGCCGCACGCGATCGGAGCCGAGGGCGGCCCGTGCGAGATCATGGGCATCTTCGACCGTGACGCCCGCCGCGGCCACCAACGCGACGCAGCTGAGAGCGGCGAGTGTGACGGCGCGTAGGGCGCCTGCGAGTAGCACCCTTCCGCTGCGCCCGACGATGACGCGTTCGCTGCTGGGCATGGCCGACAACCTCAGGCGCCTGAGGGTGACCCGGGTGGTCATGGAGGCCACCAGCGACTACTGGAAGCGCGCCTTCCACGTACTGGAGGCGGCCGGATTCGACACGTGGCTGGTCAACGCCCGCGATGTGAACACCTGCCCCGACGGCGCAAGACCGACAAGCTGGACGCGATGTGGCCGTGCAAGGTCGCCGAACGCCAGATGATCCGCCCCGGCTTCGTGCCCCACCCGCCATCCGCCGGCTGCGGGACGTCACTCGGTACCGCAATGCGACTACCGGGGCTACCGGGCCCGTCGGGAGGCGCGGGCCGTCGAACTCCGTGCCGTGCCGGTCGTGCTCGCACCCGTGGCCGACGGCGAACTGCTGGTCCTGGTGGGCGCGCGTCGGCCTTCGCCTTCCCCCTCAAGGAAGGCTTCGGCACGGCCGCCGAAGCGGGCCTTCATGCCGCCCGTGGCGCCCAGGTCTACGCGGGCCACGTGGTCGACGAAGTCGTGGCGCACCCCGTTCTGGGCGTTAGTCACCAGATGGATGTGCTTCGTCGCCCCGACGAGCTGACGCGGGGGCCGCTGAGGTGTGCCTGGCTGTCTCGCTGCTCCACGTCGCAGGCACGGGCCGCCAATCACCCGGCCGGCGTCTGTCCTGCCCGTGGGGCAACGACGGTCATGGGCCGGCAGAGGTCGGCCGTTCGCGCGACCTCTGCCGGCCCTGTGTCGCGCCAGGCCCGTCCCCACGGTCCGGCGCGACCCGAGGGCGCCCGCCGATCCGCACCGGCCGGCACCCCCGGGACTTGATGGACCCGAGCGCCTCAGACGCGGGTCAGCTGGGGCTCCTCCGGTGAGCCGGCGTGGTGCCGGGCCAGCCCTTCGCCCTCGACGTCCACGTTGGGCAGCGCCCTGTCCAGCCACCCCGGCAGCCACCAGGCGCGATCGCCGAGCAGGGCGAGCACGGCGGGGACTATGGTCATGCGGACGATGAAGGCGTCGACGAAGACGGCGAAGGCGAGTCCGAAGCCGATCATCTTGACCATTGGCTCGTTGGAGCCGATGAAGCCGGCGAAGACGCTGATCATGATGATGGCGGCGGCGGTGACGACGCGAGCGCCGTGCCGGAAGCCGGTGACGACGGCCTCGCGGGGGCTCTCCCCGTGGACGTGGGCCTCGCGCATGCGGGTGACCAGGAAGACCTCGTAGTCCATGGCCAGGCCGAAGACGACGCCCACCATGAAGATCGGCATCATGCTCATGATCGGGCTGGTCTGGTGGACGCCGAGCAGGTCGGCGGCCCAGCCCCACTGGAAGACCGCGACGACGGCGCCGAGCGAGGCGAGTACCGACAGCAGGAAGCCGAGGGCGGCCTTGAGCGGGACCAGGATCGAGCGGAAGACCAGGATCAGCAGGAGGAACGCGAGGCCGACGACGAGTCCCAGGTAGGGCACGAGGGCGTCGTTGAGTTTCGCCGACACGTCGACCTTCATGGCGGTGAAGCCGGTGACCATGACGTTGTCGCCGGTGCGGTGGCGGATGTCGGAGAGCAGGTGCTCGGTCTTGGTGCTGTCGGGTCCGGTGGTCGGGATGACGGTCAGGATGGCGGTGCGCCCCGCCTTGTCATAGGTCGCCGGTGCGACGAGAGCGACGTTCTTGAGATGAGTGATGGTCTTGCTCACCTCGGTGGCCTCGGTCTTGACGTTTCCGCCGTCGGCCGCGGCGTCGACGGTCACCAGCAGAGGGCCGTTCACGCCGGGCCCGAAGCTTTCGGCGAGCATGTCGTAGGCCTTGCGCTGAGTGGTGCGGGTCGGTTGATCACCGTCGCCGGGCAGGCCCATCTTCAGGCTGGCGGCAGGGATGGCGACGACGCCCAGAGCGACCACTGCCGTGATCAGGACCGTGACCGGCCGACGCAGGACGAAGGTCGCCCAGCGCGTACCCATGTTCGGCTTGCCGTCGTTGGTCTCCTCCTTGCCCGTCCGGGCCTTGCGGCTCAGTACGCGCTTGCCGGCGAAGCCGAGCAGGGCCGGGACGAGGGTGATAGCGACGATCACCGCGATGGAGACGGTTCCGGCCGCGGCGAGACCCATTTTGGTGAGGCTGGGGATGTTGACGACGGCCAGACCCGCCAGCGCGATCACGACGGTCAGACCGGCGAAGACCACCGCGGAGCCCGCCGTGCCGACCGCGCGGCCCGCCGCCTCCTCGCGCTCGCTGCCCGCGGAGAGTTCGGAGCGGTAGCGGGAGACCACGAAGAGCGCGTAGTCGATGCCGACAGCCACACCGATCATCGAGGCGAGCGTCGGGGTGGTGCTGGACAGGTCGAGGACCTTGGTGAGGGCCATGATCGAGGCGACTCCGACGCCGACGCCGACGACAGCCGTCAGGAGGGGGAGCCCAGCGGCGACGAGCGAGCCGAAAGTGATGACCAGGACCACGGCGGCAAGGGCGATGCCGATGATCTCGGTGGAGCCGGTCTTCGGGAGCTCGGCCATGGCGGTGCCGCCCGCCTCGGCCGTCAGTCCTGCGTGCCGGCCGTCGTCGAGGACCCGGTGAAGGGTTTTCTTGGACTGATCCGACATCTCGTTGAACTGGACCTTGTAGGACACGGCGACGTAGGCCGTCCTGCCGTCCCGGCTCACCGAGCCGACCTTGAACGGGTCGAGGACGCTGACGACCTGCTTGTTGCCGTCACTGAGTTCGGCCACGGCGGCCTCGACCGCTGCCTTGTTGCCGGTGGCTGTGATCTTTTCGCCGGTGGGTGCCCGGAAGACGATGTTCGCCTGGGCGCCGTCCGCGCTCAGTGCCGGGAAGCGCTTGTCCAGCAGGTCGAAGGCCTTCTGGGCCTCGGTGCCGGGGATGGAGAAGCTGTTGTCACCTGTGGTGTTGGCGCTGGCAGCGCCGATGCCGACAGCTGCCAACAGGGCCACCCAGAGGAGGGCGACGAGCCGTCGGCGGCGAAAGGAAAATCGTCCTAGTTTGTACAGGAATGTGGCCACGAGAAGTTGCTCCGGGTCGGGTCGTTGGTGTGCAAAGGGGCATGGCGGTCCATCCCGACGGCGGGAGTGGCGCACGTCAGGCGGGAGGAGGGAAAGTGGCGGCGCCGTACCAGGGGCGGCGGCGAGTTCAGAGGCCGAGCGCGGGGAGGACCACGGCGCGAAGGTATTCGTGCACGAACGCGGCGTCGGCCGGCTGGTTGTCCAGGAGCGGCCGGGTGATCAGGGCGCCGAGCAGCATCTGGGGGATGTAGGCCGCGGCCGGTGTGTCCGCGGCGGCTTCGCCCCGCGCGGCCGCCCGGGCCAACAGTGCGTTGAACCCGCTCAGTTCGGGGTCGATGAGCACGTCACGCAGTGCCTGGAGGAGTTCGGGGTGGGTGTGGACTGCGTGAAAGAGAGCCCGCATGAGCGCGGTGTCCTTCTCTACCTGGCGGTCGTTGATCTGGCCCACGAGCGCTTCGAGGTCGCCGCGCAGGGAACCTGTGTCGATGCCGTCGAAGGAGGCGGGCTTCTCGTGACGCAGTGCCATGGCGACCAGCTCGGGTTTGCCCGACCACTGCCGGTAGAGGGTCGCTTTGCTGCAGCGGGTGCGGGCGGCGATGGCGTCCATGGTCAGGGACTCGTAGCCGAGCTCCCTCAGCAGATCCAGTACGGCCGCGTACAGCTCCGCCTCACGCTCGGGTTTGAGCCTGCTGCGCGGCGTGCGGCCGCCCTGTCGTGCAGCAGCGGTTGACTCCGTGTGCCCGGCAGTCATGGCCATCGCCCGGCTCCTCTTCCAAACGGAACTGTTTCGTACAGGAGCAAGCTATCCCGCCCAGTCATCAATACGAAACCGTTTCGGTGGTGAAATGGGTCACCGATGGGCCCCTGCCACACTGGTGTCGGAAGCAGACCTGGAAAGGACCTACATGGCCAGCACGTCACCGCCCGCCGCGAAGCCCGGGCGCCCCCGGGATCCGGGCGCCGACGAACGTATCCTCCAGGCCGTCGTGGACGAACTCGCGGAAACAGGCATCGCCGGATTCCGCATCAACTCCGTCACCGCGCGGGCCAAGGTCGCCAAGCGGACCCTCTACTCCCGTTGGCCCGAGCGCGACGACCTGATCCTCGCGGGACTGGCCACCCTGTCCGGGCGACCACTGCATCCACCGCGCACGGGCAGTCTCGAAAAGGACATGCGCCTCCTGTACGACGCGGTGGCCGAGACGCTGGACAGCCCCCGCTGGATGATCGCGGCCCGCTGCACCTTCGAGCTCCCGGACTACCCCGAGCTGTACGCGACCTTCCAGCGCGACTGCATCGACCAGCCGCTGGCCGTCGTCGAGGATGTCCTCTTCGACGCCCAGCGGCGTGGCGAACTCCGTCCCGGCGTCGACCGATCCGTGGCCGCGGAAACCTTCGCGGCTGCCATGGCCGCCTTCAGTACGCACATCGCCCGCCTCCGCGGTGTCAGCGCGCAAGGCGTCAGAGACCGGTTCCTCGACCTGTTCCTGCACGGGCTGCGCACGGATGCCTGAATGTGTCACTCACCTGGATGGTCAGGCCCCCACGTGCCCGTGGCAGCGGCTTGCGCGACGAATTCGCCGAACGGGCGCGGCTGCCGGCCGAGGACCTGCTGGGCCCCGCCATGCGGCCGGAAGCAGCCATCGCGCATGCCGGTGACGGCTGTCAGGACCCAGTCGATCGAGTCCTCGGGCAGACCCCGGGCGCGGGCTGGCGGGCCCAGTCGTCGGGCGAGATGTGGGAGTACGTGACGGGCGGCCGAGCGTACGGCCGATGGCGGAGGCCGCCTGTTCACCCGTCAGGGCCTCGGGGCCGGAGAGTTCGTACACCTTGCCGTCCTGGCCGGGTGCGGTGAGGGCCTCGACGACCACCGCGGCGATGTCGTCGACGTCGATGAAGTCTGGGCTTGGCCGCCGATGTCGAATTCCTGGTACGACCCGGCCGCGATCGGCGACAGGGCGGGTTCTGTGACGAAGTTCTGGGTGAACGAGCCGGGGCGCAGAATCGTCCAGTCCGCGCCCGAGCCGGTGACGGCGCCTGCCGCGCCGTGATGTGGGGACTCCCGCTGAGCCCAGTCCGTTCCGACAACTGGACGATGTTCCGCACGCCGCTACGGGCGGCCAACCGCAGAAGCGGGCCATCTGTTCGGCATCGAATCCGACCTTCCGGTCGGGCTCGTCCACCCGCACCGCCGTCATCTGAGCGGCGACGACGTAAGCGCCGGTCACTCCGCCGAGGGCCGGCTTCCATGTCTTTTCCTCCTGCATCTTGGCGCCCTCGGCCGACTCGTCGGTGGCCGCGGCCACGGTACGGACTCGACCTGCGCGCTTTCCCGGACGCTGACTGAAACCTGCCCCGTCCTTTACCGCGCTCTTCTTGTTACTGCAACTCATTGGCAGAAACCTAGGGAGTGCGGCTGAAAACGGCCGCTTGCCGAGCAGTAAGGCCCACGTCCCCATGACCACCGCTCCTGATTCCGCTTCGCCCGGGTCCGTCGACTCCGGCTCCGGACGCGGCATCTCGTGGCACCGCATCCGTACGTCGATGACCCGGAAGGAGTGGGCAAGTCTTGGCGGGATGGCCGCGTTCATCCTCGCGCTCCACGTCATCGGCTGGTTCACGCTGGTGGCGATCGTGGCCCCGGAGCACTACAGCCTGGGTACCAGGACCTTCGGTGTAGGCATCGGCATCACCGCCTACACGCTCGGCATGCGGCACGCCTTCGACGCGGACCACATCGCCGCCATCGACAACACCACCCGGAAGCTGATGAACGAGGGGCAGCGGCCGCTGTCGGTCGGCTTCTGGTTCTCCCTCGGTCACTCGACGATCGTCTTCGCACTGGCGTTCCTGCTCTCGCTCGGCGTGAAGGAGCTGGCCGGACCCGTCGAGAACGACAATTCCGAGCTGCACAGCGTCACGGGCTGGATCGGCACGACGGTCTCCGGGACCTTCCTCTACGTCATCGCGATCATCAATCTCGTGATCATGGCCGGCATCTGGAAGGTGTTCCGGCAGATGCGCCACGGTCACTTCGACGAGGCCGCACTCGAGGAGCAGCTCAACAACCGCGGCTTCATGAACCGCCTGCTGGGCCGCGTGATGAAGTCGATCACCAAGCCGTGGCAGATGTACCCGCTCGGTGTCCTGTTCGGCCTCGGGTTCGACACGGCCACGGAGATCGCTCTGCTGGTCCTCGCCGGTTCGGGCGCGGCCTCGGGCCTGCCCTGGTACGCGATCCTGTGCCTGCCGATCCTTTTCGCGGCCGGCATGTCGCTGCTGGACACCGTCGACGGCTCGTTCATGAACTTCGCCTACGGCTGGGCCTTCTCCAAGCCGGTCCGCAAGGTCTACTACAACCTCACCATCACCGGCCTGTCGGTCGCCGTCGCGCTCATCATCGGCACGGTCGAGCTGCTGGGCCTGATCGCGGAGAAGGCCGGGCTGCACGGCGCGTTCTGGGACTGGGTCTCGGGCCTCGACCTCAACATCATCGGTTACGTCATCGTGGGCCTGTTCTTCGCCACCTGGGCGATCGCCCTGCTGGTGTGGAAGTTCGGCCGGATCGAGGAGAAGTGGACGGCGGGTCTGGCCCAGCCCGCCACAGCCGAGCAGGGCGCCGAGTAACCCAAGGATCGGCTGGTCGGGCGTCGGCCGCACTGGTGTCCTTACGCACAGCGGACGGCGGAAAGCGGCCGCTGTCTCCTCATGGGCCCGTTCGGCGTGCCGCGGTCCTAGGTCCAATGCCTGATCGGCCGCTAGGATCTCTTGCTGGTAGCGTGCAACTGCACATGAGTGGCAATAACGTCGGAGGACACTGGACATGGCGGTTTACACGCTTCCTGAACTTCCCTACGACTACTCGGCGCTCGCGCCCGTGATCAGCCCGGAGATCATCGAGCTGCACCACGACAAGCACCACGCGGCCTATGTGAAGGGCGCCAACGACACGCTGGAGCAGCTCGCCGAGGCACGGGACAAGGAGACCTGGAGCTCCATCAACGGCCTGGAGAAGAACCTGGCCTTCCATCTCTCCGGCCACATCCTGCACTCGATCTACTGGCAGAACATGACCGGCCCGAAGGACGGCGGCGGCGAGCCCCTGGCCGCCGACGGCGTGGGCGACCTCGCCGACGCGATCACCGAGTCCGTCGGCTCCTTCGCCGGTTTCAAGGCCCAGCTCACCAAGGCCGCGGCCACCACCCAGGGCTCCGGCTGGGGCGTCCTCGCCCACGAGCCCGTCAGCGGCCGACTGATCGTCGAGCAGGTCTACGACCACCAGGGCAACGTCGGCCAGGGCTCCACCCCCATCCTCGTCTTCGACGCCTGGGAGCACGCCTTCTATCTCCAGTACAAGAACCAGAAGGTCGACTTCATCGATGCCATGTGGGCGGTCGTCAACTGGCAGGACGTGGCCAAGCGTTACGCCGCCGCCAAGGAGCGCGGCGACAGCCTGCTGCTCAAGCCGTGACGCCGTAGCCGCGTCGGTGGCACAGACGTCCTGCTCGTGATCGTCTTCTCAACCCTCACTTGCAGGCGGCACGAGGGAGGGCTCCCGCGAGGACGTGACTCGTGGGAGCCCTCCTTCCGTTCCGGTGGGGATCAGTGTGTCGTCGGCGTCCGTGTTTCGGCCACCGGCGGCTGGGCCAGGGCGGTGGCGAGTCGGGCGAGGGCCGGGGCGAGCGTGCCCTGGTCGCCGATGGCGGCGAGCAGGCGGGTCTGTTCCGCCCTGACGCGATGGGCGGCACGGTCGTGGAGGATGCGGCCGCGCGCGGTGAGATGGAGCAGGACGCGGCGGCGGTCGGCGGGGTCGGAGCGGCGGTGGACGAGGTTGTCGGCGACCATGCCGTCCACGAGCTTGGTCAGACTGGGGGCCGGCATGAGCACGCGGTCCGCTATCTCGGTCATCGGGTGGCCCTGGCCGTCGGCGGTCACGGACAGCACCCGCCACCGTTCCACCGAGCAGCCCTCCTCCTCCAGCAGCTCCGCCAGACGCCGGGTCAGGTTCCGCTCGGCGTGCGTGAGAAGGCGAGCGAGGTCCGGCGACGTTTCGGACGGCATTGCCGGTGTCCTTCCGGTAGGTCTACTGTGCGCAAACATTACGAGCCTCTGCGAGGGTGCCGAGGCCGGGACGATGATCTGTGTCCCCCATGCCCTCACGGAGGTCGGTCTGATGGATCCGGCGCGACCGATGCGCCCGCATGCCGCGGGTGAGACGGTCACCGTGGCCTTGGTCGTCCCGCTGCAGGGCCCTGCGGGCCTCTTCGGTCCGTCGTGCGAACTGTCGGCTCAACTGGCCGCCGAGGAGCTGAACGCCACGGGAGGCATCCTGGGCCGCGAGGTCCGTCTGATCGTGACGGACGGCGGAGGACCGCCGGAACGCGTGGCGGCCGAGGTGGGAGCGCTGGTGTCGCTCGGCGCGGTGGACGCGGTGGTCGGCTGGCACATCTCGGCGGTCCGCCGGACGCTGGCACCGGCCATCGCCGGCCGTGTCCCCTACGTCTACACGGCTCAGTACGAGGGCGGCGAACGCACCCCCGGGGTGTTCCTCACCGGAGAGGCCGACACCGAACAGCTGCTGCCGGCGATGCGCCTGCTCTCCGAGGCCACCGGAGTGCGGCGCTGGTGCACGGTCGGCAACGACTACGTCTGGCCCCGCAGCACCGCCCGCGCCGCACGCCGCTACGCCCGCGCCCTGGGCGGCCGGATCCATGACGAGATCTTCGTGCCGCTGGGCACCGAGGATTTCGAACCGGTGCTGCGCCGCATCGCGCGCAGCGAGGCTGACGCCGTACTGATGCTGCTGGTGGGCCAGGACGCGGTGCGCTTCAGCCGGGCCTTCGCCGCATACGGGCTGCACCAGCGCTGCCAGCGGCTGAGCACCCACCTCGACGAGAACATGCTGCTGGCCGCGGGTGCCGACGCCACCGAGGGACTGTGGGCCGCGGCCGGCTTCTTCGAGACGCTGGCGACCCGGGAGAGCCTTGACTTCAGCCGTCGCTATGCGCGCCGGTTCGGAGTGGAGGCGCCGGTCGTGGGCAGCCTCGGCGAATCCTGCTTCGAGGGCCTGAGGTTGCTCGCGGCTCTCGCGGAGAAGGCCGGCACCCTGGACGTGCGCGCGATGCGCCGCGTCACGGACGCCGGGGCGGAGGTGGCCTACGAGGGTCCCCGCGGGCTGCTGCGTCTGCAGGGCAACCGACTGAGCCAGCCGCTCTACCTGGCGCGGGCGGACGTCCTCGACTTCCACGTCGTCGCCCAACTCTGACCCCCGTCCGCTCCCGTAGGTCAGTGGGCTCCAGCAGCCCACCCGGGACCCGTTGACAGTACCTCCCCGGTGGAATAGTTTCTAGAGAAAGTTTTAGGCAGTCTCACCTCTCTGGTCCCGCCACCGGTGCCGAGCCATCGTGCGGCAGGCCCACAAGGCCGTCTGCAATGCCGCGTATTTCATTTCCCGGCGGCTTCCCGAAAAACAATCCGGCGCTCGCATTTTCAGTGTTCTACGCGCATAGCCCAAGAATTCCCCAAGGAATCTCCCTTTAAATGAGGTGAAACAGCGGGGAAATAATGCGGCCCGAATCTTCCGTGCACCGCCCTGGGATGTCCGGGGCTCCGCTCAGGAAGAGAGAAGAGCCGTGACGGAGATCGTCGACAACCAGGCGCCCACGCCACCGCCGACGGCGGCGGACTCGTCCGCCGGGGCTCCCGGCGCCGCGGGGCGCACCTACAACGAGTGGGCCAAGAACGACACGTTGGAGGACTACTCGCTGCGCTACGCGCCGAAGTCCTTCCGGCGCTGGACGCCCTACGTCGTGGCCACCACGGCACTGGGCGGCATAGCGTATCTCGCCGACTTCGCCATCGGCGGTTCGATAGCCATCTCCAACGGCTTCTCCAGCGCCATGGTGGCCATTCTCGCCGCTGCGGTGGTCATCTTCCTGACCGGCATTCCGATTTCGTACTACTCGGCGAAGTACTCCATCGACATGGACCTGCTGACCCGGGGAGCAGGCTTCGGCTATCTCGGCTCGACCCTCACGTCGGTCATCTACGCCAGTTTCACCTTCATCTTCTTCGCCCTCGAAGGCTCGATCATGGCGCAGGCCCTCGAACTGGGCCTGCACATCCCGCTGGCCGTGGGCTACCTGATCTGCTCGCTGATCATCCTGCCGCTGGTGATCTACGGCATGACCGCGCTGTCCAAGATGCAGGTGTGGACCCAGCCGGTCTGGCTGGTGCTGATGGTCGCGCCGTTCGTCTCCATCGCGATCCAGGAGCCGGGCAAGTTCTCGGAGTTCACCCACTTCGCGGGCAACTCGCCGACCGGGTCCAGCATCAGCATGCTCGGCGTCGGCGCGGGGGCCGGCGTGGCTCTGTCCCTCATCGCGCAGATCGGTGAGCAGGTCGACTACCTGCGCTTCATGCCGGACAAGACCCCGCAGAACTCCAGGAAGTGGTGGGGAGCGGTCCTCTCCGCCGGGCCCGGCTGGGTGGTCCTCGGCGCGGCGAAGCAGATCGGCGGAGCGTTCCTGGCCTCCTACATCGCCGGCAGCGTGGGGCTGTCCAAGGCCAACGAGCCCATCCAGCAGTACGTGCACGGCTTCAAGACCTTCGCCGCGCCCATCGCCCTGGGGCTGGCCACGTTCTTCGTGATCCTTTCCCAGATAAAGATCAACTCCACCAACGCCTACTCCGGTTCGCTGTCCTGGTCGAACTTCTTCTCCCGCCTCACGCACCGGCACCCGGGCCGGGTCGTCTACATCTTCCTGAACGTCGGCATCGCGCTGGCCCTGATGGAGGGCGGCGTCTTCGGCTTCCTCAACACCGTCCTCGGCTTCTACTCCAACGTGGCCATCGCCTGGATCGGCGCGGTTGTCGCCGACCTGGTCATCAACAAGCCGCTGAAACTGAGCCCGTCGTACATCGAGTTCAAGCGGGCCCACCTGTACAACTTCAACCCGGTCGGCTTCGGCTCGATGCTGATCGCCTCCGCCGTCTCCATCGCCGCGTACTTCGAGGCGTTCGGGGACTACGGCAAGGCGTACTCCCCGTTCATCGCGCTGTTCCTGGCCATGGTGCTCTCGCCGCTGTTCGCGGTGCTGACCAAGGGCAGGTACTACATCGCGCGGGTCGACGACCTCGACGAGCCCCTGCTCGACGCGAACGGCCTGCCGTCCGCGGTCACTCTGACCTGCACCGTGTGCGCGATGGACTTCGAGCGGCCCGACGTCGCGGGCTGCCCCTTCCACTCGGGAGCGATCTGCTCGCTGTGCTGCAGCCTGGAGAGCGCCTGCCACGACTCCTGCAAGACAGGGACGGGCACCGGTCCGGTCGACCTGTCCATGCCCACCGTCCGCACCGCGGACTGACCGCGGCCCAGCTTCCGTCCAGCCGGCCCGCGCCTCATGGCGCGGGCCGACATGCTCACTCGTCCAAGGGCTTTCCGGCCAACCGCGCCAACACCGGCAGCGCCTCGCCGAGCCGGTCGAAGTACGAGGCGTCCAGCGGCGTGCTGGTGGTAGAGCAGCGCCCGCTCGCACCGCCACACTCGCCTCTGGTGCCGGAAAGTGGGATGCCCGGCACCGGCGTCACGTCACGGCAGGGCGATGCCGTCCAGCTTGCCGGCCTTGGCGTCGGTGACGATCGAGGAGAACTGGTCGGCGCTCATCTGGATGCGCTGGCCGAAGTCGTCGGTGAGGACGATCCGCTGCTCGGCCGGGGCGTTGGGGTCGACGAAGAGCTGGGGACAGCCGCAGTTGCAGTTCCCGCAGAACGTCGCCGCCGGCTCGAGTCCACTGATGTCGGTCATGCTGCTCCACCTCCGGGGCCACAGGGATCGCGGCGCGCCGGCTCCTGGTCACCGTGGCCGCGGGGGACTCTCCGAGGCATACCCGGCGTGCGAGGTGCGGACGCGCGCCTCCGCCGGGTGCGGGTGCACGGCGGGTGGCCGGTGTGGGCTCGTGCTCCGTCCGCGCGCTTCCGTTGCCTCGATCGGTCCACGACGGCGGGGAACTGAACGGACTCCGTGTCCGACTCATTTGCGGGCGGGTCGAACAGCTCGTTCGCGGATGGCGGTGCGCATGGGCAGGCGAGGGTGGGGCGCCTCGGGCCGCGTGGCGGCATCGGGGTCATGAAGGTGTCCCTGGTGGTGCGGAGCGTCCGCGCGGCGGTGTTCGCCGTGCGCGGTCGTTCCACCGGATCCCGGGCCGAGTAGGCACGGTTCTCTACGGTTCCCGTCGGGCTGGCGGCCCGCGTGCATGCGTACGAAGGCCGGGCGGGACGGCTGATGTGTCCGGTCCGGCCTCCGTTGTGCTTGCGTGTTCTGAGGAGCGCGGACTCAGGCGGCGACCGTGTCGGTGATGCCGTATCCGGCCTCGACGATCGCGGCGCGCAGCCGGCTGTCGTCGAGGTCCGCTCCGTGGACAGTGACGGACTTGGCTGCGACGTCGACCACGACCTCGCTCACCCCGGAGATCTCGGACACCTCTTCCCTGATACTCGCCGCGCAGTGCTCGCAGCTCATGCCGGTGACGTTGTACTGCTTCTGTGCCATGGCGCAACTCCTGGACGACAATGGGGTTTTGAGCGGACAACGGACCTGCCGGGTCGGGTGTTCACCGCGTCCCCGACATCACAACAGTCGGATGGCGGAGCCAGAAGTTCCGGCGACGGGGCCTACCGGGCCGCCATCGACTCCGTCGGCATACCGGCTCGCGGCAGCCTCGCCATGTCGCCGCAGGGGGTGGACCTGACGGTGTCCGCTCCGGCCGGGAAGCAGAGTTGGAGTGCGGGCGATCTGGTGCCCTTCACCCTGGAATTCCGGCACAGTGGGCGGGTGAAGGTGCTTGCGGTGGTGGTGCGTCCGGGCAGTGCCTCGTTCCAGTAGTCGTGCCGGGTGCCCGCCGAGTTCCCGCTCGCCAGGCGTGATGTGCGTCACTGCCGTGGTGGTGAGTCGGGAGGTGGGGGTGCATACGTACCCCCTGACGACGAGCCGAGGCCGGGTGCGAGGATGAGCGGGCTATGACTGTCCGAGGGTGGTGCCGTGCGCTGCGGGCCGGTGTGTTCGCCGCCGTCTGCGTGCTGCTCGCCGCCCTCGGCCACGTGATCATGTCGGGCACCTCCGTCCCCGGGTGGGCCATGGCAGCCGGTGCGGCCGGGACCGGTACGGCCGGCTGGCTGCTGGCCGCCCGTGAGCGCGGGCACACGCTGATCGTCACGGTCGTGACAGCGACGCAGGCGGCGCTCCATGGGGCGTTCTTACTGGCGCAGACGCTCACCACCGCGGCGACTGCGGTACATGACACCCCGGGTAACGCTGCGGCCTCCATGGACATGAGCGGCATGGACATGGGCTCCATGCACATGGACCCGATGGACATGGGATCCATGGCGCATGCGATGGACGGTGTCCAGCACGCGCAGGGTATGGCCGGTATGGGCGCGAGTGCCACCTACGGCATGTTCGCCGCGCACCTCCTGGCCGCAGTCCTGTGCGGGGTGTGGCTCGCCTACGGTGAGCGCGCGTTCTTCCGGGTCCTGCGGGCGGCGGCCACCTGGCTGATGGCACCGCTGCGGATGCTGCTGGCCGGGCCCGCGCCGCTGCCTCGCCCGCTCACGGGCAGGCGCCGCGCCACCGACACGCCGGCTCCCGCACGGCTCCTGCTGTGCTGTTCCCTCACCTCCCGGGCCCCGCCCACGGGTGCCGCTGTCGCCTGAGACAGCCGGATCCACCGGGGCCTCACGTCCGGCCTTCCGTGCTGCCGCGTTCGCGCGCAGTTCCCTTGTCGCTTGTGGCGCTTCACGCCGGTACATCCGTGTGCCGCCGTGTGCCCACACCTCCTGACGGGCCCCGGGCATCGCCGTACCCACCGCGTACGGCCGCACCCCAAGTCCCGGTGCGCCGCCGCATTCACCGGCAGGCCCCGGACGACCCGAGAGGGACATCACGTGACTGTTTCCGTACTGCCCGCTTCCCGGACGACGCGCGCCTCGGCGGACGCGGCGGCGACCGCCTGGGCGCTGGCCGCCCGCAGCGGCGACCCCCACGCGGCCGAGCACTTCGTCCGCGCGCTCCACCACGACGTGCTGTGCTACGTCGTCCACCTCAGCGGCGATCCCCAGAGCGCCCACGACCTGACCCAGGACACCTTCGCGCGGGCCTTCGGCAGCCTGCACCGTTTCGAGGGACGGGCCTCGGCCCGTACCTGGCTGCTGTCCATCGCCCGTCGCGCGGTGGCCGACAGTTTCCGGTACGCCGCCGCCCGGCCGCGGCTCGCCGACACCCCGGACTGGCAGGCGGCCGTCGAACGTACCCAGCCGCGCGACCTGCCGGGCTTCGACGACGGCGTGGTCCTGCTCGACCTGATGGCCGCGCTGCCCGACGAACGCCGTGAGGCGTTCGTCCTCACCCAGATCGTCGGCCTGTCCTACGAGGAGGCGGCCACCTTCACCGGCTGCCCCGTCGGCACCGTCCGCTCCCGGGTCTCCCGCGCCCGTGCGGCTCTGGAACGGCAGCTCCGGGAGGCCGAGGCGCCGGCCGCCCTGGCGGCCTGACGCGACAGGTTGGTGCTCTCCGGTGGGGAGCACCAACCCCGTTGCCGGGCATCAACTGCTCTGCCGAGTTGGGCAATTGCCGGAGATGCGCGGGAACTCACGGCCGCCGCGCCGCGACTACTGCACCAAGAACCACGCAGAAGACCAGCAGCACATCCCGCACGCAGAGGAGCCCGCATGTCGATCAACCGGCCGGCCGCCACCGCCCTGGCCGCAGCCTGCTGCCTGTTCACGGTGGCATGCGGTGCGTCCTCGTCCGGGGACAAGGCGAGCGCCGGCACGACCCGGGCCGCGGCCTCCAAGACCGGCTATCCGGTGACCCTGGACAACTGCGGCCAGAAGGAGACGTTCACGAAGGCGCCCAGCAGGGTCGTCGTCATGAACGGCGCCTCGGTCGCGGAGGTCTCCACCCTGCTCGCTCTCGGACTCGGCGACAGGATCGTCGCCAACCAGCAGGGCTACGGCATGTCCGAGGTGCCCGGCCGGGCCACGGCCATCAAGAAGCTGCCCACCGGGAACGTCAAGCTCAACGAGGCGTACGACATCCCGCGCGAGGCGATGTTCGGCCTGCGCCCCGATCTCGTCCTGTCCGTCACCACGTACGGCTTCGACCAGAAGAACGGCTTCGCCACCCGCGAGCAGCTCAAACAGGTCGGCGCCAACAGCTACGTCTCACCGCAGGGCTGCGACGACGACCCCTCCAGGATGACCGTCGCCGACAGCTACCGGCTGCTGCGCGACATGGGAAAGATCTTCAACGTCAGTGACCGGGCCGAGAAGCTGATCGCCGCCTCCGAGAAGAACATCGCGGCCGTCTCGGACAAGGTCAAGGGCGAGAAGAAGCCGAAGGTCATGGTGCTCTTCTCCAACATGTCCATGGGCAGCAACGACTTCAGCTCCATCCTCGCCAACGGCATCGTCAACGACATCCTCGCCAAGGCCGGCGCAACCAACGCCTTCTCCACCACCACCAAGGCCACCTTCGCCGATCTGAGCAAGGAGAAGGTGGCCGCCACCGACGTCGACGCCGTCGTCGTCATCAGCTACAACGACCCCAACCCGGCGGCGTACGCCAAGAAACTGCTCAAGGAGTTCCCCCAGTGGCCGGCCGCCAAGACCAACACGTACGTGACGCTGTCCGACTCGATGTACCTCGGCCCGAGCAACGACCTGGCCGTGCAGAAGGTCGCGAAGATGCTGCACCCCGACGCGCTCTGAGCAGGCTCACAGTTCCGCTGGCCTTCACGCTCCTGCCTGTCGCGCTGATCGCCACCATGATCGTGGCGATCAGCATCGGCGCCGTCAGCGTCCCGGTCGGTGACGTGTGGGCGATCGTCTGGCACCACGTCACCGGCGCGGGGACGGCGCCGTCCGATCCGGCGCTCGACCAGATCGTATGGAACTTCCGCACCCCGCGAGTGGTCCTGGCCGCCCTGGTCGGCGCGGGCCTCGCCGTCTCCGGGGCGGTGCTGCAGACGGTGGTGTCCAACCCGCTGGCCGACCCCATCGTGCTGGGCTTCTCCTACGGCGCCACGCTCGGCGCGGTCCTCGTCATCACCTTGGGCGCAGGCGCGGCACTCGCCGGGCTCGGCGTGTCGGCGGCGGCCTTCCTCGGCGCGCTCCTCGCCGGGGCGCTCGTGTTCGCGCTCGGGCAGCGGCGCGGCCGGCTGGCGCCGACCCGGCTGGTGCTGGCCGGTGTCGCCGTCGGCTATGTCTTCCTGTCGGCCACCAGCTACGTGCAACTCCAGGCGACGCCGAACGAGTTGCGCACGGTGATGTTCTGGATGCTGGGCAGCGTCGCGGGCGCCCAGTGGGACCAGATCCCCACGGTCACCGTGGTCGTGCTCGTCACCACCACCCTGTTGTCCCTGTTCGGTCGGCGCCTCAACGTGCTGCTGGCCGGCGACGAGTCCGCCACCGCGCTCGGCGTCGACGTCAACCGCCTGCGCGCGGTGCTCCTGGTCCTCAGCGCGCTGCTGACCGGGACGGTCATCGCCGTCGCCGGCAGCATCGGCTTCGTCGGCCTGATGATCCCGCACCTGGTGCGCCTGACCACCGGCGCCGACCACCGCCGTCTGCTGCCCCTGACCGCCCTGCTGGGTGCCCTCTACCTGGTCCTGGTCGACCTGCTCTCGCGCACCCTCGACCGCCCCAACGAACTGCCGCTGGGCATCCTCACCGCGCTCCTGGGCGCCCCGTTCTTCCTGTGGCTGCTGCGCCGCAACAAGGGTCTGGACTGATCGCATGGAACTGACCGTCGACCACATCCGCATCACCCTGGACCGGACCGCGATCCTGCGCGACGTGAGCCTTCAGGCCCACAAGGGCGAGATCGTCGGTCTCGTCGGCCCCAACGGCAGCGGCAAGTCCACCCTCCTGCGAGCGGTCTACCGCTCACTGCGTCCGGCGGACGGGGCCGTCAGGGTCGGCGAGGACGACGTGTGGGCGCTGTCGCCGCGCGCCGCGGCCCGCCGTACCGCCGCCGTCCTGCAGGACGCGGGCGGCAACATCACCGGCTTGACCGTCACCGAGATCGTCGCCCTCGGCCGCGCACCCCATCACGGTCTGCTCGGCCGTGACGGCACCGGGGACCGCGCGGTGGTGGCCGACGCCGTCGACCGCTGTGGCGTACGGCCCTTCGCGGACCGCGACTACGCCTCCCTCTCCGGCGGTGAACGCCAACGCGTGCTGTTGGCCCGCGCGTTGGCCCAGGAACCGCAGCTGCTGGTCCTGGACGAAGTCACCAACCACCTCGACATCCGGGCGCGGTTCGAGCTCCTCGACCTCGTCCGTGCCACCGGCATCACCACCCTCGCCGTCCTGCACGACCTCGACCTCGCCGCGCGCCTCTGCGACCACCTCGTCGTCCTGCACGAGGGGACCGTGGTGGCGGCGGGACCGGTCCTGGAGGTCCTGACCCCGCAGGTCCTCGCCGACGTCTTCGGCGTGAACGCCCGCACCGGACGACACGCCGACGGCGTCATCCGCATCACGTACACGGCCCAGCCGCTCGCGGGCGACAACGCCTCAGAGCCGGCGCGGGCACCATCCGGGGACACCATCTCGAGCAAGGAGAACAGTTGATGTCGCTGCGTGTTCAGATCCTGATGTACGACGGGGTCGAGGAGCAGGATGCCATCGGGCCGCGTGACGTGTTCGGGCATGCAGTACAGGCGGGCGGTCAGGTGGAGACGACACTGGTGCGACCGTCGGCGCCCGGCGAGGTGACCTGCTTCTTCGGCACCAGGATCGTGGTGCCGACCGCCTGGGATCCCACCGATGCCGATGTACTGATCGTGCCGGGCGGGGGTGATCAGTTGATCAAGGATCCGGAGGTTCTGCGGGACCTCGTGCGGGCGCAGGAGGCGGGCGTCACCGTCGCCGGTGTCTGTACCGGGGTCCTGGTGCTGTCCGCGGCGGGGTTGACCAAGGGCCGTCCGTGCACGACCCACCACCTGGGCAAGGCCGACCTGGCCGCCCAGGGAGGCAAGGTGATCGACGCACGGGTCGTCGACGACGGCAACCTGGTGACCGCGGGCGGTGTCACCAGCGGAATCGATCTGGCGCTGTGGCTGCTCACCCGCGAGTGCGGAGCATCCGTCGCCCTCGGCGTCGAGTCGATCATGGAATACGAGCAGCGGGGTGCCGTCTGGCGAAGCTCCTGATCACCGGACCCGCCGGGGCACGGGGCTGTTTTCGGCCTACGGCCCGCCGCAGGCGCGAGCAGCCACGAGGACGCCGCAGACGAGCCGGCGGGTCCCCACGCATCCAGCGGAGTGCCTTCTGCCGCCTCCGCGTGTCGCGCGTGTGAACGCCCCGATGTTCCCGTCCGTATCAAACAACAGCCCCATTGGCAGCAGGAGTTGACAGTGTCCCCGACATCGGCCGCAGCGCGGGGCGTTGGCCTGCGTCCGCTGCGGGCGGGCGTCTTCGCCGCCGTCTGCGTAGTGACGACGGCGTTCGGTCACGCCCTGATGTCCGGCGACCTGCTGCCCTGGTGGGCCCTGGGGGCGGCGTACACCGGGACGGCCACGGCTGCCTGGTGGCTGACCGCCCGTGAACGCGGCGTCCTCACCGTGGTCGGGGCCACCACGGCCGTACAGGCGCTACTGCACCTGTGGTTCGACCTGACCCACATGCTCGTCCGGATGCCGTCCGGTGAGCCTGCGCGGGCGTCGGTCTCCGATATGGATCATGCGATGGCGCTCTCCGGTTCCGGGATGGTCATGCACATGGGCCACGCGGACATGGCGATGGCGCCCGTAGGCCCGGCTCGCGCCGCGTCCGACCTGTCGGCGGGGTCCGTGCTGATGCACCAGGGGTCTGCCGGAATGTTTCTGGCGCATCTGCTGGCCGCCGTGGTGTGCGGGCTGTGGCTGTGGCGTGGCGAGACGGCGGTCCACCGGCTGGGCCGGGCCCTCGCCGTCATGCTGCTGGCGCCCCTGCGCCGCGTCCGCCGGCTGCTCGCGGGCCGGGTAGCGGTTCGGCGTGCTCGCGTCGCCCGCCCGGCCGCGGTCACCGCGCAGGCACCTCTCGCCGCCTCTGCGGCGTTGCGGCACACCGTCATCCGCAGGGGGCCACCACGGGCCGCTTCGGCCGTTCTCCGTCCGTCGACGACCGGTCCGCTGTCCGCCGCACCCCTCTGAAGTCCTGTGTGATTCCCGGGGGTTGGGCGACGGGCCGCTTCGTTCGCGGGTCCAGCGTGCGCTCTTGCGCGCCCGGCCCGTTCACCTTGCCCGGCATGTGCCTGCCCGCCTGCCTGCGGGGGCGCGTGCCTGCCCATCGATCGGGAGTTCCATGTACCACCGCTCGTCCGCCGCCCATCCGTCCCCGTCCGGCACCCCGTCGGCGCCCCATCCACTGCGCCGGGCGCCCCGGCTCGCCGTCGGCACCGCTTTCGTGACCGCCCTGGCCGCCTTTCTCGCCGGCTGCGGAGGCGAGCCGTCCGATCACGCCGCCGCCAAGCCGAAAACGTCGGCCTCCGCCCACAACATGGACAACATGTCAGGGATGGCGATGGGGGACCCGTCGGCCACTCCCGCCTACAAGATCCCCCATGCCGCAGTGGTGGAAGGCACGTTCAAGCTCCTGGACACACGGCCGCCTGGCCTTGACCACGTCAAGGGCACGGCCTGGCTCGCGCAGGGGGCGAAGGGCACGACCGTCACCGTCAAGCTGACGGGTCTGAAGCCGGGGGCCTCCTACATGGCGCATCTGCACGCCCAGCACTGCTCGGCCGACAACGGCGGCGCGCACTTCCAGTTCGTCGAGGGCGGCCCCGCCAAGCCGCCCAACGAGGTGCACCTCATGTTCGAGGCCGACCAGAAGGGCACCGTGATGACCACGGTGGACAACGCCCGTAAGACGGGCAAGGGCGCGGTCGCCATCGTGGTCCACCCCAGCGACGCCCTCGACAACCGCATCGCATGCGCGGACTTCGCCTTCTGAGGGCACCGGCCGTGCTCTGCGCGGCCGCGTGTGCCCTCCTGTCCGCCGGCAGCACGTCGGCCTATGCCCACACAGCGCTCCAGACGGCGTCGCCGGCGCCCGGGGCCAAGGTCGGGCCCGACACCCGCGTCATCGCGCTGACGTTCGGCACGCTGCTGAAGGGGGCCGTGCCCAAGATCTCCGTGGCCGGACCGGACGGCAAGCCGCTGCCCGTCGGCGAACCCGTCGTGGTCCCGGGCTCCACCGTGTGCGCGGCCGTCCACGGGCTGCCGGCCGGCGTCGGCTCCATCACCTACACGGTGCGGGCCGTCGACGGCGACGCGCAGACCAACCGCTTCCTGTTCCAGGTGACGAAGAGCGCGAAAGCGGCGCCGGTGCCTCCCGCGTGCCGGGGCCGACAACTGCCGAGCCCGCCCAGGGAGCAGGCGATCGGCCTCCTCGAACACCGGGGGACCATGGTGGCCGGTGTGTCGGCCGCAACTGCGTTGCTGACCACGGTGGTTGGAGTGTTCGTCGTACGCAGGCGACGGCGCGGTTCTGCCGCCGCGGCAGGGGGTGACGTCGTGATCGGGTGAACGACCCTGGCGCCCGCGTACTGGGGGCAGGCCGCGGGCACCGCCGGGAAGCCGGGGCGCCGGAAACCTCGAACTCCTCGGGGCTCCGGTGCCCCTCGGCCCGACTGCTTCAAGGCAGCGGCCGAAAACGACCGGGTGCGGGGCGACTTGACGCCGGACACCGGCCGGACGGCGTCCCGTCCTGCACGGTGACGGCGCCCTGTGCGCCGCCGAGACAGCGCGAGGTCCGCCCATGTCCGTCAGCTCCGACGCCCCCGAGGTACCCGACCCAGGCTCCTCGAGGATTCCGGCGGCATGACCGCCGGTCATTCTGCCGGAGGAGCCGGGCACCCCATGGCGGGAATGGACATCTCGGGAGACTCGGCCTGGCCGCCATGAGCCTCGACGGCACCGCCGAAACCTGACAGCCGGCATCCTCGCCCTCATCCTGCCGGCATTCGCTCTCCGCTGGCCGGCTCGCGCCTTCGACGCCGCCCGTGCCGTGCCGGCGGAAGCAGGGGGACCGGTGACGGACGTCCGAGCTGACGCGTTGTCACCAGCCTGCCACGCGGGCATGGCTCTCGGGGCGGCGGCGATGTTCGTGCTGCCTCTCTGAACAGGAACCGGGTCGCAGGCGCGTGCCCGCCCCTGGGCTCCCGCCGCTGCCCTTGAAGCCGCGGGGCCGGGTGCGCCGACCCGCGGACGTCTGCGTGGGGGGCCGGTACCGCGGTACTGATGCGGTGGGCGTACGGCGGACACGAGGGAACGCCGTGTCCCCGCCAGGGACACGGCGTTCGAGGCGGCCGGCGTGCTCAGTCGCGGGCGGGAGGCGTGTAGAAGGAGCCGACGGAGGTCCAGACGCCGTTCTTGACGACCACGCGTTGCACACTGCGGGTGCCGAGATGGTCGTCGGCGCCGAACCTCATCACCGGCGACACCCCGGGGTCCACCGAGGACGCCTTCTGGTACGCGGCGACGATGGCCTGGGACGTGACCGGCCCCTTGACGGTCTTGGCGATCTGGGCGAACACCTTCGCGTTGCTCCAGCCCCACAGGGCGAGGAACCCGGCGTCCTGACCGGGCTCGTACTTCGCCATCGCGGCACGGAACTCCTTGACCGACGGGTCGGGGTCCGAGGGCGCCTTCACCAGCTGCACGGCCTTGAGGCCCTCGGCGGCGTTCTTGGCCAGCGAGATCGTCGACTCGGCGGCGACGGGAGCGTAGGCGTAGGTGGGCAGGGAAAGTCCCTGCAGCTTGGCCTCCTTGACGAAGGCGGCCGCCTCCGGCGAGGTGAGGATCAGGATCACCGCCTGGGGCTTCGCCGCCTTCACCTTGCTGATCACCGGTGTGTAGTCGGTGGTCTGGTACTTGACCGGCAGCCGGTCGACCTCGACCGAGGGATCCACCTTCTTCGCGACGGGCTCCACCTGCTTGGCGACGTTCACGAACGCCGCCGGGTCGCTGTGCACGACGAGGATCTTCCTCGCGCCGTCCTGCACGGCCCACGCGGCCACCGCCGCGGCCTGGTCCTCGTAGAGGGTCTGTGTGCCGAACAGGCCGGGGCGCGGCGGCTTGTACCAGTTCTCGGCGCCGCCCACCTCGTTCAGGACCGGGACCCTGGACTGGTTGAGGACGAACGGGAAGGCCGCCTCGGCCTGGGAGGTGCCGTTCGCGTTGACGATGGCCACGACCTTGTCCTGGCCGATCAGTTCACGGGCGATCTGCACGGTCTGCTGCGGGTCGGCCGCGTTGTCCTTGACGGTCCACCGGATCTTGCGTCCGTTGACGCCGCCCTGGGCGTTGAGCATCTTGAAGTAGGCGTCGGCGCCCGCCTTCTCGGGCACGCCGTACGCGGCGGTGGAGCCGGTCAGCGGCAGCCACGCGCCGATGTGTATCTCGGAGGAACTCGCGGCGGCTCCCGCGGAGTCCTGGCCGGCGCACGCGTTGGCGGTCAACGCCACCGCGGCCAGGACGGCCGCCGTTCCCGCGGCGCGGCGGAGTTTTCTTACGGTCCGGAACATGGTCCACCTCGTTCGCTACAGGAATCAGTTCACTCGTGAGGCCCGGGCGGCGGCCGCCGCGTTCGGGCCGGCCTCCGGGCCGCCGCCGAAGTACGCCGCCTCCGCCTGTGCCGCGAACGCGGGATCGCCCGGCCGGCCGTGGGCGGCGACGACGCCCTCGTGCAGCACGGCCACCTCGTGACAGACGGACATGGCCCGGCTGAGCAGTTGCTCGAGCAGGACGACGGTCAGGCCGTCCCGGGCCAGCGCGGCGAGCCGGTCGTAGACCTCGTCGACCAGGGCGGGGGCGAGCCCGAGCGCCGGTTCGTCGACGATCAGGACGTCCGGCGCGACGATCAGGGCGCGGGCGATGGCGAGCATCTGCTGCTCGCCGCCGGACAGCCCGCCGGCCGGCGCGGACATCCGGTCGCGCAGCCGCACCGGCAGCCACTCGACGGTCTCCTCCAGCCGCTCGCGCAGCCGCGCGCCGGTGACGCCGCCCGCGTACGCGGCGACTTCGAGGTTCTCGCGCAGGGACAGCGTCTTGAACAGGGCCCGCCCCTCGGGCGCCAGGCTGGTGCGGACGCCCGCGCCCGTCTCCCTGACGCCGTGCGCGGCGGTGAGGGAGCCGTGCAGGATGCCGGCCAGGGTGCTCTTGCCCGCGCCGTTGGCTCCGGCGACGCCGAACACGACGCCCTGACGGACATCGAGGTCGACGTCGCGCAGGGCGACCACGCCGCCGTAGGTGTGGCCGATGCCGTGCAGGCGGATCATGCCGCGTTCGCCGGTGTGCTCGGGCGGCCGGGTCCTGGCGTCGACCGTTCCCAGGTACGACGAGCGCACCTTCGGGTCCTGCAGCACGGTGTCCGGGGTTCCCTCGCCGATGGTGCGGCCGAAGTCGAAGGCGAGGACCCGGTGGGCGACGGAGAAGAGGTCGTCGAGGACGTGGTCGATGACCACCACGGCGGTGCCGCCGGCGTGCAGCCGCCTGATGTGCCCGGCGAGCAGGGCGCGTTCACTCGCGTCGAGGCCGCCGAACGGCTCGTCCAGCACCAGGAGTTTCGGGTTCTCGGCCATCGCGCGGGCGAGGTCGAGGCGTTTCTGCAGACCGAACGGCAGCTCCCCGGGGCGGCGGTCGGCCACCTCCGCGAGGCCGACGGAGCGCAGCAGTCGCGCGACCTCGGCCCGGTCCCGGCCGGTGATCCGGCGACGGGTGCACAACACGTTCTCGGCGACGGTGAGTTCGGAGAAGACCTCCGCGTGCTGGAACGTACGGCCGATGCCCAGCCGCCGGCGCGCGGTCGCCCTGGTCCGCAACAGGGGCCGGCCGGCGAAGTCGGCGGTTCCGCTCACCCGGCCGTTGCCGGTGAGTCCCGACAGGGCGTTCAACAGGGTCGTCTTTCCCGCCCCGTTGGGCCCGATGACCGCCAGGATCTCGTTTCGCCGCAGGGTCAGCGAGGCGTCCTCCAGGGCCTGGAGTCCGCCGTAGGAGACCGACACGTGCTCCAGGCGCAGCAGCACGGAGTCGTCGGTCGGCGGCCGGAGCGCGGCGGGGGCGGTCGACTCCTCGGCGGGCGGGGCGGGTCGGGTGTCCGCTCGGCGCAGCAGACGCCGCGCGAGACCGCGCGCGGGTCGGGCCAGGAACGGCACGACGCCACCGGGCAGGAAGAGGAGCACGCAGATCAGGACGAGGCCCTGCACGACCGGCTGGGGGAGGCCCACTGTGGAGGACAGCGAGGGGTTCCACGTCAGGTAGACGCCTCCGGCCACGGCGCCGAGGATGCTGCCGACCCCGCCGAGCACGCACGCCGCGATCAGCGAGATGCCGAAGGACAGCGAGAACGGGTCGGGGCTGACGAAGCCGGTGAGCAGCCCGAGCAACACGCCCGCCAGGCAGGTGCAGGCCGCGCTCACGGCGAAGGACAGCGACGACTGCGCCTCCGGGGCGATGCCGATCGTACGGGCGGCCAGGGGGTGCGACTTGGCGGCCACGAGCCGCATCCGCAGCCCCGAGGCGGCGGCCGGCACCGCCAGCGCGAGCACCACCGCGGCCGCCCCGACCGCCAGGTACTGGGCCTCGGCACCGCCGCCCAGGACCGTGCCGAGGCCGAGCGCGCTGCGCAGCTGGACGACCGGCACTCCCTGGTCGCCGCCGGTCACGCTGCTCCAGCGGTTGACCAGTTCGAGGGTGACCATGGTGAAGGCGAGGGTCAGCAGGGCGATGTAGAGCACCGAGAAGCGGGCGCCCGCGTACCCGAGGAAGGCGCCCAGGACGGCGCCGATGGCGACGGCACCGAGCACCACCGCTTCCAGGGGCCAGTCGTGGCCACTTCCGTACGCCGCGACGTACGCGCCGATGGCGAAGAACGCGGGGTGGCCCACCGACCAGATGCCGGACCAGCCGGCGAGCAGGCCGACCGAGAGCACGACGACGGTGTACACGGCCGCGAGCCCGACGGAGTACATCTGGTACGCGGGGATCGCGCCGGAGGCCATGAACGCCATCAGCACCGCGCCGGCGGCCGGACCCAGGGCGGCCTTGGCCAGGAGGGAACGGTTGAAGACCATGGATGCGACCCCTCAGACCCGTTGGAAGGTGCGGGTGCCGAACATGCCCTGCGGACGGATCAGCAGGACCAGCACGGTGAACGTGAACACGAACGTGTCCCGGAAGCTGGCGGAGACGTAGTTGGCCGCCAGGTTGTCCAGGACGCCGATGGTCAGCCCGCCCAGGACCGCCCCGTACATGCTGGTCAGACCGCCCAGGAAGATCCCGGCGAAGGCCCGGAACAGCGGGGCGACCAGCGCGGTGGGCACCAGACCCGCGCGCGGCGCGTACAGGCAGGCGGCGAGCGCGGCCAGCCCCAGGCCGAGCGCCCAGGAGATCCGCGCCAGCCGCTGGGCGCTCAGCCCGACCACGCGGGCGGTGTCGGCGGACTCGGCGACGGCGCGCATGGCCGAGCCGAGCGTGGTGCGGGCGAACAGATAGCCCACCAGGGTCATCGCCACGGCGGCGACGCCGATCGTGACCAGACTCTGCACCGGCAGCGCGGCGCCGGACCAGCGCACCGTCCCGTCGACCAGGCTGGGGAAGGACTTGGGCTGGTCGCCCCAGATCGATCCGGCGGTGCTCTCGGCGATCAGGGACACGCCCATCGTGACCACGAGCGCGGAGAACAACTGGCCCTGCCCCAGCGGCCGGATCACCGTCTCCCGGACGAGCAGGCCCGCCGCGACGGTGATGGCGACGGCGGCGAGAATGCCGAGCACCGTGGCCACACCGTGGTCGTGGAGCGAGACCGCCACGTACAGGCCCAGTGTCGCGAGCGACGCCATCGCGAAGTTCACGACGTCCGTGGCCCGGTAGATGATGACCAGTCCCAGGCCCATGAGGCCGTAGACGGCTCCGCTGGCCAGACCGCTGACCAGGACAAGCAGGAACTGACTCACAGTCCCTCCCCCGAGGAAGGGCGCGTTCGCGCCACACGTGCAAGCGGCATGATCACCTCACGAACCGCGAAGTTAAAGTGAACTCAATTCAGTAAGCTAGGCACTCCGGTGCGGGGCGGGCAAGCCTCGTGCACGGGATTTGTGCGGGGCGGCCCGCAGGGGCTCAGCGCGCGGCGGTCGCGGGCGGCCCGGCGAGCGCGGTCCGCGCCGCCGCCAGACCGAAGACCAGCGCCGGGGCGAGGCCGCCCGCGTAAGCGCGCCGGTACAGGCCGCCCGCGTCGGCACCCGCCGCCAGCAGCCCCGGGATCGGACCGGCCCCGTCCGTGTCCGCGGACCGCACGCGTGCCTCCGTGTCGATCAGCAGGCCGCCGAAGGTGAACGTGATCGCCGGGGCCGCCTCGACGACGTAGAAGGGCGGTTCGTCCAGCGGCCGCCGGTCCAGCAGCCGGCCGGGTGCGGTCGCGGCGTTCGCCCGCGCGGCCGCGTTGAACTCCTCCACCCGGTCGCGGATCGTCGCGCCGGGATAGCCCCACTCCTCGGGCATCGAGGCGAAGTCCTCCAGGCTGTCGGCCACCGCGCTGCGGGCGCCGGCGCGGTGGCACAGCTGGAACTTGTCCAGGCCGGGGATGCCCTCGACGTAGGAGGCGCTGATCCACTCGCGGTGCACGCGCGCGTCGGCGACCAGCAGGCCCCGGGCCTCGGGCCGTTCCAGCAGCGCCATCGCCGTCAGGTGGTCCCCGACCGTCTCGTCGACGAAGCGCTCGCCGGTCGTGTCGAAGAGCAGGGCGTGCTCGCTGTAGTACAGCGCCAGGTCGACGAAGCGCGCGGGGTCGGCCAGGGAGACGCCCGCCGGCATCAGGTGGCCGTAGAAGCCCGCGTCCTTCTTCCCGAACGCGGCGCCGGCCGAGCGGCCGAGCGTGAGGCCGTCGCCCCGGCTGTGCGGGTTGGCCCGCAGCCCCATGTCCGCTGCCCGGGGGTGGACGTGTTCGGCGCGCAGGCTCGGATCGCCCTGGAATCCGCCGGTGGCCAGGAGCGTCCAGGTGGCCTCGATCCGGCGCACCGATCCGTCCGGCAGGACGCACTCCGCGCCCTTGACCACGCCGTCGTCCGTCACGAGGGCGCGGGTCCAGGTGTCGGTCAGCACCTCCTGGCCCCGGTCGCGGATCAGCCGTTCGCACGTGTCGAGGTAGTGGTTGGTGTCGACCTGGTGCCCCCGGCCGAAGCCGAGCACGGGCACCGGCGGCCGGCACTCCACACCGAGCGACCGGATCCAGGCCACCCCGTCGGCGAACCCGTCCACCAGGGCGGTGGCCAGCTCCGGGTCGCCGTCCGGGTTGACCCGGCGCATCTCCTCGACCGTCGGGGTCGTCCAGACGAAACCGGCGAAGCGCGCGGAGCCGCCGGTGCGTTCCGCCTTCTCCACCAGGACCACCGTGCCGCCCTCGGCGGCCACTCTCGCGGCGGCCGAGAGACCGGCCATGCCGCCGCCTATCACCAGAAGATCCACTGTCTCCGCATCCATAGCGGGTCCCACCGCCTTCGTGTCGCCGAGCGGGACAAGACGCTAATTGAACTCACTTCTGGAGTCGAGAGGGTGGGTGGCGCGAGGTGTCCCCGCGTGACTGACTGACGTACCGGCCTCCCGCACGGCAAGCGGCACGTCAGTCGGGAACCAGGACCGCGCGCCCCCGCACCTCACCGGACCGGAGCCTCGCGATTGCGTGCGGTGCCTCCGACAGCGGGAACTGCTCGGCCCCCACGCGCAGGACGCCGTCGCGGGCCAGGGAGACCACCGTCCGCAGTTCGGGCAGGGTTCCCCAGAAGGGCAGTGAGATCCGCGTTCCCGGAGGCAGCGTCCCCGGTTTGCGGACCGTCAGTTCTCCGCCGCCGCTGCCCACCACGGCCAGTTCCCCGCCCGGCCGCAGCACCTCCACCGCCAGCGCCAGACTGGACCGGCTGCCGACGAAGTCGAGCACGGCCGCCGCGCCCGCGCCGCCCGTCCGGCTGCTCAGGGTCGCCGCCGTGTCGGGCCGCAGGAGGGTGCCGAAGTGCGCGCCGCACTCGTCGGCCAGCGCGAGCGCCGCCTCACGCACGTCCACGGCCAGCACCCGCGCGGTCGTCGTGGCCCGCAGCAGCTGAACGGCCAGATGCCCCAGACCGCCGACGCCGATGACGACCACGCCGGCGCCCTCGTCCAGGGCGCCCCGTACCGCTGCCAGGGCGTGATACGCCGTGAGTCCGGCGTCCGACAGGGGCGCCGCCTGTACGGCCGGCAGGTCGCCCACCGGCACCACCAGCCGCCCGGACGGCACGAGCAGCAGATCGGCCATCCCGCCGTCCCGCCCGAGCCCCGCCCCGGTCCCCACGCGCTCCGCGTCCAGCGCCGCCCGCCGGTCGCAGTAGTTGTCGGCTCCCGCCGCACAGCGCGCGCAACTCCCGCAGCCCCAGGGGCCGTACACGACCACGCGCTCGCCGATCGCCGGGCCCGTGGCCAGCGGGCCGCGCTCGACCACACGGCCCGCGGTCTCGTGCCCGAGGGTGAACGGGAGCCGGTACGGAAGGGCGCCCGGGGACGCGTCGATGACATGGAGGTCCGAACGGCACAGGCCCGCCGCCTCCACCTCGATGAGGACCTCTTCGCCCGTCGGGCGCGGCCGGGGCACCTCGGTGAGTTCCGGCGGACCGCCCCAGCGGGTCAGCCGGACCGCTCTCGTCCTGCCTGTTGACATACCCGGGACATTAACAAAAATGAAGTCAGTTCAGTAGCCGACCGTGGGGTGGTGACCGTACGTGGAGGGTGAGCGCGCGGGGCGCTTCGACGGGCGGGTCGCGCTCGTCACCGGCGCGGGATCCGGCATCGGCGCGGCGGCCGCCCGGCGACTCGCCGCACAGGGTGCCCGGGTTCTGGTGGCGGACATCGACGGCCGGGCGGCCCAGGCGGTCGCCAAGGAGCTGCCGCGGGCGCACCCCCTGACCGTCGACGTGGCCCAACCGGCCCAGGTCGACGAGGCGTTCGACGAGTTGGTACGACGGCACGGGCGGCTCGACGTCGTCGTGCACGCGGCCGGCGTCGACGACCCCGCCGCCAAGGAGTGGATCGCCGAGGCGCTGCTCGCGGACCGGCCGCCGGAGGTGACGGCGCGGCTCGGCGACGAAGCGTGGCGCCGCGTCATGCGCGTCAACCTCGACGGCACCTTCCATGTGCTGCGGGCGGCCGTGCGGGTCATGGCACCGCGCCGGTCGGGAGCCGTTGTCACCGTCGGCTCCTCCTCGGCCTTCGACACCCTGGTCGGCTACCCGCACTACGCGGCCTCGAAGGCCGGGGCCCACGCGCTGAGCCAGTCCGTCGCCAAGGAGGCCATCGCGTTCGGCGTCCGCGTCAACACGGTGGCGCCCGGGCCGACCGAGACCGGCATGGCGGCGCGAACGCCCGCGGCGCTGCGGCAGGGCTTCGCGGACGGTCGGGTACGGCCGTACGCCACACCGGAGGAGATCGCCGACGTCGCCCTGTTCCTGGCGAGCGAGGAGGCGGCGAACCTCGTGGGCGCGGTGCTGCTGGCCAACGGCGGACGGTTCACGGTGTGAGCGCCGAACCGTCGTGGGCGACCGCCCGGTCCCGGCGGACGGCGGCGCCCGTCCCGCGCAGCCGCACGATGTCACCGACCCGCGCCCCCTGGGGCGGGCGCGGCCGAGGGAGGTACGCATGTTCCGGCTCGACGCCGACCCCGCGCTGCTGCGGGAGACCGAGGAGCAGCGCCAACTGCGCTCCGTCCTGCGGGAATTCCTCGCGCAGACCTGCGGACCGGAGGAGGTCCGCAAGCAGGCCGGCAGCCCGCGGGGCCACGACGAGGTGCTGTGGCACCGGCTCGCCGGCGAGATCGGCGTCCATGGGCTCGCCGTCCCCGAGGAGTACGGGGGCGCGGGCGGCACGTTCGCCGAACTCGCCGTGGCGATGGAGGAGACCGGGCGTGTGCTGTGCCCGGCGCCGCTGCTGAGCACCGTCGTCCTCGCGGGGCACACCTTGCTGGACAGCGGTGACCGGCGGGCCTGCGCACGCTGGCTGCCGGGCATCGCCGACGGCACGCTCACCGCCACGGTCGCCGGATTCCCGCAGCCGGGCGGTGTCACGGCCGAACGGGGCGCCGGTGGCTGGGTGTTGCGCGGCGGGGCCGATTTCGTGCCCGACGGGGCGGGCGCGGATCTGCTGCTGGTCGTGGCCCGGGCGCCGGACGGGGAGCGGTTGTTCGCCTGCGAACCCGACCCCGCGACCTGCGAGCGCACGGCCCGTCGCGTCCTCGACCCGACCCGCCGGCAGGCGCTCGTCCGCTTCCGGGGAGCACCGGCCGAGCCGGTCGGTGAGCCCCAACGGGCGCCGGACACGGTCGCCGGGGTCCTCGACGCGGCACGGGCGGCGCTGGCCGCCGAGCACGTCGGCGGGAGCGCGCACGCCCTGGACGCCGTACTCGCGCATGTGGGGCAGAGGACCCAGTTCGGGCGCCCCATCGGGTCGTTCCAGGCGGTCAAGCACCGGCTCGCCGACCTGCTGGTCGAGGTCGAGGGCGCGCGGTCGGCGGCGGCGTACGCGAGCGCCTGTCTCGCCGGACGGCGGACGGACGAGCTGCCGGTGGCGGCGAGCGCGGCCGCGGTGGCCTGCACCGCCGCCTACCGGCTGGCCACCGCGGAGTACGTGCAGCTGCACGGCGGCATCGGCTTCACCTGGGAGCACCCGGCCCACCTGTATCTGCGCCGGGCCCGGGCCGACGAGGCGCTGTTCGGCACCGGCGACGACCACCGTCTGCGCCTGGCCGGACTGCTGGGGCTCACCGGCCGCATCGGCTGACTTCTCGGGCGGACCGGCGGCGGCCGGTCCATTGACAGGGGCGTCCACTGCCCACAGAATCGAACTCAATTCAGTTCAGTTTGGAGGAACTCATGGCAGTCGAGGACGAGATCCAGTTCGAGCGCGACGGGCACGTGGCGCGGGTCTGGCTGAACCGCCCGCACAAGAAGAACTGCGTGACCGTGCCGATTCTCGAGCGGCTGGACGAGATCATCACCGAGGTCGACGCGGACCCGGAGCTGCGCGTGCTGATCCTGCGCGGCCGCGGCAACACCTTCTGCTCCGGGTTCGACCTGGACAGCCTCAAGGCCGACTTCGTCGGCCGGTCCAACGCCATCGACGTCGCCGTGCTGTCGGCGAAGGTCTGCGACCGGCTCTACTCGATGAAGACCCCGTCGATCGCCGTCCTGGAGGGCCACGTCACCGCGGGCGGCTTCGAGCTGATGATCTCCTGCGACTTCGCGATCGCCGCGGACGACGCCCTGATCGGCGACTTCCACATCCGGCGCGCGCTGTTCGGCGGCGCCGGCCCGATCTACCGGGTGCCGCGCATGATCGGCGTGCGCAAGACCAAGGAGCTCATGCTCACCGGCAAGCTGCTCACCGGCGTCGAGGCGGCCGAGTTCGACCTCATCAACGCCTCGGCCCCCGCCGACAAACTCGACGCCACCGTCGAGGAGTTCGCCGACCAGCTCGTCGACAAGAGCCCGTTCACCATGTGGATCACCAAGATGACCATCGACCGCAGCCTCGACGCCGACATCCAGTCACTGATGGTCATGGAGCACCTCGCGGTCGGCGTGATGCTCAACTCCGAGGACGCCGCCGAGGGCGTGTCGGCGTTCCTGGAGAAGCGGGAGCCGCAGTGGAAGGGCCGCTGAGCGACGTGCCGGAGACCGGGGCCCGGCTGCGGGGCTCCCGGTGCGCCGACTGCGCGGTGGCCGTCCACCCCGCCGACCCCGCCTGTCCGCGCTGCGGCGGACCGGCCGAGCCGGTCGAGCTCTCCGGCACCGGCACCCTGTGGACCTGGACCGTGCAGCGCTACGCGCCCAAGTCGCCGCCCTACGTCCCACCCGCCGCCGGCTTCGCGCCGTTCACCGTCGGATACGTCGAACTGCCGGAAGGTGTACGGGTGTTGGCCAGGCTCGACATCCGGCCCGAGGACGCGGAGATCGGCATGCCGGTGACGCTGACGGCCGGCGACGGCGTACCCAGGGCAGCGGGAGCCGCCGTATGAGCGGCGAGGACGTGCTGGTCTGCGGTGCCGGGATCACCTCGTTCGCCCGTACGGAGGCGAGCGGCCGGCAGCTGGCCGTGCAGGCCGTGCGGGCCGCTCTCGCCGACGCCGGACTGCCGTGGTCGCGGGTGCGGGCCGCGTACGGCGGCAGCGACGCGGCCGGCAACGCCGACACGCTGGTCGCCGAACTGGGCCTGACCGGAGTGCCGTTCACCAACGTGCGCAACGGCTGCGCCACCGGCGGCAGCGCGCTGGTCTCGGCCGCCCACGCCATCCGCTCCGGCGCGGCGGACGTGGCGCTCGCCGTCGGCTTCGACAAGCACCCGCGCGGCGCCTTCGACCCACGGCCCGCCGACTGGGGACTCGACGAGGCCTACGGCCGCGACGGGCTGATGGTGACCACCCAGTTCTTCGCCATGAAGATCCAGCGGTACATGCACGACCACGGCATCAGCGCCCGCACCCTGGCACTGGTCGCCGAGAAGGCGTACGCGAACGGGGTGCTCAACCCCCACGCCTGGCGCCGCAAGCCGCTCGACGCGGACGAGATCCTGGCGTCCGGGATGGTCAACGATCCGCTGACCCGCTACATGTTCTGCTCACCCGGCCAGGGCGCGGTCGCCCTGGTCCTGTGCAGCCCGTCCGTGGCCCGCGAGATCAAGGCGAGGGCCGTCACCCTGCGGGCGGCGGTCGTGCGCACCCGCCGGTTCGGCTCCTTCGAGGTGTTCAGCCCCTGGGCGCCCCCAGGGACCCCCACGAGCGTCAGCGCGGACGCCGCCCGAAGCGCCTTCGAGCAGGCGGGGCTCGGGCCGCGGGACATCGACGTGTGCCAGCTGCAGGACACCGAGAGCGGCGCCGAGGTGATGCACCTGGCCGAGTGCGGGTTCTGCGAGGACGGCGAACAGGAGTCCCTCATCCCGTTCGGGGCGACCGGGATCGGCGGCTCGCTGCCGGTCAACACCGACGGCGGATGCATCGCCAACGGCGAGCCCATCGGCGCCTCCGGACTGCGCCAGGTCCACGAGATCGTGCAGCAGCTGCGCGGACGGGCCGGCGAACGACAGGTGCCCGGCGATCCGCGCACCGGCTTCACCCATGTGTACGGGGCGCCCGGCGTCAGCGCCTGCACCGTGCTGACCCGTTGAGAGGAGGACCATGGACGGCATACCCGGCCCGGACGAGTTCCGGGCGCAGGCCCGCAGCTGGCTGAGGACCGTGGCGCCGGCGCGCGCCACCCACCAGGAGTGGGGCCGGGGCGACGACTCGGTGGCCGTCTTCGAGAACTGGACCGAGGACGAGGAACGCGCCCACACCGAGCGGACCCGGGCCTGGGAGCGCACCCGACACGACCAGGGCTGGGGCGCGCTCTCCTGGCCGGCGGAGTACGGAGGACGCGAACTCCCCGCGCACTACGAGCAGTTGTACCGGGCCGAGGAATCGGCGTTCGACGTGCCGCGGCGCACCGAGATCTTCCCGGTCACCCAGCAACTCGTCGCCCCCGCCCTCCGCATCTGGGGCACCCCGGAGCAGAAACGGCGCCTGCTGCGCCCCCTGCTCCGCACCGACGAACTCGCCTGCCAGCTCTTCTCGGAGACCGAGGCGGGTTCCGACCTCGCCGCCGTCCGCACCCGGGCCGTACGGGAGGACGACGGCTGGCGGCTGAACGGTCACAAGATCTGGACCTCCGGAGCCCGGGTCGCCACCTGGGGCGTGGCCGTCTGCCGGACCGACCCCGAGGTGCCCAAGCACACGGGCATCACGGTCTTCCTGGTCCGGATGGACGCGCCGGGCGTCACCGTACGGCCCATCCGGCAGATGACCGGCGGCTCCAGCTTCAACGAGGTCTATCTGGACGACGTGTTCGTCCCCGACACCGACCGGCTCGGACCCGTCGGCGAGGGCTGGCGGGTCGCCCTCACCGTGCTCGCCGCCGAACGCCTCGACTCCGGCGGACTCGGCCTGGACAACGCCGACCGCGCCCTCGACCTCGCCCGGCACCTGCCCCGACCGCTGAACGACGGCGAACGGCAGCAGGCGGCCGACCTGTTCGTCCGCGCCCTGGTCCAGCGGCTCATCGCCGTACGGGTCACCTCGGCGCTGGCGGCCGGCCGCGCACCCGGCGCCGAGGCCTCGGTCGGCAAGCTCCACGCCACCGCGACGATGCGCGCCACCACCGACCTCGTCCAGCAACTCCTCGGGCCGCGGCTGGCCGCCGACACGGGGGAGTGGGGCACGTTCGCCTGGACCGAGCACCTGCTCGGCGCACCCGGCTACCGCATCGCCGGCGGCAGCGACGAGATCCAGCGCAACATCCTCGCCGAACGCGTCCTCAGACTGCCCAAGGAGCCGAAGGGAGCAGGGCGTTGAGCACCACGACCGAAGTGAGCGAACTCGCCGGCCGGGTCCGGGGCCGACTGGCTCCCCGGCACCCCGACACGCCCCTCGGCGAACTCCGCACCCTGCCGGGCGGCCACTCCGGTCTCACCTACCGCATCGCGGCGGGCCCGGTGTCGTACGTCATCAAGGCGGTGCCACCGGGCCGGCACCCCGTCGGCCGCAATGACGTGCTGCGCCAGGCCCGGATCCTGCGGGCTCTTGCCGGATCGTCCGTCCCCGTGCCGGAGATCGTTGCCGCCGACGAGGCCGAACCCGCCTGGTTCGCCATGGAGTTCGTGGACGGCGAGGCGATCGAGCCGGTCCTCGACGAACACCGCCTCGATCCGGGACTGTGCCGCACGCGGATGCTGGCCGCGGCCCGCGTGCTCCGCGATCTGCACGACACGAAGGCACCGGAGACCGCCGAAGCGCTGGCCGCGGCGGGTGAGTTGGACAGATGGAGCCGCACCATGCGCGCGGTGCCGGCCGAACTCCGCTCCGGCGCCGAGGACGTGCTGGCGGCTCTGGGCTCCCGCGTCCCGGGCGGTGTTCCCCCGGTGCTCACCCACGGCGACTTCCGCCTGGGCAACGTCCTGTGCCGGGGCGCGCGGCCGGCCGCCGTCGTCGACTGGGAGATCTGGGGACTCGGCGATCCACGCATCGACCTCGCCTGGTTCCTCCTCTTCGCCGACCATCGCAACTTCCCCCGGCTCGGCCGCGCCGTCCCCGGACTGCCCACCGAAGGGGAACTGCTCGACGCCTACCTCGACGGCCGCCCCGAACCTCCCGCCCTCGACTGGTTCCGCGCCCTGGCCCGCACCAAGATGGCCGCGATCATGGGCCACAACCTGCGCCGGCACCGCGAGGGCACCCACCTCGACCCCGACCAGGAGCGGCTGCCGCCGACCATCGCGGCGATGATCCGCTCGGCCCACGGCATCCTCGCCCGACGGCCCTGAAGGAGCGCCACCATGGATTTCGCACTCTCCCCGCGGGCCGACGAACTCCGTTCGCGCATGGCCGCGTTCATGGAGGAGTACGTCCTGCCCGCCGAGCCGGTCCACGACCGGCAGCTCGCCGAGGCCGATGACCCGCATGAACTGCCACCAGTGATGCGGGAGTTGAAGGAGAAGGCCCGGGCTGAAGGACTGTGGAACCTCTTCCTCGCGCACGGGAACTGGGGCGCGGGCCTCACCAACCTGGAGTACGCGCCGCTCGCCGAACTCGCCGGACGGTCGGTGATCGGGCCCGAGGTGTTCAACTGCTCGGCACCCGACACCGGGAACATGGAACTGCTCGCCCTCTTCGGCACACCCGAGCAGCAGGACCGCTGGCTGCGGCCGCTGCTCTCCGCCGAGATCCGCTCGTGCTTCGCCATGACGGAGCCCGAGGTGGCCAGCTCCGACGCCCGCAACATCCGCACCCGGATCACCCGGGACGGCGACGAGTACGTCGTCAACGGGCACAAGTGGTACACGTCCGGAATCCTCGATCCCGACTGCCGGCTGATCATCCTCATGGGCGTCACCGATCCCGACGCGCCGACGTACCGGCAGCAGAGCATGCTGCTCATCCCGCGCGACACCCCGGGCATCACCGTGCTGCGCGATCTCCCCATGTTCGGCTACACCGACCGCTGCGGCCACGGAGACGTGCTCTTCGAGGACGTACGGGTGCCGGTCTCGGCGCTCCTCGGCGGTGAGGGCGAGGGATTCGCCCTGGCGCAGGGGCGGTTGGGCCCGGGACGGATGCACTACGCCATGCGGGCGGTCGGATTCGCCGAGCGCGCACTGGAGTTGATGTGCCGCCGGACCCTGACCCGCACCGCCTTCGGCGGCAGGCTCGCCGAACAGGGCGTCGTACGGGAGTGGATCGCCCGCAGCCGCATCGAGATCGAGCAACTGCGGCTGCTGGTCCTCAAATCGGCCTGGCTGATGGACACCTCGGGCAACGCGGCCGCCCGGACGGAAGTCGCCGCGATCAAGGTGGCCGCGCTGGAGGTCGCGCACCGGGTGGTCGACCGCGCGGTCCAGGCGCACGGGGCCGCGGGGGTCAGCGACGACACCGTCCTGGCCCGGCTGTACGCCATCACCCGGGCGCTGCGGATCGCGGACGGACCGGACGAGGTGCATCTGCGGACGGTGGCACGGCGTGAACTGGCCAAGTACCCCGAGGAGTCGGCGTGAACGGACGACAACTGGACGGCCGGGTCGCCGTCGTCACCGGCGGTTCCCGGGGCATCGGCCTCGGAATCGCCAAGGCGTACCGGGAGGCGGGCGCCCATGTGGTCATCGCCTCCCGGAAGGCGGACGGCCTGGCCGCCGCACGCGAGGAACTACTGCGGATCAAGGGGGACGGCGAGATCCACGAGGTGGTCGCCAACGTCGGCGAGCCCGAGGACGCCGAGGCGTGCGTCGAGGAGACCATGTCCCGCCTCGGCCGACTCGACATCCTCGTCAACAACGCGGCCACCAACCCCTACATGGGCGACCTCCTCGGCCTCGACCTGCCGCGCGCGGAGAAGACCGTACGGGTCAACCAGTACGGCATGCTCGCCTGGACCCGGTACGCGTGGCGGGCGTGGATGAGCGAGCACGGGGGAGCGGTGGTCAACATCGCCTCCGTCGGCGGGATCGTCGTCGACCCGCACATCGGCTGGTACAACGCCACCAAGGCCGCCATGCTCCACATGACCCGGCAACTCGCCTACGAGCTCGGGCCGATGGCACGCGTGAACGCCATCGCGCCCGGGCTGATCAAGACGGAGCTGGCCCGCGCCGTGTGGGAGCCGCGCGAGCCCGTCCTGACCGCGAGGCTGCCGCTGCGCAGGCTCGGGACGGTGGAGGACGTGGCGCACGCCGCCGTCTTCCTGGCGTCCGAGGCCTCGGCCTGGATGACGGGCCAGACACTGGTCCTGGACGGCGGGGCCACCGTGCTGCCGATCGGGGTGGACGCGTGACGGCCGCCGAGCTGTTCTCGCTGCGGGGGCGCACGGCCGTGGTCACCGGGGCCTCCTCGGGGCTCGGGGCCCGGTTCGCCACGGTCCTCGCGTCGGCCGGCGCCAGTGTGTTCGCCGCCGCCCGGCGACCGCACAAGCTCAAGGAACTCGCCGCCGACGACCCGCGCGTTCACCCCGTCGTCTGCGACGTCTCGCGCGAGGAGGACCGCGTCCGGCTGATGGGGACCGCGCTGGACGAGACCGGCCGGATCGACGTCCTGGTCAACAACGCGGGGGCGCCGGGCGCCGTACGCGCGGAGGACGAGAGCGCGGAGGACTTCGCGGGGGTGCTGGACGTGAACCTGGTGGCTCCCTTCCACCTCGCGCGGCTGCTGGCCGAGGCGCCGGTTCCGGACGGCGGCCGTACTCGCTCGGTCGTGAACGTGTCCTCCGTCCTGGGTCTTGTCTCCGGCGCGCCGCTGGGAGGCGCGGCCTACGCGGCGTCCAAGGCCGGGCTCGTCGGGCTGACCCGGGAGCTGGCGGGTCAGTGGGGGAGGTCGGGGGTGCGGGTCAACGCGCTCGCACCCGGCTGGTTCCGCTCGGAGATGACGGACGAGCTGTTCTCCGACGAACGCTCACGGCGCTGGGTCGAACGGGGCACGATGCTCGGACGCGGCGGCGAGCGGGGGGAGTTGGACGGGGCGCTGCTCTATCTGGCCTCGGACGCGTCCTCGTACTGCACCGGGCACGTGCTCACCGTGGACGGCGGGTGGACGGCGCGATGAGGGTCACGGCCGAGGTCGACGACGACGGGCTGGCACGGGTCGAGATGTGCCGGGGAGCGGGCAACGCGATCGACCTGGCGACGGCGCGGGCGCTGCTGGACGCCGCGCGGGAGTGCGAGAAGGCGCGGGTCCGGGCGGTGCTGCTCACCGGGCGGGGGCGGTCCTTCTGCGTCGGCGGCGACCTGAAGGAGTTCGCCGAGCTGTCGGGGGAGCGTCTGGCGGACCACCTCACCGAGGTCACCGACGCGCTCCACGGGGCACTGCGGATCCTCGCCGGCCTGGACGCTCCGCTGGTGGTCGCCGCGCAGGGGGCCGTCGCCGGGGCGGGGCTGGGTCTGCTGGCGGCGGCGGACGTCAGCCTCGCGTCGACCGACGCGGGCTTCACGGCCGCCTACACCGCGATCGGGTACACGCCGGACGCCGGGGTCAGCTGGGCCCTGCCCCGGCTGGTCGGACCCCGGCGGGCGCTGGACCTGCTGCTGACGAACCGGCGCGTGACGGCCGAGGAGGCGCTGCGGCTGGGGCTGGTGGGCCGGGTCGTCGCCCCGGAGCGGCTGACCGAGGAGGCCGTGGGGACGGCCCGGGCACTGGCCCGTGGAGCCACGTCGGCGTACGGCGTGACCCGCCGCCTGGTCACCCGGGCCCTCTCGGCCGGCCTCGCGGACCACCTCGACGAGGAGTCCCGCCACCTCACGGCCGCGGCGGCGTCGGCGGAGGGCAGGGAGGGCGTGACAGCGTTCCTCGCGGGCCGCCGACCGGACTTCCGGCGGCTCGACGGGGGCGGGGCCGAAGCCCCTTCCCCGGCGGCGTCGTCCTGACCCGCTTCGGTGACGGCTCCGCCACGCGAGCCCGCGTCCCGACCCGCTCGCGACCTCGGCGCTGCCCCAGCCCGCGCTCGCGTCCGCATTCAGCCGACGGGTGAGACGACCCGCGCCCCAGCCATAGCGCCCGCCACCGGTCCCCCGAGGGCCGGCCCGGGCGCCCCACGTCCAGCGCCCGCGTCCCCGATTCGGGACCGACTTGAACTTGGGTCTACTCTCGGACGACCGGGCGGTGATCGGAACCGTCCGTGGAGGAGAAGGAGAGACGATGGCGAGGGCGCGGATCGTGGATCCGGAGCAGGGGCCCAGGTCGAAGCGCGGCGCGATTCTCGTGGCCGCCGTGGAGCGGTTCGGGGAGGACGGCTACGAGAACACCAAGTGGTCGGAGGTGGCCGACCGGGTCGGCATCGGGCAGACCGCCCTCTACCACTACTTCGAGTCCAAGGCCCACTGCCTGCTCACCATCATGCGCCTGGAACTCCAGCGCTCCCACGACCAGTTCGTCGAGGCCACGAAGGACGAGACGGAACCGGTGGAGGAACTGCGCGCCGCCGTGCGCGCCGCCTTCGCCGTCACCGAGCAGGAGATCCGCCAGATGCGCATCCTGCAGGCCAACATGTCGCTGCTCGCCACCCCGCGGAAGTCCAAGCGCGAGGAGACCGAACGCGTCGCCGCCCGCCAGCTGGTGCAGATGGTCGAGCGTGACTGGACGAACCTGCTGATGCGCGGCATGTCCAAGGGCGCCTACCCGGTCCGCGACGCGCACACCCTCGGCCTCGCCGTCCTGGGCATGATCGTCAGCGTCTGGCGCTGGTACCGCCCGAGCGGGGCGATCCCCCTGTCGGAGATCAGCGAGATGATCGAGGGCTGTGTGGTGCGGATGGTCGCGGAATAGGCCTCGGCCCCGCGGAATACGCCCCCGGCCCCGCGGAATACGCCCCCGCCCCGCCCCTTGTCGGCGGCGGGGCGGGGGCCTTACAGTCAAACTGAACTGAACTCAGGTTGTTTCTGGAACTGAGGGAGAGCGATCGGCAGTGGTGATTCGCGAATACATGGCCCGGATGGACGGCCAGGACCCGGACAAGGCCCTCGAACTCCTGGAACCGGACTTCCGGTTCCTCATCTCCCTCCCCGCCGGCCAACACACCGGCACGTCCCGCGACGACTTCTCCGCATACATCGCCGGCCGCCACGCGGTGGACCGCCGGCACGAGATCGTCCGGTACGCGGTCGACGGGGACGTCGAGACGGCGTACGGCTTCGTCGTCGACCAGGGCGTGACGACCGGGGCCTTCCTCTCCGCCGCGCTGATCTCGCCCGCCGGGCTGATGGCCCGCTACCAGTCGTTCTTCACCCCCGACTTCGACCTCGTGGACCGGCCGTGAGCGCGCCGGCCACCTCCGCCGCCCCGTTCCTGACCACCTGGTTCGGGATCCTCGACAGCGACGACGCCTACCGCATCCTGGACCTGATCAGCGAGGACTTCTCCTTCTCGATCCTCTTTTCCACCGGGGGCGACGCCGGCACCGACTTCCACGGCGGACGGGCCGAGATGGAGGGCTACCTCGCCCAGCGCGAGGTGGGCGTGCGCACCCACCACCTGCTCACCGCGTCCACGGTCGGCCGGGACGAGCTGTATCTCGGCGAGGTACGCAGGTCCGGCGCACCGGAGGCGACCTTCGTGGCCTCGGCCCGGCTGGACGACGCGGGCAGGGTACGGCGGCTGCTGATCGGGCGCTCGCCCGCGGTCCTGTTCACCTGAGGAGGCGCGATGTACAACCTGGTCCTGCTGGCCGCCCGGCCGCCCGAGTGGACCCATGAGCGGTTCATCGCCTGGTGGCGCGGCGATCACGCCGAACTCACCCGGCGGCTGCCCGGCCTCAGGTCCTGGCGGCACACCGACCTCGACGCCGCCCTGGAACCGCGCTCTGAGGGCTGGGACGGGGTGTCCATCCTGAGTTTCGACACCCCCGAGGACCTGCGCACGGCACTCCGCAGCCCCGAGTGGGCGGCGGCCGTCGCCCAGGTCGGCGACATGCGCGGACGCCGGATCGCCGTCATGGGCGGCGAGATGGAGATGTACGGCGGCTGAGCATGCCCGGGGCGCGTCCCCGGGCCGACCCCGCCCACCCTCCTACACGCGGTGGGCCCTTCGCGACGAGGCGAGGAAGCGGATGCGACAGACAGTGCGGGAGTTCCAGCAACGGTCCGAACAGGCCGACTTCACGGCCGTCGTCGACGACCACGGACATCACGGCGCGCGCGATCTGCTGCGGCGGGCGACCGAGCTGGCCGAGGCGATGACCCCGGCCGGCACCCCGGGCGGCACGGTGCTGCTCCAGGCCGACAACTCGTGGCGCACGGTCGCCGCGACGCTCGCCGTCGGACTGACCGGCGGGGTCCTGGCCCTGGTCAACCGGCACACCACCCGCGCCGAGTTCACCGCCGCCCTGGAGGACATCCGGCCGGACGTCCTGATCGCCGAACCGTCCGCGATCGAGGACTGGGGTGCCACGGGAGCGCTGCCGGACGTGTCGGCGACGCAGGCCCTCGACGGCTGGACCGTCCTGGCCGGGCGCGGCCCGCGCGATGTCTCCCGGTGGTCCGGCGGTGCCGTCATCGGGCTGACCTCCGGCTCCACCGGCCGCCCCAAGGGCGTCGTCCAGTCGGAGAGCGCCCTGCGCTACGCGTGCTCGTGCACCGCCGAGGTCAACGGTCTGAGTGAGGGGGACGCGGTGGCCGCCGTCGTCCCGCTCTCCTCCACCGCCGCCTACTGCTTCGGGGTCTGTCTCGCACTGATGCTGGGCGGGCCGCTCGTGCTGTCCGGGCGGTGGGACCGCGAGGAGGCGCTCGCGCGGATGGCCGCCCATGACGTCCGGTGGACGATGTGCGTGCCGACCATGGCCTTCCAGATGGGGTCCGCGGCCGCCGGTTCGAAGGTCCTAAACGGGGTCCGTTCGATCACCGTCGGTGGGGGCCCCATGGACCGCGGGGCCCTCGCCCGTGCCGAACGCTCCCTGGGGACGACGATCCTGCGCGTCTTCGGCATGTCGGAGTGTCTCGGCCACACCTCGCCCCGGCCCGACGACCCCGAGGAGGTCCGCCTCGGCCGCGACGGACGGCCCTTCCCCGGCACCGATCTCCGGGCGGTGGCCCCCGACGGCACCGTTCTGGGGCCCGGCACGACCGGTCGCGCCCAGGTGCGCGGCCCTTCCCTCTTCCTCGGCTACGCCCGCGACGGCAAGGTCGAACCGCCGGCCCTCACCCCGGACGGCTTCTTCCCCACCGGCGACCTGCTGATGACCGCCGAGGACGGCACGGTCACCGTCATGGGCCGGGAGAAGGACGTCATCATCCGCGGCGGACGCAACCTCGACATCACCGAGATCGAGCGCGCCGTCGCCGCCCACCCGGCGGTGGCGCGCGCCTGCGTGGCCCCCGTGCCCGACCCGCTCCTCGGTGAACGCGCCGCCGTGCTGGTGGTGGTGGAGGACGGACACGGCGAACTCGGCCTCGACGAGATCACCGCACACCTCGCCCGCACCGGCCTGTCCAAGGCCAAGTGGCCCGAGTTCCTCTTCACCGTCCACGAGCTGCCGCAGACCACCGTCGGCAAACTCGACCGCTCCGGGGCCCGCGCGCTCGTCCACGACCTGCACGCGAAGGTCGCCCCCCACGCCGAACAGCACCGCCTAGGAGATGCATGACCACCCCCACGACCCACACGCCCCGTTTCGACCGCGGCCGTTGGGCGCAGGCCGGACCCGAGACCGTGGGACCCGGCGTCCACCGCATTCCGCTCCCGCTGCCGGACGACGGACTGCGCGCCGTCAACGTCTACGCGCTGGAAGGGCTGACGGAGGGGCTGGTCCTGGTCGACGGAGGGTGGTCGATCCCCGAGTCCCGTAAGGCACTTGAGGACGCGCTGGGCGAACTCGGCCACGACCTCGGCGAGATCGGCCATGTCCTGGTCACCCACATCCACCGCGACCACTACACCCAGGCCGTCGAACTGCGCAGGCTCCTGGGCTCCCGGGTCTACCTCGGCGCGGGCGAGCGGCGGGGTCTTGAGCTGCTGGGCGAACTGCGGACCGACGAGCCGGTCGGCTCGCTGGCCACCCTGCGGCAGGCCGGCGCCCACGAACTCGCCGAACAGGTCGCCGCGATGTACGACGGCGACTTCGACGCCACCGTCTGGGAGGCCCCCGACCGCTGGCTCCAGGCGGAGCAACTCGCCTTCGGTGACGTGGGCCTGACGGTCATTCCGACACCCGGCCACACCCAGGGACACGTCGTCTACCTCGACCAGGCGCGCGGACTGCTGTTCTCCGGCGACCACGTCCTGCCTCACATCACCCCCTCCATCGGCTTCGAACTCGGCGGCCCCGAACTGCCGTTGGGGGACTACCTCGACTCACTGCGGCTGATGACCACACTCGCCGACGCCCGGCTGCTGCCCGCGCACGGCCCGGTCGGCGACAGCGTGCACACGCGGGTCGGGGAACTCCTGGCCCACCACGACGACCGTCTCGCCGAGACGCTGGCCGCCCTCGACGGGCGTACCCGGACCGCGTACGAGGTGGCGGGGGAGCTGGGATGGACCCGCAGAAGGGTCCCCTTCTCGAAGCTCGGCGCCTTCGACCAGATGCTCGCCGTCAACGAGACGGCGGCGCACCTGGACGTGCTGGTGGCCCGGGGAAGCGCCGACCGCAGGCGGATCGACGAGGTCAACCGGTATACGCCCGTGGGTGGTTGACGGGGCCGCTCACCGCGCGGTCCAGCCGCCGTCGACGTAGAGTTCGGACCCGGTCATGAAGCTCGACTCGTCCGAGGCGAGGAAGGCCACGGCGGCCGCCACCTCCTCGGGCGTGCCGAGCCGGCCGAGCGGCGTCCCCTCGAGCATCGCGGCCAACCGGGGCGTGCCGCGCCACAGTTCGCGCGAGCGCGGTGTCTCGATGAATCCGGGATGCAGGGAGTTCACCCGGACACCGCGCTTGGCCCAGTACAGCGCGGCGTTCTTCGTCATCAGACGTACGGCGCCCTTGGCCGCGTGGTACGAGAACTGGGCGCCGAACCCGCCGACCGTGCCGAAGATCGACGCGACGTTGACGATGGAGCCGCCGCCGGCCCGCTCGATGGACGGCCCGGCGTGTTTCATGCCGAGCCACACACCGGTCTGGGTCACCCCGAGGACCTGCTCCCAGGACTCCATGGTCTCGGTCACGACGGTGTTCATGCCGGCGATGCCGGCGTTGTTCACCAGCACGGACAACTCGCCCCGCCGGGCGGTCACCTCGGCGACGACCTGCTGCCAGGCCGCCTCGTCCGAGACGTCCAGGGCCAGCCCCAGGGCGCCGCCCCCGACCTCCTGGGCGAGCTGCTCGCAGCGGCCGGCGTCGAGGTCGGTCACCACGACCGCCGCGCCCTCGCCCGCGAGCCGGCGCACGACGGCGTCGCCGATGCCTCCCGTGGCACCGGTCACCAGCACGGTCCTTCCCGCCATCCTGGAGCGCATCGGATCCCCTCGCCTCGCGGTCGTGTCGGTGGTGGTCAGTCCCGTACGCCGAGCCAGGCGAGGGCCCCGCCGTCGATGACGTACGACGACCCCGTGATGAACGCGGCGTCGTCGGAGGCGAGGAAGCACGCCAGCGCGGCGACCTCCTCCGGGCGTCCGAGCCGCTGAACCAACTGGGGCGCGGTCAGCTCGCGTTCGGCCGCCTCGGGGTCCGCGGCGGCGGCGAGGAAGTTCCGGGTGAGCCGCGTTTCGATGACACCGGGGCAGAAGCAGTTGCAGCGCACCGGGGCCAGGTCGACGGCGGTGACCTTGGTCAGATGGATGACGCCGGCCTTGGTGACGCCGTAGGCGGGCGCGTTGGCGAAGCCGGTGAGGCCGGAGACGGAGGCGGTGTTGACGATGGCGGGCCCGCGCGTGGAACGGCGCAGATACGGTGCGGCGAACTTCGTCGTCAGCCACACGGCCTTGAGGTTGACCTCGTAGACCGCGTCCCAGACCTCCTCCGGAAGGGAGTCGACCCCGCGGTCCGGTTCGGCCGTGAACGCGGTCTCGATCACCCCGGCGTTGTTGACCAGGACGTCGAGTCCGTCGAAGCGCCCCGCGGCTCGCGTGACCATGCCGGCGATGTCGTCGCGGACGCGCAGATCGCAGACGATCGGCTCCGCGCGGGCCCCGGCGGCACGCACCAGGGCCGCGGTCTCGGCGGCGGTCTCCGCGTCGCGGTCGGCGACGGCCACGGCGGACGCGCCCCGACGGGCCAGCTCCACGGCGATCGCCCGCCCGATGCCCTGCCCCGCGCCGGTGACCAGCGCGGTCTTGCCATCCAGGGAACCCACTGCTGCGCCCTCCCGAGTCACGACTCCTACATGAACTGAACTAGCTTCAGTTTGTCGGAGTCTACGGTCGGCTGAGCGGGGGCGACAAGCCCCGGGCGGACTGAACCCGATTCCGGCCCTTGCGGCCGGCTCAGAGCCGCAGGACGACCAGGGCGGTGTCGTCGGTGCTGCCGGTCGCGGGGAGGAGATCGGCCAGCAGGGCGTCGGCCAGGGGCTCCGGGTCGGCCTGGCGGTGGCGGGCGAGGGAGTCGGCCAGACGGGCCAGACCGACGTCGATGTCCTCGTCCCGCCGTTCGATCAGCCCGTCCGTGTAGAGGACCAGGGTGGCGCCCTCGGTGAAGGACACGGTGGCCTGGGGGCGGGGGAGGTGCTCCGGGCGGGCGCCGAGCGGCGGGTCGGTGGCCTGGTCCAGGAAGGTGACGGCGCCTTCGGGGTCCACCAGGGCGGGCGGTGGATGACCGGCGCTGCTGTAGGTGATGGTGTGGCCGTCCCAGTCGACGAAGGCGTTCACCGCCGTCGTCGACTCGGCGCCCTCGACGTAGCGGGCGTACAGCCCCAGCGCGTCCAGCGCCTGCGCCGGGCCCTCCACGACCCGGGACGCCGAGCTCAGCGCGCTGCGCAGCTGCCCCATGACGCACGCGGCCGCGAGACCGTGGCCGACGACGTCACCGACCGCCACCGCGATCCGGTCGCCCGGCGTGGGCAGGTCGACCAGGTCGTACCAGTCGCCGCACACGTTGAGCGCCCCGATGGCGGGCCGGTAGCGCACGGCCGTCCGGTGCTGCTCGATCGGCCGCGGGGCGGGCAGCAGCGCCGCCTGCAGCGCGAGTGCCACCTCACGCTCCCGGGCATGCGCCTGGCGCAGACGTTCGTTGACCTCCTGCAGCTCACGCGCGCGCGTGTAGAGCTCCGCCTCCAGCACACGGGCCTGCCGGTCGCTGCTGCCGGTGCCCCCGCGGGCCCGGATGAGCTCCGTGACCTCCTCCACCCGGTGCGCGATGAGGGCCACCTTCCCGTCCGGGCCGAGGATGGGCGCGTTGACCGGGCTCCAGTAGTGCTCCTGCCAGTGCCCCGGCCGCTCCGGGTCCTCGATGTCGTAACGCTGCAGGGCCATCGTGTCGCGCTCGCCGGTGGCGACCGCGCGCAGCATCGAGGCCTTCACGTCGCGCATGCCGGCGGCCGCCGGGTCGTTCGGGTTCTCCGGGAAGACGTCGAAGATGTAGCGGCCCACCAACTGCTCGCGGGTGCGTCCGGACAGGCGCTGGAAGTCCTCGTTGGCGTCCGCGTACACCAGGTCGGGGGTCAGCAGGGCCACCATGCCCGGGAGACCTCGGAAGACCGCCGCGTAGTCGATCTGCGGTTCCGTCATGCACTGCCTGCCTCGCCCCGAGCCGTTATATGAATGATTTTCCACGATAGAGGGGAAAACGCCGCAGGGGTGCGGGAGTGCTCCGTCCGGGTCCGCCGGGTGACGCGGCCACGGCGGAACCCGGCCGCCGTACTCACCTGGCCGTCGGCCCTCCTGGGATCGGCCCCGCTCGGCTACCCTGACCCAGGAGGTGGCCAAGTGGCTGAAAATGAGGGGGAGTTGGCGGAGTCGACCACTGTGGTGGTGATCGGTGCGGGACCCGCCGGCCTGACCGTCGCCAACCTGTTGCGGCGCAGCGGCGTCGACTGCGTGGTGCTGGAACGACGCAGCCGTGAGCACGTCGCGCAGCGGCAGCGGGCCGGCATCGTGGAGACCCGAGCCGTGCGGATGTTCGACTCCTGGGGGCTGGCCGACCGGGTCCTGGGCGGAGTCCCGCACGACGGCATCCTCGAGTTCCGGGTGGACGGCGAGAGCCATTTCGTGTTCGACGGCGACGGCTCCGACGGCCCGGCCGCCCAGCTCTGCCCCCAGCAGGTCCTCGTCCAGAAGCTCACCGTCCACTACCTCGCCGACGGCGGCGACCTGCGCTTCGAGGCGGCCGACGTCTCCCTGCACGATCTGAGCCGCGAGCGCCCCACCGTCCGCTACCGCGCCCCCGACGGCACGCTCCACGCCCTGACCTGCGCGTTCGTCGCCGGCTGCGACGGCGAGCACGGCATCAGCCGCGCCTCGGTCCCCGCCGGCGCCCTCACCGCCCACACCTTCGACCAGGGCATCGGCTGGCTCACCGTCCTCGCCGACGCACCGCCCCCGGCCCACCCGCTCCTGGCCGTCAGCCCCCAGGGCTTCGCCGCGCACTTCCCGCGCGGGCCGCGCAGCAGCCGCTACTACCTCCAGTGCCCGCCCGACGACCACCCCGACGCCTGGCCCGACACCCGCGTCTGGGACGCCCTGCGCACGCGCCTCGGCGACCCGGCGCTGGCCTCCGGCCCGATCACCGACCGGGAGATCTTCCGGCTGCGCAGTCTCGTCCACGACCCGATGCAGTACGGCCGCCTCTTCCTGGTCGGCGACGCCGCGCACATCGTCTCCCCGATGGGCGGCAAGGGCATGAACCTCGCCCTCTACGACGCCGACGTCCTCGCCCGCGCCGTACGCGACTTCGTGCACGACCACGACGACACCGGTCTGCGCGCCTACTCGCGCCGCTGTCTGCGCCGCGTCTGGAACGACCAGGAGTTCTCCCACTGGCTGACGCGCACGGTGCACGACGCCGGTGACGACACCGACGCCGGGCCGTTCCTCGGCCACCTCGCGCGCGCCCGCCTCGACCGGCTCTTCAGCTCCCAGGCCGCGGCGGGCGCTTTCGCGGAACTCATGACGGGCCTCGATCCGGAGACCAATTCCGTCGGTTCCCGAAAACCCTGACGCTCTTTCCGGGCCTCCGTGATCTTTCCGGGAGCTCATTGTCAGTGGCACGTCCTACTCTCGCCATATGACCTACAGCGTCTGGCACAGGGGCCTCGGTATCACGCTCGATCTGACCGAGGCCGATCTCGGGCACCCCGAATACCCCCGGCTGCTCGACGAGATCTACGGCAATTACCAACCGGATCTTCTCTACTGCCTGGAAGCCCATGAGGACGAGGGGTTCGTCTGCCCGGGCTTCATGACCATCCGCAAGGTCAACGGCCGTCCGCACGCGATGCATGTGGCAAAAGGGGAACGCCCCGAGACGAAGGCGGAAAGCGATCTCCACAAGGCGCTGGGGGAATACACCGCCGAGGTCGCGTCGGGCGAGGGATTCCGTGTGACGCGACCGGCTGCGGGCGAGCGGGGAAAGGGCCGCGTGGACGTCACGGTGGAGGGCGCCGACAGCCGCCGGCTCGCCTACGAAATCCAGCTCGCCGCGATAGCGGGCGGTTCCGTCGACGACCGCACCCGGATGGCCCGCCGGGCGGGACTGACCCCGCTGTGGCTGGTGAACAACGAGAACGCGATACCGATCGACCGCGCACCCTGGGCCCGGCTGAACGTGCAGAGCTGGCGCGACGTCACCGACCGCGCCGCCCTCCCGGTGCGTGGCGGGATCAAGCAGCTGAACATGTCCCGCTGCGACTGGAGCAATCCGGTGCCCTGCCCCCAGCAGGGAGCGGGCCGCTGCGGCGGTCGGCACGCGCTGTGGGAACCGGTCCGGGGTCTCTATTACGAGGACGTCATCCGGCGCACCGCCACCGGCGAGCTCGTCTCCCTGTACCTGCCCCGCCCCGAGGGCCGGCGCGGCTGGCACATGTGGGTCACCCCGGCCGACAAGGAGGAGTTCCTGGAGGGCCGGCCCGAACCGGTCCCGGGCACGGTCGTGCCTGCGGCGCGGCCCGCGACCGGCGCGGAGCGGCGCGGGGAGGGGCCTGCCGGAGGGGTGCGGGCCGAGCTCGACCGGGCGCTGGACGACGAGCGGCCCATCGACGCCTCGCCGTGGCACACCGAGCCGGGACCGTCCGAATTCTCCCGCCCGTTCGTCGTGGGGGAGTTCGTGATACCGGGTGATCTGGTCGCCGCCCGGCGCACGTTCACCCGGGCCCTGGAACACGCCGCCGACATCGCCGCGCATCTGCCGAGCGGCGCGGACATCGCGGCGGGCCGCGCCGAGATCACCGGCGAGCAGCGGGAGCGTCTCGCGGACGCGCGGGAGCGGTGCCGGCGTCTCGCCGAGGAGATGCACACGCACCCGTGGTGGGAGACGGTCGGCGACCGACAGGCCGCCCGGGACGCGCTGACGTACGCCGCGACCCATGACAGCGCCTCGTCCTGGACTGTTCGTCCAGGAGCTGGACCTGTAGTCTACGGTTCGTGACGGATGACGCGGAGGACATGGAGGGCACGGAGGACCGGGCCCTCGACGCCGAGCGGGACGCGATCCTCGCGGCGCTGCGTCCGGTCGTCGAGGGGATCGCGGCGACCTTCGGACCGGTGTCCGAGGCGGTCCTGCACGACTACCGCCACCCGGAGAACTCGGTCGTGGCCGTCGCCGGTTCGGTGACCGGGCGGGCCGTGGGCGGCGCGATGAGCGAGATCGGCCTGCGCGTCCTGGCCCGCGGCGACCAGGCCGAGGACGAGCTGAACTACGTCACCCGCACCCGCTCCGGCACGCTGGTCAAGGCGTCCACGATGGTGCTGCGCGACTCCACCGGAGCGGTCTTCGGCGCCCTGTGCGTCAACGTCGACATCACCGCCGTACAGCAGGCCCACGCCCTGCTCGGCGCCCTGTCCGGAGTCGCCGCCGGCGCGGCCGACGCTCCGGTCACCACCTTCGGCAACGACATCGACTCCGTCGTCGACGCCCTCCTCGACGCCCACCGGATCGGGCGCAACCGCCCCTGGGCCGCCCTCGACCGCGCCGAACGCCTGGAGCTGTTCAGCGCCCTCGACGACCACGGCGTCTTCCAGGTGCGCCGCGCCGTCGAACAGGTCGCCGGACGCCTCAACATCTCCCGAGCCTCCGCCTACAACTACCTCTCCCAGACCCGCGCCGCTGCTGCACCGGCCCCCGCGAGCGGGCGCGCGGCTCGCGCCGCTGCCGCCCTGCCCCCGGCTGAAGGATCCGTGGCCGGTGCCGCTACGGCTCCGCCCGGGGCTGGCGGATCTGCGGCTCGCGCCACCACCGCTCCGGCCCCCGCGAGCGGGCGCGCGGCTCGCGCCGCTGCTGCTCCGACCACTGCTGGAGGATCCGTGGCCGGTGCCGCTACGGCTCCAACCGGGGCTGGAGGATCCGCGGCCGGCGCCGCCACCGCCCCGCCCCCGGCAGGGGGATCCGCGGCCGGCGCCGCCACTGCTCCGACCCCCGCTGGAGGATGTGCCGCCCGCGCCGCCACCACCCCGCCGCCGCCGGCTGGAGGATCCGCCGCCCGCGCCGCCACCGCTCCGACCCCCGTTGAACGACCCGCAGCCCCCACCACCGCCCCGACCCCCGCTGGAGGACCCGCGTGACGATCAGTACCCCGCCCGTCACCCTCGACGCCGTTCGTGACGCGGCGGCGCGGCTTCGGGGCGTTGTCCATCGCACGCCCGTGCTGCGTTCACGCACCCTCGACGCCCTGGTCGGGGCCGAGGTTCATCTCAAGTGCGAGAACTTCCAGCGTGTGGGCGCCTTCAAGTTCCGCGGTGCCTACAACGCCGCCTCCCGGCTCACCCCCGAGCAGTTGGCCCGGGGCATCGCCGCCTACTCCTCCGGCAACCACGCCCAGGCCGTCGCCCTGGCCGCCCGGGAACTGGGCACCTCGGCCGTCATCGTCATGCCCGAGGACGCCCCCGCCTCCAAACGGGCCGCCACCGAGGGCTACGGCGCCGAGATCGTCACCTACGACCGCTACACCGAGGACCGCACGGCCGTCGCCGAAGCCCTCGCCGACGAACGCGGCCTCGCGCTCATCCCGCCCTACGAGCACCCCGACGTCATGGCGGGACAGGGCACCGCAGCCCTCGAACTCCTGGAGGAAACAGGGGAGTTGGACGCACTGATCGTGCCCGTCGGCGGCGGCGGGCTGATCGCCGGGAGCGCCACGGCGGCCAAGGGCGTCAGCCCCGGCCTCCGCGTGATCGGCGTCGAGCCCGAGGCCGGGGACGACACCAAACGGTCCCTGGAGGCGGGCCGGCGCGTCACCATCCCGGTGCCGCGCACCATCGCCGACGGGCAGGCACTGGAGACGCCCGGCGAGCTGGCCTTCTCCGTCAACCAACGGCTCGTCGACGGGATCGCACTCGTGTCCGACGACGAGATCAGCGCGGCGATGCGGTTCGCGTTCGAGCGGCTGAAGATCGTCGTCGAGCCGAGCGGCGCCACCGGGCTGGCCGCGCTGCTCGCCGGGCGGGTGGACGCGCTGCCCCGCCGGGTCGGTGTCATCGTCTCCGGCGGCAATGTGGACGCCGACCGGTTCGCCCGGCTGTGCGGCCGGGCGACGGCGTCATGACCAGAACTCGTCGGTCCGGTCGAGGTCCTCGACACACTCGTCGAGATCGGTGATCTTGTCACCGACGATCCGGAAGACGATGCCTCCGTCCTCGTCGATCCGCTTGTCACCGCGCTGGGCGGTGGCATGGTGCATGGAGACGACATGGCCGCGGCCGTCCACCAGGACGTTGCGCAGTTCGACCTTGAAGGTGCCGCCCGTCTCCTCGTAGAGCCGGCGGTAGTACTCGAGGACCGCGTCGATCCCCTTGCAGTCGCCCGACAGCTGGTGACTGCCGGGCACATGGTGCGTGGCGTCGTTCGTCATCATCGAGCGGAGGGTGTCCATGTCGCCACGCGAGAAGGCTTCGTAGCCCGTGCGGACCAGACGTGCGTGAGGGTGTTCGGCCACGGTGATCGCCACCTTTCTGGTGCTTCGGCGATTGCGGCTTCCAGCCGTCATTCTGCGCTCACCCGAATGGCGGTGTCGACCGCAGGGGCGGACGATGGTGGCGTGGGCAGGGCTCGCAATGGAGGGAGCCGACATGATTGAGATCAAGGCCATCGAGAAGCCCGACGAGCGGCGCGACTTCCCGCGCGGACACCTCGAAGCGGTCCATATGAGCGGACTCGACTTCGCCGTGGGGACCTTCGAACCGGGCTGGCGCTGGTCGGAGTCCGTCGCGCCCATCGCCGGGACGGAAAGCTGCCAGGTCCACCACAACGGCTACTGCGTATCGGGCCGCATGCGGCTGCGCATGGACGACGGCGCCGAGCAGGAAGTCGGACCGGGCGACGTGTTCGTGGTGACTCCGGGCCATGACGCCTGGGTCGTCAGCGACGAGCCGTGCGTGGTGTACGACTTCGCCGGCCAGATGGCCACGGAGTACGCGAAGTCCAAGGGCTAGCAGGGATCACACCGGAAGAAGGTGGGCGATCAACTCGCCGAGCTGGCGGGCGTTGCGGCACTCGTGCATCTCCACCAGCTCGGCGTACTCCGGTGCCGCGGAGTCCCCCGTGCCCCACTGGGCGCGCGGCTCGGGGTTCAACCAGTAGACGCGGCGGGCCCGTTCCCCGATGTGGCGTACGGCCGCCAGGTTCGGGTCGCTCATGTTCGTCCGGGCGTCACCCAGCACGAACACCGTCGTGCGGGGGCCGACCGCGTCGCCGTAGCGCTCCGCGAACTCGCCCAGCGCGACGCCGTAGTCGCTGCTGCCGTGCCAGCCCGTGAGCGTGGCCTCGGCCCGGATCCGGGCGCTCAGGCCCTCCGCGTCCGCGGCGCCGTGCTCCAGCAGTCCCGTCACCTCGTCGATCCGGTTGACGAAGGCGAACACCCGCACCTTGCTGAACTGGTCGTGCAGCGCCTGCACCAGCAGCATCGTGAAGTCCGAGAACCCGGACACCGAGCCCGACACATCGCACAGCAGCACCAGTTCGGGCCGGACGGGACGGCGTCTGCGCAGCACCGGCTTCATCGGCACCCCGCCCGTCGACAGGGACCCGCGCAGCGTGCGCCGCAGATCGATGCTGCCCCGCGCCGCCCGGCGCCGGCGCGCAGCGAGCCGGGTGGCGAGCTTGCGGGCGAGCGGCCGCACCGTCCGGCGCAGTTCGGCGAGCCGGTCCTGGCCGGCGTAGAGGAAGTCGAGCCGGTCGGGGGTGGTGGCCACCGCGCGCCGGGCGAGCTGGTCCCGGTCGCGCCGCTCGGCCACCCGCCGACGCGCCTCCGCCGCCACCAGCCGCCGGAAGGCCTCGATGCGCCGCCGGATCTCGTCGTCGAGCAGCCGGTCGGTGAACCCCGAACCGCCGCTCGTGGCACGGACGTCGTCCCGGACCCGGGCGAACAGCGTCTGCGGGCGCAGCCGTTCCAGCGTCTGGTACGACGACCAGCCGTCCGACCCGGGTGCGGAGCCGTACCCGCCGAAGCCGTCGACCGCCTCCGCCGCCAACCGCCCCAGCAGGGCGGCGTCGTCGTCGGCGAGGGCGGCAGCGAGACGGTCGCGCAGGTCGTCCCGGTCCGCCGGCCCGGTCCCGGGCGCGCCGATGCCGCGCGGGAAGTACAGGTCGAAGACCGGGTCGAACACCTGGCGTTGCGCCGGGCCGTGCAGCAGCGTCGCCGCCAGCCCCTCCCGCAGCAACTCCCGGTCGCCCAGCCCCAGTTCCGCTACGGCCCGCGCCGCGTCCACGGTCTCGCCGGTGCCGATCCGCATACCGTGCGCGCGCAGCGCCCCGACCAGCGAGGTCAGCCGCTCCGCGACGCCCGGCGCCGTCACACCGCGTCCAGGTCGAGCTTGGCGGCGGCCTTGAGGACGTCGTCCTGATGCTTGAGCAGCACGCCCAGCGTCTCGCGTACGACGGTCTCCTCCAGGGTGTCGGCGCCGAGCGCGAGCAGAGTACGGGCCCAGTCGATGGTCTCGGCCACCGAGGGGACCTTGCGCAGGTCCATGGCGCGCAGCGCGCCCACCACCCGGACCACGGAGGTGGCCAGCGCCTCGTCCAGGCCGGGCACCTTGAGCCGTACGATCCGGCGCTCCAACTCCTCGTCCGGGAAGCCGATGTGCAGGAACAGACAGCGGCGGCGCAGCGCCTCGGACAGCTCACGGCTCGCGTTGGAGGTCAGGACGACGAAGGGACGCCGGGTCGCGGTGATCGTGCCCAGCTCGGGGACCGTCACCTGGAAGTCGCTGAGCACCTCCAGGAGCAGACCCTCCACCTCGACGTCCGCCTTGTCGGTCTCGTCGATCAGCAGCACCTTGGGCTCGTCGCCGCGGATCGCCGTCAGCAGCGGGCGCGTGAGCAGGAACTCCTCGCTGAAGATGTCGGTGCGCGTCTCGTCCCAGGTCTCGTCGCGGCCCGCGCTGATGCGCAGCAGCTGCTTGGCGTGGTTCCACTCGTACAGCGCACGGGACTCGTCGACGCCCTCGTAACACTGCAGCCGGACCAGCCGTGCGCCCGCCACCTCGGCCACCGCCTTGGCGAGCTCCGTCTTTCCCACCCCGGCCGGGCCCTCGACCAGCAGCGGCTTGCCGAGCCGGTCGGCGAGGAAGACGGTCGTGGTCACCGCCGGCGAGGCGAGATAACCGGTGGCGGCGAGACGCGCGGAGACGTCGTCGACGGACGTGAACAACGGGGCCTCCAGGTGGGCGGCGGTACCGGGTCTACTATCTAAGCGCTTGTTCACCGCTTGTGTCACCCCGGAATCCGCAGCCCGCGCGAGTCCGCCGGCGGAAGGACCGGCCGCTGATTGTCAGTGGCGGGCGCTACCTTCCGGGCATGGGTATCTATCTGGTCAGTGTGGGCGCGCGGGAATGGGCCGACGAGGACGAGGACGAGGGCGGTCGTGGAGCCGTCGCCTCGGGGCTCAACGAGGAGTTGGAGCGGCGCGGGCTGCCGCGGTACGAGCCGGTCGCGGAAGAGGAACCGAACGCCTGGTTCGAGGAGAAGATCAGCCCTCCCATGGACGGGTTCGCCGCGCTGTGCCGCGCCCACCTGACGCCCCGGGAGCAGGACACCCTCGGCGAGTGGACGGTGCTGGTGCCGGTGTCCCTGGACGAGGAGATAGAACTGCCCGTCGGATCCGCCTACACCGACACGACCGTGATCGCGGGAGCGCCGCAGGTGCTCGCCCTGGCCCGGCGGTTGGCGGAGGTCATCGGGCTGCCGCCGGAGGTGCCGCAGGAGCCCGGGAACCTCGGCCTGACGTTCTGGTTCCTCGAGGGCGAGGCGAAGGAACTGGCCGCCGTCCGCCCGGGCCCCTGGAGCGAGGACCTGGACACCGCCTTCTACGTCGCCCTGTACCTGCGTGCCGCCGAGCACTCACTGCGCCGCGGCTGCCCGATGACGTACTGCTGACGCTAGGCCTCCGCCTCCCCGCTCACGAGCACGACCTCCAGGACGCGCGGCCCGTGCACCCCCTCGACCCGGTCCAGCTCGATGTCACTGGTGGCGGACGGGCCGGAGATCCAGGTCAACGGGCGGGTCGGGTCGAGGCGTTCGAGGGCCTGGGGCACGGAGGAGACCACCTGGTCGGGGACCCGGACGACGCAGATGTGATGGTCGGGGACCAGGGTGATACGGCGCCGGCCCTGATCGGGGGAGCCGTCGAGCACGATGGTGCCGGTCTCGGCGACGGCGAGGGCGCATGCCGTGACCACACTGGCTACCCGGTCGAGCTCGTGCGGGGTGCTTTCGGCGAGATCCGCGATGTGTTCGACCTCGGCGCCCGAAAGCCACCCTCTCTCCAGCCCCGCAGGCACCATCACCGTCTTCGAACCCCGCTCGGCGAGCAACCGGCCGATCAGGGCCGCCAGTTCACCCGTCGCGCACCGGTGCACGATCGCCCGGTAGTCCGCCAGATTCTCCGCCAGCAGATCCACCGTCTCCTCGACGCTCCGCTCACCGTGCTCACGCAGATACTCCCGCGGAACCGCCTGCTCGTACGGCCGCTCGTCCGGTGTCACATCGGCCAGCGCGCGCCGCACCCGGCCCAGGATCCTGTCCCTGCTGCTCACTTGGCACCGCCCTTTCCACCGTTCGTGCGCTGCCACCAGTCCCGGAACGGCTCCGCCGGGAGGGTCGGCAGATCCCGGCTGCCGCTCCACGCCCGCCCCGGCCCGGGCAGGGTCCGCGGATGCAGCCGACGGGTGCGGGAGGCGAGTCGCTGGCCGCCGCGCAGGGCGCCGGGGTGGGTGAACGCCCAGCGGGCGGCGCGCATCGCGGCCCGTTCGGCGGCATGTCCCTTCGCGGGCTTGAGTACCACCTTGTTGCCCTGCCGTACCGCCGGACCGCCCTCCACGACCCGCTCCCGCAGGTGCACCAGCACCTCCGGGATGTCGATCGCGACGGGGCACACCTCGTAGCAGGCGCCGCACAGCGACGACGCGTACGGCAGCGAGGCGTCGATCTCGCTCGCCGTGCCCCGGAGTTGGGGGCTGAGGATGGCGCCGATGGGGCCAGGGTAGACCGAGCCGTAGGCATGCCCGCCGGCCCGTTCGTACACCGGGCAGACGTTGAGGCAGGCCGAGCAGCGGATGCAGCGCAGCGCCTGGCGGCCGACCTCGTCGGCGAGGGTGTCGGTGCGACCGTTGTCGAGCAGCACCAGATGGAAGACCCGCGGCCCGTCAGCCGCCTCGGAGTCCGTCGTACCGGTCCACATCGAGGTGTACGGGTTCATGCGCTCGGCCGTCGAGGAGCGGGGCAGCGTCTGCAGGAACACCTCCAGGTCCCGCCAGGTCGGCACGATCTTCTCGATGCCGACGACCGAGATCAGCGTCTCCGGCAGGGTCAGGCACATGCGCCCGTTGCCCTCCGACTCCACGACCACCAGCGTGCCGGTCTCCGCGACCATGAAGTTGGCGCCGGAGATGCCGACCTTGGCCCGCAGGAACTTCTCGCGCAGATGGAGCCGTGCGGCCTCGGCGAGTTCGGCGGGCGTGTCGCTCAGGCCCTCGGGGGCCGGGCGGCCCCACTCGCCCATCTCCTTACGGAAGATGTCCCGGATCTCCCCCCGGTTGCGGTGGATGGCCGGGACCAGGATGTGCGAGGGCCGGTCCTTGCCCAACTGCACGATCAGCTCGGCCAGATCGGTCTCGTAGGCCCGGATGCCCTCGGCCTCCAGGGCCTCGTTGAGCCCGATCTCCTGCGTGGCCATCGACTTGACCTTGACGACCTCCGACTCGCCGGTCTCCTTCACGAGCCGGGCGACGATCCGGTTGGCCTCGTCGGCGTCGGCGGCCCAGTGGACCGTGCCGCCCGCGGCCGTGACCGACTCCTCCAGCTGCACCAGGTAGCGGTCGAGATGCCGCAGCGTATGGTCCTTGATCCGCTTGCCGGCCTCCCGCAGGAGTGCCCAGTCGGACACCTCCGCGACCGCCTTGGCCCGCTTGGCGCGGATGGTGTGCGTGGCGTGGCGCAGATTCCCGCGCAGGGTCTGGTTGCCCACCGCTTCGTGCGCGGCCTCGGGAAAGGCCGGCATTCCCAGATACGTCCCGCTCATACGGCCGGCTCCTCCTCCGTGCTCGCCAGGATCTCCGCGATGTGCACCGGTTTCATCCCCACCTCGAGCCGGGTCATGGTGCCGCCGATGTGCATCAGACAGGAGTTGTCGGCCGCGCACAGCACCTCGGCGCCGGTCGACTCGGCGTTGCGCACCTTGTCGACGCCCATCGCGGCCGAGACGTCGGAGTTCTTCAGCGCGAAGGTGCCGCCGAAGCCGCAGCACTCCTCGGCGCCGGGCAGTTCGACCAGCTCCAGCCCCTTGACGGCCTGGAGGAGCCGCCGGGGCCGGTCGCCGAGGCCCAGTCCGCGCAGCCCGTGGCAGGTGGGGTGGTAGGTCACCTGGTGCGGGTAGTACGCCCCGACGTCCGTCACCCCCAGCACGTCCACCAGGAACTCCGTCAGCTCGTACGTCTTCGGCACCACCGGCGCCAGCGTCGCGGCGAGGGTGTCCCCGCGCCCCTCGGCCCGGGCCCGCTCACCCATCCGCGGATACAGCTCCCGCACCATCGCCCCGCACGACCCGGACGGCGTCACGATCGCCTCGTACTCGCCGAAGACATCGGAGAAATGCCGGGCGAGCGGCTCGGCCTCATGCCGGTAACCGGTGTTGTAGTGCGCCTGCCCGCAGCAGGTCTGGGCCATCGGGAAGTCGACCTCGACGCCCAGCCTGGTCAGCAGTTTCACCACAGCACGCCCGGTGTCCGGATACAGCGTGTCGTTGACGCAGGTCAGGAACAGAGCGACACGCATCGCGGCTCCTCGTGAATAGATCATCGGATGAGTGCAGAGTAGTCGGCCCGGCGGGCGCGGGGGAGCCCCCCCTCACCGGTCGGCGAGCCGGGCCTGCGCCTCCCGCCACGGCGCCGTGTCGCCCCGCGGCTCGTACCGGGTGAGCGGCTGGGTACGGGTGAGCAGCCGCCGTCCGCTCGCGAGATCGCCGACGAGCCCGTGTGCCCGGGCCTGGACCAGCACGTTTCCCAGGGCGGCCGCCTCCGTCGGGCCCGCCACCACGGGCAGCCCGCACGCGTCGGCGGTCAGCTGGCACAGCAGCGCGTTGCGGGTGCCGCCCCCGACGACGTGCACGACGTCGACCGGGTGACCCGCCAGCCGCTGCGCGTCCTCGACAGCCCTGCGGTGCGCGAGGGCCAGCGAGTCGAGGATGCACCGGGTGATCTCGGCGGGCGTCCCCGGCACCGGCTGCCCCGAGGCGCGGCACGCCTCGGCGATCCGCTCCGGCATCCGGCCCGGCGCCAGGAACGCCGCGTCCCCCGCGTCCACCACCGACCGCAGCGCGGGCACCTCGGCCGCCTCCAGCAGCAGTCCGCCCAACTCCGGCTCGCCCCAGGCCCGTACGCACTCCTGCAGCAGCCACAGCCCCATGATGTTGCGCAGATACCGGACCGTGCCGTCCAGGCCCAGTTCATTGGTGAAGTTGGCCGCCCGGCTCTCCTCGCTCAGCACGGGCGCGTCCAGTTCGAGCCCGGCCAGCGACCAGGTGCCGGTGCAGATGTACGCGAACCGCTCGCCGTCCGCCGGCACGGCGGCCACCGCGGACGCCGTGTCGTGCGAGCCGACCGTCGTCACCGGCACCGGACCCGCGAGCCCGGTCTCCTCCAGCACCTCCGCCCGCAGCACCCCGGCCGGATCGCCGGGCCGGCGCAGCGGAGCGAACAGGCCGAGGTCGACGCCCAGCCGGGAGGCGAGGTCGTACGACCAGGCGCGCGTGCGGGGATCGATCAGCTGGGTCGTCGAGGCGTTGGTCAGCTCGGTGCCCTGCTCGCCGGTCAGCCAGTACGACAGCAGATCGGGAATGAGCAACAGGCGCCGGGCGGCGGCGAGCTGAGCGGAATCCCGGGCCGCGACCAGCTGGTACAGCGTGTTGAAGGGCGCGTACTGCAACCCGGTCGCCGCGTACAGCTGCTCGGCCGGCACGCTCGCCCACACCTTCTCCGCAACGCCCTCGGTGCGGGAGTCCCGGTAGTGCACCGGGTTGCCGAGCAGCGCCCCGTCGGCGTCCAGCAGACCGTAGTCCACGGCCCAGCTGTCGATGCCGACCGAGTCGACCTGCCCGGCCGCCCTGAGGCCGTCCAGCACACCCCCGTACAGCGCGAGGACGTCCCAGCGCAGCCCCTCCGGAACGCGCACCGGCCGGTTCACGAACCGGTGCGCCTCGGACAGCTCCAGGCTGTCGGGGCCCACGCGGCCGACCATGACCCGCCCGCTGGACGCGCCGAGATCGACCGCGGCGTACGACTTCACGGCGCCGCTCATCGCAGGAACGCGGCCGCGACACCGGCGTCGACCGGGACATGCAGGCCGGTGGTGTGGGTCAGCTCACCGCCGGTCAACGCGAACACCGCGTTCGCGACATGCTCCGGCAGCACCTCGCGCTTGAGGATGGTCCGCTGCGCATAGAACTCGCCCAGCTTCTCCTCCGGCACCCCGTACACGGCCGCGCGCTGCGCGCCCCAGCCGCCGGCGAAGATCCCGGACCCGCGCACCACGCCGTCCGGGTTCACCCCGTTCACGCGGATGCCGTGCTCACCCAGCTCGGCGGCCAGCAGCCGCACCTGATGGGCCTGGTCGGCCTTGGTGGCGGAGTAGGCGATGTTGTTGGGACCGGCGAAGACCGCGTTCTTCGAGGCGATGTAGACGATGTCGCCGCCCAGCTCCTGCGCGATCATCACCCGGGCCGCCTCCCGCGAGACGAGGAAGGAACCGCGGGCCATGATGTCGTGCTGCAGGTCCCAGTCCTTCGCCGAGGTCTCCAGCAGCGGCTTGGAGATCGAGATACCGGCGTTGTTGACCACCAGGTCGACCCCGCCGAACGTGAGCACGGCCGCCTTGAACGCCTCCGCGATCTGCTCCTCCGACGTCACGTCGACGGTCACCGCGACTGCCTTGTCCGACCCGCCCAGCTCCTCGGCCACGGCGGCCGCGTTCTCGGCGTTCAGATCGGCGATGACGACACACGCGCCCTCACCGACCAGCCGCTCGGCGATCGCCTTCCCGATCCCGCTGCCGGCCCCCGTCACCAGCGCCACCCGGGTCGCCAGCGGCTTGGGCTTCGGCATCCGCTGGAGCTTGGCCTCCTCCAGCGCCCAGTACTCGATGCGGAACTTCTCCGACTCCTCGATCGGCGCGTACGTCGACACCGCCTCGGCGCCCCGCATCACGTTGATGGCGTTGACGTAGAACTCACCGGCCACCCGCGCGGTCTGCTTGTCCTTGCCGAACGAGAACATGCCCACCCCCGGCACCAGCACGATCGCCGGGTCCGCGCCCCGCATCGCGGGGGAGTCGGGCAGCGCGTGCCGCTGGTAGTAGGCGGCGTACTCCTCGCGGTACTCGGCGTGCAGCTCCTTCAGTCGGGTCACCGCCTCCTGGAGCGGAGCGGTCGGCGGAAGGTCGAGGACGAGCGGCCGTACCTTCGTCCGGAGGAAGTGGTCCGGGCACGAGGTGCCCAGCGCGGCCAGCCGCGGATGCTCGGCCCGCGCCACGAATTCGAGCACGACCTCCATGTCGGTGAAGTGCCCGACCTGCGGCTTGTCCTGGGAAGCGAGGGCCCGGACGTACGGCGCCAGCGCGGCGGCCCGCTCCCGGCGCTCCTCGTCGGGCAGCGCCTCGTAGCCCTCGATCACCGGTCCGAACGGCTCAGGCTTCCCGCGCTCCGCCAGGAACGCCTCCGCGGTCCGGATGATGTGCAGCGAGTTGCGCTCGCACGCCTCGGACGTCTCTCCCCACGCCGTGATCCCGTGACCGCCGAGCACGCAGCCGATGGCCTGCGGGTTGGCCTCCTTCACGGCCGCGATGTCCAGGCCCAGCTGGAACCCGGGCCGCCGCCACGGCACCCACACCACGCTGTCCCCGAAACACTCGGCGGTCAGCTTCTCCCCGTCGGCGGCGCAGGCCAGCGCGATCCCCGAGTCGGGGTGCAGATGGTCGACGTGCGCGGCCTCGACGAGCCCGTGCATCGCCGTGTCGATGGACGGAGCCGCACCACCCTTGCCGTGCAGGCAGTAGTCGAAGGCGGCGACCATCTCGTCCTCACGCTCGACCCCCGGATACACCCCCTTGAGCGCCCGCAGCCGGTCGAGCCGCAGGACGGCCAGTCCGGCCTCGGTGAGCGTCCCGAGGTCACCTCCGGACCCCTTGACCCACATCAACTCGACGTCACCACCGGTCACGGGATCGGTCTCGGTGCCCTTCGCCGAGGCGTTGCCGCCGGCGTAGTTGGTGTTACGTGGATCGGAGCCGAGCCGGTGCGAACGGGCCAGCAGAGCGGCGGCTTCGGGGTGGGGTGCCATGAGCGGGTCTCTTCCTTGCTTCGTCGGAACGGTGGGAAAGCGGGAGGCGGGGGAGTCAGGCGCCCCAGCCGGCCTGGGTTCCGCCGACCCGCTCCTCGACGATCTTCTCGGCCCATCCGGAGCGGCGGTAGGCGGCCATCGGGTCGGGGTCGAGGCCCATTTCTTCGCGGACCTCGGCGAGCAGTGGGCGTACATCCGTGTTGTAGGCGTCCATGAGGGCGGCGTTGGCGGCGAGGACGTCGCCGTCGCGCTGGGCGGCTGCCAGGGCGTCGCGGTCGACCAGCAGGGCCTTTGCCGTCGCCTCCTGGACGTTCATCACGGAGCGGATGATGGCGGGGATCTTGGCTTCGATGTTGTGGCACTGGTCGAGCATGAAGGCGACGTCGGAGGTGTAGCCGCCGCCGCGGATGACCTCGTACATGATGCGGAAGAGCTGGAAGGGGTCGGCGGCGCCGACCATGAGGTCGTCGTCGGCGTAGAAGCGGGAGTTGAAGTCGAAGCCGCCGAGTTTGTTCTCGCGCAGGAGGGTGGCGACGATGAACTCGATGTTGGTGCCGGGTGCGTGATGCCCGGTGTCCACCACGACCTGCGCCTTCTCGCCGAGCTTCAAACAGTGCACGTAGGCGGTGCCCCAGTCGGGGACGTCGGTGGAGTAGAAGGCGGGCTCGAAGAACTTGTACTCCAGCAGCATCCGCTGGTCGTCGCCGAGTCGCTGGTAGACCTCGGCCAGGCCTTCGGCGAGGCGGTCCTGGCGGGCGCGGAGGTCGTCCTGGCCGGGGTAGTTGGTGCCGTCGGCGAACCAGAGTTTCAGGTCGCGGGAGCCGGTGGCGTCCATGATGTCGACGCATTCCAGCAGGTGGTCGAGTGCCTTGCGGCGTACGGCCGCGTCGGGGTGGCAGATGCTGCCGAGCTTGTAGTCGTCGTCCTGGAAGGTGTTGGAGTTGATCGCCCCCAGCTTCAGGCCGTGGTCCTCGGCGTACTTCGCCAGCGCGCCGTAGTCGTCGACCTTGTCCCACGGAATGTGCAGGGCGACCGTCGGCGCGACACCCGTGTGCGCGTGCACCTGCGCGGCGTCGGCCAGCTTCTCCTGCGGTGTGCGGGGAACCCCTTGCTGGGCGAACACCTTGAACCGGGTCCCCGAGTTCCCGTACGCCCACGACGGTGTCTCGACTGCCTGGGTCTTGAGCGCGGACTTCACCGCGGCGAGCTCGGTCACTTCAGGGCTCCTGTGACGTCGGGTCGGAAGGCTTCAACATGAATCGATTCAGGAGGGGAAGCTTAGGCCGGTTGCCCAGGGTGTCAAGCGTTCGCGCACACCCTGTTGCCCGTAGCCTGACCGTGACCTTTGGCTCTCGAAGGACTCTCGAAATTTTTTCGGGGCCCACCCATTGACGTGACAAGCTCGCCGCGCCTAACGTCCCGGCAACCAAGTTGAAACCTTTCACGACGCCGTGAGGACCTCCCGAGGGTCACCTGGGGCGTCGTCGAGGAGCCCCTCATGACCCACCCGTCCGACCCGGGTCCGGCCCCGGTGCTGGCGCTCGAGGACATCTCGAAGTCCTTCGGCGCCGTGCGTGCCCTGCGGGACGTGTCCCTGGAACTGTTCCCCGGCGAGGTGCACGCCCTCGCCGGTGAGAACGGTGCGGGCAAGTCCACTCTGATCAAGACCCTCGCCGGGGTGCACCGGCCGGACGCCGGCCGGGTGCTGCTCGACGGTGAGCCCGTCGTCTTCCACGGCCCCGGTGACGCCCGCGACGCCGGAATCGCCGTGATCTACCAGGAGCCCACGCTCTTTCCCGACCTTTCGATCGCCGAGAACATCTTCATGGGCCGCCAGCCCCGGCGTGCCCTCGGCCGGATCGACCACAGGGCCACGCACGCCGCGACCCTGGCGCTGATGCAGCGCCTCGGGGTCGAGCTCGACCCCGACCGCCCGGCGCGCGGCCTGTCCATCGCCGACCAGCAGATCGTCGAGATCGCCAAGGCCCTCTCCTTCGAGGCCCGTGTCCTGATCATGGACGAGCCGACGGCCGCCCTCACCGGAAGCGAGGTCGCCCGGCTCTTCGGTGTCGTGCGCACCCTGCGCGAACAGGGCGCCGCGGTGCTGTTCATCTCGCACCGCCTGGAGGAGATCTTCGAGATCTGCCAGCGGGTCACCACCCTGCGCGACGGCGCCTGGATCTCCAGCGAGCCGATCGAGGGCATGACCGAGGACGACCTGGTGCGCCGCATGGTCGGCCGCGACCTCGACGAGCTCTACCCCAAGCAGGACGTCAAGCCGGGCCAAGTCGCCCTGAGCGTGCGGCGGTTGACCCGGGAGGGCGTCTTCACCGACATCTCCTTCGAGGTGCGCCACGGAGAGATCGTCGGTCTCGCCGGACTCGTCGGCGCCGGTCGCACCGAGGTGGCGCGCGCCGTCTTCGGCATCGACCGCTGGGACGCCGGCGAGGTCGAGGTCGAGGGGCGCAGGCTCACCAACGGCGCCCCCTCCACCGCGATGGCCGCGGGCCTCGCCCTCGTCCCCGAGGACCGGCGGGCCCAGGGCCTGGTGATGGACATGTCCATCGAACGCAACATCGGCCTCACCGGCCTGCGTACGACCGTCCGGGCCGGTCTGATGGACCGGGGCGCCGAGCGCAGCCGCTCCCTCGACTGGGCGGTCAAGCTCCAGGTGAAGTACGCCCGGATCGCCGACACGGTCAACACCCTGTCCGGCGGCAACCAGCAGAAGGTCGTCCTCGCCAAGTGGCTCGCCACCGGGCCGAAGGTGCTGATCGTCGACGAGCCCACCCGGGGCATCGACGTCGGCACCAAGGCCGAGGTGCACCGGCTGCTCAGCGAGCTGGCCGCCGACGGCGTGGCCGTCCTGATGATCTCCTCCGACCTGCCCGAGATCCTCGGCATGGCCGACCGCGTGCTCGTGATGCACGAGGGCCGCCTCGCCGCCGAGATCCCACGCGCCGAAGCCACCGAGGAAACCGTGATGGCCGCAGCCACCGGGAGGGCCGCCGCATGACGGTGACCACTCCCAACGAAGCCCCCGTCGCCGAGGTGCCGAGGTCCAGCGGCACCCGGCTCGTCGACCGCGTCTTCAAGATGCGCGAACTCGCCATCCTGGTCGTCTTCCTGGTGATGATCGTCGTCACCCAGATCGGCAACAGCGACTTCCTGTCCGAACAGGGCATCAAGGACCTGCTGCTGAACGCGACCATCCTGGTCCTGGTCGCCACCGGCCAGTCCCTGGTGGTGATCACGAGGAACGTCGACCTGTCCGTCGGCTCCACCCTCGGCATCGCCGCCTTCGCCGCCGGCGACTACCTGCACGGCGGCGGGAACGCGGTCGTCGCCGTCGTACTCGCGGTGCTCCTGGGCGTCGGCTTCGGCCTGCTCAACGGTCTGCTCGTCAGCCTCGGCCAGGTCCCGGCCCTCGTCGTCACCCTGGGCACGCTCTACATCATCCGCGGCATCGACTCCATCTGGGTCGGCTCCCGCCAGATCACGGCGGCCGACCTGCCGGGCGGCTTCGTGGACTTCGGCTCCGGCGGCATCTCCGCGGTGCCGTGGCTGGCGCTGATCGCGCTGGCGGTGCTGGTCGCCACGGCGTACTACCTCAAGCACTTCGGCAGCGGACGGGAGCTGTACGCGCTCGGCTCCAACCCGGAGGCCGCGCGGCTGGCCGGCATCCCGGTCCGCAAGCGGATCCTCGCCGCTTACACCTTCTGCGGCGCTCTCGCCGGGCTCGCGGGCGCCATGTACCTGGCCCGCTTCGGCAACGTCGACTCCGGGACCGGAACCGGTTACGAACTCACCGTCGTCAGCGCGGTCGTGGTCGGCGGTGTCGTCTTCACCGGCGGCTCCGGCAGCGTGTACGGCGCCGCGCTCGGTGCCCTGCTGCTGACCTCCGTCAACAGCGTGCTGCCCGCCCTCGGCGTCAGCTCCGTGTGGGTGCTCGCCATCAACGGCATCCTGCTCATCCTCGCCATCTCGGTCGACCGGATCGTCGCGCTGCGCGTGGCCTCCGCGCTGAAGAAGTCGGCCGCGAAGAAGACGGCCCTGCAGAAGGGGAACGCCCGCCATGCCTGACTCCCTGACCCGCGCGATCCGCTGGGACACGGTCGTCGGCGCCCTCCTGGTCGTGCTGTTGCTGCTGTCGTTCGGCACGGTCGACGGATTCGGGAACGCCCTGAACCTGTCCTTCCTGATCGGCAACACCCTGCCGATCGCGCTGATCGCCCTGCCCATGACGCTGCTGGTCGTCTCCGGTGAGATCGACCTGTCCGTGGCCTCCACGGCCGGCCTGTCCGGCGCGGTGATGGGCAAGCTGTGGAACGAGGGCATGGCGATCGAGACGATCATCCCGCTCTGCCTGCTCCTGGGCGTGGTCTGCGGGCTGGTCAACGGCCTGCTGGTGACCCGGCTCGGGCTGCCCTCCCTCGCCGTCACCATCGGCACCCTCGCCGCCTACCGGGGCATCGCACAGATCGTGCTCGGCTCCGACGCGGTGACCGACTTCCCCTCCCAGTACCTGAACTTCGCGGCCGGCCGGCTCGGGAACACGTTCCTGCCGCAGGCCTTCCTGCCCTTCCTCGTGCTGCTCGTGATCGCCGTGGTCGTCCTGCACGCCACGCCGTTCGGGCGGTCGCTGTTCGCCATCGGGGCGAGCGAGGAGGCGGCCCGGTTCGCCGGGATCCGGGTCAAGCGCCACAAGCTGATCCTGTTCACGGTGACGGGGCTGATGGCGTCCCTCACCGGGATCTTCTGGGCGCTGCACTACGCCAGTGCGCGGTACGACAACGCGACCGGGCTCGAACTGTCGGTGGTCGCCGCGGTGTTGCTCGGCGGCATCGACTTCGACGGGGGCAAGGGGACGCTGGGCGGTGCCATCGCCGGTGTCTTCCTGCTCGGGGCGTTGCAGAACGTGATGAGCCTGCTGAATGTCTCCGCGCAGTCGCAGATCGTCGTCACCGGTGTGTTGCTGGTCATCTCCGTGCTCGGCCCGCGGGTCGCACGGCAGATCGCGGTCGCTCGGGCGGCGGCGCGTTCCGCTGGTTAGGCCGGTTGTCAGCTGCGGGCCTGGTGTGGCTGGTCGCGCCCGCGCGGCGGAGGCGCCTATCGACTCCGCCCGCGCCCCTTTCGGGGCGCGTTGTAACTCACCTCTCATCAAAGGACTCCATGCCATGCGTAAGTCATCCCTCCGTCGTGCCTGTGCGGCGCTCGCCGCCGGAACCTCCCTCGCTCTCGCCCTGACCGCTTGCGGCGGGACCACCAAGAACAACTCCAAGAGTGACGACTCGGCGGCCACCTCCACCGCCAAGGCCGACCCGAACGCCGCGCTGAAGAAGGGGCTGACCGTCGGGTTCCTGCCCAAGCAGGTCAACAACCCGTACTTCACCTCCGCCGACAAGGGCGGCGAGAAGGCGCTGACCGAACTCGGCAGCAAGTACAAGGAGGTCGGCCCCTCCAGCGCCACCGACACCTCCGGCCAGGTCTCCTACGTCAACACGCTCACGCAGCAGCAGGTGAACGCGATGGCCGTGTCCGCGCAGGACCCGGGCGCCCTGTGCACCGCGCTGAAGCAGGCCATGAGCAACGGCATCAAGGTCGTCACCTACGACTCCGACACCAAGCCGGACTGCCGCAACGCCTTCGTCTCGCAGGCCTCCGCCGAGGACCTCGGCCGTACCGAGGTGCAGCTGCTGGCCCAGCAGATCGGCTACAAGGGCGAGATCGCGATCCTGTCCGCCGCGCAGACGGCCACGAACCAGAACACCTGGATCGGGTTCATGAAGGAGGAGCTGAAGGACCCGAAGTACAAGAACATCAAGCTGGTCAAGATCGCCTACGGCAACGACGACGCCCAGCAGTCCTTCCAGCAGACCCAGGGCCTGCTGCAGCAGTACCCGAACCTGAAGGGGATCATCTCCCCGACCACCGTCGGCATCAAGGCCGCCGCCCAGTACCTGTCCGGCTCCAAGTACAAGGGCAAGGTCAAGCTCACCGGCCTCGGCACCCCCAACGACATGCGCAACTACGTCAAGAACGGCACCGTCGAGGGCTTCGAGCTGTGGGACCCGGCGAAGCTCGGCGACCTCGCCGCCCGCACCGCCGTGGCGCTGGCCTCCGGTCAGATCACGGGCAAGGAGGGCGAGACGTTCAAGGCCGGCTCGACCACGTACACCATCGGCAAGGACGGTGTGATCACGCTCGGCAAGCCGACCGTGTTCAACGCCAAGAACATCGACCAGTTCAACTTCTAGGCCCCTTCGTCCCGTTCGGGAGCTGGTACTTCATGCAGCGCGTCTGTTTCCTCCTCAAGGTCCGCGAGGACCGGCTCGCCGAGTACCGCGAACGCCATGCCGCCGTGTGGCCGGAGATGCTCGAGGCGCTCTCCGCCACCGGCTGGCACAACTACTCCCTCTTCCTGCGCGACGACGGCCTGCTCGTGGGCTATCTGGAGACCGAGGACTTCGCCGCCGCCCAGGCCGGCATGGAGGCCACCGAGGTCAACGCCCGCTGGCAGACGGAGATGGCGCCGTTCTTCGAGTCGCTGGACGGCGCCCGGCCCGACGAGGCCATGAAACCGCTCACGGAAGTGTTCCACCTCGCCTGACCGCCCCGCCGACCGTCCCCGCCCCCCGCTGGAGCCGCTCATGAAAAGACGCGCCGTGCTCGCCACCGCCATACTGGCGGCCGTGGCAACACCGGGCATCGCACGGGCCGCCGACCCCGGCCCCTCCGTCAGCAGGAAGAGCACCACCCAACTCGACCCCCAGGCCATCTTCTTCGTCTCCTACGACGGTCTGGTCAACAACAACTCGTTCCAGAAGAACGGCCTGTTGACCTACAAGGGCTACCAGTACGCCGCCTGGTACACCTCGACGGGCAACGCCGTGGCCGGCCGGCGTGCCCTCGGCGCGAGCAGCTGGTCGACCGTCACCCTCTCCCACGTCCTGAAGACCAGCGACTCCCACAACGTCATCTCCATGGGCGTCTCCAAGGTCGACGGCCGGCTGCACCTCAACATGGACTCGCACAGCGACGGCTACTTCTACGTGAAGTCCGTCGCCGGTCTGCTGGACAACCCCGGCACCACCGCCTGGACGTCGTCCGTGTTCGGCGCGGTTCAGACGTCCATGGACGGCCTCGCGCTCACCTCCCAGTTCACCTACCCGCAGTTCGTCTCCACGCCCGAGGGCAAGCTCCAGCTCAGCTACCGGGTCGGCATCTCCGGCAACGGGCGCAACGCCCTTGCGGAGTACGACGGTTCGAGCTGGACGGCGCTCGGGGAGTGGTCCAGCTCCACGGGCACGTACACCAGCTCGCACGGCTCCTCGACGGCCCGCAACATGTATCTGCACGGCATCGACTACGACGTCAACGGCCGGCTGCACGCCTTCTTCACCTGGCGTGAGCAGAACGCGGCCGTGATGTGCAACAGCGGCGGCATCACCAACCACGACTCGGGTTATGTCTACTCGACCGACCGCGGCCGCACCTGGCGCAACGACGCGGGCACCCTGGTCGCCACCACCGGCACCTCGGACACCGTCGCCGTCACCGACACCGGACTGGTCGTCGACTCCCTCAACCCCGACCACTCCCTGATGAACCAGGAGAGCCAGTGGACGGACTCCGCCGGCCTCCCGCACGCGATCATCAGCTACGTCCCCGGGCGCTTCGGCCAGTGCACCACGGACTACGTCGCCGACCGCACCGCCAACGGCCGCGCCTTCCACCTCCGCAAGAACTCCTCCGGCACCTGGACCAAGACCGAGATTCCCGTCGCCCTGAACTCCAGCCAGCGCACCAAGCTGGTCCTGGACAAATACGACAACGCCTACGCGGTCTTCCCCTACGGCCGTATCGCCGCCGCGTCGAAGGCGTCCGGGTACACCGACTGGACACTGCTGTTCGACGGCGGTGACCTCAACGCCTTCGGTGAGGTCGTCATCGACGAGCTGCGGGTGAGGTACGACAACGTCCTGTCGTTCATGTACCAGGAGAAGTCGAGCGGCACGACCCCGTCGGCGCTGCATGTCGTCGACTTCGCACTGCCCGCGTGACCGGCGCCGATGTGCGGGGCGACGACGGTAATGTGAAGGTCTTCTTCCCGCCGTCCCGCGTTCCTCTGGAGGTCCCTGCCTGATGGCCCAGTCGGTGGGTATCAAGGACGTCGCCCGTGCCGCCGGAGTCTCCGTCGGCACGGTGTCCAACGTCATCAACCGTCCGGACACGGTCGCGACGGAGACCCGGGCACGGGTGCTGTCCGCGATAGACCGGCTCGGGTACGTCCGCAGCGAGTCCGCGCGCCAGTTGCGCGCGGGCCGCAGCCGGATCATGGGGCTGCTCGTGCTCGACATGGGCAACCCGTTCTTCGTGGACGTGGCGCGCGGTGCCGAGCGCGCCGCGCGCGACGCCGGGCTCGGCGTGATGGTCTGCAACAGCGCGCAGAGCGCCGGTGAGGAGGCGGAGTACCTCTCGCTCTTCGCCGAGCAGCGGGTGCGGGGCGTGCTGCTCACCCCCGCCGACGCGACCGGCCGCAACATCGAGACGTTCCGCCGGCACAACATCCCCTTCGTCCTCGTCGACCGGGTGGCCGAGGGGACGACCGAGTGCTCGGTCTCCGTCGACGACGTGGCGGGCGGTGCGCTCGCCGTGCGCCATCTGGTCGACGCCGGGCACCGCTCCATCGCGTACGTCAGCGGCCCGCCCGGCCTCAACCAGGTCCGCGACCGCCGCACGGGCGCCCTGAACGCGCTCGCCGAGGCGGGCCTCGGCCCCGAGTGCCTGCGTGAGCTGCCCACCGAGCGACTGGACGTGGCCGCGGGCCGGGACGCCGGCGCCCGTCTGCTCGGCCTCGCCGACCGCCCCAGCGCCGTCTTCTGTGCCAACGACCTGCTCGCCCTCGGCGTACTGCAGGCCATGTACGCGGCCGGCGTCACCGTCCCGGACGACCTCGCCATGGTCGGTTACGACGACATCGAGTTCGCGGCCGCCGCCGCCGTCCCGCTCACCTCCGTACGCCAGCCCGCCGTCACCATGGGCGCCCTGGCGGCGGATCTGCTGCTGGAGGAGACCGAGGCTGAAGGCGGGGGCAGGCGGCACGAGCACCGGCGTGTCGTCCTCCAGCCGGAGCTGGTCGTACGGCGTTCGAGTCTGTCGGCCCGCTGATCGCCTGTTCAGTAGGATTTCATGATCCCCGGGGTCGGCCGGCGGACGAACTTGTGGTGAAGTGGGACGCGACCGGAAGTCCGTCCGTCCCTGGAGATCAGTTGAGTGCCACGTACCGCCAGCCCGGCGTCGTCCTCACCGACCGCCACTTCACCGTGCCCCTCGACCACGACGACCCGGCGGGGGAGTCCATCGAGCTGTACGCCCGTGAGGTCGTCGCGAGTGAGAAGGTACGGCAGGACCTGCCCTGGCTGGTCTATCTGCAGGGCGGTCCCGGATTCGGGGCGAATCGTTTCGTCGGGAAGCCGGCGTGGCTGGGGCGGGCCCTGAAGGAGTACCGGGTCCTCCTCCTCGACCAGCGGGGCACCGGTCACTCCACGCCCGCCAACCGTCAGACCCTCCCGCTGCGCGGGGGAGCTGCCGAACAGGCGGACTACCTGGCCCACTTCCGCGCCGACGCGATCGTCCGCGACTGCGAGGCCATCCGCCCGCAGGTCACCGGCGGCGCCCCCTGGACGGTCCTCGGCCAGAGCTTCGGCGGCTTCTGCGCGGTCAGCTACCTCTCCAGCGCCCCCGAGGGCCTGGCCGCCGCCGTGATCACCGGCGGTCTGCCCTCCCTCGACGCCCACGCCGACGACGTGTACCGGGCCGCCTACCCGCGCATCGAACGCAAGGTCGCCGCCCACTACGCACGCTACCCGCAGGACGTCGAGCGCGCCCGCCGTATCGCCGACCACCTGCTCACCCACGAGGTGACCCTGCCCAACGGCTACCGCCTCACCGTCGAGGCCTTCCAGTCCCTCGGCATCATGCTCGGCGGCAGCGAGGGCAGCCACCGTCTCCACCACCTCCTCGAACACGCCTTCGTCCGCACCCCGCTGGGCATGGCTCTCTCCGACGCCTTCCAGGAGGAGGTGCAGGGCAGCCTGTCGTACGCCAGCCATCCCCTGTACGCCCTCGTCCACGAGGCGATCTACGGCCAGGACGAGCGCCCCACCGCCTGGTCGGCCGAGCGGGTGCGGGCCGAGTTCCCGCAGTTCGACGCCCCCAAGACGCTGGCCGGCGACACCCCCCTGCTGTTCACCGGCGAATCGGTCCACCCCTGGATGTTCGACTGCGATCCGGTGCTGCGGCCCCTGCGCGACACGGCCGAACTCCTCGCCGCCCGCACCGACTGGCCGCCGCTGTACGACCCCGCCCGCCTCGCCGCCAACGAGGTCCCGGCCGCGGCGGCCGTCTACCACGACGACATGTACGTCGACACGGCGCACGCCCTGGAGACGGCCCGGGCGATCCGGGGCCTGCGCACCTGGGTGACGAACGAGTTCGAGCACGACGGCGTCCGCGCGGGCGGCCCCCGCGTCCTGGACCGCCTCCTCGCCCTCGCCCGCGACGAGGCATGACAGCACGCCGACGGCGGCCGGGGACGCGATGCGGTGGACGCGGTGGTCGGTCAGGGTGATCGCCGCGGCCGCGGCCCTGGCGATCACCGCGTGGCTGCTGGGAACGACCAGTCCCCGCAGCCGGGCACGCCTCCGTCGTGGACCACGTACTTGGCGTGACCGCGGAGAACGTGCTCAACGTCGCCGCTCGTCGGGGGCGGTGTGCGCGATGACCGCGGACACGATCGTCTCCCGGTCGGCCGGGTCGACGCCGTGTCCGGCGTCCTCCAGGACGAGCAGCCGTGCGCCGGGAATCTCCTCGGCGAGCGCCTCACCATGGGCGAGGGGGAACAGCGGATCCGCGGTTCCGTGGATCACCAGCGTGGGTAGCGCGATCGACGACAGGCGCCGACGCGGGGGCTCGCCCTCGGCGAGCAGGTCGTGGTTGCGTACGGCGGCGACGTCACGCGCCCGCTCGACGTCACGACGGACGAGCTCCCGGACGGCGGCCTCGTCGAACGGACGCCGCCCTCCCGCGAGCACGCGCGCGTACGCGACCCGGTGATCGACCACCGAGGCGTTCCGCTCCCAGTCGACCTGCGCCGACGACACGAACCGCATGAACTCCTCGCTCGGCGGGGGCAGTTCGGGACCCCCGCGCACCGCGCGGGACGTGCTGATCAGGACCAGCGAGAGAACACGATCCGCACGGTCGAGCGCGGCCAGCTGCGCCAGCGCCCCTCCGGCCGAGACCCCCACCAGATGGGCGGCCCCGATCCCGTATGCGTCCAGCACCCCCACGGCGTCCCGCACCAGATCCGCTCCGGTGTATCCGGGGCGGCCGGGTTCGTAGGTCACGGACCGACCGGTGTCGCGATGGTCGTACCGGATCACGAAGCGCCCGCCCTCGGCGAGCATCCGGCAGAACCCCTCGTCCCACCAGAGCATCGAGGCCCCGGTCCCCATGACGAGCAGCACCGGCGGGTCCGACCGGTCACCGAACGACTCGGTGCACAGGCAGACACCGCCCGCGTCGATCATCCGCTCGGCCACCGCCACACCTCCTCACCGCGGCCATTGTGCCCGCTCGGGAGGAGGCGTCGGCCGAGGTGTGCTTGGATCACCGTGAGGCGTGGCGCCGACCGACGGGGGACGGGATGGACGACGAGGAAGTGCTGGCCGGACGGTTCGAGGAGCACCGAGGGCATCTGAAAGCGGTCGCCTACCGCATGCTCGGCTCGCTCGCCGAGGCCGAGGACGCCGTGCAGGAGACCTGGCTGAAGCTGAGCCGCAGTGACGCGGGGGCGATCGAGAACCTGGGCGGCTGGCTGACCACCGTCGTCGGCCGGGTCTGCCTCGACATGCTGCGCTCGCGCGCCGCGCGCCGCGAGGACCCGATGGACGAGACGTTCGTGCCCGATCCGGTGATCAGGCCGCTGGAGCGGATCGACCCGGAGCAGGAGGTCCTCCAGGCCGACTCGGTGGGGCTCGCGCTGCTGGTGGTCCTCGAGACGCTGGAACCGGCCGAGCGACTGGCGTTCGTGCTGCACGACCTGTTCGCCGTGCCGTTCGACGACATCGCGCCGATCGTGGAGCGCAGTTCCGCGGCGACCCGGCAGCTCGCGAGCCGGGCCCGGCGCCGGGTGCGGGGCGCCACGCCGTCGGCGGAGCCCGATCTCGGCCGGCAGCGGCAGGTCGTCGACGCGTTCATGGCCGCCGCCCGGGCGGGCGACTTCGAGGCGCTGGTCGCGGTCCTGGACCCCGACGTCGTGCTGCGCGCCGACTCCGGAGCGCTGGTCGGGGGCGCCGCCGCGTCGAAGGTGGTGCGCGGTGCGCGGAGCGTGGCCGAACAGGCCCTGTTCTTCCGTCAGTTCGCGCACTCGATGCGGATGGTCCTGGTCAATGGGGAGGTCGGGATCCTCAACGCCCCCGAGGGGCGGGCGCGGGCGGTCATGGGGGTCACCGTCGCCGACGGCCGGATCACCGCCGTGTACATCCTGGCCGACCCCGAGCGGCTGGCCCGGCTCGACCTGGACAGCCTCGACTGAGCTTCAGGCCGCCACGGCCAGGGGACCGAGGGTTCGGTACGGGTTGACGACCCGCCCGTCCGGAAGCAGCTCGCCGGTGTCGTCGAAGACGATGGTGCCGTTGCACAGCAGGCTCCACCCCTGTTCCGGGTGGGCCGCGACGGCGGCGGCGGTGTGGTGGTCGGGGCTGTCTGCGGTGGGGCACGGAGGCCGGTGGCTGCACATGATCTCTCTCCTCGATCCGTCTGGCTCCCGCCTGAAGTGGGCTCGTATCCGTGGTAGCCGAGTTTGTCTTCCGTTGTATGAGAAGACCCCCACAAGCCCGGAATCTCATCGGTGAGGTTCGGTTCTGGTTCGGTTTCCGCAGGGTCGTGGAAGCCGGGCAGGCCCACTGTCAGAGCCGCGTGGGACCGTGGGGCGTGGCGGCGTGACCACGCGAAGGGGGTCGTGTCATGGGCGACGTCGACGCGCAGTTCCTGCGGGGCCTGTTCGACGAGGAGGGCAGCCTGCATGCCGGAGGCCGGATCGCGCTGTACCGGCTCTACGGCCTCGAGGGCCTGCTGTATGTCGGCATATCGGTCGCTCCGCTCACCCGGGTGCGCACGCATCTGCGGGAGCAGCCGTGGGGGGCGCAGGTCATCGGGATACGGATCGGCTATCCCGAGGACGCGGAAGCGGCCGAGCGTGAGGCGGTCTGGACCGAGCGCCCCAAGTACAACGTGATCTTCAACGGCCGTCTCCCGCCCCCGCCCGCGGACCCCGCGTCCCGGCTCAGAACCGAACTGGCCGTGGAGCAGCGGCGGTTGCGGGAGTTCGAGGCCGCCGTCCCCGAGTCCTCGGCCCATCTGCGGCTCATCGTCCGCGGGATCGAGGCGAAGAAGGAGAAGATCGCGAGGATACGGCAGCGGATCGAGGCCACCGAGGCGGCCCGGCAGCCCTAGGCTCGGGGGCGGGTGCCGTACAGCGGTGCCGCCTGTTCGATAACATGTGCGATATGTCAGATCAGACCGTCGGCCGCGCCGACCTGCGTGCGGACTGTGAGCGGTGTTTCGGGCTCTGCTGTGTCGCTCTGCCCTTCGCCGCCTCCGCCGACTTCGCGATCGACAAACAGGCCGGCAAGCCCTGCCCGAACCTGAGGGGCGATCACCGCTGCGGCATTCACGCCACGCTGCGGCAGAAGGGGTTCACCGGCTGCACGGTCTACGACTGCTTCGGCGCCGGCCAGCGGGTCTCGCAGGTCACCTTCGGCGGACAGGACTGGCGTGCCGGCTCGCGGGAGCACGCCCGGCTGATGTTCGACGTCTTCCCGGTCGTACGGCAGCTGCACGAGCTGCTGTGGTACCTCGGCGAGGCGCTCACCCTGCCGGCCGCCCGCCCCCTCCACACCGATCTGCGCCGCCTTCTGGAAGAGACCGAGAGCCTTGCCGGCCAGACCCCGCAGCAGTTGGCCGCGTTGGACGTCGGCGCCCACCGGCAGGCGGTGAACGTCCTGCTGCTGGAGGCGAGCGAGCTGACGCGGGCGGGCGTCCGGGGCCGTAGGAAGGACCGCCGCGGGGCCGATCTCATCGGCGCCCGCCTCAAGGGCGCCGACCTGCGTGGGGCGAATCTGCGCGGCGCCTGTCTGATAGCCGCCGACCTCACGGGTGCCGATCTGCGGGGCGCCGACCTGATCGGCGCCGACCTGCGGGACGCCGAGCTCACGGACGCCGATCTGACCGGCGCGTTCTTCCTGACCCAGCCCCAGCTCAACGCGGCCCGGGGGAGCGCCGGAACGCGGCTGCCGGGCTCAGTCACCCGCCCGGTGCACTGGGCAGCGCGGCTCTGACGGAGCCTCCTCGGCCGTGGTCGTCGCACCGGCGGTCACCGTGCGGCGGTCCAGGTGCAGCCGCAGCCCGTCCGGCATCAGGGTGAGCCGCTCGGTCACCCGCAGCCGGTAGCCCGGCTCGGGGACGAACGCGTAGCGGCGCAGCAGCAGGCCCAGTACCAGGGTCGCCTCGTGCAGCGCGAACTGCCGGCCGATGCAGGCCCGCGCTCCCGTGCCGAACGGCTTGAAGGAGTGCGCCGGGCGGGAGCGCACCGCCTTGGGGTCGAAGCGGTCCGGGTCGAAGCGCTCGGCGTCGGCGCCCCATGCCGTGGGGTCCCGGTGCAGCATCGGGGTGAGCACCAGCGTCCAGGCCCCTCGCCGCATCGGATACCGCCCGGCGAGCACGGTCTCCTGGACGGCCTCGCGGGCGAACGCGGGCGCGGTCGGCCACAGCCGCAGCGACTCGTCCAGCACCCGGCGGACGTACCGGAGCTTGGCCACCTGGTCGTAGCCGGGCGTCGGGGTCCGGCCCCAGACGCGGTCGACCTCCGCGCGGGCGCGGGCGGCGACCTCGGGGTGGCGGGAGAGGTAGTGCAGGGCGAAGGACAGGGCGCCCGAGGTGGTCTCGTGGCCCGCCACCAGGAAGGTGATGACCTGCCGCCGGACGTTCTCGGGGGAGAGACGTTCACCCGTCCCGGGGTGGACGGTCTCCAGCATCCGGTCCAGCAGGTCGCCGTCACCGCCCGCTGTGCGCCGGGCGCGGACCAGGTCGTCGACGGTGCGGTTGAGGAAGGCGATGTCGGCCTCGTTGCGCCGCGCGGCCCGCCGGAGCAGCCCGGGGAAGGGAACGGAGTTCAGCCGCTGGGCGTAGGTGAGCGTGCCCACCATCGCGGTGATGAAGGGGTGCGGCCGGGAGCGCTCGAAGGAGCCGAAGTCATGACCGAACCCGGTCTGTGCGATGGTCTCCAGCGTCAGCTTGGTCATGTCCCCGGGCACGTCAGTAAAGTGCGGACATGGCCGCGAACCAGGGCGAGCGCACGCGCCGCCGGCTCAGCACCGGTGAGCGCCGGGAGCAGCTGCTGTCGGTCGGGGCGCGGCTGTTCTCGGAGAGTCCCTACGACGACGTCTGGATCGAGCAGGTCGCCGAGATCGCCGGTGTCTCCCGCGGGCTGCTCTACCACTACTTCCCGACCAAGCGGGAGTTCTTCGCGGCCGTCGTCGAGCGCGAGAGCGAGCGCATGCTGCGGATGACGGCGGCCGTGCCCGGAGTCCCGGTGCGCGAGCAGCTCTCGGCGGGGCTGGAGGCGTATCTCGAGTACGTCGAGGCCCATGCGCACGGCTTCCGGGCCTTCCACCGCGCCGACGCCGCCGGGGACCAGGCCGTACGCCGGGTCTACCAGCGGGCGCTGGCCGCGCAGGAGCGTCAGATCCTCGCGGCGCTGGAAGCGGACCCCGAGTTCGGCCCGCTCGCCGGGGCGCGGCCCGATCTGCGGCTCGCGGTCCGGGGCTGGCTGGCCTTCACCACCGCCGTCTGCCTGGAGTGGCTGCGCGGCTCGGAGCTGGGGCGCGAGCAGGTCCGCGACCTGTGTGCCCGGGCGTTGCTGGGCGTCATCGCGCCCTGAGGATCCGCTGCTCGGGCACCCCCACGGTTGGCGTGCACCCCGATCTCCGATAGGTTAGGCAAGCCTTACCTAAACAGGAGGTTTCTGGGATGGGTGACAGCCAGAGCTGGACCGCCGCGCCCGCCGCGGCCGAACGGGCCCGTTCGGTGCTCGCCACCGCGTGGTCCTGCGCGGTGACCGCCGAGGGCGGGCGCGAGGAGTTCGTCGGCGCGCACACCGTCGCCGAGGACGGCCGGGTCCGCTTGAGCGTGCCCGAGGACAGCGCGCTGCTCACGGCGGCGATCTGCGCACCCCGCGGCGAGCCGTCCGCCGTGCTGGAGTTCGCCGACGTGGCGCCCGTCCCGGTGCGCAGCCGGATCCGCGCCCGGCTCTGGCTCGCGGGATGCCTCGTCCCCGACGAGGACCGACTGGCCTTCCGCCCCACCCGGATCGTGCTGCGGCAGCCGTCCGGCGCGGTCGTCGTCGACCTCGACGAGTTCACCGCCGCGGCGCCCGACCCGCTCGCCCTCGCCGAGGCGCATCTGCTGACCCACCTCGCCGACTGCCACCCCGACGCGGTGGAACGGCTCACCCGCCTCGTCGACCACGCCAGTCTGCACGGCGCCGTACGCGTCCAGCCCCTCGCCGTCGACCGGCACGGACTGACCCTGCGCATCGAACGCAACCGCGCCCACGGCGACGTACGCCTGCCCTTCCACACGCCCGCCGACGACGTCGGTCAGCTCACCGAGCGCATGCACGCCCTGCTCTCCCAGGCGCGCGCCGCCTCCTGCCCGCGAGCCCTACAGCGGCAGCGCACAGACCGCGACCGGTGAGGCGAACGGCGCGCCCGCGAGCCGCAGTTCACCGCTCTTGCCGTCGACGTGGAACACGCTGACCGTGCCGGACTTCTGGTTCGCCGCGAACAGCAGGCCGCCGTCCGGCGAGAAGGCGATCTGCCGGGGAAAGTCGCCCGCCACCGCGACCGTGCCGAGCAGCCGCAGCCGGGCGCCGTCCGCCTCGACGGCGTAGCGCGCCAGGGTGTTGTCGCCGCGGTTGGCGAGGAAGGCGTACGAGCCGTCGCGGGTCACCAGGATCTGCGCGGGGTAGTTGGTGCCGGAGCCGGAGCCCGTGGACTGCGGTGCGCCGATGGTCAGCCGCCCGGTGGACGGTTCGTAGCCGCAGACCGCGATCGTGTCGTCGACCTCGTTTGCCAGATAGGCGTGGCGGCCGTCCGGGTGGAAGGTGAGATGGCGCGGACCGGCGCCGGGCCGGGTGTGCGCCTGCGCGACCTCGGTGAGCCGGCCGGTGCGCTCGTCGAGGCGGTAGGTGTAGACGGTGTCCGTGCCCAGGTCGACCGCGAGCACATGGCCGCCGTCGGGGCTGGTGATGAACTGGTGGGCGTGCGGCCCCTGTTGGCCGGGCCCCGGCGCCGGATCGGAGTGCACGACCAGGTCGGCGCGCTTGCCGAGGGCGCCCGAGCTGTCGATGGGGTGCACCGCCACGCTGCCGGAACCGTAGTTGGCGCTGAGCAGCCAGCGGCCGCTCGGATGCACCGACAGATGGCAGGGCCCGGCCCCGCCGGTTGGGCGGCTGCCCAGGACCTTGCGGTCGGCGAGGCGTACGGCGGTCACGGCGCCGTCGTCCCGCTCGTCCACCGCGTACAGCGTGCGGCCGTCCGGATGCGCGGCCAGATAGGACGGATCGGGCACTCCGGTGAGGGTGCCGGCGCCGGTGACCCGGCCGCTCGTGGGGTCGTAGGTGGCGAGTCCGATGCCCCTGCCGCCGCCCTCGACGGAGGTGTAGGCGCCGATGTAGAGGGGACGCGGCCCGGACTTGCGGGGTGCGGGGCGGGGCGGGGAGGGCTTGGCCGACGGCTGCGGTGGGGTGGCGGCGACCGCGGGTTCGGCGTCCGGGGTGCCCTTGGGCGGGGCCGGCGCGGGCAGTGCCGTGACCGCGGCGGCCCCCGCGAGCGCGCCGACGAGACGGCGCCTGCTCCAGCCGCCGCCCGCCGCTCCGGTCCCACTGCCCATGCCCGCACCTCGGATGATCGCCGGCCCCGCTCGTGACTAGCCACCATGACCCGGAGGCCCCGAAGCGTGCAACACCGGCATCTTTCGTTGCGCAGGGCGCAATGCGTGGTTCCGTCGCGCGCCGGCGTGCCGCACCACCTGGCCGGACACCGCCGAGGCGATTCCCGCCAGCGGCCACGTGCCTGACTTGCGCGAGCTGCCGGACGTGGGGCGTGGGGGCCGACCGAGGCGGGGTGGGCGGGTGTCCGCCCGGTCACGACCGTCGCGGCCGCCGTCGCCGGGACCGGTGCCCTACCAGTCGCCGTCCTGCACCGGCTTGCCCGGGGCGTCCCCCAGGTGCTGCACCTGGTGCGGTGCCGGGGGCTGCCAGGGCTCGTGGTCGTCGCCGAGCCAGTCGCCGACCGGCTTCACCGCCTCCAGCGTGTCCGTCGGAGCGAGATCGGCCGCGTCCTGGTCGTAGTAGTCGAACCAGGGCAGGCCCGCGCTGGTGTAGGCCTCGCGGTCCACGGGCGACGGCGGAGGCGCCTCGCCGGTGATACGGCGCCACTCCGGGGGCGTCACCAGGTGCACGAACACCCGCCCCGCCGGCTCCTCGGCCCAGTCCGACAGCGGCCGGTCGTCCTCGTAGACCTCCTGCCGCATCGAGCCGCCGACCCCCAGCCCCATGGCCGCGGCGGCCGACGCCGCGCCCGGGGCGGGAGGCGGTGCCGCCGCCATCGGCATCGCCGCACCGTAGCCGCCCATCGCCGTCATCCGGCGCGACGCCCGCGCCCTGCGCCGCTCCGCCTCCCGCCACTCGGCCAGCTTCGGGCCGGTCAGCTGGAAGGACTGCAGTTGTACGCCGCCCCACACCTCCTCGCCGGTGACCTGGCCCTCCACGGTCGCCCCGAGGCCCAGTGGTACGGCCACGAACTGGCGGACCGTCCCCTTGCCGGAGTTGATGCCGTCCAGCCAGGGCTGGCGGGGCAGCACGAGGTAGTTCTGCGGGTCGCGGGACAGCCGGTCGCTCCACGGCTCGCCCGAGACCGCGCACACCTTGCCCACCCCGACCTGCAGGGCGGCCGGCTCGGCGGTGCCGGAGAAGCTCAGCCACATCGCCTCGCGCAGATACACCGGCAGCATCACACCGCCCCGCGCGCGCCACTGCTCGGGCACCGTGTCCGCGTGGTCGGCGATCCGGCGCACCGGGAACTGACCGAGCCCCGGCGGCAGTGGATGGGTGCCCGTCTCGGGCAGCCGCAGCGTGCGCATGAACCGCACCGCCGCACCGCCCGGCAACCGCAGTACGTCCCCGTCGATCCGCACGGCCTCGCCGCTCATCCGCCCGCCCCCTCGCATCCGGTGCCGAGGGCGCCCACCGCCCCCGGTGACTACGTCACCTAGAACGACGGGCGCCCTCGCCGCGGTTCCGGCGCAGCACCTCCGGCACCCGCAGCCGCCCGCCGTCGCGCAGGCTCTCCCGCAGCCGGGTCAGCCGGGGCATGCGCTCGCGCTGCTCACGGGAGGTGCGGTCCAGTTCCTCCAGCAGCCGGCGGGAGCGGTGCTCGGTGTCCATCTCGTCCAGGATCCGGTTGACCTCGGTCAGCACGGCCCCGTACAGCTGCCAGGTGCGGGCGTCGCGCTGCACCTCCTCCAGGAGCAGCTGGGCGAGCTTGTCCCGGGTGGCCGCGGCCTGGCGCAGTTCGGCGGTCAGCCGGGCCTCGGCCGACTCGGCGCTGACACTCACGCTGGTGGTGACCAGGACCGCGAAACTGACCACCGCGTCCGCGATCTCCGACAGCAGCCGCTCCACCGCGGCCCCCGTCTCCGGCGCGAACAGCGGCTCCGGATCGCGTTGCTTGGCGAGGTCGGTCAGCGTGCGCGCCAGCACCCGCAGGACGACCGTGCAGATCTCCAGCGTGTCCAGCCCCGTGCGCAGCACCACCCGGTGCAGCAGGCCCTCACGCACGCGTGGGTTGAGCCGCAGGCTGTCCTCGGCCTGCCGGAGGGCCGCGTCCACCTCGACGATGTCGTGGTCGAGCCGGCGTGCCTCGTACAGCCGCTCGGTCGCGTGCTCGACCGGAGTACGGCCCGCGGCCTCCTCGCCCATCCGCAGCATCAGGCGCCGCACCCGGCGGGCCAGCCCCTCGATCGACTCGCCGGCCTCGTCCACCCACACCGGCGGCGCCAGCAGCAGATTGCAGGCCATCCCGACGACCGCGCCGATCAGTGTCTCGACGATCCGAGCCCAGGCGGTGTCCCCGACGGTGGTGACGCCGAGCACCAGCATCGCGCTGATCGCGACCTCGGGGACGTACTCGTCGACGCGCACCAGGCGTCCGACCGCGAGCGCGGCCACGATCAGCAGCGCGAGACTCCACCACGTCAGGCCCACCAGCAGGCTGAACGCGATCGCGACCAGGACACCGGCCACGACCGCGTTGACCCGGCGGATGCCGTTGGTGAGGGTGGCGTACAGGGTGACCTGGACGACCAGCAGCGCGGTGAGCGGCGCGGTCAGCGGCGCGGCCTCGGGACTCAGGCGCAGGGCGACGACGTAGGCGACCGTCGCCGCGACGGCCGACCGCAGTGTCTGCACCACCACGGGGTCGCGGCGCCGCTTCACGAACTCGACGAGCGGCGCCGTCCACTCTCGTACGTCTGGCACCTGGCGCTGATCCTCTTTCCTTGGCTTTCCCGTGCGCTCGTGCTCCTTGCGGTGCAAGAGGGGAGAACGGTGATGGCGGACACCCGGGGTTTCGAGGTTCTCACACGCGCGCACGCCCATCTCGGGGAGGTGGTCGCCGGGGTGCCGGTGTCCGCCTGGTGGGCGATGAGCGGGGAACTGGCGGAGGGGATCCGGCCGGCCGTGGAGCACCTCGTTGACCGGCCAAGAGGCCCGTAGAGCCCATAAATCGCTGGAGCGGCGTGAAAACCGTGGCAAGATCGTGCTCGCCGTGGGCGACCTCTGAGCCGCGGTCGAAGACGGGCGGCCCGGGGGAGGAGCCGGCGGTGGAAGTCACGAAGGTCCTGTCCGAGCGGGCGCGGCAGGCGTTGCGCCATGTCGCCTCCCGCTCGACGGGCCCGGCCGTCGGTGCCGACGTGCGGATCGCGCTGAACTTCCACCCCGACCGGCTGATCGGCGGGCTGCCCATCCTCCGGGCGCTGGCCCAGGACGGCTCCTACCACTCGCAGTTCGTCACCGGCACCAGCAACGGCGGCCTGACCGCGCACCCCGGCGGCGACCGCTGGCGCTGGGAGAGCCGGATCTTCGGCGGCGCCTACGACGAGGCCGACCCGTACGAGCGGCCCGTCTACGGCGCCCTGAACTTCCGCCGCCAAGTGGTCGGCGCCGCCCCGCGGTTCGGCTCCTCGCACTTCCGTCTCACCGCCGACGCCCTGGCCCGCGCCACCTTCTGCTACCCCGACAGCGCGGCCGAGCCGACCGACTTCGGGGTGGCGGCCGGCATGTCCCTCGTCGCGCTCGCCGAGGCCGACGAGCAGGACGCCCTGAACGACTACATCGAGGCCCAGGTACACGGCGGTGTCACCCTCGCCGGGCACGTGGAGGCACTGGTCCTGGACGCGAGCTACCGCGGCACGCCGGTCGAGGCAGCGGCTCGGCTGCTGCCCTGCCCCGTCGAGTGGCACCCCGGCTACCGGCTGACCGTGGCCGAGCTGCGCGAGCACGCCGACTACCGCGGACGGGAGTTCGCGGAACTGGGCGCCCGGATCGCCCAGGACGGCGTGGTCGATCCACGGATCATCGGGGACGCCGCCCGTACCGGCCACCACGAACTGCAGGACCTGAAAATGGTGTGGCACACCCTCGCCCGCTTCGGCGCCCCGGAGGGAGCGGGCACGGCCCGCGCTCCGGGCAGCCAGACCCCGGGTGCCGGAACGCCCACCGCATAGGCCCGGTCCGCCCCAACTCGGTGCGGTTCGCCGCGCCCCAGCACCCAGCGCTACACGATCATGCGGCGGACCCGGGGGTGAACTCGTCGGTGGCCAGCCAGACCGCCTGGTCAGGAGCCAGGACGCCGTCCTCCACCGGGCCGCTGGCCAGCAGCACCGACGTGTGCTCCGGCAGCGGGCAGGGCTCGGCGGAGAGGTTGACCGCGCACACGAATCCGGGTTCCCGGCGGAAGGCCAGCACTCCTGCGGGGACATCGAGCCACGCCAGGTCGCCGTCGCCGAGCGCGGGATGCTCGTGCCGCAGCCGCAGCGCCGCGCGGTACAGCGCCAGCATGGAGCGCTCGTCCCGCTTCTGCTTCTCGACGCTCAGCTCGGCCCACGCCGCCGGCTGCGGCAACCACGGCTCGCCCCGCGCACCGTCCGGGCTGAAACCGTACGGCGCGCTCCGACCCGACCACGGGATCGGCACCCGGCAGCCGTCGCGGCCCCGGTCGGTGTGCCCGGACCGCTCCCACACGGGGTCCTGCAGCGCCGACTCCGGCAGGTCCTCCACCTCCGGCAGACCCAGCTCCTCGCCCTGGTAGACGTAGGCGCCGCCGGGCAGCGCCAGCATCAGCAGGGCCGCCGCGCGGGCCCGCCGGGTGCCCAGCTCCAGGTCCAGGGGGCCCTCGGGCCGGTAGGGCTCGTTCACCGTCCACCGCCGCACGACCTTGCGGCCGTAGCGGCTGGGATGGCGTACGACGTCGTGGTTGGAGAGCACCCAGGTGGCCGGCGCGCCCACCGCGCCGAGCATCGCGAGGGAGCCGTCGATGACGGAGCGCAGGTCCTTCGGGTCCCAACTCGACATCAGGAAGTCGAAGTTGAAAGCGGTGTGCAGACCGTCCCGGCGGACGTAGGCGGCCAAACGCTCCGGTGTGTCCGCCCACGCCTCGGCGACGAAGGACCGGTCGCCGGGGAACTCGTCGGCCACCTTGCGCCAGGCCCGGTAGATGTCGTGCACCTCGTCGCGGTCCCAGTGCGGATGGTCGACGTGCTGCCGCGGCCCGTCGTCCGCCGGGCGCGGCGGAAGGTCGGGCAGTTCCGGATGCTTGATCAGCCCATGGGCGACGTCGATGCGGAAACCGTCCACGCCCCGGGCGAACCAGAACCGCAGGATCGACTCGAACTCGGCGCGCACCTCAGGGTGCTCCCAGTTGAGGTCCGGCTGCTCCGGGGCGAACAGGTGCAGGTACCACTCCCCGTCGGGCAGCCGGGTCCAGGCCGGGCCGCCGAAGGAGGAGGCCCAGTCGTTGGGCGGCTCGGCACCGTCCGGTCCGCGGCCCGGCCGGAAGACGTAGCGCTCCCGCTCCGGGCTGCCCGGACCGGCCGCCAGCGCCGCCTGGAACCAGGCGTGCCGGTCCGAGGTGTGGTTGGGCACGATGTCCGGGATGACCCGGATCCCGTGCCGGTGCGCCTCCTCGATGAGCTGCTCCGCCTCGGCGACCGTGCCGAACAGCGGGTCGATCTCACGGAAGTCCGCCACGTCGTAACCGTGGTCCGCCATCGGGGACCGGTACCACGGGTTGATCCAGACGGCGTCGACGCCGAGCCACTTCAGATACGGCAGCCGGGAGCGGATGCCGGCGATGTCGCCGACACCGTCGCCGTTCCCGTCGGCGAAGCTGCGGATGTAGACCTGGTAGATGACGGCGTCGCGCCACCAGGGTGCGGGCTGGGTGGACATAGGGGTGCGCGCTCCTCGCCTGTGACAACGCTTGCAAGCTTGCGGTCTCCAGGGTGGCACGGTCAATGCGCTACGTGCCGGTAACGCCGTGACAGCGCTGCCAGCCTCCCGTACGCCTGTGCTAGCGTCCGCGCATGCCAGCCGATCGACGGCACCCCACGATGGCCGACGTCGCCGAGCGGGCCGGGGTCTCCGTCTCCACCGTCTCCCGCACCCTGCGGGGCCTGTCGAACGTGTCGCCGCAGGTCCGCGCCCGCGTCGAACGGGCCGCGCACGAGCTGGAGTTCGCCGTCTCCCGGCACGCCTCCAGCCTGGTGACCGGCAGGACCGGAGTGGTCGCGGCGCTGGTGCCCACCCTCACCTCGTGGTTCATGGGCTCGGCCCTGTCCAGCCTGGGCCCGCTGCTGCGCGCGGCCGACAGGGAGCTGACCGTCTACGTCATACCGGACCTCGCCGAACGGGCCGCGTTCTTCGAGCGGTTGCCGGCCCGGCGCAACGCCGACGCGCTGCTGGTGTTCTCCTTCGACCTCACCGAGGAGGAGAGCGCGCGCCTGGACGACCTCGGGATGCCCGTGATCTACGTCAGCCAGCACGCCGAGGGACGCCCGAGCGTGTACGTCGACGACGTGGTCGGCGCCCGGAACGGCACCCGGCACCTGCTGAACCTGGGCCACCGCCGGATCGCCTTCATGCAGACCGCAGGGGCCACCGGGTTCGCCTTCAGCTCGCACGAGCGGCTGCTCGGCTACCAGCGGGCGCTCACCGAGGCGGGCCTCCCGCTGGACGACTCCCTGGTGGTGGCGGCCCAGGTCGCCGACGCACGCGGCGTCGCCGAGGCGCTCGGTGAACTGCTGAGTCTGCGCGAGCCGCCGACCGCCGTCTTCGCCGAGCAGGACGAACTCGCCGCCGCCCTGATCGCGACCCTGCGCAGGGCCCGGATCGCCGTGCCGGAGGGGATGTCCGTCCTCGGCTTCGACGACCAGCCGGTGGCCGACTGGCTCGACCTGACCACGGTCGCCCAGTCCCCGGCACGCATGGGCCGGCTGGCCGGCGAACTCGCCCTGGAGCTGATCGCCGAGGCAGACACCGACCACCGCCGGCACGTGGTCCTGCCGACCCGGCTCATCCCACGGGCCACGACGGCCGCCCCGCCCGAGCCGGAGATCGCGCCCTGACGCCTTGTCCATGCTCGGTGGTTCGAAAAGGCGCCCGAAGTGCGGGAGGCGTTCCGTACCCTGTTCCGTGATCACGGGGGAGAGGCGGGCGCACGGTGGTGGACTCCTGGGAGCGGGCTCGGGGCATCCTGGCGGGCGCGGGCATCCCGCCCGATCGTCTCGCCGGCCTGCGCGCCCTCAGCGGCGGCACCTACAACACCGTCGAGGAGCTGCGGCTCACCGACGGCGTCCGCCATGTGCTGAAGGTCGCGCCGACCACCCCCGGCCTGCGCCATGAGCGCCGGTTGCTCCTGGCGGAGGCGGAGTTCTACCGGGGCGCCGAGGAGGCCGACGTGCCCGCGCCGCGGGTGATCGCGCTCGACGCCGAGCGTGAGGTCCTGCTGATGACCGCGTGCCCCGGCGACCCCTGGGACGACTCGCTGCCGGCGGTCCAACGGCCGCCGCTGCGGACCGAGTTGGGGCGCCAGGTGGCGCGGCTGCACCGGGTGACCGGGCCGGCGTTCGGGTATCCGTCCGGGGCGCTCGGTCCGCTCGCCGCCGACTGGCGCACGGCGTTCGCGGGAATGCTGGACGCCGTCCTGGACGACGCCCGCGCGTACCGGGCGCGACTGCCCCGCCCCGTCGACGAGGTGGCCCGAGCCGTCCGCCCCGCCTACGGCGCGCTCGACGCGGTCACCGTCCCGCGCCTCGTCCACTTCGACCTGTGGCAGGGCAACATCCTGCTCGACCGTTCGACGGGGGAGCCCCGCATCGGCGGACTGATCGACGGCGAGCGCATGTTCTGGGGCGACCCGCTGGCCGACTTCGTCTCCCTCGCGCTGCTCGGGGACATCAGGACGGACGAGGCGTTCCTGGCGGGCTACCGCGAGGCCGGCGGCCGCACCGAGTTCGACCGGGGCGCCCTCCTGCGGCTCGCCCTGTACCGGGCCTACCTCTACCTGATCATGCTGACGGAGGTCGTCCCGCGGGGGCTGGAGAACGAGGAGTGGCGCCAGGAGCTGGTCGCCCCCGAACTCGTCGCGGCCCTGGACGAGATCGAGGACCTGGCCGCCGGCTACGCATAGCCGGCCCCAGACCCCACTCTCTTCGCTCACGACGTGAACTAAGGGTTGGAGGAATGTCGCGCCGGACCCGTCCGCAGAGGTATGTTGCAGCTCGGACAGGGTTCGGAAGGAGCCACATGGCGGGGCGGAACGGGCGCACGGTACGGGACCTCAGGCGGGCCAACCGCACGGCCGTGCTGCAGCGGCTCTACTTCGACGGACCGCTGAGCCGCTTCGAACTCGGCCCGGTCACCGGCCTCAGCTCCGGCTCGGTGAGCAACGTCGTCGCCGACCTGGTCGGCGACGGGCTGGTCGAGGAGGCCGGCAGCGTCGACTCCGACGGCGGCCGTCCCCGCACCCTGCTGCGCGTGGCGCCCGGCGCCGGCCACATGATCGGCGTCGACGTCGGCGAGACCCGCGTCCGCGTCGAGCTGTTCGACCTCACCCTCACCGAACTCGCCCGCGCCGAGCGGCCCCTGACCCAGCAGCGGTACGAGGTCGAGGTCATCGTCGGCCACATCCGCGACGGCATCGCCGAGGTGCTCGCCGGCACCGGAATCGACGCCGGCCGGCTGCTCGGCGTCGGCATCGGCGTCCCCGGCATCGTCGAGCACACCCCCGACCGCGGCGCCGTCGTGCACGGGCAGACCATCGGCTGGGACGCGGTCCCGCTGGAGGCGCTGCTCCGCTCGACGTCCGGACTCCCGGACACCGTCCGCTACTTCATCGACAACGGCGCCAAGACCCTCGGCCAGGCCGAGATGTGGTTCGGCGCCGGACGCGGCGCCCGCAACGCGATCGTCGTCCTGTTCGGCTCCGGCGTCGGCGCCTGTCTGGTCACCCCCGAGGTGGAGCACGGCCGGGCCGTCGAGTGGGGGCATCTGACGGTACGGGTCCGGGGGCGCCGCTGCCGGTGCGGAGCGCTCGGCTGCCTGGAGGCCTACGCCGGGGCCGAGTCCCTGCTGGAGCGCTGGCGCGAGGAGGGCGGACGGCCACCGGAGGGCACCGACGAGGAGACGGCGCTCACGGCGATGCTGGCCGCCGCGTACCCGGCCGAGGGGGGCGCGGCCGACCCGGTCGCTCTCGCCGTACTGGAGGAGACGGCCGAGTACCTGGGCGCCGGACTGTCCGACCTGATCAACCTCTTCCAGCCCGAGCGGATCCTCATCGGCGGCTGGGCGGGGCTCCAGCTCGGTACGCGGTTCCTGCCCGCGGTGCGCCGGCACGCGGCGTCGTACGCGCTGCGGCACCCGGCCGAGAAGGTCACGATCGACCTGGGCCGGCTCGGTCCGGACGCGGTCACCGTCGGTGCGGCGATCCTGCCGCTCGCCGACTTCTTCGCCCGCGGCGGGCGGCGCCTGGAACCCGCTCCCGAGGGACCGGTCCCGGCCTGGCGGACGGCTCTGGAGGAGCGCGCCCCCCACTGAGGGCGCCGCGCCGCGCCGGTCACGGCACTCCTCCGCGCACACGGACGTTTCGCCCCTCGCGCCCGGAGGTACTCGCGTCTGGCCCGACGACGTGAAGGGAGTGCGCCGTGGCCGATCGGCGTGACACAGGCCAGGGCGGCGAGCCCGTGCCGAGGGATCTGCCCGACCAGCAGGTGCGTGAGGGCGAGGATCCCCTCGACATCCCGCTTCCCGCCGCCGCGGAGAACGAGTCGGAGACGCCCGACACCGACGAGGCCGGGACGGGACGCCGTGACGGCCCCCGCTCCGCCACCGTCCACCCCGAACATCCCACGCCGGACGAGTCCTCCGCCTGACCGCGACAGGGAGCCACCATGGGTATGGGCGACCGGGTCCGCTCCTGGCCCGTCTACCGTCAGCTCACCGGCACCGACCGCACGGGCCGGGGTGCCGCCGCGGAATCGCCGTACACCGAGAGCCTGCGTCCGCGCACCGACCGCGCGGACCGGGTGGTCCAGTCCGTCTGCCCCTACTGCGCGGTCGGCTGCGGCCAGCAGGTGTACGTGAAGGACGAGAAGGTCGTCCAGATCGAGGGCGACCCCGATTCCCCCGTCAGCCGCGGCCGCCTGTGCCCCAAGGGCTCGGCGACGCTCCAGCTGACCACCGGACCGGCCCGTGAGCACCAGGTGCTCTACCGGCGCCCCCACTCCGGCGACTGGGAGACGCTCGACCTGGACACGGCGATGGACATGGTCGCCGAACGCGTGATCCGCACCCGGCGCGAGACCTGGGAGTGGGAGCACGACGGGATGCGCACCGCCCGCACCATGGGCATCGCCAGCCTCGGCGGCGCGACGCTGGACAACGAGGAGAACTACCTCATCAAGAAGCTGCTGACCGGCCTCGGCGTGGTCCAGGTGGAGAACCAGGCCCGAGTCTGTCACTCCGCCACGGTCGCCGGCCTCGGCACCAGCTTCGGCCGCGGCGGCGCCACCACCTTCATGCAGGACCTGCAGCACGCCGACTGCATCGTCATCGAGGGCTCCAACTTCGCCGAGTGCCACCCGGTCGGCTTCCAGTGGGTGATGGAGGCCAAGAAGCGCGGCGCCCGCATCATCGACGTCGACCCCCGCTACAACCGCACCAGCGCCCTCGCCGACCTCTACGTCCCGATCCGCGCCGGCACCGACATCGCCTTCCTCGGCGGGATCATCAACCACGTCCTGACCGAGGAGAAGGACTTCCGCGAGTACGTCCTGAAGTACACCAACGCCGCCACCCTGGTCAGCGAGGAGTTCCGGGACACCGAGGACCTCGACGGCGTCTTCTCCGGACTCGACGAGGACAAGGCCCACTACGACCCCACCACCTGGCAGTACGAGGGCGTCGAGATCCAGCAGCCCGCGGGCGAGGCCGACGAGCTGTACGAGGAGCGCACCCGCAAGGCCGCGGGCGCCGAGGCGCACGGCTCCGGAGGCGCCCGCACCGGGCACCGCGCCCCCACCGACGAGACCCTCCAGCACCCGCGCTGCGTCTACCAGGTCCTCAAGCGCCACTACGCCCGCTACACCCCCGAGATGGTCGAGGACGTCTGCGGCATCCCCCGCGAGACCTTCCTGCGGGTGTGCGACGAGCTGACCGGCAACTCCGGACCGCAGCGCACCAGCGCCTTCTGCTACGCCGTGGGCTGGACCCAGCACACCACCGGCAGCCAGTTCATCCGCGCCGCGTGCGTCCTGCAACTGCTGCTCGGCAACATCGGCCGCCCCGGCGGCGGCATCCAGGCGCTGCGCGGCCACGCCTCCATCCAGGGCTCCAGCGACATCCCGACCCTGTTCAACCTGCTGCCCGGCTACATCCCGATGCCGCACGCGCACGAGGACATGAGCCTCGACAACTTCATCGAGACCACCCGCACGGTGAAGGGCTTCTGGTCCGAGATCCGCGCCTACCTCGTCAGCCTGCTCAAGTCCTACTACGGCGACGCCGCCACCCCCGACAACGACTTCTGCTTCGACCACCTGCCGCGCCTGACCGGCTCACACTCCCACTACGACACCGTCATGGCCCAGCTCGACGGCGACTGCAAGGGCTACTTCCTGCTCGGCGAGAACCCGGCCGTCGGCTCCGCCAACACCCGGCTGCAACGCCTGGGCATGGCCAACCTGCAGTGGCTGGTCGTACGGGACTTCTCCCTCATCGAGTCGGCGACCTGGTGGAAGGACGGCCCCGAGATCGAGAGCGGCGAGCTGCGCACCGAGGACATCGGCACCGAGGTGTTCTTCTTCCCGGCGGCCGCCCACACCGAGAAGTCCGGCTCCTTCACCAACACCAACCGCTGGGTGCAGTGGCACTACGCGGCCGTGGAACCCGAGGGCGACGCGCGCAGCGACCTGTGGTTCATGTACCACCTGGGCCGCCGCATCAAGGAACGGCTGGCCGGCTCCACCGACCCCATGGACCGGCCCATCCAGGACCTCGCCTGGGACTACCCGGTCAGCGGCGAGCTCCAGGAACCGGTCGCCGACGCCGTCCTCGCCGAGATCAGCGGCCACGGCCCCGACAACAGTCCGCTCAGCGCCTACACCGAGCTGAAGGACGACGGCTCCACCCGCTGCGGCTGCTGGATCTACTGCGGTGTCTACGCCGACGGCGTCAACCAGGCCGCCCGCAAGAAGCCCGGCTCCGAGCAGGACTGGGTGGCCGCCGAATGGGCCTGGGCCTGGCCCGCCAACCGGCGCATCCTCTACAACCGCGCCTCCGCCGCCCCCGACGGCACCCCCTGGAGCGAACGCAAGAAGTACGTGTGGTGGGACGCGGACGCCGGGAAGTGGACCGGCCGCGACGTCCCCGACTTCGTGCCCGACCGCGCCCCCGACCACGTGCCCGACGAGGACGCCGAGGGCCCCGACGCGCTGCGCGGCGACGACCCGTTCATCATGCAGGCCGACGGCAAGGGCTGGCTCTACACCCCGGCGGGCCTGGAGGACGGCCCGCTGCCCACCCACTACGAGCCCCAGGACTCGCCCTTCCCCAACGCCCTCCACCCGTCGACCCCGCGCAGCCCCGTGCGCCAGCTGATGCCCCGCGAGGGCAACCGCTACCACCCCAGCGGAGACGAGAAGGGCGCCGAGGTCTTCCCGTACGTCGTCACCACGCACCGGCTGACCGAGCACTTCACGGCGGGCGGCATGAGCCGCTGGTCCGAGTACCTGTCCGAGCTGCAGCCGGAGTTCTTCTGCGAGGTCTCGCCCCAACTGGCCCGCGAACGCGGCCTGGAGAACGGCGGCTGGGCCACCGTCGTCACCGCCCGCAACGCCGTGGAGGCGCGCGTGCTGGTGACGGAACGGATCCGCCCGCTGCGGGTGCAGGGCCGCACGGTCCACCAGATCGGGCTGCCCTTCCACTGGGGGCCCAACGGTGTCTCCCCGGGCGACGCGGCCAACGAGCTGACCTCCATCTCCCTCGACCCCAACGCCCACATCCAGGAGGACAAGGCGCTGTCCGCCGACATCCTCCCCGGCCGCCGGCCGCGCGGACCGGACCTGCCGAAGCTGGTCGCCGAGTACCGGCGGCGGGCCGGCATCACCGGGACCACCGGGACGGAGGTGCGCAAGTGAGCGAGGAACGCGTCGGCTTCTTCACCGACACCTCCGTCTGCATCGGCTGCAAGGCCTGCGAGGTGGCCTGCAAGGAGTGGAACGCCATCCCCGAGGACGGCCTGTCCCTGACCGGCATGTCCTACGACAACACCCAGGCCCTCGGCGCCTCCACCTGGCGACACGTCGCCTTCATCGAGCAGCCGCGCCCCGACGGCCGCACCGAACTCCCCGTCGTCGAAGGCGGGGCGAGTGCCCAGGAGACGGCCGTCGACGGCTCGGGCGAACTGCGCTGGCTGATGTCCTCCGACGTGTGCAAGCACTGCACCCACGCCGCCTGCCTCGACGTGTGCCCCACCGGCTCGCTGTTCCGCACCGAGTTCGGCACCGTCGTCGTCCAGGAGGACATCTGCAACGGCTGCGGGTACTGCGTGCCCGCCTGCCCGTACGGCGTCATCGAGCAACGCCCGCACGACGGACGGGCGTTCAAGTGCACGCTGTGCTACGACCGCCTTGGCGCGGGACAGGAACCGGCCTGCGCCAAGGCCTGCCCCACCGAGTCCATCCAGTTCGGCCCGCTCGACGAACTGCGCGAGCGGGCCGCGCTGCGGGTCGACCAGCTGCACGAGGCCGGCGTCACCGAGGCGAGGCTCTACGGCGACGACCCCGACAACGGCGTGGGCGGCGACGGCGCGTTCTTCCTGCTGCTGGACCAGCCGGAGGTGTACGGGCTGCCGCCGGACCCGGTCGTCACCACCCGGGACCTGCCGGCCATGTGGAAGCACGCGGGCGCGGCCGCCCTGTCCCTGCTGGGCGGGGTCGCGGCCTGCTTCGCGCTCACGGGAAGGGGCCGGCGATGACCGTCTCGGAACGCCCGCGGCGCGCGGGGCGCAGGCGCCGGCGGGGCGAGCAGGCGATGGTGCCGCGCGCCGAGTTCCAGTCGTACTACGGCCGTCCCGTCATCAAGGCGCCGTCCTGGGCCGCGCCCGACATCGCCGGGTACTTCTTCCTCGGCGGGCTCGCGGGCGCCGGGTCGGTGCTCGCGGCGGGCGCGCATCTGACCGGCCGTACGACGACCGCCACGGCGCTGAAGGTGTCCTCGCTCGGCGCGGTCTCGCTGTCCGCGGCCGCGCTCATCCACGACCTGGGCCGGCCCGGCCGGTTCGCGAACATGCTGCGGGTGTTCAAGCCGACCTCGCCCATGAGCGTGGGGTCCTGGCTGCTGTCGGTCTACGGACCGGCGGCGGGCGCGGCGGCGGCGAGCGCCGTGACCGGCCGGCTGCCGCGTCTCGGGGGCGCGGCGACCGGGGCCGCGGCACTGCTGGGGCCCGCGGTCGCCACGTACACCGGGGTGCTGGCCGCCGACACCGCCGTACCGGCGTGGCACGGCGCCCACCGTGAGCTGCCGTACCTCTTCGGCGCCTCCGCGACGGCCGCCGCGGCCGGGATGGCCCTGGCGGTCGGTCCCACCGGCGAGAACGCGCCGGCGCGCTGCGCCGCGGGGCTGGCCGCGCTGGCCGACGCGGCGGTGGAGAAGGCGGTGGAGCGGCGGCTGGGGATGGTCGCGGAGACCTGGAAGGAAGGCCGGGCCGGAAACCTGCTACGGGCGGCCCGGGTACTGACGGCGGCAGGCGGGCTCGGCGCGGTGGCCTTCGGCGGCCGCCGCGTCCCGGCCCTGGCCTCGGGCCTCGCCCTCCTCACCGGCTCGGCCTGCACCCGCTTCGGCGTCTTCGCGGCGGGCGTGGCCTCGGCGAAGAACCCGAAGTACACGGTGGCGCCCCAACGGGAGAGGCTCGACGACCTCGACGACCTCGACGACGGAGAAGGGGCGGACGAAGAAGGGGTGTGAGCCCTCGGCCCACACCCCTCGGGGACCCGGGCTCAGCCGACCTTGCGGCCGTGCAGTGGCTCCGTGTCCGCTCCCGCTCCGTGCTGCAGGCCGTGCAGGAATTCCTCCAGGACCTCCGTCGCCGTGTGCTCGGGCTGCCAGTCCAGCTCCGTGTGGGCGCGGGTGCAGTCCATCAGGGGCAGCCGCAGGACCGCGTCGAAGAGGTGGGGCGAGGCGGGCAGCAGGTGCAGGCCCCAGGCGGCGGCGATCGCCTTGCGGGCCGCGCCGCGGGGGAGCCGCACCGGGCGCGTGCCCAGCATCTCGCCCAGCATCTCCGCGTCGACCGGCGGCTCCGCGGCCAGGTTGAAGGCGCCGCGTACCTCTCCCGCGAGCGCGAGGACGTACGCCCTCGCCGCGTCGTCGGTGTGCAGCGCCTGTACCCGCAGCCCCGGGATGTCGGGGAGGAACGGCAGCATCTCCGGACGCGCCAGCGGTCCCGGCAGGAACCGTCCGCCGAAGATCCGGCGCTGCTCGCTCGCCGACTCCCGCTTGAACAGGAACGCCGGCCGCATCCGCACCACCCGCACCTCGGGATGGTCCCGCTCGAAGCTGTCCAGGGCGCGCTCCAGATACGCCTTCTCCCGGCAGTACGCGGCGTCCGGCCAGCCGTGCGTCGGCCATGACTCGTCCACCGCGCGTCCCTTCGGCCCCGGCGAGTACGCCCCGACCGACGAGGCGTGCACCAGCGTCGGCACCCCCGCCCGCGCCACCGCCTCGAACACCCGGATGCCGCCGAGGACATTGGTCCGCCATGTCACCGCCGGATCGTGCGTGGGCTGGAAGGCCCAGGCCAGATGCACCACCGCGTCGGCGTCCGCGAAGACCTTGGTCAGATCCGTGCGCTCCGACGCCAGGTCGACCGGGGACCAGTCCGTCCGGGGCGGGGACCACTCGGGTATCCGCCGGGCCAGCCCCAGCACGGAGCCGACGTCCGATTCCTCGGCCAGGGCGCGCACCACGCTGGTACCGACGTTGCCGGTGGCGCCCGTGACCACGATCCTGCTGCCCGTCGTGCCGCTCACGATCGACTCCCTTCCAGGGGGAGGGTCCGAGTACCCGGCCGGTGCGGGGTTCATGACGTCGGAGGTAATCGACCCGCCCGGCGCCGCACGCGAGCATCAGGGACGTACCCACCGCACCGGCTCCCAGGGAGGACGTCCCATGCCGTACTTCGCCAGCCCCGCCGACGGTACGCGGCTCCACTACGTCGACCACGGACCGGCCGACGGACCCGTGGCCGTCTTCGTCAACAGCGCCTACCTGGGCTCGGAGATGTGGGAGTTCCAGATGCCCCGGCTCGCCGAGGAGGACTTGCGCCGAGTGGGCCTGGACCGCAGGGGGCACGGCCGCTCCGACGACGTGTGGGGCGGCTTCGACCTCGACACCCTCGCCGACGACCTGCACGGACTCCTGGTCCACCTGGATCTGCGGGAGGCGACCCTGATCGGTCACTCGATGGGCAGCGTCGAGATCACCCGCTGTCTCACCCGGCACGGCGCCGAGCGGGTGGCCCGGGTCGCCTTCGTCGCCGGGATCGCGCCGGGCCTGGTGCGCACCGCCGACAACCCGGACGGCGTGGCCCGGGACGCGGTGCCGGCGGCGAACGAGGTCTGCCGGCGTGACCGGGCGGCGTTCTTCCGGGACGGGGTCGACGCCTTCTTCGCCGTCGACCGCCCGGGCAACGACGTGTCCCTGGCGTACCGGGACCACGTCGTCGACCGCGCCCTGATCTCCACGCCCCGTTCCACGGCCGCGGTCCAGGCGCTGATCGCCGTCGTCGACGTCACCGCCGAACTCCCCGAGCTCGACCTGCCGGCCCTGGTGACCCACGGCACCCACGACACCTCGGCCCCCCTGGAGACGACGGCCCGCCGGGCCGCCCGCCTCCTGCCCGGGGCCACCCTCAAGGTCTACGAGCACGCCGGGCACGGCCTCTTCGCCACTCACGCCGAGCAACTCGGCGCGGATCTGGGGCAGTTCATGACGGACTGAGTCCGGCCCGCGGCGCCCGCATGCCGGGCGCCGCTCCTTCGGCTAGGCGGCGAAGGCGTTGACGCCCGTCAGCTGCGCCGACAGCTCCCACAGGCGGGCCGCCTGGTCCGGGTCGATGGCCCACTGCTTGACGCCGTTGGTGGTCGAGTCGTCCGGCGGGGCGATCTCGGCGACGTCGCAGTCCTCCAGGTAGACGCCGCCCAGGCCGTCCAGTTGGGGGGAGGTCGCCGCCCACACCTGGGTGGCCGCGCCCTGTTCCGGGGTCTTGAAGCCCTGGGGGTTGAGGATGTCGCCGTCCGCGTCGATCCAGCCGCGTTCGATCATCTCTTCCTTGGGGATGTGCCGTTGGAGGGGCGTGAGGATGCCGCCGGGGTGCAGGGAGAAGGCACGGACACCGGCGTCACGGGCCAGCCGGTCGAGGTGGACGGCGAAGAGGACGTTCGCGGTCTTGGCCTGGCCGTAGGCCTGCCACTTGTCGTAGCCGCTCGTCCACTGCACGTCGTCCCAGCGCATCCCGGAGAAGTGGTGGGCGCGGGAGGAGACGGAGACGACGCGGGCGCCGCCCGCTGCGATCGCCGGCCACAGCCGGTTGACGAGGGCGAAGTGACCGAGGTGGTTCGTGGCGAACTGCGCCTCCCAGCCCGGCCCCACCCGTGTCTCGGGGCATGCCATGATCCCGGCGCTGTTGATCACGATGTCGACGGTCCGTCCGGAGGCCAGGAACCGGTCGGCGAAGGACCGCACGCTCTCCAGGTCGCCGAGGTCCAGCTCGTCCACCTCCACGCCGGTCACCCCGGCCAGCGCCTCCTCGGCGGTGGCCCGGCGCCGCGCCGGGACGACGACATGGGCGCCCGCCCCGGTCAGCGCCCGGGTCGTCTCCAGGCCGAGCCCGGAGTAGCCGCCGGTGACCAGCGCGAGCCTCCCCGTGAGATCGACGCCCCGCAGGACGTCGTCGGCGGTGCTGGTCGCGCCGAAACCGGATCCGATCTTGTGCTGTGCAGTGGTCATGCCGTGAACGCTACGAATTGAAGTGCGCTCGAAGTCAAGCCGGAACCGGGGCCGGACGCGGAAGGGCCCCGACCGGACGGGGGAATCTCGGTCGGGGCCGTCGCAGGGTGGGCACGGATGGCGGTCGCCTCTCGGCGAAGGGCTCCACAGGGCTTCAGCCGAACGATCGTCCCTGTGGGCGAATGGTGAGGCCCGGGGACACTGTCCCATCCGCACCCACGACTTGTTCAACGGTGAACTACCGTGTGGTGTTCCGGCGTTGGGACCTTTTCCCGGTGATCTGCGTCACCGTCACCCGCGCACGGCGGCGGGAACGGTGTCCGCCCACAGGTTCTCCGCCTGCAGCAGCAGAGATCCGAGCACCGTCGTACGGTCCGCCCCGTACCCGGCCTGCTCCCGCAGCCCCTCCTGCAGCCGCCGGTGCAGCTCGCGCCGGGTCTCCTCGACCCGCTCGTCCACCTCCTCCTCGCCGGGCCCGTCGAGCAGCCGGCGCCCCTGCGCGTGGCAGGCCCGCGCGATCAGCTCCAGCAGGCGCGCGTAGGTGTGCAGCACCGGGGCGTCGGGCGGCGTGGGCGTCCGTCCGTCCTCGGCGGCGACCCCGAGGGTGCGGGTGAGTGCCGTCACGTGTCCGGTGATCCGGCTCCAGCGCTCGTCCTCGCTGTCGGGCGGTATGTCCGAGGGCAGCCGGCGCAGTCTGCGCAGCGGCCGGCTGGTCAGGCGCAGGCTCTCCCGGCTCCAGCGGCGGGCCGAGCGCACCGCCTCCAGCCGGTGTTCGAGCCGGGCGGCGCCGTGCTCCCAGCCGCCCACGGTCGCCGCGTCCCAGCGCTCGTGCCGCATGTCGTCGGCGACCGTGCGCAGCACGTCCGTCGCCTCCTCGGCGAGGGCCGCCAGGTTCTCGCGGACGTCCCGGAGATGGATCGGCGGCAGCACCAGCGCGTTGACGGCGATCCCGATGACCGCGCCGAGCGCCGCCTGCCCCACCCGGTGCCCGACCGTGGCCGCGCTGACGCTGCCGGCGGCGAGCGTGAACACCGCGGTGGTGGCGCCGTAGATGCCCTGGTCGCCGAAGCGGGACCAGTTCGAGAGCAGCATCAGCACCGGCAGGCACAGCGCCAGCGCGCCCAGGGTGTTCCCGGTGACCGCCTGGGCGAGTGAGGCGCACACCGTGCCGACGCAGATCGCCGCGAACTGCTGCGCCGCGCGCCGCAGGGAGCTGTACACGGTGGCCTGCACCAGGACCACCGCCACCCAGGGCGCCATCAGGGCCATCGGGTCGTCCATGCCGTCGCTCGCCACGAACCACGCCAGCACCGCCGCCCCCGCGGCCTTCAGCGACTGCACGACCAGGTCCCGCTCCCGGCCCGGCGAGCGCCAGGCCGCCAGCGTGTTCCGTCCGACGCCGGTCCACTTCCCGCCCTGTGCTGATCGTCGTACCGCTTCGGTCACTCGCGTCATCCGGTGCGGGTAACCGAAGATCGGCGGATCACAGCAGGCCGCGCCCAGTGACGTGGCGCACTCAGGGCCGCGCTCAGGATGCTGCCAAGGGCCCGCACCCGGCGCCGCACTCAGGCCAGCGGGCTGCCCTCGAGGTCGGCCAGAAGGTGCGCGGGGTCGTCGTACACCGCCTCGGCGCCCGCCTCCTCCAGGTCCGCCCGGGGGATTCCGCCGCACAGCACGCCGACGCAGCGCACGCCGGCCCGGGTGCCCGCGCGCATGTCCCACACGGTGTCGCCGACGAAGACCGCCCGTTCGGCGGGCACTCCGGCGAGCTCCAGGGCGTGTTCGACGGGCTCGGGGGCCGGCTTGCCCTCCTCGACGTCGTCGGCGCTGGCCGTGGCGTGGATCGCCTCGTCGGCGGAGATCGCGCGCCGCAGTGCGGACAGTTCCGGGCCGCTCGCGGAGGTGGCCAGCACCACCCGCCAGCCGTCGTGATGCAGCCGGCGCAGCAGCCGGCCGGCGTCCTCCAGCGCGGGCAGCCGGTCGAAGTACTGCGCGTACAGCGTCTTGTGCGCGGCGCTCAGCCCGCCGTCCCGGTCCTTGTCCCGCCGCTCGCCCAGCAGCCGGTCGATCAGATCCTCCGAGGGCAGGCCGACGGACCGGTGGATGGCGTGCATGGGCACCTGGTGGCCCGCCTGCCGGAACGCCTCCCACCAGGTCGCCACGTGCAGATGGTTGGTGTCCACGAGGGTTCCGTCGACGTCGAACACGGCCGCCCGTTCCATGCGCTCTCCCTTGCTCGCTCTCCGCCCGGGTACCACGTCACCGGCCCGCCACGCCCGCGGGCGTGCGCCGCTCGCGGGTCCAGGCGAGCAGGTCGTCGAGGGTCCAGCTGTTCACCACCCGCGCGGCTGGCACCCCGCACTCCTCGGCGCGGGCGCAGCCGAGGATCTGCCAGTCCAGCTGGCCGGGCGCGTGCGCGTCGGTGTCGATCGAGAAGAGCACGCCCGCCTCCACCGCGCGGCGCAGCAGCCGCCGGGGCGGATCGAGCCGCTCGGGCCTGCTGTTGATCTCCAGGGCGGTGCCCGTCTCGGCGCACGCGGCGAACACCTCGTCCGCGTCGAACTCCGACTCGGGCCGCCCCCGCCCGGTCACCAGCCTGCCCGTGCAGTGCCCGAGCACGTCGGAGTGCTCGTCGCGGACGGCGGCCACCATGCGCCGGGTCATCGAGCGGGCGTCCATGCGCAGCTTGGAGTGCACCGACACCACGACCACGTCCAGCCGTTCGAGGAGTCCGGGTTCCTGGTCCAGGGAGCCGTCCTCGAGGATGTCGCACTCGATGCCGGTCAGCAGCCGGAACGGCGCCCAGGTCTCGTTCAGCCGTGCCACCACGTCCAGTTGCTCCCTCAGCCGCTCGGGCGACAGCCCGCGCGCCACCGTCAGCCGCGGGGAGTGGTCGGTCAGGGCCGCCCACTCGTGCCCGAGCGCCGCGGCGGCCCGTCCCATCTCCTCGATCGGGCTGCCGCCGTCCGACCAGTCCGAGTGCAGATGGCAGTCCCCGCGCAGCCGCGCCCGCAGCTCCGCGCCCGCCCGGTCCATCTCCGCCGCCCCGGCCTCGTCCTCCAACTTGCGCAGATAGCCCGGCACCTGTCCGGCCAGCGCCTCCTGGACGACCTGGGCCGTCTTCGGGCCGACCCCCTTCAGCGACTCCAGCGACCCGGCGGCGGCCCGGTCGCGCACCTCGTCCGCGGGCAGCTTCGCCAGCACGCGGGAGGCCGTACGGAAGGCGCGGACACGGTAGGTCGGCGCCAGGGACCGCTCCAGCAGGAAGGCGATCCGGTCCAGTGCCTCGACGGGATCCATGGCTCCAGGGTTCCCCGGCCGCGCGGATCCCGCACGGTTTGTGCCCGCTCACCCGGGGTACTGCGATGCCCCACCCTCGGCGCGTTCAGGAGGAGGTCGGCGATGTCCTCATCAGCTTCCGGCAAGGTGGCCGTCATCACCGGCTCCGACTCCGGGATCGGCCGCGCGACGGCCGTCCGGCTGGCCGAGGCGGGCATGGACATCGGCATCACCTGGAACACCGACCGCGAGGGCGCCGAGGAGACCGCCGACGAGGTGCGCGCCCACGGGCGGCGGGCCGAGGTGGCCCACCTGGACCTGACCGGCCTGCCCGAGGCCGCCGACACGGTCGACGAGCTGTGCGAACGGCTCGGCCGCCTCGACGTCCTGGTCAACAACTCCGGTACGGGCACCATGACCCGGTTCCTCGATCTGGACCTCGGCACCGTGCGCGAGGTCCTCGACGTCGATCTGGTCGGCCCGTTCCTGTGCGGGCAGCGGGCGGCGCGGCGCATGATCCGGCAGGGCGACGGCGGCCGTATCGTCAACGTCACCTCCGTCCACGAGCACCAGCCGAGGGTCGGCGCGGCCCCGTACTGCGCCGCCAAGGGCGGCCTCGGACTGCTCACCCAGGTGATGGCCCTGGAACTCGCCGAGTACGGCATCACCGTCAACGCCGTCGCGCCGGGTGAGATCGCCACGCCGATGACCGGCCAGGAGGACGAGGACGTGCACACCGAGCCCCGTCCGGGCATTCCGCTCGGCCGGCCCGGTGACGCCCGCGAGGTGGCCGCCGTGATCGCCTTCCTCGCGAGCCCGGACGCCGGGTACGTCACCGGCGCGTCCTGGAGCGTGGACGGCGGCATGCTGCGGATGGGCCCGCAGGCGGGCTCGCATCTCGGCAGCGACGACTGGCGACGGCCCTGAGCGGGCTGAGGTGAGACTGCGCACCAGCCACTGCGACCGTCCCGGCTTCAGCCGCGTCCGCTGCGGCCGCGGCTTCCGCTACCGGGACGAGACCGGCGCGCCCCTGAAGGACCCCGCCCACCTCGAGCGCATCCGCGGCCTGGTCATCCCGCCGGCCTGGCGGGACGTGTGGATCTGCCCCTGGCCCAACGGCCATCTGCAGGCCGTCGGCACCGACGACGCCGGACGCCGCCAGTACCTCTACCACGAGCGCTTCCGCGCCCAGCAGGAGCAGGCCAAGCACGAACACGTCCGCGAGGTCGCCCGTACCCTGCCCGAACTGCGCGCCAAGGTGGCGGTCGACCTCGCCGGACGCGGACTGAGCCGGACCCGGGTCACCGCCTGCGCCGTGCGCCTGCTGGACCTGGGCTTCTTCCGCATCGGCAGCGACCGGCACACCAAGCAGAGCGAGACCTACGGCCTGACGACCATGCTGCGCGAGCACGTCACCTGCCGCCGCGGCGAGATCGAGTTCTGCTACCCGGCCAAGGGCGGCGTCGAGCTCGTCCGGGCCCTGGTCGACGAACAGGTCCACGCCGTCGTACGGGCCCTTGTCCGCCGTCGGCGCGGTGGGGAGCGGCTGCTCGTGTACCGGGAGCGGGGCGCCTGGCACGATCTGCACGGCGACGACCTGAACGAGGCGCTGCGGCGGCTGTCCGGGACCGAGATCACCGCCAAGGACTTCCGCACCTGGCATGCCACGGTCCTCGCCGCCGTCGCGCTGTCCGTCCCCACCGCGGAGACACGTGCCACCCCCGCGTCCCGCCGACGGCAGATCACGCGTGCGGTCCGCGAGGTCAGCCACTACCTGGGCAACACGCCCGCCGTGTGCCGGGCCTCCTACATCGACCCCAAGGTGTTCGAGCTGTTCGAGCAGGACGTCACGATCGCCGAGGTGCTCACCCGGCTGGGCGAGCACGGCGACTTCGGCCGTCCGGCCACGCAGGGCGCCGTCGAGCGGGCGGTGCTGGAGCTGCTGGAGAACGGGCGTTGACGGGTCGTCGTCCGGCTCGCGTTCTACGCTCTATGGCATGACCGAACAACGCGTTCCGCACATCCCCCATCCACGGGTTCTGGTGCTCGGGGTGTGCCCGGGCAGGCCGGGCGAGGCCCCCTTCCGGATCGTGGAGATCGACGGTCAGGTCATCGGCGAGGCCCGGGCCGTCACCGACGTACTGGAGGCCGCCGCCTCGTACGGCATCCCCATCCACGACCTCGACGACCCGGACCTGATCCGCTGGGTGGGAGGCGACAAGTACACCTGGACGAAGCACTGAGCCGACGCCTCAGCCGACCGTCCAGTCCTGGTCGGGGCCGCCGGTGCGGTCCCCACAGCATCGACGTGCCCGGCTAAAGGCTCTTCGTGCCCTTGGCGGGCCGGCGCGGGACCCGTTCCCGTGCGTGCACCCTGCCCATCCGCCGGCCCAGGACGACCCAGCCGATGAGCGCGCCGGTCGTGTTGAGGATGACGTCGTCGATGTCGAAGGCGCGTCCGTCGACCAGCGCTCCCTGGGCGAACTCCACGAGCAGCATGACCACTGCGGTCAGCAGCAGCACGCGCAGCAGCCCGCGCGCCCGTGGCGCGACGACCGGGATGAGAACCCCGAACGGGACGCCCAGCAGGATGTTGCCGCCGATCTGCTTCACGGCGTCGCGCAGCGCCGGCTGCTCGACATAGGCCCGGATCGAGCGGCCCGGATGCAGATTGGTGTGCACGAGCGAGGCCGAGGCGGGGGAGGGCTCCAGCGTCAGCTTGGCCAGCACCACGGCGAAGGCCACCATGAACCCGAAGGCGACCAGCATCGCCAGCAGCCGGATCGGCAGCGGCAGGACATGCCGCTCACGCGGCTCCGGAGGGGAGGCCCGCTCGGCCTTCGCCCTCCTCCAGACCTTGCCGCCCTTCACCGGTTCGCCGCTCTTCGCGGGCTTGGCGGACTTCGCGGGCTTCGCGGACCTCGCGGTCCTCTCCGCGCCGCCGTTCTTCGCGGGCCTCGCGGCCTTGTCGGGTTTGGCGATACCCAGGCGCCATGCGGAACGTGGGCGCGAGGCTGCACGGGCCATCCGGTCCTCCAGTCTCCAACTTCCCTGTGTCGTAAGGCGGTTACCCCCGCTGCCGCCGACGATGCCGCCGCGTCCCGGACCGGGGTGGTGCGCCCGCGCGGTTTTCCTTCCCGCTGTCGGGGCAACCGGGCGGTGAGCCGAGCGCGCCGCCACCCGCGGCGCCCACCGCGATGCTTGGATGCCGCGGAAGGACGGACCGGACCTCTCGCCGCGACGGCGGGCGAGCGGAGCCCGAGGAGGTGGCGCATGACCCCGCGGACAGCGCTCCTCGCGGCGGCCGAACTGCTGGGCTGGTGGGTCGCTCTCGCCCTGCTGTGGCTGGTCCTCATCAGCACCGTCGACCCCCTCGAACTCGCGGTCGGCGCCGGCTCGGCCCTCGTGGGCGCCCTCGCCGCGCGGGCCGCGCGACGGGCGGTGACCGGCTCGTGAACGGCTGGCTGCTCGCCGCGACCGTCGGTCTCGCCGGCGGCCTGGGCGCGGCCCTGTGGGGCGTCGCCACCGGCCCGCTGCGCCGCCGCGTCGTGGCGCAGAACCTGTCCACCGCCCTCGCCTGCCCGAGCCTGCTGCTCCTGTCCCAGGCCTACAACCGGCCGTCCTACGTCGACCTCGGTCTGGTCCTCGCCCTGCTCGGCCCGGTCGGCACCCTGGTCTTCGCGCGGCTGCTCGCCGACGAACTGGCCGAGGACCCGCCGCGCGCCTGGGGCCTGACCTGGACGGTCGCCGGCCTCGGCGCGGCCGCGGTCACCGCCCTGTGCGTGGCGACCGGACCCAGCCGCGCGATGGTCAAACTGCTGGTCATCGGCGCCCTGCTGATCAGCGGGAACGCCATCGCCTCGCGTGCCCTGTCCGGCGGCTTCCGGGGGGTCCGCGGTGGCTGACGCGGTGATCGTCGTCGCGCTGCTGCTGGTGGCGGCGTCCGCCACGGTGGCCGTGGCGACCCGCGACCCGATGCGCCAGGCCCTCGTCCTGTCCGTCCTCGGCGTCGTCCTCGCCGTGCTGTTCACCGTCCTGCAGGCACCGGACGTCGGCCTGTCCCAGCTCGCCGTGTGCTCCGCCCTCACCCCGCTGCTGCTGATGCTCGCCGTCCGCAAGGTCAGACGGCGCGGCCGGGAGAGGGAGGGCGAGCGGTGACCCGGCGCACCCGGCTGTGGGTCCTGCTGACCGGAGGCGCGGGCCTGGCCGCCCTGCTGGTCGCCGCCTGCCTGCGACTGCCGCACTTCGGCGGCGACCGGCACCCCTACGGCGACCGCGCGGTCCACGCCTCCCTGACCCGGCACACCGCCAACACCGTCTCCTCCGTCAACTTCGACCAGCGCGCCTTCGACACCCTCGGCGAGATGACCATCCTCTTCGCGGCCGTCCTGGGCTGCGTGGTCCTGCTGCGCCAGACCCGGGACGAGCGGCGGGCCCGCCCCGAACCCGCCGAGGTGGCCCGGCCGGTGCGCCGCTACGCCCTCCTCGTCCTGCCCGTCGCCCTGCTGAGCGGCCTCTACATCGTCGCCCACGGCCAGCTCAGCCCCGGCGGCGGCTTCCAGGGCGGGGTCGTCGCCGCGACCGCCCTGCACCTGCTCTACCTCGGCGCCGACTACGCCGCCCTGGAACGTGTCCGCCCGGTCGGCATGTACGAGGTCGGCGACGCTCTCGCCTCCTCCGCCTACGTCGTCACCGGCATCGCGGGCCTCATCGGCGGCACGGCCTTCCTGGCCAACACCCTGCTGCCGTACGGCACCTTCAACACCCTGTCCTCCGGCGGCACCGTGCCGCTGCTGAACGCGGCCATCGGCATGGAGGTCGCCTGCGCGGTCGTTGTCCTGCTCGCCCGCTTCCTGGACCAGGCCGTCGAGATCGAGGAGGAGAGCGGGAGATGAGATCCGTGATGGACGTGCTGCCGTACCTGGTGGCCGCGTGGGTCTTCCTGGCCGGCTGCTACGGCCTGGCCACCAGCCGCAACCTCATCCACGCCGTCGGCTGTCTGTCCGTCTGCCAGGCCGGCACCTATGTCCTGCTGCTGGCCGTCGGCTACCGGAACAAGGCCACCGCCCCGGTCTTCTCCGACATCAAGCCCGGCTCCCGCCCGGTCGTCGACCCGGTCGTCCAGGCTCTGACCCTCACCGACATCGTCGTCGGCGCCACCGTCACCGCCCTGCTCCTCGCGCTCGTCGTCCAGATCGCCAAACGCCACGGCACCGTCGACCCCGACGAACTCTCCGAGCTGCGCGGCTGATGAACGACCTGCTCCCCCTCCTGGTCGCCGTCCCGATCCTCGGGGCCGCGCTGCTCGTCGCCGTCGGCCGCCGGCTGCCCCGGGTCGCCGCCGAGTCCGCGGGCTGCGCGGTGTCGGCCGCGACGGCCGGACTCGCCCTCGTCCTGCTGCTCGGCTCCTCGCCGCCGATGACCGAATGGGTGGGCGGCTGGACGCCCGTCGACGGCCACAGCGTCGGCATCGTCCTGACCGGCGACGGACCCGGCCTCGGCATGGCCGCGCTCGCCTCGCTGCTGACCCTGGCGGCGCTGGTCTACTCCTGGCACTACTTCGACGAGCCGCCCCGCCGCCACGCGGGCTCCTTCCCGGCGCTGATGCTGCTGTTCCAGGGCGGCATGTGCGGGTTCGCGATCGCCGGCGACCTGTTCAACATGTTCGTCTGGTTCGAGCTGATGAGCGTCGTCGCCTACGCCCTGACCGGCACCCGGGTCGAGGAGGCCAAGGCCGTGCAGGGCGCCCTGAGCTTCGCGGTCGTCAACTCCCTCGGCGCGTACGCCATGCTGATGGGCATCGGGCTGCTGTACGCGCGCACCGGCGAGCTGGCCCTCACCCAGATCGGGCGCGGTCTCGACGCGCACGGCGCCCCGGACGCGCTCACCCTCGCCGGCTTCGTCCTCGTCCTGACCGGTCTGCTGGTCAAGGCCGCCGCCGTCCCCTTCCACTTCTGGCTCCCGGACGCGCACGCCGTCGCCCCCACCCCCGTGTGCATGCTGCTGTCCGGCGTCATGGTCGAACTCGGCGTCTACGGCGTCTGGCGCGTGTACGGCACCGTCTTCGCCGGCCCCGGCGGCGTCCCGCCCCACGACCTGCGGCGCGCCCTGGTGGTGCTCGGCGTGCTCACGGTGGTGATCGGCGCCGTGATGTGCTGGTACCAGCGGCACATCAAACGGCTGCTCGCCTACTCGACGGTCGCCCACACCGGGCTCTTCCTCATCGGCATCGGCGTGCTGACCCCCGAGGCCGACGACGGGGTCGCGTTGTACGTCCTCGGGCACGCGGGGGTGAAGGCCGCCCTGTTCGCCCTCACGGGCATCCTCCTCGACCGCTACGGCAGCGTCGACGAGCACGCCCTGCACGGACGCGCCCGGGAGTTGCGCGGGGTGGCCGTGATGTACGTCCTCGGGGGCCTCGGCCTCGCGGGGCTGCCGCCGTTCGGCACGGCGCTCGGCAAGTCCGTCGCCGAGGAGGCGGTGGGCGGCCCGCTGACCGTGCTGTACGTCGCGGGGAGCGCGGTGACCGCCGCGGCCGTGCTGCGCGTCGCCGCCGGGGTGTTCCTCGGCCTCGGACCCACCCCGCCGGACCAGGGCGAGGTCGAGACGACCGGCTCGGGCGAACAGCCGGAGACGGGACACCGCATCCGGCGGATCCCGGACACCATGACGGCGGTCCCGGCCGTGCTGCTGGCAGCGGCGCTCGCCGTGGGCGTGGGCCCCGGCTTCGGCGACCTCGTGGCGCGCTCGGTGAACGAGGCCGGGTCCGGCGGGGTGCTCGGCTCCGTGGAGTGGACGGGACCGGGCGTGCTGCTCGGCCTGCTGTCGACCGGGCTCGCCGTGGGCCTCGCCGCCCTCGCCGCCGTCCGCCCGAAACTGCTGACGTGCCCGGACTGGGCGCTGCCGCTGCGGCGGCTGCAGTCCGGGCACGTCGGCGACTACGTGGCATGGGTGCTGGTCGGGGCCGCGCTGCTCGGCGCGCTGGCGCTGCCGGGAGTGCTGGGCGCCTGATCAGCTCTGGTAGGAGACGTGCACCTCCTTGAAGCCGAGCGAGTGCAGCAGCCCCTGGAGCATGTCGACGGTGTTGGTCTCGGCACGCCTGGTCAGCCCGCTGTCCTTGGCGGCCGCGCCGATGTGCTTCACCGCGAGCTTCTGCACCGCCTGCTCGCTGTTGGGGTTGTCCGAGAAGAAGTCGCCGAGGCGGTCGAGCAGACCGCGCTGCTTGGAGACGGCGTAGGAGCGGTCGGGGTCGAGGGCCGGCTTGCCGAGCGCCGCGTGCGGCAGCCGGATGGTGGCGGACGTGCGGTCGCCGTTGACCGTCACGTCGTCCTTGCCGACCTTGCCCAGGTCGACATAGGCGTCGACGGTGCCCGCCCCGACGTACAGGGTGCGGGTGCCGCGGATCGCGTCGGGCAGGTACTTGGCGTCCTTCTCCAGGTCCACCACGACCTGGAAGTTGCCCGAGGCGGCGTCGTAACGGCTCATGTCCTGGATGGACTGCAGCAGTGCGGGACCGGAGCGGTCGTGCGTCTGCGTCCCGAACAGGTCCTTGAGACCCGGCAGCACGCTCAGCCGGATCCCGGCGAAGAACACCACGAGCACCAGCACGACGGCGCTCACGGCCTTCGCCCAGCCGGGCATGCGCCTGGACACGCGCCTGATGGGAGTCGTCATGGCCGCGGTCCTCCTTCCTGACTACTTCCACGGATGCCCGCCAAATCCCTTGGCAGACCGTGTCGTTGGCCGATCGATACCTTGGTGGAGGCAGTCGGGGCGCACTAGCGTGGGAGAACTGTCCGTACCGGCACCCCTGGAGTCCCGGATGAGTACAGACAGCACGTCCCGCTCCCGCTGCCCCATGCACCGCATCGACCTCCCCGAGGCCGGACCGCCCCGGCGCACCGCGCTGGCCACCGGCACCCCCGTCTGGCTCGTGACCCGCTACGCCGACGTCCGCCAGGTGCTCATGGACCACCGCTTCGACAGGCGTTCGCTGTACGCGGACGACGCACCGCCGCTGCTCGTCGTGCCGAACCTGCTGGGGGACCCCGACGGGATGGTCAACCTCGACGGCGAACCGCACCAGCGGCTGCGCGGCACCGTGCAGCGGGCGTTCACGCCCCGCGCGATCGCCCGCTGGCGGCCCTGGGTGGCCTCGGTCGTCGACACCCTCCTCGACGACTTCGCCGCCCGGGAGCGGCCGGCCGACATCGTCGAGGGGTTCACCCGCCCGCTGCCCGTCTCGGTGATCTGCCGGCTGATGGGCCTCGACCACCTCGACCGCGAGCGCATCCGCCACTGGACCGACCACGCCCTCTCCGGGGGCGCGCACACCCGGGAGGAGGTCGTGGCCGCCATGTCCGAGTTCGCGGAGTTCGGCGCCCAACTGGTCGCCGAACGGCGCAAGGACCCCGACGACGACCTGGTCAGCGGTCTGGTGGCGGCGGGCGACGGCCTCGGCATCGACGAACGGCAGCTCGTGCGGCTGGTGTGCGGTCTGGTGGTGGCCGGGCACGAGACGACCATGACGGCGCTCGGCAACCTCGTCGTCTACCTCCTCACCGACCGGCGGGACGTCTACGCCGGTCTCGCCGACGGCGAGGAGACGGCCGCCACCGCCGCCGAGCAGCTGCTGCGCGCCGTCCCGCTCAGCGAGGGCCGCGTCCTGCCCGGACTGCTGCGGCGAGCCGTCGAGGACACCGAGGTCGGGGGAGTCACCATCCCGGCGGGCGGCGTGGTCGCCGTACAGACCAACTCCGCCAGCCGCGACACCGCCGTCTTCCCGCCCGGCCCGCCGGACCCCTTCACCCCGCTGCCAGCGCCCACCGTCGTCTTCGGCGCCGGCCCCCACCACTGCCTCGGCGCCTGGCTCGCCCGCCTGGAACTCGGCCTCGCCCTGCACCGCCTCGCCTCCCGCTTCCCCGGCCTGCGCGCCGAGTTCACCCCGGACACGATCGACTGGCACGAGGGCCGGATGACCCGGAGCCCACGCACCCTGCCGGTGTCGTGGTGACTTGGGGTCAGGCCCCACAGGGCGGAGGCCTGCGGCAGGCATGGGCCTCCGCCGCGGAGCGTGACCAGCCACGACGGCGCAGCGGACGACCCACGGCACAGCGCGGCACCTCCAGCGGAGCGCTCAGTGCGGCCGCAGCTCCCTGTCACCCGACGGGCGGGACCACCACACCCCCTCGCCGTGGGTGAGGCCGGGCAGCCGCAGCTCGATCTCGCGCACCCGGCGGGCCGGCAGCTCGCCGGTGATCAGCCAGGAGGACGGGCCGGCCGTGGTTCCGGTGAACTCCGCACCCCGTGAGGCGAGTTCGGCGGTCACCGGGGCCAGGGCGTCGAGCGGGACCTCCGTCTCGAAGGCGTGGTACGGCTCGTACAGCCGGGTCCGCGCCTGCTCCAGCGCCTGGCGCAGCACGACCGGGGTGAGACCCCGGAAGTCGGCCGCCGTGCTGATGGGCGAGCAGTAACCCGAGCGGATCAGCGTCACCCGGTAGTCGGTGACCGGCGCGCCCGACAGCCCGGTCAGCATGCCGGCGTGCACGGTGTCCTCGATGGCCTGGTGGAAGGCGCGGGGGAGTGCGCCCAGTTCCGTCTCGTACGTGAACACTCCGCCGGAGTCGCGCGGTCCCGGCTCCACCCGCAGCCCGATCGTCGCCCAGTACCGGGTGCCCAGGTGCCACGGCAGCTCCGCGACGGCCTCGCCCACGCCCCGCGGCCGCTCCAGGAACCGCACCCGGCCCGGCTCGAAGTCCGCCTCGACACCGAAGTCCTGGGCCAGCGTCGCCGCGATCACCTCCATCTGGACCTCGCCGTACAGCAGCAGCGCGGTGGCCCCGGCAGGCGCCGGGCGTGCGTGGATCAGCGGGTCCTGGTCGGCGAGGGCGAGCAGGGCCGCGCGCAGTCGCGCCGCCTGCTCCGGGCGCCGGGCACGGACCACGGTCTCCAGGGTCGGGGGCGCGAACTGCGGTGCTCGGTCGCTGAGTTCACCGAGCCGGTCCCCCACCCGCACACCCGCCAGTCCGCCGATCGCCGCGATGTTCCCGGCGTTCAGGGGCCCCTCCCGGCCGACGACGTCCAGGCGGTGGGCCCGACCGGTGACCTCGGTGGTCCGGCCGTCGGCCTCGCGCCGCAGGAACGTCAGCCGCTGACGCCGCGCCACCTCGCCGTCGTACAACCGCAGGTAGGCCGTCCGCTCGCCGCCCGGTCCGGGCCGTACGGCGAACACGGTGCCGCGTGGTCCGGCGGCACCGGACGCCGGGGCCGGCGGGATCAGACGGATCACGGTGTCCACGAGACCGGAGACGCCCTGGCCGCCGAGTGCCGAGCCGAACAGGACGGGATGGAAGGAGCCGTCGGCCGTGTGCGCCGCGAGGGCCTTGGAGAGGTCGTCGGCGGTCGGCTCGGGGCCGTCGACGAGCGCCGCGAGGATGCCCGGGTCGACCTCGGCGAGTCCCTCGGCCAGCTGCTGATCCCCGGCCGGGCGGCGTGTCACGCGCGCGTCGGGGGTGCCGATGCCCGTCACGTCCGTGAGCGGGGCGACGTACGGCGTCAGCTTGCGGCGGATGTCGGTGAGCAGGCCCTCGGCCCGGGCGCCCGCCCGGTCGATCTTGTTGACGAAGACCAGGGTGGGCAGCCGCAGCCGCCGCAGCGTCTTCATCAGCACCCGCGTCTGCGCCTGTACGCCCTCCACGGCGGACAGCAGCAGCACCGCGCCGTCGAGGACCTCCAGGGCACGCTCGACCTCGGCGATGAAGTCGGAGTGACCGGGTGTGTCGATCAGGTTGACCTGGGTGTCGCCGACGGTGAACGCGGCGACGGCGGAGCGGATGGTGATGCCGCGCTGCCGCTCGATCTCCCTGTCGTCCGTACGGGTGTCACCGGCGTCGACGCTGCCGAGCCGCTCGATCGCTCCGTGGTCGAACAGCAGCCGCTCGGTGAGGCTGGTCTTACCGGCGTCGACGTGGGCCAGAATTCCGATGTTCAGGGTGTGCATGCGGGGTCGAGTCCTCGAGAACCGTGGGCCAGTGGGGGCGCTGGTTGATTCCGAGGAGTCGGCGCATGCGAGCAGTCCTGACGTGAGGGGAACAGGGACGGCGCCATCATGGCGCGCGGCCGGGGGCCGTCCGCAACCGAATATCCGGCCCGAAACAGGGCCCGTAGCATGAAGCCGTCCCCCCGTCATGATCATGCGAGGAGCGGATCGTGCGAGACATCTCCGTGTTCAGCGGCAGCGCCCACCCCGAGCTGGCCGCCGAGGTCTGCGCGCATCTGGGCGTGCCGCTCAGCCCCACCCGGGTCAGCCGCTTCGCCAACGACTGCCTCGAGGTGCAGCTGCAGGCCAACTGCCGTGAACGCGACGTCTTCCTGATCCAGCCGCTGGTCAGGCCGGTCCAGGAGAACCTGGTCGAGCTGCTTTTGATGTGCGACGCCGCGCGCGGGGCCTCGGCGGCCCGGATCAGCGTCGTCATGCCGCACTACTCCTACGCCCGCTCCGACAAGAAGGACGCGCCGCGCATCTCCCTCGGCGGCCGGCTCGTCGCCGACCTGATGGTGGCGGCGGGCGCGAGCCGGGTCCTGACGATGACCCTGCACTCGCCGCAGGTGCACGGCTTCTTCTCCGTTCCGGTCGACCATCTGCACGCCCGGCGCGAACTCGCCGCGTACTTCCGGCGCTACGACCTCACCCGCACCACCGTCGTCTCGCCCGACCTCGGCAACGCCAAGGAGGCCGCGGCCTTCGCCCGGATGATCGGCGCCCAGGTCGCCGCCGGCGCCAAGCAGCGGTACGCGGACGACCGGGTCTCGATCAGCTCGGTGATCGGCGAGGTCGCCGACCGGGACGTGATCATCCTGGACGACGAGATCGCCAAGGGCAGCACCGTCCTCGAACTCCTGGAGCGGCTGCGCGAGTCGGGGCCGCGTTCGATCCGCGTCGCGTGCACCCACGGACTGTTCGCGGCCGGTGCGCTGAAGCGGATCGGGGAGCAGCCGGACGTCCTGGAGATCGTGTGCACCAACACCGTGCCGGTCCCGGAGGAGGAGCGCACCGGGAAACTCCGGATCCTGACCGTCGCCCCCGCGCTCGCCGAGGCCGTGCGGCGCATTCACAACGGCGAGTCCGTCAGCGCCCTGTTCGACGCGCCGCGGAACGAATAGATGCCTGCTCCCGAGTGGAAAGCCTCATAACGTCCCGGACGTGGCCTCTGGCTGGCCCAGGGCCGCGTCCAGGGTCGGATGGGCGGGCAGCAGCCGGGACAGGCCGGTGACGCGCATGATCCGTAAGGTGAGCGGGTGGGTGCACACGAGCCGCAGCTCGCCGTCGTGGTCCAGGCAGCGGCCGCGGGCCCGGTAGAGCAGGCGCAGCCCGGAGCAGTCGAAGAACTCGGTCCGGCGGAGGTCGATCACCAGCCGGGCAGCGGGCTGCGCCGTCACCTCGTCCAGGTACGGGGCGATCTCCGTCGCGGCGGCGATGTCGATCTCACCCCGGAACTCCAGCACCGTGTGGCCCCGGTGCCGGTGGACACGCAGATGCCGGGTGAGCGGCGCAGGCTCCTGCTGCACGACGACCTCGCCTCCAACCTGCTCCTGTCGTGCCCCCGGGTACCGAGCGGGCGCACATCCCTTCCCCGCCCTGCAAGTTACCCTCGAACGAGTGAATTTGAGCATGTTCGATTGACATATGTCTTCGAATTGCGAGGAAGGATTGCGCCGGCGTGCGCTAGGACAGGGCGTGCCACGCCTTGGACAGCGCCTGGCGGAACTGCTCGGTCTGGTGCGAGGTGAGCTCCCGGACCATTCGCTCCTCCAACTCCCGTACGGGAGCCGCGTGTTGGGCGAGCAGCTCGCGCCCGGCGTCGGTCAGCAGGATCAGCAGTTCACGGCGGTTGTGGGGGTTGCGCTCCCGGCGCACGAGGCCGCGGTTCTCCAGGGACCGCACGAGGTCCGCGATGGACTGCGCGGTGACGAACGAGTCCCGGGCGAGCTGCGCGGCGGACAGCCCGTCGTGCCGCTCCAGGACGGTCAGGGCGGTGTACTGCAGCGCGGTGATCCCGGACGGCTTGACCAGCTCGTCCAGATGGGAGCGCACCACGAGTTCCACCTGCTTGACCATGTAGAGCAGGGACGGAGAAGTCTTCGCAGCCTGGGTGTCGAGCATGAATCCAGCCTAGAGCATTGACAGGAAACCTGTCTGTAATGAAACTGCGAACCAACAGGAATCCTGTTGGTTGAAATCTTGGCGAAGAGGCTGAGGAGTGGTGATGACCACCTTCGAGATCGAACCCGGACGGCTGTTCATCGGGGGGCAGTGGCGCGAGGCCGCCGACGGAGCGCGCACCGAGGTGGTCGACCCGTCCCGGGGCGCGGTCGTCACCACCGTCGCGGAGGCGGGCGCCGCCGACGTGGACGCCGCCGTACGGGCGGCCCGCGAGGCCTTCGACAGCGGCGCCTGGTCCGGGCTGAGCGGCCGTGAGCGCGGCCGGATCCTGCACCGGGTGGCCGAACTGATCCGCGAGAACGCCGGGGAACTCGCCCGGCTGGAGAGCCTGGACGTCGGCAAGCCCATCTCGCTGTGCCACGCCGTCGACATCACCAACGCGGCCAACGACTACGAGCACTTCGCCGCCCTCGCCTACTCGCTCGACGGCTCCGTGCGCGACACCCCGATGAACGCCCTCGCCTACACCCGGCGCGAGCCGCTCGGCGTGGTCGCCGCGATCACCCCCTTCAACTTCCCGCTGATCCTGGCCGGTTCGAAGCTCGGCCCCGCACTCGCCGCCGGCAACACGGTGGTCCACAAGCCGGCCGACGAGACCCCGCTCAGCGCCCTGTACATGGCCCGCCTGCTGCAGAAGGCGGGCGTCCCCGACGGCGTGGTCAACGTCGTCACCGGCGCCGGCCCGGTCGCCGGTGAGGCGCTGCTGCGCCACCGCGGGGTCGACAAGGTCGCCTTCACCGGCTCGACCGCCATCGGCCGGCATGTCGCGAGCGTGGCCGGCGAGGCCCTCAAGCCCGTGACCATGGAACTGGGCGGCAACGCGGCCCACATCGTCTTCGAGGACGCCGACCTGGAGAAGGCGGTCGGCACGATCATCAAGGCGTTCGTCTTCAACACCGGCCAGTTCTGCATGGGCGGCCCGCGTCTGCTCGTCTCCCGCCCGGTCTACGCCACCCTGCTCGGCATCCTCGCCGAGGCGGTGCCCGGCGTCCCGGTCGGCGATCCCCGGCAGCCGGAGACCGTCGTCGGGCCGATGGCGGGGGAGAAGCACCTGAAGAAGGTCGAGGAGTACATCGACCTCGCGCGCAAGGAGGGCGGCCGCATCGTCTGCGGCGGCGAGCGCCTCGGCCTCGACGGCGGCTACTACTACCAGCCGACCGTCGTCGCCGACCTGTCGAACGACTCCCGGGTGGTGCAGGAGGAGGTCTTCGGCCCCGTCCTGACCGTGCAGCCCTTCGACACCGAGGACGAGGCGGTCGAACTCGCCAACTCCACGCCCTACGGCCTGGCCTCGGGCATCCAGACGCAGAACCTCGCCCGCGCCCACCGCATCGCCGGCCGCCTCCAGGCGGGCATCGTCTGGATCAACGACTGGGCCATGCTCGACCCCGCGGTGCCCTTCGGCGGCGTGAAGGACTCCGGCTACGGCCGCGAGTACGGCCCCGAGGCCCTCGACGCCTACACCAAGGTCAAGTCCGTCGTCGTCTCGCTCGACTGAACCCGCCGAAAGCGCCCGAAAGCAAAGGAAGTCCGTACGATGTCCCTCTCCACCCGCGCCGCGGTCGTCGAGTCCGGCGGAGCACCGTTCACCCTCTCCGACGTCGAGCTCGACGAGCCCGGACCGCACGAGGCGGTGGTCCGCATGGTCGCGACCGGCCTGTGCCACACCGACCTCGGCGTCGCGAGCGGCGGCCTGCCCTTCCCGCTGCCAGGAGTCCTCGGCCACGAGGGCGCCGGCGTCGTCGAGGCCGTCGGCCCGGCGGTCACCGGTGTGGCGCCCGGCGACCACGTGGTGCTGTCCTTCACCTCGTGCGGCGAGTGCCGCAACTGCAACGGCGGCCACCCCGCCTACTGCGCGACCTGGCTGCCGCTGAACCTGATCGGCGGCCGCCGCCCCGACGGCACCAGCACCATCAGCCGCGACGGGGAGCCGCTCGGCGGCCACTTCTTCGGCCAGTCCTCCTTCGCCGAGCGGGCGCTCGTGGACGAGCGCAGCCTCGTCAAGGTCGACGCCGACGTCCCGCTGGAGTCCGTCGCGCCGCTCGGCTGCGGTGTGCAGACCGGCGTCGGCGCCGTCTGGAACGTGCTGAAGCCGGTGACCGGCAGCACGATCGTCGTCCTCGGCGCCGGCGCCGTCGGCCTCTCCGCCGTCATGGCCGCCGCCCTGACCCCCGCCACCCGGATCGTCGCCGTCGACCGGATCGGCGAACGGCTGTCCCTGGCCAAGGAGTTGGGCGCCACCCACACCGTCAACGCCGGCGAGACCGACCTCGGCGAGGCGCTCGCCGGGATCACCGGCGGCCAGGGCGCCGACGGCATCGTGGAGACCACCGGCAACGTCGCCGTCCTGCGCCAGGGCGTCGACGCGCTCGGCGCCCGCGGCACCCTGGTCGTCGTCGGGGCCCCGCCCTTCGGCACCGAGGTCGCCCTGGACGTCAACGGACTGCTGGGCGGCAAGCAGGTCGTCGGCCTCACCCTCGGCGACGCCGAGACCCAGTCCTTCATCCCCTCCCTGGTGCGCCTGGTCAAGGAGGGCCGGTTGCCGCTGCACCGCCTGATCAGCACGTATCCGTTCGCGGACATCGACCAGGCGGTGCGGGACATGGGCGCGGGCAAGGCGATCAAGCCCGTGCTGACGTTCTGACCGCGCTGCCGCTTCGACTCAGTCGACGGTGAGGACCAGCTTTCCCGTGGTCCGGCCGGTGTCGCCGAGCCTGTGTGCCTCGGCGGCATCGGCCAGCGGGAAGGTGCCGGCGATCGTGGCGCTCAGCTTCCCCGCCTCCACCAGCGCCGCGATCGCCTCCATACCGCTGTGCGAGGCGTCCACCAGCATCCGCAGCGCCCGCACCCCCAGCCGCTCGGCCTCCTCGTGGAAGTCGCCCGAACCCACCGGCAGGATCGACACCACGATGCCGCCCGGGCGCAGTACGCGCAGTGAACGCGTCGAGGTGTCGCCGCCGATCGTGTCCAGGACGACGTCCACGTCCTTCACGGCCTCGGCGAAGTCCGTCTCCCGGTAGTCGATCGCCTCGTCGACCCCGATGCCGCGCAGGAACTCGTGCTTGCCCGCGCTCGCCGTGCCGATCACGTACGCGCCGCGCGCCTTGGCGATCTGCGCCGCCACGTGCCCGACTCCGCCGGCCGCAGCGTGGATCAGCACCCGCTGCCCAGGCCGCACGTCCGCGTACTCCACCAGCGCCTGCCATGCGGTCAGGGACACCAGCGGCAGCGCGCCCGCCTGGACGTGGTCGACCGAGGCCGGCTTGTGCGCGAACCAGCGCGCCGGACCGGTAACGTACTCGGCGTGGGAGCCGTGACCGAAGGGGTACGACAGCATGCCGAAGACCTCGTCGCCGGGCCGGAAGCGGGCCACGCCCACCCCGACCGCCTCGACCACGCCGGACACGTCCCAGCCCAGGACGAAGGGCGGCTCGCCCAGGAAGCCGCCGGTGGCGCGGTGCTTCCAGTCGGTCGGGTTGACGCCGGCCGCGCGCACCCGCACCAGCACCTCGTTCGTACGCGGTTCGGGCCGCTCCAGCTCCACTTCCCTGAGGACCTCGGGACCGCCGAGGACGTCCTGGCTGATGGCTCGCATCGTCTTCACATCGCTCATGGTGAACCAGCCTGCCGGGGTTCGCCCGACAGGAAAATGGCACGATTGCCAACCTTCGATAGAATCATGCCATGACTGATGATCGGCGGGTGGAACGGGTCGTGGTGCTGGCTCTGGACGGTGTGTACCCCTTCGAGCTGGGCATCCCCAGCCGGATCTTCGGCGCGGCCGACGGCCGGTACGAGGTGCTGACGTGCAGCGTCGACGGTCAACCGGTGCGCAGCAGCGCCGACTTCACCATCGGCGTCGAGCACGGGCCCGAGATCCTGGCCACGGCCGACACGGTGGTGGTCGCCTCCATGACGCCCACGGACATCCCCGCGGAGCTGTCTGCCGAGGTCGCCGCCGCGCTCGCCCGGATCCGCCCGGACGCCCGCATCGTCTCCATCTGCACCGCCGCCTTCGTGCTCGCCGCGGCCGGCCTGCTAGACGGGCGCAGGGCCACCACGCACTGGCAGGTCACCGACGCCTTCCGGCGCCGCCATCCGCACGTCGACCTCGACCCCGACGTCCTGTTCGTGGACGACGGCCGGATCCTCACCTCGGCCGGCGCCGCCTCCGGGGTCGACGTCTGTCTGCACATCGTGCGCACCGACCACGGCAGCGAACTGGCCAACGCCGTGGCCCGGCGCTGTGTCGTCCCCCCGTTCCGGGACGGCGGCCAGGCCCAGTACATCGAGCAGCCGGTGCCGGAGAGCGGCGCCGCGAGCACGGCCGCCACGCGCGCGTGGGCCCTGGAGCACCTCGACGAACCGCTCACCCTGGCGGACCTGGCCGCGCACGCCCGGATGAGCCTGCGCACCTTCGCCCGCCGCTTCAACGACGAGGTGGGTCTGAGCCCCGGGCGCTGGCTGATCCAGCAGCGCGTCGCCCGTGCCCGGCACCTGCTGGAGTCCAGCGATCTGTCCGTCGACCAGATCGCCGGCCAGGTCGGCTTCGCCACCGGCGCCTCCCTGCGCCAGCATCTGCACGCCGCGATCGGGGTGTCACCACAGGCGTACCGACGCACGTTCCAGGCGGCGGCCGTCGGCTGAGCAGGCCGGGTGGAGTGGGCCGCGGTTCGGCAGCGTCCCGAAGCGGCGCGGGGCAGCGGAGGACATGCGGCTCCGCCGCGGAGCGCGACCAGCCCACGGCGGCCCGCAGGAGAACGACGGCACCTCGCGGCACTTCCAGGGGAGCGGAGTCGCGGTCAGCGGCTGGCGTGCAGCGCCACCAGCAACTGCCAGACCTGGTCGGCGATCGCGCCCGCGTCCGCGTCCAGGAGGCCGTGCAGCCAGTCCGCCAGTACCCCGGCGAAGGTGGCGGCCACCGCCGAGGCGACCAGCGGGGCGTCCGCCGCGCCCGCGCGTTCCCGCTCGCGCAGGCTGTAGGCGCGCAGGTCCCGGTGGAGCACCCGGCCCAGCGGACCGCCGCCGCCCGGCGTCAGCAACTCGCGGTACAGAGAGGCGTGCGGGGTCAGGGAGGCGAAGAACTCCCCGAGCGCGGGCGGCGCGTGGACCGGGTCGGGGCGGCCCGTCCAGGAGTGCAGCGCCTGAACGGCCTCCCGTACGACATCCGCGCAGGCGTCGACCGCCAGCGCCTCCAGGTCGGCGTAGTGGACGTAGAACGTGGCCCGGCCGACCCCGGCCCGGCGCACCAGCGCCGCCACCCCCACCTCCGCGAGCGGGCGTTCGGCGCACTCGGCGAGCAGGGCCTCCCGCAGTCGAGCCCGGGTGCGCGCGGCCCGCGGGTCCTCGGGCGCTTGCCGGGTCACCGCGCGATCAGCACGGCGGCCAGGGCGAGCGCGCCGGGCAGGGCCTGGGCGAACAGGATGCGGCGGTTGGCCGTGACGGCGCCGAAGACACCGGCGACCACGACGCAGGACAGGAAGAACACCTGGGCACGGTAACCCGTGGGGTCCGCCGCGATCAGGCCCCAGACCAGCCCGGCGGCCAGAAAGCCGTTGTAGAGCCCCTGGTTGGCGGCCATCGGCGCGGTCGCCCGCGCCATCTCCCGGTCGAACCCGTGCAGCGCCCGGCCGGGCTTCTTCTGCCACAGGAACATCTCCATCACGAGGATATAGGCGTGCAGGGCGGCCACCAGGCCGACCAGCACGTTCGCGACCGTCTGCATTGCTGGGCTCCGAGTTCTGTGAACCGACTTCCTGGACAGGTGTCCACTATAGCTGGACATCCGTCCAGGAAGTCATGGCGCCCCCGCGCAGCTCCAGCGCCCGCAACGCCAGCTGCATCTCGAACTGGACCGCCCTGTCGTGCAGTTGGGCGCCGAAGAGATCGTCCAGCTGCCGCAGCCGGTAGCGCACGGTCTGCGGGTGTACGGCCAGCCGCACCGCGACCTCGCTCGCGTTGTGCCCGCACTGCAGCCAGCTCAGCAGGGTCTCGGCAAGGCGCTCGCGCTGCGGCGGACGTATGCGCTTCAGCGGTCGCAGCCGCTGTGCGGCCAGGGCGTCGATCAGGGTGTCGTCGCGCAGGAGCAGCAGCGTCGCCAGATGGTCCTGGCAGCGCACCATCTCCGCGTCCGGGAGCACACCCCGGCGGACCAGGTCCAGCCCCTGGGCCGCCCAGCGCAGCGACCGCGCACCCTCGTGCAGGGCCACCGTCGGCCCCATCGCCGCCCGCAGCCCGTGCAGCGCCGCGGCCACCGCCCGCGCCCGGCCCGGGCCTTCCGGATCCGGTACGACCACCACGGCCGGTGTGACGTCGAACCGGGACAGGAACTCCGGCGCCACGATGGGCTGCCGGACGCGCCGCGGGCCCTGGTCGACGGCGACGACCGCCAGCGCCCGCGGCACCGGCCAGCGCGCGCTGTGCGCGAGCTCCGCGATGGCCTCGGCGGAGGCCGGGGGATCGGCCGTGAGCAGGTCGACCAGCCGCGACCTGCGCTGCTGCAGCTCGCCGGCCTCGCGCAGCCGCGCCTCCGTGTAGCCCGCCGTGGTCGCGGCCGCCATCTCGTCCAGGTGCAGGAACAGTGCCTCGCCGAACGCCGCGAGTACGTTGCGCGGCAGCAGGTCCGCGTCGACCAGCGCGTTCACCCGCCGCCAGGTGACCCGGGCGCCGAGGCGCAGTGCCCACTGGAACGAGTCGAGGCTGCGGCCCTCCTCCGCCTCCCCGCGGCCGATGCGCCGGTACGTCGCCTTCACCGGCTCCCAGTCCGTGTCCGGCTCGGCCATCCGCTCCAGCAGCCCCCGCAGGGCGTGGTCCACACCCCGGTGCACCCCCTGCAGATACGCGTCGTCGGCGGGCCGCGCGTACTCGGGGATCTCGGTCTGGATGGCTCGTACGACCTCCTCCGCGATGTCGGCGAAGAAGGGTCTGAGATGGCGGTGCAGGTCCGGTGGCAGGGCGTTGAACGGGCCGCCCGGATCGTCCTCGGTCACAGCGGCTCTCTTCGGCATCCGGCGACGATACCCGCCGGTAACACGGCGGCGCTCATCACCGGCGGACAGTCATGGACCCGCGAATTGTCGGCCCGCGACAACGGACCGCGAGCGCCGCCCTGCCGAAGGCGGCCCGGGAGGCGGAACGGGCCGTGTGGCGGGCGACGTACGCCCGGCTGCCGACGGCCACACACCCGCACAGCGCCGCGAGCGCCCGCCATCTGGTCGCCGACATGGCGCGCAGCGCCTACCCGGCCGCCCTGGACCTGCTGCTGGACGCGGCGGCGGCCCGGCTCGCGGAAACGCGGGCGCCGGGGACGATCACCGGCCACACTGGACAGACCAGTTGACCAGGACCGCGAGGAGGCCCGCCGCACCATGACCGCACCCGCCCCGCGCACCCCCGAGCAGCGCAGGAAGGACACCCTGCACCGGCTGGAGAACGACGTCGACGCCTGGGTCGCCAGCGCCGGCGCCGCAGGAGGAGCGCCGTACCTCGTACCGCTGTCCTACCGCTGGGACGGCGAGACCCTGCTGTTGGCGACGCCCGCCGCCAGCCCCACCGGCCGCAATCTGCGGGCGACCGGCACCGCGCGCGTCGGGATCGGCCCCACCCGGGACGTCGTGATGGTCGAGGGCACCGTCCTGACCTTGTCCCAGGCGGAGCTGAGCCAGGAGGAGGGCGACCTCTTCGCGGCCAGGACGGGCTTCGACCCGCGTCAACTGTCCACGCCGTACCTGTACTTCCGTATCCGCCCGAGCCGGGTCCAGGCCTGGCGGGAGGCCGACGAGCTCCAGGGACGGGACGTGATGCGGGACGGGGAGTGGCTGGTCGCCGACTGAATCGGCGGGCGCGGGATATCCGACAGGGAGAGGGCGGCGGGACACGACCTGCCCCGCGCCCGGGACCCTTCGGAGGAGACATGCCACTGGTCGAAGCGGGTTACATCGTGCTCGACTGTGCCGAGCCCGAGAAGCTCGCCGTGTTCTACAAGGAACTGCTGGAGGCGGAGGAGACGGACGCGACCGCCAACCGCGTGGAGCTCAGGAGCGCCGACGGCACCCGGATGGCGTTCCGCCGCGATGTGAACGCCACCCCGCCGAGCTGGCCGCGCCCGGAGAACTCGCTCCAGGCGCACCTGGACTTCCTCGTGACGGACCTGGACGCGGTCGAGCGCAAGGTGGTGGAGCTCGGCGGGCGCCCGCTGGAGACCAAGGACCCCGCCGGGCCGTACGAGGAACGCGGGTACGCCGACCCGTCCGGCCACTCCTTCACCCTGCGCCGCACCACGCCGACCGCCCCGAAGCAGGGCTGAGGCACCGCGTCCGCGTCAGTCCCGGCCGCCGTCGTCGGCGGCCGGCCAGACGCCGGTCGAGCGCTCGATGGCCTTGGCGCCGCCGCGGTCCACCGCGCTGCGCACCACCGCGAAGATCGCGCCCTGCACCGCGGCGGCCAGCAGGATCTCCCCCCAGCCGCGGTCCTTGTCCAGCGCGTCCGGCGCCTCCTCCTCGTGCCGGATCGCCATCCACGTCTTGCGGAAGGCGAGGCCCGCGAGGGATCCGCTCACCCAGCCGAGCGCGAAACCGAGCGGCTTGTAGGCGAGGGGCAGTTTCAGTTTCTTCTTCTTGGCCATGTCCTACTCCTTCGTCGTCAGAGGCGCCCGGTCACGGCGACCCGCTCGTCCGCCGGCACGGGCCCCGGCGGGGTGCCGTCACCGAACGGCCGGCCGCCCAGCTCCTCGCGGTGATGGGCCGTCAGCCAGCCGGACAGGTCCGGGCCCAGGGGCACGATCCGGGTCGGGTTGATACCGGTGTGCACCTGGTAGTAGTGCCGTTTGATGTGATCGAAGTCGACGGTGTCTCCGAAGCCGGGCGTCTGGTAGAGGTCGCGGGTGTAGGCCCACAGCACCGGATTCTCCGTCAGCTTCCAGCGGTTGCACTTGAAGTGGCCGTGGTAGACGGCGTCGAACCGCACCAGCGTGGTGAACAGCCGGATGTCCGCCTCGGTGATCGTGTCCCCGACCAGGTACCGCTGCCGCTCCAGCCGCGGCACCAGCAGCTCCAGCCGCCGGAAGACCCCGGCGCAGGCCGCCTCGTACTCCTCCTGGCCGTTGGCGAAACCCGCCCGGTACACCCCGTTGTTGACGTCCTCGAAGACGTCCGCCATCACCGTGTCGATCTCGTCGCGCAGGGCGTGCGGATACAGGTCGGGCGCGCCGGGGCGGTGCAGGGCCGTCCACTCGGTGGCGAGGTCCAGGGTGAGCTGCTGGTAGTCGTTGGTCACCAGCTTCCCGCTGGGTACGTCCACGATCGCGGGGACGCTGACCCCGCCCGGGTAGCCGCTCTCCCGCCGGTCGTAGGCCTCGCTGAGGAAGTGGATGCCGAGGACGGGGTCTCGGCCGTCGGGGTCGAGGGTGAAGCGCCAGCTGCGGTCGTCCTGGATCGGGTCGGCGATGCCCATCGACAGCGCGCCCTCCAGGCCCAGCAGCCGGCGCGAGATCACCGCACGGCTCGCCCACGGACAGGCACGGCTGACCACCAGCCGGTAACGTCCCGCCTCCACGGGCCACCCGTCCCGGGCGTCCGCGGTGATCCGGTCCGTGAAATGGCTCTTGGACCGCTTGAAGGCCTTCCTGCCGTACGCCTCGTTGCCCCCGCCCATGCCTCCTCCTTCCGCTGCGCCGGTGCTCTGACAACCGCGTTCCCCGAATTCCGCCGCCCGCACGGTGTGATCCGAACCGTCAGGGGCAGTCGGCGAAGGTGAGTAGGACATCCTCGGACAACCAGGCGGACCGAAGGACACGCGTCACCGTACTCGTGGCGCTCGCGGCCAACCTCGTGATCGCGGCGGCCAAGGCGGCGGGCGGCCTGATCGCCGGATCGCCGGCCCTGCTGTCGGAGGCGGCGCACTCGGTGGCGGACAGCCTCAACGAGGTCTTCCTGCTGGCCGCGCTGCGCCGCAGCCGAAGGCCGGCCGACCGGCGCCACCCCTTCGGCTACGGCAAGGAGCGCTTCTTCTGGTCCCTGCTGGCGGCCGTCGGCATCTTCGTGATGGGCGGCTGCTTCTCCTTCTTCCAGGGCGTGGAGGCGTTCCGCAACGGCGCCGAGGAGAAGACCAGCGGCTATGTGGCGGGCCTCATCGTGCTCGGCGTCGCCTTCCTCGCGGAGAGCGCCTCCCTGCTGCGCGCCCTGCACCAGGTGCGCCGGCAGGGCGGCAGGGGCGGCCTGCGCGACCCGGCGCTGCGCACGGTGGTCGCCGAGGACGGCACGGCGGTGCTCGGTGTGACGGTGGCCGCCGTCGGCATGGCGCTGCACATGGTCACCGGGCAGGTGGCCTGGGAGGCGTCGGCCTCGATCGTGATCGGCGCGCTGCTCGTGTACGTCGCCTACCACCTGGGCCGGGAGGCACGCGACCAGCTGATCGGAGAGGCCGCCGACCCGGAGTCGGCCGACCGGATCCGGGAGGTGCTGGAGGCGCAGCCCGAGATCGACAGCGTGGAGGCGCTGTTCACCATGAAGACCGGCCTCGACAAGGCCCTGGTCGCCGCCCGTGTCGACCTGGTGCCCGGACTGGACAGCGAACGGGTCGAGGAGGTCGCCGTACGCATCAAGCGGTCCGTGGCCACCAGCGTGCCGGAGGCCGACCAGATCTTCCTCGACATCACCGACCGGCCGGCCGAGGAGGCACGGGAAAGCCCCGCCGCGACGGGGGAGCGCGGCGGGGCCTGACGCACGCGTGCCCGGCACTCGCCGGACCATGCGTCCCTTCCCGGAGAATTTCCCCGAGTTTTTTCCGGACCGGTGCACCGGCGAGCGGGCCGGGCGCGGATCACCCGTTCGAGTCGTCCGGTTCCAGCACGAACAGCGGGATCTCCCGGTCGGTCTTCTTCTGGTAGTCGGCGTACGGCGGATAGGCCGCAACCGCACGCTCCCACCACTCGTCCTTCTCCGCGCCGGTCACCTCACGGGCCGTGTAGTCCCGCTTCACCGGCCCGTCCTGGAGTTCCACATGGGGATCGCCCTTGACGTTGTGGTACCAGACGGGGTGTTCGGGAGCGCCGCCCTTGGAGGCCACCACCGCGTACCGTCCGCCGTGCTCGACACGCATCAGCGGCGTCTTGCGGATCTTGCCGCTCTTCGCGCCGCGGGTGGTCAGCACGATGACGGGCATCCCGGTGTCCATCAGGGTCGTGCCCTTCGTGCCACCGGAGCTCTCGTACAGCTCCACCTGCTCGCGAACCCACTGCTCCGGACTCGGTACGTACTCGCCCTCGAGAGGCATGGCATCCGTCCCATCGTCGTGTTCTGGTGCTCGACCGGCACCGTGCTTCAACACAGGTGCCCGCATGGTTCATCCCTATCGCACGGCCTGCGGAACCACACCCTTGCCTCTCGGATCCGCGTCGCCGCGCGCTCCGGGACGTGCTGGAGCGGATCCTGGTCGACGGCGAGCCCGCCGTCGCCCTCGGCGAGATCCGGCAGACCGCCAGGCCCACGGGGCGCCCCTATCAGGCCAGGTTCGCGCCGCACCTCACGTCGGCGGACGGTCGTGTCACCCGCCACCACGTCCACGAGGACAGCCTCGCCGTCAGCCGGGCGTTCGGCTGAGGAGCCGACCGGTCCGCGATCACCACCGGGCAGCTTCGGCCGGAGCGACAATCCTCGGCCAGAATCCCCGCGTCACCGATCTGGCCGAACTGTTCGTCGCCCCATAGATGCCCCGGGCATCTAATGAAGATCTGCACGACGCACTCATCGTCTGCGAGGTCTTCCATGACGGAAACGGAACCTGTGGCCTTCCCCCAGGACCGGACCTGTCCCTACCACCCGCCCACCGGCTACGACCCCCTGCGTGCCACCCGCCCGCTCGCCCGCGTCACCCTCTACGACGGCCGTCCCGCCTGGCTGGTGACCGGACACGCCCTGGCCCGCCAACTGCTCGCCGACCCCCGCCTGTCGACCGACCGCGACCATCCCGGCTTCCCCGCGACCACCGAGCGCGTCGCGGCCGTGAAGAACCGGAGGGTCGCGCTGCTCGGCGTCGACGACCCCGAGCACCATGCCCAGCGGCGCATGATGGTGCCCAGCTTCACCCTCCGTCGCGCCGCCGAACTCCGGCCGCGGATCCAGCGGATCGTCGACGGGCTGCTGGACGCGATGACCGAGAAGGGGCCGCCCGCCGAGCTGGTGAGCGCCTTCGCGCTCCCCGTGCCGTCGATGGTGATCTGCGAACTGCTCGGCGTCCCCTACGAGGACCACGACTTCTTCGAGGCGCAGTCACGGCGTCTGCTGCGCGGCCCCGCCGTCACGGACGTCCAGGACGCACGCGGCCAACTGGACGGCTACTTCGAGGAGTTGATCGACCGCAAGCAGAAGCAGTCCGAGCCCGGCGACGGGGTGCTGGACGAACTCGTCCACCGGCAGCTGCGCGAGGGCGTGCTGGACCGCCGGGGAGTCATCGCGTTCGCGACCATCCTGCTGGTCGCGGGTCACGAGACGACCGCCAACATGATCTCGCTCGGCACCTTCACCCTCCTCCAACACCCCGACCGCCTGGACGAGTTGCGCGCCGATCCGGGGCTGCTCTCGGACGCCGTCGAGGAGTTGATGCGTCTGCTGTCCATCGCGGACGGGCTGCTGCGCCGGGCCACGGAGGACATCGAGGCCGGCGGCACGACCATCCGGGCCGGTGACGGCGTGGTCTTCTCCACCTCGGTCATCAACCGCGACGCGGACGTCTACCCCGCCCCCGACACCCTCGACTGGCACCGCCCCGCCCGTCACCACGTCGCCTTCGGTTTCGGCATCCACCAGTGCCTCGGCCAGAACCTCGCCCGGGCCGAGCTGGAGATCGCCCTGCACAGCCTCTTCGACCGGCTGCCCGGACTGCGTCTGGCCGCCCCGCCCGAGGAGATCCCCTTCAAACCCGGCGACACCGTCCAGGGGATGCTGGAACTCCCCGTGACCTGGTAAGAGGCTCGAGGCCATGCACACCGACACCCGTATCGAGATCGACAGGGACGTCTGTATCGGCGCCGGCCAGTGCGCCCTCGCCGCCCCGAAGGTCTTCACCCAGGACGACGACGGCTTCAGCACGCTGCTGCCGGGCCGCGAGGACGGCGGCGGCGACCCGATGGTCCGGGAGGCCGCCCGCGCCTGCCCGGTGAGCGCCATCACCGTGGCCGAGGGGTGAGGCTCAGCCGGCCCGCACCAGCAGCCGCGCGGCCTCGCGGGCCTCGCGGGCGGGCTCGGTCTGCCCGGTTATGCCCGCGGTGACCATGGCGCCCTCCGCCAGCAGGAACAGCTGCCCGGCCAGCGTGCCGGGCAGTCCCGCGTCCGCCACCAGACCGGCGAGGTAGCCGCGGAAGGCCTGTTTGTGCGCCCGCACCTGGGCCGCCACCCGGGACGACGTGGCGCCCAGCTCGCCGTAGGAGTTGATCCACGCGCACCCGCGGAAGCCGTCCTCGCCGAACCACTCCTCCAGCCAGTCGAACACCGCGAGGATCCGCTCCCGGGGGTCCTCGCGCCGCGCCACGAACCCCGCCAGCCGGTCCCGCCAGCGCACGTCCCGCCGCTCCAGATACGCCTCCACCAACTGCTCCTTCGCCGGGAACAGCTGGTAGAGCCGCTTGAGGGAGACCCCGGAGGCACCCCGGACGTCGTCCATGCCGACGGCCTGGACGCCCCGCCCGTAGAACAACTCCTCGGCGGCGTCCAGCGCCTGCTCCCGGGCGACTGCGCTGTCCATGACGGCCATGCGGGGCACGACCTCCTCCTGTGTGGCGTTCCTTGACGTGAGAACGAGCGTTCTCCTACGGTAGCAGCCGGCCCGGAGAACGCTCGTTCTCCACCGCTGCTGCCCGCCCAACCGCCGAGGAGGACCCATGTCCGGCGACCGCCCGCCCCTGCCCCCGTTCACCCGCGAGACCGCGGCGCAGAAGGTCCAGGCCGCCGAGGACGCCTGGAACACCCGCGACCCGCACAAGGTGGCGCTCGCCTACTCGGAGGACTCGGTCTGGCGCAACCGCGACACCTTCCTCACCGGCCGCGCCGAGATCGTCCGCTTCCTCGCCGCGAAGTGGGAGCGCGAGCTGGACTACGCCCTGCGCAAGGACCTGTGGGCCTTCGACGGCAACCGCATCGCCGTCCGCTTCCAGTACGAGTGCCGGGACGCCGACGGCCAGTGGTGGCGCTCCTACGGCAACGAGCTCTGGGAGTTCGACGAGCACGGCCTGATGACCCGGCGCGAGGCCGGCATCAACGACGTCCCCATCGAGGAGAAGGAGCGCCGCATCCACGGCCCGCGCCCCGAGGCCGAACGCGGGGAGAGCTTCCCGCTTCAGTAGGGCTCCCATTCGGCAGGGCTCCCCGTTCAGTAGGGTCTCGGCGTGACCGAACAGGCCCAAAGGCCCTTCCTCTACGTCGTCGTCTGTGCCGCCGGGATCGCCGCGGACGTGGGCAGGCTGATCACCGCCGCGCAGGAACGGGACTGGGAGGTCGGCGTCATCGCCACCCCGGTCGCCATGAACGGCTTCTTCGACACCGCGGCCGTCGAGGCGCGCACCGGCCGCCCCATACGCTCCGCCTGGCGCACCCCCGGCGACCCGCGCCCCTTTCCGCCCCCGGACGCGGTCGTGGTCGCGCCGGCCACCTTCAACACGGTCAACAAGTGGGCGGCCGGCCTCGCCGACACCCTCGCCGTGGCCACCCTCTGCGAGTCCTACGGCCTCGGCGTCCCGGTCGCCGTCCTCCCGTGCGTGGCCGACGCCCTGGCCGCCCATCCCGCCTACCAGGACAGCCTGGTCCGGCTGCGCGGCATGGGCGTCCGGTTCGGCGAGCCGTACTCCGGGGAGGTCGGGGAGGACGGCGTGCGCCCGGAGTTCGGCTGGGAGACGGCGCTGGACCTGCTCGGTCGGCGCTGACGTTCAGCCCTCCGGCACGACGACGTACGCTCCCCTCGGGTACCCCAAACCGAAGGCAGGAGCGGCAACGATGCAGTACGTGAAGCTCGGTTCGACGGGCCTGGACGTCTCGAGGATCTGTCTGGGCTGCATGACCTACGGCCTGCCCGACCGAGGCACGCACGAGTGGACGCTCGACGAGGAGGCGTCCCGGCCGTTGATCCGGCAGGCGCTGGACGCCGGGATCAACTTCTTCGACACGGCCAACGTCTACTCGGACGGCACCAGCGAGGAGATCGTCGGCAAGGCGCTGCGCGACTTCGCGAACCGCGACGAGATCGTGCTCGCCACCAAGGTGCACGGTCGGACCCGGCCCGGCCCCAACGGCGCCGGCCTGTCCCGCAAGGCGATCCTGAGCGAGCTCGACCACAGCCTCAGCCGGCTCGGCACCGACTACGTCGACCTGTACCAGATCCACCGCTTCGACCCGCACACCCCGGTCGAGGAGACCATGGAGGCCCTGCACGACGTGGTCAAGGCGGGCAAGGTCCGCTACATCGGGGCCAGTTCGATGTTCGCCTGGCAGTTCTCCAAGATGCAGTACGTCGCCGAGCGGCACGGCTGGACCAGGTTCGTGTCCATGCAGAACCACTACAACCTCCTCTACCGCGAGGAGGAGCGCGAGATGCTGCCGCTCTGCGCCGACCAGGGCGTGGGCGTGCTGCCCTGGAGCCCGCTGGCCCGGGGCCGGCTCACCCGGGACTGGGGCACGGTCACCGAGCGCAGCGCGGGCGACAACTTCGGCAGCCGTCTGTACCCGGACAGCGACCGCACCGTCGTCGAGGCCGTGACCCGCATCGCCGACGACCGGGGTGTGCCGCGCGCCCAGGTCGCCCTGGCCTGGCTGCTGCACCAGGACACGGTGGCGGCCCCGATCGTCGGAGCCGCCAAGCCGCACCACATCGAGGACGCGGTGGCCGCGGTCGAACTCGAGCTCAGCGACAAGGAGATCGAGGAACTCCAGCAGCCCTACACCCCGCACCCGATCATCGGACACAGCTGACCGGCGGAGTTTCCGGTCAGTGGGGCCCCTGCGGCGCGAACTCCGTGCCGCAGGGGCCCGCTCCCTCGCTCTCGGCGAGCCGTACGGGCTCGCCGCTCATCGTCAGCGTGCGGTAGTACACCCCGATGCGCTCCGCCGAGCGGCCCACGTAGTGGCCGATGAACGAGCGGCGGAACCGGTCGGCCGTGCCGTTGGGCTGGGAGCCGTGCACCAGGCTGCCGTTGAAGAACAGGACGTCCCCCGGCGCCAGAGGAGTTGGCTGTTCACCTGGACGACCGGCGGCCGGGGCCGGCTGCGGCAGGGCGACGCGGAGGTGGCCGCCCGCGCCGGGGACCTGGTGGTGCTCGCCCCGGGCGTCGGCCACCAGTACGGCGTCGAACCGGGCGCCCCCGGCTGGCGGTTCTGGTGGGCGCACTGCCAGGCGCGGCCCTCCTGGACGCCGTGGCTGCGCCCGTACGGCACCGGGGACGGGCTGTACGCCGTCACACCGACCCCGTCCGCACTGCACGGCCGCGTCGAGGCGGCGTTCCGCCGGATGCTCGCCGACGCCCGCTGGACGGGAACCGAGGCGCCGCCCGCCGCCGCGCCGGACGACGACCGGGTCGCCGTCGCGCACGGCACCGCCGCCCGGGAACTCGCCCTGACGGCGCTGGAGGAGGTCGTCCTGCTCACGGCCGCCGGCGCGCGCCCGGCCGCGCCCGCCGCCGGTGCCGACGCCCGGGTGCGCCGGGCCGAGGCGCTGATCGCCGCCGACCCGGCCGCCCCGCACACCGTCCGCTCGCTCGCCGCGAGCGTCTCCCTCTCGCCCTCCCGGCTCGCCCATCTGTTCACCGAGCAGCTCGGCCAGTCCCCGATGCGCGCCCTGCGCGAGGCGCGGCTGCGGCACGCCGCCCGGCTGCTGGAGGGCAGCGACCTTTCGGTCGAGCGGGTGGCCGCGGTCTCGGGGTTCGCGAGCCCTTTCCACTTCAACCGCGTCTTCCGCGCCCGCTACGGTGTGCCGCCCGGCACATACCGGGCGAGCGGCCCAATGGTTGGGGAGTGAACCGGCGTACGCCGGCGCGACCGGCGGCGCGTGTGGTGGGGGAGGTCGCTCAATGGTTGTCGTCCGGCGTTTCGGCCCGGGGGCGGGAAATCTCTTCCCCGGATTGACGATTCGTCAAAAACCGGGTGCCCCACACGCACCGCACAAAACCGCGAGATCCCTTGTTCCGCTTTGCTGACCTGTGAAAAGGTGTGCGTCGTCGGCGCACAGAAAACGCACGTATTCACTGTGCGCGCGAGGCGACTCCCGTTCGTTCCCGAGCTTCAAAAGAGCTGTCTCCGGCGGACGTTCGGGATGCCGAACCCGTACGAGTGGATCCCGTCGCCTTGTCGGCGGGTCCCCATACCAGTTGGTATGGACTTTATGCGCATGCCCCGAGAGGAACGCAGCCGTGAAAGACGCCGGCCTGTCGAATTCCCCCACGTCTGCCCGTCGGTTCGAGGTGACGGACGAGCAACTGAGTGCCGAACTCAAGAAGTGGACGGGGACGACGCCCGCGCTGCAGCCCGTCGGTGAGCTCCTCGACCGGCACTGGGAGGCCGGGTTCGCCTACGCGCGGCTGTGCACCGACGGCGCTCCCGCCGCGGGCATGCTGACCACCGCGGCGTTCACCCGCCTCTTCGGCGAGACCCTGCGGCAGAACGGCCCCACCTCCGCCTGGCGGCCCCAACTCCTCGTCACCGTGCGCCGTATCGCGGCCGAGTGGGACAACGACCACCGCCGCGAACACCTCCACCCCGAACTGCGCTCCGCGGCCGAGGGCGGCGACCGTCTCGCCGCCCATCTGCTGCCCTCGGCCGAACGGCGCCTGCTGTCGGGCGCGTTCCAGCGGCTGCCCCAGTCGCTGCGCTGCGTGCTGTGGCACGTGGAGGTGGAGGCCGAACCGCTGGAGATACCCGGCGGGCTGCTCGGTCTCGAGGTGGAGGACGCGCGCGTCGAACTGGGGCGGGCCCGCGACCGGCTGCGCGAGGAGTGCCTGCAGGTCCACCGCGAGCTCGCGCCCGAGCAGGAGTGCCGGCGCTATCTGCGGATGCTGGACGTCACCTACCGGCGCGGCGGCATCGACGTCGACCCCGACCTCGCCGCGCACCTCGCGCGCTGCACGCACTGCCGGCACACCGCGGACCAGCTGGCCCAGTTCAACCACGGCCTCGGCCTGGCGCTGGCCGAGGCGGTCCTGGGCTGGGGCGCCCAGGCCTATGTGCAGTCCCGGATCGCCGGTCCCCTGCGGGACGGCACCCCGCCGCCCGCCGAGGCCCGGCCGCCGAAGCCCCAGGGGATCGTGGGCGAGTCGTTCGCCATGGCGGGCGAGTCCTTCACGACGCCGGGCACGCCGTTCATGCGCACGCGCGAGGCCTTCCCGGCGGCCGGCGCCCCCGCCGACCCCGCGCCGGGCAGCCGTCCCGCCTCCCGCCGCTCGGCGCAGAAGGCCGCACGGCGTGCCGCGGCCCGCCGCCGCAACCTCACCGCGGCCGTGCTGACCGTGAGCGGACTGGTCGTCCTCCCGCTGGTCCTGTGGTCCGTCCTCGGCTCCGGCGGCGACCACGCCCCGACCGCCGGGGGCCACGCCTCCCCGACCCCCGACCCCGGGCCGAGCACCGCCGCCGGCCACCCCTCCTGGATCAGCGCCGCCGAGGCCGCGCAGGGCGACGTGCAGGGCCGGCTGCACAACCTCGACTCCGGTCTGTGCATCGCCGTCATCGGCAAGAAGGTCGTCCAGGGCGCCGAGACCGAACTCGCCACCTGCTCCTCGGCCACCGGCCAGCAGTGGGCGTACGAGACGGACGGCCGGCTGCGCAGTGTCGCCGACCCCGAGCTCTGCCTCGACTCCCATCTCGCCTACTCGGTGCAGCTCGCCCCGTGCACGGGCGGCGACCCGAAGAACATCCGCTACGACTTCACCCTCCAGGGCACCGTCGTGCCGCGCTGGAACCAGAACCTGGCCCTGAGCCCCGCCGCCACCGACGGCTCCGGCGCGCTCGTGGTCAAGACCCGCGACGACACCGACGCCCAGCGCTGGGCGTTCGACACCTCCCGCGCCGACCTGCAGATGCAGGTCGTCAACTGGGACGCGGACACCAGCGCCGAGCCGTCCCCGTCCGTCAAGAAGGCCGCCCCCAAGGCCTCCAGTACCCCGACCGCCACACCGACGCCGAGCGCGAAGCCGACCACCGCCCAGCCAACGCCGTCGACCTCGTACCCCTCGAACCCGTACTGCTACTACAACCCCGCCTACTGCCAGGGCTCGGGCGGTGGCAACGGTGGCGGGTACGGCTGGGGCGGCCGCGGAAGCGGCCGCAACTGACCGCCCAGCCTCAGACCACCTGCAGCGACAGCCACAGCGCCGCCACGGCCGACACCAGCGCGGCCGGAGTGGCGACGAGGCCGAGCCGGGTGAAGTGCCCGAGGTGCACGTCGTGCCCGTGCCGGTGCACGATACGCCGCCACAGCAGCGTCGCCAGGGACCCGGCGTAGGTCAGGTTCGGGCCGATGTTCACCCCGAGCAGCACCGCCAGCACCGCGCCGGGTCCGGCCGCCGCCGACAGCGGCAGCAGGACCAGCACGGCCGGCAGATTGTTGATCAGGTTGGCGAGGACGGCGGCCAGCGCGGCGATCCCGAGCAGCGCGAGCAGCCCCGAACCGGTGGGCACCACATGGCCGAGCGCCTTGGCGAGCCCGTTGTCCACCACCGCCCGCACCACGACGCCGAGCGCCAGCACGAACGCCAGGAACGCGGGCGAGGCGGCCTTCACCACCGCAAGCGGGGTGGCGCGCCGCCGTACCAGCGCCCGGCCGGCCAGCACCAGCGCGCCCGCGGTGGCCACCCACACCGGCTCCACGCCGAGCGTCGAGGCGACCACGAACCCGGCCAGCGTGCATGCGACGGTGATCAGCGCGAACAGCGGCAGCTCGGGCGTCTCGCCGGGCTCTGGGGAGTGGGCGGCGGCGCTCAGGTCGTCACGGAAGAAGCGCCGGAAGACCAGGTACTCGGCGCCGATCGCCACCACCCACGGCAGCGCCATGAGCGCGGCGAACCGGGTGAAGCTCAGCCCGCTCGTCTCGAACGCCAGCAGGTTGGTCAGGTTGGACACAGGCAGCAGCAGCGAGGCGGTGTTCGACAGATGGGCGCACGCGTACAGATGCGGCCTGGCCCGTACGCCCGCCCGGGCGGCCGTCGCGAACACCACCGGCGTCAGCAGCACCACCGTGGCGTCCAGGCTGAGCACCGCGGTGATCACCGAGGCCAGCACGAACACCGCGGTCAGCAACCGCCCGGGCGACCCGGCCGCCCAGCGGGCCGTCCACGCCCCGCACGCCTGGAACAGCCCCTCGACGTCACAGAAGTGGGCCAGCACCAGCACCGCCGCCAGAAAGCCGACGACCGGGCCGAGCCGCGCCGCCTCCTCCCGGGCGTGGTCCAGCGAGATCGCACCGGTGGCGATCACGATCCCCGCCGCCGGCACCGCCAGCACCGCCTCGGGCAGCCCCTTCGGGCGGACGACGGCGAAGCCGAGGACGGCGGCGAGCAGAACGGCGGAGAGGGCTTCGGCGAGCGGGGTGTTCAGGGCAGGGTCCTTCAGGGCGACGCGCGGCAGGAGGGCTCCATGAAAGCAGGCCCCGGTAAGAGGCCTGTCAGGACCCCGCTGTTCAGGGGCCCGTGCCGGGGGCGAACACCATCAGGCGTACGGAGGACGCGTTCCCGGAGACCGGCACCGGACCGCCCGTCCACGTCACCTTCAACGGGTCCCGCTCGTCCGGCGGGGTCACCAGCAGCGCCGCTGGGGTGGCGGCGTGGGCGCCGCTGACGCCGGGGTTGGAGAACGTCATCCCGGCCCAGGCGCTCCTGCCGGGCGCCAGTGTCACGGTCGTGGGCGTCCCCGACTCGCGCACCGGGTCCGGGCCGAGCTGCTTGCCCGACGCGTCGAGGAAGGCGGCACCGGGATAGCCCCGCACCGTGCAGGTGCGCGAGGACGTGTTGGTCAGCACGACCGGGAAGTTCTCCTGTCCGGCGCCGGGGTCGTTGCGCCCGACGCTCGCCCGCAGCTCGGAGGTGTGGCAGCGGCTCTTGGCGGCGGCCGGAGCGGGCTGCGAGGGCGGCTTGGACACGGTGAGGGTGGCCTCACCGGCCGTGCCGCCCGGTGCGGTGGCGGAGGCGGTGGCGGACGCGCTCGCCGAGTCGGTGGTGGCGCCGCCGGTGGCCGGCGCGGCCGTGCCGCTCAGCGTCTGCGGAGAGCTCGCGCCGCCGGCACCGCCACTGCCGCAGGCCGTCAGCGTGCCCAGCAGCAGGGCCGAGCCCGCCACGAGGGCCGCCCGGTGGACGGAGGGGGACTTGTTCGCCATGGTCCTCAACACTCCCGGAGTTTGTCCGCACCCGCCACAGCGGGTGCGTACGGCGCTCTGTGCCCCGTCATACAGGTCCGATGCGCGCCCGGACGAAAAAGTTCGCGCGTGTTCAGGGTGCGCCCTGCCGGCCCGTGACGCGCACGGAGGCCAGCACGCGGTCGGCCGCGGAGGCCTTGCCGTGGGTACGGATCTGCACGTACACCCGGGGCTGTCCGGCGCCGTCCGCCGGTGCCAGCGCGGCCTCGGTGACCGTCCCCGGCCGGCCGGAGCAGTGGCTCCAGACACGGACCCTGCCGTGCCAGGCCGTGCCTGTGTAGGGGTGGCCGCCGTCGTAGTGGCAGCCGGGGTGGCTGAGGGCGTCGACCGCGGCCGTGAGGTCCCCGTGCTCGCTCAGGCCGACGAACGCGCCGTTCACCGGCGCCGCGAGGTCCGGCCACCGCGCCAGGTCGTCCGCGACGGCGAACCCCGGCTCGTGCCCGCCGGGCAGGCCGAGCGCCCGCGGATCCCAGCCCGAGTCGCGCAGTTGACGGTCCCAGGAGGCGGGGACCTCGGCCGTGACCCGCCCGCCGGTGTCGGTGACCCGCACGGCGGACGCCGGTGCGGACCGGTGGACCAGCGCCGGAATCACCCCGATGGCCGCGGCCACCGCCACCACACCGGTGACGGCGAGGGCCCGGCGGTGCCGCCGGGGCCGTCGATCCGTCGAGGTGAGCCCTTCCAGTTCCTGGGCGAAGGCCTGAGCGGTGGGCCAGCGCCGTTCCCGGTCCGGCTCCAGCGCCCGCATCAGAGCGCGCCGGACCGCCGGGTCCAGGTCCGGGCGCAGCCGGTCGGGCGGTACGACCTTGCCGGGCTCGCCCGGCACCGTGCCGGTGACCAGGTGGTAGCCGACCGCGCCCAGGCTGTACACGTCCGCCCGCGCGTCGATCCCCGCCCCGGGTTCGGCCTGCTCCGGCGGACGGTAGCCCGCCGAGCCCGCGGCCAGGGTGAGTCCGGACGCCTGCGCCAGGCTCTTGGCCAGCCCCAGGTCGGCGAGCAGCACCCGCGGACCGCTCCCGGACAGCAGCACATTGGTCGGCTTGATGTCCCGGTGCACGATCCCCGCCGCGTGCAGCGCCGCCGCGCCCCGGGCGGCCAGCGCCGTCAGCCGCAGCGCCTCGGGGACCGGCAGCGGACCGTCGGCGACCAGGTCGGCGAGGGTGCCGCCGTCGGCGTACTCCATGACGAAGTACGGCCGCTCGTCGGGCAGTTCACCGATGTCGTAGACCTGCACCACCCGCTCGGAGCCCGCCCGGCGCAGCATCCGCGCCTCCTCCAGGAAGCGCTCGCGCACATCGAGGCGGTGGGCCCAGTTGTCGGCGAGGACCTTGACCGCGACGGGTGCTCGCAGCACGTCGTCGTGGGCGAGCCAGACCGTGCCGAACGCGCCCGTGCCCAGGCGTCGTTCCAGGCGGTAGCGCCCGATCCGCTCCACGGAGTGCATACGACTATCATGCCTGGACGTGGATCGATCCCGAGCCGAGCACTTGGTCGTGCCCACCGAGGAACTCGCCCGTCTGGCCGCCGCGGGCGACCCGGCGGCGCTGGAGGAACTGCTCCAGGCGATCCGGCCCGAGATCCTCAGGCGCTGCGGCCGCTTCCTGCCCTGCCGGGAGGACGCCGAGGAGGCGGCCCAGGACGTCCTGCTGCAGCTGTCCCGGAAGATCAACACCTTCGAGGGACGCAGCCGCTTCAGCACCTGGCTGCACACGGTCGTCGCCAACTGCTGCCGCCAGAAGTACCGGGAGCTCAAACGGCGGTCCGCCGAGCAGCCGGCTCCCCTCGACGCCGACCGGTCCGTCGACCCCCGCACCACGAGCGTGATCGCCGGCTCCCGGATCGACCTGCTGGAGGCCCTGGAGCGGCTGGAGCGCGAACACCCGCAGCTGGTCGAGCCGTTGGTCTACCGGGACATCTGCCGACTGGAGTACGCGGAGGCCGCGGAGCGCGCCGGGATCCCGCTCGGCACCTTCAAGTCACGCCTGCACGAGGCCCGCCGCCGGGTCCGTCCCTGGCTGACGGACCGGGGCTGAGCGCTCAGTCCTCGGCGAGCAGGCCGATCTCCGCCCAGATCGTCTTGCCCTCGCCGGTGTGCCGGCTGCCCCAGCGCTGGGTGAGCTGGGCGACCAGCAGCAGACCGCGGCCGCCCTCGTCCCACGTCTTGGCGCGGCGCAGATGCGGGGCGGTGTGGCTGGTGTCGGACACCTCGCAGATCAGCGTGGACTCGTCGTGGATCAGCCGCAGCCGGATGGGGTGGGCGCCGTAGCGGATCGCGTTGGTGACCAGCTCGCTCACCACCAGCTCCGCGGTGAACGCCGCCTCCTGCAGATCCCAGGTGTCCAGCTGCTCGACGACCTGCTTGCGGATGGGCGCCACCAGCGCCGGGTCGGCGGGGATGTGCCAGGTCGCCACCCGGGCGGCGGGCAGCCCACGGGTACGGGCCAGCAGCAGGGCCACGTCGTCCGGCGCGCCGCCCGGCGGCAGCAGGGCGTGCAGGATCCGGTCGCACGTCTCGTCCAGGGAGTCCACGTGCCCGGCCAGGGCGTCGCACAGCAGCCGGTGACTGGCGTCGACGTCCCGCTCGCGGGTCTCGATCAGACCGTCGGTGAAGAACGACAGCACGCTGCCCTCGCGCAGCTCCAGCTCCGTGGACTCGAACGGCAGGCCGCCCAGGCCCAGCGGCGGCCCGGCCGGCAGCTCGACCTGCTGCGGCTCGCCCCCGGGCGACAGCACGACCGGCGGCGGATGCCCGGCCCGCGCCAGGGTGCAGCGCCGCGACACCGGATCGTAGACCGCGTACAGACAGGTCGCCCCGACCTCGCCGGTGCCGTCGCTGCCGGACTCCGCGGACAGCCGTACCACCAGGTCGTCCAGATGGGTGAGCAGCTCGTCCGGGGCCAGGTCGATGTCGGCGAGGGTGCGTACGGCGGTGCGCAGCCGGCCCATCGTGGCCGAGGCCTGGATGCCGTGGCCGACGACGTCCCCGACGACCATGGCGACCCGCATCCCCGACAGCGGGATGACGTCGAACCAGTCCCCGCCCACCCCGGCCCGCGCGGCGGGCAGATAGCGGGAGGCGGCGTCCACGGCGGCCGTGCGCGGCAGCGAGCGGGGCAGCAGGCTGCGCTGCAGGGCGAGGGCGGTCTCACGCTCGCGGGAGAAGCGGCGGGCGTTGTCGATGCAGACGGCGGCCCGGGTGGTGATCTCCTCGGCCAGCAGCACGTCGTCGGCCGTGAAGGGGTCCGGCCGCCGGAAGCGGGTGAGCACCGCGACGCCCAGGGTCAGCCCGCGCGCCCGCATCGGCACGGACATCGTGGAGTGGATGCCGTACTCCTTGACCCGGTCGGCGCGCGCCTTGTGCCAGCTCAGCCACTGGTCGAGCGCGCCCTCGGACACCGACGCGACGATCGTGCGGCCCGCGACCAGCGAGTCGGCCTGGGGCGAGCCGTCGGGGTAGTGCTCCGTCTGCCCGGGTTTGAGGACGGCCTCGGGTGTACCGGGGTTGACCGAGAGGTGCGCGGCCCGGCGCAGGGCGATCGGGGCGCTGAGCCGGGGCGGGGGTTCACCGCCGTGTTCCTGGAGGTCCAGCAGGTCGACGCTGACCAGGTCGGCCAGCGCGGGCACGAAGACGTCTGCCAGTTCCTGCGCCGTGCGGGTGACGTCGAGGGTGGTGCCGATGCGCACGCTGGCCTCGTTGACCAGCTGCAGCCGCTCCCGGGCGAGGTAGTTGTCGGTGAAGTCGTGCGCCGCCAGACACACGCCCCGCACCCGGCCCTCGGCGTCCGTGACCGGCGCCATCCGGGCGAGCCACGCGTGCGCGGTGGCCTCGCCGCCGGTGCGCATGTACGTCTGGACGTCGGCCGCCCGACCGGAGGCGAGCACCCGCACCATGTCGGCCTCCAGCCGGTCGCTCTCCGGTCTCCCGCCGATCTCGGACAGCCGCAGCCCCTGGATGCGCTCCTCGGGCAGGCCGATGACCTCGGCCATGGCGTCGTTGATCCGGCGCAGCCGCAGGCGTTCGTCGTAGACGGCGACCGCGCAGGGTGACTGGATGAGGGCCGCCGTGGCCAGCGGGTCGTCAGGGGAGGGCGGGCCACCGCCGTTCAGCGGGCTGAAGACGAGCCAGCGGCCCGGCCTGCCGTCCTCGGCTCGGCGATGGTGGGCGACCAGCCATCTGGAGAGCTCGCGTCCGTCCCGGTGGCGCAGGATCACGGTGCCGTGCCAGCGCGGGTTGTCGGGGGGCCACGGCACGTCCGTGCCGTCGGCCAGCAGACTCCGGGCGGGGCGGCCCAGCACCTCGCCGGCCGGCCAGCCCAGCAGCCGTTCCGCGCCCGCGTTCCAGGAGACCAGCGTGCCGGAGTCGTCGACGGCGACCCGCGCCGTCGCGGCATCGTCGAACGGATACTCCGGGTCCATCGCCGCCACTCCATCGCGAACACTCACAGTGAACCGGTGAGTCACTTGAGTTCCAGCCTAGTCCGTCGCCCTGCGCCGCGGACGGGAACCCCCCGGTCGGTGCGTGAGCCATCGTCAAGGGCCGTTTCCGGTCGTTGTGGCCCGTGGGGCAGAACGGCGGTCCGCACCCTTGACGGGCGTGAGTGGCGGCCCGTCAGAATCTGTTTGTTCACGATGAGTTGTGAGTACTTCTGGGCCCTGATGAGGGAGAGCCGCCATGACGGTCACTCGCAGATCGGTACTGCTCGCCTCCACCGCCGCACCCGCGGCCGGAGTGCTCCTGGCCACCCCGGCGGCCCGTGCCGCCGAGGCGGCCGGGGGCGCGTCCGGCCGGCACACGGTCACGCTGCGCGACGGCTGGCGCTTCGCGCTGGTCAACCCGGGCGGCATCACCGATCCGACCGGTGCCTACGCCAACGCCCCCGACCCCGGCTACGACGACTCGGCCTGGCGCGAGGTGGCCGTTCCGCACGACTGGAGCATCGAACAGACCCCCACCACCCAGTACGGCACCACCAGCGGCACCGGCTTCTTCCCCGGCGGCCTCGGCTGGTACCGGCTGGCCTTCACCCTGCCGCCCGCCTTCGCCGGCAAGCGGATCTCGGTGGAGTTCGACGGCGTGTACATGGACTCCTACGTCTACTGCAACGGCACCCAGGTCGGCCGCCACCCCTATGGCTACACCGGCTTCGCCCTCGATCTGACCGGTCTCGTGCACACCGACGGCAGCACCGAGAACGTGCTCGCGGTCAAGGTGCAGAACCAGCTGCCCAGCAGCCGCTGGTACTCCGGCAGCGGCATCTACCGCGAGGCCCGTCTGGTCATCACCGAGCCGGTGCACGTGGAGCGCTGGGGCACGTACGTCACCACGCTGGACATCAGCGGCGAGCGGGCCGTCGTACGGGCCCGGACCTCGGTGGTCGACGAGTCCGGCGCCACGAGCGAGGTGGAGATCCGCTCGACGGTGAAGGACCCCTCCGGCCGTACGGTCGCCCGCGCGGCCACCACGGCCAGCGTCACCGACAGGGCCGCGGAGACACACGAACTCACCGTCCCCAAGCCGAAGTTGTGGGACTTCGCGACTCCGCACCACCGCTACACCCTGGAGACCGAGTTGCGCGTCGGCGGCAGGACCGTCGACACCTGCCGCACCACCTTCGGCATCCGCGCGTACCGCTTCGACCCCGACGAGGGCTTCTCCCTCAACGGCGCCCACACCAAGATCAAGGGCGTCGACCTCCACCACGACCAGGGCGCCCTCGGCTCCGCGATCAGCATCGACGCGGTGCGCAGACAGCTGACCATCATGAAGTCGATGGGCGTCAACGCCTTCCGCACCTCCCACAACCCGCCCTCGCCCGAGATCGTCCAGGTCTGCGAGGAGCTGGGCATCGTGATGATGGTGGAGGCCTTCGACTGCTGGCGGACCGGCAAGACCAAGTACGACTACGGCCGGTTCTTCGACGAGTGGTGCGAGAAGGACGCCACCGAGATGGTCCTCGCGCACCGCAACTCACCGGCCGTGGTGCTGTGGTCCATCGGCAATGAGATCCCCGACTCCACCTCCACCGCGGGCCTCGCGATGGCCGACCGGATCATCGGCGCGATCAAGGCGGCCGACGACACGCGGCCGGTCGTCATCGGCTCCAACAAGTACCACTCCGTGCCCGCCGCCGGTTCCGCGGCCGACCTCATGCTCGCCAAGCTGGACGGCCTCGGACTCAACTACAACACCGCCAAGTCGGTGGACGCACTGCACGCGAGGTACCCGAAGCTGTTCCTGTTCGAGTCGGAGTCCTCCTCGGAGACCTCCACGCGCGGCACCTACCAGGAGCCCGAGCACCTCAACACCGGCGAGAACCACACGCCGGGCAGGCGGGAGGTCTCCTCCTACGACAACAACCTCGCCTCCTGGACCATGAGCGGCGAGTACGGCCACAAGAAGGACCGCGACCGCAAGTGGTTCGCCGGGCAGTTCCTGTGGTCCGGCATCGACTACATCGGCGAGCCGACCCCGTACGACGTCTTCCCGGTGAAGGCCTCCTTCTTCGGAGCGGTCGACACGGCCGGCTTCCCCAAGGACATGTACCACCTCTTCCGCAGCCAGTGGGTCGACGAGCCGATGGTCCATCTGCTGCCGATGACCTGGAACCACGAGGAGGGCGACACGGTCGAGGTGTGGGCGTACGCCAACGTCGAGACCGTCGAGCTCTTCCTCAACGGGACGTCCCTGGGCACCCGGAGCTTCGACCCCAAGACGACCACCGACGGCCGCACCTATCTGGAGACCACCGAGGCCACCGGCGACGACAAGACCTTCACCGGCGGCCCCTATCCGGGCAGTTACACCAGCCCGAACGGCAGCGCGGGCAAGCTCCACCTGACCTGGAAGGTGCCGTACGCGCCGGGCGAGCTGAAGGCGGTGGCGCGGCGGAACGGCAAGGTGGTCGCCACCGATGTGCTGCGCACGGCGGGTGCGGCGCACGCGGTACGCCTCACCGCCGACCGCGACCCGCTCGCCGCGGACGGGCGTTCCCTGGTGTTCGTGACCGCGGAGATCGTCGACGCGCGGGGCGTGGTGGTGCCCGACGCCGAGCATCTGATCACCTTCGACGTGCGGGGCGGCTCGCTGGCCGGGCTCGACAACGGGCGCGAGGAGAGCGCCGAGCGCTACCAGGCCACCACCCGGACCGCCTTCCACGGCAAGGCCCTCGCGATCGTCCGCTCCGGGACCAGGCCCGGTTCCCTGAAGGTGACCGCGCGGGTGGCGGGTCTGCGGACCGGTACGGCGACCGTGCGCACCACGCCCGCCCGCTCGGTGGCGGCCACCCCGGCCCCGGCGTTCCAGCCCGACTACCCGGCACCCCCGAACTATCCGTACGCGGACGCCAGTTACTCCGGCCGCCCGGACACCCTCCCCGCCGCGATGCTCGACGGCGACCCCGCCACCGGCTGGTCCAACGCCTTCGCCAAGTCGGCCACCGCCCTGCTGCCCGCCTTCAACGGGGCCCGGACCGAGGACTGGGTCTCCGTCGACTTCGGACGTACCCGGAACCTCGGCCGGGTGGAGGTGTCCTTCACCGTGGACGCCACCCACAGTCTGCCCGCCTCCGTCGAGGCCGCGGTGTGGAACGGGCACGCGTATGTGCCGGTGACCGGGGCGTCGACCGACTGGGCCACCGCCTCGGACGTGCCCACCATCATCACCTTCGACCCGGCCGGCGGCTCCCGGCTGCGGCTGACGATGACCAGCGCGCACCCCGGTACGGCCGCGGGCGCGGTGCGCATCAGCAAGCTGGAGGTACCGGCCGGCTGACCCCGGGCGACGGTCCGGACGGGAACCCGTCCCGTCCGGACCGTTGACGGAGTGTCATGGCGCGAACAAACATGAGCTGCGTCCGCATCTGGGAGCGCTCCCATCCGTTGGTGAGCGTGACCCGCCCCTCCACCCGAGGAGCCCAGACGTGAAACGACGCAGAACCGTCCTGCTGACCCTGGCCGCCCTGCTGGGCGCGACCCTCACCGGGCTGCCCGCCGGCCCGGCGGCGGCCGATGAGGTGGAGCAGCTCAAGAACGGCGCCTTCGACACCACCACCGCCCCCTGGTGGACGACGAGCAACGTCACCGCGGGCCTGTCCGACGGGCAGCTCTGCGCGGACGTCCCCGGCGGCACCGCCAACCGCTGGGACGCGGCCGTCGGCCAGAACGACGTCACCCTGGTGAAGGGGGAGTCGTACCGGTTCGCCTTCAAGGCCTCCGGTGCGCCCGCCGGGCATGTGGTGCGGGCGATCGTGGGGCTCCAGGTGTCGCCGTACGACACGTACTTCGAGATCAGCCCGCAGCTCATCGTCTCCGGGGACACCTACTCCTACATCTTCACCTCGCCCGTCGACACCGCCCAGGCGCAGGTCGCCTTCCAGGCCGGCGGCAGCGCGGACGCCTGGCGGATGTGCCTGGACGACGTGTCGCTGCTGGGCGGGGTGCCGCCGGAGGTGTACCACCCGGACACGGGACCGCGGGTACGCGTCAACCAGGTCGGCTATCTGCCCTCCGGCCCGAAGAACGCCACCCTCGTCACCGACGCCACCACCCGCCTGCCCTGGCAGCTGAGGAACGCCGGCGGAACCACCGTGGCCCACGGCTGGAGCGTGCCGCGCGGGGTCGACGTCTCCTCCGGGCAGAACGTCCACTCCATCGACTTCGGCGCCTACCGCAAGCCCGGCAAGGGCTTCACGCTGGTGGCCGACGGGGAGACCAGCCGCCCCTTCGACATCGGCACCGGTGACTACGAGCAGCTGCGGCTGGACTCGCTGAAGTACTACTACACCCAGCGCAGCGGCATCGCGATCCGCGACGACCTGCGCCCGGGCTACGGCAGGCCCGCCGGCCATGTCGACGTCCCGCCCAACCGGGGCGACTCGAACGTCCCCTGTCAGCCCGGGGTGTGCGACTACACCCTCGACGTCACCGGCGGCTGGTACGACGCGGGCGACCACGGCAAGTACGTCGTCAACGGCGGCATCGCCACCTGGGAGCTGCTGAGCACCTACGAACGCGAACTGCTCGCCCGCACAGGGGAGTCGGGCAGGCTGCGCGACGGCACCCTCGCCCTCCCGGAGAGCGGCGACAAGGTGCCGGACATCCTCGACGAGGCGCGCTGGGAACTGGAGTTCCTGCTGAGGATGCAGGTGCCGGACGGCCGGCCGCTGGCCGGGATGGCCCACCACAAGGTCCACGACGAGCAGTGGACGGGCCTGCCCCTGCTGCCCAGCGACGACCCGCAGAAGCGTGAGCTGCACCCGCCGTCCACCCAGGCCACCCTCAACCTGGCCGCCACCGCCGCCCAGGCGGCCCGCCTGTACCGGCCCTACGACCGCGCGTTCGCCGCGAAGGCCCTGACCGCCGCGCGCAAGGCGTGGACCGCCGCGCTCGCCCACCCCGCGATGTACGCCTCCGCCAGCGACGGCACGGGAGGCGGCACCTACGACGACACCAACGCCACCGACGAGTTCTACTGGGCGGCGGCCGAGCTGTATCTCACCACGGGGGAGAAGCAGTTCGCCGACCACGTCCGCACCTCGCCCGTGAACACCGCCGACATCTTCGGCCCGCTCGGCTTCGACTGGGGCCGGACGGCGGCGGCGGGGCGGCTCGACCTGGCCACGGTGCCCAGCAAGCTGCCCGGCCGGGACAAGCTGCGCCAGTCCGTCGTGCAGGGCGCCGACCGCTATCTGGCCACGCTCACGTCCCAGCCGTACGGGATGCCCTACGCCCCCGTCGACAACGTCTACGACTGGGGTTCCAGCGCCCAGGTCCTCAACAACGCGGTCGTCCTGGCCACGGCGTACGACATCACCGGCGCCTCGAAGTACCGGGACGGGGCGACGCAGAGCATGGACTACATCCTCGGCCGCAACGCCCTGAACATCTCGTACGTCACCGGCTACGGCGAGGTCAACTCCCACAACGAGCACAGCCGTTGGTACGCGCACGAACTCGACCCGAACCTGCCGAACCCGCCGAGGGGGACCCTCGCGGGCGGACCGAACTCCTCCATCCAGGACCCCTACGCACAGAGCAGACTCCAGGGCTGCGTCGGTCAGTTCTGCTACATCGACGACATCCAGTCCTGGTCGACCAACGAGACCGCGATCAACTGGAACGCGGCCCTGGCCCGCATGGCCTCCTTCGTCGCGGACCAGGGCTGACGTCGGCCGTCAAAGATCAAGCTGGGCGCCGGCCCACTTGCGGAGCAGCGCCTCGCGCTCCTCGCGGCGCGGGGTGCCCTCCGCGGCGTGGTGCCGGCCCCAGGCGAGCAGTTCGCCGACCACCTCGCGGCTGTCGGTGATCCGTTCCAGGAGGGTGCGGGAGAGCTCGTACTCGTCGGGTGTGTGGACGCCGCCGACAGCGGTCGAGAGGACGCTCACCTCCTCGGTGCCGTCGGCGGTCTCCACGCGTACGGTGAAGGCCGGGGGCAGTTCGCCGTCGCCGGTCACCAGGACCGCCACGGAGTCCCATGCCAGCGAGGCCAGCCGCCGGGCGCCGGAGCGCACGGCCACGTCGGCGGCCTCGATCCGCCGCACCTCGGCCCAGCTCCAGGACGATCCGTGCCCGGAGCCCAGGGGCTCGACGCCGTCCTCCGTCAGCCTGACCCCGGAGGCCGTCCCGACGGGCTCCGCGCCCAGGTACACGGAGTCCTCGGTGATCCAGAACAGGCCGACCATGGCCATCGGTGCCTCCCACGAGTGTGCGGCGGGCGAGCGCCGGTGCGCGCCCGGGTGTCGGTGGGGGAGACACCGCGGCGGCCTCGGTGGTTGCCTCGGCGGCCGGGCTACCGCCGCTCGTGCTCGACGAGTTCCCGGGGGCGTTCGTGCGCGGTCAGGGTGTGCAGCTCCGCCTGGGTGAGGGGTTGGTGGACCTCGACGTACTCGCCGTTCGGCATCCGCTTGATCACGCCGGTCTCGCGGCCGTGCAACACCAGTTCCCGGTCGCGGAGTTGGAGGCCGAGGCAGACACGGCGGGTGACGACGAAGACGATCGCCGGGAGGACGAACACCGCGACGCGGACCGTCCAGGTGACCGTGTTGATGGAGAGGTGGAGGCGGGTGGCGACGATGTCGTTGCCGCCGCCCGCCAGCAGGACCAGGTAGAGGCTGATCCAGGCAGCCCCGATCCCGGTACGCACGGGACGGTTGCGCGGGCGGTCCAGGAGGTGGTGCTCACGCCGGTCGCCGGTCGCCCGCGCCTCCAGGAACGGGTACACCCCGATGAAGACGAGGAGGAGCGGGAAGACCACGACCGGGATCAGCACGCCCAGGACCAGCGTGTGACCCCACAGGGTGATCTCCCACCCCGGCATCACCCGCACCAGACCCTCCGCGAACCCCAGATACCAGTCGGGCTGGGCGCCCGTGGAGACCTGGTCGGGGCGGAAGGGGCCGTAGACCCAGACCGGGTTGATCGTCGCCACCGCCGCGACCAGCGTGAGAGCGCCGAAGACCAGGAAGAAGAAGCCGCCCGCCTTCGCCAGGTACACCGGCATGAACGGGGTGCCGACGACATTGCGCTCGGTCCGTCCCGGGCCCGCGAACTGCGTGTGCTTGTGGTAGACGACCAGGATGAGGTGGGCCACGACGAGCGCGGCCATGACGCCGGGGATGATCAGGACGTGCAGCGAGTAGAAGCGCGCCACGATGTCGTGGCCCGGGAACTCGCCGCCGAACAGGAACATCGACAGATACGTCCCGACGATCGGCACCGACAGCAGCGCGCCGTTGACGAAGCGCAGCCCCGTCCCCGACAGCAGGTCGTCCGGCAGCGAGTAGCCGAACAGGCCCTCGAACAGGCCGAGGAACAGCAGCGCCCAGCCGAACAGCCAGTTGACCTCCCGGGGCTTGCGGAACGAGCCGGTGAAGAAGTGCCGCATCATGTGCGTCAGCATCCCGGCGACGAAGACCAGCGCCGCCCAGTGGTGCAGCTGCCGGATCAGCAGCCCGCCGCGCACGTCGAAGCTGAGGCGCACCGTGGAGGCGTAGGCCTCCGACATCCGCACGCCGTTCAGCGGCAGGTAGCCGCCGTGGTACGTCACCTCGTTCATCGACGGATGGAAGAAGAAGGTCAGGAAGATCCCGGTCAGGACCAGGACGACGAAGCTGTACAGGCAGATCTCGCCCAGCAGGAAGGACCAGTGGTCCGGGAAGACCTTGCGCAGGTACCTGCGGCCCAGCGCGTGGATGCCGAGGCGGCCGTCGAGCCAGTCGGCGACCCGCTCGCCCCTGCCGGGGGTCTCGGTGGCGCTCACTCGGCCTCCTCCGCCTTCTCGTCCCTGCGCACGTGGGTGAGCTTGTCGGGGTTGGTCACGATGTACACGTCGCTGACCCGGTCGCCGTCGGGCGTGAGGTCCATGACCATCACCGCGTACGGGGAGTCGCCCTGGAACAGCACGGCGGCGTCGTCGCCGTTGACCCGGCGGTAGCGCAGGTCGAGGTCCGTGGGCCCGCGTCCCCGGGTGGTGAAGGAGTTGATCAGCCGGACCGCCTTGTCCCGGCCGTGCACCGGCTTCAGACCCGCCGGCTTGCGCCTGCCGCCGCCGTCCGTCCACACCGTGACATCGGGTGCGAGGATCTCCATCAGCTCCGCGATGTCCCCGCCGAGCGCCGCCCGCACGAACCGCTCGGTCGCCTCCCGGCGCACCCGCGGATGCGCCCGGTACAGCGGCCGCCGGGCGTGCACATGCCCCCGGGCGCGGTGCGCGAGCTGGCGTACGGCGGCCGGGGTGCGGTCGATGATCTCCGCGATCTCGGTGTGGGCGTACCCGAAGACCTCGTTGAGCACGAACACCGCGCGTTCCAGCGGCGTCAGCGACTCCAGGACGACCAGCATCGCCAGCGACACCGACTCGGTGCGCAGGGCCGGGTCCTCGGCGCCGTCGCCGTCGGCGACCAGCGGCTCGGGCAGCCAGGGGCCGACGTAGGTCTCGCGGCGGCGGGTGATCACGCCGCGGCGCTGGAGGGCGTGGTTGACGGCGATGCGGACCAGGTAGGCGCGCGGGTTGTCGATGCCCGCCGTGCCCCGGCCGGTCCAGGACAGCCAGGTCTCCTGCAGCACGTCCTCGGTGTCGGCGACGCTGCCCAGCATGTTGTAGACCAGGCCGAACAGCAGCTCGCGATGGCCGATGAAGACATCGGTCGCCTCATCGACAGAACTCTCGGACATACGTGGACCTCCCCGTAGGTGCGCTCACTACTTCGACCCGAACCGGGGGCCCGAGTGTGACATCGGACCGGACGTGTGTGACGCACGTCTCAGCGACGTCACACTCGCCGGCCGGCCCGCCCTCTTGAACACGAGTCCCGCACGGGAGACCGATTCGACAGGAGGGACCCGATGAGCATCGACTTCACCGCGATGTACGCCTCGCACGACGCCTTCCGGCGCGATCTCGAGCGCCTCGCGCAGGCGGTCGCCGAGGGCCGGGCGCACACGCCGGGTGTCCGGGCCGGCTGGGCGAACTTCACCCGGCAGCTGCGCATCCACCACACCGCCGAGGACAGCGAGCTGTGGCCCCGGGTACGCGAACGCCTCTCCGGGCGCCCCCGCGACCTCGCCCTGCTCGACGACATGGAGGCCGAGCACGCCCGTATCGACCCCCTGCTCGCGGCGGTCGACACGGCACTGACCGACCGGGCACCCGAACTGCCCGACCTGGTGCGGGCGTTGAGGGCCACCCTGGACGACCATCTGGGGCACGAGGAGAACAGCGCGCTGCCGCTGATGCGGGACGTCCTCACCGCCGCCGACTGGGGCGCCTTCACCGGACGGATGCGCGAGACCCAAGGGCTGCGCGGCGCCTCGGTGTTCGTGCCGTGGATCGTCGACGGCGCGGGCCCGGCGGACCGCGAGCGCTTCTTCGGCTCGCTCCCGGCGCCGGTGCGCCTCATCAACCGGCTGTTCTGGGAGGGGAGTTACCGTCGCAGAGGGCTGTGGGCGGGCGTCTAGGACGCGTCGTGGAAGACGAGGCCCAGCGCGTGCCTGCGGCCGGAGCGCACGGTGCTCACCCCGTGCCGCATCGCCCCGGCCGACCAGCCGCGCCGGGTGCGCACCGGACGGTCTCGGGTGGTGAAGACGAGCCCGTGGCCCTGTTCCAGCGCGGTCGCGGTGCCCCGCGACTGGGCCCGGGGCCGCTGCTCGACCATGAGGAACTCGCCTCCGGTGTAGTCGGCGCCGTACACGTCGAGGCCGACGACCACCTGGAGGGGGAAGACGAGCTCGCCGAAGACGTCCCGGTGCAGCGCGTTCCAGTCGCCCGCTCCGTACCGCAGCAGGATCTGCGCCGACCGGTCCTGCCCCGCGGCGTGGCACCGCTCCAGCCACTCCTCCAGGGAGTCCGGCCAGGGCGCCGGGCGGCCGAGCCGGGCCGCCCAGTCCCGGGCGACGGGCAGCAGCCGGGGATACAGGGCGGCACGCAGCGCGGCCACCGGGGCGGGCAGGTCGTGGGCGAAGTACCGGTACTCGCCGGAGCCGAACCGGTGGCGTGCCATGTCGACGGTGGTCCGGAACAGCTCCGGCTTCTCGTACAGCGCGGCGAGGTCACGGCACTCGGCCGGCGTCAGCAGCCGTCCGGTGGGCGCGCTGCCGTGCACGTCGAGCTCGGCGGCGAGCGCCGCCCAGTCGGTGTCGCCGGCCCGCCTGCGGGCCTGGGCCATGGTGAGCGTCACGTCCGTCCCCCTCCGTCACACCAGCGTCGGCTGCAGCGCGCCCTCGTGGGTCAGCAGCCACACCTTGCGCTCGACCCCGCCCGCGTAGCCGCGCATCGAGCCGTCGGCGCCGATCACGCGGTGGCACGGGCGGACGATCAGCAGGGGATTGGCCCCGATCGCCGCACCCACGGCCCGGATCTCGTGCCGCGGCACCTCCAGCCGCGTGGCGAGTTCCCCGTACGTGGTCGTGGTGCCGTACGGGATGTCGTCGAGGGCCCGCCACACCCGCTGCTGAAAGGCGGTGCCGGCGGGGGCGAGGTCCAGGTCGAAGCGGGTGAGCCGGCCCGCGAAGTAGGCGGAGAGCTGCCGGGCCGCCTCGGCGAGGGCCGTGTCGTCGCGCCGCCAGGCCGCGCCGACGGCCGGCGCGCCCCGCTGTCCCGGCAGGGACAGCGAGGTGAGGGTCGTCTCCCGCCCCGCCAGCAGCAGTTCGCCCAGGGGGCTGTCGATGGTCGTGTACGTGTCCATGGCTCAAGTCTGCTGCGCCGCACCGGCCGCGACCGGCGGGAATCGGACGTGGTCCTCACCCGGGGGCAACCCTCCGGGTACCGTCGCGCGGGTGCTGTGAGCAGGGAGTATTTACGCATGAGTACCTCGGCGGTACCGTGAGGGCATGCCAGCCCTGAATGTGGAGTTCAGTGATCGTGAACTCGAGGATCTGCGGCAGATCGCCAAGGAACGCGGCACGTCGATGAAGGCGCTCGTGCGCGAGGCGGCGGCGGCCGACATAGCCCGGCACCGGGCCCTGCAGGAAGGGGCGGAGGCGTTCCGCCGCTTCTTCGCCTCCCACGCCGACGAGTTCGCGGCCGCGTTCCCCGAGGACGAGGCATCCGCCACGGGCGAGGGGCGGGTCGCCTGACCGATGGCATCCGTCATCCACATCGACGTGCCCTGGCTGCTGCAGCGCCATGAAGAGGTCCTGCCGGACCAGCCGACCGTCAACGACTTCTCCGCGCTGGTCGCCGCCGTGGCCCGGCACCGCGTGGACCCGCCCCGCCTCGGCGTGGACTCCGACCCGGCCTGGCGCGCGGCCGCCCTGCTGCACACCCTCGCGCTGCTGAAGCCGCTGCCCTCGGCCAACGCCCGCTTCGCCTGCTCGACCGCCGTGGCGTACATGTTCGTCAGCGGCGTCGGCATCGACCCGCCCTACGGCGCCCTCGTCGATCTCGCCCGCGACCTGATCGACGGCAAGACCGACGTCTACGGCGCGGCGGACCGGCTGCGCTCCTGGCAGATCTGAGGACCCCGGCCGCACGGCCCTGTCACCCCCCGGGGCCGCCGGCCGAGGGCGGGAGGAACAAGGCCGGCGGCCCGTACGGCGCAGGAGAGCCGCCGTCCTGCGCGGGGCCTTTCGAGAAGGTCCGCCACCAGTGCACTACGGGGGCGTGCACGCCGGGAGCGTGCGCGGTGCTCCGGCGCGTGCGCCTGTTTCACACGGGGCGCTCGGAATGAGGAAAGCTGGGGCGGGGAACGCGAGTTGCGAGCGTATCTGACTTAATTTCAAAGATGCGGATGTTGCTCAAGTGCCTTGTTGGTCATCAGCGTGTTGTGCAAGGGTTGACCACCCGTGCGGGGGGAATGGCCGGGGCAAGAGGTGTGCACCACAGGGGGCCTTTTCGGCGGCTGTGACTCCTGTGTGTTCTCTGCGCGTGGGAAGGAATTCGCTCAAGTGCCCACCCCCCACCCCCCTCGTCCGCCTTACCCGCCGGCCGGCGGGGTTCCGGGAGATTCCGACGAGAACGTCGCCGCCCGGCTCCGCGGCCGCCCCGACGATGAGACCGGACGTTCCGTCGCGCTGCTCATGACGCGGCACTGGCAGCCGGCCCGCGACTACGCGGCCATCTGCCTCGCCTCCCGCACCGAGGTCGCCTCCATGGTGACCTCGACCGCCTTCCACCAGGTGCTCGACCGGCTGGCACTCGGCGAGCCGGCGCTCGCGCTGCGACCGCGGTTACTGGTGGCGGTCCGGGAGACGGTCCGCGCCTGGACGACGGAGGACCGGATATCCGCCGTTCTTCCGGAGCTGCTGAAACCCGCGGGCGGCCGGGGGATGCGTTCGGCGAAGTCGATGACGCCCGAAAATCGCAAACTGGCCGAGCGGTCATTCCAGGCCCTTCCCGGACTCGCCCGGTGTCTGCTCTGGCACACCGAGGTGGAGGCCGAGGCGATAACCGTCCCGGCCGGTCTGCTGGGCATGGACACAGAGACCGCTTCGGCCGCACTCGAACAGGCGCGGGAAAAATTCCGTGAAGGATGTGTACATGCCCATCGGGAACTCGCGCCGACCAAGGACTGCCGCTTCTACAACCGTCTCCTCGACGTTCCGATCCGGCGTGGCGGAGCGTTGCTGCCCGATGTCCAGCACCATCTGGCCGAGTGCCGCTACTGCCGTTTCGCCGCCGAACAACTGAGCCATTTCGAGGGCGGTCTGGGAGTGCTGCTGGCCGAGGCCGTCCTCGGCTGGGGCGCCCGCCGCTATCTGGAGTCCCGTCCAGGCCGCGCGGGCCAGAGCACGCGGTCCCGCACCCCGCGCCCGCACGGTTCCGCCCGGCACGGCGGCGGCCGTCCCCGCATCCTGCCCCGCATCCCCCTGCCCGGCCGCGGCACCCCGGGCGCGCTGCGCACCTCGCGGGCGCTGCTGACGGTGCTCGGCGTCGCCTCCGCCGGGCTGATCGCCACGGTCGCCGTCGTCGGCATGTGGTCCCACGACGACGGCGTCGACCCGGCCGCCTCCAACAGCGCGAGCGACGGCTCGACCCCCGGTGCCGGCGCCCAGTCCTCGCCCGGCAGCGCCGAACCGCCAACGGTGCCGCGGGACTCGAGACTGCGCAACGCCTCCGCCGACCTCTGCCTCGCCGTCCGGGGCAAGGCGAAGGCGGGCGCCGACACCGAACTGGCGGCCTGCTCGACCGACTCGGGCCAGCAGTGGTCCTACGGCGGCGACGGACTGCTGCGCAGCGCGGCGGCCCCCGATCTGTGCCTGGACTCGCACGTGGACGCCGGTGTGGTCGTCCTCGGCAGGTGCAAGGGCGGTGACGCCGTGCGCTACGACCTCACCGTGCGCGGCGAGTTGCTGCCCCGCTGGGACGAGCGGCTCGCCCTGGCCGCCACGACCGACGACCCGGGAGCCGACATCGTCGTCAAGGTGCGGGACGGCTCGGCCGCGCAGCGGTGGCTGACCGAGCCGCCCGCGTCCGCCACCCCGGGGTCACTGGCGATCACGGGCCCGGAGAAGCCCCCGGTGCGTCCCGCCGAACTCGCGGAGGAGCGGGCGTAGCGCCGCGTTTTGGCGAGGACGTTCCCCCGGGGCGGTCACACGGGGCCCTCGACGAGGTCGGCGGCGCTGATCGTGGCCGGTGTGGCGTGCCCGGACAGGGCGAGGGTCAGGTCGAACTCGGCGAGCAGACAGCGGATCACGTGCTCGACGCCCGTCTGTCCGTCCAGGCCCAGCCCGTAGACGTAGGGCCGCCCGAGCAGGACGGCCCGCGCGCCGAGCGCGAGTGCCTTGAAGACGTCGTCGCCGGTGCGGACGCCGCTGTCGAACAGGACGGTCAGCCTCTCGCCGACCGCCTCGGCCACCCGCGGCAGCGCGTCGGCGGCCGCGACGGAACCGGCGACCTGGCGCCCGCCGTGGTTGGAGACGACCACGCCGTCCATGCCGGCGTCGGCGGCGAGCCGGGCGTCGTCCGGGTGCAGGATGCCCTTGAGGACGATCGGGCCGTCCCAGTTCTCCCGCAGGAAGGCCAGGTCGGGCCAGGTGTGTCCGGCGTCCCCGAACAGCCCGAGGAAGTGCAGCACGGCCGCGTTCGGATCCTCGTGCACGGGCTTGGCCAGTCCCGCCTGGAAGGCCGGGTCGGTGAAGTAGTTGGCGGTACCCACTCCGTGCAGGAACGGGAGGTAGGCGAGGTCGAGATCCCGGGGGCGCCAGGACACCAGCGGGGTGTCGAGCGTGACGAGCAGGGTGGAGAACCCGGCGGCCTTCGCTCTCCCGAGGAAGCTCCTGGTCACCTCGCGGTCCTTGCCCCAGTACAGCTGGAACCACCGCTCGGTGTCGCCGAGAGCCTCCGCCACCTGCTCCATCGGTGTGCTGGACGCCGAGGACAGGATGTACGGCACCCCGTGCGCGGCGGCGGCGCGGGCGGCGGCGGACTCGGCGTCCGGATGCATGATCGACAGTACGCCGACGGGCGCCAGCGCCACCGGCGCGGGCAGCGGTCGGCCCAGCACCCGCACCGAGAGGTCCCGCTCACCGACGTCCCGCAGCATGCGGGGCACGATCCGGCGTCGCTCCAGGGCCGCGCGGTTGGCCCGCATGGTGCTGCCGTCGCCCGCGCCGCCGGCCACGTAACCGACCGGGCCCGGTCCGAGCCGCGTCTCGGCCAGCGCCTCGAGCCTGGTCAGATCGGTGGGCAGCCGGGGCACCGCCCCGCTCATCCCGTTGAGATAGATCTCGTACTGGAAATCCGCCCAGTGCTTCGCCACCGTCGCCCCGCCTCTCCGCATCGAGCACGTGCCGCACCGACCATACTCGCCGGTATGTGCGGGGCGGCGCACCAGCCTTGAGGCCGGGTCGTGATCGCCGGGGGACGGCTGATCCGTCACTCGTCGTCGGTCGGCGCGTCCTGCGGCTCGGCGTCGGGGCCCTGAGCCCGGACCCGCTGCACGTGCTCGAGGGAGTCCCGCAGTTCGGTCAGCCAGTCGTCGGTGTGGCGCTGGACCAGCCGTACGCACCAGGCGAGGGCGTCGCTGCGGCTGCGGGCCACCCCGCCCGCGATGAGGGTGTCGAGGACCTGGCGCTCGGGCTGGCGCAGCCGGGTCATCACGGGCGCGGCGACATGGGTGAACAGGGCGCGCTCGCCGCCGCACACCACACCCCAGGACACCTTGCGGCGGAAGCGGTGCTCGGCCTCGCGCGCCACCGCCACCCGGGCCTCCCGGGTGCGTTCGCGGAACTCCTGGATCCGGCCCTGGACCGCCGCCTCCCGCTCGGCGGCCGAGGCGTCCTCGGCGAGCCGGGGTGCCGGGATGCGGCCGATGACGGTGATCTCCTCGCGGTCGGCGGTGAGCTCGGCCAGCTCCTCGAAGAGGTCGTCGGGAAGGCGGCCGGTGAACCAGCCGCGCAGTTTCTCGTGCTGCTCGGTCGTAATCATGTAATGACGATTACTCGGCATTTCCATGAACACAAGGGGGTGCGGGGGGAGTCAGCGGAGAGCTCAACCGGAATGTTTCAGGCCGATTAACGAAGCGGGCGGAATCAGCCACTTGGCTGCTTCGGGCGATCAAGAACCGCTCAGTTCCGGGGTTCGACCGGTCGGATGCCGTGACTTCGCGCCACTGATTCAACACGCAAGGTTACTGATTCACAGGGGGTCGAGGTGAGTTTCCGCGGCGGACTCGGCAGACTCGCGCTCGCCGGTCCGGCACCGACCCGAAACGGTCCGGCACCCCTTTGGAATCCAGCGGAAGGATGCACACAATGCGGAACACCGCGCGCTGGGCGGCGACCCTCGCCCTCACGGCCACCGCCGTCTGCGGCCCCCTCACCGGAGCCGCCCTCGCCACCCCGGCCGCCGCCCCCGCCTCGCTCTACGCCCCCTCGGCCCTGGTGCTCACCATCGGGCACGGCGACAGCGCCGCCACCGTGACCCCGCAGCGCGCGGTCACCCTGAGCTGCGCCCCCACGCCCTCCGGCACCCACCCGGCCGCCGCCCTGGCCTGCGCCGAACTGCGCGCCGCCGGCGGACTCGACGCCCTGGCGCCCAGAGACGACGTGCTGTGCACCAAGCTGTACGACCCCGTCGTCGTGACCGCCGACGGCGTCTGGCAGGGCAAACGCGTCTCCTACGAGCGCACCTTCGCCAACCAGTGCGTGAAGGACGCCTACATGAGCGACGTCTTCGCCTTCTGAGACCGGGATCGCGCGGTCCCCGGGCACCTGAGAGGCCCGCGGATGGGGAGTGCGGGCTTCCGTCGTGGGGTACCCAGCGATCTCGCACCAGGGGTCGGCAGGGCGGAGTGGGGCCGCCCGCCGACCCCTGGCATCACCTCCGCCCCTCCCCGGGAACCCCGGGGAGGGGCGGAAAGCGTTTCAGCAGACCCGTGCCGGCGAACAGCCGACGGATGCGCGGCTGGTCGCAGACGATCCGCAGCCGCCCCTCGCGCTCCAGGGCCCGGGTCTCGGCCCGGCACAGGACACGCAGTCCGGAACAGTCGAAGAAGGCGACGTACCGCAGGTCGACCAACACGTCCGGCAGTGGCCGGGCGGTCGCCGCGTCCAGGTGCTCGGCGACGAGTCCCGCGGTCGCCAGGTCGATCTCGCCCGTGACCTCGACGACGGTGAAGCGTCCCGAGGTCCTGGTGCGGGCATGGGGGTTCGGCGCGGGATGTTCGAGGGCACGGTCGTCCGCATCCGGGGTCATGGCCGCTCCACCAGGGCAAGGGGCGCATTCGATCCCCGTAGTTACCCCGGCTCGCGCGGAAACATCCCTGTGGCGCGGCCCGCAAGATCTGGTTCACTCGACAAGGTGAATGCCAACGAAAGTGCTTGACAATCAATCACTTCGGGCCGTCATGCGCGGTCCCGGTGGCTGGTGTCGCACCACGGGAAGCGGCGGCTGCGGCGGCAGGTGCACAGCGCGACCCGGAAGCGGTCGGAGGCGACCGTGCTGCCGTCCTCCAGTTCCACTTCCACCGGGCCCTCCACGAGCAGCGGGCCCTTGCGCTGGATCCTGACACGGCGAGGGGAGTCAGACGGGGAGTTCGGCACGGACGATCACCAGCTCTTCCTTCTCGTCGGCGGCCGACAGCAGCCCCTGCTCCCGCAGCCAGCGCTCTCTCCTGCGCAGCACGGGACCGAGCGCGATCCTGCGGCGCCCCGTCACGGTCGCCTTCAGGCCCGCGCCCCGCAGATGGTCGAGCGTGCGGTCGGGTCCGCTGAGCGCGGAGTGGACCATCAGCAGCACCCCGCCCGGGCGCAGCAGATCCGGCGCCTCCCGGCAGATCCGGTCGAGGACCAGCCGGCCGTCCCCGCCCGCGTCCCAGGCCCGGGCCGCACCGCGCGGCGCCGCGCGGTCCGACGGGGTCGGCACATAGGGCGGGTTGGACAGGATGAGGTCGAAGGACTGGCCCCGCACGGGTGCGAAGAGGTTTCCGCGGCGGATGTGCAGCGGCAGTCCGGCGAGCCACGCGTTCACGCGCGCGGTGCACACCGCCCGCCAGGACACGTCGACGGCCGTCACCCGCGAGCCACGGCGGGCGGCGGCGAGCGCCAGGGCGCCGCTCCCGGTGCCCACGTCCAGGACGTGCGCACCCGGCGCGAGTGGTTCCTCGGACAGAGCTCCGACCAGGAGGTCGGTGTCTTCCTGCGGGGCGTACACACCCGGGGGTACCAGTGGATTCACCTGGCTCAGGTACCCCGGCGGTCACGAAATAAAGGAGATTTCCGGAACGTCGCCCGCCCGCAGGGACGACCGGCCCGCCCGCCAGTCCTCCAGCAGCCGGGTGGCGAAGCGGTCCTCGACGAATCCGGTCGCGTCGATGCCGAACGCCACGTCCGGCGCCAGGTGCGGTTCGTCGGCCAGCAGACCCGCGATGACGTCCTGGCGTACGACCTGTTCGTGGACGGCGTCCGCCTCGACGTGCTCGTCGTAGAAGTGCTCGGCGGCGGGACCCGCCCCGGTGCGGCGCATCGCCTCGGCGAGCCGCCGGGAGCCGGGCGAGGAGGTGATCTCGACCGCGGCGAAATGGCCGACCAGGGCGCCGCGCAGGGCCCGGTGGAGGCCGAAGAGGGACATCAGGTTGACGGTGACCAGCATCTCCGCGCTCGCCGCGTCGAGATAGCGGCCGTACGTCGTGTCCAGGCCGAGGTCGGTCATCAGGTCGGCGAACAGCCGGGCGTGCACTCTGTCGGGGCGCCCGCCGCCGAACTCGTCGAACTCCACCGCGGCCATCGCCGCCTTGGCCCGCCCCGCGAGCCGTGGCAGCACCCACGCATGCGGGTCGGCCTCCTTGAGGTGGTACAGCGACCGCTGCGCGGCATACTCCCGCACCTGCCACAACTCACCCTCGTCGCGCAGGAAATGAGAGACACCGGCTCCGTCGACGGGCTCGACGAGCAACTCACCGAGCGCGTCCTCGACGGAGTCGTGCACCGGGGTGTCGGCGCGCAGCGCGGTCAGGAACCGATGCTCAAGACCTGCCCGCAGCCGCAGCAGATCCGGATCCCACTCCCGCTCCGGCCCTACCCCCGCGAACCCGCGATAGTGCAGCTCGTAACAGAGATACATCGCCAGCTGGAGGTCGTCCCCATACACCCCGGCCCCCGCCACGTCCTCATCCCGAGGCAAATCCCCGCTGCCCACCAGATACTCCTTGACGGCACCGGAAACGGGCCCCCGGGAGGCGGGCAGCAGCGGCCCTTCAGCATCGTGCTTCATGGCTCCCGGGTACCCGTGGGGCACCTCGTCACCCCCGCGACAGTGGCGCCCCTCAGGGGCGCGGGGCTGTAACACTGTGCGGCTCCGCCGCGGGGCGCGACCAGCCACAACGGTCCGGCACTCGCCATACGACCGCCCACGGCACATCCGACGGCGTCACTACCCTTCGGACTCCTCCTGCGCACCCACATTGGGCGTGATCGCGTCACCCGCCTCCCCTTCATGCCGCCCCCGTTCGGCGGAGCCCCCGGCACGGGTCTCCGCATCCTCGATCTCGCGCAGCACCTCCTCCAGCGCCGTGTCCTTCTGCTCATCCCTGTTCTTGTCGTCTCGCGACACGAGAACTCCTCCCTCTCCTCAACTCGTCGCGGCAGCGATCCGCAGCGGCACGGGCTCCGGCGCGGCCGGCGTCTCGTTGAGCCGGATGACCTCCGCCCACCAGGACGGCCCGTCCTCGATGTGCCGCAGCAGCACTCCCTCGCGGATCGCCCAGGGGCAGACGCTGACCGACTTCAGCCCGGTCAGCTTCATCGCGGTGTGGCCGACGACCGCCCCCGCCAGGCTCTGCGCGGCGCGCGGCGCGGAGATGCCGGGCAGCAGGGCGCGTTCGGCGACGGGCAGCGCGGCCAGCCGATCGGCGGCCAGCCGCAGGTCTCTGCGGTGCAACTCCCGTTCCACGAACGGTCCGTGGCGCCCGGGCGCGGCCCCGCACAGCCGGCCCAGCTGCTGGAAGGTACGGGAGGTGAAGACCGCGGTGCGCGGCCCCTCCCAGCGGATCCGCGCCGCCACGTCCCGCAGTTGGTGGCGGATCTTGCGGCGCAGGGCGCGTACCTGCTCGGGGGTGGGAGCGTCCTGGTCGGGGAAGAACTCGTGCGTGAGCCGGCCCGCCCCGAGCGGGAGGGAGGCCACGAAGTCCGGCAACCGGCCCCGCCCGAAGGCCACTTCGAGGGAGCCGCCGCCGATGTCCAGCAGGGCGAGCGGTCCCGACCGCCAGCCCATCCAGCGACGCGCGCCGAGGAAGGTCGGTTCGGCCTCGACCTCGCCGGGCAGCACACACAGCCCGACCCCGGTCCGCGAGCGGACGGCGCGCAGCACCTCCTGCCGGTTCGGGGCGGCCCGTACCACGGCGGTGGCGAAGGCCAGTGGCCCGGCGGCACCCCAGCGGCTCGCGGTGCGGGCGGCCTCGCCGACGGCTTCGACCAGCCGTTCCACGTCCTCCTGCGGGATGTCGCTCCCCGGTTTGACATGTTCAGACAGCCTCAGCCGCCACTTCGCGGTGTGCACCGGCAGCGGCACCCCGCCCTCCGCGTCCGCCACCACGAGCCGGACCGTGTTCGACCCCACATCCACGACGCTGATTCGCATGGGCCCGTGGGTACCCAATTGCGCGCGGACCAAAGCTCGGCGACGGTCTCACCCTGGTCTCGATCCTCCGAACCCCCCGCGACAGGCGACGACATACGACGAGGGGCCGCCGTCTCCCTGCAGACGGCGGCCCCTCGGTCCGGGCGGCTCAGGTCCCGGTGATCACATGTGGATCACCGGCGCGGCGTCCGCGTCCTGCTGGGACACTCCACGGCGGAAGAGCAGCAGGGCGATCACGGCACCCGCGGCGAACAGGCCCGCCGACCACCAGAACGCGGTGGTGTAGCTCTCGATCGTCGCCTGGGCCTGCACCAGCTTGCTGGTGGCGTCCCGGCCGGACAGGTAGTTCGTCGCGGCGCTCGCGGCGAGGGTGTTCAGCAGCGCCGTACCGATCGAACCGCCCACCTGCTGCATGGCGTTGACGGTCGCGGAGGCCACACCCGCGTCCTCCGCGGTGACTCCGCCGGTGGCCAGCTGCATGGAGGCCGGCATGACCAGACCGAGACCGAAGCCGGTCACGATGAGCTGCGGCAGCACCGCGCTGAGGTAGCTGGATCCGATGCCGATCCCGGTGAGCCAGGCCATGCCCACGGCGGCGACGGCGAAGCCCAGCGGAACGAGCGCCTTCGGCCCGGTGCGCGGCAGCAGGACCGTGGTCCCGAGCTGCGCCGCGACCATCAGGGCAGCCACCATCGGCAGGAACGCGACACCGGTCTTGGTCGGGCTGAAGCCGAGGTTGAGCTGGAGGTAGTAGGTGAGGAAGAGGAACACGCCGAACATGCCGCCGGCCGAGATCAGCACCGTGACGAAGGAGGCAGCGCGGTTGCGGTCGAGCAGGATGCGCAGCGGCAGCAGCGGGTGCGCGGCCCTGGTCTGCCACCAGGCGAAGGCTGCCAGCAGCACCCCGCCGACGATCAGGAAGCCCCAGGTCAGCGCCGAGCCCCAGTCGTGCGTCTCGGCGTTGGAGAAGCCGTAGACCAGCGAGAACAGACCGGCGGCGACGAGTACCGTGCCCGGGACGTCCAGCTTGCCGTTCCGCGCGTCACGGTGGTTGGTCAGCAGGAACCAGCCGCCGGCGAAGGCGACCACGGCGATCACGACGTTGACGTACAGCGTCCAGCGCCAGTCCAGCGCGTCGGTCAGCAATCCGCCGAGCAGCAGGCCCACCGCACCGCCGGCACCGGCGATGGCGCCGTAGACGCTGAACGCCCTGGCCCGTTCCCGGGCGTCGGTGAAGGTCGTGTTGAGCAGCGAGAGCGCGGCCGGCGCGAGCAGCGCGCCGAAGGCGCCCTGGAGGGCGCGCGCGCTGACCAGCATCCCGAAGCCGTTGGCGGCGCCGCCGAGCGCGGACACCGCGGCGAAGCCGACGACACCGGTGAGGAAGGCCGCCTTGCGGCCGAACAGGTCGGCTATGCGGCCGCACAGGAGCAGCAGTGAGGCGAACGCCAACGCGTAGGCGGTGACGATCCACTGGCGGTTGCCGTCGGAGAAGCCGAGGTCCTTCTGGGCGGAGGGCAGCGCGATGTTCACGATCGTCGCGTCGAGGACCACCATCAGCTGGGCGAGGGCGACGACCGCGAGGATCCACCAGCGTTTCGGCGACGCGGGGTGTTCGGGTTCGGCGAGGATGCCGACGTCGGCACCCTCGGCCAGGGTCTTCTGGGACATGAGAACCACTCCAGGGAAGTCGTTCGGGCTGGACGGTGAAACCGACGCAAGAATTTGAACGAAACGGTTTCGTACACCTGCACCCTAAACCCTTGCCGAGCGAAACGGCAACGTTTCGCTAGATGTGTTCTCCGTCTCTGTTCCATCCGCCCCGAAGGACTGATCCACCATGGCCGCTGATCTCACCGGTACCTATCTGACCCTGGACGACGGCCGCCCGGCCGTCCGCTTCAGCCGTGTCTACGACCATCCGATCGAGCGCGTCTGGCAGTTCGTGACCGACGCGGGCGAACTCGCCCACTGGTTCCCCTCCCGCGCCGAGATCGACCCGCGCCCCGGCGGCACGATCACCTTCACCGGCGACCCGCACATGCCCGAGTCCACGGGCCGGGTGCTCGCCCTCGACGAGCCGCGCCACCTCTCCTTCGCGTGGGGCGGCGACGAACTCCGCTTCGACCTCGAGGCCCTGGACGACGGCCGCACCCGCTTCACCCTGACCGACGTCCTGAAGTCCGCCGACACCGCCGCCCGCAACGGAGCCGGCTGGGAGGTGTGCCTGGCGGCCCTGGACGCGAGGGCACGGAACGAGCGGTCCGAGGGGCCGCACACCGGGGCGGGAGCACCCTGGAAGGAGTTCTACGACGGCTACATCCAGGCCGGCGTGCCCTCGGGAGCGCCCGTCCCCGGCCTCGACTGACCGGCCTCAGGCCAGCTGCCGCCGCACCAGCTCGTGCAGCCGCCCGCCCGTGTCCGCCAGCAGCTGCGCGGGCGGGCCCTGCTGGGCCACCTTGCCGTCCTCCATCACGATGACGCGGTCGGCGTCCAGAACCGTCGAGAGGCGGTGCGCGATGACGACCCGCGTCGCGTTCAGCGCCTTCGTCGACTCGATCACCGTGCGCTGCGTCTCGTTGTCCAGGGCGCTGGTGGCCTCGTCGAAGAACAGGATCCGCGGCCGGCGGATCAACGCCTGCGCGATCATGAGGCGCTGACGCTGGCCACCGGAGACCGCGCCGCTGCCCGAGACGATGGTGTGCAGCCCCATCGGCATCCGCTTGATGTCCTCCGCGAGCCCCGCCATCTCGGCCGCCGCCATCGCCTCCTCCGGCGTGTACGGCTCGGTGCCGCAGATGACGTCCAGGATCGAGCCGGTGAACGGCTGCGCGTGCTGGAGCACCACCCCGCACTGCCGGCGCACCGCCGACTGGTCGAGGGCGGCCAGGTCCTGGCCGTCGTACAGGACACTGCCCGAGACCGGCTTGTCGAAGCCGATCAGCAGCCTGAGCAGCGTCGACTTGCCGCAGCCACTCGGTCCGACGATCGCCACGAACTCGCCCGGGCGGATCTCGAAGGACACGTCGTCCAGGACCAGGGGCCCGTCGTCCGCGTACCGGAAGGACAGCCGGCGCGCCTCGATCGCCCCCGTCAGCGGGCCGGGCCGGGTGCTCGCCGTGCGCACCTCCGGCGTCGCCTCCAGCACGGGCTTGATCTCCTCGAACAGCGGCAGCGCGGCCACCACCGACACGAACGCGCCGGTCAGCTGGGTGACCGAGGTCAGCAGCATCGTCACCGAGGTGTTGAAGGTGAGGAACGCGGCGGCCGACATCACCCCGCGCGCGGGCCCCGCGAGCAGCATGAACATCAGCAGGGTGCACAGCGGCAGATAGACCGCGCCCATCACCGTGGTGAGGTTCTTGATCCGGCCGACCTTCTGCTGCAGCTCCCGGCTGCGGGCGAACTGTGACGCCCAGGCCGCGTACGCGTAGTTCTCGGCCGCCGCGACCCGCAGCTTCGGCAGACCGCGCAGGGTCTGGAAGGCCTGGTTGTTCAGCTTGTTGTTCAGCACGACCAGTCTGCGCTGCCAGCGCACCTGCCACAGACCGAGCCCGAGGAACGCGCCCGCGATGACGACCAGCATGCCGATCGCCGCCATCGCCATCGACGGGCTGTACCAGAACAGCAGGCCCAGGTTCATCGCGCCGACGGTCACCGACTGCGCGACGACCGGTCCGATGCCCGCCATCATGCGGCGGATCGCGCTGATGCCCATGGCCGCGCTCGCCAGCTCACCGGTGGAGCGCTCGGTGAAGAACTTCGTCGGCAGCCGCAACAGCCGGTCCCAGACGGCCGGTTGGAGCGTGGCCTCGATACGGCCCTCCAGCCGCAGGATGGTGAGGTTCTCCAGCAGCATGAAGGCCGCCGCCACCACGCTGGTCAGCATCACCGCGAGACAGACCTGCACGATGAGGTCCGTCTGGGCCCTCGGCACGAACTCGCCCAGCACCTTGCCGGTGGCGATCGGCACCAGCGCCCCGATCGCCACCGTCACCAGACCACTGGCCAGCAGGTTCATGAGATCGCCGCCGGTGCCGCGCATGCTGAACCGCAGCAGCCGCAGCGGGCTCAACGTCCGCTCGGGCAGCGGACGGTAGAACATCACCGCGCGCGGCTCGAACTCCTCCGCGTTGGCCTTCTCGATCGGCGTCTCACGTCCGGTCGACGGATGGACGGCCACATAGCCGCCGCGCCGCCACAGCAGCGCGACCGGCGCACCCGACAGGGCGCGGTGGCCCACCAGCGGCCCGATGTTGTCCCGCCACCAGCGGCCGTCGAGGCGTACGGCCCTGGTGCGCACCCGGGAGGCGACGGCCACCTGCTCCACCGGGTCCAGCCGGTCGCTTCCGGTCCCGCTCTGCGTGCGGTCGGCCAGCGGGATGCCGGCCGCCTCGGCGACCAGCTTGCACGCCGCGTAGCTCGCGTCGGCGTCGGCGGACGTCGTGCGCTGGGCGGAGGACTTGCCGATCGAGGCCAGCAGGGTCCGGTCGGCCTGGGCGCGGACGGCCTCACCCGCCTTGATCCCGGCGGCCGTCCGGGTCTCGTGGGTGCGCTCCAGCTGCTCGATCCAGCGGTCCAGGGTGGTCAGCAGCCGGTACTGCTGGTCGACCATGCTCTGCCAGACCGCCGGGTCCATCAGCAGGTCGGCCGCGGCCTCGGCGCCGTACAGCGAGCCGTACTGGACGCTGCCCGGCGGCACCTGCATCCAGAACACGTCCTCGTCCGTGACCTCGGCGGCCCGCTCGGTCGCCATCGGCGCCTGGAAGAGGACGGACAGCCCGCGGCCGACGCCGAGCGCGAGCGCGTACTCCAGGGGGCTGGTGGTCGGCGGGACGTACTGGGGGTTGCCGTACTCGTCGTAGGACCAGGTCTGGGTGTCGGCCGCCTGGTACAGCTCGCGCAGGCCGATGCGGTGGACCACGCAGTCGCGCAACGGACGGGCGACCAGGGTGTGCTGGGGTCCGAGGACCGGGCCGAGGACCAGTGAGCCCGCCTCCAGCCGGCCGAGGTGGTGCCAGTGGCCCTGCTGCACGGCGTCCACCGCGAACAGGTCCAGGCTGCCGGCCGCGACCAGCCACAGCACCTGCGGGCCCTCCAGGTCGAGCCGGGTCAGGCCCGAGCAGTCGATCCGGCTGCCCAGGGAGCCGAGGGCGCCGAGAACCAGGTCGCCTTCGTGTGCGGTCGTCATCTCATCGCTCCCTGACCAGCGCCGCGTACGCGCCGCCGCGTGCCACCAGGTCCTCGTGCCGCCCGCGCTCCACGATCGTGCCGTGCTGCAGGACGACGATCTCGTCGCTGTCGCGCACTGTGCTGAGCCGGTGCGCGATCACCACGCAGGCGCAGCCGCGCCGGCGCAGGTTGTCCATCACGACCTGTTCGGTCTCCGCGTCGAGCGCGCTGGTCACCTCGTCCAGCACCAGGATGCTGGGCCGGCGCACCAACGCCCGCGCGATCTCCAGGCGTTGACGCTGGCCGCCGGAGAAGTTGCGGCCGTCCTGCTCGACCCTGCTGTGGATGCCGCCGGGCCGGCGCGTCACCACGTCGTACAGGGCCGCGTCCCGCAGCGCGTCGATCACCGCGTCGTCCGGGATCGAGGGGTCCCACAGCGCCACGTTGTCGCGGACCGAGCCCTCGAAGAGGAAGACCTCCTGGTCGACGAAGGACACGGAGGCGGCCAGCGCCCCGCGCGGGATGTCCTCCAGGCGCTGTCCGTCGATGCGGATCACGCCCTCCCAGGGGGCGTACAGACCCGAGATCAGGCGGGAGACGGTCGACTTGCCGCTGCCCGAGCCGCCCACCAGCGCCACCTGCCGGCCCGGGCCGACCGTGAGGTCGAAGCCCGTCAGCAGCGGCTTGTCGAGCGGGTTGTAGCCGAAGGTGATGTTCTGCAGCTCGACATGGCCGTGCAGCCGGCGCGTGGAGTCGCCGGCGCCGGGACGCCCGTAGAGCGGGTCGGCCTGGAAGTTCTCGACGTCCTTGAGACGGGCCACGTCGGCGGCGAAGTCCTGGATACGGCCGGCGACTCCGTTGAGCCGGGTGATGGGGGCGGTGAAGCGGGTGACCAGCGACTGGAAGGCGACCAGCAGGCCCACCGAGATGCCGCCCTCGACCGCGCGCATGCCGCCGACCCAGAGGATCACCGCGCTGTTGAGCGAGGCCAGCGTCGGCGCGACCACGCCCAGCCAGGCGCTCGGCACCCCGAGCCGCTGCTGCTCCTCCAGCGTCGTGGCGTGCTGTCCGGCCCACTTGCGGAAGTAGCCGTCCTCGCCGCCGGTCGCCTTCATCGTCTCGATCAACTGCAGGCCCGTGTACGCGGTGTTGGTGAGCCGGGCGCTGTCCGCGCGCAGCTTCGCCGTCCGGGTGGCCCGCAGCCGGATGACGATCCGCATCGCGACGATGTTGAGCAGCGCGACCCCGATGCCGACGAAGGTCAGCTGCGGATCGTAGGTGTAGAGCAGGACGGCGTAGAGGACGACGACCACCGCGTCCACGCCCGCCGCCGCGAGGTCGCGGGCCAGGGTCTCGGCCACCTGGTCGTTGGACTGCAGCCGTTGCACCAGGTCGGCGGGGCTGCGCTGGGCGAAGAACGTCACCGGCAGCCGCAGCAGATGGCGCAGGAAACGGGCGCTGGAGAGGGTGGAGGAGATGATGCGGCCGTGCAGCAGGTTGACCTGCTGCAGCCAGGTCAGCAGGACGGTGAACAGCACGCACGCGCCCATCGACGCGAACAGCACGCCCAGCAGCGAGGTCTGCCCGCCGATCAGGAACATGTCGATATAGGTACGGCTGAGCGCCGGCACCGCCGCGCCGACCAGGACGAGCAGCAGGCTCGCCAGCACCGCGGCCGGCAGGGTGCCCGCCGTGCCGCGCAGCCGGGCGGGCATCGCGCCGAGGACGCCGGGCCTGCGGCCCCCCTTGGTGAAGCCCTCGCCGGGCTCCATCACCAGCACGACACCGGTGAAGCTGCCGTCGAAGTCCTCCATCGGCACGAAACGGCGGCCCTTGCCGGGGTCGTTGATGTAGACGCCGCGCCGGCCGAAGCGACGGCCCATGCCGTCGTAGACGACGTAGTGGTTGAACTCCCAGAACAGCACGGCCGGGGTCCTCACCTCGGCCAGGGCGGCCGTGTCCATCTGCATGCCCTTGGCCGTCAGGCCGTAACTGCGCGCCGCCTTCAGCAGGTTGCTGGCCCGCGAGCCGTCCCGGGAGACACCGCAGGCGATACGCAGTTCCTCCAGCGGGACGTGCTTGCCGTAGTGGCCGAGCACCATCGCGAGGGACGCGGCGCCGCACTCCACGGCCTCCATCTGCAGGACCGTCGGCGTGCGGACGGTCCTCGCCCTCCCCTTGGGAACCGGGCGCTTGGGCGGAGCGGAGCGGCGCCTGCTCCGGGTCTCCTGTGCGGTGCTCACGGCAGCAGCCAATCGACGGGACGCTGATCGGCCAGCCGGATCGAGCCCGAGGCCATGGTCATGGAGGTGAGGCCGAAGGGCGGGCCGTCCTTGGACGACCACCGGTAACCGCTCCTGGTCGCCGACGACCTGTCCAGCTTCACGAGTACGGCCACCGGGCGGCCCTTCTTGGTGAACTGCTCGCCCAGCTGGCTGTCGCCGAGGAACGCGGCGATCTGCTGGGCCGACTCCGCCGAGCGGTCCACCGACTTCACCTGGCCGCGCAGCACGCCGTACGTCTGGGTGGGCACCGAGGAGACGGTCAGGTCGACCTCGGCGTCCGCGGGGATGGCGGCGGCGTTCTCGGCGGGCACGTACACCGTGGCGTACAGCGGGTCGGAGGCGTGGGCGACCTTCTCCACGGCGGCCACGTTCGCGCCGGTCTGGATGATCTGCCCGATGGTGGCGGCGAGTCCGGTGATCCGGCCCGCGGCGACCGTGCGGACGACGGTGTCGCCCTGTGCCGTCCTGACCTTCAGGACCGGGGAGTCGGCGGGCAGTCGCTCGCCCTGCTCGGCGAGTACGGCGGTGACCTGTCCGGCAACCGGGCTCTGCAGGATGTAACTGCCCTGCCCGTGGGTGAGGATGGCCGGCGCGCTGACCGTGGAGGCCACCGAGCCGGTCACCGCCCACACCGAGGCGGCCGCCACCGCGACCACCGTCACGGACAGCGCGAGCCAGCCCTGCGGCCGGGCGAAGCGCACGGGAAGGTCGAGCTCCTCCGGCGACTGGAGCTTGGCGAGGGCCTGTTGGCGGAACTGCACGGGACTTTCCCTCACCTGAAAACGAGGAAGGACCGGCTCGGCGAGCCGGCTGGTTCACGACAACGACAAGCCCCGGAGCCGGCGAACGGCTCCGGGACTCAGGATCACAACAGGTGCGATCAGAGACCGGCGACCAGGTTGGTGACCGGGGCGGTGTTCAGGCCGGTGACACCCTCGACGGTGCCGACGACCGTGTCGACCAGGCCGGAAACCGGGGCGATGCCGTCCACCAGGCCGGTGACGGTGCCCAGGGCGTTGACCTGCAGGCCGCCGGAGACGTTGTCGAGCTCGGCGTCGGAGATCTCGACGGTCTCAACCTGGGGGGTGGAGTTCATGATGGAACTTCCCTTCATATGGATATCTCACAAGGGGGGAGCGGCACCCCTCTGAGGACAGAGCGACGACCGCGGACCGCGGGCGCCGGGCGTCCGTCTCCGGAGCCCTGAGCGGCTCCCGCGGTGCGATGGATCAAAGCACGCCGCTGGTCCGGGCTTCCAATCAACCAACCGTCTCACCAGGCAACTTGAGTCCCAGGGACCCCGATCCGTGCAGGAGTGCGCACGGCTCGGTGGCAGGTTCTTCACATGCGTCACCGCATCGGCTCGTCCCGGGTCTTGCTGATCGTCAGGCGAATCCGACACTCCCGTCGTAATGGCGTGGGGGAGCGGGCGCGCTTGTGCAGAACCTTCGCCCACCGTGACTTCGCTGAGTATTCAGTGTGCAGATTCTCTGGAGCCGGGATTCGGCGCGCGGTTCACGACGGATCGTCGTCGGCCGACTGCGGACCGTGTCAGCCCAGAAGCGCGTAGACCGTGCTCGCCCGGGCGGCGATCTCGCCCGAGTCCCCGTCGGTCATCGTGATGTCCGCAAACGCCATGCGCCGGCCGAGCTTGCTCAGGACCGCCTCGATCAGGACATCCGAACCGGACACCGCGCGCTGGAACGACGTCGACTGCTGAACCGTCGTCATGGGTCCGTACACCCCGCGCGCCGCCGACACCGCGATCACCGTCGCCGTGTCCGCGGCGGCCATCAGCGCCTGCCCCGACAGCCCTCCGCCCTCCCGTGACAAGCGGTCCGACCAGGGCAGACGCAGAATCGCCCGGTCGTCTCCCACCGCCTCGACACGCAGGCCCAACTCGAGCACCCAAGGGGCGAAGCTGGCGGAGAGGATCTTGTCGGCTTCGGCGGTCGTCATCGTCATATGGGCGATTGTTCCCCGTGTCGCTTCGTCAGACGCGAGTCATGGCCGATTCCGCATCCGGCAAAGAGAGTTGGCAAACGGAATTGAACGCACCACGCGGCCCGTGCGTACCAACAGCCATCCAGGCGCCAGAACAGAACAGCTGCCGAACGGCGGCACAGACTCCGGTCCCCCAGGAGGTCGAGAAGTTTGAGTCACAAGCGAATTCCGAAGCGCAAGGCCGCGATCGCGGCGGGCAGCGTCGTGGCGCTCGGCGCGGCCGCAATCCTGCTGCCGAACGCCAACGCCTCCCAGGACGGTTCGTCGAACGGCGCCGCCGTCGCACCCAAGACCCTGAAGGCGACGGACGCCTCGGATCTCGCCGCGCAGCTCCAGCAGTTGCTCGGACAGGCCTTCGCCGGTTCGTACTACGACTCGGGCAGCCAGCAGCTCGTCGTCAACGTCATATCCGGCGACAACAACGTGGTGGTGCAGGCGAAGAAGGCCGGCGCGAAGGTCCGCGAGGTCAAGAACAGCCTCGCCGCACTGAAGGCCGGGGCACAGACCCTCAAGGCCAAGGCGACCATCCCGGGCACGGCGTGGGCGATCGACCCGAAGACCAACAAGCTCGCCGTCACGGCCGACAGCACGGTCACCGGCGCCAAGTGGGACAGACTGACGTCGACGGTCCAGAGCCTCGGCGCCGACATGGCGACGGTGAAGAAGACCTCCGGCACCTTCAAGACCCTGGTGGCGGGCGGCGACGCCATCTTCGCCCAGGCGGAGGGCGGCACGGTCCGCTGCTCCCTCGGCTTCAACGTCACCGCCAGCGACGGCAGTCCGGCCTTCCTGACGGCCGGTCACTGCGGAGTGGCCGCCAAGCAGTGGTCCGACTCCGAGACGGGCCAGCCGATCGCCACCGTGGACCAGGCCACCTTCCCCGGCAGTGACTTCTCGCTGGTCAAGTACGACGACCCCAACACCCAGACCGCCAGCGAGGTCAACGCCGGCAACGGGCAGACCGTCCAGATCACCAAGGCCGCGGACGCCACCGTCGGCGAGCAGGTGTTCCGGATGGGCAGCACCACGGGTCTGCACGACGGCCAGGTCACCGGTCTCGACGCCACGGTCAACTTCCAGAGCGAGACCAACCCCGGCGGCGTGGACACCGTCAACGGCCTCATCCAGACCAACGTCTGCGCCGAGGCCGGCGACAGCGGCGGCTCGCTGTTCACCCAGGACGGCAGCGCGGTCGGCATGACCTCCGGCGGCAGCGGCGACTGCACCGCCGGCGGCGAGACCTTCTTCCAGCCGGTGACCGCGGCCCTGCAGGCCACGGGCGCCACGTTGGGTGACGGCGGGGCGGGCGCGGGTGCGGGTGCGGGCGACCAGGGCGGCGCGGCCGACCCCTCCGCCTCCGCGACCGACGGCACCGGCGCCGGTGACCAGGCGGGTGGCGGCGACGCGGTGGGTGGCGGCGACGCGGTGGGCGGCTCGGCCGACCCGTCCGCCTCCGCGACCGACGGCACCGGCGACCAGTCGGGTGCCGGCGCGGGCGACCAGTCCGGAACCGGCGCGGGCGACCAGTCGGGCGCCGGCGCGGGCGACCAGTCCGGAACCGGCGCGGGCGATCAGTCGGGGACCGGCGCGAACGACCAGTCCGGGACCGGCGCGAACGACGGCTCGTCGCTCACCCAGACCCGCTGATCGACCTCACCCGCGGTTCCGGTCGACAGTGGACGGCCCGGCCCTCCGGCGGGAGGGCCGGGCCGCACCGCGTCCGCGGGCTCAGCGCGCCCGCAGCAGCAACAGCGCGACGTCGTCGAGCCGTTCGCGGGACCCGGCGTCGTACCGCACCAGATGGTCGGCCAGCTCCTCCAGCGGCAGCTCCCCGGCCTCCCCGAGCCGCTCCCCGAGTTCCGCCAGCGCGTCCTCGATGTCCACGCCCGGCGACTCGATCAGCCCGTCGGTGTACAGCGCGAGCACCGAGCCGGGTGGCAGGCCCACCTCCGTCGTCGGGTAGACGGCGCCGCCGTCGATGCCGAGCAGCGGTCCGCCGGCCAGGTTGAGCACCCGTACCCGCCCGTCCGGACGCCGCAGCAGCGGCGGCGGATGACCGGCCCGGGCCATCACGGCCCGTCCGCGCGCCGGATCCAGCCGCAGATACAGACAACTGGCGAACAGGTCGGCGCCCAGATCGATCAGCAGCCGGTTCGTGCTGCGCATGACCTCCGCCGGAGCCTGTCCCACGGTCGTGTAGGCCCGCACGGCGGTGCGGAGCTGGCCCATCAGCCCGGCCGCGGTCACGTTGTGCCCCTGCACGTCCCCGATCACCGCGGCCGCCACGCCCTGTGTGGGCACCAGGTCGTAGAAGTCGCCGCCGATCTCCATGCCCTGGGTGGCGGGCAGATAGCGCGAGGCCGCCTCGACGCCGGGCAGCGCGGGCAGCGAGTGCGGCAGCAGGGCCTGTTGCAGACCGTGCGCCAGCCGGTGCTTGGCGTCGTACAGCAGGGCCCGCTCCAGGGCCTGCGCGATCAGACCGCCCAGGCTGGTGAGCACCGCCCGCTCGTCCGCGGGGAACGGGTGCGGCTCGGCATAGGCGAGCAGACAGGTGCCCACCGGCCTGCCGGACGCGATCAGCGGAAGGTACGCCCAGGCCTCGAAGCCGTCCGGGGGCGCCTGCACCGACGGGTACAGCCGCTCCAGCTCCTCACGGGAGGCGAAGAACGCGGGCACCCCGGTGGTCAGCGCGTGCGTGCCCGGTGTCTGCCGGGCCAGCGGCAGCCCGTCGAACCGCTCCACGATCCGAGCGTCCGGATACCCGCGATGGCCCAGCACGTGCAGCCGCCCCGCCCGGGAACCGAGGACGACCAGCGCCTGACTGCCGACGGCCGGCGCGATCTCGTCCGCGACCAGCTGCACCACGTCCTGCACCCCCACCGCCTCGGTGAGCGCTCCCGCCAGCGTCAGCACCTGCGAGATGGTGACCAGCCGGGAGGGCGCGTCGCCGGGCTGCGGACCGGCCCGGTTCATCTCCGTGACCGCGCGCGCCCGGGTCACCCGCACGCTCAGCCCGGTCGTGTTCGGATACATCCGGAACGACAGCCAGTCCCCGGGCGGCCGCAGCGCCACGAACGACGTCGTGTGCTGGCTGAGCAGCGCCGCGCGGTAACGGTCCTCGTAGACCGGGTCGTTGAGCCAGGGCACCGAGGCCCACAGCTGGTTGCCCAGCAGTCTGCTGACCGGCACACCGATCAGCTCGGCGGCCGCCGGGTTGGCGTAACCGACCCGGCCGTGCAGATCGAGGGAGCACAGCCCGTACGGCAGCCTGGACACCATCCGCGCCGCCTCCACGGTGCCCAGCGTGCCGGCCGCCCCGGCCACCACCGGCGTGGCGAGCAGATCGGGCTCCGGCAGCGGCGGACGGCTCTCCTGGAGGGCGCGTTCCAGCCGCAGCGCCAGCCGGTCGCAGGCCGCCGTGAGATGGTCCCGCTCCCGGTCCGACAGCTCCGGCGGATGGGAGCCGGGCCAGGTCACGAAGACCGCGCCGTACGCCGTCGACTCGGTCGCCACCGGAACGGCCGCCAGCGCGAAGGGGTACGGCAGCACCACCGCGATCCGGGGATAGCGGACCGCCATGTCCTCCTCGCCGCCCACCCACACCAGCCGCCGCTCGCGCAGCGCGTCGGCGACCGGGATCGGCGCGCTCAGCCCCACCCGCTCCCACGGCGCCGCGAACGCCCGCGGCAATCCCGCCATCACGGCCATCTCCAGCACCGGCTCACCGGACGCCAGCAGATACACCGCGCCGGAGTGCGCGTGCACCTCGTCCATCATCGAGGCGAGCGCCAGCGACAGCAGTGGTCGCCCCACCCGCGTCCGTACGGTCGCCGGCGCCTGGGCGGCGGCCCCCTGCCCGTCGGACACGCCGACCACCTCCTCGCCCGGCTCGGCGGCGGGTCCCAGGGATCAAATCTGCCCCCTGCGGAGCGGACGCGCACGGCGAGCGGGGTGGGGCGGCGCCTTGGCGAGGTCCATGGACAGCCGCATCATCTGGTGCCCGGGGAAGGCAAGTCGGCCCTCGTACGCCCTCGCGTACCAGCCGAGCCCGGCGATCTGCTCGGCGAGCCGTCGCTCGCCGGCGTCCGGTGCCGTGGTGCGGCCGAGGTGCAGGATCATTCCGGCGCGGCCCTGGAAGAGGCCGGGGGCTGGGCGTAGCAGCGTGAGGTGGCGGCGGTGAGGATGCCGGCGCGCCTTGTCGAACCCGGCGTCAAAGGAAGTACGGCCCCGCGCAGCCCTTCAGCAGGGCGCCGAGCCTCTTCCAGCCCTGCGCCGGCCCGGAGACCGGACTGCCGTCCGCCCGGAGCGGCGTCGGCGTCAGCCAGTCCCCGGTCCGCGCAGCGTCCCAGCCCTCGGGAACCTCGCGGCGGGCCGTCGCGAACAGGGCGGTGCCCTGCTCACCGGCCGCGGCGAGCCGGTCCGGCGTGTCGTGGAAGTGTCTGTCCGCGAGGGGCGTACACCTCGTACCGCTTGTCCATGGATCCCCTTCCGTGGCCCCGCAGCGAGGCTTCCAGCCGGGGCAGGGCCGCGGACAGTCACCTGTGTCACGAGGTCGCCGTGCGGTACGCACGCGTCAAGACATGTTCGGTCTCGTTCGACTCGACACGCCTTGTGACCTCCACGGAACGCTCACAGGGGCTGCGCGCCACTCTCATACGCGCTGTAATTGCGGACGTGGTCACTGAGGGCGGCGACGGACGCAGAACGAGGACGCTGCGTGCCGAAGGTGCCCTGAAAGCGCTCGCCTCCGGTCCGGGCCCGCAGGAGCGGGTGCACCGGATCCTGGAACAGGCGCTCGTCTTCGCGGGCGCGGCCTTCGCCGCGCTGTACACGCCCGCCGAGGACGGCGACGCCCTGTGCCTGGTGGAGTCGGCGGGCGTGCCCAGGACACTGTTCGGGCTGCGCGACAGCTATCCCCGTTCCGGGCACTCCCCGGTCGCGGACGCCCATCGCTCGGGCGGTGCGGTGTGGCTGGGGCCCAAGGAACTCGCCGAGGGCGCCCAGGCGCGACGGACACCGGCCGGCGACTTCTTCCTCGCGGTGCTGCCCGCGCGCGGGGACGACGGCGGCGGCTGTCTGCTGGCCGTGAGCGAGCGGCCCGACGGGTTCGACACCGAGGACCGCAAGTGTCTGGAGCTGATCGCCGACGCCGTCGCACCGCCCGCCCCGCCCCGCGCCGCCGAGGGCGGTGAACTGCCGACGGGCGCCTTCAGCCTCGCCATGGACTCCGGCCGGGTCGAGGTCGGCGACGACATCCTGGAGCTGTTCGCCCTCACCCGCGGCGAGTTCGACGGCAAGGTCGAGACCCTGCTGGGCCTGACGGTGCCCGAGGACCTGCCCTCGCTGATGTCGGTGGTGGAGGCCGACCACATGTCCATCGGCGAGCGAGAGCTGGAGTTCCGGGTGCTGCAGCCCTCGGGGCCGCCGAAGTGGCTGCGGCTGCGCGGGCGGCTGCTGCCCGGCGGCGAGGGCCGGGCCGCCCGGCTCGTCGGCACCGTGGCCGACGCCTCCAAGCTGCGCTCCGACGTCACCGACGTGGCCCGCGTCCAGCGGCTGGCCGCCGCCCTCGCCACCGCCGGCACGGTCCGTGACGTCAGCCAGGCCGTGGTCTCCGCGCTGCGCAAGCCGCTCAGGGCCGACCGGATCGCGCTCGCCGAGCTGGAGGGCGAGCGGCTCATCGTGACCGTCCTGGACCCGCCCGAGCCGGAGACCTGGCCCGAGCTGTGGCGTCTGGAGTGGCGCGGCGAGTGGCCCGACGCGCCGGTGCGGGCCATGCCCACTCTCGCCTCCGCCCTGCGCGAGGGCCGCGCCCAGATCTGGCCCGTGGGCACGGCCCTGGAGCCCGCGCTCGCCGAGGTCGGCCCGGGCGGCCTGGCCGTGCTGCCGCTGCCCGCCGGCAACCGCATGGCCGGCGCCTGTCTGATCGGCTGGGACGCCCCGCACGACTTCGGCCCCGACGAACGCGCCCTGCTCACGGCCTCCGCCGGCCTCGCCGGACAGGCCCTGATGCGCGCCCACGCCTTCGACGCCGAGCACGAACTGGTCGGCATGCTCCAGCGCCAGCTGCTCCCGCGCCGCCTGCCCGAGCTGCCCGGCGCGGTCGCCGTCGCCCGCTATCTGCCCGCCACGGCCGGCCTGGAGGTCGGCGGCGACTGGTACGACGTGATCCCGCTGCCGGACAACCACGTCGCCCTGATCATCGGCGACGTGCAGGGCCACAGCACCGCCGCCGCGACCCTCATGGGCCAGATGCGCACCGCCCTGCGGGCCTACGCCGTCGAGGGACACCCGCCGGACGTCGTCGTCTCCCACGCCAACCGGCTGCTGACCGACATGGAGACCGACCTCTTCGCGACCTGCTGCTACGTCGACGTCGACATGGAGGAGGGCTCCGCCTGGTACGTCCGGGCGGGCCATCTGCCGCCCGTGGTGCGCCATCCCGACGGCACCACGGAGGTCCCCGACACGGACGTCGGCCCACCGCTCGGCGTCGTGAGCCAGGCCGACTTCCCGCTCAGCGTGCTGCGTCTGCGGCCCGGCACGGTGATCGCCCTGACCACGGACGGCCTCGTCGAGTCCGCCGACGCCGACATCGACCTCGGCATCGGCCGGCTGGCCGACGAACTGTCCGTGTCGGACCCCGCCCACCTCGGCCTGGTCGCCGACGCCCTGCTGGACAACGCCCAGCGCAACGACGACATCGCCCTGCTCCTGCTGCGCTACGACGGCATGACGCTGCGCCCGCTGCGCGAGAGCTGGACGATCTGGCGGGTCCCCGAGGCCGTCGGACACGCCCGCCGCTTCACCCGCCGCACCATGCGGGCCTGGGGCGTGCCCCGGGACGACATCGACACCGTGCTGCTCGTCGTGTCCGAGCTCGTCACCAACGCCCTCGTGCACACCGACGGCCAGGTCCGCCTGGACCTCACCCTCCTCGACAACCGGCTGCGCGTGTCGGTCGCCGACACCTCGCCCCGTACGCCGGTCAAGCCGACCAGCATCGGCTGGGAGGCCACCGGCGGCCGGGGCATCCTGCTGGTCGAGGCGATGTCGGAGACATGGGGAGCGGTGCCGGTCAGCGGGGGCAAGCAGGTCTGGGCGGAGCTGCCGGTCAGCCGTCCGTGACGTTGGCCGTGATCAGCCGGAGCAGCCGCTTGGCCGGCGCGTCCTGCTCGGGAGTCAGACCCATGGCGTCGCCGATGGCCACGGGGACCGAGCGCGCCCGCTCCCGCAGGGCCGCGCCCTCGCGGGTGAGCCGGATGGCGACGGACCGCTCGTCCTCCGCGCGTCGCTCCCGGCGCAGCAGCGGGCACGGATCACCGCCTCGCCGCTGCGGGCGTCCACCGAGCAGCCGGCCGGGCTGCCCCCGGCCCTGGTCATCACCGGCGAGGCGGACGTCCTGCGGGACGAGGGAGAGGCCTACGCCAACAAGCTGCGCGAGGCCGGAGTCCCCGTGACCGCCGTGCGCTACGAGGGCATCATCCACGACTTCGTGATGCTCGACGCCCTGCGCGAGACCCATGCCGCCGAGGCCGATGGCGTCCCGCCGAGTGGTGTAGCCGATCAAGCCGGCGGAATCCGCAGGTCGCGGCCCGAATCGCCCTCGCCGGCGGCCCTGTTGGAGCTCGCCGAGCCGGGACCAGCGGTGATCGCACGACGGACCGCAGCGGCACGTACCGGACGGCTCCGAAGCGGAGGCGACGGACCGGTGATCGGCTACACCACGACGGGGGACACGACCCCGAGGCCGCCATCAACCAGGCCGTCGCCACCCTGCGCACCGCGCTCAACGCCGCCTGACCACCGCCGCACCGGGGTACCCGGGGCCCGGACGGCGACGACCGGCGTCGCCGTCCGGACACCGATCCCGGGCGAAGGAGAGGTACCCCATGCCCCAGCACGTCAGCGACATCATGACCGCCGACCCGGTCACGGTGGAGCCGCAGACCTCCGTGACGGCGGTGGCCCGCCTCATGCGCGACCAGGATCTCGGCGCCGTCCTGGTCACCGACGGCGACCGGCTGCGCGGCCTGGTCACCGACCGCGACCTCGTGGTCCGCGCGCTCGCCGAGGGCGGCGACCCCGAGCAGACCACCGTGGCCGGCGCCTGCAGCGACGACCTGGTCACCGTGGCCCCCGACGACGACCTCGACCGCGCCATCCGCCTGATGCGCGAACACGCCGTACGCCGGGTACCGGTCGTCGACCACGGCCGGCCCGTCGGCATCGTCTCCCTCGGCGACGCGGCCATGGAACGTGACCCCGGGTCGGCCCTCGGGGACATCAGCGCGGCGAAGCCCAACGACTGAGCGACACCCGAACGGGGGTTCCGCCCGACACCCACGGGTGTTTTCCGCCTTCCCGCTGCTCACCACCGCCTCCGCGTGGGATGAACACTCCGGCGGCGCGGAGCAGGGAGGCGGTCGGGCGTGGAGCGCACGAGGAGACATCCCGGGGAGCGGCTGGCCGACGCCGCCGACGCCCGTCTGCCCGTCCTCGACGGCGGCGGCGCACTGCTGCGCAAGGCCTTCCCCGACCACTGGTCCTTCCTGCTCGGCGAACTCGCCCTCTACAGCCTGCTCGTGCTGCTCCTGACCGGGGTGTGGCTCACGTTCTTCTTCCATCCGGAGATGCGTGAGGTGGTCTACGCCGGCTCGTACGTCCCCCTGCGGGGCGTGCGCATGTCGGAGGCCTTCGACTCCACCCTGCACATCAGCTTCGACATCCGCGGCGGACTGCTGATGCGGCAGACGCACCACTGGGCGGCCCTCGTCTTCGTCGCCGCGATCGGCCTGCACCTGCTGCGGATCTTCTTCACCGGGGCCTTCCGCCGGCCCCGCGAGGCCAACTGGATCATCGGCCTCACCCTGTTCGTGCTCGCCCTCGCCGAGGGCTTCGCGGGCTACTCGCTCCCCGACGACCTGCTGTCCGGCACGGGACTGCGCATCGCCCAGGGCATCATGCTGTCGATCCCCGTCGTCGGCACCTACGTGGCCATGTTCGTCTTCGGCGGCCAGTATCCCGGCCACGAGATCATCAGCCGTCTGTACTCCCTGCACATCCTCCTGCTGCCGGGCGCGCTGGTCGGTCTCGTCACCGTGCACCTCATCCTCGTCTTCCACCTCAAGCACACCCAGTGGCGTGGCCCGGGCCGCACCAACGACAACGCCGTCGGCAAACCGCTCTACCCGCAGTTCAGCGCCTCCTCCGGCGGCCTGTCCCTGATCGTCTTCGGCGTCCTCGCGCTGCTCGGCGGCCTCGCCCAGATCAACCCCGTGTGGACCTACGGCCCCTACCGCCCCGACCAGGCGTCCACCGGCTCCCAGCCCGACTGGTACGTCGGCTTCCTGGAAGGGGCGCTGCGACTCGTACCCCCGTGGGAGACCGATCTCTGGGGCCACACTCTGATGTGGAACGTCCTGCTCCCCGCGGTCGTCCTGCCCGCGCTGCTCTTCCTCGTCCTGTACCTCTACCCGTTCGCCGAGCAGCGCCTGACCGGCGAGGGACACCAGGAACGCCATCTGTGCGACCGCCCCCGCGACCGCCCCGTCCGTACGGCGCTGGGCGTCGCCGGCATCACCTTCTACGGCGTGCTGCTGCTGGCCGGCGGCAACGACGTCGTGGCGCAGTCCTTCCGCATCTCCGTGAACACCCTGACCTGGATCCTGCGCATCGCCCTCGTCCTGGCGCCCGTCGCCGCCTTCCTGGTGACCCGGCGGCTGTGCCACGCCCTCGCCCACGCCGAACAGGAACGGCTCGTGGAGGGCGTGGAGAGCGGCGAGGTGCGCCAGAGCGTCGAGGGCGGCTACGAGAGCGACCACCACCCGGTCACGGACTTCCGGCCCGGCGCCCCGCGAGCCCCTCTCACTCCGGCGGACCGGAGCCCCGGTCCACGTACTGGAACACGAAGCCCGCAACGCCCCGGGCCAGCACCACGAGGCCGATGAGGAACAGCCACAGCCCGTAGACCACACCGGTCGCCGTCAGCGCGAAGCCGAACGCCGTGACGACCGGCCACCGAGAATCCGGCGGGAAGAACTCCAACGGCCCGGCGCCGTCGGCTACTTCGGCATCGGTGCGGTCCTGGGGCCGGCGCCCCTTGCGCCGGTACTGCACCGCCGTGAAGAACGAGATCAGCGCGGCCATCAGAAAGGCGACGACGAGCACCGCCGAGCCGGCCGGCTCCCGCGCCCACCAGCCGTACAACGCGGCGCTTCCCGCGAAGAACAGCGCCACGCCCCCGAAGAACAACGACTCGGTCTTCACCGCAGACCCTCCTCGCTCGCCCACCGCACGACCGCGGGATGGTGCGCGTCGAACGCCGGAGACTCCGAGCGCACCCGCGGCAGCGCCACGAAGTTGTGCCGTGGCGGCGGGCAGGCCGTCGCCCACTCCAGCCCGCGCCCGTAGCCCCAGGGGTCGTCCACGGCGACCCGCTGTCCGTGCCGGGCGGTGCGCCAGACGTTGTAGAGGAACGGCAGGGTGGAGACGCCCAGCAGGAACGCTCCCACGGACGACAGGGTGTTGAGGAGCGTGAAGCCGTCGCTGGGGAGATAGTCGGCGTACCGGCGGGGCATGCCCGCCTCGCCCAGCCAGTGCTGCACCAGGAACGTGAGCTGGAAGGCCGGGAACAGCAGCCAGAAGTGCACCTTGCCCAGCCGCTCGTCGAGCATCCTCCCGGTGAACTTGGGCCACCAGAAGTAGAACCCGGCGAACATCGCGAAGACCACGGTGCCGAACAGCACGTAGTGCAGGTGCGCCACGATGAAGTAGCTGTCGGTCAGGTGGAAGTCGAGCGGCGGGGACGCGATGAGCACCCCGCTCAACCCGCCCAGCAGGAACGACACCAGAAAGCCGGACGCCCACAGCATCGGCGTCTCGAACGACAGCGAACCACCGCGCATGGTGCCGATCCACGCGAAGAACTTGATGCCGGTGGGCACCGCGATCAGGAACGACATCACCGAGAAGAACGGCAGCAGCACCGCCCCCGTGGCGAACATGTGGTGCGCCCACACCACCGCGGACAGCATGGTGATCGCGATGGTCGCGCCGATCATCGGCAGATACCCGAACAACGGCTTGCGGGAGAACACCGGGATGATCTCCGAGATGATCCCGAAGAACGGCAGCGCCACGATGTACACCTCGGGATGCCCGAAGAACCAGAACAGGTGCTGCCACAGCAACGCCCCGCCGTTCGCCGCGTCGAAGACGTGCGCCCCGAACTTCCGGTCCGCCTCCAGGCCCAGCAGGGCCGCCGTCAGGACCGGGAAGGCGGGCAGCACCAGGATCGACGTGAACAGCACGTTCCAGGTGAAGATCGGCATCCGGAACATCGTCATGCCCGGAGCCCGCAGACACAGGATGGTCGCGATGAAGTTCACCGCGCCCAGCGTTGTCGACACACCGGTCACCACCAGGCCCATCACCCACAGGTCACCGCCCGCGCCGGGGGAGTGGTAGGCGCTGTTGAGCGGGGCGTACGCGAACCAGCCGAAGGCCGCCGCGCCCCCCGGCACCACGAAGCCCGAGACGACCATCACCCCGCCGAAGAGGTACATCCAGTACGACAGCGCGTTCAGCCGCGGGAACGCGACGTCCGGGGCGCCGATCTGCAACGGCATCACCGCGTTCGCGAAGCCGGCGAACATCGGTGTCGCGAACAGCAGCATCATGACGGTGCCGTGGATCGTGAAGAGCTGGTTGTAGGTCTGCTCGTTCATGAACTGCATCCCCGGACGGGCCAGTTCGGCCCGCATGGCGAGCGCCAGCAGCCCGGCGAACAGGAAGAAGCAGAAGCCCGTGACCATGTACAGGCGTCCGATCACCTTGTGGTCGGTCGTCGAGGTCCAGCGCAGCAGCGAGGCGCCGAGCGCGTTGTGGGAGGCGCCGGCCTCCTGGGCGGAATGTTCCGACAGATGCGTCATTGTCCTCCTCCAGCGGCCGCCGCGACGCTACCGCCGTGGCACGGCGGCACCTTCGCGCCACGCCTTGCTGTGGGCCGTCAGCGTGGCGTTTGGCGCCCGCGCCGCCGGGGACCCGGTCGGGGAGGAACGAGGCAGAAGGAAGATGAACCCCCGTGACGACGCAGACGAGTGAGAAGGCCGTACTCCGCCGCCCCGAGACCGGCTGGTCGAAGGCCAGGCGACTGCGGGGCAAGGCAGCCCTGCGCACCTGCGTCCCGGCCGTCCTCGACGCCGGGACCACCCGAACGGACCAGTGCGGTCCGGAGGGAAACATCGTGCGGGGCGAGGACTGAGCGGCCCGTCGAACAGCGCCGGCGAGCGTCACGACATGGGATCCGGCGCGGGGACGACGACTTCGTGATGGGCCTGGGCGACGACTTCGTGCTCGGTGGCATGTGCGGATCCGTCGGTGACAGCGGGTTCGACACGAGGTGGCCGACGAGTTTCCCGAAGAAGTCATGATTGGGCGGAACGGCTTGGCTCACAGCGCGTACAGAGGTAGGTTCGTCGGCACGATGATCGCCCCGGAGCCGCGCCGCGAGCCCCGGGGTGTCGTCGGCGACCTGCGCGGGCAGCCGGCCTGGAGCGGCGCCGGTGCCCCTGTTGCACCAAGCACTTTCCCGGATCCGCAAGGAGTCCCTTCGTGAATCGCCATGAGTTCCTGCGGGAGCTGCACAAGGCCACAGCCAACCGCAACTACCTGGAGATCGGAGTCAACGACGGCCGCAGCCTGAAGCTGTCGCGCGTCCCCAGCATCGCGATCGACCCCGCCTTCAAGGTGGTCACCGAGCTCAAGGTCGACGTCCACCTGGTGCGGGCGACCAGCGACGACTTCTTCGCCCGCGAGAACCCCCTCGCTCACCTCCGCAGCGGCCGCCACCCCGTGCGCAACCTGCGCCGTGGCCGCAGCCCGCTCGGCTACTGGCGGCGCACCACCCTCGACCTGTCGTTCATCGACGGCATGCACCTGTTCGAGTACGCGCTGCGCGACTTCATGAACGTCGAGAAGCACTCCGACTGGGCCAGCGTGATCGCCTTCGACGACATGCTGCCGCGCAGCGTCGACGAGGCGGCCCGCGACCGGCACACCCAGTACTGGACCGGGGACGTCTACAAGGTCATCGAGATCCTGGCGCGCTACCGCCCCGACCTCACGATGGTGCTGGTCGACACCCAGCCCACCGGTCAGCTGGTCGTCTTCGGCGCGGACCACGAGAACACGGTGCTGAAGGACAAGTACGACGAGATCATGGCCGAGTTCAACGTCCCGGACCCGCAGAAGGTGCCCGAGGCGATCCTGGAGCGGGTGAAGGCGGTCAAGCCGGAGACGCTGCTGGAGGCGGACTTCTGGGCCCCGCTGGTGCGGGCCCGCAACCTGGGCCTGAGCCGCAAGCGCGGCCTGGACGCACTGCGCAAGGCCCTGGAGCCGTTCGCCGTCAGCCGCTGACCCGCTCGGGTGTCCGCTGCGCGCCGCGCCCCAGGATCGCGGCGAGTGCGCGCCTCGCCCCGCGGACCGGCCGGCGCAGGGGCGAGGCGCGCGGGTGCGGACGGTCCTGACCGTGAGCGCGTCCGCGTGCGGCGCGAGCGGCAGCGGCAGGAAGCGCCGGTCGACGGCCCCGGGAGCCGCGCACAGGGCGGCGCGCTACAGCGCGCCGCTCAGCTCGTCGGCCGGCAGGTCGGCCCATGGTCCACCCGCCCAGCCCGACCCGGGCGTAGGTGTCCCACGGCCCGGCGTGCAGCGGGCGGTCGGCCGCCGCGCGGGCCGGGTCGACGGCGGCCGTGGCCCGCAGCACCAGCCGGACGTTCCGGCTGTCCTCGACCGGCACGATCTCCCGGATGACCTCGACCGGCTGGAAGTGCCGGGCACCGCTGGAGCGCTCGCGCACCAGCAGGTCGAAGGAGGCCTTGCCGAACCGTCCGACGGCGGCACCCACCCTCGGGATCGTGCACCGGGACGATGACACTGGCCTTGACCGGCATCGGGCTTCCGAGCCCCCTCGGGTCGTTCGCCGTGTGTGGTGCGGTGGCCGGATGGCAACCCGATCCAGGGGCCCGTCCCACCGCGCCCCGCGCTGATCGTTTCGCCGGATCGGCTCACCTGTGCGTCTTGGTAAGGAGTTCCAGGATCTCGTCCGTGGTGCCGGTCTCGCCCAGGCGGGGGAAGATCCGCTCGACGCTCGACCGGTGGGCCTCCGGGTCGAGGTCGCTCATCGCGTCGGTGGCGAGGGTGACGTGGTAGCCGTGCTCGTGTGCGGCGCGCGCGGTGGACTCCACGCCGATGCTGGTGGCCACCCCCGTCAGCACGATCTGCGTGACGCCGCGCCGGCGCAGCTGGACGTCGAGGTCGGTGCCGTGGAAGGCGCCCCAGTTGCGCTTGGTGACGAGGATGTCGCCGGGGTGACCGGCGAGTTCACCGACGATCTCGTCCCAGCCCGCCGGGCGTGGGCCGCCCGGACGGGAGGTCTCGGTGCGGCCGGGGACCGCGTCCGCGCCGTCGGCGGCGAAGGAGACCCGCACCAGGACCACCGGCAGGTCGCGGGCGCGGAAGGCGTCGGCGAGCCGGACCGTGCGGTCGACGACCTCGGCGGTGGTGTACGGCTGCGTGGTGGCGCCGACGACCCCGGCCTGGAGGTCGATCACGACGAGGGCGGTGCGGGGGTCGAGGGCGGTGACGGTCATGGGTCAGGCCTTTCGGGGAGGTTCGGGTGTGCTTCAGAGGCGGCCGGTAGGCGACAGCCACGTTGGTTTCACGGCTTGGTCAGCCGCTCCAGCAGCGTCAGCCCTTCGAGAACCGTGCGCCGCTCGTCCTCGGTGTACCGGTCCTGCAGAGCCCGGCTGAGCCACTCCTCGCGCGCCTGGCGGTCGCCCTCGACGCGGAGGCGCCCGGCCTCGGTCAGGGTGACGAGCTGGCGGCGGCCGTCGTCCGGGTCGGGACTGCGGCGAATCAGGTCCTGCCGGTCGAGCGCTGAGAGCGTGGTCGCCATCGACTGCGGCCGTACCCCCTCGGCGGCGGCGAGGGCGCTGGCCGTGGCCGCGCCGTGCTTGGCGACCAGGGTGAGCGCGGAGACCTGCGGGGGAGTCAGCTGGTCGTCCTCCGCGATCTCCCTCAGACGGCGGCGCAGGCGGCTGAAGACGACCCGCAGATCCCGCGCTGCACGCGCGGCGGACTCGGAGATGCCCTCGGGAGCGCCGCTGGGCTGTGCATCCATGCCCTCACCGTAGAACCGTCAGCTGGAACTGTCCAGTTGAGGCTGAACAGTTTCGACTGCCGATATCTCGGGCCGGCAGCCGTCTAGGCTGGTCGCGTGCGTCTTCTGCTGATGTCCGACACCCACCTCCCGAAGCGCGCCAAGGAGCTCCCCGCCCCGCTCCTCGCGGAACTCCCGCGCGCGGACGTCGTCCTCCACGCCGGGGACTGGGTCGACACCGCCACCCTCGACCTGCTGGAGAGCCGCAGCCGACGGCTCGTGGCCGTGTACGGCAACAACGACGGACCCGAACTGCGCGCCCGGCTGCCCGAGGTGGCGTACGCCGAGATCGGCGGCCTGCGTTTCGGCGTCGTGCACGAGACGGGAGCCGCCCAGGGCCGCGAGACGCGCTGCGCCGCCCGCTTCCCGGATCTGGACGTGCTGGTCTTCGGGCACAGTCACATCCCGTGGGACACCACCGCCCCCGGCGGCCTGCGTCTGCTCAACCCGGGTTCACCGACCGACCGCCGCCGCCGGCCCCACTGCACGTACCTGACCGCTCAGGCCGCCGACGGGAAGCTCACGGACGTGGAACTGCACCGGCTGCCACCGAGGTGACGGACGGTTTCACCGCGAGGGCGAGGGGCACCCGGCACCCCTGCCCGGCAACGGCGTACGGGCCACTGTCAGACCTCCCTGTTACGACAGAAGCATGGCTGATACACCGGTAACGCTCCTCCGGCGCGCGGTCGGGACGGCCCGGCAGGCCGGTTCGCCGCGCACCGTCCTCGTCGTGATGTGCGCCGGCTACTTCCTGGTGCTGCTCGACGTCACCATCGTCAACGTCGCCCTGCCCGGCATCGGCGCGGCCCTGGGCACGGACGTCGGCGGCCTGCAGTGGGTGGTCGACGGCTACGCCCTGGCCCTCGCCTCCCTCATGCTGACCAGCGGGACGGCCGGAGACCTCCATGGGCACCGGCGGGTGGTGCTGGGCGGCCTGGTCGTCTTCGGCGCGGGCTCGCTCGCCTGCGGACTCGCCCCCGGTGTGCCCGTGTTGGTCGCGGCCCGGGTGGTGCAGGGCGTGGGGGCTGCCCTTCTGCTGCCGGGCACGCTGGCCATCATCAGCCGCGCCTTCCCCGACGACGCGGCCCGCGCGCGGGCGATCGGCGTCTGGGCGGGCATCGGCAGCCTGGCCCTCCCGGCCGGCCCGCTGCTCGGCGGCGCGCTCACCGACGCCTTCGGCTGGCGGGCGATCTTCCTGCTGAACGTGCCGATCGTGCTGGTGGCCCTGGTGTGGGCGGCGGCGATCGTCCGGGAGAGCCGGGAGGAGCGGGCCCGCCGCCTCGATGTGCCCGGCGTACTGCTGGGCAGCGTGCTGCTGCTGGCCGCGACGTACGCCTTCATCCAGGGCGGCCGCGCGGGCGCCGGCGCTCCGCAGGTCCTCGCGGCCGCGGCCGTGGCCGTCCTCGCGGTGCCCGCGCTGGCCGTGGCGGAGCTGCGGCGCGGGGACGACGCGATGCTGCCCGTCCCGCTGCTGCGCAGGCCCGCCTTCGACGCGGCGAACATCGCCGCCGGGATCATGAACCTGGGCACCCTCGGCACCCTGTTCGTGCTGATGCTGTTCCTCCAGTCGGTCCAGCACCGCTCGGCGCTGCTCGCCGGTCTGGCGGTGATCCCGCTGTTCGCCCCGCTCGCGGTCATCGCGCCCTTCGGGGGCCGCGTCACCAGCCGGATCGGTGCTCGCCTGCCGGCCACGGCCGGCCTGCTCGTGGCGGCCGCGGGTCTGGCGCTGCTGGCCCGCGCCGGTGCGCACTCGGGCTACCCGGTGCTGCTGCCGGCGTTCCTGCTGTGGGGCGTGGGCATGGGCCTGCTGACCCCGGCGGTCGTGGCCGCGGCCATCGCCGCCGTGCCAGGTGAACGGGCCGGGCTGGCCTCCGCGATGAACAACACCGCACGTCAGACCGGCGGCGCGATCGGCATCGCGGTGGCCGGGGCGGTCGCCGGGCAGCCCGGCGACGGGGAGCGGTTCGTGCGGGGATTCCACACCGTCGCGCTGGGAGCCGCCGGTCTGTACGCGGCCGCCGCGCTGGTGGCGCTGCTCATGCTTCCCGGGGCGCTGGTCCCGGGCCGGGAACGGTGATCCGCGAGGCGTGTCCCGACAAGGGTCCGGGCCGCTTCACGCGTTGGGAAGCGGCCCGGGCGCTGCGAGTGTGCGCTGTCACGGACCTCCTTCCCGCAGAGGTGCTGTGCCATGGGAGGCGACGAAGCCTCCGTTGTGCGGCGACTACCCGTTCAGGCGCGGCTCACACACGGAAATTTCGGTGGATTCCCATCGCCGTCCCGGTGAACTGGTCAGCGTGCTGATCGACGAGACACTGGTACGCCGTCTGCTCCCCGCCCGGTTCCCGCAATGGGCGCACCTTCCCGTCGCACCGGTGCGGCAGTCCGGCATGGACAAGGCGACCTTCCGGCCTCGACGCCGGAAACCGGGGCCCGGGACGTCTTTCGCGAGGCGGTCGGCGCCGACGACGCGATCCGGGCAAGCGGCCGTGGCCGGGCCCTCGCGGGATCCCTCCCGGTCCCCGACGACCCCTACTTCCGGGACCGACCGGCACGGATCACGGCGGCCGTCCACCACCATCCGGAGCGGATCGTCGCCGACCGCCGGCGTGACGCCGGCCGGCCGGGCGTCAGCGGCGCCGTAGTCGCCGCAGACCCAGGAACGCCAGGACGGCCAGTCCGAGCGCCGCGGCACCGGCCGCCGCCCGCTTGGCCACCGGCACCCCGGCCGTGCGGAGCAGGTCGAGGGGTTCCGGCTCCGCCGGCTCCGCCTCCGCTCCCGCCGGCTCCTCGGCCGCCGCCGGGGCGGGAGGACCGGTGATCTTCTCCGACAGGCACTGGGCGAACTGGCCGACGAGCCGGTCGCCCACCTCCGCCAGCACCCCACGCCCGAACTGCGCCGGCCGCCCGGTCACCGTCAGGTCGGTGCGGACCGACACGGCCGTGCCGCCGTCCCGCTCGCTCAGCGTGCCGGTCACGGTCGCGCGGGCGGTGCCCTGACCGCGGGTCTCCCGGCCGCTGGCGATCAGCACCATGCGATGCGCCGCCTCGTCCTGTTCCTCGAAGACGGCGGTGCCCTTGTAGGTCACCGTGATCGGACCGACCTTCACCTTCACCGCCCCGGTGACGGTCTTGCCGTCGTACTCCTCGACGGTCGCCCCCGGCATACAGGGCGCGACCCGCTCGATGTCGAGGAGCGTCCGCCAGGCGTCGTCGACCGGGACCGGCACGCTGAACTCGTGGTGCAGTTCCATGACTTCCTCCAACGGGCGTTACGTCGACGGATGGATGGCCCCTCCGGTGGCCGCCAGCGGAGCCCCCGTGCCGCCCCAGCGCAGGGCGACGATCTCCGCGGCGACGGACACGGCGACCTCCTCGGGCGTCCGGGCCCCGAGGTCGAGGCCGACCGGTGAGCGCAGCCGGGCCAGCTCGGCCTCGGTGAGCCCGGCGTCGACCAGGCGCTTCATACGGTCGTCGTGGGTACGGCGGCTGCCCATCGCCCCGATGTACGCGGCCGGCCGGCGCAGCGCCTCCTCCAGCAGCGGCACGTCGAACTTGGGGTCGTGGGTGAGCACGCAGATCACCGTGCGCTCGTCGGTGTCGGTGCCGCGCAGATAGCGGTGCGGCCAGTCGACGACCACCTCCACGGCGTCCGGGAAGCGCTTGGGCGTGGCGAACACCGGACGGGCGTCGCACACGGTGACCCGGTAGCCGAGGAAGCTGCCGATACGGGCGACCGCGGCCGCGTAGTCGATCGCGCCGAAGACCAGCATGCGCGGGGGCGGAGCGAAGGAGTGCAGGAACACCGTGACGGTGTCCTCGCGGCGTTCGCCGTGCGGGCCGTAGTGGCGCAACCCCGTCGCGCCGATGGCGAGTTCGCCGCGCGCGTCGGCGGTGACGGCCACGTCGAGACCGGTCGAGCCCAGCGTGCCGGAGACCTCCTCGGGCCAGACGGCCAGCGTCGCGCCGACGGCGGCGGGCCCGTCCGTCACCGTCGCCAGGGTCACCGGACGGCCCGCCTCGACGGACTCGGCGACCGCCGCGAAGGCCGGGTCGCTCTCCCGCGTCACCGGCCGGACCAGCAGGGTGATCTCGCCGCCGCAGGTCAGCCCGACGGCGAACGCGTCCTCGTCGCTGTACCCGAACGTCTCGAGCCGCGCCTCGCCGCTCTCCACGACCTCCTTGGCCAGCTCGAACACCGCGCCCTCGACACAGCCGCCGGACACACTGCCGACGACCTCGTCCCGGGGGCCGACCGCCATGGCGGCGCCGGGATCGCGGGGCGCGCTGCGGCTGACGCCGACGACCGTGGCGAGCCCGAAGGGGACCCGCGCCGCGTACCACTCGCTGAGTGTCGGCAGGATCTCACGCACGGTCCGCTCCTTCCCTCGGGGCCGGCTCGGCCCCTCGTACCACCGCCGCGAGTCGTTCCAGGGCCGCCAGGCTGTGCCCCTCGACGAACGCGTCCACGCTCGGCAGCGCCGCCGCCATCCCCGCCGCGAGCGGCGCGTAACCGGGCCGGGCCTTGCGGGGGTTGGCCCAGACCACCCGGTGCGCGAGCCGGTGCAGCCGGCGCATCTGGGCGCCCAGCAGCTCCGGGTCGCCCCGCTCCCAGCCGTCCGACAGCAGCACCACGACCGCGCCGCGCGCCATGCCCCGCTGCCCCCAGCGGTCGAGGAACTCCCGCAGCAGCTCCCCGAGCCGGGTACCCCCGCGCCAGTCGGGCACGGCCTCGGCGAGCGCGGTCATCGCCGGATCGGGGTCACGGTGGGACAGCTCGCGCGTCACCCGGGTCAGCCGCGTACCGATGGTGAAGACCTCCGTACGGGTGCCTCGGGCGGCCGCGTGTGCGAAGCGCAGCAGGGCGTCCGCGTACGGCGCCATCGAACCGCTGACGTCCACCAGCAGCACCACCCGCCGGGGCCGCTCGGCCCGGCTGTGCCGCCTCAGCCGGGCCGGCTCGCCGCCGCGCCGCAGCAGTTCCCGCACCGTCCGGTGGGGATCGACCTCACCGCGCCGGGCGGGCCGTCGCCGCGCGCTGCGCCGCGTCTCCCCGGGCAGGGTGAACGCGGCCAGCAGCCGGCGCAGTTGCTCACGATCGGCGGAGCCCAGCTCGGCGACGTCGCGGTGGCGCAGGACCTCGGTGGAGCTGGCGAGGGCGGCGGCGGGCGGGGCGTCGTGGTGCTCGTCGCGCGCCGCGGTGCCGGGTGCGGGGCCCTCCCGTACGACCAGCCGCAACCGGGGCCGGGGAGTGGCGGGCACGGTCCGCCGGGAGCGCGGGGCGTCTCCGAAGTAGGCGGCGAACACCCGCTCGTAACGCTCCAGGTCGTCGTGGCCGCCGCACAGCGTCAGCCGTCCCGCCCAGTACACGTCCGCCCGCATCCCGGGCCGCAGCTCGTCCACGGCGCGCAGGAACGTGTGCACGCGCTCGGCGCTGGCGTCGACACCGGCGGCGCGCAGGGCACGGGCGAACCCGAGCAGAGCGGCGTCGGCCCCGGGACGGGTGGGTACATCGCGCGGCTGCGGAGCACGGTCCGGCCGACCGTGCTCGCCGTCCGTCCTCCGCCCCGCGCCGCCCGAGCCCGTGCCGTCCACGCCCCTCACGCCCCCCGGGCCGCGAGCACCGCCGCCAGGTCCAGGCCCCGCGCCCGCTCCGCGTCCTCCCGGTACTTCAGCACCGAACCCAGCGTCGCCACCGCCAGCTCCGCGTCCACCTCGGTCGCGCCCAGGGCGTCCAGGGCCTGCGCCCAGTCGATCGTCTCGGCGACGCCCGGCGGTTTGAGCAGGTCCTGCGAGCGCAGGGCCTGCACCAGGGCGGTCACCTGTTCCGCCAGCCTGGCCGAGACCCCGGGCAACCGGCGCCGCACGATGGCGAGTTCGCGTGCGAAGCCGGGGTGGTCGAACCAGTGGTAGAGGCACCGCCGCTTGAGCGCGTCGTGCACCTCGCGGGTGCGGTTGGAGGTCAGGACGACCACCGGAGGGACCTCGGCGCGCAGGGTTCCCAGTTCCGGGATGGTCACCGAGAACTCCGACAGCAGTTCGAGCAGGAACGCCTCGAACTCGTCGTCCGCCCGGTCGATCTCGTCCACCAGCAGCACCGAGGGGTTCGTCTCCAGCGCTTTGAGCAGCGGCCTGGCGACCAGGAAGCGCCGGTCGTACAGCTCGCTCTCCAGCCGGTCCGCGTCCTTCACCCCGGCCGCCTCGGCGGCCCGCAGATGCAGCAGCTGCCGGGGGAAGTCCCAGTCGTACAGGGCCTGCGAGGCGTCGATGCCCTCGTGGCACTGCAGCCGGATCAGCGGGGCGTCCAGCGCCTCGGCGAGGGCGGAGGCGAGCGCGGTCTTGCCGACGCCCGCGTCGCCCTCGCAGAAGATCGGCCGGTGCAGCCGCAGGGCCAGGAAACAGGCGAGGGCCAGTCCGTCGTCGACGAGGTACCCCGTCGCCTCCAGACGGGCCCGCACCTGGTCCGGGCCGCTGATCTCACCGATCGCCGTTCACCCCATTCCGGCGGCGGCCAGCACCGCGCGCCTGGTCAGCACGCGGGCCAGATGCTCCCGGTACTCGGGCGAGGCCGCGGTGTCCTGCGCGGGATGCGTGCCCTCGGCCGCCGACTCCACGGCCCGCGCCACGGACTCGGTGCCCCCGGCGCCGGTCAGGGCCGCCTCGGCCGCTGTGGCGCGCAGCGGGGTCGCGCCCATGTTGGTCAGGCCGATACGCGCCTCGGCGATGTGGCCGTCGTCGCGCCGCACCAGTGCTGCCACGCCGACGGTCGCCCAGGACTGGGCCACCGGGTGGAACTTCTCGTAGTGGAAGCCCCAGCCGTCCGCCTTCGGCAACCGCACCTCCACCAGGAGCTCGTCGGGTTCCAGGGCGGACTGCAGGTAGTCGACGAAGAAGTCGCCGGCCGCGACGGCCCGCCGCCCGCGCGGCCCCTGGGCCACCAGTTCGCCGCCCAGCGCCAGGATCACCGCGGGCAGGTCCCCGGCCGGGTCGGCGTGCGCCAGCGAACCGCCCAGGGTGCCCCGGTGCCGTACGGCCGGGTCGGCGACCGTCGCCGTGGCGGCCGCCAGCAGGCCCGCGTGGCGGCGGACCAGCGGGTCGGTGACCACGTCGTGGTGCGTGGTCATCGCGCCGATGACGAGCGTGTCGCCGTCCTCGCGGACCCCGCGCAGCTCCGGGATGCGGCCCACGTCCACGACCAGCTCGGGGAAGGCCAGCCGCAGCCTCAGCAGCGGCAGCAGGCTCTGCCCGCCGGCCAGCACCTTGGCCTCCTCGCCGGCCTCGGCGAGGGTGCGCACCGCCTCGTCGACGGAGGCCGGACGGGCGTACTCGAACGCCGGAGGAATCATGACCGGGCCTCCCTCACCGCTCGCCAGACCCGTTCGGGCGTACAGGGCATCCGGACGTCGTGCACACCCAGCGGCCGCAGGGCGTCCACGATCGCGTTGACTACCGCCGGCGTGGAGGCGATGGTCCCCGCCTCGCCGACTCCCTTGACGCCCAAAGGATTGGAGGTCGCCGGCGTCTCCGTCCGCTCGGTCACGAACTCGGGCAGGTCCGCCGCCGACGGCACCAGGTAGTCGGCCATCGTGCCGGTGACCAGGTTGCCCTCGTCGTCGTAGACGGCCTCCTCGAACAGGGCCTGCGCGATGCCCTGCGCGAGCCCGCCGTGCACCTGGCCCTCGACGATCATCGGGTTGACCACCCGGCCGACGTCGTCCACGCAGACGTACGACCTGATCTTCGTCTGCCCGGTCTCCGTGTCGACCTCGACCGCGCACAGATGGGTGCCGTGCGGGTAGGAGAAGTTGTCCGGGTCGACCAGGTGTTCGGCGTTGATGGTGGGCTCCATGCCGTCCGGCAGGTCGTGCGAGGTGAACGTCTCGAACGCGACCTCCTGGATCGTCTTACGGGCCTCCGGGGAGCCCTTCACGGAGAAGACGCCGTCCGCGAAGTCCAGGTCCTGCTCGCTCGCCTCCAGCAGGTGCGCGGCGATCTTCCGGGCCTTCGCCACCACCTTCTGCGCCGCGTGGTGCACGGCCGCCCCGCCCACGACCAGGGACCGCGAGCCGTAGGTGTCCATGCCCTGCGGCGCGGCCTTGGTGTCACCGTGCACGACCTCGACGTCCTCGAAGGGCACCCCGAGCACGTCCGCGGCGATCTGGCTCCAGGAGGTGACATGGCCCTGCCCGTGCGGACTGGTGCCGGTGACCACCTCGACCTTGCCGGTGGGCAGCATCCGGATGGTCGCCGCCTCCCAGCCGCCGGCCGCGTACCGCAGATCGCGCAGCACCCGGCTCGGGGCGAGCCCGCACATCTCGGTGTACGTCGAGACACCGATCCCGAGCCGGACCGAGTCCCCGCGCGCGGTGCGGTCGGCCTGCTCGGCGCGCAGCTTGTCGTACTCGAACAGGGCGAGCGCCTTGCCGGTGGCCGCCTCGTAGTTGCCGCTGTCGTAGGTCAGACCGGCGATGGTGGTGTACGGGAACTCCTCGTGCCCGATCCAGTTCCGCCGCCGCAACTCCACCGGATCCAGGCCTACTTCGGCCGCCAGCTCGTCCATGATCCGCTCGATGGCGTACGTCGCCTCGGGGCGTCCGGCGCCGCGGTAGGCGTCGGTGGGCGTGCGGGTGGTGAAGACGCCGGTGCAGGTGAAGTCGTAGGAGTCCATCTTGTAGATCGCCGGGTACATGAACGCGCCCAGGATCGGGATGCCCGGGGTGACGAGCATCAGGTACGCGCCCATGTCGGTCAGCAGGTCGACCTTGAGGCCGAGGAGCCTGCCGTCGCGCATCGCGGCGACCTCGACGTCCTGGATCATGCCGCGGCCGTGGTGGGTGGCGAGGTAGCCCTCGGAGCGCGACTCCGTCCACTTCACCGGGCGGCCGATGCGCCGCGCCACGGCGAGCGCGATGGCCTCCTCGCCGTACACCTGCAGCTTGGAACCGAAGCCGCCGCCCACGTCGGGGGCGATCACCCGCAGCTTGTGCTCCGGGATCCCGGTGACGACCGCCAGCATGATCCGCAGGATGTGCGGGATCTGCGTGGCCGAGTACAGCGTGTACTCGCCGGACGCGGCGAGCGGGGTGACGACGACCGCGCGCGGCTCCATCGCGTTGGGGATGAGCCGCTGGTGGACGTAGCGGCGCTTGACGGTCACCTCGGCGCGCCGGCGCACGGAGTCGAAGTCCTCGCCGGTCTTCAGCGGCCAGACGTAGGAGCGGTTGGTGCCCTTGTCGGAGTGGACCAGCGGGGAGCCCTCGGCGAGCGCGGCCTCCAGGTCGAGCACAGGGGGCAGCGGCTCGTAGTCGACCTCGATCGCCTCCAGGGCGTCGGCGGCCGCGTAGCGGTCGCGGGCCACCACGACCGCCACCGGGTCGCCCGCGTAGCGCACCTCGTCGACCGCGATCGGCGGGTGGTCGGGCAGCACGATGTCCTCGGTGACGGGCCAGGCGCAGGGGAGGGAGCCGAGTCCGTCCAGGTCGCGTCCGCTGAACGCGGCGACGACGCCCGGGCGTTCGAGGGCGGGGGAGACGTCGACCCGCTCGATGCGGGCGTGCGCCATGGGGCTGCGCAGGATCGCCAGGTGGAGCAGTCCGTTGACACTGATGTTGTCGGTCCAGTTGGTCTGGCCGGTGATCAGCCGGGCGTCCTCCTTGCGGGGCCGGGCCCGGCCGACCTCGGACTGGACGGCCTGATCGGTCATGCCGTCACCTCCTGACCTGAGGCGGCCAGCACGGCCCGCACGATGTTCTGGTAGCCGGTGCAGCGGCACAGGTTGCCCTCCAGGGCGTGCCGCACCTCGTCCGAGGAGGGGTGGGGGTTCTCGCGCAGCAGGTCGCGGGCCGCCATCAGCATGCCCGGGGTGCAGTAGCCGCACTGCAGCCCGTGCTTCTCGTGGAACGCCTTCTGCAGCTCGGTCCACTCGCCGTCGCGGGCCAGCCCCTGGACGGTGGTGACCTCGCCGCCGTCCGCCTGCACCGCGAGGACCGAGCAGCTCTTCACGCTCACGCCGTCCAGGTCCACCGTGCAGGCCCCGCAGTTCGAGGTGTCGCAGCCGATCGGGGTGCCGGTCAGGCCCAGGCGGTCACGCAGGTAGTGGATCAGCAGCAGACGGGGTTCCACCTCGTCCTGGTATGTCGTGCCGTCCACTTTCACCGAGATACGGGTCATCTGCCCTCCCAGGAGACGGGGCGTGATGTAGGTCACTCTAGGGCCGTCGGGGGGAGGGGGCGAGTGCTGCGCCCGGGTTCGTTGAGCGTTAATCCATCGCTGCCGGCGGCGGCCGTCCGCTGCTTGAGCGGGGTCCGGCGGGGTCCGGCGGGGGAGGAGGTGGCGTACGCCCGCCTCTTCTCGGTCACCCCGCGCACCAGCGACCGCGTCCCCTTCGACGAGGCCCGCCGGGACGGCAGCGATCAGCGTCTTCGACCACGGCACCGGCGCCCGCGCTGACGAGCCCGCCGCCGGACCCATCGCCCGGCTGTGGGGTCTTGGGTACATCCGGATCGGCGACGCGATCGGCGAACCCCGCAAGGCCTGCGAGGGCCGCTTCGCGCCGCCGACCCTGGAGGCGGTGGTCGTCCCGGGCCCGGGCGCCGACCGGCGCGCTGCACGTCGCGCTCACCCAGCTCGCCGAGCAGGACCCGCTGATCGGCCTGTGAGGCCCCGGCCGACACGTTGGGCGCGCTGGTGCCGGTGCCGGCCGTGCCGGTGCCGGTGCCGGCCGCGCTGCGGGTCGTGCCGCGGACGGCGAGCTGGAGACCGCGTTCGACCGCTGCGCACCGATCACCCATGGAACCGTTCCCGAACGTCCGCGCACCGACCACAACCCCCTCAACCGCAGGGAGTACCTGTTGAACGTGACGCGTCGAGTGGGGAGTTGAGGCTGCAGAGGGGGAACGTACCCGAAAATCCTGAAACTTACTCAAGAGTCAGAAGTATTGACGGTGTCCGGAAATCCCCGGACTGTAGTGGACATGCCGAATATCCGGACACGTCTGCTCGTTGTGCTGGTTGTCCTCTTCGGATCCCTGACGATGGCGGGCCTCCCGTCCGCGTCCGCCGCCACCACCGTCCCCGACTCCCTCTGGTTCGACGGATCGACCCTGACCGTGCAGAACGGCAGATTCGTCGACGGCGACGGCCGCGAGGTCGTCCTGCGGGGCTACAACGTCTCCGGCGAGACCAAGCTGGAGGAGAACAGCGGTCTGCCCTTCGCCTCGGTCGCCGACGCGAGGAAGTCGGCGACGGCGCTGCGGGCGCTCGGCGGCGGCAACTCGGTCCGCTTCCTGCTGTCCTGGGCCTACGCGGAGCCCACCCGGGGCACCGTCGACACCGCCTACCTGGCCGCCGCCACCGACCAGATGCGGGCCTTCCTGGACGCGGGCATCCGGGTCTACCCCGACTTCCACCAGGACCTCTACTCCCGCTACCTGTTCAACTCCGGCAGCTGGTACACCGGTGACGGCGCCCCCAAGTGGGCGGTGGCGCTGGGCGGTTACCCCCAGGAGTCCTGCGGGATCTGCCTGTTCTGGGGCCAGAACATCACCCAGAACCAGGCCGTGACCAAGGCCCAGTACGACTTCTGGCACAACACCTACGGTCTGCAGGACTCCTTCCTCGACACCGCGCAGAAGACCATGGCGTACGTCCAACAGCACTTGAACGACGCCGAGTTCGCGGGAGTCGTCGGCTTCGACCCGTACAACGAGCCGTACGCGGGCAGCTACGACTCGGGCCAGACCAGCCGCACCTGGGAGCAGAACCTGCTGTGGCCCTTCTACCAGAAGTTCCGGGCCCGGATGGACGCGGCCGGCTGGCAGGACAAGCCCGCCCTCGTCGAACCGAACCTCTTCTGGAACTCCAACATCAGCTCCCAGAAGCAGGAGGGCGGACTCCTGGACGCGGGCACGCTCGGCCTGCGGTACGTCTTCAACACCCACTTCTACGACCAGAAGGCCATCTCCGGAATCCTGATGTGGGGCAACGCGTCGGACGGCCAGTACGCGACGGACTTCGGCGCCGTCCGTGACCGTGCCGCGGCCGCCGGAACGGCCGCCGTGGTCAGCGAGTTCGGGCAGCCGCTGTCCGGCTCGGTCTCCGGCAAGGCCCCGACCGTCGACAAGGCGATGTACCAGGCCCTCGACTCCCGTCTGCCGGGCTCGAGTTGGTGGAGCGACCCGGCCGCCTCCGGACCGGTGCTCTCCGGCAACCAGTGGCAGTGGGACATCTACAACGGACGCCACCACGAGCTGATGAACGACAACCCGGACAAGGTGCAGACGTCCGGCGACGGCTGGAACGACGAGGACCTCTCGGTGGTCAGGCTCGACGACTCGGGGACTGTGACGCTCCGTCAGGACGCCCGGCTCCTCGACCGCGTCTACCCCAGCGCCACGGCCGGCACCACCCTCGCGTTCACCTACGAGGACCGCTCACGCGACGGCTCGACGACCCTCACCTGGAATCCGGTGCCGAGCTCACTGCCGAACGTGTCCCAGCTGGTCGGCTCCGGCCAGTACGGGCTGCTCGTATGGCGCTCGGGCTCCGGATCGGCGCCCACCGAACTGCACCTGCCCGCCTCCTTCCCGACCGCCACGACCACGGTGGTCTCCGACCTCGGCACGGTGTACGGCCCCCCGGCCTACTCGGCGTCGGCACCGGTCGCCGCGGCCCCCGAACCCGGCGGCACCGGCAGTCGCCGCCTCCTGCTCACCGACTCCGACTCGGGCGTCCTGCACTACGCCCTGGTGACCAACGGCGCGACCTCCCCCTCGGCGAGTCTCCTCGCCGCGGCGAAGTCCGAACTGGCGTCCTGGGCGGCGTCCCACTTCTGAACGGGACAGCAGAACGGCGCCGGACCCCGTCGGTCCGGCGCCGTTCTGCTGTCGGAGGTCAGCTCGTCGGGCCGGTCCAGTCGGCCAGGACATGGCCGAGCCGCACCCGCTGGGGGTGGTCGCCGACCGGCACGGACAGCACCTTCTGGCCCGTGGCGAAGTCGATCGCGGTGACCTGGTCGGCGCCGCTCTCGGAGATGATGCAGTCCTTTCCGTCACCGCTCACGGTCGCCCAGTACGGGGTCGACGCGGTGACGAGCGGGCCCTCCTGGAGGGTGGCCCGGTCGACGACGGTGGCGTAGTTGTCCATCGTCCCGGCGACGCACAGCTTGGTGCCGTCGGGGCTCATCGAGATGCCGTGGTGGCGGGAGTCCAGCAGCCAGGTGGTGCGGTCGGTGCTGGTCGCCGGGTTCGCCGGCAGCGTCTTCACCCGGGTGATCTTGGCGGTGGCGATGTCGTACTCCAGGAAGCCGTTGAAGAACGACACCTGGAAGTACATCTTCGACCAGTCCGGGGTGAAGGCGGCCGGTCGTACGGCGTCGGAGAAGTCCTTCAGGCCGATCGCGTCGAGGCGGTCGCGCATGTCGATCGTCTTGACGGTCTTGTAGGTCGTGGCGTCGACGACGGTGATGTGCCGGTCGCCCTTCGTCCAGTCCCAGGACGGGTCGTCGAGGGAGGTGGTGACCTCGCCGATCGCCATGTTCCAGATGTACTTGCCGCCGTTGGTGAAGACGTTCTCGTGCGGCTTGTCCCCGGTGGCGAACTCGCCGAGTTCCTTGCCGGTGTTGATGTCCAGCACCTGCACCTTGTTGGCGGTGGAGGCGGACACCGCGACCCTGGTGCCGTCGGGGGAGACGGCCATGTGGTCGGCGCGGTAACCGGCCACCGGGAAACGCCAGTTGATCTTGTCGGTGGCGAGGTCGATGGAGACGACGTCGGCGAAGCTGGGCCGGGAGACGACCACGGACTTGCCGTCCGGCGTGGAGTACATGTCGTCGACGTACTGGTCGTGGCCCTGCCCGACCTCGTTGCGGATGGCCGTGTAGTAGATCCACTTGATGGGGTCGGCGTTGATCTCGGCGATGCGCTGCGCCTTGTCGGGAACTACGTTGATCTCCCCGACCTTGGCGAAGTCGCCGGAGGACTTGAGGACGGTCGCGGTGCCGTCCCAGTTGTTCCCCACGAACAGCACCTCGCGCAGCGCGGCGGAGGAGTCCGCGGTGGCGGCGGTCGCGGGGGCGGCGACGGTCAGGACGAGGGCGGCGGCTACGGAGCAAAGGTGCCTGGATCTGAAGGCAGGCATGAGTGCTCTCTCCTCTGTGGACGGGGCGTGGGCGTGATGCGGGCATGCCAATGGAATCGATGGGCGAATCTGAAAAGAAGCGCGTTCAGACTCTTACTTACTGGAAAGTAAGGAGCGGGCGCCCTTCTCCACAAGACTGCGTACACGACAAAATCGAGGGATCACGTGACGAGGGAGGCTCAGTGGCGGGCAGGCTCAGGGCGCCGACCGGGCGATACGGCGGCAAGACCGCCGAGCAACGGCAGGCCGAGCGGCACAGGAGATTCCTGGACGCCGCGCTCGAACTCTTCGGTGCCGACCCCGGGTACCGGGCCACCACCGTCGCGGCGCTCAGCGAGGCCGCGGGGCTGTCGACCCGTCAGTTCTACGAGGAGTTCCGCACCCTCGAGGATGTGCTCGCGGCGCTGCATCTGCGGGTCAACGACTGGGCGGAGGAGGCGGTGCTCACCGCGTTCGCCGAGGCGGAGGGCCGTCCGATCGCCGAGCGGGCCACCGCGATCTTCCGGGCCTACGCGGCGAACGTCACCGGCGACCCGCGCCGCATCCGCATCACCTTCGTCGAGATCATCGGTGTCAGCCCGCGCCTGGAGGAGCAGCGCCTGGCCCGCCGTTCCCGCTGGGTCGACCTCATCTGCGCCGAGGCGGAGGCGGCGGCAGCGCGGGGGGAGGCGGCCCGACGCGACTACCGCATCGCCGCGACCGCCTTCATCGGCAGCGTCAACGGCCTGCTCCACGACTGGAGCGCGGGCTGGGTGAAGGCGACCCTGGACGAGGTGGTCGACGAACTGGTCCGCCAGCTACTGGGCATACTCCAGCCCCCGGGCTGGACACCGCCGGCTGCCTGAAACTGCTTGGGGGGCGGCCCGCGTCCCGGGCCCCACCTGCCCGGCCGCCGCTGCAGGTCAGTCGCCCCCAGGGCTGCCCCTGGACCGTCGCCTTCCCCACCGCCATTCGCCCGAACGCACTCCCGCCTTCCCCCCAGACGCCGGCCGCCGAACACCCGAGCACCCCGAGTGACCCCTCCAACGGAGCAACGACGCCGTGCCGCAGGAGGCGGACGTGGGGGAGCGGTGTGACCTTGGTGGGAGGCATGGGTCTGCACAGGGAGTCGAGGAGGCGCGATGGCGGACGGATCGGTCGTGGGCGGCATGGCGGCGTCCGCTGTCACGACGGGCGCCACGGATCCCGCCCCCGATCGCTCCCTGGACGCCTTCGAGAACCTGGGCGCCGTGGCAGATGCCGTTCTCTACGAGGGCTACCTCCTGTATCCGTACCGGCGGTCGTCGGCCAAGAACCGCGTCCGGTGGCAGTTCGGGGTGCTGTTCCCCAGGGACTGGGTGGAGCGGGACGGCCCCGTCGTCCCCGGCGTGTCCGGCTCCGCCGACTCCTGGTACCAGCAGACCGAGTGTCTGCTGAGGATCCGCCGGCCCGACGCGCTGCTGAGGGTGCGCCTCCGGTACCTGCAGACGCAGCGCAAGCTGGTGGAGGCGGCCGACGCCGACGGTGGACACCGAGCCGTCGAGTCGCTGCCGACCGAGGACGGCACGGTGCATCTGACCTTCGACGAGGCGGTGCCGTGCGAAGTGGACATCGTCATTCCGGTGGACGACCTCCTCGACGCCGAACACACCGTTGCCACGGGAGCCGCGACCGCCGAGGACATCGAGGCACTGCCGCGGGACGCCGGGCGGGTGGTCCGCCGTCGCGAGGAGCTACGGGCGAGCACCATCGTCACTGCCGAGCGGCTGGGGCAGGACCTCTGCCGCCTCCGCGTCCGCACCGTCAACTCCGGCCCCGCGCCGGATCCTCGGGCGTCCCGCGACGAGGCCCTGCGTCGCGCGCTCATCGCCACCCACACCCTCATCGGCGGTGACGGCGTCGAGTTCGCCTCACTGATCGATCCGCCCGAGGACCTGCGCGGTCACGCGGACGCGTGCCGCAACGAATTCGCCTTCCCCGTCCTCGGCGGCGAACCGGCAGGCGAGGCGCCCGCCCGCGCGGGCGCCGTCGGACACGTCCTGCTGGCCTCGCCGATCATTCTGCCCGACCACCCCCAGGTGGCCCCCGAGAGCCCCGGCGACCTGCACGACGCGGGCGAGATCGACGAGATCCTCACCCTGCGCACGATGCTGCTGACCGACGAGGAGAAGCGCGAGGCACGCGCCACCGATCCACGGGCCGCCGCGATCCTCGACCGGGTCGACACCATGCCCCGCGAGGTCTTCGAACGGCTGCACGGCGCCATCCGCTCCCTGTCCCCGGTCACCCCGCCGACCCCGTCCGCCCCGCCCGCCGGACGTGCCGCCTGGTGGCAGGAGGGCGCCGACGACGGCCTCTCCCCGTCCACCGACACGGTGCTCGTCGACGGCCTACCCCTGGGCGGCGGCAGCCGCGTCCGGCTCCGTCCGCGCCGCCGGGGTGCCGACGCGCAGGACATGTTCCTGGAGGGGCGGAGTGCCGAGGTGGCCGCCGTCCTCCACGACGTGGACGGCAGCGTGCACCTCGCCGTCACCCTCGACGACGATCCCGCGGCCGAACTGCACAGCTGGTACGGCCGCTTCCACTACTTCCGTCCCGACGAACTCGAACCCCTCGAACCCCTCGAACCATCGACCCACACGAGCCCGACCGACTCCGACACCCCCCGCAGCGGAGGCCGTTGACATGACAACCCACAGCAGCACCACCGAGGTCAGCGGCGAACCCAGCCGCGGCGAGGAACGCCAGGGCTTCGACGAGATCCACATCCTCTGGATCTCCGAGGGCATGAGCTGCGACGGCGACACCGTCTCCCTGACGGCCGCCGACCAGCCCTCCATCGAGGACCTCGTGCTCGGTCTGATCCCGGGCCTGCCGAAGGTGAACCTGGTCAACAAGGTGCTCTCACCGAGCCTGGGCGGCGAGGACTTCCTGGCCCCCTACCGGGCGGCCGCACGCGGCGAACTGGGCCCCTTCATCCTCGTCATCGAGGGATCGATCCCCAACCAGAACATCATCAAGGGCGACGGCTACTGGACGTCCTTCGGCAACGACCCCGAGACCGGTCAGCCGCAGACCCTGAACTGGTGGATCGACCAACTCGCCCCCAAGGCCTGGGCGGTGGTGGCCGCCGGCACCTGTGCCACCTTCGGCGGCATCCACGCCATGGCGGGCAACCCGACCGGCTGCATGGGCCTCGCGGACTACCTGGGCTGGGAGTTCAGATCGCAGGGCGACCTGCCCGTGGTGAACGTCCCCGGCTGCCCGATCCAGCCCGAGAACTTCATGGAGACCCTGATCTGGGTCCTCTACCACGCGGCCGGATCCGCCCCGCCGCCCCCGCTGGACCACATGCTGCGTCCGCAGTGGCTGTTCGGGAAGACGGTCCACGAGGGCTGCGACCGCGGCTCGTACTACGAGCAGGGCACCTTCGCCAAGGACTACAACTCACCCAAGTGCCTCGTGAAGACGGGCTGTTGGGGCCCGGTCGTCAACTGCAACGTCCCCAAGCGCGGCTGGATGGCCGGTCTCGGCGGCTGTCCGAACGTCGGCGGCATCTGCATCGGCTGCACGATGCCCGGCTTCCCCGACGCGTTCATGCCGTTCATGGACGAGCCGCCCGGCGGAACCCTGTCCTCCATGATCGTCAAACCGTACGGCGCCGTCATCCGGCGGCTGCGCGGCTTCACCAACGAGCTGGTGAACCACGAACCCAGATGGCGGCACAACAAGCGGAAGCTGACCAGCGGTTACGACCCCTACTGGCGGCCCTGACACCGCGCGAGACCACCCCACCACGGACCGAAGGAACACCGACAGCAAGGGGCAGTAAGAGCGATGACCACAACCGAGGCCCGGCCCACGGGACGCAAGCCGCCGCAGCTCGTGGACATGTCCTGGGACCCGATCACCCGCATCATCGGCAACCTGGGCATCTACACGAAGATCGACTTCGCCAACCGGGAAGTCGTCGAGTGCCACAGCACGTCGTCACTGTTCCGCGGCTACTCGGTGTTCATGAAGGGCAAGGACCCGCGCGACGCGGGCTTCATCACCTCCCGCATCTGCGGCATCTGCGGCGACAACCACACCACCTGCTCCGACTACGCCCAGCAGATGGCCTACGGGGTCAAGCCGCCGAGACTCGCCGAGCACATCGTCAACCTCGGCGAGGCGGCCGAGTACATGTTCGACCACACGATCTTCCAGGACAACCTGGTCTTCGTGGACTTCTGCGAGGCCATGGTCAAGGCCACCAACCCCGGAGTGCTGGCCCGCGCCGAGCGCACCGACGCGCCCCGCGGCGACATCCACGGCTACCGGACCATCGCCGACATCATGAAGGCCTTCAACCCCTTCGAGGGCGAGGTCTACAAGGAGGCCCTGAAGGTCAGCCGGGTCACCCGTGAGATGTTCTGCCTGATGGAGGGGCGGCACGTCCACCCGTCCACGCTCTACCCCGGCGGCGTGGGTACGATGCCGCAGCCGACCGTCTTCACCGACTACCTCAGCCGCCTGATGCGGGTCATCGACTTCGTCAAGAAGGCCGTCGCCATGAACGACGACGTCTTCGACTTCTTCTACGAGGCGCTGCCCGGCTACGAGCAGGTCGGCAACCGCCGTATCCTGCTGGGCTGTTGGGGAGCCTTCCAGGACCCCGACGTCGTCGACTACCGCTACGAGAACATGAACGCCTGGGGCAAGGCGATGTACGTGACGCCCGGCATCGTCGTCGACGGGCAGCTGGTCACCAACAACCTCGTCGACATCAACCTCGGCCTGCGCATCATGCTGGGCAGCTCCTACTACGAGGACTGGGTGAACGAGAAGCCCTTCGTCACCCACGACCCGCTCGGCAACCCGGTCGACATGCGCCACCCCTGGAACCAGACCACGGTCCCGGTGCCGCAGAAGCGCGACTTCGCCGACAAGTACAGCTGGGTGATGAGCCCCCGCTGGTACGACCGCCGCACCGGCGACCACCTCGCCCTGGACACCGGCGGCGGCCCCCTCGCCCGGCTCTGGTCGACCGCGCTGAGCGGCCTCGTCGACACCCCGTACGTCAAGGCCACCGGCAACAGCGTGCGCATCTCGCTGCCCAAGGGCGAGTCGCTGCCGGAGACGACCCTGGAGTGGCGCATCCCGAAGTGGAGCAACACCATCGAACGGGACCGCGCCCGGCCGTACTTCGTCGCCTACGCGGCCGCCATGGCCCTGCAGTTCCTGGAAGAGGCCATGGGCCTGGTGCGCGCCGGCGACACCAAGGTGTTCGAGAACTTCGAGGTGCCCGACGAGGCCATCGGCTGCGGCTTCCACGAGGCCGTGCGCGGTGTCCTCTCCCACCACCTGGTGATCAAGGACAAGAAGATCGCCAACTACCACCCGTACCCGCCCACCCCGTGGAACGCCAGCCCCCGCGACAAGTTCGGCACCCCCGGCCCGTACGAGGACGCCGTCCAGGGACAGCCCATCTTCGAGGAGAACGGGCCCGAGGACTTCAAGGGCGTCGACATCATGCGCACCGTGCGCAGCTTCGACCCCTGTCTGCCGTGCGGGGTGCACATGTACGTCGGCAAGGGCAAGACGCTGACCACCCTGCACTCGCCGACCTACGGCGCGAACCATGGCTGAGGCCGGGGTCGTGGAACGCCTGGCCGACGCGGCGGTGGAGTCCCGGCTCGCCCGCCTCGACCAGCTGCTGGAAGGGCTCCAGTCCGTCCCCGGCCCGGCCACCCGCTCCGCGATCGAGGCGGTGCGGCTGCTCACCGAGGTCTACGGCGAGGCACTGGCCCGGGTCATGGACCACGCGGACGCGCGGCTGTCCGACCGCCTGGCCGACGACGAGCTGCTGGGCCACCTCCTGGTGCTGCACGGGGTCCACCCGGAGCCCGTCGAGCGCAGGGCGGCCCGCGCGGTCGAGCGGCTGCGGCCCGCCGTCCGGGAACGCGGCGGCGACGTGGAGTGGGCCGGTGTGGACGGGGAGGTCGGCCGGGTGCGGCTGACGACGGGCGGCTGCGGCTCCGGATGCGGTGGCGGAACGAACGACGTGACCGCCGCGGTCCAGGAGGCGGTGCTCGCCGTGGCTCCGGAGCTGACGGCTGTGGAGCCGGTGCCGGCCACGGCGCCCGCGGCCTTCGTACCGCTGACCACGCTCACCCGCCGGGGCACGCCGTGACCACGGACGGCGCCCTGGCCCGCCTCATCCGCTCCTCCGCCGACCGCACCGCGGAAGCCGAGGCCGAGCGGTGCGACCTGTGCGCCGCGCCGGTCGCCGACGAGCACCCGCACCTCTACGACCGCGCGGACGACCAGGTGTGCTGCGTCTGCGGCCCCTGCTCGGTGCTGTTCGCCGACGGGGGCGCCGGGGACGGACGCCACCGGCTCGTCCCCCGCAGGCGGATCCGCCTGCCCCGGGTGGACACTGATGTCCTGGGCGTGCCGGTCGGCCTGGTCTTCTTCGTGCCCCGGGCCGACGGCACGGTCACCGCCGAGGGCCCGAGCCCGGCCGGAGCCATGCGGTGGGAGGTCGACGCCGGGGCCTGGCAGCGGCTGGCCGCGCGGTGTCCGCCGCTCGCGTCCATGGAACCCGACGTGGAGGCACTGCTCGTGAACACCGTCCACGGCAACGACCACCACTGGATCGTCCCCGTCGACGACTGCTACCGGATGGTCGCCGTCGTACGCCGCGCATGGCGGGGCCTGTCCGGCGGCGGCCGGGTCTGGCCCGCCGTCGACCGGTTCTTCGAGGACCTCACCGAGCGGCCATGAGCCCGCGCTCCGCGACGCGGAGGCGAGGAAGGAGAGCACCCATGGGCAGCATCAGAGTCGGCCGAGCCCAGGCCAAGCCCGACTCGACCGCGCACGTGCCCGGCTTGCACCAGGGCAACACCGGGCCGTACGACGACCAGACCGGGCATCACGAGGACGGCACCGCCGACGCGCGCCGCTCCACCGGGATCCATTGGAAACGGCACGACGCCCTGCTGGACGTCATGCCGAACATCCCACCGGGATGAGGAACAGCAGGGAGCCGGAATGAAGGTGCAACGAAGCGGGAGCGCCCAGGACGCGACGTCGGGACGGCGGCTGCTGATGGCCGAGGCCGCCCTGGCCGGGGCCGTCGCCCTGGCGCTGTTCGTCCGGGAGCTGCCGAGCCTGCGGCGCGAGATGCGGATCTACCGGATGGCCGGTGGCCTGCGCGCGGGCCACCGGTATCCGTGAGCCGGCCGTGCACGAACTGTCGATCGCGACCGCGATCATCGAGCGGGCCGACGAACTGGCCCGGGTGGACGGAACGGACGCCGTCGCGGCGGTGACCGTCCGGGTCGGCGAGCTGTCGGGCGTCGTCCCCGACGCGCTCGACTTCGCCTTCGAGGTGGCGCGCGACGGCACGGCCCTCGCCGCCGCCCGGCTGGTGGTCGAACAGGTCCCCGCGCAGGCCTACTGCGGCCCGTGCGCCGAGGAGTTCCCGGTGGGCATGCCCCCGTTCTTCTGGTGCCCGCGCTGCGACCACCCCTCCACCGAGCTGCGCAGCGGCCGGGAACTGGAGATCACCGGGATCGAGGCCCGGAGCTGACACGAGCGGGCCCCGCCGGCACCATGAGGTCGGCGGGGCCCCGCTCGCGTCCCGGGTCAGCAGATGCGCGGCAGCTGCTCACCGAGCGGCAGGTCCACCACCCGGGTGCCGCCGAGTCCCGTCGCGACCACGACCATGCCGGGGTGGTCGGCGACGCACTCACCGATCAGCGTGGCCCCGGCGCCCCGCGGGTGGGCACGCATCGCCGCGAGGACGGCCTCCGCCTCCGTCGGCGGCACGAAGGCGACCAGCCGGCCCTCGTTGGCGACGTAGAGCGGATCGAGACCCAGGAAACCGCAGGCGTTCGCGACCGCGTCCGGTACCGGGATGGCACGCTCCCGCAGCCGGACACCGGTTCCGGAGGCGCGGGCGATCTCGTTGAGGGACGCGGCCAGACCGCCGCGGGTCGGGTCGCGCAGGACATGGATGTCCGCGGTCACCGCCAGCATGGACGCGACCAGGTCCGCCAGCGGCGCGGTGTCGCTGGCCAGCTCGACCCCGAACTCCAGCCCGTCCCGGACGCTCATGATCGCCACCCCGTGCAGGCCGATCGGCCCGCTGACGATGACGGCGTCACCGGGCCGCGCCCGCTGGGGCCGGATGTCCACCCCGTCCGGGACGAGCCCGACCCCGGCGGTGGTGACGTACACACCGTCGCCGTGCCCGGACTCCACCACCTTGGTGTCGCCCGTGGCGATGGTGACCCCGGCGGTCTCGGCCGCCGCACCCATGGCGCGCGCGATCCGTTCGACGACGGTCAGCTCCACGCCCTCTTCCAGGACGAAGGCGGCCGACAGGTAGGCGGGTCTGGCTCCGCTCATCGCGAGGTCGTTGACGGTGCCGTTGACCGCGAGGTCGCCGAGACTGCCGCCGGGGAAGAACAGCGGTCGGACCACGTAGGAGTCGGTGGAGAACGCCAGCCGGGCGCCGCCCAGTTCGAGGACGGCGGAGTCGGCGAGGCCGGCCAGGGTGGCGTTGCCGTACGCGGGGACGAAGACCTGCTCCATCAGCTCCGCGGACAGCGCTCCGCCCCCGCCGTGTCCCATGACCACGACGGGCTGGTCGCGCAGGGGAGCCGGGCAGGTCCAGTTCGCGGGGTCGACGGTTTCGACGAGATCAGCCAACGGGGTTCATCTCCTTGCCCGCGGCCCCGGCCGCCTGCGGCGTCGCGTCGTTCATCCGGCGGTACAGGTAGTACGCGGCGCAGGCGCCCTCGCTGGAGACCATGGTGGCGCCGAGCGGGGTGCGCGGGGTGCAGGTGGTGCCGAACGCGCCGCACTCGGTGGGCTTGATCAGCCCCTGGAGCACCTCACCCGCGCGGCACTCGGCGGGCTCCTCGGTGCGGATGTCGGTGACCTGGAAGCGGTGCTCGGCGTCGTGGGCGCGAAACGCCTCGGTCAGCCGCCAGCCGCTGTTCGGAATGGGCCCGATGCCGCGCCAGTTCCGGTCGGTGACCTCGAACACCTCCTCGATCATGCGGACGGCGGCCGGGTTGCCGTCCTCGCGTACGGCACGCGGGTAGGCGTTCTCCACCCGGTGCTCCCCGCGCTCCAGCTGACGCACCGTGCGGCGGATGCCCTCGAGGATGTCCAGCGGCTCGAAGCCGGTCACCACGAGCGGTACGCCGAACCGCTCGGCCAGCCGCGGGTACTCGGCCGTGCCCATCACGCTGCACACGTGCCCGGCGGCCAGGAAGCCCTGCACCCGGCAGGACGGCGCCGTCATGATGGCCTCGACGGCCGGGGGCACCCGGACGTGCGACACCAGAAGGCTGAAGTTCGTGAGGCCCAGGCGGCGCGCCTGGTGCACGGCCATCGCGTTGGCGGGGGCGGTGGTCTCGAAGCCGATGGCGAAGAACACCACCTCCCGGTCCGGGTTGCGGCGGGCCAGCTCCAGCGCGTCGAGCGGTGAGTAGACCACCCGTACGTCGCCGCCCTCGCCCTTGACGCGGAACAGGTCCCGGCCGGTGCCCGGCACCCGGAGCATGTCACCGAAGGAGCAGAAGATCACCTCGGGACGTGAGGCGATCTCCAGCGCCTTGTCGATGACCTCCAGCGGGGTCACGCACACGGGACAGCCGGGGCCGTGGATCAACTCCACCTGTTCGGGCAGGAGTTGGTCGATGCCGTGCCGGATGATGGAGTGGGTCTGGCCGCCGCACACCTCCATCAGGGCCCAGGGCCGGGTGACGCTGGCGCGGATCTCGTCCAGCAGCCGCCGGGCGAGGGCCGGGTCGTTGAACTCGTCGATGTACTTCACGCGGTTCCCGCCTCCTTCGCCGCCTGCTCCCAGGCGTCTCCGAACTCCTCCTCCAGCAGCCCCAGTTCCTCGAAGAGCCGCAGGGAGGCCAGGGCCGATTCCTCGTCCAGGCGCTGGAGTGCGAACCCGACGTGGACGATGACGTACTCACCCACCCGCACGTCCGACACGTACTCCAGACACGCCTGCTTCCGCACACCGCCGAAGTCGATCAGCCCGGTGAGCGGTTCGGCACTGTCGTCGATCGAGACGACCTTGCCGGGCACTGCCAAACACATGGGTCACTCCTCCTGTCGTTCGTGCGCCGCGACCACGAGTTGTCCAAGGGCCAGACCGCCGTCGTTCGGCGGGACTTCGCCGTGCCGCAGCACCGCGAAGCCGTCCTGGGCGAGAAGCCGCGCGCACTCCTCCTCCAGCAGTGCGTTGGCGAACACCCCGCCGCTCAGCGCGACGGTCGCCACTGCGGTCTCCCGGCGAGCCCGCCGGCAGATCTCCGCCACGGCCCGTGCGACGCCCCGGTGGAAACGCGCGGCGAGCACCGGGACCGGTGTGCCGCGCCGCAGGTCGGCGACGAGCGCGCGCAGCACGGGTGCCGGGTCGCACAGGCCGGGGACGAGACCGAAGGCATACGCCGTGGTGTCGGCGTCCCGGGCCGCGGTGGCCGCGGCCTCCAGCTCCAGGGCGGCCTGGGCCTCGTATCCCGCGCGATGGCACACGCCCACCAGGGACGACACCGCGTCGAAGAGCCGGCCCATGCTGGAGGTCGCCACGCAGGCCACTCCGCGCGCCAACTGGCGTTCCAAGATGCTCAGTTCGTCAGGTGAGCAGGCGGCGACGCAGGGCAGGTCCGGCTCCCACGCCAGCCCCGCGGCCCACAGCCTGGCCAGGGCCAGCCGGCACGGGTTGGCCACCCCCGCGTCGCCGCCGGGCAGCGGGGCCGGGGTGAGGTGGGCGATGCGGCGGTGGCCGGTGTAGTCGGCGAGCAGGAACTCGCCGCCCCAGACGGTGCCGTCGTCGCCGTGGCCCGTGCCGTCGAAGGCCACGCCGATCACGGGTGCGGTGCCGTCGAGGCCGTGCTCGGCCATCGCCGAGGCGATGTGCGCGTGGTGGTGCTGCACGAACACGGGCGCGGGCAGGGGTAGTTGGGCGGCATGGCGACGGGCCCAGCGGGAGGAGTGGTAGCCGGGGTGCCGGTCGGCCGCGACCAGCCCGGGGGTGACACCGCTGAGCCGCCGCATGTGCCCCTCGGCCCGCTGGGCGGCCTCCAGTGTGGTCAGGTCGCCCATGTCGCCGATGTGCGGGCCGAGCCAGGCCTGGTCGCCCTCGCCGAGGCAGAGCGCGTTCTTGAGGTCGCCGCCCACCGCGAGCGCGGGCCGCACGGCGACCGGCAGGCGCAGCGGGCGGGGCACGTATCCGCGGGAGCGGCGCAGCACCTGCTCGGTGCCGTCGGCGCGCACCCGCAGCAGTGAGTCGTCGCACGGGGAGGCGATGACCCGGTCGTGGGCGAGCCAGGCGTCGGCCAGCCCGGCGAGGCGGGTCAGCGCCTCCTCGTCGTCCGTGACGATCGGTTCGCCGGAGCGGTTGCCGCTCGTCATGACCAGTACCCGAGGGCCGGGTGGATCACCGGGCAGCCCCAGCAGCAGGGTGTGGACGGGGGTGTAGGGCAGCATCACCCCCAGGTGCGGGCTGCCCGGGCAGACGCCGGGCGCGAGGGGGAGGCCCGCGGCCTCCGTCCGGCGGCGCAGCAGGACGATGGGGCGGCGGGGGCCGGTGAGGGCGGTCCGCTCGGCCGAGGAGACCTCGGCGATCCGCTCCACCGTGTCGAGGTCCGCGCACATCACCGCGAACGGCTTGCCGCCGCGCTCCTTGCGGGCGCGCAGCGTGTCCACGGCCCGTGCGTCGGTGGCGTCGCAGGCCAGGTGGTAGCCGCCGAGGCCCTTGACGGCGAGGATCCGTCCGGCCGCCAGCAGAGCCCGCGCCGCCGCCAGGGCCTCGCCGTCCCGTGCGGGGCGCGGCCCGCTGCCGGGGGCGGGTACCAGGCGCAGCCGGGGGCCGCAGTCCGGGCAGGCGACGGGCTGGGCGTGGAAGCGGCGGTCGGCGGGGTCGCCGTACTCCCGGGCGCAGGCGGGGCACATCGGGAAGCCGGTCATCGTGGTGAGCGCCCTGTCGTACGGCATCCCCGTGGCGATGGTGAAGCGGGGGCCGCAGTGGGTGCAGGTGACGAACGGGTGCCGGTGGCGGCGGTCGGCCGGATCGGCCAGTTCCCGCAGACAGGCGGCGCAGGTCGCGGTGTCGGGCGGGAGCTGGGTGCGGCCGGGGGAGTGGTCGGTGGCACGGATGGCGAAGGAGTCGTCGGCGCCGGTGACGGGCAGGTCCTCGACCCGTACGCCGGTGACGGCGGCCAGCGGCGGGGGTTCCGTGGCCAGGCGGTCGCAGAACCGGGCGACCTCTTCCGGCGGGCCCTCCACCTCGATGAGGACACCGCTCGCCGTGTTGCTCACGAAGCCGGAGAGCGCGAGGCCGGTCGCCAGACGGTGCACGAACGGGCGGAAGCCCACGCCCTGCACGGTGCCGCGCACGGTGACGCGGCGGCGCACCGCCTGTGCGGCGGGCGCGGTCACGAGACGCGGCCGGCCGTGAGGCCGGAATCCTTCCGCCCATGCCGGTGGGGGCGCGGGGCGAGGGGCGGACGGTGCACGGGAGCGCCGTCGCGCGCGGCGAGGACCCGATCCAGTACGGTGCCGACGCCGTCGCCGTCCCGGGCGCAGGACCGGACGACCTCCACCCCGGGGTTGACCCGCCGCACATGGGCGAGGAAGGCGGCCTCGTCGAAACCGGCCGCGTCGGCCAGGTCGGTCTTGGTCAGCACGACGAGATGGGCGGAGCCGAAGGCGGTGGGGTACTTCAGCGGCTTGTCCTCGCCCTCCGTCACCGCCATGAGCACGATGCGCAGGCTCTCGCCGAGGTCGTAGGAGGCCGGGCAGACGAGGTTGCCGACGTTCTCCACGAACAGTACCGCGGTGTCCTCGGGCAGCCAGTCCCGCACATGGGCGCTCAGCTGCCGGGCCTCCAGATGGCACAGTCCGTCGGTCAGCAGCTGTTTCACGGGTGCTCCCGAACGGGCCAGCCGCCGGGCGTCGTTCTCGGTCGCCAGGTCGGCGGTGAGGGCGGCCACCGGGACGCCCCGCTCCACCGCGAGGGCCAGCACCCGTCCCAGCAGCTCCGTCTTTCCGCTGCCCGGGCTGGACAGGAGGTTGACCACGCCGACCCCGCGCCGGGCCAGTTCCTCGCGCAGGCTCGCGGCCAGGCCGTCGTTCTTCGCCAGGACGGCCTGGGTGACGTCCTGGATGGACTCGCACATGGGCGGTGCTCCTCGCGGTCGGTGTGGGTGAGGGACCGGGATGCCGGTGCGTCACCGATCCTCGGCGCCGCCGGCCACCGACAGCGGGAGCCCGGCCGTGGACGGGTCCGTGGATTCGTCCGGGCGGCTCAACGGGGGCGTGGCCGTCGGGTCGGCGAGCAGGGCCGGGATCACGGTGTGCAGGGCCTCGACGGCTCGCCCGACCGCGTCGCGGACCGTCGTGCTGATGCCGGGGGTGATGTCCTCGTCGCCGCTCGGCAGCAGCTCGGGCTCGCAGGCGAGGACGAGGACGCGGGGCAGCGGCTCGTCGCCGAGGTGGGCGGCGAGGGCCAGCACCTTGGCCGGATCCATGCCGTGCGCCTCGGGCGGAGCGGCGCCCTCGCCGCCGGCCGGGAGTTCGGGCTCGATCAGCGACAGGGTGCCCGGCCGGTGGCCCCGTACGGCCGCGTCGACGAGGACGGCGGTGTCGTAGCCGTCGAGCAGTTCGTACGCGAGATCCAGGCCGCGGATGCCGAAGTCCCGCACCCGCACCTCGGCGGGCAGCGGCCGCCCCTCCAGCGCGCGGATCACCTCGGGGCCGAAGGCGTCGTCGGCGAGGAAGATGTTGCCGACGCCCGCCACCAGCAGGCGGGTGCCGGTCACCGGTCACCCCCGGCGAACGGCTCGCCGACCGGGGCGAGGGGCCGGGCCGAGCCGCCCGGCAGCTTGCGCACGAAGGCCGAGCGCAGGGCGTGGTACGGGGCTCGCGCATCGAAGAAGATGGCGCGCATCCGGGCGAGTTCGGCCCGCCGGTAGTCGGAGAGCGGTCGTCGTTCCTCCTCCGCCCGGCGTGTCGCGGCCTTGGCGGCGATCTGCCGGGCGAGGTCCGGGGCACCGGCGAGCGCGATGGCCAGCTTCTCGACCTCGGCGGCGAACGCCTGCGCGGGCACCGGCACCAGCCGGTCCACCATCCCGAGCCGTGCGGCGGTGGCCGCGCTCACCGGCAGCGCCTCGGTGGTCAGCCGCCGCGCGGTCTCTCCTCCGACGCGGCGCGGCAGCGTGTACGTCCAGAACTCCGAGCCGTACAGGCCCATCCGCCGGTAGTGCGGGTTGAGGACGGTGCCCGCGCGGCACCACACCTGGTCGGCGGCGAGGGCGAGCATGACGCCGCCGGCCGCCGCGTTGCCGCCGAGCGCCGCCACCACCAGCCGGTCGGTGGTGCGCAGAACCGCCTCGACCAGGTCGTCCATGGCGTTGAGGTTGGACCAGGACTCACCGGCGGGGTCGGCGGCCGCCTCGATGACGTTCAGGTGAATGCCGTTGGAGAAGAAGTCGCGGGAACCGCCGAGCACCAGTACCCGGGTGGGCCGGGTGAGCGCGTGCCGGTAGGCGGCGAGCAGCCTGCGGCAGTGGTCGGTGCTCATCGCCCCGCCGGGGAAGGAGAAGGCCAGGAAGCCGATGTCGCCGCGCTGCCGGTACCGGATGTCGGTCCAGGTGTTCCGGTGGCCGGGCAGTTCGAGCGGGGCCGGGACCTCCGGCAGCGACGGAGCGGAGAAGGCGGCGAGCACGGCGGCCGCGGGGCGGCGGAACGGTGCCGGGTCGCCTGAGCTCTTGCGGGGCCGCAGCTCCGGGATCCACACCGCGCCGTCCCGGGTGGCCCGACAGACCGCCCCGGCGCGCGTGGCGAGCAACTGCCCGGGGTGGCCGCGCAGTTCGTCCTCGGGGTGACCGCCGTGCAGGAACACCTCGTGGCCGAGGAGTTCGTCCAGGACGCCCGGCTGCGAGTCGGCCCCACGGAGCTTGCGCAGCACCGTCCCGGTGCCGTCGTTCTCCCAGTCGATCTCGCGCCGCTCCTGGCGGAAGAAGTCGCGCCACACCACCCGGATCGAGGGATCGCTCTGCGGCTGCGGCTTGAACGCCCCCTCGGCGTACCGCCGCACGGCCAGGTGGACGGCGGCCGCGGCGGCGTCGGAGACCTCGTTGCGGTACAGGTCGCTCTTGCCGACCGGCGCCGTCGGGAAGGACGCGGACGCCCACACGGCGCCCGCGTCCATGCCCGCCTCCGCCTGGAGCACCGTGACCCCCCACTCGGGCGCCTCCTCGGCGACGGCCCAGTCCAGGGAGGACGGGCCGCGGTCGCCGGGCGGCCCCGGATGCACGATGAGGCAGGTGTGCGCCTGCCAGACGTCCTCCGGCAGCGCCGTCCTCAGCATCGGGGCGACGATCAGCTCCGGACGCACCTCCCGTACGGCCGTCCGGACCGCCTCGGTGCCGTGCGAGGCGAGAACGGCGTCGACCCGGTGCCCTTCGTCCGACAGTTCCGCGTACACACGCTGGGACAGGCTGTTGAACGCGCTGGCGACGAGCAAGATGTCCATGACGCGGCATGATCGTCGGTGCGCCGGGGGGCGAGAAGGACCCGGGCGGCGTTTCGCCGTCCTCCGGGGGCACTCTTCCTCCATCCGGAGCGCATCCTGATCGCACCCGGGTTCTCGGACGCCTCGCTGACCTCGTTCAGCCCGCCGTGCCGCAGCGATGGACCGCGGCCAGCACCGGAGCCACGCCGTCCTCCCCGCGGATGCGCGCCCCCAGGTCGGCCGCGCGCCGTGCGAACGCCGGGTCGCGGGTGGCCCGCATCAGGGCGGTGGCCAGGGTGTCGGCCGTCAGGCGGCGCAGCGGCAGGGCGCGTGGGGCGACGCCCAGGGCGACCAGGCGCGCGGCCCAGAAGCCCTCGTCGAACTGGATCGGGACCGGCACCGTCGGCACCCCGGCACGCAGGGCGGCCGCCGTCGTGCCCGCGCCCGCGTGGTGGACCACGGCGGCCATGCGGGGGAAGAGCAGCGAATGGGGGGCCTCGTCGATCGTCAGCATGTCCGAGTCGGAGGCTTCGAGACCGGCCCAGCCGCGCTGGATCACGCCCCGCAGCCCGGCCCGCCGCAGGGCGCGCACGACGGCCCCGCTCAGCCGGTCGGGGTCGGGTACGGTCGCGCTGCCCAGGCCGACGTAGACCGGCGGGGGTCCCGCGTCGAGGAAGTCCCGTAGCGCGGAGGGGAGTTCGCTGTCTTGGTCGTACGGCCACCAGTAGCCGGCCACGGTGAGGCCCGCATGCCAGTCGCCCGGTCGCGGCACCACCAGCTCGCTGAAGCCGTGCAGCACCGGCCGCGGCTGCCGCTCCCGGGCTCGCCACGCCGCGGTGGCGCTCGTAGGGGGCAGTCCCAGCCGCTGCCGTACGGCCGGCAGCGCCCCGGCGAAGACCTGCTCCACGGCGAGGGTGACCCCGTGCCCGGCGATGCGGTTGCCCACCGCTCCGAGCGAGCGGACTCCGAGCATGGGCGGCCCGAACTCCCGTGTCGGAGCGAGCGGTTGGAGGGGAACGTCCAGATACGGCAGGGACAGGCCCTCGGCGACGGTACGGCCGAGCGGGCCCACGGAACCGGACAGTAGCAGCAGATCGCTCGACCGGGCGGCCGTCACGAGGCCGTCCGCCATGCGCCCGACCAGCGCCCGCGCCATCGCCACCACCCGTACCAGCTTGCCCACCCCGGTCGTGCTGCGATGCAGCCCGCGTCCTCGTGCGGACTCCAACTCGGCCCGCGGGTCGACGGGCAGGGGATGGAAGCGGACGCCCGAACCGGCCACCAGCGGCTCGAACCGGGCGTGGGTGACCAGGGTGACCTCGTGCCCGGCACGGACGAGTCCGTGCCCGAGGCCGGTGTACGGGGCCACATCGCCCCGGGATCCCGCCGTCATGATCGCTACGCGCACGACGGCCAGTATGACGCCGTGTCAGGTCGTGCCGCGACCGCCTTGCGGCGTGCGATGCGTTCGGCCAACGGTGCGGAAGTCGACGGCCCGGTGCTGCGCGGACAGCCTGCGGGTGGTGCCGGGCACCGCCTCGATGCGCCGATCACACCCCGAGCTGCCGGGCGGCGGCGTCGACGGTCTGCTCCAGCAGGGTGGCGATGGTCATCGGGCCGACGCCGCCGGGTACCGGGGTGATGAGCCCGGCCCGCTGAGCGGCGGAGTCGAAGTCGACGTCGCCCACGTTGCCGGGGTTGTACCCGGCGTCGATCACGACGGCGCCGGGCTTGACGTCCTCGCCCCGGACGAGCCGCGGCCGGCCCACCGCGGCGACCACGATGTCCGCCTCGCGCACCACCGACGACAGGTCGGCGGTGCGCGAGTGGCAGTACGTCACGGTCGCGTCGCGGGCGAGCAGCAGCATGCCGGCCGGCTTGCCGAGGATGGCGCTGCGGCCCACGACCACGGCGCGCTTGCCGGCGGGATCGACGTCGTACTCGTCGAGGAGCCGCATGATCCCGCCGGGCGTGCACGAGACGAACCCCGGCAGGCCGAAGCTCATCGTGGCGAACGAGGCGAAGGTGACGCCGTCGACGTCCTTCTCGGGCGCGATCGCCTCGAACGCGGCCCGCTCGTCGATGTGTTCCCCCACCGGATGCTGCAGCAGGATGCCGTGCACGGCGGGATCGGCGGACAACTCCCGCAGCGCGGCGACGAGTTCCCCGGTGGTCGTGGCGGCCGGCAGGGCGACGTGCCGGGAGGCGATGCCGGCCTTGCGGCAGCGGTTCTGCTTCATACGGACGTAGGTGACGGAGGCGGGGTCCTCGCCGACCAGAACGGTCGCGAGACAGGGCGCCGTTCCCGTGCGTGCGGTGAGGTCGGCCGCCTTCTCGGCGGTGTCCTCGACGATGCGCCTGGCGAGCGCGGTGCCCTCCATGAGGCGAGCCTGCGACATGATCCACTCCTGGGCCGGTGTGACGGGATCGCCCAGGCGCACGGCATCGACTGTTCGGGGCCGCTCCCCGGTGGTGCTCCACCTCAGCGCCAGTCACGGCCCGCCAAGAGCCTAACCGACGGGCTCCTCCCGCACCGGTGGGGCCGCCGTCGGGTCGACGCCGTCGAGGAAGCCGGTCGCCTGGGTGTGCAGGCGCCCGGCGCCGACGGCTCCGGCCCAGCGGGCGACCTCGGCCGCGAGGGCCCTCGCCCCGGCCTCGTCACCCGTGGCCCGCGCCACCACCGCCAGCAGCAGCTGCTGGGACAGCGTGCCCGCGACGAGGCCCGCGCCGGCGCCGAGCGCGGTGGCCCGCCGCCAGCGTTCGAGGGCGCGCTCGTGGTTCCCGCCGTCGTGGTCGTGCATGCCGAGGTGCCGCAGTGCCTCCCGGGCCAGCAGCGGATCGGGCCCCGACTCCCCGGCCGCCAGGGCGGCCGCGTAGTGGGCGGGCGCGGCGGCGAGGTCGGCGAAGAGGTTGTCGGTGATCAGACCCAGGTACATCGAGGCCCAGCCGCCTCGCACCTCGTCGGGTGCGCCGTCGCGCAGCTCCCGCGCCTGCCTCCGGAGCCCGTCGAGGACCTCCGGGTCCTTGCCCGCGGGGCCGAGGCTCAGGGTGCCGTCGACGACCAGCAGGCGGCCGTAGGTGTGCCGCAGCCGTGCGAAGGCGAGGTCCCAGTCGTCCTCGGGCAGCAGCTCGGCCGCGGTCTCGAGGCGGGGCCCGGCGAGGTCGGTGCCCGCGAACCAGTCGCTCTCCAGGGCGACTTCGGCGGCGGCCCGGGCGAGTCGGGCCCGGTCCGCCGGGGCGTCGGGGACGGCCGAGTCCAGCAGCCGGAGGGCTCGGGGCCAGCGGCCGGCGAGGGACAACTCCTGCGCGGAGGAGATCAGTTCGTCGATGCTGACGGATGTGCGCAAAGCGCTCGTCGCGTTCGTCATGACGGGAGAAGGTAGTTATGCAGAAAACCATCCACAAGAAAACCACTGCGGGAGACAGACGATGGAGGACTCGGCGGACCGGCATGTCGAGGAGTGGGTGAAGGAGCTCGACTGGATGGACCCGGTGAAGGAGGCGATCTTCGTCCGCCTGGCCATCCTGTCCCGGCACGCCTCCAAGGCCCGGCGCGAGATGCTCGACTCCGACGGGCTGCGCCACTGGCAGTACAAGGTGCTGCTCACCCTGCGCCGGTTCGGCCCGCCCTACACCGCGAGCCCGTCACAGCTCGCCGACCGGCTGGGGCTGACCCGGGGCGCGCTGTCGGCCCGGCTGGCACCGCTGGAGGAGGCGGGCCTGATCAGCCGTACCCACGAGGAGGGCGACCGCCGGAGGGTGCGGGTGCGGCTCACCGAGGCGGGAGACGCCGCCTTCGAGCAGCACGCCGCGTCGGAGGAAGCGGACGAGGTCGCGCTGCTCTCCGTACTGACCGCAGAAGAACAGCGGACACTGGCCGACCTGCTGCGGCGGCTGGTCGTCGCGGCCGAGTCCGGCCCGGAGCCGCCCGAGCCGAAAAGGTCCAGGTCAACCGGGAGCTGACCTGGACCCTCGCGGTTTCTGGCTCCTACTCGTCCCATGCCTGGATCAGGATTTCCTCGGCGATCTTCCCGTCCCGCAGCGTGATCATCGACTCGGCCAGGACCCGGGTCCCGTCCGCGTACTCGCACGACTGGCTGTAGGCGGCGTGGTCGCCCTGGACGATGCACTGGTCGACCCGGTGCGTCATGTCCCGGCTGTAGATGTCCTCGAACAGCGCGCCGATCTCGTCGCGGCCGTGCAGGAGCCGGGGTTTGCTGGGCTGGGTGTTGCGGTCCACGATGCGCACTTGCGCGTCGTCCGCGTAGAGCGACAGAAGGTCTGCCGCCGTGTGTCCCTCGACGCCCCTCTTCAGCGTGTCGGCGTTGAAGGTGCTGCTTGCCGCGGTGCCCATGGTGACCTCCTTCGAGGGCCGCGACCCGGTCGGGAGCGGGCCGCGAAGACCTCACCTTCGAGACTCCTCCGCCCCGGCGGGCTCGGCAAGCGCAACCGCGCGCTACGCCTCGCGGGTGAGCGGGGGCGGGCGCCCGTGTCCGGCCGGGCCGCGGCGGCGTTGCTGAAAGCATGATCTCAACACGACGTATCGTCGCCGCCGTCGGTCTCGCCGCGGGCCTGACCGGGCTGGCCGCGCCGCTGGCCTCCGCGGCCGAGGCGGCGGCACCGGGCACGGGCGCGATCAACCCGATGACCACCCTCGACTCCCTCACCGTGAGCGATCTGCCCGCGGCGCACAAGGCGGGGATCCCGCGGCCGTCGGGCCAGCTGCGGCAGCTGAACCGGCTCAACGACCTCGGCCGGTTGCACCAGCTCACCGACATGGCCGCGCCCGTGACCGGTCTGCTCGGCGGCATCCAGTAGCCGACCGCGCAGCGCGAAGCGAGGGCCGCCCCTGCCCGGGGCGGCCCTCGCCGTGTGTCAGCCCGCCGTCGCCAGGAACTGCGTGGCCGCGAGCTCCGCGTAGAGCGGGTCGGAGGCCACCAGTTCACGATGGGTGCCCACGGCCCGTACCCGGCCCGCGTCCATGACGACGATCCGGTCGGCCGTCGTCACCGTGGACAGCCGGTGCGCGACGACGAGGACCGTGGTCGTCCGGGCGACGTCCGCGACGGTGTCGCGCAGGGCCGCCTCGTTCACCGCGTCCAGCTGCGAGGTCGCCTCGTCCAGGAGCAGGAGGCGGGGGCGGCGCAGCAGCGCGCGGGCGATGGCGACCCGCTGCCGCTCACCGCCCGAGAGCCTGGTGCCGCGATGCCCCACCAGTGTGTCGAGGCCCTTGGGCAGCCGGGCGGCCAGCCCGTCCAGCCGGGTCGTCTTCAGCACCCGCGTGAGCGTCGCCTCGTCGGCCTCCGGATTGCCCAGCAGCAGGTTGTCCCGCAGCGAACCCGACAGGACCGGGGCGTCCTGCTCCACATAGCCGATCGCGGAGCGAAGCCGGGGCAGCTCCCACTCGGCCAGATCACGGCCGTCGAGCGATATGGTCCCGGACTCCGGGTCGTAGAACCGCTCGATGAGCGAGAACACCGTGGTCTTGCCCGCCCCGGACGGACCGACGAACGCCGTCATACCGCGGGCGGGCACCTCGAAGGTGACCCCGTGATGCACGTACGGCAGGTCGTCGGCGTACCGGAAGCGGACCTCGTCGAAGGCGAGCGAGGCCGGCTCGGCGCCGGGCGCGGGCAACGGCGCCGCCTCGGCCGGGGGTTCGGCGGGCAGGGTCAGCGCCTCCTGGATACGGGCCAGGGCGGCGGCGCCCGTCTGGTACTGCGTGATCGCACCGACCACCTGCTGGATCGGGGACATGAGGTAGAAGACGTACAGCAGGAACGCCACCAGCGTGCCGACCTGGACGGCGCCGGTCGCCACCCGCGCCCCGCCCACCGCCAGCACCGTGATGAAGGCGATCTGCATCGCCAGACCGGCCGTGTTGCCCGCCGCGGCCGACCACTTGGCGGCCCGCACGCTCTGCCGCCACGACTCCTCGGTGGCCTCGTGCAGCGTCCGCTCCTCCCGGTGCTCCGCGCCCGACGCCTTCACCGTGCGCAGCGCGCCGAGGATGCGCTCCAGCGCGGCGCCCATCACCCCGACCGCGTCCTGCGCCCGCCGGCTCGCCCGGTTGATGCGCGGCACGATCACGCCGAGCACCGTGCCCGCGCCCAGGATCACCGCCAGCGTGACCCCGAGCAGCACCGGGTCCACCAGCCCCATCATCACCACCGTCGCCACCAGCGTGAGCCCGCCCGTGCCGAGGCCCACCAGGGAGTCGGTGGTGACCTCGCGCAGCAGGGTGGTGTCCGAGGTGATCCGGGCCATCAGATCGCCCGGCTCGCTGCGGTCGACCGCCGTGATGCGCAGCCGCAGCAGATACGACGACAGCGCGCGCCGTGCCCCGAGCACCACCGACTCCGCCGTGCGCCGCAGCACGTACGAACCCAGCGCGCCCAGCGCCGCGTTGGCGACCACCAGGGCCGACATGGCGAGCAGCGCGCCGGTGATCGCCCGGTCGTGGGACAGGTCGTCGATCAACCCCCTGGCCACCAGCGGCAGCAGCAGCCCGGCGGCACCGGTGAGCAGGGACAGCAGCGCGCCGGCCAACAGGGCCCAGCGGTGCGGGCGTACATAGCCGAGGAGCAGCCGCCAGGCGGGCGGACGGGTACCGGGGTCTGCGATGCTCACGGCGCTCCTCGACGGTCGTGGAGCATTCAGGCTACGTCGGCGCCCACCCCCAGCCGCGGCCAGTCCCGGGCCGCCGGGCACGCGACCGCGTCCGGCAGGCACCCCCGGACCATCCGCACCAGCACGTCCGACGGCCCCAGTTCGATCCAGTCCGTGACCCCGTCCGCGTGCAGCCGGCCGACCGCGTCCGCGAACCGCACCGGCTCGCGCAGCTCCCGCACCCAGAACCCGGCCTCGGTCACCTCGTCACCGACCGGCTGCGCGGTCACGTCGGACACGAGCGGAATCCGGGGGGCGCACACCTTCATGGTGGCCATGGTGGCCCTGAACTCGTCGAGGATCGGGTCGAGTTGCGGGGAGTGCGGAGCGATGTCCACCCGGAGCCGATGGGTCCTGCGCCCCCGCGCCGACCACTCGGCGCACAGGTCGTCCAGCGCCTGCCGCTCGCCCGACACCACCACGTCCCGGGGGCCGTTCACCGCCGCGACCACCATGCCGCCCGGCAGCCGCAGCTCCTCCTCGCTCACCTCCAGCGCGGCCATGCCGCCCGTCCCCGGCAGCCTGCCCATCAGCCGGGACAGCGTGCCCACCGTGTGACAGGCGGCCTCGAGCGTCAGCACCCCGGCGGCGTACGCGGCGGCCATCCGTCCCGCCGAGTACCCGAACAGCACGTCCGGCCGCACCCCGCGGCTCTCCAGCAGCCGCAGCTGTGCGACCTGGAGGGCGAAGACCGCCGGATTGCCGAACGTCACCCGGTCCAGCAGCGCGGCCGTGCGCGTGCCCTCCCGGGCGAACATCACGTCCTTCAGCGGCAGGTCGAGATACGGGTCGAGACGCGCGCACACCTCGTCCAGGGCCGCCGCGAACACGGGCGAGGCGGCGTGCAGTTCGCGGCCCATACCGGGCTGCTGCGAGGCACCGCCGGAGAACAGGAACGCCGTGCGGCCCGTCGGTGGCCGTACCGCCGGGGCCGGGATCGAGGGCGCCGGGGCCGTCAGCCGCGCCACGACCTCCTCGGGCGACACGCACACCTCGATCCGCTCCAGATCCCCGGGCCGTACGAACCCCTCGTCCCGGGCGCGCTCCAGGAAGTCCAGCAGCGGTCGGTAGAAGCCCTCGGGGTCCAGCAGCAGGCACGGCTTGCGGTGGAGGTCCAGCCGCGCCCAGCTCAACACCTCCAGCAGTTCCTCCGCCGTGCCCAGACCGCCCGGCAACGCCACGAAGACGTCGCCGAGTTCGGTCATCCGCGCCTTCCGGGCATGTTCGTCGGGCACGATCTCCAGAGCGGTCAGCCCGGTGTGGGCGATCTCGTACGGCGGCATGCGGCGCGGGAGCACGCCGGTCACCGCACCGCCGACCCCCAGGGCGCCGTCCGCGACCGCGCCCATCAGACCGGTGCGCGCACCGCCGTACACGAGCCGCAGCCCCGACTTGCCCAGGGCGCGGCCGAGTTCGGCGGCCGTGCGCAGATGGCCGGCACGCCGGCCGGGGGAGGAGCCGCACCAGACGGTCACCGAGGTCACGGCCACAGCCCGCACCCCCTGGTCAGAATGTGATGCGGGTCGTAGCGGTCCTTGGCGCGGGCGAGGTCCGCCCAGGCGGGGCCGAAGTGCGCGTGCCAGTCGTCGGGCGTCATGGGCAGCGCGCCGACCGGGTGGACGACACCGCCGACGGCCAGCGCGGCCTCGTACACCGCCCTGTTGGCCGCGACCAACTCCCGTACGACATCGGGGCGGTCGGGCGGTGCCGTGCGCATCAGGGAGAGCAGGCACAGGAGTTCACCGGGCGGCCGGCGCAGCAGCGGGGCGTGCAGGGCGCTGCCGTTGAGCGGCCGCAGCTGGACGGTGCCGCAGTGGCGCAGGCCCTCCTGGCGGCGGTCGGCCAGGACGGACGGCACGAACGTCGTCGCGGCCTCCTCCGGGAGCAGGAGCGTCAGCCACGGGTGCGGGCGCTGCCACTCGCCGGTGGCCCGCAGCAGGCGTTCGTCCCGGTCGAGGCGGTGCAGGTACTCCGCGTAGGAGAGGTCCTCGATCTCCGCCGTGTCCGGGTCGTGGTCGAGGTCTCCGATGAACAGCGGGTCGTCACAGGGGAGTTGGCCGGTGTGCGGGGCGACGGCCTCGGTCACGTAGTCCCAGGTGCCGTCGATCGCCGGGCGGGCCTGCCCTGCGACATGGCTGAAGCGGGCGTCGCGGGCGAGGCGCCGCTGGTCGGTGAAGAAGGTGCCGGGCGTGTGGTGGTAGAGGCGGTAGCGGCGGACCAGCGCCGGTGCGGGCACCAGGCGGAGCGTGGCGCGGACGATCAGCGCGCACTGGCCGAGTCCGGCAAGGACGGCGTGGAACAGGCCGGCGTGCCGCTCGGGCGAACAGACCAGCCGCTGCCCGGCACCGGTGACGACCTCCAGCTCCCGCACCCAGTCGGCGACCAGCCCGAACCGGTGACTGGAGCCGCCGAAGCCCCCGGTGCTCAGCACCCCGCCGACACTGCCGCCCAGATGATCCGGCGACACCGCGGGCGCCAGCCCCTCGGCGAGCGCCGCTCGTACCACGTCACGCCACAGGGCACCCGCGTCCGCCACCAGCGTCCGCTCCTCGGGCAGACAGCGCACCTCGTCCAGCGCCGTCATGTCGACGACATAGCCGCCGTCCGCCTGTCCCTGCCCGTACAGCGCCTGTCCGCCGCCGCGCGCCGACACCGGAAGCCCGCGCGGGCCGGCGAAGGCGAGGAGATCGCCGAGCGCGTCGACCGAATGCGCCGTGAGGACACCGCGCGGACGCGAGTCCACGATGTGCCCGAAATCCGTCGCGGCCCGCAGCAGGTCCTCGTCCTCGTCCACCGCCGGAACATCGACTGCCTTCATGCCGCACGCTCCCGTACATGGTCCGAAAAGAATTCCCTCATGGAGCGTCTCGGAACAAAAACCAGGCCGACGCATCGGGTCAGTAAAGAAAGGCCCACACTTCGCGAATATGATTTCCGGCCGTGGTTTTTCTTCATATTTCTTAACGAATTCTTGTCGCCTTTGTGGAACCCTCGTCCCGAGGGCCGCCCGTGTCCCTACTGATCAGTCACACGTAGGCTGCAACCGACCGACAGCGGCCGATGAAAGGGTTCAACACCATGGCGCAGGAAGTACGCGGCGTGATCGCACCGGGCAAGGGCGAGCCGGTGCGGGTGGAGACGATCGTCGTGCCCGATCCCGGCCCCGGGGAAGCGGTCGTACAGGTGCAGGCGTGCGGGGTGTGCCACACCGACCTGCACTACAAACAGGGCGGCATCAGCGACGACTTCCCCTTCCTGCTCGGTCATGAGGCCGCGGGTGTGGTGGAGTCGGTGGGCGAGGGCGTCACCGACGTGGCACCCGGCGACTTCGTGATCCTCAACTGGCGTGCGGTGTGCGGGAACTGCCGGGCCTGTCTGCGCGGGCGGCCCTGGTACTGCTTCAACACCCACAACGCCGAGCAGAGGATGACCCTCGCCTCGACCGGTCAGGAGCTGTCCCCGGCGCTGGGCATCGGCGCCTTCGCGGACAAGACGCTGGTGGCCGCCGGACAGTGCACCAAGGTCGACCCGGGCGTGGCCCCGCAGGTGGCCGGCCTTCTGGGGTGCGGCGTGATGGCCGGGATCGGTGCGGCGATCAACACCGGGGGCGTCGGACGCGGTGACAGCGTGGCCGTGATCGGCTGCGGCGGGGTGGGCGACGCGGCGATCGCCGGCTCCCGGCTCGCCGGCGCGGCGAGGATCATCGCCGTGGACATCGACGACCGCAAACTGTCGACCGCCCGGGAACTGGGCGCCACCCACACCGTGAACTCGCGCGAGAACGATCCCGTCGAGGCGATCCGCGAGCTGACCGGCGGCTTCGGCGCCGACGTGGTGATCGAGGCGGTCGGCCGCCCCGAGACGTACCAACAGGCCTTCTACGCCCGGGATCTGGCCGGCACGGTGGTGCTGGTCGGCGTGCCCACCCCGGAGATGAAGCTCGAACTGCCCCTGCTGGACGTCTTCGGCCGCGGCGGCGCGCTCAAGTCCTCCTGGTACGGCGACTGTCTGCCCAGCCGGGACTTCCCCATGCTGATCGACCTGCACCTCCAGGGCCGTCTGCCGCTGGAGAAGTTCGTCACCGAGACCATCGAACTCGGCGAGGTGGAGAAGGCGTTCGAGCGGATGCACCACGGTGACGTGCTGCGCTCGGTGGTGGTGCTGTGATGGCCGCCCGCATCGAACGCCTGGTCACCTCGGGCACCTTCGCCCTCGACGGCGGCACCTGGGAGGTGGACAACAACGTGTGGCTCGTCGGCGACGACCACGAGGTCGTCGTCATCGACGCGGCCCACGACGCCGACGCGATCGCCGAGGCGGTCGGCGACCGCCGGCTGACGGCGATCGTGTGCACCCACGCCCACAACGACCACGTCAACGCCGCACCCGCCCTCGCGGAGCGCACCGGTGCCACCATCTGGCTGCACCCGGACGACCTGCCGCTGTGGAAGCTCACCCACCCCGACCGGGACCCCGACGCGCATCTCGTCGACGGTCAGGTCATCGAGGCCGCCGGCGCCGACCTCACGGTGATCCACACCCCCGGGCACGCGCCCGGCGCGGTCTGCCTCCACGACCCCGGCCTGGCCACGGTCTTCACCGGCGACACCCTCTTCCAGGGCGGACCCGGCGCCACCGGCCGCTCCTACTCCCACTTCCCGACGATCATCGACTCCATCCGCGACCGTCTGCTCACCCTCCCCCCGGAGACCAAGGTCCTCACCGGCCACGGCGATCCGACGACGATCGGCGCCGAGGCATCGCACCTGGAGGAGTGGATCGCCCGGGGCCACTGAGCCCGTTCGCCCCACCGGGTACGGGGGGTGTGGCTCCGAACGAGTGGACTCGCCGCGATGCCCGTGGAAGGGCGCCTTCCCGCATCGGCCGCCGATGGTGATGTTGCCGTCCCGGCCCGTGACTGGAGAGGCGCCCCCGCATGCGACGTACCCCTCGCCGCCGACTGCTCGCCGCGACGCTGTTCGTGGCGTCCCTGCTGGTCCCGACGGCCGTGGCCCCCGCCATGGCCGTCCCGGCCGGGACCGCCCACCCGTCCGCTCGGCGCCACTGTCCGCCGGGCGGCCTCGGACCCGGCGTGACCGCACGGCTGGACCGGACGATCGAGGACGTCCGCCGGCAGGCGGGCATCCCCGGTGCCGTCGTCGGACTGTGGATGCCGGGCAAGGGGTGCTACGTCCGGGCGAGCGGCGTCGCCGACAAGGCGACCGGCAGGCCGATGACCCCCGGCGTCTACGAGCGGATCGGCAGCGAGACCAAGACCTTCACGGCCACCGCCCTGCTGCAACTCGTCGACGACCATCGTGTCCGGCTGGACGACCCCGTCTCCCGCTACGTCCACGGCGTCCCGGACGGCGACCGGATCACGCTGCGCCACCTCGCCGAGATGCGCAGCGGCCTGTTCCCGTACAGCTCCGACCCGGACTTCGTCCGTGACCTGCTGAGCGACCCGGAGCGCTCCTTCACCCCCCGGCAACTGCTCGCCTACGCGTTCAAGCACAAGAACACCTTCGCGCCGGGCACGCAGTTCCAGTACTCCAACACCAACTTCATCGTGCTCGGGCTCGTCGTCGAGAAGGTCTCCGGTCAGCGGCTCGCCGACTTCGTCGACGCGCGGATCCTGCGGCCGGCCCGGCTGCACCACACGCTGCTGCCGCGGGGGACGGAGTTCCCCCGGCCGCATCCGCACGGCTACACGGACCAGACACTGACCGGAGAGGTCGCCGACGCCACCCACTGGAACCCCAGCTGGGCCTGGGCGGCCGGAGCGATGATCTCCGATCTGCAGGATCTGCGCCGCTGGGCCGAGGTCGTCGCCACGGGAAGTCTGCTCAGCCCCCGTACGCAGGCGCAGCGGCTCAGGATGCTGCCGACCGGTGTCGCCGGCCTCAGCTACGGCCTCGGCCTGTTCGACGCCAACGGATGGATCGGTCACAACGGCTCCATCCCCGGCTACGAGACCGTGACCGTGTACCTGCCCGCGCAGCGGGTCACCCTGGTCATCATGATCAACACGGACAGCACCGTCCAGGGCCAGGAACCCTCCACCCTCCTCGCCCAGGCGGTCACGGCGATCGTCACCCCGGACCACGTCTACGGCGGCGCGGTCGCAACACGCTGAAACAAACGGGCAGGGAAAACGGGCAGAAAAAAGGCGACAGAAGATGTCCGGCTTCCACGGCACCCTCGGCAGTGACCGACAACCGAGACCAAGGGGAGGCCGGACATGTCCGTAGCGCTGAACGGCAGGGTGGCGCTCGTCGCCGGGGCGACGCGGGGAGCGGGCCGTGGGATCGCGGTGGAACTCGGCGCGGCGGGCGCCACCGTCTACGTCACTGGACGCAGCACCCGCGCACGGCGCTCCGAGTACGACCGCCCCGAGACCATCGAGGACACCGCGGACCTCGTCACCCGAGCCGGCGGCCGGGCCATCGCCGTACCCACCGACCACCTCGAACCGGACCAGGTCCGTGCCCTCGTCGACCGCATCGCGGACGAACAGGGGCACCTGGACGTCCTCGTCAACGACATCTGGGGCGGCGAGAGTCTCTTCGAGTGGGACCGCCCGGTCTGGGAGCACGACCTGGACAAGGGCCTCAGGCTGCTGCGGCTCGCGGTCGAGACGCACGCCGTCACCAGCCACCACGCCCTGCCCCTGCTGCTGCGCCGGCCCGGCGGCCTGGCCGTGGAGGTCACCGACGGCACCGCGGAGTACAACCGCGACACCTACCGCGTCTCCTTCTTCTACGACCTCGCCAAGACCTCCGTCCTGCGCATGGCCTTCGCCCTCGGCCACGAACTCGGCCCGCGCGGCGCGACCGCCGTCGCCCTGACGCCGGGCTGGCTGCGCTCGGAGATCATGCTCGACCAGTTCGGCGTACGCGAGGACAACTGGCGCGACGCCCTCACCAAGGTCCCGCACTTCGCGATCTCCGAGACCCCGCGCTACGTCGGACGCGCCGTCGCCGCCCTCGCCGCCGACCCGGAGGTCGCCCGCTTCAACGGCCGCTCCCTGTCCAGCGGCGGCCTCGCCCAGGTCTACGGCTTCACGGACCTCGACGGCAGCCGGCCGGACGCCTGGCGGTATCTGGTCGAGGTGCAGGACGCGGGGAAGCCGGCGGACGTGACCGGGTACCGGTGAGCTCAGGAACCCGGCGTCACCGGAAGCGGCCAGCGCGCGGAATGGCCCGGGGGAAGCGCGAGGTCCTCCCGGACGGCCGCGTAGTAGCCCTCGCGGCCGGCGCGCTGCCGCTCCAGCAGGACCTGCCAGGCCTCGGGGTCCCGTGTGCCCTCTCGCACGAACCGCTCCATCTCCAGCACGGCGACGATCCAGGCCCGGCCCCGCTCCACGACCTCCGGGCTGCCCAGCAGGATCAGCGCCTCGCCGTGCGGTTCACGGGCGGTCTGCACCTCGGCCAGCAGCGGCTCCGCCTCCAGCGGGGTCAGGGGGTGCGGGTGCGGGTCGTTGCCGAAGTGCGCCGCCACCCGGTAGGTCAGCGCCACCTGTTGCTTCAGCGCCTGGGCCCAGTCGGCGTACACCGCGAACCGCCGTTCCTCCCACCGCGCCGCCCGCTCCCGCCTGAACCGCGCCTGATCACCCCGCACCACCGCCAGATACGAGCCGAGCGCACCGATCACGACCCCTATCAGCGCGGGGAGCTGCTGCAGAAAAGCGGACATGGGCGCACGCTATCCGCCCCGTAGATCTTGCGGGGAGTAGGTTCGGCCCATGGCTGACTTCAAGCGCTTCGAGGGGTACGGGGTTCTCGTCACGGGCGCGGCCCGCGGCATCGGCGCCGCCGTCGCCCGGCGCCTGGCCGAGGAGGGGGCGCGGGTCCTGCTCACCGACGCGGACCCGTCCGAGGTGGAGAAGACGGCGGCGGCACTGCGCGAACGCGGCCTGGCCACCGAGGCGTTGGCCTGCGACGTGGGGGACCGGGCGGCGGTGGAGGCGGCCGTCGCGCACGCCGTCGACGTCTTCGGCTCCCTCGAGGTCCTGGTCAACAGCGCGGCCTCCTGCACCCCCGACACCCCGCTCTTCGAGGACGGCGCGGACGAGGCGTGGGCCCGGGACCTCGACATCACCCTCACCGGCGCCTACCGCTGCTGCCGGGCCGCGCTCCCGCACCTCGCCGCCTCCGGGCGCGGCGCCGTCGTCAGCATCGGCTCCGTCAACGGCCGGATGGACTTCGGCAACCAGGCCTACAGCGCCGCCAAGGCCGGCCTCGCCTCCCTGACCCGCACCCTGGCCGGACACGCGGCCGGACGAGGAGTCCGCGTCAACCTCGTCGTGCCGGGCACCGTGCGCACCTCCGCGTGGGAAGGCCGGGAGGACGACCTGGAGGCGCTGCGCACGCTGTACCCGCTCGGCCGGGTCGGGGAACCGGAGGACATCGCGGCGGCCGTCGCCTTCCTCGCCTCCCGGGACGCGGCCTGGATCACCGGCACCGAACTGACCGTCGACGGCGGCCTGACCGCGGTCCACACGGGGTTCAACGCGGTGACGGGAGTGCGCGGCAACGCCTGACCCGCACGAAGTCGCGTACGGAGGGCAGGAGTTGGGGGACTGGGGCACGGCCTCGGCGAGTGTGCGGTGCGTGTCCGCGGGGTAGGCAGGGGGCGACCGCTGTGACCTGGCGCACTGCCAATGTCACCGTTTCGTCGTAACGTGCGGCGACTTACAACCGATCGCGGCGGACATCGGTCTAGCTGGCAGAGATCGCAGATCGGACGACCATTCCGCGCGAAAGGCAAAGGCAGACCATGGGGGACATCCGCAGACGGGGAGCCGTCGCACTCGGGATCACCGGACTGGTGGCACCGCTCACTCTCGCCCTGGGCACCGGTTCCGCCCAGGCGGCCACGAGCTGCACCACGCAGGCCGGGCCCTATCAGAAGCAGGTGGAGAGGTTCCTCGGCCGGCCGGTCGACGGAAAGCAGTCCGCCGCCGACTGCAAGGCCATCAAGGCCTTCCAGACCAAGCACGGCATCACCCCGAACATCGGGTACGCGGGTTCCGTCACCTGGGGCGTGATGGACCTCATGAACAAGCAGAAGGCCGTCGGGAACAACCCCGACAAGGAAGGCAAGTGCCCGACGAACAAGGGCCGCATAGCCTGCGTGAACCTCACGCTCCAGCTCAGCTGGATCCAGGACGGCAGCAGGCTCGTCTACGGCCCGGTGCCGGTCCGCACCGGCCGCAAGGGGTACGTCACCCGCACCGGTCTGAAGAAGATCTACTGGCGTGACAAGAACCACGTCTCGAACATCTACAACGTGCCGATGCCCTACAGCCAGTTCTTCGACGGCGGCCAGGCCTTCCACTCGGTCAACCTCAGCATGTGGAACCCGCCGGGCTCGCACGGCTGCGTCAACATGACCACCGCCACCGCCCAGAAGTACTGGTCCCTGCTGAAGACCGGCGACGACGTCTTCGTGTACGGGCGGAAGCCGGGCACCTGAGCGGGCACCCGGCCCGGCGTCCCGCCTACTGCGGGGCGTCCCCGAAGTCCGGGATCTCCAGCCGTACCCCGCCCTGCCGCGCCGACTCGTGCGCGACGATGCCCGGCAGGGTGTAACGGGCGGCCACCCATGCGTTGACCGACGGCAGGGACCGCGTGTTGACGGCGGTCACGAAGTCGTCGACGAGGAAGTGGTGGCTGCCCTCGTGCCCGTTGTGCAGGTTGTCGAAGGCCCGCGGCAGCCGTGCCCGGTCGTGCACCGGTGCCGAACCGGAGGTGAAGGCCGCCCTCAGCTCCGGCGCGATGTGCTGGAGCGAGGGGTCGTCGGGGGACATGGTGGGCTTGGGCTCCAGCAGTTCGCTGATGTCCTTCACGCCCTTCTTGTCCTGCCACAGGGCCACCGTGGCGAGCTGCTCCATGCTCGCCTCGGTGCCGAAGAAGCGGAACCGGGACTCGCGGATGTGCGAGGGGTAGCCGACGCGACGGAACTCGTTCGTGCGGAAGGATCCGCCTCCCGCCACCTCGAACAGCGCGGTGGCGTTGGAGACGTCGTTGTCGAACTGGCTGACGGAGCGGTCGAAGACGCCGTCGCCGCGGTCGTCGCGGACGCCGATCGCCGACACGCTGACCGCGTGCGTCTGCCAGGCGCCCAGCACCCCGCCCACCGCGTGCGTCGGGTACAGCAGCGGGGGATAGCTGGCGGTGGCCTTCCAGTTCTCGCCGCCGCTGTACTGGTAGGCGTCGTAGAAGCCGAGGTCCATGTCGTGGACGTAGTCGCCCTCGGCGTAGAAGAGCCGTCCGAAGGCGCCCTCCGCTATCTGGTTGCGGGCGTGCACGGTCGCCGGGTTGTACTGGCTGGTCTCGCCCATCATGTACGTCAGTCCGGTCGTCCTGACCGCGTCGATGATCGCGGCGATCTCCTCCGTGGTGATCGCCATGGGGACCGCCGAGTACACGTGCTTGCCGGCGGTGAGGCCCTGCAGGACCAGCGGGCCGTGCGTCCACCGCTGAGTGAAGATCGCGACCGCGTCGACCGCCGGCGACTCCAGCATCGCCTCGTAGCTGGGGAAGGTGCCCGCCAACCCCTGCGCCGCGACGAGCTGTTCGGCTCGTTCGGACAGCAGGTCGGTGACGTACACGTGGCTGACACCGGGGTGGGCCTGGAACAGCGTGGCGAACTGACCGGAGAACTGGCCGGCGCCGACGATGCCGAGGGAGAACGTCATGAAGGCGTGCCCTTCGCTGGGAGAGGATCGGACACTTACTTTTGTCGCGAAAGAATCCTGACGTCAAGAGTCGGGCGGACACGTTTTCGTCTGGCGTTGCGTCGCCTTAGGGTGGGTACGTTCATTCCGTGACGAAAAAAATCATGTGGGAGTCTGACCTCCATGACCACAGTTGCCGCCAGTTGGCTTCCGCTGAGCCCCGGTGAGCGCTCGGTGGCGATCGAGGTGCTCGTCAACGGCCCCCTGTCGCGCACCGAGCTCGCCCGGCGGCTCGGCCTCTCCGCGGGCAGCCTCACCCGGCTCACCAAGCCGCTGATCGAGTCCGGCCTGCTGGTCGAGGTGCCCGAGGCCGGCGCCCCGGCGGAGGTGCGCCAGGGGCGGCCCTCGCAGCCGCTCGACGTCGTCGCCGAGTCCCGGTCCTTCATCGGCTTCAAGATCACCGATGACATGGTCTACGGCGTCGTCACCACCCTCCGCAGCGACATCGTCGCCCGCCGCGACCGCCCGCTCACCACCCATGACCCCGCCGAAGTCGCCGACGTGCTCGCGGAGATGACCCGCGGGTTCACCGCCGCGTACCCGTGCCTGGCGGGCATCGGCATCGGCGTGGGCGGCCGGGTCGAGAGCCGGACGGTGGTCGCCGAGTCCCCCTTCCTGGGCTGGAGCGGAGTGCCGCTCGCCGGGCTCGTCGAGGAACGCACGGGGCTGCCCGTCGTCGTCGAGAACGACGTCGCCGCCCTCGTGGAGGCCGAGACCTGGTTCGGCGCCGGACGGGGCCTGGACCGCTTCGTCGTCCTGACGATCGGCGCCGGCATCGGCTACGGGCTGGTGCTGGGCGGCGGACGGGTGCCGAACGCCGAGGGGGACCGCGGCTTCGGCCGCCACTGGATCGTCAACCCCAACGGCCCGCTCACCCCGGAGGGGGAGCGCGGCAGCGCCGTCTCCCTGCTCGCCATCCCGAGCATCCGCTACCAGGTCCGTGCCGCCACCGGCCGCGACTGGAGCTACGAGGAGATCCTCGGCGGAGCCGCCGCCGGGGAGCCCATGCCCGCCCGCGTCATCGACGAGGCGGCGCGCGCCCTCGGCACGCTGGTCGCCCAGATCTCCAACTTCGTGATACCGCAGAAGATCCTGCTCGCCGGAGAGGGGGTCGGGCTGATGGATGTGGCGGGGAACACGGTGGGGGAGACGATCAGGGCGCTCCGGCACCCGATGGCCGCCCCGGTCGTCCTGGAGACGAAGGTGTCCGATTTTCACGACTGGGCCCGCGGGGCCGCCGTGTTGGCGATCCAGGTGCTGGTGCTGGGCGCGGTGGAGTCCGAACTCCCCGGTGGATCTTGACAGATGGACGTGATCAGTAACACGGTCCGATATGTCCGTTTCCCGCCTGATTACTCACGACGCCTTCACCTCCGGAACCGTATGCTTCACACCATGTCCACCACTGTTGAAACCGTCTCCGAGCGTTCGGCGGACGAGGTCAACGAGGAGATCCGGGCCCTGTGGCGCCGGTCGGGCGGGACACTGAGCGTCGAGCAGCGCGAGGAGTACCAGCGGCTCGTCCTGGAGTGGGCCGCCGCGGCTCCCCAGCCCGCGCGGGCGGCCTAGCGTCAGCTGACGCCCGCCGCGCATCGGCGCGCCGGTCCGGGGCACCCCTGATCGAATGGGTCCCCTCCTCGCACTGGCCTCGGCCGTCTGTTACGGCGTCGTCGACTTCAGCGGCGGGATCCTCTCCCGCCGCGCCTCCTTCACGGCCGTCACCTTCCTCGGCCAGGTCGGCGGTCTCGCGCTCGCCTGTGTCGCCGCCCTCCTCGTTCCCGCCGACGCCGTCCACCCCGCCGACCTCCTGTGGGGCGCCCTGTCCGGCCTCGGCAGCGGCACCGCCATGCACTTCCTCAACCGCGGCCTGAGCCGCGGCGCCATGACGGTCGTCGTCCCCCTGAGCGCGGTGACCGGCGTCGCCCTGTCCGTCCTGTGCGGGGTCCTCCTCCTCGGCGACCGGCCCGACCCGTCGGCCTGGCTGGGCATCGCCCTCGCGGTGCCCGCGCTCTGGCTCGTCTCCGGGGGCCGGGCCGGAGCGGCCCGCGGCGCCGGCGACGGGCTGCTCGCCAGCGCGGGCGTCGCCGTGCAGTACGTCGCCCTCGGCCCGGCGGGCGCGGGCGCCGGGCTGTGGCCGGTCGTCGCCGGCCGGGTCGCCGCCGTACTCCTGCTGCTGCCGACCACCCTGCGGCACGGACCCCCACGGCTTCCGCCCCGGATCGCCGCCCAGGCGCTTCTCGTCGGGGCCGGGGCCGCGCTCGGACTGATCCTCTATCTGCTCGCCGCCCAGCGGCAGTTGCTGGCCGTCGCCGTCGTCCTCGCCTCGCTCTACCCGGCGATCCCGGTGATCCTCGGCCTCGCGCTGCTGCACGAGCGGATCACCGCGCGGCAGGCCGCCGGACTGCTCGGCGCGGCGGCCGCCACCGTCCTGCTCACGCTCGGCTGACCCGTCAGCTCCAGCTCGCGGAGTAGGCGCGGCGGTAGTCCTTGCGGTCCTGCTCCGCCCGGATCCACCGCGTGGCCACCAGCGCGATCATGCTGCCACCGATGACCAGCATCCCGGGGCCGATGTTCCGCGGGTCGCTCAGCCGGGCCAGCAGGGTCGTGCCCGTCGAGGTGCCCGTCGCCGGGGTGGTGGAACCCGGGGAGGTCGTGTTGGGCGCGATCGCGCTGTGCGTGGCCGACGCGGACGGCGCGGGTGAGGCCCCCTGCTGGCCGGCCGCCTGCTTGGAGACGATCAGCCGCACATTGAGCGCCTGCATCGCCTTCGTCACCGGCTGGAAGAACGTCGTACCGCCCGAGGTGCAGTCGCCGCTGCCGCCCGAGGTGATGCCCAGCGCGATGCCCTCGGAGAACATCGGGCCGCCGCTGTCGCCCGGTTCGGCGCACACGTTCGTCTCGATGAGCCCGGTCACCGTGCCCTCGGGGTAGTTCACCGTCGCGTCCAGCCCCTTGACTTCGCCGTCGTGCAGACCGCTGGTGCTGCCGCTGCGGAACACGCGCTCCCCGACCACCGGATCGCTCACGCCGGTGATCCGCACCCCGTTGCCGTTGCCGATGGCCACGATGTCCGCGCCCTGCCCGGCCGTACCGCTCGCGTACTGCACGAGGGAGAAGTCGCTGCCGGGGAAGTTCTGCTGCACGGTGGTGCCGAGCTGCTGGTTGCCCTGGCTGTTGGCGAACCAGACGGAACCGGTCGGCCCGCAGTGCCCCGCGGTGAGGATGAAGTCGGTCTGACCGTTGGTCACGTTGAACCCCGCCGAGCAGCGCCCGCCGGTCGACAGGATCGGCACCGCCCCGTTGAGCCGGGTCGTGAACGTGCCCTTGGTGCGCTCCATCCGCACGAAGCTGCCGATGCCGGACGCCACCTTGGTCATGCCCGACCAGTCGGAGGCCGAGACGGTGCTGTCGGCCTGCACCACCACCTGGTTCGTCCGGTAGTCCATCACCCAGGCCGTGCCCGCCACCCGGGGCGCCGAACGCAGCGTCGCGGTGGCCGCCTTGAGCTCGTTCATGCTGTGGCCGACCATCTTCGCCTCGGCGCCCGCCCGCTCGACCTCGGCCGCCGCCTTCTTGTCGGTCACCGCGACCACCGTGCGCCCGTCCGCGCCGACCCACGTCCCGGCCGTACGCGCGGTGCCCAGCCGCGCCACCAGCGAGGCGCCCGTGCCAGGCGTGTCGCCCTTGGCGCTGAACGGAAGGGCGGAGGTGCCGGGAGACTCGCTCGCCATGGCGGCCTGCGTCACCATGGCTCCCCCCAGGAGGAGTCCGCCGACGGCCGCCAGTCGTGTCACTCGCCGGACCATCCGTCGTCGTGCGTGCCTCATGCATGGCTCCCGAACCAGTACGCGCGGTGCCAACACCGCGGGGCGCTCCGGTCGTTGAGCACCCTCTCTCCATACGTTCCGGGAGCCGACCGCGTTCAGCGCGCCGGTGATCTTCTACCCCTTGCGCCCCACCCCGCCGTACATCGCCACCTCCACCGGCTCGTCCCCCTCCTCCGGGCGCCAGCGCGAGCACGACACCACGCCCGGGTCCAGCAGCTGAAGACCCTCGAAGAAGCGCGCCACCTCCTCCGGCGTGCGCTGCGTCAGGGCCGGCGTGCCGTGCTCGTTCCAGAACCGCACCGCGTCGTCCACCTCGGGCAGCGCCGGAGTCGTGATCGTGTGCGACAGCACCAGGTGGCTGCCGGCGGGCAACGCGTCCATGAACCGCCGCACGATGCCGTACGGGTCCTCGTCGTCGCCGACGAAGATGACCACCCCGAGCAGCATCAGCGCGACCGGCCGGGAGAGGTCCAGGGTGGCGGCGGCGCGCTCCAGGACCGCCTCGACATCACGCAGGTCCGCGTCCAGATGGTCGGTACGGCCCTCCGGCGCGCTGGTGAGCAGGGCGCGGGCGTGCGCCAGGACGAGCGGATCGTTGTCGACGTACACCACCCGGGACTCCGGGGCCAGCCGCTGGGCGACCTCGTGGGTGTTGTCGGCGGTCGGCAGCCCCGTGCCGATGTCGAGGAACTGGCGGATGCCCGCGTCCGCGACCAGATGACGCACGGCGCGGCCCAGGAAGAGCCGGTCGGCGCGGGCGTACTCGCCGATGGAGGGGTGCAGTTCACGGATGCGGTCGCCGGCCACCCGGTCGACCTCGTAGTAGTCGCCGCCGCCGAGCCAGTAGTTCCAGATCCGTGCCGTGTGCGGGCGCAGGGTGTCGATGCGTCTGCGCAGCGCCGCGGCGGGATCTTCGGTGGCTGCCGGGTTGTCCGTCACGTGCTCAGCTCCTGGAGGGCCTGGTGGTCTGGCGCGGGGGGCATCCGGCAATCTAGACGGCGGAGTTGATGTCTGCCGAGGGCGCGGCGGGTGAGATTTTCCCCAGCAGCGCCGCCCGGCCGGCCTCGTCGCCCCACACGGACGCCGGATCGACGTACGGCCGCAGCAGCGCGGTCAGTGCCGGGTCCGCCCGGCGGTTCAGTTCGTCCGAGGCGAGCTTGCGGGCGATCCCGGCGAGGAAGTCGGCCAGCTGCACCCGCGGATCCTCGCCGGCCACCACCAGGCGCAGCCCGACGAGCCGGATCCCGGCCCGCCGGGCCGTCTCCTCGATCCAGGCGATGCGCTCCGGTGTGAGCAGGTTCTGCCGGTCGTGCACGAGCCGGACCTCCCGGCCGCCCGCGCTCCAGTAGGCCGCTGTGCGCACGATCGCCGGCAGCAGCGGATTGAGCGGCGGAATCAACGGCGGTCCGGCGAGCAGTCCGGCCCGGTAGTCGTCCGCCCGGGAACGGGCCGCCGCCAGCCCGTCCAGGACCGGTGCGACGGCCGTACGGGCATGCGCCTGCCGCAGGTCGTCCACCGTGCGGAAGAACAGCTCCGCCGGCTCCGAGGGCTCCCCGTCGTGCCGTACGCGCAGCAGCCGGTTCGCCGCCCGCACGAACTCCCGCCACCCCGCCTCCCCGAACGTGCGCCGCCCGGTCCGGTACAGCGACAGGGCCTCGGCCGTGTCGCCGAGCAGCAGGTGGGCCGTCCGGTCGACGAGGAAGAACTCCTTCTCGACCAGGTGCACATGGGCGTTCCCGTGGATCGGACCATCTGGCGCGAGCAGCCATTCCAGCACCGCCCGGTGCTTCTCCCGCAGCAGATGGTTCGCCTTGTACTCCTCCGCGGGCGAGCGGATGCGGTCCCGGATCTCCCGTACACACGCGGCCGCGGCGTCCACCGGCAGCCCCACCCCGGCGTGCGCGAACACGTCGGTGTTCCCGCCGGTGAGGTTCTCGCCGTCCGACCCCGACTCGTCGCAGGCGACCTCACGGTCGTTCCAGGTCACAGCACGGCCCCCTTATCTTGTGCGACATGAACAGGATCCCGCACGACACGTCCGGCGAACCGAACCCCCTGCGCGCCCTGTCCCTGGACCGGCTCCGACGCCGTACGAGCATGAAGTGGCGCACCCACCCGGCCGACGTACTGCCGCTGTGGGTGGCGGAGATGGACGTTCCGCTCGCCGAGCCGATCGTCCGGGCGGTGACCGACGCCCTCGCGCTCGGCGACACCGGCTACCCGGCGGGCACCGCCTACGCCGAGGCGCTCGCCGCCTTCGCCGACAAGCGGTGGGGGTGGGACGGGCTCGCCGTGGAGCGCACGGCGATCGTGCCCGACGTGATGCTGGGCGTCGTCGAGATGCTGAAGCTGGTCACCGGGCACGGGGACCCGGTCGTCGTCAACTCGCCGGTGTATCCGCCCTTCTACCAGTTCGTCGCGCACCTGGACCGGCAGGTGGTGGAGGCCCCGCTCGGCGCGGACGGGCGGATCGACTTCGGCACTCTGGAGGAGGCCTTCGAGCGGTCGGCCGCCGGCGGCCGCCGGGCCGCCTACCTGCTGTGCAGCCCGCACAACCCGACCGGCGTCGTGCACACGGCCGGGGAACTGGCCGCCGTCGCCGCCCTCGCCGACCGGTACCGCGTCCGTGTGGTCGCCGACGAGATCCACGCGCCGCTGACCGCCGCCGGCGTGGACTTCGTGCCGTACCTGAGCGTCCCCGGCGGGGAGACTGGCCTGTCGCTCATGTCCGCGTCCAAGGCGTGGAACCTCGCGGGCCTCAAGGCGGCGCTCGCGATCGCGGGCCCGGAGGCCGCGGCCGACCTGGCGCGGCTGCCGGAAGAGGTCGGTCACGGCCCCAGCCACATCGGTGTCATCGCCCACACCGCCGCCCTGAAGGAGGGCACGCCCTGGCTGGACGCCCTGCTCGCCGGGCTCGACGACAACCGGCGACTGCTGTCGGACCTGCTGGCCGAACACCTCCCCGCCATCACCTGTCGCCCCGCCGAGGCCACCTATCTGGCCTGGCTCGACTGCCGCGCGCTGGGCCTGGAACAGGACCCGGCGGACGTCTTCCTGGAGCGCGGCAGGGTGGCCCTGAACTCCGGGATCCCCTTCGGCACCGGGGGCGCGGGGCACGTACGCCTGAACCTGGCGGCCTCGCCCGAGGTGATCACGGAAGGTGTACGGCGGATGGCCGCGGCGCTCCGCTGACGCCTGCGGTGCCCTCGGACTCCTCGCTGCCGCCCGCCGTGCCTAGACTTCCGGCATGGAGGACAGACAGCTGGAGCGGCTCGGCGCGGGCAAGTACCTGTTGATCACCAGCTACCGCAAGAACGGCACCCCGGTCGCCACCCCGGTGTGGGTGGTGCGCGACGGTGACACGCTCGGTGTGTGGACGGCCGCCGACTCCTGGAAGGTCAAGCGGATCAGGGCCCGCGGCGACGTCCTCGTCGGCCCCTGTGACCTGCGCGGCAACCCCACCGGGGCGCAGGTTCCCGCCACCGCCGAGATCACCGACGAGGCGACCGTCGCCCGCTACCGCGAGCTCATCGCCCGCAAGTACGGCATCGTCGGCCGGCTCACCCTGCTGGGCAGCCGCCTGCGCCGGGGGCTGAAGGGCACCGTGGGCATCCGCGTCACACCGCGGCCCTGAGACGCGGACGGCCGCGCGGTCCTCGGAAGAGAACCGCGCGGCCGTCACCATGGCACGCCCCGGGTTACGAGGCGTCCAGCACCGTGCCGTCCAGGACCGGCCCGCCCGGCAGCGGGTCGCCCATCTCGTCGCTCAGCTGGAACCGCACCGACTCCGCCGGCTCCGCCACCTGGTCCTTGACCGTAGGCAGGGACACCTCGGCGCTGACCTGCCCGGTCGGCAGGCCCGCGGCCACGGACAGGTACGGCACCGAGGACAGCGGCCGCTCGGGATCGGGCTTCTCGCCCGAGGCGTTCTCCAGCCACTGCGGATCCACGTCCTTCGTGGACAGCTCCGGACCTGCGCTGACGGGCACCACGCCGAAGAACTCGAAGAGGTCCACGTCCGCCGCGGCGGACAGCGTCACCTTCCACTCCAGGGTCTGCCCCTCCGTCACCCGGTCCGCGACCGGCGTCACGGTGAGCGTCGGCATCGGGTCGTCGTTCCGCACGGTGACCCCACCGCGGTAGGAGCCGACGACGGCGCCGTGCACGGCCTTGACCAGCACCGTGTTGTCCACGTCGTAGGCGAACCGCGTGTTGCCCTTGACCCGCACCTTCACCGCGATGTCGTGACCGCCCGGCCGGACCGTGACGAGGCTCTGCCTCTCCTTGCCGGTGACCGGGTCGATGACGTACACCCGCACCTGTCCGTCGCCCCGCCCGGACACCCGTACCGGCACCTGGTACGTGCGGACGCCCGAGTCGCCCTCCTTCACCGTCGTACGGCCGATGTCGACGCGCGGCAGCGCGGCCTCCCATATCGCCGCAGTGCCGGGGCGCCAGCCCCAGGCGTCCATCAGCCAGGCCTGGCCCCTGGCCGACCTCGGCGTCAGTTCGAGCGACGTGACGTGCTTCAGGTCCAGGCCCGCCCGGGACGCGGCGGTCAGCGGGACGCGGACCTCACGGGCCCAGTAGGAGGCGGTGCGTTCCGTGCCGGGCAGCCCGTCGGCCCTGACGGCGCCGAGGGCGGCCCGCTTGCCGTGCGTGTCGGTCAGGGACACGTCGAACCGGGTGCCGGTCGAGTTCGGCGGAACGATCAGCCGCAGCGCCAGGTCCTCGGAGCCGGTGAGCGCGACCGGGGCGCCGGGACGGATCCGCGCCGGGGAACCGGCCGCCGACCACTTCAGCGCGACGGCGCGGCGGCCGACCTCGCGGGAAGGCTCCCACGTCGCGAAGTGCGGGGAGACGCCCTTGGCACCGGAGGGGAGGCAGGCCACGTGCTGGTCCGGGTCGACGGCCGAGCACAGCCGCCCCCCGGTCACCGACAGCTTGCCGTCCGGCAGGAGGCCGCCGATCCGGTTCGCCCCCACGGCGTGGCTGAGCACGCGCGCCGGGTCCGCGGAGGGCGCCCGCCGGCCGGAACCGTCCAGCAGCGGCCGTACCCGGTCGTCCCCGGCGACGAACAGCCGCGCCGCCGCCGCGATGTACGTGCTGCCCGCCCGGTGCTGCTGGTCGGCGGTCAGCCGGGTCGCGGTGCCCGGCGAGCACACCGGGTCCCGGTGCTCGGGGTCGTCGTAGAAGTCGTCCTCCGAGGGCGCCTGGGACTGGCCCGGGGTCCACTCGGTGTTGAAGAAGTTGTGGTCGGCGCCGACCACGTAGACGGCGCTGTGCAGCGCGCTGCCGCGGCTGACCGAGCGGGTGCCGTCGACGTACACCTCGCCCTGCAGGTCGGAGACGTCGCCGTCGCAGCCCGGCAGGATCGTCGTCGAGGGGACGTCCGCGACCGGATTCTGGCCGAAGATCGTCGGTCCGATGAGCACGGTGCCGCTGATGTGCCAGCGCACCGGCCCGTGGTAGCCGTCCTGGGCGGCCGGCGGCGGGTAGAGGCTGTCCATCGCCGCCCGGTTGACGCCCTCACCGCCGCGGGAGTGGCCGACCAGCAGGACGTGCGAGAGGTCCGCCGTCGGGGCGTCGCGGACGACCGCGGGGGCCGAGGCGGGGTGGGCGGCCCAGTCGGCCCAGCGGGCCAGGTGCCGGCGCACCAGCGAGGAGCGCGCCTGGGCGCCGCCGTCCTCGGCCGCCCAGTCCTGGCCGTTGATGCCGCCCGCGGAGATGGAGACGGTCATATAGCCCTGGGAGGCCAGGAGTTGCTGGGCGCGCAGATAGCCGCGGTAGCTCGGGATCGGCTTGCTGCCGGCCGGGCAGGGCCAGTCGCCGCCGACGTCGTCGCCGTTGTAGCAGGTGCTGTGGCGGCCGTGCAGGAACAGGGCGAGCGGACGCCTTCCGGTGGCGCCCTTGGGTGCGACGACCACGGCCTTCATCTCGACGGGGTGCGGGAAGTCGGGCAGTTTCACCGGGTCCAGGTCGTACTCGCCGGTGGACGTGCCGTACGGGCCCGGCTTCCCGGGATCGACGGAGTTCGCCGGCAGTTGCGCGGGCGGCTGGGCGGCCGCTGTGTCAGGCCGGACGGCGGGCGCCCGGGTGCGGCCTGCCGCGTCCAACTGGCGTCCACCGGCCTTCACCTGAAGGCCCGTCAGGTGATCGGCGGTCCTGTCGAGCGCGAGCCGGAAGGTCCTGCCGTCCTTGCCCGGGGCCGGATGGCCGAGCAGCCGGCCGCCGGCGTAGAAGTCGACGCGCGCGTCCCCCATCGGCACGGGCGCGGTCGAACGCCACACCAGCTGCCGCTCCGCCCCCTGGCCGGCGATCCGCCAGCCGGGTGGGAGCGGGGTGTGGCTGTCAGTTGTGGTCGTGAGCGGTCTGGCGTCGGGCGGTCCTGCCGCCTGCGCCAGCCCTGGCGATCCCCCCGCCACCGCGAGCACCGCCACCGCGGTCACCGCTGTTCGCCGGGCACGGAACAAGGTGTTTCCTCCTCAAGTACCGAGCACAGGCGCCCCGTTGGTCAGCGGGGGCCTCTCGTGTACCGGAGGACGGCGGGCGGGATCTGTGGGTTGCCTGTGTGCGCGGATTCGATCACCGGGCGCGAACGGGATCAGGCCATCGCCGTACGAGACAGGTCAGGTCCAGGCGCGGTAGGGCTCGTCGACCAGCTGGAACACGGGCTCGCCGCGCACCGGGTCCTTCACCGTCGACAGGCGTACCCGGTCGCCGCTGTGAATGCCGATCAGCGGGCCCATGACACGGCCCCGGACGACGAACCCCTCGGCCATCTCGACGAGGGAGACATTGCGCGCGGCGGGGGTGTTGCGGTGCACCACCGTGGCGTGCCGGATGGTGCCCGTGCCCTCGCTGCGCTCCGTCCTGAGGTCGCTGCCCTGGCAGACGGGACACAGCAGCCGGTGGTACATGGCGGTGCCGCACCAGGTGCAGCGCTGGAAGAGGATGGTGTCCGCGTCGCGCGAGGCCGGATCGAGGAGACCCGCCGCGGAGCCGGCGGTCTGACGGGCGACGCCTACTGAGTGGTGGTACACGCTGGTCAACTCCCTGCGCTCGGCCGGAATCCCACGTGCGCGGTTCGCCGTGCCACCGTGCACGGCAATAATGTATGACACTCAGTGTCATCCGTAAAGGCACTGCGTACCCTCAAAATGAATGCGCCCTCGGTCACTCCTTTTCGAGGGCGCTCTCGATCTCCTGGACGACCCGCCACAGGGGTGCGCCGCGCCGGGAGACGACGATCACCACATCCTCGGCCTCCTCCTCGCCGTCCGGCGTCGAGGGGGCGGCGAACGCCGACTGCACGTAACCGAGGGCGTGGTCCAGCGCGGCGCTCGCGTCCCCCTGTCCGTCCGAACGCAGCCACGAGCGCAGCGCGTTGTTGTGCGCCGCCGCCACCGCCGCCGCGATCACGTCGGCCCGCAGTGTCCCGTCCCGCAGGTTGGCCAGGCGGCCGCGCAGATAGTCGGCGAAGGCACGCTCGTAACGCCACACCACCGACAGCTCGTAGGCGCGCAGCCCCGGCACCTTCTTCGTCAGGCGGTAACGCTGCACGGAGAAGGTCGGGTTCTCGGTGTACATCCGCAGCACGATCCGGACCGCGTCGCACACCCGTCGCACCGGGTCCTGGTCGTCGGTGCTGTCGGCGAGGAACGCCGTCATCTCCGCCAGGCACCGCTCGTGGTCGGGGAAGACCACGTCCTCCTTGGAGGGGAAGTAGCGGAAGAACGACCGCCGTCCGACGCCGGCGAGCGCCACGATGTCGTCCACGGTCGTCTGCTCGTAGCCCCGCTCGAGGAACAGCTGGAAGGCCGCCGCGACCAGGGCGTCCCGCATGGGTGGCCGTGTGGCCGCCGGCTCCGTCTTCATGACCGTGAACGTAGCATCCGAGCGAGGCGAATGACACTCAGTGCACCCCTGACAGGGTACTCGGTGTCGCCAGAGGGATGGGCGAGGCCACCGGCTGAACTGCCGGGGACGCGGACGCGTATCACTCCCCGGGAACGGCGAAGAGTCCCGTCCCCGGCACGGAAGGAGAGCACTGTGCCCGCACCGCCGGCATCCGGATCACCCGACGACCGCCCGCCGCTGGAGCCCATCGTCGTCCTGCGCCCGCGCCGCACCGACGCCCTGGCGGAGCTGTTCAAGGAGATGGAAGAGGGCACCGCCGGTCTGGAGCCGGTCGTCGTGCCCGACCCGCACTCCTGGGACGAGGGCGAGACGCAGGAACTTCCGCCGGTGCGCGTCCCCGCCCCGGACGGCGGACGCCGGTTCGGCTTCGGCTCGGGCCTCGGCCGCGCCGCCGTCACGGTCGCCGTCGGCGCGGCCGCCCTCGTCGGCTTCGGCTGTGCCCTGCTGCTGCCCGGCCGCAGCGGCGCGGCCGCCACCCCCGCGCCGTCACCCAGCCCGACGGCCTCGGCCGCGCCGACCCCGACGGCGACGGCGTCCGGCGCGGCCGACCCCGACGGCGCGGGCACCCTGCGCGAGGGCGACAGCGGCCCCGCCGTCACCGACCTGCAGCAACGCCTGCGCCACATCCCGAACGTCTACGACAACGGCGCCACCGACGGCCGCTACGACGCCACCCTCGAGGCCGCGGTCGCCCGCTTCCAGCTGTGGTACGGCATCCGCGGCGACGAGACCGGCGTCTACGGCAACGACACCCGGCAGGCGCTCGAATCGCGGACCGGCGCCGGCTGACACCGCGGGCCCGCCCCGGGGCTACTCCGGGTCGACCGGGACCCTGATGTCCACCATGCAGACGTCGTCGCGCCGGTCGCCCTCCAGCATCCCGGCCAACAGGGGTGCCAGGGAGCCGGGTTCCTCGGTGTGGTGGGCCAGCACCGCCTCGGCGAGCCGGGTCAGGCCCTTGTCGATGCCCTCGCCGGGCCGCTCGACCAGGCCGTCGGTGTAGAGGATGACGCGGTCGCCGGGCTCCAGCCGGCACTCCGCCTCCTCGAAGGCGGGCGTCCCGCTCGCACCCAGCAGCATGCCGCGGGGGCGGTCGAGGTATCGCACGACGCCGTCGCGCAGCAGCAGCGGCGGCGGATGGCCGGCCTGGGCCCACACCAGGCGCCGTTCGGCGGCGTTGTAGCGGGCCAGCACCATGGTGGCGGTGCCGTGCGAGTCCCGGGAGTGCAGCAGCAGGGTGTTGAGCCGGGCCAGCGCGCCGGTCAGTGAGGAGCCGGTGATGACCATGCCCTTGGCGGTGAAGCGCAGCAGGGCCATCGAGGCGACCGCGTCGATGCCGTGTCCGGCGACGTCGCCGACGACGAACAGGGCGTCCCCGTCGGGCAGTTCGATGGCGCTGAACCAGTCCCCGCCCACGTGGATGCCCGACTGGGCGGGCAGATAGGCGACGTCGACCCGCAGCCCGGCCAGCGGCACCGGCCGGGTGGGCAGCGGCAGCAGCGCGTGCTGGAGCCGGCCGGCCAGGGTCCGCTCGGCGCGCAGCACGTCGTGCTGGGTGAGGATGGCCCGCTCGCTCTCGATGAGGGCGAGTTCCGCGCTGCGCTGGGCGGTGAGGTCCTGGATGACGCCGTGCACCTCGACGGTGGTGCCGTGGGAGTCGGGCACGGCCTCCGCCACGGCCCGCAGATGCCGCAGCCTGCCCGCCACCCGGATGCGGAAGGGCACGTCGAACGGCCGCCCCGCGCGCAGGAGTTCGGCGATGGCCTGGGTCAGGGCGGACGCGTCCTCGGGCAGCGCGAGGTCGGGCAGCCGGGTCAGGCCGATCGGGCCGTCCGCCGGGTCCCGGCCGAACAGGGAGAAGACCTGGGAGGACCAGGTGACCTCCTGGGTGAGCAGGTTCCAGCTGGCCCAGCCCAGGCTGCCCAGCCGCTGCAGGTCGGCCAGCCGCTGTTCCTGCCGGTCGGAGGAGCCGTGCCGGACCCAGGTGACGACGAGCCGTTCGTCCAGCCGCGCCGCCCGCACCGAGTAGGTGGACAGCTCCGCGACGCCGTCCACGACCTCCTGGTGTGCGAACGGCTCGCTCTCGTACGGCTCTCCGGAGGTCAGCGCACGCCGGAAGCCCTGCCACACCGGCTCGCCCACCAGCGTCGGGCAGCACTCCCGGAACCCGCGGCCGACCAGTTCGCGGCCCACGTGGCCGACCACGTCCGGGGAGTGGGCCGTGGCGGCGTCGATGCGGTAGTCCCTGACGTCCCCGGAGGGGGTGCGCAGCGGGGTGAGCAGCAGGGTGGCCCCGGGCAGCGCGTCGAACACCGCCCTTACGACGTCCAAGGCGTCGTCGGGGGAGACGGGTGGCCGGGTGTCCAGGGCGCGCAGCCGGCCGGCGCACAGCCGGGCCACCGCCCGCAGATGCTCGCGCGTCTCGTCGGGGATCGGCCCGCCCCGGGCGCGCATCACGCCGATGCACACGTCGCCCGGTGCCGCGGCGGTGGCCGTGCGCGTGACCGGCCGACCGTGGGCCGGTACGGGCAGCCAGGCGCGGGTGGGCCAGCGGCTGGGCGGATCCCCGATGAGCAGGTAGCGCTTGCGGTCCGACTCCAGGTCCTCCAGCCAGCGCGGTTCGCCCGCGCGCAGCGCGTCGAGCGCGGCGACCCCGCTCAGCGGCGGCACGTGCTGCCACTGGGCGGCCAGTTCCTCGTCGACGCCCGCGTGCCCGATCAGGTCCAGTCCGCCCGCCGGCATCAGGGCGTAGAGCATCACCGCGTCGGCGCCCACCTCGGGCCCCAGGTGCTCCAGCAGACAGCCGGCCAGCTCCTGCGGGGTGGCCACATGGACGAGTTCCCTGCCCAGGGCGGCGAGGGTGGCGGAGCTCTCCTCGACCGCGGCCGGCTCCCTGAGCGGCACGGAGACGGAGGCGGTGAGGGCGGCGGCGCCGGGCTCGGGGGCCGGGGCGGACGACGGCGCGAGGGAGCCGAGCGTGATCCAGCACTCCTCCAGGAGCGTGTGACGGCCCGCCTCGGCCCGCTTCTGCAACTGCTCCTCGGCGGTGTTCGGAGAGCAGCCGGTCAGCGCCATGACGGCACCCTTGGCCCGCTCCAGGACGGCCGACGTCGCCGCCAGATCGCGCAGCCGGTCCAGCTCCGCTCGCTGCCTGGCGACGATCTTGGCCAGCGCAACGGTGTCAGCCGCGGTCGGGGACTCCGCCGGCGTGGCGGGCTCGCTCGTCACGCGTCGAGCATCGCACATCGGACGCGCTTCGATCGCACCCTTGCCTGCCCGGGCTTCACTCGAAAGAGGAGCACGGGCGTGTGCTGGTGGACATCCCGGACGGTCGTGCTCCGGTCACTCGTCCGGCTGCCGGTACAGCCACTGGCGCACCATGCGGCTCAGCAGCGGCATGACGAGGTACGTCAGCACCGGCAGCAGCACGAGCGGGAAGACGGCCGCCCGCAGCGGCAGCGGCCACGCGGTGGTGCGGGGCGTCACCAGGGCCTGGACGAGCAGGGTGAACGGGTAGGCGCCGAGGAAGGTGGTGAGGACCATCTTCCAGCGGGGCGGGGACTGCACCGTGGTGCCCGGCAGGCTGAACCAGGTCTCCAGGCCGGTGGTCGACTGCCGCTCGCTGCCGACCTCGGTGGCCACGCCCTCGATCCGCTCGTGCCACCGCGCCCGCTCGGCGGACTCCAGCCAGCGGGTCAGCCGGTGCGGATCCGACCAGCGCAGCACCGCGTGGTAGCGGTGGCCGTCCTCGGGCCGCAGCCAGGAGACGCCCTCGTTGCCCGGGAACCGTCTGGCGCAGCGCGTGACGCCCTCGGTCCACTCCTCGAACTCCCGCTCGTGGCCGGGGCGCACCTGCCAGGTCAGGACGGTGGTGACCGGTTCCCCTCTGCGCAGCTCGGTGGTGCTCATGTTCATCACGTGTGCCACGCGGGGCGGGGATCATGCGCCGGGCATCGGCCCGGTGTATCAGCGTCCGGCCTCGACCAGGGCCTGGGTGACCGCGCGGACGCTGCGCGCGATGTGCTGGAGTTGCAGTACCTCGGCCGCGTACAGCTTGATGGTGTGCTCGATGACCGACTCGGGCAGGCCCAGGCCGGGCAGGTCGGCGCGGGCGGTCTGCAGGGCGGTGCGGGCGACCCGGATCTCGTGCTGCACCTGGATCTGCGCGTGGCGGGCGAGCAGCACGGGGTGGCGGAGCATGGCCGGATAGCTGGCGTAGCGCGCCGGTACCAGCTCCCGCAGCCACTTGGCCGCCGAGCGCTCCCAGTCGTAGGAGCCGGGCTGCTTGACCTGGCACGGCCAGTCCGGGCTGAGGCGCGTGGTCGTCAGTGTCATCGGTGATCGCTTCCGGGTGTGCGGCGTCGTGAGGGGTGGTCCGACGGGTGCGTGCGGGCGGCCCCGGCCTAGGGGATGACCGGGGCCACCACGGGCGCTCGCACGGACGAGGCCCGCCCGGAAGCCCGCGCGCCGACGCGGGTAGGAGACGGCGGCTACGGATGTCCGGGTGACGCGTGAGAAGTATTTATATATGCCGTCCGGTTTGCAAGACGTATGAAAACATTCATGCGCATTATGTTGCGAAAGGTCCCTTTGTAATTCGGGACAGCGCGTGGGAAAGGTGTTACCCAAGGTTACGGCCGATCCGGCGCCGACGCTGCTCCGCCGTCAGTCCCGCAGGAAGAACTGGTGCTGGTCGGAGATCTGTTCGTACTCCTCCAGCCGGGCCTGGGTGCGCTCCGGGTCGGCGTCGGTCATCGCCTGCAGCAGCGCGGCGGCGATCACCCCGGGGGCGGCATAGGAGTCGAAGACCAGCCGGGAGCCGGTGCCGGTGGCGAAGACGACGTCGGCCTCGTCGGCGACCGGGCCCAGCGCCAGATCGGTCACCAGGGCGACCTTCAGCCCGGCGCTGCGCGCCACCTGCACGGCCGTCAGGGTCTCCTGGGCGTGCCGGGGCATCGAGAACGCCAGCACCCAGGTGCCGCCCGCCTCCCGGGACTGCAGCAGGGCGTCGTAGGCGACGCTGCCGCCCCGCGTCACCAGCCGCACGTCCGGATGGATCCGGCGCGCGGCATAGGCGAAGTACTCGGCGAGCGAGACCGAGATGCGCAGCCCGAGAACGGTCAGCGGAGTGGAGGCCGACAGCTCGCGGCCGACGTCGATCAGCTGGTCCGGGTCGGCGAAGTCGCGCCGCAGGTTCTCCAGGTTCTCGATCTCGGCGTCCACCGCCGACTGCAGTTCGTTGCTGCCGTTCTCCTCGGGCGCCCCGGGGCCGCCCGCCAGGTGGCCCAGGGCGATCGACTGGAGCTTCTCGCGCAGCGCCGGATAGCCGCTGAAGCCGACGGCCGCCGCGAACCGGGTCACCGACGGCTGGCTCACGCCGACGCGCTCGGCGAGATCGGTGATCGACAGGAACGCCGCCTCGGTGATGTGCTCGATCAGGTACTGGGCGATGCGCCGCTGGCCCGGGGAGAGTCGGGGCCGGTCGAAGAGGGTTCTGAGCTGGGACGCCGGTGCGGCCTCGGCCTCCGGAGCGGTTCTGCCCGAGGTGATCGCGGATGCCTGTGCGCGTGCCTGCTGCGGCGATGGCACCGGTGCGCCTCCTTTGTCTCCCACAGTGCTTCAACATAGCTCACACACCGTTGTGACCAGGGCTTGTACGGGCGCATCCGGCACTGCCGGACGGATCCTCGGGTCGCCTGCCGGACCCCGTGTCACCGGCGGTAGATCGTGATCGAGTGACCGACCTGGTCGACCGGGCGACTGCTGTCGATCAGGGTCCGCAGCCGCCCGCGCGCCTTGTCGACCGCCGTGTCCGACACGACCAGCAGCCCGTGCACCTGACGCGCCGGCACCTTGCGCGGATCGGACGCGTCGATGCCGTAGTACGCGGGCACACCGCTGCCCTTGTACACCAGCCAGACCCGCTCGCCCCGGTACCGCTCGCGCAGCCGGTCGGCGAGCCGGCCGAGGTCCTGTCCCCAGTCCACGTTGGAGTCGTGCAGCCGCAGATACGTCTTGGCCGGACCGCCGAACGCCTCGTTGGAGTACGGCAGGTAGTAGGGGAACGTCCGCAGCGAACTCACCGCGACGAACACCACCAGCGCCCCCGTGGCGAGCGGCGCCCACCGCCACCGCACCAGGAGCACGCACCCGGCCGCCACCGCCAGGAACATCGGCATGAAGAGGGCGTAGCGGGTCCCGAAGTCCCGCGAGCCGGTCATCGCCGAAACCATCAGCACGCCGGCCGGGACCAGCACATAGGGCGCCGCGGGCCGCAGCCGCCGTACCGCCACCATCGCGACGGCACCCGCGGCCCACAGCGCGAGCATGCCGAGCGGTGTCTTCACCAGCAGCGCGGCCGGCAGGTAGTACCAGCGGGAGCCGGTGTACAGATGCCCGAACAGGAAGCCCTGCCACGGGTACTTCTCCAGCCCGAACTGGATGCGCATCCCGTCCCGGTAGGACTGCGGCACCGGCATGAGCTGCACCAGCAGCCCCTTGAGCCCGTGCACGGCGGGCACCTGCTGCCCGGCCGGCGACCACCGCAGCCGCGGATCGACCACGAGATACGACGCCCATACGACGGCCACGGCGGCCACCGCGACTACGGCGGCGGCCCCGAGCGAGCGCGCCAGGGCCCGGCGCCGGTCCACGGACCCCGGCCGCCACACCGCCCAGGCCGCCAGCGCCACCAGGACGGGAACCACCGGCAGCACGCTCATCTTGGTCGCGAGCCCCGCCCCGAGGGCCAGCCCGGCCGCCGGGACGCACAGCCGGGGCCGCCGACGGGCCCGCCACAGCAGCCAGGCCGAGGTCAGCACGAAGCCCGCGGCCGGCACGTCCAGCGTGGCCAGCGAGCCGTGCGCGATCAGGTCGGGGGAGAAGGAGTACAGCGCCAGGGCCGCCAACCCGGCCGCCGTGCCCGCCAGTTCACGGGCGAAGGCGAACACCACGAGCCCGAACACCAGCGTCAGCACGATCACCGGCAGACGGGCCCAGAACATCAGCCGCCAGGGGTCGTTGCCGGAGGCGTACAGCAGATGCTGGGCGAACCGGCTCTGGTCGCCCTTGTAGGAGGCGTCCAGGTGCGGGTCGGCGACGGCCACCCCGGCGGCGATGACGAGCTTGGCGAGCGGGGGGTGCTCGGGGTTGAGGCGGACGCGGTGCTCGTGGAGGTAGTCGGCGGCCGTGGCGACGTAGATCGGCTCGTCGATCGTCGGCGTCTGCTGCACGGCCGTGGTGACCATGGCGGCGGCCATCTGCGCGAGCAGCACCACCACCAGGAGCGGCAGCAGCCGGCGCCGCCAGGGCCGGCCGGGCGGCGGGGCGGACGTCACCCGGGGCGGGGGACGTTCCTCGCCGTCCGGCGCCCGCGGGTCGAGGACCGAGTGCTGTTCGTGCGCCATCATCCGCCCCGCGGTGACGGGGACCGCGGGTGGGCGGGAGCGATCCGGGCCCTTCTCATGGGCCCTACTCTCGCATCAGCTCCCGCCCCCGGGCGTCACCGCTTCAGGAGTCGTACCGACAGACCTTCCGTCGTGTAGACGGGTACGGCCCGCAGCCGGTCGGAGTTCAGTTCCACGCGGTCGAACTGGCCCCGCAGCGAGGAAGCCGCCAGGACGCGCACCGTGCTGCCCGCGGCCGGCGGCCGGTCGGCGTCTAGCTGCAGCGACAGCACGCTGCCCGTGCCGAGCAGCGCCCGGCGCGTCACCTCCAGGGCGGGCTCGTGGCCCGAGCGCAGCGTGAGCGCCAGCGTCGACGACTCCTGGGAGTACACGCCGTGCACCTGCACGGGCCGCCGCACCCGCAGCGTGCCGCCGGACACCCGCACGTCCCCGTGGCCCAGCGCGTGGGACGAGGCGGCGACCAGCGTGCCGTCGTTCACCACGGTGCCGCCCGTGTACGTGTTGTGGCCGGTCAGGGTGAGCGTGCCGGTGCCCTTCTTGGTCAGCCCGCCGTCGCCGTCGATGTCGTTGCGCCAGCTGTCGGCCGCGCCCAAGCCGCCCGTGGCCGCGTCCAGCGTCACCGTCACGTCGGAGTCGAAGGCGCCGTAACCGTCGGCGGCGGCGAACAGGTTCAGCCGCCCCCACTGCTCGAAACCGTCCAGCAGCACGTACCCGGAGGGCAGCGCGGTGGTCCGCAGCACCTCCCGGCGCTGGTCGTCGTCCAGGTAGGGCAGCCGCGTCTCCAGCAGCACCTCCGCGCCCTTGGGCACGGTCAGCGGCACGCTGCGCCCCCGGCGGGTGAGCACGTACGTCAGACGGGGCTCCACCGCGCGGGCGTTGGCGTCCCGGTCGGCGTAGGCGTCGGAGGCGTCGCAGTGCGCGTAGGCGAAGAGGGTGTCGGCGCTCGTGCCGGTCTTCTGGGTGAAGTAGGCCAGGGCCTGGGCGCGGGCGGCCGCCTTCAGGCTCGCGTTCGCCGGGTCGGCCAGGGTGGCGGCGGCGAGGGCGGTGGCCATGATGCGGCCGCCGATCACGTCGACCGTGGAGTGCATGCCGGCCACGATCCGGGTGTGGCTGAGCTCGAAGGCCCGCGTCACCAGCTCCTGGAAGCGCTCCGGCACGGCGTACGCGTAGGCGAGGCCGGCCAGGTGGAAGGCGTTGGTGTGGCCGCTGGGGAAGCCGCCGTCGTCCGTGGGGGAGGTGCTGCGCTGGCGCAGCAGCTGGGGGGCGACGAGGACCTGCGAGTCGTAGACCGGGTAGCCGAGCCAGTCCGTCTTCCCGGTGTCGACGACCTGGCTGTCCTCGTTCATGCGCCAGGGCCGCGGGTACTGGTAGGCGTACTTGGAGGGGTTGCCCGACGCCCAGTTGCCGCGGACGGTGTCGACCAGCTCGGCCACCTTGCCGAGGTCGGAGTCGTGCGAACCGGCGCCCTGCGCCGAGCCCGCCGGGGCGCCGGCCGGGACGGCGTCGCTGACAGTGGTGGGCGGAGTGCCGTCGGGGGCGCTGGTGATCGAGGTGACCGCCTTGGCGCCGGTCCTGTACAGGTCGGCCAGCGGACCCAGGCCCGCGATCATCGCGTAGCTCTGGTGCTGGCGGTCGTAGATGAACGCCTCCTTGGCCTGGGCGTCCGTCCGCGCACGTGTGACGCGGACGCTGTAGCGGACGTTGGCGCGCAGCAGGTCGGGCTGGAGCGGCGTGCCGGTGTTCCAGGCGCCGCCCGTCTTCCACACCTGCGCGAAGCCGCCGAGGATCCGGACGACGGCGTTGGTCTCCGGCGTGAGGTTCGTCGAGAGGTTGGTCTTGTAGTCGTCGACGAACGCGGCGGGGCTCGTGGCGGCCTTGGCGTCGGCGGCGGCCAGCCAGGAGGCGAAGGTGGGCGCGGCCAGCACACCCGCCGAGGCGCCCAGGGAGGTCTTGAGGAAGCCCCGTCTGCCGACGGAGGGGGAGCGGTGCCCGGCAGATGACGGCATGCGTGTGCCTCTCTTTCTGCGGCCGTGCGGCCGAAGGGGGTGACATGGCGTGCGCTCGTGGGGGACTCGTGGACGGCGTGTGAGCCGCCCGGGCCGACCGATGCGTCTGTGCGAAGATCTACGGCCGGTTCGTGTCCCGGCGGAGGGAGTTGGGCGGCCGGGACCTGTCGTGCGGGTGAACGCGGTGTCAGCCGGGACGCCGGCCGGACATGCTGTCGTAGAACGGCGTGCCGGGAGCGACGTCCGAGGGCTTGACGGGACGGCCGACGGCGCCGGAGGCGTAGAGGGCGGCCACCAGGGAGAGGGTGCGCCGGGACTCGGCGAGCGGCACGGGCGGCGCAGTGCCCTCGCGCAGACTGGTGAGCACCTTGGCGAACTGCGCCCAGTGCCCGCTGCGGGAGTTCTGGTCGCCGGCTTCGTCCCCGGCGCCGTCCATGGCGGCCTTCCATTCGGTGAGCACGTGGTCGTGCCCGGGTGCCGGGGTGACCCGCCAGTCCTCGTCCCGGTAGCCGTACAGGTGCGTGACCTCGACGGTGGCGTACTCGAAGTCGTAGCGCAGGTAGGACTCCTGGCGCGGCGAGAGGGAGCTGTTCACCACGGAGGCGACGGCGCCGTTCGCGAACGTCACGTGCGCCATCGAGACGTCCTCGGTCTCGGTACGGCGTGCCTGCGTCCTGGTGAGGGCCTGTACCTCGGTCCAGTCGCCGAGCAGGTCCAGCATCATGTCCATCTGGTGGATGCCGAGCCCCATGGTGGGACCGCCGCCCTCGGTGTCCCAGCGGCCGCGCCAGGGCACGTCGAAGTACGACTGGTCACGGAACCAGGTGGTGTTGCAGACCGCCAGCAGCGGGCGGCCCAGCGCACCCGAGGCGGCCAGGGACTTGAGCGCGGCCTGGCCGCGGCCGAAACGGTGCTGGAAGACGGTCGCGAACCACGGCGGTCCGCTCGCGGCGCCGGCGATCTCGTCGAACTCCCGCAGGGACAGCGCGGGCGGCTTCTCCACCAGCACGCTGGCTCCGGCGCGCAGACAGGCGAGGGCCTGGTCGCGGTGGAGACCGGGGGGTGTGCACAGGTACACCAGGTCGGGACGGGACCGCTCCAGCAGCACGTCGAGGTCGTCGTAGCCGGCCGGGGCCCCGTGCTTGGCCTGGAAGGCCTCCAGCCGGGTCCGGTCGGTGTCCGCCGCGGCCACGATCCTGGCGGGGACCGGGCCGGGTGCGCTGAGGGCGGCCGCGTGGTCCATGGCGACGTCGCCGGTGCCCACGACCGCTATCCGTATCTCTTCGTCCTTCACGCGTGCTCCGTCTTGGTCGGGCTTGTGGGGGGCAGGAGGGCGGCTCATGCGAGGTAGGTCGCGGAGCGGGCGTGCTCGATCGTCAGAGCGCTCACGCCGGTGATCGCGGCGTCGAAGCCCAGGTCGCTCACCGCGATGCGCGGCACCCAGGGGATCCGGCCCACGAGGCGCCGGGTCAGCTGCTCCGCGGACTCCTCGCTGTACTGGGCGAAGGCGCCGGCGAGCACGATGACCTGGGGCGAGAGCACGACCGAGGTGGCGACGAGGGCGAGCGCGATGGAGTCGAAGAACTCGTCGCGGGCCTGCTCGGCCTCGCTGTCGCCCGCCCGGCAGCGGGCCATCATCGCGCGGAACGCGGGGCCGATGCGCTTGCCGTGCAGACCCTCCCGCGCGGCGAACGGCAGCACCTGCGCCGCCAGGGTGGAGTCGACGTCGCCCTGTTCGGTGAAGTAGCGGGAGAAGGACGCGCTGGAGGTCAGCAGGAAACCGATCTCGCCCGCCGCCGAGCGGTGCCCGCGGTGCAGACGCGCCTCGTTGATGATGCCCGCGCCTAGTCTGGCGCCGAGCACCAGCGCGACGGCGCTGTGCGCGTTCGCGAGGGCGCCGCTGTGCCACTCGCCGTAGGCCGTCGCGTTGGCGTCGTTCTCGACGAGGATCGGCAGTCCGCTGCGGGCCGAGACGATGTCGGCGAGCGGTACCTCCTGCCAGTCGAGTTCGACCGCCTTGGTCACCACGCCTTCGTGCACGATGCCGGGAACGGTGATGCCGACGGCCACGATCGGGGCGGTCACCCCCGTCTCGGGGGAGGCCAGCCGGTCGACGAGCCCGAGCAGCCCGTCGATGCGCGCGGCACCCGCGTCCTGGCCCTCCAGGGCGAAGGTGTGGCTCTCCTCGTAGAGGGTGCTTCCGCCCAGGTCGACGAGGCGCCCGCGGGCCGTGTACTCGGTGACGTCGACGGCCATGATGGCCCGGGCCGACGACGCGAAGCGCAGCAGGGTCGAGGGCCGGCCGACCGACTGGCGCACCTGGCCCGCGGCCTCGACCGCGCCCTCCTCCATGAGGGCGGAGCACAGTCGCTCGATGGTCGCCGAGCCGAGCCCGGTGCGCTGCTGGATGTCACGCCGGGACAGTGGGCCGTGCTCCCGCAGGACGTCTAGTATCGCGGTCCGGTTGATCTGGGTGACGTGCCGAGTTGTCGCCGTACGTGGCGCCGGTCGCTTCACAACCCTCCCCCATAATCCATCGGACTGAGGATAAGTCCCGTCCGGGTACGTGTTCCCTGGCTGCCCCGGAGATTACCAGTCTTCGGCCGGTTGCCAAGGGTGGCCGAGGATTTCAGATCCGCAACGAGGCGCCCTAACCCTTGTGGGTATTCAATCGCAGTGATAGGAAACGGGGACCTGCAACAACCAGCGGCGGCGCGGGGCTCCGTCCGCTACGACGAAAAGGGATCGAAGATGACCCGTGTGGGTGTGCGGCGCTCCCGCCGACTCGGCCGCGGCGGTATACGCCGCCTGGTTCCCCTCGCTGCCGTGGCCGCGGCAGGTGCCCTGCTGCTCTCCGCCTGCGGGTCGGGGTCCGGCTCGGGCGGCAACTCCAAGTCGCTGACGTTCTGGATCTCCACGGTCCCGGGTCAGGACGCGGGCTGGAAGAAGCTGGTGTCCCAGTACAAGAAGGAAGCCGGCGTCACCGTCAAGCTCGTCAACATCCCCTACGACGGCTACACGACGAAGCTGCACAACGCCGCGCAGGCGAACTCCCTGCCCGACGTGGCCGCCGTGCCGGCGCTGGACCCGATCTGGTCGAACAAGCTGCTCGACCTCAGCTCCATCGCCAACAACAAGAGCTACAACATCAACGGCAACTTCCTCGCCAAGGACTCCTCCGGGAAGGTGCTGTCCATCCCCTCGGACGTCACCGCGTCCGGCCTGTTCATCAACAAGTCGCTGTTCGACAAGGCCAAGGTCTCCTTCCCGACCTCGCCCGACAAGACCTGGACGTGGACCGACTTCATCGCGGCCGCCAACAAGGTGCGCGAGAAGACCGGCGCCAAGTACTCCCTGGCGTTCGACCAGTCGCCCTCCCGGCTGCGCGCCATGGTGTACGAGATGGGCGGCAAGTACGTCCACGCGGACTCCTCCGGCAAGTTCTCGGTGGACGACGCGACGAAGAAGGCCGTGAAGACCTTCGTCGGCTGGAACGACGACAAGACGATGCCGAAGTCGGTGTGGACCAGCGGCGCCGACCCGGCGGCGATGTTCCAGAGCGGTGACGTGGTCGCCTACTGGTCCGGTGTGTGGCAGGTCGCCTCCTTCGCGGACAGCATCAAGAAGTTCGACTGGGCGAGCGTCCCGACCCCCGCCCAGCCCGTGCAGGCCAGTGACGTCAACAGCGGCGGCATGATGGTCGGCTTCAACAACAACGGCGCCGCGGCCACCGCCGCGAAGAAGTTCCTGACCTGGATCTACGACCCGAAGCAGTACACCGAGCTGGTGGAGTCCTCCGGGTTCCTCCCGGTCGAGAGCGGTCTGAACCCGAAGTACCCCTTCACCTCCGAGGCGGCGCAGGCGGCGTTCAAGCTGTACAACCAGGAGATCCCGCTCTACGCGCCGATCTCGAGCTACTTCAACAACGCCCAGACCGCCTGGGTGCTGAAGGGCAAGAGCCTCGCCACCGACCCGACCAAGACGGAGCTCGGCAAGGCGATCAACGGTCAGGAGTCGCCCGACAAGGCCCTGGAGAACATCGTGGCCGGCTACAACCAGCAGGTCGGCGGCGGATCATAGGCCAGTGGGCCGGGCGGCGGACCGAGACTCCGCCGCCCGGCCCCACGCGCGCCCACGTGAATGTCGGGCTCCCGGCGTGAGCCCACAGGAATCCATTCCACCAGCACGGAGTCAGGAAGATGACAAAACGCGCCTTGGCCGTCGCCGCGAGCCCGCCCAGGAGACGCAGCAAGTACACCCTTGCGCCGCTCGTCCTCATCGCGGCCAACGTCGTGCTCTTCGGGCTGTTCTTCGTGTGGCCGGCGGTGATCGGGCTCGTCTACTCGTTCACGAACTACACGGGCGTGGGGGCGTTCCAGTTCATCGGCCTGGACAACTACCACAACCTGTTCGGGGACTCCACCTTCTACGACGCCCTGACCCGGACGCTGTTGTACGCCGTCCTCTTCGTCCCGCTGAACTTCGCGCTCTCGCTGGCCGCCGCCAACCTGGTGGTGAGCAAGCACGCCAAGGGCGTCACCGTCGCCCGCGTCATCTTCTTCATTCCGTGGCTGCTGTCGCCCATCGTCGTGGGTGTCCTGTGGCGGTGGCTGTTCGGTGAGAACTTCGGCCTCGTCAACTACGTCATCGAGAAGCTCGGCGGAAGTGCCGTGCCGTGGCAGTCGAACGCGGACCTGTCGTTGCTGGTGGTCGTGATGGCGGCGTCCTGGGCCTGGACGGGCTTCTCGATGCTGCTGTTCATCGCGGCGATCAAGAACGTGCCGGTGTCGTACTACGAGGCGGCCGCGCTCGACGGCGCCGGGCCGTGGCGCCAGTTCGTCAGCATCACGCTGCCGAGCATCGCGCCCACCTCGTTCATCGTCATCCTGCTCAACACGATCAACGCGATGAAGGAATACCCGCTGTTCGTCTCCCTCAACAACGGCGGACCCGGAACCTCGAACAACCTGCTGGTCCAGTACATCTACCAGACCGGCTTCCAACGGGGCCAGATCGGCTACGCGAGCGCCGCGTCGTTCGTGCTCATGCTCATCCTGATGGCCGTCGCGATCGTCCAGCTGATCGTCAACCGGCGGGTGGAGAACCGATGACAACCACAGACATCCCACGCCCGGTCGAGAAGGGTTCCGGACCGGCCGTCCCCAGAAAGCGGTCCCGCGGCGCGGCCACCGGCGGGCTGCGGCAGGCGGTGTCCGCGACGACACTGCTGTGGATCCTGGCGTGCCTCTACGGCCTGCCGGTGCTCTGGTTCGTCCTCAGCTCCCTCAAGCCGGCCAGCGACCTGTTCTCCTATCCGCTGTCGCTGGTTCCGCACAACCCCACCCTGTCGGGCTACCTGACGGCCTGGCGCAGCGCCAACTTCTCCCAGTACTTCATCAACACGACCATCGTGTGCGTGATCACGACGATCCTCACGGTGGGCGTCAGCTGCTGCACCGGGTACGCATTGGCCAAGTACGACAACAAGTGGCTCAAGGTGTTCTTCATCTGCATCCTGGCCACCACGATGCTGCCGTCCGAGGTCATGCTCGCCCCGGAGTTCCTGGTGGTCCGCAACCTCGGCCTCTACAACTCCTTCGCCGGCATCATCCTCCCGGCCGTGCTCACCGCGACCGGATGCTTCATGTTCCGCCAGTTCTTCCTGACGGTTCCCGACGAACTCGTGGAAGCGGCGCGCATCGACGGCGCCCGCGAACTGTCGATCTTCCTGCGGATCATGGTGCCGCTCTCCCGGCCCATCATGCTGACCCTCGCCATCCTGTCCTTCCAGTGGCGGTGGAACGACTACATCTGGCCGCTGCTGATGCTCAACGACCCCAACAAGTTCACCGTGCAGATCGGCATCCAGAGCATCGTCGGCGCGCAGAACATCAACTGGTCGGTCCTGCTCGGCGCGTCGGTCATCTCCATGATCCCGCTGATCGTGATCTTCCTGGTCTTCCAGCGCTACGTCATGGGTGCCGACATCAACGCCGGACTGAAGGACTGATCTTGCACAACCCGCTCGACCACGAGTTCGTCCGTGCGGTCGCCGCCGCCGCCGACCGGTCGGCCGTCCCGATGGTGGCGGCGCCCGACGAGGAGCCCGCCGGTGTGACCCACCGCGTTCTGGCCCGGCGGGTGAAGACCCTGGTCGCGGCGTACCGGTCCCCGGACTCGGCACTGCACGGCAGCGAGCGGGCCGTCGCCGCCGCGACGACCCACCTGCGTGCCCTGCGGGCCGCGCAGACCGGCACCGGCCTCTTCGCCGGCGGCGACAATGTGCAGTCCCCGCCGGACTCCGCGTTCTCCGTCAACGACGTGTGCGACGCGTACGTCCTCGCGGCCGGCGGAGGGCCGGAACTGCACGCGGTCGAGGCGGCGCTGGCCGAGATCGCCGGCGCCGCCGCGGACAGTCTCCGGACCGGCGGGGTGCACACCCCGAACCACCGCTGGGAGCTGAGCGCGGCGCTCGCCCGTCTGCACCGGTCGTTCCCCGACGACCGACTCCTCGACCGCGTCGAGGAGTGGCTCGCCGAGGGCGTCGACATCGACACGGAGGGCCTGTACTCGGAACGCAGTGCCGTCTACGCGTCCCTCGTGACCAACCCCTCGCTGCTCCTGCTCGCCGACGTGCTCGACCGCGCCGACCTGCTGGAGGCCGTCGAGCGCAACCTCGCCACGACGCTGGACCTCATCCGGCCGGACGGCACGGTGGAGACCGTCCACTCGCGCCGCCAGGACCAGAAGCTCTCGTTCCCGCTGTGGCCCTATCTGCCGCACTACCGGCTGCTCGCGATCCGCACCGGCCGGGGGGACTTCGCCCGCGCGGCCCGACTGGCGGCCGTCGGCGGCATCGACGACCCCGACCTGCTCGCCCAGACCCTCCTCATCCCGGATCTGTGCCGCGCCCTGCCGGCCCCGGACACGGAGAAACTCCCGCGCGACCGGTACCTCACCACCGCACGCCTAGCCGCCCGCGCCTCCGCCACCGCGCACACCGTGGTGTACGGCGGCTCCGACGTGCCCGAGCACCGGCGCATCCGTTCCGGCCTCGCCTGCAATCCCACGTTCCTGCGCCTGTTCGCCGGAGCCGCCGTCCTCGACGCGGTCCGGCTCTCGCGGAGCTTCTTCGACCTGGGCCCGTTCCGCGCGGCCCGGATGGAGCAGCTCGCCGCCAGCCGCTACCGGCTCACCGAAACCCTCACGACCGCCTACTACCAGCCGCTCCCACCGGGGCAGCGACGGGACGACGGCGTCTACCGCCTGGTCGACGAGGGACGCTTCTCGGCCGCGATGGCCTTCCCGGACCGGCCACGCGACGAGGTCTCCCACACGACCCGCGTCGAGGCGGACCTCCTCGAGGACGGTGCCGACCTGCGCATCGACATCAGCGGACCCCCGGTGCCGTGGGCCCTCGAACTGACCTTCCGGCCCGGCGGAGTGCTCGACGGCGCCGTACCGACCGGCGAGGGACGCTGGTGCCTGACGACCGGGCCGATGACCTACCGGGTCGGCGAGGACGAGATCCGGGTCGAGCTCGGCGTCGAGTCCTGTGAACCGCTCGCCGGACCGGACCGCGGCGACATACTGCGCTACGACCCCGGCCAGGACCACACCGTGGTGGGGGGCACGGATGCGACGACCGGGAACCGCGTCTACGTCGGGGGACAGGGCCCACAGACACTGACCGTCGCCCTGCGCGCCCACTCGACCGACGGCATGAAGGACTGATCTCCGTGCACCTCCCGCACCAGCGCGGCCCCCTCCACGACCTGCCCGACACCCCCGAGGCGTACGACGCCGTCCTCGCCGACGTCGTCGAGCAGGCCCTCGCCCGGATCACCCCCGAGGGCAACCTGGAACACCCGGACGCCGACGACGACATCGGCGACACCTCGCTCGGCGTCACCTCCCTGCTGGCCCTCGCCTGGCAGCGCTCCAAGGACCCGCGCCTGCCGGAGGCGGTGCACCGCGGCCTCGCCTTCCATCTGCGCGAGCGGGTCTACCGCGAGGACAACCCCGGCTACCCGAACCTCAGGGTCCGCGACTCGGGTCTGCCGTACGCCCGTTACGTCCTCGAGTCCGGCGCGCACCCCATCGGCGACTGGCCGAGCACGGTGTGGGCGCTGCTGCAGGCGGTCAACCTCCTCGACCTCGCCGAGGGACTTCTCGACGAGGAGCAGCGGACCGAACTGATGGAGGTGGCGCGGGGCTACTGGCGCTGGCTCACCGAGGCGACCTTCTTCAACCCGCAGGAGGCCGGCAACCAGGCCATCGGGTGCGTGGTCGGCGGACTGATGCTCGCCCGCCATCTGCCGGACGCCGCTGCGGACGCGATGCGCGAGCGCGCCATGCGGCTGTATCTCGACGAGATCCGCGCCCATCGCGTCCTGGACCGGGGTGCGCTGCTGCCGCCCGAGCACCGTGGCGCGTACGACAACAACTACGGCCCGATCTCCCTGTCCTTCCTCGCCCAGGCCCACCGCGTCAGCGCCGAGCCGGTCTTCGCCGAGGACGGCGACGCGCTCGCCCGCTACATCGACGCCCGGCTGACGGGCGGCGGCTTCGACAACGGCGGACCGCGCTACAGCGAACAGCACTCCGCCTTCGAGTCGGTGCTCGGACTGCGCTACTTCAGCGCCCGCGTCGGCTCCGACCTCGGCCGCTACCGGGGCGACAGCCGCTGGGCGCGGCACGCCGTCAAGCCGGACGGCGGAGTCGACGGCCATTTCGCCTGGATGCTCGTCTGGCAGATCCAGGACACCACCCCCTGGCACCGCGCACCGTCCACGGCACCCGCCCGGCATCAACTGCGCTCCGGCACGGTCTCGGTGGCCTTCGACGACCGGATGACCCCGTCCGTCGTGGAGGCCGGCGGCACCTACTACCTGCCCGCCGCCGTCAACCGCCAGCACGGCTTCGGCCCGGTGCTCGACGGCTTCGTCCTCTGCCGCCCCATGGGCGAGGTCCGCGTCCGGGACGTGCGCACCGACACGCTGACGGCGAAGCTCGTAGCCAAACCGGTCGTCGGCCGCGACCACGTCCTGCGGCACGTGCGCTCCCTGTACGTCACCGACGGCACGCGGCTGTGGACGACGGTCGCCCTCGAACGCCTCCCCGCAGAGCCGTATCTGCTCGCCGGACTGCCCTACGCCGCCGACGACGGCGACCGGGTCCGCCGCACCGCGACGGGTGCGGTGGCGTCGGCCGGGACCCTGCGGCTGACCCACCCGCGGACACAGGGGCCGGAACACTTCGACGCCCGCGCCGAACTCACCCAGGAACAGGCGGCGTTCGCCCTCGCCGCCGACCCCCGCGGCTACGGCGACCCCGACGAGGGCTGGCGCCACCTCGTCAGCTCCACCGCCTACGAAGCGGGCCCGGTGCCGGGTGCGCCCGAGGACCTGCACGTGTTCGCCGTACGGTACGGCTCCGAGGAGCCGCTGACCGTGACCGTCGAACGCACCGAGGAAGGGCTGACCGTGCGGACGGACGCCTTCACCGCCGTGATCGGCGCCGACGACGACCGGGGGGAACCGACACTGACGCTGCGGCCCTGAGCCCGCCGCCTCACACGCCGGGCACCACCAGGTCCGCCCGCTCACGTGTCGACGCCACCAGGTCGGCGTTGCGCTGGTCGCTGCGCATGACCCAGTCCACCGCCTCCTGGTGGCCCTTGCCGAACTCCTCGTGCCGGGCCACCAGACGGCGGATACGCTCCGGTTCGTCGAGCTCGCAGAACCAGACCTCGTCCAGCTGCTCCCGCACCCGCTTCCACGCCCCCGTGTCCAGCAGCAGGTAGTTGCCCTCCGTGACGATCAGCCGGGCCGTCGGCGGCACCGGGACCGCACCCGCGATCGGCTGTTCCAGCACCCGCTCGAATCCTGGCGCGTAGACGATGTCCCCGCTCTCCGTCTCGTCCCGCAGCCGCCGCAGCAGCGCCGCGTACCCCGCCGCGTCGAACGTCTCCGGGGCGCCCTTGCGCCGACGCAGTCCCAGCCGGTCCAGCTCGACGTCCGCGAGATGGAAACCGTCCATCGGCACCTGGGCCACCCAGGGCCGCCCGGCGCCGTTCAGCTCCCGCACCAGCCGCTCGGCCAGGGTCGTCTTGCCCGCGCCGGGGCTGCCGGCGATCCCGAGGATCGCGCGCCGCCCGGATCCGGCGAGGTCGCGGGCACGCAGGAGCAGGTCGTCGAAGGTCGGTGTCAGCGGCACACAGCAGAGTGTGTCACCCGCACGGTCCCCGCACGATTGACCCGTGTGGCGTGCGCCACAAGGTGCACGTCCCGTGTGCGGGGAACCGTAGCTTTATGACGCAACTCGGTCTCCCCGACAACATCCAGGCCTGTCTCTTCGACCTCGACGGGGTCGTCACCAAGACGGCCGTGGTGCACGCGGCCGCCTGGAAGGAGACGTTCGACGCGTTCCTGCGCGAGCGCGAGGGCGCGGACTTCCGGCCCTTCGACGCCGGCACCGACTACGACGAGTACGTCGACGGCCGCCCGCGCGCCGACGGCGTACGCACCTTCCTCGCCTCCCGCGGCATCGAACTGCCCGAGGGGCAGCCGGACGACCCGCCCGACGCGGCGACCGTCAACGGGGTCGGCAACCGCAAGAACCTCCTGGTGCTGGAGAAGATCCGCACCGAAGGCGTCGAGGCGTACGACGGCACCCTGCGCTACATCGGTGCCGTGCGGGCCCGGGGCCTGCGCACGGCGATCGTCTCCTCCAGCGCCAACACCCGGGACGTGCTGCACTCGATCAAGGCCGAGGGCATGTTCGACGTCCGCATCGACGGCGTGGTCGCCGCCGAGCGGAAACTGCCGGGCAAGCCGCACCCGGACACCTTCCTCGCCGCCGCCCGCGACCTCGGCATCGAGCCGTCGCACGCGGCCGTCTTCGAGGACGCCCTGGCCGGGATGGACGCCGGCCGCTCCGGCCACTTCGGCTACGTCGTCGGCGTCGACCGGGTGGGACAGGCCGAGGCGCTGTCCGCGCACGGCGCGGACGTCGTCGTGCGGGACCTCTCCGAACTGGGAGGCCGGGCGTGATCACCCACCGCTCCTACACCGTCGAACCCTGGGCCGTGCGCGAGACCCGTCTCGACCTGGACGTCCTCGCGCAGAGCGAGTCGGTCTTCGCCCTCTCCAACGGCCATGTCGGCTGGCGCGGCAACCTCGACGAGGGCGAGCCGCACGGCCTGCCCGGCAGCTACCTGGGCGGCGTGTACGAACTGCACCCGCTGCCGTACGCGGAGGCCGGCTACGGCTACCCGGAATCGGGGCAGACCGTCATCAACGTCACCAACGGCAAGGTGCTGCGTCTGCTCGTCGACGACGAGCCCTTCGACCTGCGCTACGGGCGGCTGACCTCGCACGAGAGGGTGCTGGACCTGCGGCGCGGGGTGCTGGAGCGGACGTGCGAATGGACCTCGCCGGCCGGGTCCACCGTCCGGGTGCGCTCCACCCGCCTGGTCTCGCTCACCCAGCGGGCCGTCGCCGCCGTCGCCTACGAGGTGGAGGCCGTGGGCAGCCGCTCCCGCGTGGTGATCCAGTCGGAGCTCGTCGCCAACGAGAGCCTGCCCGGATCCGACGGCGACCCGCGCGGCGCCCAGGCGCTGGAGTCCCCGCTGGAGGCGGAGGAGGACGTCGCCGTCGGGCACCGGCTGCGCCTGGTGCACCGGACCAGGCGCAGCGGACTGCGGGTGGCGGTGGCCGCCGACCACATCGTGTCCGGCCCGGAACGGACCACGTACGCGAGCGAGAGCAATGTGGACGTGGCCCGGCTGACGGTCACCTCGGTGCTGGAGCCGGGGGAGAGGCTGCGGGTGGAGAAGCTGGTCGCCCACGGCTGGTCCGCCGTGCGCTCACGCCCCGCGATGAGCGACCAGGTCGAGGCGGCCCTGGCGGCCGCCGGACACAGCGGCTGGGACGGGCTCCTGCAGGAGCAGCGCGACTACCTCGACGACTTCTGGGCCCGCGCCGACGTCCAGGTCGACGGGGACGAGGAGATCCAGCAGGCCGTCCGGTTCGCCCTCTTCCACGTCCTGCAGGCCGGCGCCCGCGCCGAACAGCGGGCGATCGCCGCCAAGGGCCTGACCGGCTCCGGCTACGACGGCCACGCCTTCTGGGACACCGAGGCCTTCGTCCTGCCACTGCTCACCTACACCTCACCGGGCGCCGTGGCCGAGGCGCTGCGCTGGCGGCACAGCACGCTGCCCGCCGCCCGGGAGCGTGCGGCCCAACTCGGCCTGAAGGGCGCCGCGTTCCCCTGGCGCACCATCGAGGGCTCGGAGGGCTCGGCGTACTGGCCGGCGGGCACAGCGGCCTTCCATGTGAACGCCGCGATCGCCGACGCCGTCGTGCGCTACACGGCGGCGAGCGGGGACACGCAGTTCGAGCGGGAGGCCGGCACGGAACTGCTGGTGGAGACGGCCCGGCTGTGGCGTTCGCTCGGTCACCACGACCACCGGGGCGCCTTCCACATCGACGGCGTCACCGGCCCCGACGAGTACAGCGCGATCGCCGACGACAACACGTACACCAACCTGATGGCCCGGGCGAACCTCCTCGCCGCCGCCGACGCCTGCGAACGCCATGCTGACCGGGCCGCGCAGCTGGGCGTCGACGACGAGGAGAGCGCCGCCTGGCGGGACGCCGCCGAGGCCATGCACATCCCCTACAACGACGAACTGGGGGTGCACGAGCAGCACGAGGGCTTCACCCGTTACCAGCGCTGGGACTTCGCGGCCACCGGCCCGGACCAGTACCCGCTGATGCTGCACTTCCCCTACTTCGACCTCTACCGCAAGCAGGTGATCAAGCAGGCCGACCTGGTGCTGGCGATGTACACCTGCGGCAGCTGGTTCGACGAGGAGCACATCGCCCGCAACTTCGCCTACTACGAGCCGCTGACGGTGCGCGACTCCTCGCTGTCCGCGTGCTGCCAGGCCGTCATCGCGGCCCAGGCCGGTCATCTGCGGCTCGCCTACGACTACACGGCCGAGGCCGCGCTGATGGACCTGGCGGACCTGGAACACAACACCCGCGACGGACTGCACATCGCCTCGCTCGCCGGCACCTGGACGGCCCTGGTCGCCGGTTTCGGCGGGCTGCGCCGCAACGGCGCGGGCCTGTGTTTCGCGCCCCGGCTGCCCGAGCGGTTCAGCCGCCTCGCCTTCAGCCTCCAGCTGCTGCAGAGCCGGCTGCGGGTGGAGATCGGTCCGGACAAGGCCACGTACACGCTGCTGTCGGGGCCGCCGCTGACCATCAAGCACCACGGCACCCCGGTGACGGTGCGGGCCGACGCCCCGGCCGTGCTCGTCGTCCCGCCCGTGCCCGCGCGCCCGGCCCCGGAACAGCCGCCGCACCGCAGGCCGAACGCCCATCGGTAGCCTTCGGCGGCTTGTGGCGTTTCCCGGTGGGCCGCTTCTGGTAGGAGTGGTGTGTCGGCGCGGGACGACCGGAGGGGGACGGGCATGGCGGCGAGTGACAGCGAAGGCCGGCTGGGGGAGGAGTTCTTCACCCCCGGCAGCGCGTCCTTCACCGAGTTCCTGGCCGCCCACCGCCCCGAGCTGCTGCCCACCCGCCGCCCCTTCCCGGACGGCGTCCGCGCCGCGCCCGACCGGTTCCCGCACGGCACCACCGTCCTCGCGCTGACCTACCGCGACGGCGTGTTGATCGCCGGTGACCGGCGGGCGACCATGGGCAACCTGATCGCGCAGCGCGACCTGGAGAAGGTGCACCCCGCGGACGAACACACCGCGGTCGCCTTCGCGGGGTCGGTCGGTCTCGCCCTCGACATGGTGAAGCTGTACCAGGTCGAGCTGGCCCACTTCGAGAAGGTCGAGGGCATCCCCATGACCCTCGGCGCCAAGGCGAACCGGCTGGCCGGGATGATCCGCCAGAACCTGGGCCAGGCCATGCAGGGCCTGGCCGTCGTACCGCTCCTCGCGGGCTACGACCCGGCGGCGCCCGAGGGCCGCAGGGGCCGTATCTTCAGCTTCGACGTGGCCGGCGGTCTGTACGAGAAGCAGCACTTCCACGCCGACGGCTCCGGCTCCCCCTACGCCCGGGGCGCGTTGAAGAAGCTGTTCCGGCCGGGCATGGACCGGCGCGAGTCGGCCCTGGCGGCGCTCCAGGCGCTGTACGACGCGGCCGACGACGACTCCGCGACCGGCGGTCCGGACGTCAACCGGCGGATCTTCCCCATCGTCTCCGTGATCACGGAGGAGGGCTTCGAGCGGTTGCCGCAACAGGAGACGGAGCAGCTCAGCCGCGAGATGGTCGAGCAGCGCCGCAGCCGCCCGGACGGACCGAACGCCACGCCCTGACGGCCCTGTCCCGTCAGGCCGTTGGGCGGCGGGCCCGGCCCGGCCGGCGAAACAGCCCGCCGAGTGGTCCCGCCCGCCCTCAGCCGCGTACCCGCATCTCCTTGCGCCACTTGACGAACTGCTGCTCCGGATCGCCGGTGTAGGACCAGGGAGTCCGGGTGGCCAGGGGCCCCAGCATCCGCAGCACGGCACCGGCGACCTCCTTGTCGCCCGCGTAACAGGCCGCGTGCGCCAGGTAGTTGAAGTCACGCACCTCACCGGGGGCGACTCCGCTGTCCGTCCGGCCGATGATCCAGCGCTGCCAGGTCCGGCGCACGTCGCTGACGGCGCCGTCGTGGCTCCAGTGCTGCCCCAGCCCCACGGCGCTCTGGCCGGCGTGGCTCGCGTCGATGGCGTAGCGGTACTCCTCCACCCGCGCGTACTGCACCAGCACCGGCAGTGGCGAGCCCTGGGGCGCCACGCCGGCCGCGTCGCGGGCGAAGTCGTACATCAGGCCGTGCGAGCCGTGCCAGCGCGCCGAGTAGTAGTGCAGGACCTGCAGATGGCCCTCCACGCTGTACGGGTCGCGCCGGTGCAACTCGTCCCACCAGCGCGCCAGTTCCTGCCGGCGCACCCCCGACGGGTAGAGCCGGGCCACGGAGATCAGCGAGATCCACGGTGTCGGATCGTCCACGTACGCCTCCGCCGCCTGCAGACACGCCGTCACCGCGGTGTCGATGCGGTGCTGGTCGATCGCCGCGCCCCGGCCCGCGGCGATCGCCAGGTTGAACGCCCGGGCCGTCTCCGTGGCCGCCCGCAGCACCAGCGCGTCGGCGCTGTACGGCTCGGCGGCCAGCCACGACTCCGCCGTCGAGGTGCTCGCGCAGGCCTGGGCGAGCAGCCGGATGCGGTGGCCGCGGGCGAGCCAGTCCGCGCCGGTGGCCCGCAGCAGGTCCCGCAGGCCCTGCCAGCGACCGATGACGATGTCGTGGGTGGCGTTGGTCAGGACGGCGTCCCCGCAGTCGGGGTCGAAGTCGGGGGCGAAACGGTCGCGCGCCATCGGGGTCTCCCTCAGAAGTCGGTGGAGAGACCTTCGTGCGCCCGGGAATCCGCGGCGGCGTACGGGTCCGAGACGTACTCCGCCTCCACGGTGCGGGTGGCGTCCAGCCGGGCGGGGCGGTAGTACTCGCTGCCCTGTCTCCAGTACCAGAGCATCGGGACGAGGCCGACGGCGAGCCCGCCGATGCCGATCGCGATGGCCGCTGTGTCCAGTTCGCCCAGCGACTCGACGAAGATCCAGAACATGAACAGGGCGCCGAACAGCGGCCACAGGCCGCCGAGGAGGAAGTTGCCCACGGACTTCGTCAGCATCTTGCGGTAGGCGACGACGACCGCGAGGCCCGCGAGGCCGTAGTAGACGGCGATCTGCAGGCCGATCGCCGAGATCGCGTCGGCGAGGATGTCGCCCACCGAGCCGAGGGCGTTGGAGGCGATGAACATCGCCAGCGCCACTCCGCCGACCACGACGATCGCCACGTGGGGCGTGTTCCAGGTGCGGTGCACCCGGCCGAGCGCGGGGGGCATCGTACGGTCGCGGCCCATCGCGAACAGGGAGCGCGTGACCTGGATGAGGGTGGTCTCCAGGGTGGCGATGGTCGACAGCATCACCGCCACGATCAGCAGCTTTCCGCCCAGGCCCGGCCAGATCTCCTCGCCGAGCACGCCCAGCACGTTGGCGTCGTTGGCGTCGATCTGCTTCGAGGTGAGGATGACGTTCACCGCGATGGTGAACACCTCGAACAGCAGGAAGACGATGCCCACGCCGATCAGGCCGGCCAGTCCGGTCGTACGACGGCTGTTGCGGGTCTCCTCGCTGAGGTTGCTGGTGACGTCCCAGCCCCAGTAGTAGAAGGCGGCGACCAGGGCGCCCGAGGCGAAGCCCGAGACGCCGTCGAAGTGGGAGAAGCCCAGCCAGGACCACTCGAAGGAGCGGGCGTTGCCGGTGTGGAACAGGGCGAGGACGGCGAACAGCGCCAGGATGGCGAGTTCGATGCCGGACATGACCAGCTGGGCGCGGACGGTGAGACGGGCGCCGCCCAGCACCACGAGCAGCATCACGATGAACCAGGCCGCCCCGACCACCGTCGACAGCGCGGTGTTGCCGGCCAGGTCCGGGTCGAACAGCGACAGCGTCATGGAGCCGGCCGGCAGCGAGCCCGCCACCATGAAGATGGTCGCCGAGATCACCAGCGCCCAGCCGCTGATGAAGCCGAGAAAGGGATGCAGCGTGCGGCCCACCCAGGAGTAGCTGGCGCCCGCGTTGACGTCGATGCGGCTGAGATAGCTGAACGCCAGGGCGATGCCCAGCATGGGTATCGCGCAGTACAGCAGCGCGGCGGGGCTGGCCAGCCCCACGGCGCCGACGAGCACCGCGGTGGTGGCGGCGATCGAGTAGGCCGGGGCGCTGCCCGCGACGGCCATCACGACCGTGTCGAAGGTACCGAGGGCATTGGCCTGCAGGCCTCTGCCCCTGATGTTGCTCATGATGCGCTGCTTTCCGTCATGCACGACGCGAGGACGACCTGGCCCCGACGACGTAGGGGTGGGGTGTGGCGAACTCACCGCCGGCCGAAGAGGGTTGGCCTCGGGCCGGAGATGGGCGAAGGGTGGAGGTATCCGCCCGGTCGATGCGTCGCCGGGCGGTGACAGCGTGTGTGCGAGTGATGATAGCCGCACTCGTTGACGTTTCAATATTGACCTGGGGGTAACCTCCTGGGCCGCCCGGGACCGATGAGGTTGGACGGCGCGCAACGGGAAACGCGGATCGGGACACCGTACGGACGATGAACCGCCGCAGGGCGCCAGGAGGTATCCATGGGCACCGACCCGATGGCCGACGACGTCTACCAGCCCACCGGGAGCAACGAGGAGCAGGAGGACGCGGCGCCGCTGGACCTGCAGGACGCCGTCGACGAGCGCGACTACGACGACACCCTCGACGAGGGCTACTCGCCGCCCGAGAAGCCCCTCGGCGTCACCCGGCACGGCACCACGGCCGCCGAACAGCACGACGGCGAGAGCCTCGACGAGCGGCTCGCCGAGGAGGTCCCCGACGTGACCGCGCGCCCGGGCGACGAGGTCGGCGACCTGCCCGGGGGCGAGGGCGAACCCGTCGACCCCGAGGCCGGTGCGGACCGCGCCGGACGCCTGGTCGCCCCGGACGAGGGCGCCCACGCCGACACCACGAAGGAGGAGGTCGCCTCGGACGTGGGCATCGACGGCGGGGCGGCCGGCGCCGAGGAGGCCGCCGTCCATGTCGTCGAGGACAGGGAACTGCCCGACCTGTGACGTCAGTCGCCGATGTGGTCGATCTGCCGCAGCTTGTTGGTGGCGTCGAGGGCGGCGACCTTGTAGGACTCCGCCAGGGTCGGGTAGTTGAACACGGCGTCGACCAGGTAGTCGACGGTGCCGCCGCAGCCCATCACGGTCTGCCCGATGTGGATCAGCTCGGTGGCACCGCTGCCGAAGCAGTGCACGCCCAGCAGCGTGCGGTCCTGGGGTGAGACCAGCAGTTTCAGCATGCCGTGCGAGTCGCCGACGATCTGGCCGCGGGCCAGTTCGCGGTAGCGGGAGATGCCGACCTCGAACGGCACGCTGTCCTCGGTGAGCTGGTCCTCGGTGCGGCCGACGAAGCTGATCTCGGGGATCGTGTAGATGCCGATGGGCTGCAGGTGGGACATCTGCCCGACCGGCTCGCCGAAGGCGTGGTAGGCCGCCGAGCGGCCCTGTTCCATCGAGGTCGCCGCCAGCGCCGGGAAGCCGATGACGTCGCCGACGGCGTAGATGTGCGGCACCTCGGTGCGGTAGTGCTCGTCGACGGTGATCCGGCCGCGCCGGTCGGCCGTCAACCCGGCCTTGGCGAGGTCGAGTTCGTCGGTCAGGCCCTGCCGGCCGGCCGAGTACATCACGGCGTCGGCGGGGATCTTCTTGCCGCTCTCCAGAATGGTCAGCGTGCCGCGCGCATGGCGCTCGACGGCGGCGACCGTCTCCCCGAAGCGGAAGGTCACCGCGAGGTCCCGCAGGTGGTACTTGAGCGACTCGATGATCTCGACGTCGCAGAAGTCGAGCATCCCGGGCCGCTTCTCCACGACCGTCACCTTGCTCCCGAGCGCGGCGAACATGGAGGCGTACTCCATGCCGATGACGCCGGCGCCGACGATGACCATGGAGCGCGGGACGCGTTCCAGTGCGAGGACGTTGTCCGAGTCCATGATCGTACGGCCGTCGAACTCGACGCTGTCCGGTCGGGCCGGCCGGGTGCCGGTGGCGATGACGATGTTCTCCGCGCTCAGCAGCCGTTCGTTGCCGGTGACCTCGCGCAGCGCGACGGTGTGCGGGTCGACGAAGCGGCCGGTGCCGGCGTGGAGGGCGACCTGGTTGCGGGAGAGCTGGCTGCGGATGACGTCGACCTCGCGGTTGACCACGTGCTGGGTGCGCGCGGTCAGGTCGGCGACGGTGATGTCCTCCTTCAGCCGGTAGCTCTGGCCGTACAGATCCCGCTGGGTGAGGCCGGTCAGGTACAGCACCGCCTCGCGCAGGGTCTTGGAGGGAATGGTCCCGGTGTGGATGGAGACCCCGCCGACCATGTCGGGGCGGTCGACGACGGCGACCCGGCGGCCGAGCTTGGCCGCTGCGATGGCGGCCTTCTGGCCGCCCGGGCCGGATCCGATGACGAGCATGTCGAAGTCGGGCACCCTCGGAAGTCTGTCAGCACGCAGGCCCTCTTCGAAAGGGCGAACGGACAACGAGCCGCCCGTTGATCGAATCGAACTCCCCTCGACCGGCGCCCGGTTGCCCGCCCTCGTGAACCAGGTGCCCGATCGGCCGCCCGGCGTGATAATGCGCCCATGGGCCATCGACTCGCCGACACCAGCACTCCCGCCCGGCTGGCCGCCCCCGACGAGGGCATCGGCCGCGACGAACTCGCGCTGGCCACCCGCAACCACGGTCTCCCGCTGGAGGCGTTGCGCTACGACGTCACCCCGCCCGGCCTGCACTACGTACTGACGCACTACGACATTCCGTACGTCCCCGACGGCACGCCCTGGCAGCTGACCGTCGCAGGCCGCGTCCGCCGCGAGCTGCAGCTGAGCCTGGCCGATCTGCGGGCGTTCCCGCAGGTCACCACGCGGGTGACGCTGGAGTGCGCGGGCAACGGGCGGGCCCTGCTCACGCCCCGCCCGGTCAGCCAGCCCTGGCTCGTCGAGGCGGTCGGCACCGCCGAGTGGACCGGCGTGCCGCTGCGCCTGGTGCTCGCCGAGGCCGGTGCCGAGGCCGACGCCGTCGACGTGGTCTTCACCGGCGCCGACCACGGGGTGGAACGCGGAGTCGAACAGGACTACCAGCGCTCCCTCTCCATGGACGTGGCCACCGGCACCGAGCCCGAGGTGCTGCTGGCGTACGCGATGAACGGGGCCCCGCTGCCGCCGCAGCACGGGCATCCGCTGCGGCTGGTCGTGCCGGGCTGGTACGGCATGGCCCAGGTGAAGTGGCTGCGCCAAGTCGACGTCCTGGACGAGCCGTTCACCGGATTCCAGCAGAGCGTCGCCTACCGGCTGCGGCAGGAGTCCGGCGAGGAGGGCGAGCCCGTCACCCGGATCGAACCACGCGCCCTGCTCCTGCCGCCCGGCTTCCCGGACTTCATGTCACGGGCCCGGGTGGTACGGCCCGGACCGGTGCGGCTGGAGGGGCGCGCCTGGTCGGGACGGGCGCCCGTCACGCGCGTCGAGGTCAGCGCCGACGCCGGGCACACCTGGCACGAGGCCGAACTGGAGCCCGACGGCGGCCACCACTGGGCGTGGCGCCGCTGGCACCACGACTGGACGGCCACGCCCGGCGAGCACGAACTGACGGCCCGGGCCTCCGACTCAGAAGGCCGCACCCAGCCCCTGACACAGCCCTGGAACCGCGGCGGCTTCGCCGTCAACCTGATCCAGCGGGTACCGGTGCTGTGCCTCGAAGCGGACGGCGGCGATTAGGGCAGCAGCTTCTCCAGGGCGGCGGGGCCCTCCGTCTCCAGCTTGCGCCTGGCCCATTCCAGGCTGCGCGGGGTGATGTCCCTGCCCGTGGCAAGGACGAGATCCTCCGGGGACACCTCGGTGCCGGTGCTGGTGTGGAGCAGGGCGTCCGGGGTGCAGCGGTCCTCGGACGGCCCGGACGCGTCGGGCTGTGACATCTCCATCAGTGCTCCTCGGTCCGGAACGCTTCTGTAAACACCATTCAACGCCCGGGCCCGCACCGCACCCGGAGGGGGTGGGAACCGGCCGCCTTCCGCGGAGATGCCGAGGTGATCCAGCGGGCGTCTAATGGGGACCACGAGTGACCCTGCCGCGGGAGAGGTAAAGCGCCATGTCACGCACCAGCGCAGGGGGGAGAAGCACCAGCCGCGGAGGTCTTCTGCGACGCCTCGGACAATGGTGCGCCCACCACTTCGTGATCGTCATCGTCGCCTGGCTGGTCGCCATCGTGGCGCTGCAGGTCCTCAACCGCTCCTTCGGCGGCGACTACTCCGACAACTTCTCCCTGCCCGGAACGCAGTCCCAGGAGGGCCTGGACGTGCTGAAGAAGCACGACCCGGCGGCCGGCGGCTACAGCAGCCAGATCGTCATGCACGACGGCCAGAAGTCGCTGACCTCGCTCAGCTCCCAGATGTCCACCACCGTCGGCGACCTGCAGAAGCTCCCGCACGTCCTGTCCGCTCAGAACCCGCTGTCCGTCCAGGCCTCGAAGGTCGGCCCGCTGTCCTCCGACGGGAAGACGGCCTACATCACGGTCCGCTTCGACGTCCAGCCCTCCACCCTGGGCGACGGCTATCTGCACGGCGTCGACACGGCGGTCCAGCCGCTGCGGTCGGCCGGCGCCCAGGTCGAGTACGGCGGACCGCTCGGCGAACTCGCCCGGCCCGCCGCCGACGACCGGGTCAGCGAACTGATCGGCTTCGGCGTCGCCATCGTCGTCCTGCTGATCGGCTTCGGCAGCATCATCGCCGCCGGCATGCCGCTGCTGACCGCGCTGGTCAGCGCGGTCGGCGGACTGGCGATCCTCGGACTGTTCGCCGCCGCCTTCACCTTCGCCACCGTCTCCCCGACCCTCGCCACGATGATCGGCCTCGGCGTCGGCATCGACTACGCCCTGTTCCAGATCACCCGGCACCGCCAAAACCTCATGAACGGCGCCGATCCGGTGCACTCGGCCGGTCACGCCACCGCCACCAGCGGCCGGGCCGTCCTCGTCTCCGGCTGCACCGTGATCATCGCCCTGACCGGGCTCTACGCCTCGGGCGTGAGCTTCATCGGCAAGCTCGGTCTCGCCGCCGCGATCACGGTCGTCTCGGCGGTCATCGGCGCGCTCACCCTCGTACCGGCACTGCTGGGGCTCGCCGGCAGACGCATCGACCGCTACCACGTGCGCCGTCCCGTCGCCGAGACCGACGCGGAGCCGGGGGCCGAGCCGCAGGGCACCTGGCACCGCTACGCCCAGCGCGTGGAGCACCGGCCCTGGCAGTTCCTCGCGGCCGGAGTCCTGACCGTCGTCGTCCTCGCCATCCCGGTGTTCACCATCCAGCTCGGCCACATCGGCGACGGCGCCGACCCCACCTCCTTCACCGACCGCCGCGCCTACGACCTGATGACCGACGCCTTCGGACCCGGCTCCAACGGCCCCCTGACCGTCGTCATCGACCAGACCACCGTCCCCTCCTCCCAGCGCTCCTCCCTGTCCTCACAGGCCCAGAAGGCCCTCAACGGGGTCGCGGGCGCCGCCACCGTCACCCCGCTGAAACCCACCCAGGACGGCGACGTCCTGATCGGCACGGTCTACTCGAAGGACTCCCCGCAGAACGCCAACACCACCGACCTGAACAACCGGCTGGTCCACCACACGCTCCCGGACGCCGTCTCCGGTACGAGCGCCAAGGGATACGTCACCGGCACCACCGCGGCCCAGGTGGACTTCCGTGACATCGTCGCCAGCCGGCTGCCCCTGATCATCGGCGTGGTGGTCGGCCTCGCCTTCCTGATCATCCTCGCCGTCTTCCGCGGCCTGCTCGTCGCGGTCAAGGCGGCCGTCCTCAACGTCCTGTCAATCGGGGCCTCGTACGGCGTGGTGGTCGCCGTCTTCCAGTGGGGCTGGGGCGGGCCCGCGCTCGGCGTGCACGGCAAGGTGCCCATCGAGAGCTATGTGCCGATGATGATGTTCGCCATCATCTTCGGCCTCAGCATGGACTACGAGATCTTCCTGCTCTCCCGCGTCCACGAGGCCTGGCTGCGCACCGGGGACGCCAAGGCCTCGGTCGCGCACGCCCTGGAGATCACCGCACGGGTCATCACCTGCGCCGCGCTGATCATGGTGAGCGTGTTCGCGGCCTTCATCGTCAGCGACAACATCGTCGTCAAGATGCTCGGACTCGGCCTCGCGGTGAGCGTGTTGATCGACGCGTCGGTGGTACGGCTGCTCATGGTGCCCGCCGTGATGACGCTGCTGGGCCCGCGCGCCTGGTGGACACCGCACTGGCTGGACCGCGTGCTGCCGCACATCGACGCCGAGGGAGACCACGAGGAGAGCGTCCAGCAGGACGTCAGCGAGCGTCGGGTGACGCGGACGTGAGCACGAGCATCGTCACGTCGTCGACGACGTCGGGGCAGTACCGTACGAGGTCCCCCCAGACCCGGTCGGCGAGCAGGGCCGGGTCGCCGTCGGCGAGGGCGGCGAGGCGGTCGGTCAGCGGGTAGAAGGCGCCCGAGGTGTCACGGGCCTCGCTCACCCCGTCCGAGGCCAGGAAGAGGGTCTGGCCCGGCTCCAGCCGCAGCGCCGGCCCGGCGGACGGACCGGTGTCGGCCAGACCGAGCCCGAGCGGCGTCCACGCGGTCAGCTCGACCTCGCTGACGTGACCGCCGCGCAGCAGCAGCGGCGCGGGATGCCCGCAGGAGACCAGGCGCACGGACCGGCCGTCGGGCGAGAACTCCGCCAGGACGGCCGTCGCGAACAGCTCCGCGTAGCGGGAGGACGCCGAGTCCACCGCGAGCCTGCGGTCCAGCCGGGCGGCGACCGACTCCAGGTCCGGCTGGTCCAGCACCGCCTCCCGGAAGGCGCCCAGCAGCGAGGCGACCGTGGCGACCGCCGACAGCCCGTGCCCCTGGACGTCGCCCAGCACGGCCCGGACCCCGTACGGCCCCTCACGCACGTCGAAGAAGTCGCCGCCCACCAGCGTCCCGCGCTGCGCGGCCCGGTACAGGCCCACGCAGCGGACGGGGCCGACCCGTTCGGGAAGCGGCGGCACGACCGCCCGCTGCGCGGCCTCGGCCACGGTCCGTTCCAGGTCCAGCTGGGCGTCGCGGTGACTGCGCACATAGGACACGAACACGCTCAGCACCGCCACGAAGGCGATGGTCAACAGGTCCGTGTTGCCGGGGCGGTTGAGCTGGAAGGCGGGGACGTTGAGCACGACGACCACACCGGCGCCCAGGAGCGCGGTGGCCCAGGGACCGTACGACAGGACGGCCAGCGGCGGGATCGCGCCCAGCAGGAAACCGATGTCGAGCCGGTTCGGGCTCACCAGCGTCGCCACGCACACGCCCGCGATGAGGGCGACCGGCAGCGCCTTCACCCACCAGGGCGGCGGGGCTCCCCGCAGCCAGCTTCCCCGGGCCCGGGCCCGGCGCGGCCACGGCACGATCGTTCTTTCCACACCACCACGCTCCTACGCCGGGCCGCGCCCCGCATGCCGGTGGCGGAGCGAGCAGCTTGGTGGGGGAGATCGTCAGCCCGCTGTGTGGTCCAGCAGCGCTTCCGCCTCCGTGAGGATCTCCGTGACGCGCAGCGCGAAGGCCGCGTCGCACGGGTGGGGGCGGCCGGTCGCGGACGCGTCGATCAGGGCGTCCGCGGCGTGGAGGAGGGCGGTGACGGCTCCCTCGGTGCTGTCCGGCAGCACGGCCACCCCCCTCTCGCCGCGCAGCTCGACCGTCGCACCCGCCGCCGCGGACGGCGCCGACAGGCTGAGGGTGACCGTGCTGGACGCCCCGCCCGCGTGGTCGAGGACGAGGTGGACCGTGTCGCCGGGACCCGGCGCGGCCGCGGCCACCCGGCGGGCGTCCCCCAGGACCGGCAGCAGCACGGACAGCGCGTGCGGTCCCACGTCCCACAGCGCGCCCTTCTCCTGCCGCCACGGAGAGTCGGCGAACGGACTGCTGCTGTCGCTGCCGAACAGCGACCCCAGCCACGCCGCCCGACCGGTGAACCAGCCCCCGGCAGCCGCCTGTTCGGTGATCCACGCCTCCGTCCGCGTGACGAAGCGGCTGGTGAAGAAGACCACCGACGCCACCCCCGCCTCCCGCACGGCGTCGACCACGGCCCGCCCCTGCTCCACCGTCGTCGCCAGCGGCTTGTCCAGCAGCAGATGACGTCCCGCCCGCGCGGCCCGTACCGCCAGCTCCGCCTGCACCGCCGGCGGCAGCGCCACCGCGACCGCGTCCACGTCCGCCAGCAGCGCGTCGACGTCGTCGTACGCGCGCGTGCCGTACCGGTCGGCCAGTGCCTTGGCCGCCTCCGGGCGCCGGCCCCACACCCCGGCGAAGTCCAGCCCCGCGTGCTCGCTCAGGGCGGGGGCATGGGCCATCTCCGCCCAGGGGCCGGTACCGAGCAGTCCGATCCGCATGCCGCCACCTCTCCACAACACCGCTGTACGGCAGCGAGCCTCGCACACCGACCGGACGGGCGCGCAAGGCGGGCGCCGGTGCCGCGCGATTCAGCGGAGCCGCTGCTGAATGCGTTCGCTTTCCTCTATTGGACCTTCGGCACCCGGCCGGGCCAGGCTGGAGGGCGGTCCGGCACCGTCGTGCGCCCTGTCCGACGGGCCGGACGTCGTCCGGTCCCGCGACAGCCGAGAGAGGTCACCAGCACATGCACACCCGCCGCATCGGGGACGTCGAGGTCAGCGCGATCGGACTGGGCGGGATGCCCATGTCCATCGAGGGCCGACCGGACGAGGCCCGCTCCCTCGCCACCATCCACGCCGCTCTCGACGCCGGCGTCACCCTCATCGACACCGCCGACGCCTACCACCGCGACGCCCACGAGGTCGGCCACAACGAGACCCTCATCGCCAAGGCCCTCGCCTCCCACGACCGCGGCAAGGACGTCCTGGTCGCCACCAAGGGCGGCCATCTGCGCCCCGGCGACGGCAGCTGGACCCTCGACGGCAGCCCCCGTCACCTCAAGGAGGCCTGCGAGGCGTCCCTGCGCCGCCTCGGCGTCGAGGCGATCGGGCTCTACCAGTTCCACCGCCCCGACCCGAAGGTGCCCTACGCCGAGTCCGTCGGCGCCGTGCGGGACCTGCTCGACGAGGGCAAGATCCGGATGGCCGGCATCTCCAACGCCGACCCCGACCAGATCCGGCAGGCCAACGACATCCTCGGCGGACGCCTGGTCTCCGTACAGAACCAGTTCTCCCCGGCCTTCCGCTCCAGCGAGCCCGAACTCGACCTCTGCGACGAACTCGGCATCGCCTTCCTGCCCTGGAGCCCGCTCGGCGGGATCTCGCGGGCGGGCGAACTGGGCCCCACCCACGCGCCGTTCGCCCGCATCGCCGAGGCCCACGGGGTGAGCCCGCAGCAGGTGTGCCTGGCCTGGATGCTCGCCAAGTCCCCGGTGGTCGTGCCCATCCCCGGCGCCAGCCGCCCGGAGACGATCCGCGACTCCCTCGCCGCCACCGACCTCGAACTCGGCGCCGAGGAACTCGCCCGGCTCGACGCCGTCTGACACCCGGTCACCACGGAGGACCCCCGCCGATGGCGTCGTCGTCGGAAAGACCCCTCGACCACCGCTACCGCGCACCTGCCGGCGGTTCGTGTCGGTGGTGCCGCAGGAGTCGATCGTCTTCGACGGCACCGTGCGGGAGAACGTCGCCCACGGCATGGACGAGGCCGACGAGGAGACGGTGCGCTCGGCACTGCGCGACGCCAACGCCCTGGAGTTCGTCGACCGGCTGCCGCAGGGCCTGGACACCGTGGTCGGCGAACGCGGCGCCCGGCTCTCCGGCGGACAACGCCAACGCCTGGCCATCGCCCGCGCCCTGATCCGCGATCCCCGCGTGCTCGTCCTCGACGAGGCGACCTCGGCGCTGGACACCCGCTCCGAGGCCCTCGTCCAGCAGGCACTGGCCCGGCTGCTCCGGGGCCGCACCACGTTCGTCGTCGCGCACCGGCTCTCCACCGTCCGCGGGGCCGACCGGATCGTGGTCATGGGCGACGGACGCGTCCTGGAGAGGCACGCACGAGGAACTGCTGCACCGGGACGGGGCCTACACCCGGCTGCACGGCGGACAAGTGGCCTGAGAGGCCGCTCAGGCGGCGCTGGAGCGCGGGATCCGGTGCGGGCAGCCCGCGTCGTGGTCGGTCCCCAGGCTGGTCCACCACCGCTCGCAACAGGCCGCGTACAGCTCCTCCCGGACGATCCGGTCGGCCGCCGAGCGCACCGGCCGACGCGGCCCGGTGCCCGCCGCCAGCAGATCGCGGATCAGCGTCTCGCGTACGACGGCGATGACCGGGACCAGGCTCGCGGCGGCGAACAGGAACGCCACCCAGAGCGGGCCATGGGCGAAGTCGCGCACCGCCGCCGAGGCGAGTCCGCCGGTGGTGACGAGATAGAGGGCGCAGAGGAGGCGGCCGGATCGGTTCATGATGGTCACCGTTCGTGCAGGGATGGTTGCGCTCTGTTCAACGCGTGGGACGGCGCGGGGAATCGGGTCGACCGACGGTATTGCGTCAATTCCGGGCGTCGGGGAGGAAGAGGGGAATGGTCCGGCCCTGTCCGGGAATACGAGGCGAAAATCGAGAGAGGGGCGCTTCGTGCTCGTTCCGGACCCGAAGGTCGTCAGAACGCTGCTCACCACGTACGCATCGCTGCGCATCGCGCAGGCGGAGCGGGAGAGGCCGCACACGGCCCGCGAGTTGGCCCAGGTCAGCCGCGAACTGTGCGCCACGATGGGAACCACGGACCTGCACGAGGCGATCCACCGGGCCGACGCCCTGCTGCGCGCCGCACGGGGGATGACCGGTGGGGAGTGGCGCGGCAAGGACGGGGTGAGGTCCGCCGCCTGACCGGCCGTCGGTTTCAGGCCCGTGCCGCGGAAACGTCCGCCCTCCCCTGGAACGCGCCGCGGTAGGCCTGCGGGGTGGTGCCGACCACGCGGCGCAACCGCTCCCGGAACGCCGTCGGCGACCCGAACCCCGCCTCTCGCGCGATCCGTTCGACGGGATGGTCGCCGCTCTCCAGCAGGTACTGTGCCCGGCGCACCCGGGCGCGCAGCAGCCACTGCAGCGGGGTCGTCCCGGTCTGCTCGCGGAAGCGGCGGCTGAAGGTCCGCTCGCTCATGCCGGAACGGGCCGCCGTCGCGCCGAGGGTGATCTCGCCGCCCAGGTCGTCCTCGATCCACTCCGGCACCGGCTCCAGCGTCGAGCCGCGCGGTACGGGTCCTGCCCGGTCAGGACGAGATCCTCGGCCAACTGGAGGGCGGGCAGGCGGCCAGCGGTCGGGCACCGTCCGACTCGCCATGTTCACCGGCCTGTTCAACCTGGCGTGTGCGACCGTCACCGTCCTGATGATCGTGCGTCCCGGGTCCACCACGGGGGCCTGATGGGCCGCTCACACCGCCGTTCCGGGCGTCAAGTGCTCTTGGTGAATTCACACCCTGGTATGCCGGGGCGCATACACTCGTCAGCTGTGCCCAAGTGATGGGCCACCACACGAAAGGCGCGTTGACGGGTGTTCCAGGATTCCCCCATCTACGACCGACTCGTCGCCGAGCGCGGCGACGTCCCCACTCAGACCCGCCGGGAGGCCGAGCGCGTCAGCCGGGAACTGGAGTACGTCATGCGACCGCTGCAGTCCTTCGGTGCCGGCCCGTCCCCCGACCGCCAGGCCTCCCCGGGTACGGGGTGGCAGCGGACCGCGCTGCTGCCCGGCACGCTGCCGCACTGACCGTACTCAACGCACCGTGCCGCTCGCCCCGTTGACGTGGGACGACGGCTCGGTGCCGGGGCTCGCCAGCCAGTCCGCGACGGCCCGCGCGATGGGCTGGCCGGTCTCGACCTCGACGAAGCCGAACTGTCCGGACTGGTTGCACTCCAGGAACCACCAGGTCCCGTCCGCGTCCTCGGCGAAGTCGAAGGCCCCGTAGGCCAGTTCGGCGCCGCGCAGATAGGCGGCGACGGCGGTGGCGACGCGCGGCGGCACCTCGGTGGCCTGCCACGGGACGTCCGGCGAGGCGAACCGTACGTCGACCTCGTCGGCTTCGCCGGCCGTCTTGCGGGCCGCCAGCATCCGCTCGCCGACCACGGTCAGCCGGATGTCGGCGCGTTTGGCCACGCGTCGCTGCAGCAGGGTGGGGCCGAAGGCGACGGCGGAGAAGTCCGTGTCCGGTGCCACCCGGCTGGTCGGCACCGCCCGCGGGGGGTCCTGCGGATGCGCCCCCGAGACCGGTTTGACCACCAGGTCCGGATACCGCTCGGCGAACTCCCGCGCCGCCTGCGGGAACGATGTGATCAATGTCGCGGGGACCGGCAGCCCGCAGCGCTGGGCGAGCCGCAGCTGCCAGGGCTTGTGGCGGGCGCGCCGGGCCGCGTCGGGGTGGTTCATCCAGCGTGCGTCGCTGCCCCGCAGCATGCCGTACAGGGCCTGCGAGGACTCCTCGGTGAGCCAGTCCGAGGGATCGGGCGCCCGGGTGGCGGGGGTGCCCGGTCTGCGGACCCAGATGGACCGCAGACCGGAGATGCTCACCAGGCGCCCCGCGGACTGCAGATGCCCGCGGAAGGCGCCGTGGACGTACTCGCCGGACAGCGCGACGGCGCCCGGCAGGTCGGCCGGGTCGAGACGGACCACAGGGACCCCGGAGGCGTTGAGGTGGACGACCACCATGTCGGCCGTCACATCCTCTTCACAGGTCAGGATCAATACGGTCATCGTGGGCGGTTCCGCGTTCAGTCGTCGAAGTGAGTCTTGGAGCCCGCGGTCGACGTCGTGGTCCCCAGTTCCCTGAGCAGTGCGGAGTCACCGGCGGCGATCCGGCCGTCCATGGTTACGTTCAACTGCAGTCCGGTGTCGTAGACGTACGGAGTCGTGGCCTCCAACTCCACCGCCGGACGTGCGTAGTTGAGCGCGAACGGTTGCATCGTGTCTCCCTCGTCGGTCTGCGCCGACCAAGCGCTGCGCCCCCCTCGGGCGCCGTTTGGTCCGCCGACTGCCTTGCCCTTCCAGTCACTTATACGAATCGAACGAGTGATTGGTTTCCTTACTCTGCGTAATCGTGGGGATTTTGTGCCCATACGCCCCACGCAGAGGTCCCCGAAGGCTGTGCAGTGCGAGAAGAAGAACGCCGATGTCGTCCAGGTAGACCGGATCGGGCAGCAGGTCCGTCGGCAGGACGAAGTACAGGACGGCGCCCCAGAAGACCCAGCGCGGCCCGGTCGGCAGGCCGGCCCGGCGCAGATCGCGCCGGGTGCGCACCAGTCGCACCAGAACGACTACGGCCGCGGCGAGCAGGAGCGCCGCCAGGACTGCGGCGACGACGATCACCGTTGTGGTCGTATCCACGGACCTTCCTCCGTCCGGCGTGCCGAACGGCACGCCCCTCTTCACGAATTCCCCCATCCGCCGCCGGTACATCCACAGGCTTGAAACAGGGGGCTCCTCCCGGCGACGCACGCCGAGCGGCACCGCACCACCCGTAGCGCTCAGTGACGTCACGGTAGCGTGCGTGACCCGACGTGATGGACCCCGCGGCGCGTCAGACCGAGGTCAGGGCGCGGTCAGCACCCGGTCCGGGGTGAGCGGCAGTTCGCGCAGGCGGACGCCGGTGGCGTGGTGGACGGTTGCGATCGCTGCGCCCACTTGCCCGTCCGCCACGTACGGCGGGGGGCGTCTCACTCCTCGGGCGTGTCCCCGTCCCGCTCGCTCTCGGTGTCGGGGCGCCGGGTGCGGGCCGTGCCCTTGAGGCGCTCGAAGGTCCGGGTCAGCTGCTGGAACGGGGAGGCGGCAGGTGCGGCGGGCTGCCGCGGCGCCGGGGCGGGCGCACCGGTGTCGGCCTCGCGGTAGGCGGTCAGCGCCTCGTGCGCGCGCTCGGCGGCCTCCCGGTACAGGTCCCGGGACTGCGTCATCGCCTCCAGCGCCTCGGCGTACATCGCCACCAGCCTGCGTTCCCGGGCCAGCTCCTCCTCGAGGGTCATCAGCTGCCAGTCGTCCCGCAGCGCCGCCACGGCCTGCTCGGCGCCGTCCGGCAGGGGCAGGGGCAGCGCCACGAAACGGCTGAGGGCCTCGACCAGCTCGGCCGGCCGTGAACCGTCGAGGAAGACGGTCCGTACGGCGAAGTCGTCCCCGTCGAAGCCGAACGGGGCCGGATGAGTGGGCAGCAGTACGGCGCCGCCGCGCGGAACCTGTACGTCGAACTCGCGCAGCGCCCTGTTGACGATGCGCAGCTGGTCGGGGGCCGCGCGGTGCTCCAGGACGCGGTGGCGCAGGGCGGGCGGCAGCAGCGGACCGAGCGGCCCGCTGCCGCGCTCGTCCGGCGTCATCGCCTCGTGCACGACGAGGTTGACGCACCAGCCGCCGCGCACCGAGGCACGCAGCAGCCGGCGGATGTCCTTGTCCTCGGTGGGCAGCCGGTTCACCCCGCGCAGGCGCAGTCCCGTGCCGGGCTCGTGGTCCCAGGCGGCATCGGCGTCGTCGGGCCAGAACATGGTCGCCGGAGACGGCCACTCCTGGTCCCAGGCGCGCCCCGCCTCCGCCGCCAGCACCCACTCCTGCGCGCCGTCGGCCAGGGGGCCGAGAGTCAGCCGCGCCCGCACCGTCACCGTCGCGGCGACGGTCCAGCGCGCCTCGAAGACCTGCTCCAGGACGCCCTCGGCGCCGGGCAGCTCGTGCTGGTCGTCGAGGACCTCGCCGGCGCGCAGGCGTTTCAGGGTCCGGCGCACGACGTCCGGCGCGTCGGTGCCGGCGTAGCGGCCGCGGGCCAGCCACAGGGTGGGGGACGGGGTCGGGCGGGCGTGCGGTGGGATGCGCATGGGGTCCATCTGCAGACGGGGGCACGTGTAAGTACCAGTATCGTCCGCACACGGCAGCGGAGATCACACGGGGTGGGCGCACAGGATGCGCGCGGCGCACTCGGGGCGCGCGTGACACGCTCCAGAACACGCCGCCTCACACGTGTCCCGCGCCCGGCGCGCCCACCACAATGGCGCCCGCGAACGGGGCCCGCCCACCATCCGCTCAGGGGCGGGTCCTGTTCGCACTCGGGTTCACCCGTGGAACGTGCTCTTGGTGTACGCGTGCGGGTCGGCGCCCGGGGCATTGAGGGGCCGTCTTCATCGAAACGCGGCCTTCGTCGCAGTGACTCGGGCTCAGTGCGGGTAGGCGCGCGGCGGCCGCTGTCGGGCGAGTTCGCCGCGGAAGCCGGCGATGGACTCCTGGCCCACGGATGCGTGACGTTGTGCTCCACGCGCGGACCGGTGTCGCCGACGAGCGGGATCCGCCCCGAGCGCCAGGCGGTGCCGGTCGGGATCCGCACACGGGCGGGCTTCCGGGACTGTGCGGCCACGCGGAGGCGGTACGTCGTACCGTCTCGGCCTGTCGTCCTGGAAGCCCGCCTGAGGGACCGTCAGGCGCCGCTCGCGCGGAGCATGTCCTCACGCTCGACGATCTTCACGCGCTCCCGGCCCTGCGGCTCGCCCAGCGCCTTCTCGGCGGCGTCGAGCCGGTACCAGCCGTCCCAGGTGGTGAAGCGGACCTGGTGCTCGGCGAGGAAGGCGTCCACGGCCTCGGGCTCGGGCGAGGCCGGGGTGTGCAGACGGCCGTTCGCGTGGTCGTCCAGCAGGTTGGCGACCGTCTCGTTGGCGTCGCCCTTGGTGTGGCCGATCAGGCCCACCGGGCCGCGCCGGATCCAGCCGGTGACGTACGTCGACTGCAGGTGCTCGCCGCTCTCCTGGATGACCCGGCCGCCCTCGTCCGGGACGGTGCCCGAGTCGATGTCCCAGGGAAGCTTGGGGAGCTTGTCGGAGAGGTAGCCGACCGCGCGGTAGACGGCCGTGACGTCCCAGTCCTTGAACTCGCCGGTGCCCTTGACGTTGCCGGTGCCGTCCAGGGCGGTGCGCTCGGTGCGCAGGCCGACGACCCTGCCGTCCTCGCCGAGGATCTCCGCCGGGGACTCGAAGAAGTGCAGGAACAGCTTGTGCGGGCGGTCGCCGACGTCGCGGATCGCCCAGTTCTCCAGGGTCTTGGCGACCATGTCGGCCTGCTTGTTGCCGCGCCGGGTCTCGATCGAGCCCTCGTCGTAGTCGATGTCCTCGGGGTCGACGATGACCTCGATGTTGGGGGAGTGGTCCAGTTCGCGCAGCTCCATCGGCGAGAACTTCGCCTGCGCCGGGCCGCGGCGGCCGAAGACGTGGACCTCCAGCGCCTTGTTGGCCTTCAGGCCCTCGTAGACGTTCGGCGGGATCTCCGTCGGCAGCAGTTCGTCCGCCGTCTTGGCGAGGACGCGGGCCACGTCGAGGGCGACGTTGCCGACGCCGAGTACGGCGACCTTCTCGGCCTCCAGCGGCCAGGTGCGCGGCACGTCCGGGTGGCCGTCGTACCAGGACACGAAGTCGGCCGCGCCGTAGGAGCCGTGCAGGTCGATGCCGGGTATGCGCAGCTCACGGTCGGCCGTCGCACCGGTGGAGAAGATCACCGCGTCGTAGAACGCGCGCAGGTCGTCCAGGCTGATGTCGTTGGGGTAGTCCACGTTGCCGAACAGCCGGATCTGCGGCTTGTCGAGCACCTGGTGCAGGGCCGTGATGATGCCCTTGATGCGGGGGTGGTCGGGGGCGACGCCGTAGCGGATCAGGCCGAACGGCGCGGGCATGCGCTCGAAGAGGTCGATGGACACACCGGGCTCGGCGGCCACGTCGGACTTGAGCAACGCGTCGGCGGCGTAGATCCCGGCGGGGCCGGCTCCGACGATGGCTACCCGCAGGGGGCGGGGCATGATCAGGTTCCCTTCGAGCGGCGACAGATCGACTCGAACGGGAAGCCTAAGCTAAGGCAAGCCTAAGTCGGTACACGGGTCCGGTCTATGGGCTCATAAACCGACTTTATGAGCCCATAGATATTTTCCGGACGCCTCACCCGATGTGGTAACTGTCTCCGTACACCTTCCAGTTGAGGGGCGTGTTCAGGCAGAGGTTGCCGTTGCGCAGGAAGACCCGCTGCTCCGTGTCCACCCGCGTGGTGTCGCTGTGGGCCTCCTCCTGCTTCATCGCCCACACCCGGGCGTCGAGGAAGGCGTTGAGGTACGTCGTCTCGTTGCCGCCCTGCGCCGGCGGCTTCGCCTTGTTCAGGGCCCGCTTGCGGATGTTGCGGAAGCTGGTGGGGTCGTCGCCGTCGCCGTGCATCACGATGGCGTCGTAGTAGGTGAACTGGCCCAGGGTCCCGAGGCCGTCCGCCTTGCCCTGCTTGACCGCCGGATTGAAGTACACCCGGTCGCGCTCGTCGTTCTGGGCCTGCTGGAAGGCGCTGTCCTGGGCCGCCTTGCGCCAGTCCTTGGGGAAGTTCGGGTCGAGGCCGTCGTGCGAGTCGCTGCCGTTGACCCGCTTCAGCGCCGGCAAGTACTTGGCGAGGACGTTGCCGGGCTTGCGGTCGGTGTAGAGCTGGACGAGGTCGAGCATGTCGCCGGTGCCGGAGCAGAAGCCGATGATGCCGGCCGTGTAGCCGCGGCCGTCGCCGATGTCCTCGATGTACTTGTACTGCGCCTTCCAGTCGAGCGAGGAGTTCTCCGCGCTCGACACCAGCTGCATGGCGATCTCCTTCTTCGCCGGGTCGTCGAGACCGACACAGCCCGCGGCACTCACGGTCGCCGAGGCGTGCGAGGGTCGCAGGAGCGGGGCGGCGACCAGGGAGGCGCCGATCAGGGTCAGGAGAGTGCGGCGCGAGGTGATGGTGGGCGCGGAATCGCTGGAGGGGTGCCTCACGGGGGCTCCAAAGGGGGGTGGGGGGTGGGGAGGCGGGCCGTGCGTCGCTCTGATAGGAAGGTTTACTATCAGAGCTCGGTGGTGTCGAACACCCGGCGCGGGAAAAGTTCGTACGGTCGCACGAGGAAGGTATGGACCAAATGGGGGCGACTCAGGGCAGCGGCTGCTCGGCCCAGATGACCTTGCCCTCCGGCGTGTAGCGCGTGCCCCAGCGCTCGGCGAGCTGCGCCACCAGGAACAGACCGCGCCCGCCCTCGTCCGTCATCGCCGCGTACCGCAGATGCGGCGAGGTGCTGCTGCTGTCGAAGACCTCGCAGATCAGCGTGCGGTCGAACAGCACGCGTACCTGGATGGGATCGGCGCCGTAGCGGATCGCGTTGGTGACCAGCTCGCTCAGGACGAGCTCCGTGGCGAAGGTCAGCTCCTCCAGGCCCCAGCCGGTGAGCTGCCGGGTGACCGCGGCGCGGGTCTTGGCGACCGCCGCCGGATCGGACGGCACCTCCCACTCCGCGACCCGGTCGGCCGACAGTGCCCGCGTGCGGGCAACGATCAGGGCCACGTCGTCGCTGGGCTTCGCCGGCAGCTGTGACTCCAGCACCGCCCGGCAGGTCTCCTCCGGCGATTCACCGGCCCGCTCCAGCGCCCCGCGCAGCAGCTCCAGACCCTCGTCGATGTCCCGCTCCCGGTCCTCCACCAGCCCGTCGGTGTACAGCACGAGCCGGCTGCCCTCCGCCAGCTCCAGCTCGGCCGTCTCGAACGGCAGACCGCCCAGGCCCAGCGGGGGGCCCGCCGGCACGTCCGGGAACGTCACACTGCCGTCCGGCCGCACCAGCGCCGGCGGGGGATGACCGGCCCGGGCGACGGTGCACCTGCGGGACACCGGGTCGTATATGGCGTACAGACAGGTCGCGCCGGTGACTGGGGCGCTGCCGCCCTCCGCCGCCTCGTCCTGGTCGATCCTGCCGACCAACTCGTCCAGCAGCGCGACCAGTTCGTCGGGCGGCAGGTCGAGCGAGGAGAAGTTGTGGACCGCCGTGCGCAAGCGTCCCATGGTGGCCGCCGCGTGCAGCCCGTGCCCGACCACGTCGCCCACCACGAGCGCGACCCGCGCGCCCGACAGCGGCAGCACGTCGAACCAGTCCCCGCCGACTCCCGCCTGCGCCGGCAGATACCGGTAGGCGATGTCCAGCGCCGACTGCTCCGGCAGCCTGCGCGGCAGCAGACTGCGCTGGAGTGTCACGGCCATGCTGTGCTCGCGCGTGTAGCGGCGCGCGTTGTCGATGGAGACCGCGGCCCGGGCCACCAGCTCCTCGGCGAGGGCCAGCTCCTCCACGTCGAACGGCTGCGGCTTCTGCGAGCGCCAGAAGCTGACCACGCCCAGGACCAGCGACCCCGCCCGCAGCGGCACCGTGATCAGCGAGTGGATGCCGTAGTCGACGACCTGCGCCGTCCGCTCCAGGTCCTGCGCCTGCCAGCCCGGCGCCACGTCCAGGTCCGGCTCCAGCACCGCCTGCCCGGAACGCAGGCTGCGGGCCTGCGGCGAGGAGTCGACGAACCGGAGCTGCCGGCCCACTGGATACAGCGGGGCGTCCTGGCGGATTCCGCTCGAGGCGGTGCGGCGCAACGGCGTCACCGCCTCCGGCTGCCCGCCGCCCAGCACCGAGTCGAACAGGTCGACCGTCGCGAAGTCGGCGAACCGGGGCACCGCGAGCTCCGCCAGCTCCTGCGCGGTACGGGCCACGTCCAGGCTGGTGCCGATGCCCACCCCGGCGTCGTAGAGCATGTTCAGCCGCTCCCGGGCCGCCTCCGCCCGGCCGGACAGGGCCCGCAGCTCCGTGGAGTCACGCAGCGTGGCGACGCTGCCCGGCGGGCCGCCCTCGACGTCGGTGGGGCGCTGGTTGACCGCCAGCAGCCGGTCCTTGACCAGGTGCACCTCGTCGGTGGCCATGCGTCCGGACGCCAGCAGATCGGCCGTGTCGTCGGGCAGCCCGAGGTCGAGGACGTGCCGGCCCTCCGCGTCCTCGGGCAGGTCCAGCAGCCGGTGCGCCTCGTCGTTGGCGAGCAGCAGCCGGCCGTCGTCGGCGATCAGCACACCCTCGCGGACGGCGTGCAGCACCGCGTCGTGGTGTTCGTACATCCGGGTCATCTCGTGCGGACCCAGACCGTGCGTCTGGCGCAGCAGACGGCGGCTGACGAGCGCCGTGCCGGCGGTGGCGAGGCCCAGGCCTACGGCCGCCGCCATGAGCACGAGCGGCAGCTGCCGGTTCGCGGCGCCGCCGATGTTGTTCAGCGTGACGCCCGCCGACACCAGGCCCACGACCTTGCCGTCCGGTGCCGTGACCGGTACGACCGCCTGCACCAGCCGCCCGATCGTGCCGTTGACCTCCTCGATCACCGTCTTCCCGGCCAGCGCGGGGGCGATGGTGCCGACGAACTTCTTGCCGATGCGGTTCGGCTTGGGGTGGGTGTAGCGGATGCCATCGGTGTTCATGACGACGATGAAGTCCACGCCGGTCGCCTTGCGGGCCGCCTCCGCCCGCGGCTGGAGCACCGCCGTGGGGTTCGGCGCGCTCAGCGCCTCACGGGTGCCGGGCGCGTTGGCGAACGCCTCGGCGACCGCGACCGAGCGCTTGCGCGCCTCCTGCGTGCTGTCGTGCCGTACCTGCAGATACAGCGAGACCACCGCGGCGACCACCAGCAGCAGCACGATCACGACCTGCAGCAGGAACACCTGCCCGGCGACGCTGCGACCGGTCAGCGCGGCCCGCAGCCGCCCCGGCTCCCGGGCCTCCGGCTGTCCGCCGGGCCGGGCCGCCCTGCGCCGCTCGTGCGCCGCGCGGGCGCGCTCGGCCGCGCGTCGGGCAGGGGCACCGCCGGGACGACCGGCAGAGCGCGCCCCGTGACGGCCCAGAAGTCGGACCATGTGCCCATGTCTACACTGCCGCGCCCCAGGAGGCGAGAGGCGTCACAGAGGGTGACAGCCCACGCCCCGCCCCGGACCCGGCTACCACGCCGCAGCCGACTCCGCCCCGCCCCACGACGGGCCCGCCGCACGAACACCGGGACGTCACACCCCGTCAACCTCCGGCCGGGTCAAGGCGGCACGCGACCGAGGGCGCCGGCCTGGCCGGCGGGGGCCGCGCGGGGCCGACTGCTGTTGTGGCACGCAGCCCCGGCCCCTCGATCCAGGGCAGGCGACCGCACCGGGGACGCGGCGGACGTCTCAGAAGGCCTTGCACCACCCGCGCCGGCCCGTGGTGTGCCGTTGGCCTGCGCCTGCTCGGCCTGCTTATGCTGCCGCCTGCCGCCTGCCGCCTGCCGCCTGCCGCCTGCCGCCTGCCGCCTGCCGCCTGCCGCCTGCCGCCTGCCGCCTGCCGCCCGCCGCCCGCCGACGTCGGGTGGGTGCGTGGCAGTGGCCCGGGCGGCATCGCGCGCTGCGCTGACGGCCACGACCCGGCTCACCGCCCGTTCCGTCGCTCCATCCGCCGCGTGGCGAGCAGGAGGGCGATGTCGTCGGGGCGGTCGGCCGTGTGGCGGGCCGTCGCGGTGAGGCGGTCGGCCACGCCGGCGAGAGGGCGGCGGCCCGGACGGGCGGCCGGGGCGCCGGCCCGGGCCAGGGCGACCCGCAGGGCGGAGATGCCCTCGTCGATGTCCAGCCCGGGGCGCTCCACCAGTCCGTCCGTGTACAGGGCCAGTACGGCGCCGGGCTCGATGCGCAGTTCCGCGACCGGGTACTGCGCCTGCGGGTCCACGCCGAGCACGACCCCGCCGGGCAGGTCCACGACCTCCGTGTGACCGTCGGGGCGGCGCAGCAGCGGCGGCGGATGTCCCGCGCGGGCCGCCCGGGCCAGCCCGGAGACCGGGTCCAGCCGGATGTAGCAGCAGCTGGCGAACTGACCCGGGTCGAGGTCGATCAGCAGATGGTTCGTCCCGCTGAGCACCTCGTCGGGCGGACGGTCCCCGAGCGCGAACGCCCGTACGGCGCTGCGCAGTTGCCCCATGGTGGCGGCGGCCTGCACACCGTGCCCCTGCACGTCCCCGATCACCAGCGCCAGCCCGTCCCCGGCCTCCACCACGTCGTACCAGTCCCCGCCCACCTCCATGCCCTGGGTGCCGGGCAGATAGCGCCCGGTGGTCTCCACCAGCGGATGGGCGGACAGCCGGCGCGGCAGCAGGGCCTGCTGCAGCCCCCGCGCGAGCGCCGCCTCGCTCTCGTAGCGCTGCGCCTTCTCCATGGCGTGGGCGATCAGCCCGGCCAGCGCCGTCAGCACCGTGCGCTCCTCGGTGCTGAAGCTGCGGGGCCCGTCGAAGCCCAGGATGCAGGAGCCGACCGGCCGCCCCGACGCGATCAGCGGCAGAAAGGCACGGGCGCCCTCCTTCGCGTCCAGCGCGATGCCGGGATAGGCGGCCGCGAGCTGGTCCATGGAGTCGAAGAAGAGCGGCCGGCCGCTGGTCAGCGTCTCCACGCCGGGCAGATGGGCGTCCAGGCCCACGCCCTCGAACGGGGTGAGGAACCCGGTGGGGAAACCGTTCTCCCAGGCCAGGTAGAGATGCCGGTCCTGCAGCAGGTAGATGGCGAGCCGCCGGCCGCCGAAGGCGGGCAGCAGCTCCCGCATCACCACCGCCGAGACCTGCCGGGCCGTGACCGCCTCGGTCAGCGCGATCGCGAGGACGATGGGCCGGTACAGCGGCGCCATCGACGGCATCCCGGCCGAGGAGGTCCCGGGCGGCACCCCGGGTTCGGGCGCGAGGTCGGCGGTCGCGTCCGCCACCCGGGTCGCCGGACGGAACGTGCACGTCAGGATGGACGGACCGGGGTAGACGGACACGTCGAGCCACGCACCGTCGAACGGCGCCGGGTCATCGTCGTCGGTGTCCGCGGCCGGCCTGCCGACGTGGAAGCGCACCGGGTCCGGGGAGAGCAGCGCGCTGCGCAGATGGTCCTCGAAGGCCGGCTGGTTCAGCCACGGCACGCCCTCCCACAGCGACCGGCCCAGCAGCCGGGTCCGCGGGCAGCGCAGCAGTTGGGCGGCGCGCGGATTGGCGTAGAGGATCATGCCGAGCCGGTCCAGGCACAGCACGCCGTCGGGCAGCAGATCGGCCGCCGCGTCGGCGAGCGCGCCGGGCCCGGGGTCGACGACGAAGCCGCGGACCGGGTGCGCGCCCGACGGGGCGCCGGGCGGGGCGGGGGCGGCGTAGGGGCTCCACAGCTCCACCAGCCGGGGCGCGCCGTCCTCGGCCGTCACGTACAGCGGCAGGGCCGGGGGTCTGCCCGTGGCCGTCTCCCGCAGGGCGGCCAGCAGCCGCTGCGGATCGGACGGGGCCACGGCCAGGGCCAGCGTCTCGACACAGGCGGCGAACTCCTCCCCCGGCGCGCCCAGCAGGACGGGCAGACGCTCGTCGGCGGTCACGATGTCCGTCACCGGGTCCCAGGCGAAGCCCCCGGTCCGCCCCGCCGACGGACGTGTACCCGGCGGTCGTACGCACACCGGTTCGCCGTCCCAGGCCACCGGCGTTGGCGAGCCACCGTTCTCCAGGCGCAGCAGGGCCGCGCCCAGCTCCTCCGCCAGACGGACCATGCGGTCACGGTGGTGCTGGAGCTCGGCGGCGTCGGCGGAGGAGGGACGCAGCACGGTCAGCACCCCGAACGTGGTAGACCCGGCCACCACCGGCACGTACAGCGAGCCGAACTGGAACGGCAGCCCGGCCGCGAACTGCGGGTAGCGGCGCATCGTCTCGGTGGCGTTCGGCAGGACGACCTGGACGCCGAGCCGGTAGGCGTCGGCCACCGGGAACGGCCGGTCGACGTGCATGCGCCACCAGGGCCGGAACAGCGGGCCGGGCAGTCCGGCGAGCGCGGCGAGCCGCAGCAGTCCGGGCGTGCCGGACCGCAGATAGACCCCTCCCGCGTAGCCTCCCGCTGCCCCGATCGCCTCCGTCGAGGTGTCCAGCAGCAGCGCGGCCAGCTGTCCGGGCGTGTGCCGTGCGTCCTCCGCGCTCCCAGTCATCGGCCCTACCTCGTCCGTGCCCGCCCAGCGGGGTGACACAGCAAGAATGCGCCACGAGGGGCCTGTGGCGCACCTGGGCGGAGCCGACCATCGCGAACGATCCCTGTTCCGCGTGTGGGGGAGGCGCCGAGGCGGGCCGACGATCATGGCCGAAGCACGCTGCCCGGGGACGCAGACTTGTGGGAGCGCTCCCAAGCGGCACCGGCCGCCACCCGAAGCCCGCCGGCCCGGCGACCACCCCGGACGCGGCCATGATCGCGCTGCTGCACGACCCCTGCGCATGCTCGTCCCCGAGGTCGCCGCCTACCCCGCCCATCTGCACATCGATCTGCTCCCGGACCGGCAGGGACAGGGCCACGGCCGCGCCCTGATGCGCACCTTCCTGCGGGCGCTGCACGAGCGCGGCACCGAGGCCGTCCACCTCTGCATGGTCACCGCCAACACCGGGGCGAGGGCCTTCTACGACCGCCTCGGCTTCCACGAGATCGACGTGCCCGACCCCGGCCCGGTCACCCATCTGGGTCGGCCGACGGGCGACTGGGCCGACCTGTGACGGGCCGGCGTCAGATCCAGGTGTCGAGCCACATCCGGGACTGCCAGCCGGAGTAGGGGATCGTCAGGCCGGTGTAGAGCGGGAAGAAGTAGATGAAGTTCCAGACGATCAGCAGCACCAGCGCCCCGGCGCTCACCGCCCCCGCGATCCGGCGCCTCTCCGGCGCGGACCGCGGCCCCAGCAGGGCACCGACGAGCATGGCCACGGCCAGACAGAGGTACGGCACGAACGCGACGGCGTAGAAGGAGAAGATCGTACGGTCCTGGTAGTGGAACCACGGCAGATAGCCGGCCGCCACCGCGCACAGCACCGCGCCCGCCCGCCAGTCCCGGCGCAGCGCCCACCGGAACAACAGATAGACGAGGGCCGCGCACGCCGTCCACCACAGCAGCGGTGTGCCCAGGGCGAGGATCTCCTGGGAGCAGCCCGCGGTGGCACGGCAGCCCTCCTGCCCGAACTTCGGCGACTCGTAGTAGAAGGCCACGGGCCGTCCCATGACCAGCCAACTCCAGGGGTTCGACTGGTACTTGTGCGGGGTGTGCAGGCCGACGTTGAACTGGTAGACGAGGTACTCGTAGTGCCACAGGCTGCGCAGCGGCGCCGGGATCCACGCCCAGGTGCCGCCGCGGCCGTCCGCCCAGTGCCGGCCGTAGCCCTTGTCGGACAGGAACCATCCGGTCCAGGTGAGCAGATACGTCACCACGGCGACCGGCACGAGGGAGAGCACGGACCAGCCCAGGTCCCGGCGCAGCACGGCGCGGTACGGGCGGCGCGCCCCGGCCACGCGGCGGGAGCCGACGTCCCACAGGACGGTCAGCACGGTGAAGAAGACCAGGAAGTACAGGCCGTTCCACTTGCTCGCGGCCGCCAGTCCCAGGAAGACGCCCGCCGCCAGACGCCAGGGACGCGCGCCCGTGCGCGTGCGGGAACCGGCGTCGTGGTCGGGCCGCGCGAAGCCGTCCGCGTCGAGAGGCAGGGCGGCCGCGAGGCGGGCCCGTGCCCGGTCCCGGTCGACGAGCAGACAGCCGAACGCCGCCAGGGCGAAGAACATGACGACCAGGTCCAGCAGCGCGGTACGGCTCATCACCAGGTGCAGGCCGTCCACGGCCAGCAGCGCCCCGGCCAGACAGCCCAGCGCCGTCGAGCGGAACAGCCTGCGGCCTATCCGGCACAGCATGAGCACCGACACCGTGCCGAGCAGCGCCGTCATGAACCGCCAGCCGAACGGATCGAGACCGAACAGCCCCTCGCCGACGGAGATCACCCACTTGCCCATCGGCGGATGCGCGACGAAGCTGCCGGGATCGGAGAGCGGGATGACCTGCGGATGGGCGAGGATGTCCGGGTCGGCGATCTTGCGGTCCGGCCAGGTGCCCTCGTAACCGAGCCGCAGCATCGACCAGGCGTCCTTGGCGTAGTACGTCTCGTCGAAGATCACCGCGTGGGGCTGCCCCAGCCGCCAGAACCGCAGGACACCGGCGAACACGGCGACGAGCAGGGGACCGGCCCAGCCCGTCCAGCGGGCGAGGCGGGACGACAGACCGGGTCCGATGCCGAGGAACTGCCAGACCCGGACGCCCGGTTGGGGAAAGGGCGGAACCAGGCGCTCGCGAGGACCGGTCCGAGGACCTCCCGGGTACCCGAACCGGCGCAGGCGCTGCGCCCAGGCGGTGGCCTCGGCGCTCCGGCCGGCGTCGTCGTCGGTGGCGGACCGTGTGGGGGTGTCACTCGTCACCGGCTCATCGTAGGGAACGCCCGTGCGGGTCGCCCCGTGACTCATGGCGGTCGTGGACCGCGCGACCAAGGGCGGTGGCGGGAGCGGCCGGTGCATGATGACCGTGTGACCTCGCCGGCCTTCGAACGCTGCTGTCAGGAGATCGTCCGTCAGACGGACCTGCTCAGAGCCCAGGTCGCCGGGGCGGACACGACCACACCGGTGCCGACCTGCCCCGGCTGGGACCTGGCCCGGCTGCTGCGGCACGTGGGCGGGGACCACCGGTGGGCGGAGGAGGTTGTACGGACCCGGGCGAAGGCACCCGTGCCCGACGACTCGGTCAACGACCCGGCCGCGTACGCCCACTTGGACGGCGAAGCGCTGGGCGCCTGGCTCGGCGAGGGCGCCAGGGCACTCGCCGCGGCCCTCCGGGGCGCCGGGCCCGACACCGCCGTATGGACCCCGAGCGACGAGGAGTCCATCGAGCAGTCGGCGATGTTCTGGGCGCGGAGGATGACGTACGAGACGGTCGTCCACCGCGCCGACGCGGCGCTGGCGACCGGCGCCGGCTTCACCCTCGACGAGGATCTCGCGGTCGGCGCGGTGCTGGAGTGGCTGGAGTTCGCGACGCTTCCCGAGGCGTACGCGGAGGGACCGGACGCGCCGGGCCTGCTGGGCCCCGGTCGTGCGCTGCGGTTCGAGGCGCCCGGGGTGGGGGAGTGGTTGGTCGATCTGCGCGGCGACCGCCCTGTCTGGCGCACCGGAAGCGGAGCGGCCTCCGCGTCGGCCCGCGGACCGGTGACGGACCTGCTCCTGTTCCTCTACCGCCGCCCGGCTCCCGCCGTCGAGACCCGCGGCGACCTGGCGCTGCTCGACCTCTGGCGGACGCGCACCGGTTTCTGGCTGGAGGTGTGAAGAGCGGTTCCCGGCGCGGTGATGACACGGCTCCAGCTCAGCCTCTTTCGGAGGCTTGGAGTTCGCCGGAGCCGCGGGCGAGGTAGCGGGTGGCGAGGACGCGGTGGCGGGCGGGGCCCTGCTCCCCGTCGAGGCGGTCGAAGAGCAGGGTCGCGGCTTCCCGGCCGATGGCGGCGTGGTCCTGGGCGATCACGGAGACGCCGGGTTCGAGGAGCTCGGCCAGCGGCAGGTCGTCGAAGCCGATCAGTGCGACGCGGCGCTGCAGCCGGAGTTCCTGCAGGGTCCGGCGGGCTCCGACGGTCAGGAGGTGCACAAGATCTCCTTCTACAGCTCTCCCGACCTCAAGCACTGGAGTCACCGGAGCGACTTCGGCCCGGCCGGCGCCACCGGCGGGGTGTGGGAGTGCCCGGACCTGTTCCCGCTGCCCGTGGACGGCAACCCGGACAGGACCAAGTGGGTACTGGCCGTCAACCTCAACCCCGGTGCGATTGCGGGAGGTTCCGGGGCCCAGTACTTCGTCGGCGACTTCGACGGCACGCACTTCACCGCCGACGACAGCGGCACCTACACCCCGCCCGGCGGCACCACGCTGCAGGACTTCGAATCCGGCACGTTCGGCGACTGGACGGCCGCCGGGAACGCCTTCGGCGACGCGCCGGCGACCGGAGCCCTCGACGGCCAGAGCCCGGTCACCGGCTTCGAGGGCAAGGACTTCGCCGACAGTTTCCACGGCGGCGACGCCTCCACCGGCACACTGACGTCGCCCGCGTTCACGGTGACCAGCGACTACATCAACTTCAAGGTCGGCGGCGGCAACCACCCCTACCAGCCCGGCTCCGTGCTGGGCGACGAGCCCACACCGGCCGGCGAAACCCTCGCCGACTTCGAAGGCGGCACCTACTCCAGCCCCATCGGCGACTGGACCGCCACCGGTGACGCCTTCGGGACCGGTCCGGCCCAGGGCACCCTGCCCGACCAGCAGCAGGTCTCCGGGTTCCTCGGCCACGGCCTCGTCAACAGCTACCTCAACGGTGACGCCTCCACCGGCACCCTGACCTCACCGGCCTTCACCATCGACCAGAAGTACCTGGACTTCCTCATCGGCGGCGGCTACCACCCAGCCGGCTCCGACACCCCCACGGCCGTGGAACTCGTCGTCGACGGGAAGGTGGTGCGCTCTGCCACGGGTGCCAACGCCGAGGCCCTGAACTGGGCCTCCTGGGACCTGTCCGATCTGCGGGGCCGGCAGGCCCGGATCAAGGTGGTGGACGCCGACACGGGCGGCTGGGGACACATCAACCTCGATCAGGTGGTCCTGTCCGACACGCAGGCCCGGCCCCGCTCCGCGGAGACCGGCGTCAACCTGCTCGTCGACGGCAAGGTCGTGCAGAGCGCCACCGGTGCGGGCTCCGAAGACCTGGACTGGGCCTCCTTCAACACCGCCGCCTACAAGGGCAGGCAGGTCAGGATCCAGGTGGTGGACGCCAACACCGGCGGCTGGGGCCACGTACTGGCCGACCAGTTCAGCGCCGCCGACAAGCCCGCCCTGTCCGCCACCCGGCGCGCCCACTGATTCGACTACGGGCAGGACTTCTACGCCGCCAACACCTTCAACGACGTCCCCGGCGGACGGCGCGTCATGATCGCCTGGATGAACAGCTGAAACTACGGCCAGAACATCCCCACCAGCCCCTGGCGCAGTGCCGACACCTTCCCCCGCCTGCTCGCCCTGCGGACCATCGACGGCACGACCCGGCTGGTCCAGCAGCCGGTCGGCGAGCTGAAGTCCCTGCGCGGCGCCGGCACCACCGTTCCGGCCACGACCGTCACCGGCGGCGCCACCGCGCTCGGCATAGACGGCAGCCCCCTGGAACTGCGGGCCGAACTGGCCCCGCGCACCGCCGCCCGCTTCGGCCTCGACGTGCGTACCGGTGCCGGACAGCGCACCCGGATCGGCTACGACACCTCCCTTTTACCGAGTACGGAACCATACGAGTTGACACTGACCTGCGAAGGCACGTCGCGCAGAGGTACGGGACGCTGTGTCAGTGGCAGCTCCGTAATTCCTAGCTAGGTGTGGGTGTCGCAGCAGGGGCGTGTTGCCTCCAGAGGAGCCCGTCGGAGGAGGCGTCCCGTTGAAGGCTGCAGTGTGCGTGGGTTGTGTGTACATCGTGCTCGATGTGGCGCCGGCTTCTACAGTGCTGTCTACGGGCGGGGCGAGTGCGGGGCGGTGCGGTTTGGCGCGTGTGGTGGGAGTGCACGGGATTGGCAAGCAACTTCTGGGAGAGCACACTCTCTTGAAGGAGTGGCAGCCTGCTTTGGCCGACGGGTTGCGCCGGGCTGGGGCGGACGCGGCCGTGCCGGAGTTGGACATGGCGATGGCGTTCTACGGGGACCTGTTTCGTCCAGCCGGGGAACTGCTCGCCGTGGGGGATCCGCTCTTCGGCGCCGCCGATGTCGAGGAGGGGTTCGAGCGGGATATGTTGCTGGAGTGGTGGCGTGCGGCAGCCGAAACCGATCCGACAGTGGTGGCTCCCAGCGCGGACACGCTCGCGGCGACGCCGCGGTCAGTGCAGGCGGCGCTGCGGGCGCTGTCGGGGTCGCGGTTCTTCGCTGGCATAGCGCTGCGGGCCATGGTGTTCGACCTCAAACAGGTGCACCGGTACCTCGTGGACACCGACGTGCGGGTGCGCGCCCGTGGCCGGGTACTGGAAGCGATCGGGGACGACACCCGCGTGGTAGTGGCCCATTCACTGGGATCGGTGGTCGCGTACGAGGCGATGTGCGCGCGGCCCGGGCACGGGGTGCGGGCGCTGGTCACGATCGGTTCACCGTTAGGCATTCCGAACTTGATCCTGCACCGGCTGGAGCCGGCGCCGCTCGGATTGGGCGGTGAGGTGCGGGCCGTGTGGCCGGGTGGGCCGGATCTGACGTGGACGAACATCGCCGACGACGGTGATGTGGTGGCCCTGGCAAAGGACTTGCGGCCGGCGTTCGGTGAGTCGGTCCGTTCGATCAGGGTGCACAACGGTTCGCACGCGCACGATGCGACGGCGTATCTGACGGACGCCGTGTGCGGGCGGGCGATCGCGGCGGGGCTGGCGTGAGCGGCTTGTCGCGCGATGGCGGCGCGGGAGGTAACGGCGGACCGCGCCGGTTCCTGATCGCCACGGCCATCGCCCACTACTCCAAGTCCCCCGAGTGGAACCGGCCGTCGCTGGTCGAGGCCCGCGATCAGATCATCGAGCTGTTCACCGGCGAGTTGGGCTACCAGCACGAGACTGGCCTTGGCCTGAACCCCACCAAGGCCCAACTAGCCAATCAACTACGGGCGTTCTCCAAGTCCCCAGATCGCCGCGAGGATGATTTGCTGGCCGTCTACATTTCCGGCCACGGCGAGGTTCTCGACGGCGACGAGCATGTGCTGCTGACCGCCGACACCGATCCCGATGACGTCGACTACACCGCGCTGCCCACAGCTGAACTGGCACGGGCGATACTGCGCGGCACCTCAGTCCGGCGTCTGCTGCTCGTGCTGGACACGTGCTACTCCGGGCAGGGCGGCAACGACACGGCCGCGACCGCGCTGAAGCGCATCAGCGCCGAGTGGGGACAGGCCACCGGCTCTGGCCTGGTGATCGTCTCCTCTGCTCAGCCGCACCAGCAGGCCCAGGCCGGACTTTTCCCCCGTCTACTCTCGGACGCTGTCGGCAACAGGGCGACGGCCGGGCACGGCCCGCGGGCGTTGCCGGTAGACATGGTCGTGAAGCAGATGAACGTCCATCCGGCCCTGCCCAAACACCAGCGCATTAGCCTGGCCATGGTCGGGCTGACGGGCGAGGTGCCCGAGTTCTTCGCCAACCCCCGCTACGGAACCTGGCTGACCGACGTCGACCTGGCCATCCAGGAGGCCGCCGAGTTCGACGAGCAGGCCCGTCGCCGCGACACCGAGCTGACCCGGCGGCTACTCGTGCACGCCATGGGCTACCCCGGCGACGCTGCCGAGGGCTGGTGGTTTTGCGGTCGTCACGCTGTGCTCGCTGACCTGGCCAAGTGGTTGCGTACCCCAGCTGCTGACGGCCACGACTGCCGGGTGGTAACTGCCGGTCCCGGCTCGGGCAAAACCGCCGTCCTCGGCCTGATCGCTGCACTGGCCCATCCCGAGCGCCGTCGCACAGTGCCTGTCGGCTCCCTCGGTCTGGCTCCCTCGCTGGTACCGGACGCGGAAGCAGTCGACGTCGCCATCTACGCCCAGAACCTCACCGACACCGACGTACTGAACGCGCTGGCTGCTGCGGCGAGGGTGCGCGCCAACACCGTAGGCGAGCTACTGAAGGCCCTCGAGGCACGCCATAGCGAGCGACCGTTCACGGCGCTGATCGACGCTTTGGACGAGGCTGCCACCCCCGACACCCTGTGCACGCAGATCCTGAAGCCGCTGATCAATTATTCCGAGGGCCGGATCCGGCTGCTGATAGGCACCCGCCCTGATCTGCTGGCCAGCCTGGGCATTCGGCCGAGCAACGACGTCGGCAGAGGCTGGATCATCGACCTGGACGATTCTCGCTACGCCGACCCCGAGGCCCTCACGGCCTACACCGTCCGCACTCTCATCGAAGCCCATCCCAATTCTCCGTACCGGCGCCGCCCCGAGGCGCTGCGGCCGGTGGCGGAGGCGGTCGCTGCGGCTGCAGGCCCGTCGTTCCTCGTCGCCCGCATCACTGCTGGCACTCTGGCTGCGGCCGAGGACGTCGTCGCTGACCCGCAGGACCCGGCCTGGCGTGCCAGCCTGCCGTGCCACGCCGGTCAGGCCATGCGGGAAGACCTTGTCGGTCGCCTCGGCGATGATGCCCAACGGGCAACGGACCTGCTGCGCCCGTTGGCCTTCGCCCAGGGCCAGGGCCTGCCCTGGGAAGACATCTGGGCTCTGGCCGCCTCCGAGATCTCCGGCCGCTCGTACACCGATGATGACGTGGTGTGGCTTCGGGGCGCGGCTGGCTCGTACGTGGTGGAGGCTACTGAATCCGAACGTTCCGCCTACCGGCTCTACCACCAGGCGCTGGCCGAACACTTGCGCGACGGCATCAACACGCAGGCTGTGCATACGGCCGTCGCCGAGAGCCTCATCGCCCGGGTGCCGTACCTTGCGGACGGCACCCGTGAGTGGGCTCGGGCCCACCCCTACACCCTCAACCACCTCGCCGCCCACGCCGCCGCGGCCGGGCGCTTGGACGAAGTGCTAGGCGATACCGAGTACCTCGTCCATGCCGCCACGCGCAGCCTCACCCCCCACCTGCAGCACGCCCGCAGTGACACCGCCCGCCTGACCGCGGCGGTATACCGCACTTCAGCTGGCCCTCATTCCACCGACACCGCATCCGAGCGTCGCCAGGTACTCGCCCTCGACGCTGCTCGAGCCGGCGCCACTGCCCTGCGGCAGCAACTTGTCGATCACATCCTCGACGGCTACTGGACTCCCCGCTGGGCGACCGGCAGCGGTTTCACCCCAGCACTCCGCGACACCCTGACCGGTCACACCGGACCAGTACAGACAGTCACGTGCACGAATCTGGACGGCGCCCCGGTTGCCGTAACAGGCGATGACGAAGTGCTGCGGGTGTGGGATCTGCGTACTGGCACCCCCATCGGACAACCCTTGATCGGCCACACCGGACAGGTACGAGCTGTGGCGTGCACGAATCTGGACGGCGCCCCGGTTGCCGTGACAGGCGATGACGAAGTGCTGCGGGTGTGGGATCTGCGTACTGGCACCCCCATCGGACAACCCTTGATCGGCCACACCGGACAGGTACGAGCTGTGGCGTGTACGAAACTGGACGGCGCCCCGGTTGCCGTGACAGGCGGCCACGACGGGAGAGTGCGGGTGTGGGACCTGCGCGGCGGCACCCCCATCGGACAGCCCCTGACCGGCACGATCGGCGGCGTTGCGGTGGTGGCGTGCACGGAGATGGACGAGGCCCCAGTCGCCGTCACTGGTGGCAGCGACGGGATGATGCGGGTGTGGGATCTGCGTACTGGCACCCCCATCGGACAACCTCTGACCGGCGCAATCGACGGAGTGCGCTCGATGGCGTGCACCGAGTTGGACGGCACCCCCATCGCAGTCACCGGCGATGGCCCCGACGGGGTGCAGGTGTGGGATTTACGTACCGGCACCCCCATCGGACAGCCCCAGACCGGCGACACAAGGGTGAACGCGGTGGCGTGCACCGAGTTGGACGGTACGCCCATCCTCGTGACCGGCGATGACGGGGTGGTGCGGGTGTGGGATCTGCGTACTGGCACCCCCATCGGACAGCCTCTGGCCGGTCACACCGGACCAGTACAGGCAGTCGCATGCACGAATCTGGACGGCGCCCCGGTTGCTGTGACCGGCGACGAGGGGCTGGTGCGGGTGTGGGATCTGCGTACTGGCATCCCCATCGGACAGCCTCTGGCCGGTCACACCGGACCAGTACAGGCAGTCGCATGCACGAATCTGGACGGCGTTCCTGTCGCCGTCATCTGCAACGGCGGGATGGTGCGGGTGTGGGACCTGCGTGCCGGCACCTCCATCGGACAGCTTCAGGACGGCCACATCATCGGCGTGAGCGCGGTGGCGTGCACGAAGATGGACGGCGTCCCGGTTGCCGTCACCGGCGAGGGCGCCGGCAGGATGGTGCGGGTGCGGGTGTGGGATCTGCGTACTGGCATCCCCATCGGTCAGCCTCTGACCGGCCACACCGATCTGGTTCGGGCGGTGGCGTGCACGGAGGTCGACGGCATGCCCGTTGCCGTCACCAGCAGCCGCGACGGGACGGTACGGGTATGGGACCTGCGCGGCAGTGTGCTCCTCGGACAGCCCCTGACGGACCACATGGGCGGTCTGCGCTCGGTGGCGTGCACCGAGGTGGACGGTACCCCTGTTGCTGTGACCGGCAGCGACACCGGGATGGTGCGGGTGTGGGATCTACGTACCGGCACGCGTCTCAGAAACCTCCTGACGGGCAATACCGGCGGAGTGCGCTCGATGGCGTGCACCGAAGTAGACGGCGTCCCAGTTGCCGTCACCGGCGACGGCCCGGATGGGAGGGTGCGGGTGTGGGATCTGCGTACCGGCACCCCCCTGGGCCAGCCCCAGAGCGGCGAATTCTCGGTGACTGCTGTGGCATGCACCGAGGTGAACGGCATCCCCGCCACCGTCATCGGCAACGGTGGGATGTTGCGGGTGTGGGATCTGCGCTCTGGCACCCCCATCGGACGCCCCCTGACCGGCCACACCGAACCGGTGCTTGCGGTGACATGCGCGGAGATGGACGGAGGCCCGGTTGCCGTCACCGGCGACAACGGCGGGGTGGTGCGGCTGTGGGATCTCCGTGACGGCACACTCATCGGGCAGCCCTTGACCGGTCACACCAACTGGGTGCAGGGGGTGGCGTGCACGGAGGTGCACGACGTGTCCGTCGCCGTCACCGGTAGTCGCGACGGGACAGTGCGGGTATGGGACCTTCGTGACGGCACCCCCATCGGACAGCCCCTGACCGGTCACACCAACTGGATGCGCGCGGTGACCTGCACGGAGATGGACGGCGTGCCCGTCGCCGTCATCTGTGACAACACAAGGGTGCGGGTGTGGGATCTCCGTGACGGCGTCCCCATCGGACGCCCCCTGACGAGCAACACCGGCGGCGTGGGTGCGGTGGCGTGCACGGAGGTGGACGGCGTCCCAGTTGCCGTCACAGGCTGGGATGACGGGAAGGTACGGGTGTGGGATCTGCGTACCGGCACCCTCATCGGCACCGCCCTGACCGGCCACAGCGGCGGCGTGAACGCGGTGGCGTGCACCGAGGTGGACGGTGCCCCCGTTGCCGTCATCGGCAGTCACGACGGGAGGGTGCGGGTGTGGGATCTGCGCGGCGGTGTGCTCCTCGGCCAGCCTTTGACCGGCCACACAGGCCCAGTGCGGACAGTGGCGTGCACACAAGTGGACGGCACCCCCGTAGCCGTGGGTGGCGGCGGGATGGCGCAGATGTGGGACCTGCGTTCCGGCATCCCCATCGGACAGCCTCTGACCGGCCACAGCGGCGGCGTGAACGCGGTGGCATGCACGGAGATGGACGGCGTGCCCGTCGCCGTCAGCGCTGACAACGGCACGGTACGTGTGTGGAACCTGCGCACCGGCAAACCTGCGGGAGTCTTGCGGATCCCCAATCCCTCTGCCGTCGCCGTCACCTTCAGGGGAGATCTCGTTGTGGGTATGGGGAACGATGTAGCGGTTTTCAATCGACGTACGCTACACAGGCTGCGCTGACCGGCGGGGCGCTCGAGATCGAAAGACGCCCAGCTTAAACGTGCCGTCTGGCGTCGGTTCCAGGTAGCCCCACGCACCGCGTTGGCCCGGCCCGCACACCATCAGGCAGAGGGTGCGGCCTGGCTCATGGAACTCTGTGAATTCGTGATAGTCGCTGTGCGAGATGGTGTTGAGGCTGCCGCCGAGGTAGGTGACGTCGAGCTGGGTGTGTACCTGGCCCCGGCGAGGGTGTATCGGCCCTCGGCATAGCTTCCCGTCAGAACGTGGGCTCGTCACATTCGTCGAAGAACTGCTCGACTTCTCGCAGCAGCGTGAGCAGGGACTTGGGCCTGCCGGGTGTCGAGGACAACAGAGAGTGGGACAGCCTGGAGCGTCATAGCTGGCCCTGTTCAAGGAGTTGGACTTCGAGGTCGGCGATGCGCTTCTCGGCGAAGCGGATGTTGGAGCGGGCTCCTTCGAGTAGTTCCTGAAGGGCTCGGTGTTCCTGGGACAGCTGCTGGACGCGGCGCTTGAGGGTGGTGTTCTCAGTGGTGATCCGTTGGACGGATTCTCCGGGAACAATCTGTTCGAAGTCTCTGAGCTGGCCCATCAGCTCCCCGATCCGCTGCCGTTGAGCGAGGATCTCGTTGTGGGAGAGGGTCAGTTGCTCCTCGGCGTTGAGCGCCCGTTCCCGCCACGATGCCTCGATGCGCTCGTGCTCGTCCTGGGTGACTCGGTCGTGGCGGCTTTTACTGTCGGTCACGGCGGCCTGGACGAGGCCGCGGGCGTCGGTGTTCTCGTAGAGGAACGTGGCGGAGACGCCTGCGCCTTGGGCGATCGCGCGGACGGCGAGTCGGCCGCGCTCGCGGCGGAGCTGGCCGATGGCCTTCTCGACGCGGACGAGTTTGTCCTGGGTCTGGCGTCGGCGGGCGGCCGTCGCCGCTGCGGTTTGATCGGGGGCGGAGGTCATGACGCCTCCGTGACATCGTCTTCGTGGAGGGAGTCCATCTGGAAGTGAGCGTGCCCGGGCATGCCGACCGGGCCACGGTTCGCCGTGGCCCGACCACGGGATCGGGCCGCCTGTGTCAGGTACGGATCGGCTCGGCCGCCTGCACCGTTTCCGGCGTCCGGTCCCGCGCGACCGTGTGGGCGCCGTCGTCGGTGCGGGCGAAGTCTTCCGGGGTGAGCGGCGCGTCGGCGGGCCGGTCGGGGCGCGGCAGCGCGGTGGGCGGGTCGGCGCCCATGCGTTCGCAGGTCAGGGCGGAGACGAGGACCGCGTCGTCCACGGCGGCGGCCAGGCAGCCGGCCGTAGCGGCGGCGAGGCTGTGCGGGGTGTGCAGCCCGCTGCGGAGCAGGGCGCCGATCAGGCCCGCGGTGAAGGCGTCGCCTGCGCCGACGGTGTCCACCACGGCAACTTTTCGGCCAGGGCGACTGAAGCCTTCCGCGCCGGCGTGGAAGGCGTGGGCTCCGTCGGGGCCGTCGGTGATCACGACCAGGAGCGGGCCGAGCTCCAGCCAGCGGGCGGCGATCCGCTCGACCGGGGCGTTCGGGTAGAGCCACTCCACGTCCTCGCGGCTGGCCTTGACGATGTGGGCCACACCGACGCTGCGCTCGACGGCGTGCCGTCCGCGCTCCTGGTCGCCCAGCAGGGCCGGTCGGATGTTGGGGTCGTAGCTGATCAGCGTCCTGCCGCCCGCCCGCAGCCGCTCGGCGGCGGCGTGGATGTGCTCGGCGCCCGGTGGGGTCCAGGACGCGACGGACCCGAAGTGCAGCACGCCGGTACCCGCGGGAACGCGGGCGGTCTCCGCCTCGGTCCACTGCCAGTCCGCCGTGCCGTCCCGATAGAAGTCGTAACTGGCCCGTCCCTGTGGGTCCATGGAGACGACGGCCAGTGTGGTCGGTTCGGCGGTGTCCGGGGAGCAGGTCAGGTCGATGCCCTCGGCCACGGCGTGGGCGCGCAGCATCCGGCCGAAGGCGTTGTCGGCCAGCCGTGCCATGAGAGCGGTGCCGTGGCCCAGCCGGGCGAGACCGACGGCGACGTTGAACGGGCTGCCGCCCGGGTGGGCGCGGTAGTCGCCGGGCGCCTCCAGCTGGACCATGTCGACGAGGGCCTCGCCGATCACGGTCGCGGCCGGTCCCCGGCCGGTGCTGTGTGTCGCCTCAGTCATGATGTCCTCCGGCTCGGATCTCGCCGGAGCCCCGCTCGATCAGACGGGTCGGCACGGTGATGGTGGTGGCGGCCGACTCGTCGCCGTCCAGCCTGCGGAAGAGCATCTCGGCGGCCGTCTTGCCCACCTGCTCGATGTTCTGGGCGATGACGGAGATCCCCGGGCTGAGGATGTCGGCCAGGGGGAAGTCGTCGAAGCCCACATGGGCGACCGAGTGCTGCAGGCCCAGGGCGCGCAGCGCGCGGACGGCGCCGATGGTGACCAGGTTCTGACTGGTGAACAGCGCTGTCGGCGGGTCCGGCAGCGACAGGACGCGCCTGGTCGCGTCGATGGCGGCCTCCTCGCTGGCCCCGGTGTGGTGCACGAGTTCGTCGTCGTACGCGATGTGCGCGACTTCCAGGGCGTGCCGGTAGCCGTCGAAGCGCTGGGCCGCGGTGGAGATGGTCGCCCGGTCGCCGAGGTAGGCGATGCGGCGGTGGCCGGCCTTCAGCAGGTGGTCGACGGCGGTGACCGCGCCCTGCCGGTTGTCGGAGACGACGGCGTCCGCGTCGAGCAGGCTGGGCTCGCGGTCGACGAAGACCATGCAGGTGCCCGAGCGCTGTTCGCTGATCAGGTAACTGTGGTCGCGGCCGGCCGGCACGATCACCAGCCCGTCGACCCGGCGGTCGATCAGGGCCTGCGCCAACTCCCGTTCCCTGGCCGGGTCCTCGTCCAGGCTGCCGACCAGCACCAGACTTCCGCGCTCGCGGGCCACGTTCTCCACGGTGCGGGTCAGGGCCGCCGAGAAGGGGTTGGCCGCGTCCTCGACGAGCATCCCGATCGTGGCCGTACGGCCGTCCCCCCGGCGCAGACTGCTGGCGGTGAGGTTGGGCCGGTAGCCCAGTTTGTCGGCCGCCTCGCGGACTCGGGCGACGATCGCCGGATCGACGGTGGGGACGCCGTTGAACACGCGAGAGACCGTCTTGATGGCCACGCCGGCCAACGCGGCCACCTCACGCATGGTGGGGCGGCTGCGAGGGGTCCGGGGCGGCGCCTCACCCTGAGTCATCGTTGTCTCCAACCAATTCCGCGTTACCTACTCGTTGCCCACGCATGTCTATCAGCGTCTTGACGGGCTCGTCCATACAGGCCCAGTATCTCGGCCAGTCAACGTTGTCTCAGCGTCGACCACGGGACGGCTCCGAAAGGGATCAAGCCATGAACTTCTCCACCAGCCAGGCCTCGAGCCTTCGCAGTCGGCGCGTCCGGGCGGCAGCCGTCGGCATCACCGTGTGCCTCGGCGTCACCCTCACCGCCTGCGGTTCCTCGGACTCGAGCAGTTCCGCGTCCGGGTCGGGCGGGGGCGGCAAGGTGGGCGTCTCGCTGATCCTCAAGACGCTCACCAACCCCTACTTCGTGAGCATGGAGAAGGACGCCAAGACCCAGGCCGCCAAGGACAACGTGAGCCTCACCGTGGCGGCGGGCACCACCGACGGCGACACCCAGACGCAGATCACGGCCATCGACAACGCCATCTCCCGCGGCGACAAGGGCATCCTGATCACCACCAACGGCGACGCGGTGAACGCCGCGCTCAAGCGCGCCAAGCAGGCCGGCCTGTTCGTCATCGCCCTGGACACCGCGCCCAACCCGCCCAGCGTCGCCGACATCACCTACGCCACCGACAACGAGCAGGCCGGCAAGCTCGACGGCCAGTACGCGGCGGCGGCCCTGAACGGCAAGCCCGCGGTCATCGCCATGCTCGACCTGTTCAACAACCAGGTCGTCTCCGTCGACATCGACCGGGACCACGGCTTCCTGGAGGGCATGGGCATCGACCCGGGCAGCAAGACGGAGAACGGCAAGGAAGCCAAGTCCGGCAAGTACACCGGCGGCAAGGGCGGCACGTACAAGATCGTCTGCCACCAGCCCACCCAGGGCGCCATCGACGGCGGACGCACCGCGATGGAGAACTGCCTGTCGTCCAACCCGGACATCAACGTCGTCTACGCGATCAACGAGCCCGCCGGCGAGGGCGCCTACAACGCCCTGAAGGCGGCCGGCAAGGAGAAGAACGTCGCGATCTACGCGATCGACGGCAGCTGTTCCGGGCTGAAGAACGTCACCAGCGGCAAGTTCGCGGCCGACGCCGTGCAGTACCCCGGCAAGATGGCCGCCCTCGGCGTCAGCTCCATCGCCAAGCTGGCCCGCGGCGGCAGCAAGCCCAGCGTGACCAACGGCAAGTCGTTCTACGACACCGGCACCGCGCTGGTCGCCGCCAAGGCCCTCGACGGTGTGACCGTCCAGTCCCCGTCGCAGGCCGCGTCCGCCTGCTGGGGCAGCTGATCCCCTCCGAGCCGGTGCGCCGCCGGTCCCCGACCCCCGGCGGCGCACCCGCACTCCACGAGCCCCGCGCCCGAACGAAGGCCCGGCGCCCGAACGAAGGCCCGCACGAGGAAAATCCGGAAGGACCCCCTGTGACCACCCACGTGGACAGTCAAGCCACACCGGCACCGGCGGAGGAGTTCCTCAACCGGCCCGCCACCCCGGCCCAGCGCATCCACTCCGTGCTGCACCGTCAGCCGGCCCTCAGCCCGGCGATCGTCCTGGTACTCGCCGCGATCGTGTTCTCCCTGGTCAACGACCGCTTCTACGCCCTGCAGAACCTGTCGCTGGTGGCCCAGCAGGTCGCTGTCATCGGCTCGCTCGCCGTCGGCCAGACCGTCATCATCCTCACCGCCGGCATCGACCTGTCCATCGGCGCGGTCATGGTGCTCGCCTCGCTGCTGATGTCGAAGCTCGTCGCCGACAACCACTGGCCGGGTGTGACGGCCCTGCTCGCCGGAGCGGTCGTCGCCATCGCCGCCCAGGCCGTCAACGGACTGCTGGTCACCAAGATCAAGCTGCCGCCGTTCATCGTCACCCTCGGCACGCTGAGCGTCTTCACGGCGATCACGCTCATCTACGCCAAGGGGCAGACCGTCTCCCTGCAGCCGGGCAACATCCTGATGTGGAGCGGCGAGACGATCTCCATCGGCCAGCTGAACCTGACCTACGGCGTCCTGCTCATGATCGCCCTGTATGTCGTGATCGGCTACGCCCTGCGCTACACCGCCTGGGGCCGGCACCTGTATGCGGTGGGAGACGACATCGAGGCCGCCCGACTGGCCGGCATCTCGGTCAACCGGGTCCTGCTGAGCGCCTACGTGGTCGGCGGCTTCGCCATCGCCGTCGGTGCCTGGATCCTGGTCGGCCGGGTCGGCGGCGGCGACCCCAACAGCGGCCTCAACGCCAACCTGCAGTCCATCACCGCCGTCGTCATCGGCGGAACCAGCCTCTTCGGCGGACGCGGCGTGGTGGTCGGCTCACTGATCGGCGCGCTCATCGTCCAGGTCTTCGTCAACGGCCTCGCACTGGCCGGCATCGACCCCAACTACCAAGTCCTCGCGGTCGGCATCCTGGTGATCGCGGCCGTCTCCGTCGACCAGTGGATCCGGAGCGTGAAGTCGTGACCACCACCGCCCCCGTCCTCGAAGCCAAGGGCCTCGTCAAGGTCTTCGGCAGGGTCGTCGGTCTCAACGACGTCGACCTCACCCTCTACCCCGGCGAGGTCCTCGCCGTCATCGGCGACAACGGCGCCGGCAAGTCCACCCTGATCAAATGCCTGTCCGGAGCCCTCGTTCCCGACCAGGGCAGCATCCTCGTGGACGGCAAGGAGGTCAGCTTCAAGCGCCCGCAGGACGCCCGCGACGCCGGCATCGAGACCGTCTACCAGACCCTCGCCGTCGCCCCGGCCCTGGACATCGCCAGCAACCTGTTCCTCGCCCGCGAGATCCGCCGCAAGGGCGTGCTCGGTTCGGTGTTCCGCATGCTCGACACCGGCGAGATGAAGAAGCAGGCGGCCGACCACATCAAACGACTCGGCATCAGCACCCTGCAGAACATCAACCAGGCCGTGGAGACCCTCTCCGGAGGCCAGCGCCAGTCGGTGGCCGTCGCCCGCGCGGGCGCCTTCGGCGGCCGGGTCGTCATCCTCGACGAACCCACCGCCGCCCTCGGCGTCCGGGAGACCGGCCAGGTCCTCAAACTCGTCCGCGACCTGCGCGACCAGGGCCTCGGCGTCATCCTCATCAGCCACAACATGCCCAACGTCTTCGACGTCGCCGACCGCATCCACATCCAGCGCCTCGGCGGCTGCGCCGGCGTCATCACCCCGCAGTCCCACTCCATGGAGGACGCGGTCGCCATCATGACCGGGGCCAAGAAGCTCATGCCGAAGGCTGGTTGAGAGCCACGGCGGATGGCCTCCACGTAGTGCACCTGACGCCGTCGACGACAGTTCGACGGCGTCAGGCAGCGCTCCCGTCCCGGTCAACTGCCCGCGCTTCCCACCGCGGGCATCGGACAGCCACACCGCACACCACGCAAGGACACGCCATCGTGACGAAGACCCTGTACGCCGAGTTCACCGCCCGCAAGGGGGCCGAGGACGAGGTCGCCGGCCTACTGCGGGACTACACCCGGAAGGTGCGCGAGGAAGAAGGCAACCTCGCCTTCGAGGCGTACACCAAGGCATCCGACCCACGCGCCTTCTGGATCTTCGAGGTGTACCAGGACGAGGACGCCTTCCAGACCCACCTCAAGGCTCCCTACGGCACCCCGTTCAACGCCGCCCTCGCTCCGCTGATCGAGGAGGACGCGTCAGTACTGACCTTCATCGACCCCATCGGCTGACCGGCCCGGCTCAAAGCCGGAAGCGTCCGCGTGTCCTGTGCAGACCCCTTGACCACGCCTGAGCGCGGGCCTTAACGTTCCGGCGTTTGCAGGTGATTGAAACGATTCAATCACCTCCGGTCACCACATCCTGGGGTCGCACTCATGCAGCAACGCCCGACGCAGCACGGCGGATTGTCCCGGCGGGCCGTCCTGGCCACCGGACTGGCCGCGGGAGCCGGTCTCGCCCTCGGGGCCGTGTCGCCCGCCGCGGCCCTGCCGTCCGCGGGGGGCACCGCCGACTGGTTCGCGCAGCCGCCCCGCTCCGTGCGGCCCAGGTTCCGGTGGTGGTGGCCGGACGGTCTGGTGGACCCGGACGAGATCACCCGCGAGATCGACCAGATCGCCGACGCCGGCTTCGGCGGAGTGGAGATCGCGGCCGTCCACCACAGCGTCAAGGACAAGTCGGTGCTCGACCCCGCCCACCACGGCTGGGGCAGCCGGCCCTGGCTCGACGGCGTCGAGGCGGCGCTGCGCCGGGCGGCGAGACGCGGTCTCGGCGTCGACCTCACGCTCGGCCCGAGCTGGCCCGTCGCGGTGCCGGGGCTCGCCCCGGACGACGAGGCCGCCGCTCAGGAACTGGCCTACGGCCGCGCCTCCCTGTCCGCCGGAACCACCTACCAGGGCCCCGTCCCGCCCCCGGCGCACGCACCCGCCTCCGGCGTCTCGAACCAGCGGTTGCTCGCCGTCCAGGCGGCCCGGGTCGAGGCGGCGAACTCCACCCGCAAGGAGACCGGCCTCGACCTCGCGAGCGTCCGCGACCTCACCCACACCGTCACCGGCACCACCCTGACCTGGACCGCGCCCGAGGACGGGGACTGGGTCCTGGTCTCCTACTGGCAGCGCGGCACGGGGCAGCAGCCCGAGTCCGGCCCCCACTCCTTGCCCGCCGCCCACGTCGTCGACCACTTCAGCCCGGCCGGCACCGCCGCGGTCACCGGCCACTGGGACGAGATGCTGACGCCCTCGCTGCGGCTCCTGTTGCGGGCCGCGGGCGGAGCGTTCTTCGAGGACTCCGTCGAGCTCGAGACCGACGCCCTCGTCTGGACCACCCTGCTGCCCCAGGCCTTCGAGCAGCACACCGGACGCCCGCTGCTGCCGTACCTCCCGGCCCTCGTCCTCGACAAGGGCAACACGGTCTTCGCCTTCGAGGCACAGCTCACCCGGCAGATCAGACACGACTTCTGGGAGACCGTCTCCGGCCTCTTCAACCGCCACCATCTCGGCGCCCTGCGCACCTGGGCGCACACGCTCGGGATGAAGCTGCGCGCCCAGCCGTACGGGCTGCAGACGGACGCCATCGCGTCGGCCGCGCTCCTCGACATCCCCGAGGGCGAATCGCTCGGCTTCAAGAACCTGGACGACTTCCGCTGTCTGGCGGGCGGGCGCGACATGGCCGGGCGGACCGTGCTGTCCTGCGAGGCGGGCGCCTACAACGGCTCGGCGTACAGCACGACCTGGGACCGGTTCCTGCGCACCATGGGCGGCGCGTACGCGGCCGGGGTCAACCAGACCGTCGTGCACGGCTTCTCCTACGCCACCGCCCCCCAGGCCGCCTGGCCGGGATTCGCCGCCTTCAGCCCCTACAACGGCGCCCCCGGCTACGGCGAGTCCTGGGGACCCCGGCAGCCCACCTGGCGGCACGCCGAGGACATCTCCGGCTACCTCGGCCGGGTGCACCGGGTGCTCCAGACCGGCACCGCCCGCGCGGACGTCGCCGTCTTCCGGCAGACCGGGTACACCGCCACCGGAATCGGGGCCTCCTGGTTCACCGCGACCGGCGTCCCGCTCGGCTGGACGCACCAGTTCCTGAGCGGGCCCCTGCTGGACCTGCCGAGCGCCACCGTCTCCGGCGGCCGGCTCGCCCCGGACGGCCCCGCCTACAAGGCACTGTTCGTCGAGGGCGACTTCTTCTACGGCTCCACGCCCACGCTCGCCCTGGACGACGCCGGCAGGATACTCAGGCTGGCGCAAGCCGGGCTGCCCGTCGTGCTGTTCGGCGCCTTCGACCAAGCCCTGACACCCGGAGTGCCCGCCGAGGGCGAGACCGACCGGCTGCGCGCCGTCCTCTCCCGGCTGCTCGCCCTGCCCAACGTCACCAGGGTCACCGACAAGAGCGCCGTCGGCGACGCCCTCGCCGGCCTCGGCGTGACCCCGGACGTCCGCCACGCCACCTCCTCCACGCTGCTCAACGCCCACCGCGCCACTGGCGAGGCGGACTTCTACTACTTCTGCGACGGCAAGCACGCCGAGACCGTGAAGCCGCCGGTGGCCCCGATCGACCACGACGTCACCCTGCGCCGGACCCGGGGAGGGGCGACGGTGCCGTACCTCCTCGACGCGTGGACGGGGCGGATCGCGCGCATCGCCCGCTACACGGAGGACGGCGACGGCGTCACCGTTCGGGTGACGCTCCAGCCGGGTGAGTCGATGATCGTCGCGCTGGGCCGGCCGGGACTGTTCGGCGACCGGCACGGCGCCCGCCCGCACGCCCTGACCTCCGAGGCCGACGAGGTGGTCTTCACCGAGCGCGGCCTCGCGGTGCGCGTCGGCGCGGCGGGAACGTACACCACCCGTCTGTCCGACGGCCGTACGGTGACCAGGACGTTCCCGGCCGTGCCCGCGCCGCCCGCGACCGGCCCCTGGCACCTGGACGTCGAGGACTGGCGGCCCGGATCCGACCCGACGCGGACCGAACTCGTCCGGCACACCCTGACCCTGGACACCCTCACACCCTGGTCCCGGATACCCGAACTCGCCGACGCGGCGGGCATCGGCCGCTACCGGACGACGGTCACGCTGCCCCCGGAGTGGACCTCCGCGTACGGCGCGACCCTCGATCTGGGGCAGGTGAGCGACACCTGCCGGGTCACCGTCAACGGACACCGCCTGCCGGCCCTCGACCGGCTGCATTCCGTCGCCGACGTCGGCGCCTTCCTGAGGCCCGGCGACAACACCGTCGAGGTCGAGGTGGCGACCCCGCTGATCAACCGCCTCCGCGTCACCCAGCCGTCCGTCTTCGGCACGACGGCCCGTCAGGACCACGGCCTGACCGGTCCGGTCCGGCTGACGCCGTACGCTCAGGCGGTCGTCGCCTGACGGGAATGCCGTCGGGGCTGACGGCTCCGTCAGTGTCGCCGACGGCGGCAACGACCCTGCGGGGCGCACCGATTCGCCGGTGCGCCCCGCCGCGCGTCCGGCTAGACGGTGATCGCCAGCTCCGCGTCCGAGAACGCCGAGTACGCCGGATTGACGTCGCTCTCGCCGCCCCGGCCGTCGCAGCCGCGATCCGGGTTGTAGAGCAGATAGGTGCCGGAGGAGCAGCTGATCCACATCTCGGCGTCACCGCCGAGCACCAGGTTGCCGGAGAGGTTCGCGCCGCCCTGGACGATGGCGTTGTCCTTGACGACCACGTTCCCGCCCACCGTGGCACCGGAGTTCACCCAGGCCAGACCCTCGATCCGGGCGTTGCCGGTGACGGTCGAGGCACCGAACACCGCGGCGCGCGGACCGACGTACACACTGGCGGCGACGTTGGCACGGTTGTCGACCCAGCCGCCGCCGTTGGAGTGCCAGTGTCCGCCGCCGGTCGCGGCCGGCTTCTGGTAGCCGGGTTCGTAGCCGGAGGGGGTGGCGCCGCTGATCCGGAACTCGTACGGATAGCGGTAGTTCTTGGTGTAGCCGTCGAGGAACGCGTAGTGGTGGACGGTGCTCGGCGTGCCCGTGACGACCAGGTAGACGTCCTTCTCACCGGGCTGGGTCTGGAAGGTGAGCTGTCCGTCGGCGCTGCTGGAGACGGCCCCGTAGCGCGGGGTGCCGTTCTTGACGGCGACGAACCCGTACGACCATCCGGAGCCCGCCGCCGCGTTGACGTGCCCCTTGAAGTGCAGCTTGATCAGGGCGCCGTCGCTCGAGGGCACCAGCTTGATCTTGTTGTAGCCGTAGTCGGAGGGTGCGAGGGCGTCCGGCACCGCGTAGTGGCCCGCGGACTGGTTGACGGCGTTGACCGGGATGCCGTTGTAGGCGTTGATGAAGCCCGCGCCGTACACGTTGTTGATGAACGGCATGAAGTGACCGCGGTTGGAGTAGTCGTACGTCACCTGGTGCTGGGCGTACTCGGCGATCCGCGTGTTGAGCTGGGCCTGCGTGAGGTTGTTGGTCCGCCGGTACGTCTCGAGCGGGTGCTCGTTGCTCCTCGCCTGGTTCCAGATGTCGTTGAAGGTCTTGAGGCCGCCGTACTTGTCGACGAGGTACTGCACCAGCATCCAGTTGCCGTAGTGGTGGCGGCTGGACGAGTAGGCGAGGTTCTCCGTGCGCAGGAACCGGGTCAGGTCGCCCGCGCCGCCGTCGGGGTAGACCTGCATGGCCATGTACTCGGCGCTGGTCTCCCAGAACGTCCCGGCCGACGCGTCGGTCAGGCCGGCGCCCCCGCCCTTGCCGAGGAAGGTGTAGTTCTGGAAGACGTGGCCGAGCTCGTGGGCCAGGCCCCAGGAGCCGGGCTGCGCGGCGCCTGGCGCGATGTTGATGACGCCCACCTTGCCGTCGGCCGAGCCGCCGGTCGCCCAGGCGTCCAGGGCGGTGCGGTTCCAGGTCCGCGTGACGATCACGTCGATCTTGTACTGGGCCAGCAGGCCCGTCTCCGGCGTGAACTTCATCGTGTTCACGTAGAAGGAGTACAGGTTCTCCAGCTGGCTGAGGATGTTGTCCGGGTCGAACCGGTAGTCCCCGGAGGCGTTCTTCGGGTCGGTGCCGGACTTCTCGCCCCACAGCAGGACGAAGTTCGCCGACTCCTTGGTGCGGTTCTGCGCCCAGGGGACCTCACCGGTGGCGGCCCAACTCGGCGGGATGTAGACGCTCTTGGCCGCCGCCGTGCTCGTGCTCGCGCTCAGGGCAACGGCCTGGCGTGCCACGGGGACGACACCCAGGGCCGAGCTCAGTGCCCAGACCGCCAGTGCGACACACAGGCGACGGGCGCATAACCGTAGGGCGTGTGCGGTGACTGTCATGTGCGGCTCTCCGTTCGACGAATCGGATCGACTGATTCCCCCCGCCGAGCCGCGCCATGATGTCATGGGAGCGCTCCCATTACCAGACAACTGGCGTCTCGTTCGGCCCTGTTGACACCACCGGTCAATTCTCTAGCGTGGATGGCCGCACAGCCTGTCGCACAACGTCCGATATTTCGATCGAAGTTGGGGTGGGACGCCCCGACTCGTGTCTTCGGCATGCGGAGGTCCTTGTGAACCCACCTCTCGGCAGACGGTCCTTCCTCGCGGCGACCGCGACCGCCACGACAGCGGCCCTGGCCATGAGACCCGACGGCCCGGCGTACGCCGCCCCGGCGGCCGCCCCTTCCCGGGTGCAGCCCTTTCCGCTCACCGCGGTGACCCTGCTGGACGGCCCGTTCCGCGACAACCAGCGCCGCAACACCGCCTATCTGCGCTTCGTCGACATCGACCGGCTGCTGCACACCTTCCGGCTCAACGTCGGCCTGCCCAGCACCGCCCAGGCCTGCGGCGGCTGGGAGGCCCCGGCCGTCGAACTGCGCGGCCACTCCACCGGCCATCTGCTCTCCGGCCTCGCGCTGACCTACGCGAGCACCGGCGACACCGCGGTACGGGACAAGGGCCGCCGGCTGGTCGGCGCGCTCGCCGAGTGCCAGGCCGCCTCGCCTGCCGCGGGTTACGGCAAGGGCTATCTGTCGGCCTTCCCCGAGAGCTTCTTCGACCGTCTCGAAGCCGGCACGGGCGTGTGGGCGCCGTACTACACCCTGCACAAGATCATGGCGGGGCTCGTCGACCAGTACCGCCTGACCGGGAACCAGCAGGCCCTCGACGTGGTCCTGCGGCAGGGCGCGTGGGTGGACGCCCGGACGGCGAAACTGTCGTACGCCCAGACGCAGCGGGTGCTGGAGACGGAGTTCGGCGGCATGAACGACGTGCTCGCCGATCTGCACGCCCTGACCGGCGACACGAAATGGCTCGCAGTCGCCGAACGCTTCACCCACGCCCGCGTGTTCGACCCGCTGGCCCGCAACGAGGACGCCCTCGCCGGGCTGCACGCCAACACGCAGATCCCGAAGATGGTCGGTGCCGTGCGGCTGTGGGAGGAGGGGCTCGCGGACCGCTACCGCACGATCGGCGAGAACTTCTGGCAGATCGTCACCGACCACCACACCTACGTCATCGGCGGCAACAGCAACGGCGAGGCCTTCCACGAACCGGACGTCATCGCGGGCCAGTTGTCCAACGGCACCTGCGAGAACTGCAACAGCTACAACATGCTCAAGCTGACCCGGCTGCTGCACCTGCACGCCCCGGACCGCGCCGACCTCCTCGACTACTACGAGCGCACCCTGTTCAACCAGATGCTCGGCGAACAGGACCCCGACTCGGCGCACGGCTTCAACATCTACTACACCGGCCTCGGGCCGGGCTCCTTCAAACAGCAGCCGTCGTTCATGGGCACCGACCCGGACGCCTACTCCACCGACTACGACAACTTCTCCTGCGACCACGGCACCGGCATGGAGACGCAGGCGAAGTTCGCCGACACCATCTACACCCACGACGAGAACCGTCTGCTGGTCAACCTGTTCATCCCCTCCGAGGTCACATGGCGGGAGAAGGGCGTCACCTGGCGGCAGACCACCCGGCTGCCCGACCAGGCCTCCACCACGCTCACCGTCACCGCCGGAGGCGCCGAGCACCAACTGCTGGTGCGCATCCCCTCGTGGGCGCAGGGCGCGCAGGTCAGGCTCAACGGCCGTACGCTGCCCGACCGTCCGAAGGCCGGCGGCCGGCTCGTCCTGGACCGCGTCTGGCGCGCCGGCGACCGCGTCGAGATCACGCTGCCCCCGCGCACCAGGGTGGAGGCGACCCCCGACGACCCGGACGTCAAGGCCGTCCTGCACGGGCCCGTCGTCCTGGCAGGAGCCTACGGCGACCGGACCAACCCGTGGATGCCCCGCCTCGACACCGCGACCGTCCGGCAGACGTCGAGCGATCCGCTGAGGTTCACCGCCGACGCCGACGGTCAGAGCGTCACCCTGCTGCCCATCGCCCGGGTCCACCACCAGCACTACAACGTCTACTGGCTCACCGGCCAACCCCCGTCCCCGCCACCGGAGTTCGCAGCCTGGCACCGCTTCGACGAGACCACCGGCACGACCGCAGCCGATGCCACCGGCAACGGCAGAGCCGCCCGCCTCGCCGGCAACGCCGCCTGGACCGCCGGCCACATCGGCGGCGCGGTCGCCCTGGACGGGACCGACGCCCATGTGGTCCTCGCCGAGGACCTGCTGGCCGGGGCCTTTGCGTACTCGGTCGCCACGTGGGTGAGGCTCGACGGCCAACCCGAGTACTGGACCCGGGTCTTCGACTTCGGCACCGGCGTCACCGCCAACATGTTCCTCACCCCGCGCAGCGATGCCGGGACCCTCCGGTACGCGATCACCGCGGGCGGCGGCGGAGCCGAACAGCGCATCGACGCCGATCCGCTGCCGACCGACCGCTGGGTGCACGTGGCCGTCACCTACAGCGGGGGCACGGCCGTGCTCTACGTCGACGCGGCGGAGGTCGGCCGCAACACACGGGTGACCGTCGAGCCGCGGTACTTCGGCAACCACATCCGGGCCGCCTACGTCGGCAGGTCCCAGTACGCCGACCCGTACCTGAAGGCCTCCGTCGACGACTTCCGCGTTTACGGCAGGGCCCTGACGGCCGACGAGGTCGCGGCGCTGGCACGGGCCTGAACAACAGGGGCGTGTGATCCTCACTGAGAATCTCCTATGAATCCGAGGGGTGATTGAACGGACGGGCCCCGCGGTCCGTATGAGGCGGGGGATTTCCATGCCTGACCGCCATGACGTAGGAGAACTCTCGTGGGACGCAGCACTCGCAGACGCCCGACAGGCCCACGCCGCGCGACGTTCGCGGCCTTCGCGCTGATCCTGGGCGGCGGCGGGCTCGTCGCGGCCAACGTCTACGCCTCCGCCACCGAGGGCGGTTCGGGCGGGGAACAGGCCACCACGCGCAGCGCCATGTCCGGCACGATCGACTGCCCGGACGTCGGCAGCAAGCTGACGCAGGTCCCCGACCAGGCACGGCCGGACGTCGACCAGCAACTGGCCGTGCTGGACCAGCAGATCGCGGAGGCCTACCAGCGGCTGCAGGCGGCGACCCCGGAACAGCGGCAGGACAGCGGGTTCACCGACGGCACCGTGATGAACCCGCTGAAGGAGAAGCGGACCGAGACCATCGGGCGGATCACCGACGCCATCGACAACGCCGGTGACCGCCCCTCCGGTCTCGACGACCTCGCCGGCTGCTCCCTGCGCACCTGGAACCAGCAGGACGGCGGGCAGAACGCGAGCAGCAGCCCGCAGAACGGCCAGAACCAGGGTCAGGGCCAAGGTCAGGGCCAAGGTCAGGATCAGGATCAGGATCAGGGGCAGAACCAGGGCAACCAGCAGTCCGGGAACGGCGGTCAGGCCGGCAACGGTCCGGTCGCCGCGGACTACCAGGACATCAACACCGTCCAGCCCAACGCCCCGGCGCCCGACCTGAACTCCTTCGCCTCCAAGGGCACCTTCACCACCAGTTGCGGCGTCAACGCCAACGGGCTGCGCAACTCGGACAACGTGATCGTCGCCCCGGGCGTCACCAACGGCGCCCACCACTTCCACGACTACGTCGGCAACCAGTCCAACAACGCCTTCGCCAGCGACGACGACCTCGCGAAGGCGAACACCAGCTGTGAGAACCAGGGCGACAAGTCCACGTACTACTGGCCGGTGCTGCGGCTGCAGAACGGCACCCAGGACAAGGACGCGAACTCGCCCGGTGGCGGCATCGAGGGCAACGCCGGTCAGATCGTCACGCCCAAGCAGGTCACGATGACCTTCATCGGCAGCCCGCGCGGCCAGGTCACGGAAATGCCGCGGCTGCTGCGCATCATCACCGGTGACGCGAAGGCCTTCGTCAACGGCCCGGCCAACGCCAACGCCTCCTGGAGCTGCACCGGGTTCGAGGACCGACAGCTCAAGGACAAGTACCCGCTGTGCCCGCAGGGCAGTGACGTGGTGCGCACCTTCCGCTTCCAGAGCTGCTGGGACGGCCGCAACATCGACAGCGCCAACCACCGCACCCACGTGGCCTTCGCCGACGCCTCCGGCAACTGCGGGAACGGTTTCAAGGCGATCCCCCAGCTGGTGCAGCGCATCGTCTACGACGTCAAGGCGCCCAGCCTCCAGGACGGCGGCCGTACGACACCGCTGTTCGCGGTGGACTCCTTCCCCGAGCAGCTGCACAAGCCGGTCACCGACCACGGCGACTTCATCAACGTCTTCGACGAGAACCTGATGAAGGAGATGGTGTCCTGCATCAACGGCGGCCGTCAGTGCGGCTCGGGCACCGGTGAGGACCCGGGCGGCGACGGGGGAGCGACCCAGCAGCCGAGCGAGCAGCCGAGCGAGCAGCCGAGCGAGCAGCCGACGGGGCAGCCCGGCGGACAGCAGAGTCAGGAGCCGCCGGCCGAGCCGACGCAGACCGTCACCACCCCGCCCGCCGGTGGCGACCAGGGCAACGGCGGCGGCAAGGGCGACCAGGGCGGCGGGTCCTCCTCCGGTGCCGGGAACAACGGCAACCAGGGTTCCGGCTCCGGCGACAACGGCAACTCCGGTTCCGGAGCGGGTGGGCAGCAGACGCAGCCCGCGACCACCGCACCGCGGACCCAGCCGGCGAACGACGACCAGCCGACCATCTCCAGCACGTCGGAACCCAAGGTCTACGCGAAGCCCTCGCCCTCCCGCAGCGCCGCGGCCGCCCCGGCCGACGGCGGCGGCAACGCCGGTGACGGCACCGCCCAGCCCCAGGCCACCGGCGGCAACGTACCGATCGCCGCGAACCAGACCGAGCCGCAGGCCGTCCAGGGCGGCAACCTCGCCGAGACCGGCACCTCGCTGTGGCCCGCCGCGGCCGGCACCGTGCTGCTGATCGGCGGCCTGATCCTGCTGGCCCGCTCCAAGCGCAGCTTCCTGCGCTGACCTCGCGGGGCGTACGGACCGGCCACCGGCTCCTTGCGCCCCGCCCCGGCGCGGTGTCGCCTTGCGCGAGGCGGGTACGCGACGGCAGGGTGCCGCTGTGCCCACCTTGCTGATCGTGCATCACACGCCCTCGCCCAACTGCCAGACGCTGCTGGAAGCCGTCGTCTCCGGTGCCACCGCGCCGGAGATCGAGGGCGTCGACGTGGTCCGCCGCCCCGCGCTGTCGGCCTCGGCGTCCGACGTGCTCGCGGCCGACGCGTATCTGCTGGGCACCCCGGCCAACATCGGGTACATGTCAGGGGCCCTCAAGCACTTCTTCGACCAGATCTACTACCCGTGCCTGGACGCCACCCAGGGCCGCCCCTTCGGCTACTACGTGCACGGCGGCAGCGACGTCACCGGCGCCGTGCGCGGTATCGACGCGATCACCACCGGCCTCGGCTGGCGCCGTACCGCCCAGCCCGTCACGGTCACCGGCGAGCCCCGCAAGGCGGACGTCGAGGCGTGCTGGGAACTGGGCGCGACGCTCGCCGCCGGACTCCTGGACTGATCACTTCCTCTTTTCCCGTGCGCCGAATTTGAGACAGCCTGGCCCGTGGAAAGGTATGGACTATTGTCGAGTTCCGCGCTTTTCGCAGGCCGTGCGCCACGGACCTGCCGCGCTCGGGCTTGCGAATGAGCCAGTTGCCGAAAATTTTTCGCCTGTACGGTTGATGGTTCAATCGCCGCGCTGCAATACTCCGCTTCCGATCTCACCGACTCCCTGACCGCCTGGTGGAGTCCGGAACGCGGGAATTCCGGATTCACGAACGCCTCACAAGTCCGCGCGGAGAGCGATTCCGTATGCCCATGGTGTCGAGAAACTATGAAGAATTCGAGCAGCCGCAGACAATATCCGGTGCGACTGAATTCCAGGCGCTGCGCCGGGTCCGTCGGCGAACCGGACTGCGGCTGACCCTGGTCGCCGTCGGGGGCTTTCTGCTGTACGTCCTGCTGTCGTCCTTCACGCCGGGCCTCATGAACAGCTCCGTGGCCGGCCATCTGACCCTCGGCCTGGCCCTGGGGCTCGGGCAGTTCGTCCTGATGGCCGTCATCGCCCGCCGTCACGTCGTGCACATGCGCACGCACGTCGACCCGGTCGTTCGCGGCCTGGGCCACCGACTGCGCCGGCTTCCGGGTGAGAACCGGCAGCGCCCCACCGGCTCCACGACCGCCCACCGCACGCAGGGACACCGCACATGGTGACCGCCGCCGGCGTGGGCGACCGGTTCAGCCTGCAACTGACGTTCCTGCTCTTCCTGGCCGTCGTCGTCGTGACCCTGTTCACCGCCCTGCTGACCGCCCCGCAGCGCGACGAGATCGGTGAGTTCTACCTCGGCAACCGCACCATGAGCCCGCTGCGCAACGGACTGGCGATGTGCGGCGACTACATCTCGGCCGCCACCCTCCTCGGCAGCACCGGCCTGGTCGCCCTCAACGGCTACGACGGACTCCTCTACCTCGGCGGCACCGCGGTCGCCTGGATGACGGTCCTGCTGCTGATCGCCGAACCCCTGCACAACGCGGGCAGGTTCACCCTCGGCGACACCATCGCCCTGCGGCTGCCGCAGGGCCAACGACCGGTCCGCCTCGCCCTCGCGATCTGCACCCTGGCCGTCACCACCCTCTACCTGGTCGCCCAACTCGTCGGCAGCGTCGCCCTGCTGACCCAGTTCACCGGCGAACCCAGCGCCCTCACCCGCACCCTGTGCGTGGTGGTGATCGGCACCATCGTCATCGTGTACGCCGCGATCGGCGGCATGCCCGGCGCCACGTTCATCCAGGTCGTCAAGGCCGTCATGGTCATCTCCGGCGTCACGGTCACCGCGGTGATGGTGCTCCACCACTACCACTGGAACGTCGACGCCCTGCTCGGCGCCGCCGCCGACCACAGCGGCCTGGGCACCCGGTTCCTGGAGCCCGGACTGCGCTACGGCGGCAGCACCACCAGCAAACTCGACTTCTTCAGCCTCGAACTGGCCATCGTGCTGGGCCTCGCCGCGCTCCCGCACGTCATGATGCGCCTGCTCGCCCCGCGCGGCGTCAACGTGCTGCGCTCCTCCGTCGTCTGGGCGATCGGCCTCGTCGGGCTGGTCTGTCTGCTCGCGGGCGTCCTCGGCCTGGGCGCGACGGCCGTGGTCGGCCGGGAGACCATCGCGGGCACCGACCGCAAGGGCGACGCCGCCGTGCTGCTGCTCGCACACGCCCTCGGCGGCGGCGTACTCACCGCCCTGCTGACCTGCCTGGCCTTCGTCACCCTGCTGGCCGTCGCCTCCGGACTCACCCTCGCCGCCGCCTCCTCCCTCGCCCACGACCTCTACGGCGAGGTCGTCCGCAAGGGCCGGGCCAAGGAGACCGAGGAACTCCTGGTGGCCAGACTCGCAGCCGTCGTCATCGGCGTCCTCGGCATGCTCCTGGCGCTGGTGTCCTGGGGCGCGAACACCGCGACCCTGGCCTTCCTCGCCTTCGCCATCGCCGCCTCCGCCATCCTGCCCACCCTGGTCTACACCCTGTTCTGGCGGGGCCTCACCGCCACCGGCGCCCAGCTCAGCATCTACGGCGGCCTGCTCTGCTCCGTCCTCCTGGTCGTCTTCTCGCCCGTGGTCTCCTCCACCCCGGCCTCCCTCTACCCGGACGCCGACTTCGCCTGGTTCCCGCTGCAGAACCCCGGCATCGTCTCCATCCCGGTCGGCTTCCTCCTGGGCTGGCTCGGCTCACTCCTGAGCGGACGCCAGGAGACCGAGGCGTACGACGAGTTCGAGGTGCGCACCCTCGTCGGCGCCGACCAGAGCTGACGGCCGCGGCGGCCCGGCGGAGGGACTCCGCCGGGTCGCCGCGGTTGCGCCGTATGCAGCAGCCCGGGGCGCTCCCGCCGCCGGCGCGGGGAAAGGTGGGCCTGTCGACCGAGCCCTCCCGGAGCCCTCATGCCCTTGTCCCAGCCCCGCACCCGCCGACTCCGACTGCGCGCGGCCTGCGTCGCCGCGCTCTGCCTGGCCGCACTGACCCCGGCCACCGCGAGCACCGCCGCCACCCCCGGCCCACGGGACACCGACCTGCGCCGGCAGCTCGAGGCCCTGGTGCACACCCCGGGCGGCCCGCCCGGCGCCATCGCGGTTCTCCACGAGGACGGTCGCCGGCGTGTCGTGAGCGCCGGAGTCGCCGACCTCGCCACCCGCCGCGAGCCCCGGATCGACGACCACATGCGCATCGCCAGCGTGGCCAAGGCGTTCAGCGGCGCGGTCGCTCTCACCCTCGTCGACCGCCACGCCCTCCGCCTGGACGACACCATCGGCCGCAGGCTGCCCCAACTCCCCAGAGCATGGCGCAAGGTGACGCTACGCCAACTGCTGAACCACACCAGCGGCCTGCCCGACTACTCGGCCGACCCCGACTTCCTGCGGATCATCACGGCCGACCCGCACCACCGCTTCGACCCCCATCACCTGCTCGACTTCGTGGCCGACGAGCCCCTGCTGTTCCGCCCCGGCAGCCGGTACCACTACTCCAACTCCGACAACATCGCCGTCGCCCTGATGGCGGAGGCGGTCACCGGGACGCCGTACGAGCAACTGCTGCGCGAGCTCGTCTACCGGCCGCTGCACCTGCGCGACACCAGCCTGCCCCAGGGCTACCGCATGCCCCGGCCCTACCTGCACGGCTACGCCGTGGCCCCGCCCGCGCCCCCGGAGGACGTCAGCGAACTCTTCAGCGCCTCCGCCTCTTGGGCCTCGGGAGGCATCGTCTCCACGCCCGCCGACCTGACCCGCTTCATCCGCGGCTATGTGGGCGGCGCGCTCTTCGGGCCGGACGTCGTGCAACAGCAACGGCGCTGGATCCCCGGGGCGTCCGAGCCCGCGGGCCCGGGCCGCAACTCCGCCGGACTGGCCCTGTTCCGCTACGAGACCCGGTGCGGTGTCGTGCTGGGGCACACCGGAAACACGGCCGGCTACACCCAGCTGGCCGCCGCGACCCCCGACGGCCGCCGGTCGCTGACCTTCTCCGTCACCTCCCAGATCACCGACTCCACCAATCCGCGGCTGCTGCAACGCCTGCGCACCGTCCAGGAGAACTTCGTGTGCGCGCTGATGGGGCGGCCCGGACACTGACCCGCCCTCGCTTGCCGCCCCCTGACAAGGGAAGATGGGGGCGTCAAGCGTTTGGTCAACCGATGTGGAGGAGCGGGCACATGCAGCACGAGCGAGCGGGTCAGCAGGCGGGCCCCGAGGACCTCGTCGACGTCGCCCGGCTGGTCACCGCGTACTACGCGCTGCACCCCGACCCGGCCGACCCGGGCCAGCGGGTGGCGTTCGGTACCTCCGGGCACCGCGGGTCGTCCCTGGCGACCGCGTTCAACGACGACCACATCGCCGCCACCAGCCAGGCGATCTGCGAGTACCGGGCCCGGCAGGGCACCGACGGGCCCCTCTTCCTCGGCGCCGACAGCCACGCGCTGTCCGAGCCGGCGCAGGTCACCGCCCTCGAGGTGTTCGCGGCCAACGGCGTGACGGTGCTCATCGACAGCGCCGACGGCTACACGCCCACCCCGGCGGTCTCGCACGCCATTCTCACCCACAACCGCGGCCGCACCTCCGGTCTCGCCGACGGCGTCGTGGTCACGCCCTCCCACAACCCGCCCGCCGACGGAGGCTTCAAGTACAACCCGCCGAGCGGGGGACCGGCCGGCTCGGAGGCCACGTCCTGGATCCAGGACCGGGCCAACGAGATCATCGCGGGCGGCCTGAAGGACGTACGGCGCGTCACCTACGCCCGCGCGCTCGCCGCCGAGACCACCCGCCGCCACGACTACCTCGGCGCGTACGTCGCCGACCTGCCCCATGTGCTGGACCTCGACGCCATCCGCTCCGCCGGCGTCCGTATCGGCGCCGACCCGCTGGGCGGGGCCTCGGTGGCCTACTGGGGCCGGATCGCCGAGCAGCACCGGCTCGACCTGACCGTGGTCAACCCGCTCACCGACCCCACCTGGCGGTTCATGACGCTGGACTGGGACGGCAAGATCCGGATGGACTGCTCCTCGCCGTACGCGATGGCCTCGCTGATCGAGCAGCGGGACCGTTTCACCATCGCCACGGGCAATGACGCCGACTCCGACCGGCACGGCATCGTCACCCCGGACGCCGGCTTGATGAACCCCAACCACTACCTGGCGGCCGCCATCGCCTACCTCTACGGACACCGCGACCAGTGGCCGGCCGACACCGGTATCGGCAAGACCCTGGTGTCGTCGACCATGATCGACCGGGTCGCCGCGGACCTGGGGCGCCGGCTGGTCGAGGTGCCGGTCGGGTTCAAGTGGTTCGTGGACGGGCTCGTCGACGGCTCCATCGGCTTCGGCGGCGAGGAGTCGGCGGGCGCCTCCTTCCTGCGCCGGGACGGCTCGGTGTGGACCACCGACAAGGACGGCATCATCCTGGCGCTGCTCGCCTCGGAGATCACCGCCGTCACCGGCAGGACGCCCTCGGAGCACTACGCGGCCCTGACCGAGCGCTTCGGCACCCCCGCCTACGCCCGCATCGACGCCCCGGCCACCCGTGAGGAGAAGGCGCTGCTGGCGAAGCTCTCGCCGGCCCAGGTCACCGCCGACACCCTGGCCGGCGAACCGGTCACCGGGGTGCTCACCGAGGCGCCGGGCAACGGCGCCGCGATCGGCGGCATCAAGGTCAGCACCGAGAACGCCTGGTTCGCGGCCCGCCCCTCGGGCACCGAGGACGTGTACAAGATCTATGCCGAGTCCTTCCACGGTCCCGACCACCTGCGCCAGGTGCAGGAGGAGGCGAAGGACGTCGTCATGGCCGCCCTGGGCGGCTGATCACCGTGGCGGTGGAGTCAGGCCGGATCTCCGCTCGCCCTGACTCTGTCGTCATCATCCCCTTAAACCTGAAATCGGGGGTTTTGCCCTGAAGGGGCCACGACCCACGGCCCCCGCCGGAGTGATCAATGTCCGGCGACCGACGAGACCGGCCCGTTCGCAGGTCTGTCCCGCATCGAGATCATGATCAAGCTTCAGGCCTTCAACGGGGCGATGGCCCTGACGGCGCTGCTGGATCAGTCCCACAGCGGGTAGGACACCGTCCGTGCGAACCCCTCCGGGCGCCCGTTGGTGTACTGCAGGGTCATCCGGCCGTAGTGCGACAGCTGAGGCCGCTTCTTCCAGGGCCGCGGATGATCCAGCCGTACGACCACGGGGTAGGCGTGGAAGCGGCCCGCCGCGCAGTACGGCTTGCAGTCGTTGACCCAGTTCACGCCCACGGCCCGCGCCGACGCGGTCCCCCAGTGGAACCAACGCAGCGACGTGAGGCGGCTGTTGCCGTCGCCGCAGGCGAGCACGAAGTCGGCCGGCCGGACCTTGGGATGGAAGAGACAGTCCACGAGCACCGGCGCCCTCACGTGCCGGGTGGCCTGAACGGCCGGCACGGACGCCGTACGGGCGGCCGAGGGCGTCCCGGCCGCGGCGGCCAGGGACGCGACGGCACAGAGGGTGACTGCGATGGTGAGTGCGTGACGGCGCATGTCGGCTCCCGGCGCCAGCAGTAGTACTCCATCCGACGCTACGACCGACCGCCGGGTTCCACCACTCCGGCGGAGTAACGAGCCAGCTGCCCCCCGATGTGCGCCGCCGGTGGTGGCGCCGGGGAAGCGGAGTCGGCCTGCCGCAGTTCCGCGAGGAGTTCGTTCTGCCCGGCCAGCAGTTCGGTGAGGATGCGGCGGGCGGCGCGCAGCAGGTCGGCGACGTCACCGCCGGCCAGCGCGTAGCGGACGGTGGAGCCCTCCCGGATGGACACCACGATGCCGGAACGGCGCAGCACGGCCAGCTGCTGGGAGAGGCTGGACGGCTCGATCTCGATGTCGGCGAGCAGGTCCCGCACCGGCACCGGCCCGTGCTGGAGCAGTTCCAGGACCCGGATCCGCACGGGGTGCCCGAGCATGCGGAAGAAGTCCGCCTTGGCCTGGTAGAGGGGGACCTGCATGAGTGCTCGCTCCCTGCCGGGTCGGGTGGGGTGCCGTGGTGCGGCGGCACCCCCGGGGCGCCGCCGCACACGCTCTGTCGCGCCGATCCTTCTCCCCCGGGGCGGCGTGCAGACACGAATTGGGACCATGCTGATGTGGTGACTTGAAGAAGTCTTCACAACATGGGCGCACGGCGACCCGGGAGTTCCGGCCGGTCTAGATCTCCAGCTGTTCCTCGACCCGCTTGAGCTGGTGGCGGGCCATCGCCAGGTTCGAGCGCTCCTTGTCGAGCACGAGGTACAGGAACAGCCCGTTGCCCGTGCGCCCGGTGATCAGCCGGATCAGGTGGTACTGCTTCTCCAGCGTGATCAGGATGTCCTCGATGCGGCTCTTGAGGCCCAGCTGCTCCATCGTGCGCACCTTGGCCCGGATCACGTCCGTGTTGCCGGCCGCGGCGATGGTCAGGTCCAGGTCCTTGCCCCCGCCCAGGGTGCCCAGGGCCATGCCGCTGGTGTAGTCGACGACCGCGGCTCCCACCGATCCCTCGACCGCGGTCATCATCTCCTTCAGCGACACTTCCACACTCGCCATAGCGCCTCCCCTTGTCTGTCGGCTGCGGCGGACCGGCGTTCGCCGTTCCGTCCGATGCACGGACCGTAGGCGCGGCGCGGTTCCCGGGGGCCGGTGTCTTCGGGACTGACGGATGATGGCCGAACAGGTGCGCCCATGGTCCGTTTCCACGGCGGGAACTGCCCCGACCGGCGGACAAGTTGGCGCTCCGCCCTGCGGCCCGGGCGGTCACACCCCTGATCGTCGGTTCAACCACCGCAAAAGGGGCACGCGTCGCCTGTGCGCCACCCAACCGGAGGTGATGAGCGATGACCGAGTACGAACGTTCCCGCGCCATGCCGGCCCTGCCCGAGCACGTCTTCGACCAGGCGGCCAACATCGGCCAGCTGGAGGGCTGGCTGCCGAACACGCTCCATGTGCGGCCCGAGCGGCCGCCGGCCGTCACCGTCCACGAGGAACACGCCGACCAGGACACGCCCGCCGTGCTGAAGCCGCACCCCGACGACATGCGGCTCGAATGGGGCACGAGCGACGACAGCGGCTACGCCGGCTGGCTGAAGGTCGACGGCACCGACAGCGGGACCAGCCGGGTGACCGTGCACCTGTCCTTCGCCGACGACACCCACGACCCCGGCGAGCAGGCGGTCCGGCAGGCCCTCGACACCAGCCTGGAGCGCCTCGAGGAGCAGGTCCGGATGCGCGTCGACAACGCCGCCGGCTGACGCCCGGCCCCGCGTTGTCAGTGCCGGATGCGACGCTGAGGCCATGGACGAGACAGAGTTCATGCGGGGCCGGGTCTACGGCGCCGACCACGAGGACGCCGCACCCCGCCCCGGCCGCACCTACGCCGAGCTCGTCGGCGGCCCGCTGGACGGCCTGCTGCTGGACATCACCGGCCGCGGCGAGACAGACCTGCGCGAGGGGATCCCCCTGCGCACCGAGATAGGCAGGTACGGCACCGGCGGCCGGGCCCTGTACATACCGCGCCCCGAGGACGCCCGCCGCTTCGACTGGCACGGCGACAGCCCCTGACGGTCACTCCACCCGGTGCAGGACGAACGTCGTCAGCACCGCCGCGTGGTCCGACGGCCAGTCGTTGCCGGCGACGTCGGGCCAGGCGCGCGGCACGCCCGTGACGACCGTGCGGGAGTCGGTGACCGCGAGACCGCGCCCGTTGTGCAGGACGTAGTCGATCCGGTCCTGCGGCTCCTCGCGCGCGGGATCGTGCTCGTGCCGGGTGTGGATCGGCGACCAGGTGTGCCCGGGGGCGCTCACCGGGTCGGGGTGGGCCTCGCGGTAGGAGTCGCGCAGTCCCGCCTCCTCGGCGGCCCGGGTGACCGGCCAGGCGACCTGCGGCCGGTCCAGGTGGGAGGGGCAGTTGAAGTCGCCGGTCAGGACGACCGGCGTGGCCGGCCCGGCGGCCTCGGCGATCTGCCGCAGCGCGTCCCGCATCTGGGCGAGCCGCACGTCCTCGTGGGCGATCAGCTCGGCGGCCGCGAGTCCGTCGAAGGCGGCCTCGTAGGGGCCGTACGGCGAGTAGTGGAGGTGGGCCGTCCACACGTCGACCTCATGCGTGCCGTCGACCCGGATACGGGCGCCGGTGGCCCCGTAGAAGCCGACCTCGGGATCGCCGAGACCTGCAGTGATCGGGTGGCGGCTGATGATGCCGAGGTTCTCGCCCGCCTGGTGGTGGTGCCAGCCCAGCGCGTCGGCGAGTTCGCGGGCCGCCGTACCGGCCGTCTCCTGCAGGCCCACGACATCGGCCTCGGCGTCCAGGACGGCCTTCAGCTGCTTGGCCCGGTGGTCGTCGACCTTCGCACCGCCGTGCCAGAGGTTCCAGCTCATCACCCGCAGCCGCGTACCGAGCAGACCGCGCAACCGGCGCACGCTCGTCCCCTCCAGACTGGCCACGACCGTCCGCCCGGGCACGGGCTCGATGGGCGCGAGCGACGGTACCGCCAGCACGGCGCAGCCGGCGGCCTCGGCGGAGCGGACGCCGGTCGCCGTGTCCTCGACCGCCACGCACCCGGCCGGGTCGACGCCGAGGGCGCGGCAGGCGGTCAGGTAGGGCTCGGGGTCGGGCTTGGTGCGCGCGGTGTCGTCGGCGGTGACGGACACCCGGAAGCGGTCGGCGCCGAGCACCGCCAGGACGCTGTCGGCGACCGCGCGGGGCGAGGCGGTGACCAGAGCGGTCGGCACGCCCTCGCGGGCGAGGGCGTCGAGGAGGTCCAGCGCGCCGGGTCGGGGCACGATGCCGGTGCGCACCCGCTCGGTGAACTCACGGTGCAGCCGGTCGGCGAGTCCGGGCGCGCCGGTGAGCGCGGCCAGCCAGGCGGCGGTGTGCTCGACCGGTCGGCCCAGCACCTCCGGCTGGTCGGCCTCGGTCAGCGGGCGGCCGAGGCCCGTGGCGACGTCCTGCACCGCCTCCCACCACAGCCGCTCGGTGTCGACGAGCGTGCCGTCCATGTCGAACAGGACGGCCTGGAGCGGGGGTTGGGTCACGGTCTCATCTTTCGGTGGGGGGACACGGGCCGGCGTCCGAAGTCGGCGGACGCCGGATCGACGGCGGGTCGGGGCTCAGGCCGCCCGTTCGGCGACCAGCACGGGGCGTTGGGGCAGCGAGACCCGTACGGCGGCTCCCGCGCCGAGGGCGGTCGCCTCGTGCGTGGGCAGGTCGGCCTTCACCTCCGTGCCGTCGGCCAGGCGGACGGTGAGCCGGGTGGTCGCGCCGAGGAACGCGGTGGCGATCACCTGGGCGTCGCCGCCCTCGTCGGCCGTCACATGCACGGCCTCGGGCCGTACCAGGACGTCGACCTCGCTCGCGGTGGGCGGTGTTCCCTCGGCGGGCAGCCGCAGTCCGAGCACCTCCACGTCCGGCCCGGCCAGCCGTCCGGGGATCCGGCTCATCGTGCCGACGAACTCGGCGACGAACGCGGTGGCCGGCCGCCCGTACAACTCGCCGGGTTCGGCGCACTGTTCGAGCCGCCCGGCCCGCATCACGGCGACCCGGTCGGCGATCGACAGGGCCTCCTCCTGGTCGTGCGTCACGAACAGGGTGGTGATGCCGAGCTCCTGCTGCAGCCGGCGGATCTCCTCGCGCAGCGCGAGCCGCACCTTGGCGTCCAGCGCCGAGAGCGGCTCGTCGAGCAGCAGGACACGCGGGCGCAGGGCGAGGGCCCGGGCGAGCGCGATGCGCTGCTGCTGGCCGCCGGAGAGCTGGTGCGGGAACCGGTCCCCCTTGTCGGCGAGACCGACCAGCTCAAGCAACTCGGCCGCCCGCGACCTACGTTCGGCCGTGCGCACCTTGCGCATCCGCAGCCCGAAGGCGACGTTGTCGAGCGCGTTGAGATGCGGGAAGAGGCTGTACGACTGGAAGACCATCCCGGCGTCCCGGCGGTGGGCCGGGACCCGGGTGACGTCCTCGCCGTCGACCAGCACCGCGCCGGAGTCGGGGTGTTCGAACCCGGCGAGCATGCGCAGCGCGGTCGTCTTGCCGCAGCCGGAGGGGCCGAGCAGCGCCAGGAACTCCCCGGGCCGCACGGTCAGATCGAGCCCGTCCAGGGCGACGGTCGCCCCGAACTCCCGGCGCAACCCCTGGAATTCGACGGTGGCGGCCTTGCCGACCGTGGTCGGCTCAAGCGTGGTGGCGGTCATGGTTCACCCTCGGGACGAAGCGGTACGGGTGCGCCCGCCGACACCGGCGAGCGCGAGGAGCAGGGCCCAGGTCACCAGGAGACTGAGCACGGACACAGCGACGGACAGCTGGGCCTGCGATCCGCCGACGCTGTAGATCCACACGGCGAACGGCTGGAACCCCAGCAGCTGGGCGACCGTGAACTCGCCCAGCACCAGGGCGAGCGTGAGGAAGGCGGCGTTCAGCAGCGCCCCGCGCAGATTGGGCAGCACCGCCCGCACCAGCGCCTGCGGCCAGCCCGCGCCGCAGCTGCGGGCGGCCTCGACCAGCGTGCGCACGTCGACGGCCCGCAGCCCGGAGTCCAGCGCCCGGTACACGAACGGCAGCGCCATCACCACGTACGCGAGGACCAGCACGAACGGGAAGCTCGGGTTCTGGATGGCCACGAACGTCTCGAACAGCGGGGTACGGGACAGATGGTCGGGGCCCCACTTGAGCACCGTGGCGATCCCGGCGACGAACGCGATCGGCGGCACGACCAGCGGCAGCGAGCACACCACCTCCACCACCGGCCGCAGCCGCGGCGCGCTCAGGCGCAGCGCGACCATCGCGGGCACCATCAAAAGCAGGACGATCGCGATGGTGGCCAGCGCGAGCTCCAGCGAGAGCAGCAGGCTGGAGCCGAAGCCGGCGGTGGAGACGATCTGCGTGTAGGCGTCGAAGGTGACGCCCTGCCCCGGCACGTCGACCGTGAAGACCACGGACGCGGCGAGCGGGACCAGGAAGTACAGCGCGGCCAGGCCGAGGACGACCCACCGCCACACGTTCAGGCGTCGAGCCATCGCGCACTCCGTCGTTGCAGGGGCAGGTACACGGCCATGACCAGACCGGCGACCAGGACCATGTCGAGGCTGAGGGCGAGCGCCACGTTCTCCTGGCCGACCAGGACGTTGCCGGAGATGGCGTCGGCGATCTGCAGGGTCACCAGCGGCACCGAACTGCCCACCATGGCGGCGGCGGTGGCGTACGCGGCGAAGGCGCTGCCGAACAGCAGCACGAGCCCGCCCAGCAGCGACGGCAGCAGCACCGGCAGGGCGACATGACGCCAGTACTGCACGGCCGTGGCGCCGTTGTTCTGCGCCGCCTCCCGCCACTGCGCGCGCAGGCCCTCCAGGGCCGGCGTGATGGTCAGCACCATCAGCGGGATCAGGAAGTACAGGTAGACGATGACCAGGCCCCAGAAGCTGTACAGGTCCCAGCCCTTCTCGGTCAGCCCCAGGTGCCGGGTCAGCACACCGGCGTTGCCCAGGGTCGCCACGAAGGCGAACGCCAGCGGGACACCGCCGAAGTTCGCCAGCACCCCGGACGCGGTCAGCACGGCCTCGCGCAGGGCGCGGAAGCGGGAGGTGACCACGACCTGGGCGAGCGGCAGCCCGAGCAGGGTGCCGAGGCCGGCCGAGACGGCGGACAGCTTGACGCTGCCGAGCAGCGCGGTCAGATAGGCGCCGTGCAGCGAGGTCGTCAGGTTCCCGGTGCCGTACGAACTGGCGCCCGTGGCCTGGTCCTTGACGCTGAACGCGCCGTTCAGCATGGCGAGCGCGGGCAGCCCGAAGGCGATCGCGGTGAACACGAGCAGCGGGACGACGGCCAGCCAGCCGGGGACCCGGCGCCGCCCCTTCACCGAGGTGACCGGCGGCGCCACGTCCACGCCCGTGAGGGTCGCCGTCATCCGGAGACGGCCTTCGCCCAGCCCTGCGCGATGACCGTCTTGGCCTTGCTCTGCTGGGCCTCGGACGGGAACGACGGCGTGCCGGTGACCTTCGGCAGCTTGGCGGCGGCCTCCTTGTCGAGGGTGCCGGCCTTCTCCATCGCCGTCATCAGGGCCGGCCGGGCGTAGCCCTTGAGCCACAGGTTCTGGCCCTCGGCGCTGTAGAGGTACTCCTGCCACAGCCGGGCGGCCGCCGGGTGCGGGGCGTCCTTGTTGACGGCCTGCGAGTAGTACTGCGCGTACTGGCCGTCGGAGGGGATGGCCACCTTCCAGTCGACGCCCTTGGACTTGAACTCGTCGGCGTAACCGGCGTTGAGGTAGTCCCAGTCGATGCTGATCGGCGTCTCGCCCTTCTCGACGGTCGCCGGAGTCGACTCCACGGGCGTGTAGTTGCCGTTCTTCTTCAGCTTGGCGAAGAAGTCCAGGCCGGGCTGGATGTCGTCGAAGGAGCCACCGCTCGCGAGCGCGGCCGCGTACACACCGCCGAAGGCCGAACCCGACTTGGTGGGGTTGCCGTTGAGGGCGACCTGGCCCTTGTACCGGGGCTTGAGCAGGTCCGCGAAGGTGGTGGGGCAGGTCTTCACGCGCTTGGCGTCGCAGCCGATCGAGATGTAACCGCCGTAGTCGTTGTACCAGCGGGCCTGCGGGTCCTTCTGCCCGGCCGGGATATCGGCGTAGGAGGTCACCTTGTACGGCGCGAGCAGGCCCTGCTGGGCGGCGCTCAGGGCGAAGGAGGAGCCCAGGTCGAGGACGTCGGGCGCCCGGTCCTGGCCCTTGCGGGAGGTGACGGCGTTGATCTCGTCCTGGCTGGAGCCGTCGGGGTTCTCGACCTGGATCTTGATGCCGTACTTCTTCTGGAAGCCGTCGATCAGGGCTCCGTAGTTCGCCCAGTCGCGGGGCAGCGCGATGGCGTGCAGCGTGCCCTCCTTCTTGGCCGCCTTGACCAGGGCGTCCATGCCGCCGAAGTCGGCGGCCGAGGTGGCGGTGGCGGCGTTCTTGCCGTCGGCGGTCGTCGACGCGTTGTCGGGAGCGGCGCCGCAGGCACTCAGGGCGAGCGCGGCTACGACGGCGAGGGAGCCGGCCAGGGCGGCTGTTCTCGGCTGGGACACGGTGACTCCAGAAAGGGGGTGCAGGGGACGCACAAGACTCGGAACTTGTCTGAACAAGTTGGCCTCAGTAAGGCGTCTGATGGTGTCGTGGCCGTAAACAATGGCGAAACCCTGGACCCTGGTTGCCTGCACAGTTCCCGGTGGGCGCGATCAGGGCGCCGACTCGATTACCCTGATCACGCTGTGCACAACAGCCGATTCGGAGGGAAGCGATGCCGGCGCGACACGAGGAGATCGCCGACGAACTGCGTCGGGCGATCGACCGCGAGGAGTACACGGTCGGCAGCAGACTGCCCGCCGAGACGGAACTCGCCGCGCACTACGGCGTCTCGCGCGGCACCGTGCGCCAGGCCGTCGCCGCACTGACCGCGGAGGGGCTGATCGGCTCCCGGCAGGGAGCGCGCCGGGTCGTGCTGGCCAGCCGCCGCAGCCAGAGCTTCGCCGAACTGCGCAGCTTCGCCCAGTGGGCGCACGCCATGGGCCGCGAGGCCACCGGCCATGTCGTCGCCCAGGAGTACCTCCCCGCCACCGCGCAGGACTCCGCCCGCCTCCAACTGCGCGAGGGGACACCGGTGTTGCATGTGCTGCGGGTGCGCGGTCTGGACGGCGAGCCGGTGCTGCTGGAGCGCACGGTGTACGCCGACTGGATAGCGCCCGCCGTCGAGTCCATCGACGCCGACGCCCCCTCGGTCACCCAACTCCTGTACGAGAGCACCGGTCTGGTCTTCGCCTACGGCGAGCACGTGATCGACGCGGTCGCGGCCGGCGCCCAGGACGCCGAACTGCTCGGCATCCGCCGAACCAGCCCCCTCCTGCGCGTCCGCCGGGTGACCACCACCCGTGAGGGGCGCCCGGTGGAGTGGTCGGACGACCGCTACCGCTCGGACGCCGTGAGCTTCAGCGTGCACAACTCGATCGACAACAACGCGCTGGCCCGCAAGACCGCGGAGTGACCGTCACAGATCCAGGACCAGGTCCCGCGAGGGCCGCGAGCAGCAGATGAGGGCGTTTCCCTCGGCGGGTTCGTCGAGGGGATCCGGTGCGTAGGCGACTCCGCCCTGGAGGAGGGCGGTCTCGCAGGTGTGGCAGACGCCGGTGCGGCAGGACCAGCGGGTGGGGACGTCACAGGCCTCGGCCAGGTCGAGCAGCGTTCCGTACCCGGCGTCCCAGGGCACGGTGATGCCGCTGCGGGCGAAGGAGACCGCGGGACCGGTTCCGTCGCCCAGCGGACGGGCCGGGACGTGCGGGGTCCGCGCGGAGGCGGGAAGGAGACCCGGCCGGATGGCGGCCAGGGCACCGAAGGGCTCGGTGTGGACGCGGGCCGGGGCGATGCCCGCCTCGGTCAGGGCGTCCGAGACGTCCCGCATGAACCCGGCCGGTCCGCAGACGTACGCGTCGGCGTCCGCGGGCAGGTCAAGTCCGCGGATCATCTCGGCGGAGAGACGGCCCACCGCCGTGTGGTCCACGCCGAGCCGGTCGTCCTCGCCCGGGCGGCTGTAGGCGATGCAGACGCGGGCGGAGGGCAGACGGTCGAGCAGGTCGCGCACCTCGTGTGCGAAGGCGTGGTCGTGTCCGTTCCGGGCGCCGTGCAGCCACCACACCGGGCGGGACGGACCGGCCTCGGCCAGCGCGTGCAGCATGGACAGCACCGGGGTGGCGCCCACGCCGGCGGACACCAGGACGACGGGGGACCTGCCGTCGGCGAGGACGAAGGTGCCGCGTGGCGCCGCGACATCGAGTACGCCTCCCACCCGCGCGTGGCCGTGCAGATGGGTGCTGGCGAGCCCGTGCGGCTCCTGCTTCACGCTGATCCGGTACGTGGGCGCACCGGGAGGTCCGGACAGGGAGTAGCTGCGGATCACCTGCGGCCCCTCGGGGTCCGGGCGCAGGCGCACGGTGAGGAACTGCCCCGGCCGCGCCGGCGGAAGGGGGCGGCCGTCATCCGAGGCGAGGGTGAGGGAGAAGACGCTGCGGCTCTCGGTGGCGATCCGGGTGATCTTCAGGGGCCGGAATCCCGGCCAGGCCGGTGGCGGACTCGTCGCGGCCGCCGTCAGCCCCCGGTTGCCTCCGCCGGAACCCGCGCCGTCGGCGCCGTCGAGCAGCGCCCGCAGGGAACCCTGCCAGCCCGGACTGAGCGCGGGGATGCGCAGCCCGCGCAGCAGTTGTTCGCGGGGATGGCCGGGGAGGTAGAGCAGGGCGTCCATCTCCGCGACCGTCATGGCCTCGGGACCGGTGGAGAGCTTGACGATGTCGTCGCCGGCCTCCACCTCACCCTCGGTGATCACCCGCAGGTAGAACCCGGGGCGGCCATGGGCGACCAGGAGGGCAGCCATGCGGGGCTCGTCCATCCGCAGCCCCACCCGGTAGCAGGTCACCCGGGGCTGGGTGACCTCGAGGACCGCGCCGCCGATCCGGTAGCGGTCGCCGATGCACACTTCCTGGTCGGACAGGCCCTCGACGGTGAAGTTCTCCCCGAACTGCCCGTGGACGAAGTCCTCGCGGCCCAGCTGGTCCTGCCAGTACCGGTAGGAATCCAACTGGTAGACCAACACCGCCCGTTGCTCACCGCCGTGTCCGCCGAGATCGCCCTGTCCGTCGCCGTCCACATTGAGCCGGCGCACCATCCTCGGGCCGGCGACGGCCTGCTTCCACACCCCGGTCCGGACGGTCGTCCCGTGCCAGGGGACGTCCCGGGGCATACCGACGTTCACGGAGACCAGAGTGGCCAAGGGGCTGCTCCCTCCTGCCCGCGCAGTGCCCCCATCCTCGCACCGCACGCCGGTGGCGGCGAGGCGCGGTCGGCCGGGCCGTAGGGTGTACCGGTGCAGCGGATCCTGGTGGTGGGTGTCACGGGCGCGGGCAAGTCCACGCTGGCTCATGCCCTGAGCCGGCGCCTGGATCTGCCGTACCACGAAATGGACGCCATGTACTTCACCGGCCCCGGGTGGGCCGTCAACGGCGAGCTGGTCGGGACGGTGTCCCGGATGGCGGCGCAGCCCCGCTGGGTCGTGGACTCCCTGGGGTACCCCGAGGTCCGCGACCTGCTGTGGGACCGGGCGGACACGGTGGTGTGGCTGGACTATCCGCGCCGGGTCGTCATGCCGCGCATCCTGCGCCGGTCGCTGCGGCGTTCGCTCACCCGCGAGGTGATCTTCGGCGGCAACCGGGAGACCTGGTCGGGCTGGCTGAGCCGGGAGCACCCGGTCCGGTGGGCGTGGACGCAGCACACCTCACGCCATCAGGAGATCGCCCGACGCTCGGCGGACAGCCGTTTCGCGCCCCTCGACACGGTCAGACTGCGCCACCCCCGGGACACGGCGGCCTGGCTGGCGGCCCTGTAGTCGGTCAGCGCACGGCCGGACGCGCCAGCAGGTCCGTCGCGTGCTGTCGTACGACCTCCCAGTGGTCGTCGTTCAGGGTGCCGACGGCCGTGTCGCGCAGCGCGGTGAGGGCCTCCTCCGGCCCGGCGTCGCACCCGGCCGTGCCCGCGAGGACCTCGTAGCCGTCGCGTACCGCGAGACGCAGGCAGAGCCCTTCCCCGCCGCGGTGCACGGCGCCGGCCACGACGAACGGCGGCGGGCCGCCCGCCTCGCCGGCCAGTTTGCGGTAGGCGCTGGTGACGGGGTCGGACCAGTGCAGGCTCAGCAACAGGTGCTGTTTGGCGAGGACTTCGGCGAGGTCCGTCTCGCGTGCTCCCTCCGGCTCCAGGACCGTCGCCCGGGCGTCGAGCACCAGGGCGGCGGGCAGCAGACAGCGCAGGGTGCTGCCGACGAGGTTGCCGCCGACGGTCCCGGCGCGGCGTACCGCACCGGTGCCGACGGAGGCCGCCGCCTCGCGCAGGACCTCGGGGACGCGCTCGTCGATCCGGTTGAGCACCACGGCGCCGCCCAGGGTGCCGGGCGCGATCGCGGTGGCCTCGGGGACGTTGCGCAAGGACATCGCCTGCTCAGGGAACCCGTCCCGTTGCCAGCCGGCCCACACCAGCGTGGCCCCGCCGACGGGCACCGCTCCCTGGGCCATGCACTCCTGCGCTTCGGACACGGACTCGGGCAGACGCAACAGCACGGGAGCCGACCTGCTTTCACGACGGGTTGAGCAACGACACAGCGCATCGTCCCCGCCGGGGTGGAGGCGCGTACAGGGCTCACTGGTTCACCGCGTGCGCCCCCGCCGTGGGGGTGGGCGAGCGGGGGCGTCGTCGGCGTGCGGCAGGATGGGGGCGTGCAGCGCAACTCGTCCGCACTGATCGTGCGCCATGCCCCGCCGCGGAGCGCGACCGCGGCGGTCCTCACCCTGCACGGCGGCCAGGAGGAGAGCCGTCGCACGGCGCGCCCCTGGCAGGTCGCCGCGCTCCGGATGCACCCGGTGCTGCGGGCCGCCGCGGCGACGGCCGCGCAGGACGTCCTGCTGGGGCAGGTCCGCTACCGCTACCGGGGCTGGAACGACGGCGACCCCGCCGAGGACGCCCTGCGCGCCCTCGACGACCTCCAGGAGCTGACGGCCGGTGCGCCCGTCGTCCTCGTGGGGCACTCGATGGGCGCCCGGGCCGCCCTGCGCGCCGCGGCCCACCCGACGGTGCGGGGCGTGGTGGCGCTCGCCCCGTGGTGTCCGCCCGAGGACCCCGTCGACCAGCTCGACCACGTCCGCACCGTGCTCCTGCACGGCGACCGCGACCGGGTGACGGCCTACGCCGACTCGGTCGCCTACGTCCACCGGGCCCGCGCCGCCGGCATGGCGGCGGGCCTGGTGGCGGTACGGGGCGGGGACCACGCGATGCTCCGGCGCAGCGGCGACTGGCACCGGGCCACCGCCGAGGTGGTGACCCAGATGCTGCGGCCGGATCCGGTGGCCGACGGGCTGGCCGCCGAGGCCTGCGCGGCGGAGGGCGCCGTACAGCTGTAGCGGTGCCAGGAAGGGCCGGTGTCAGGAAAGTCCGGACAGATCACCGCAGTTGGAGGTGGCGGCCTTGCCGTCGAGCCGGTCGGTCAGCCACGCTATCGCGTCGCCCTGGTCGGTCAGCAGCGGCGTGAAGTGGTTGATCAGCGCGCTGCCCAGGTTCGGCAGCGCGATGGGCTTGTACGTCACGTCGGCGCCCTTGGCGCACCAGTCGACGGCGAGTTGCCGGGCCTGCGCGTGCGGTACCAGGTTGTCGCTGGTGCCGGTGGACACGCGGACCGGCGAGGCGGGTTCGATCCTGCCGATGCGCTGCTGGTCGAGGAAGGCCGTGAGGGCCGGTTCCGACTGGATGATGTCGCTGATGGAGCGGCCGTCGGTGGTCCAACCGGTGCTGTGCTTGCCGCCGTAGGCGAACAGGGCGTCCCCCACGCACATGGTGGAGAGGTCCGCGAGGGCCGCCTTGCCCGCCGCGTTGAGGTGGGCCTCGGCGATCGGCTTCAGGGCCGGGTCGGACTGCAGGAAGCCGTTGACCGACCAGCCCAGCGCGCCGGCCAGTTCGCTGCCGTCGACGGCCTTGGTGACCTCGGCCAGGTCGGCCGGCGGAGCGCCCGCGGAGGTTCCGGCGAGGGTGATGTCGGGGGCGTAGGAGGGCTGGAGTTCGGCGGCGGCCGCGGTCGCCCCGCCGCCCTGGCTGTAGCCGAAGAGGGCCACCTTCGAGGCGCGGGTGAGGGAGGTTCCGGGCAGTGAGCGTGCGGCGCGGACGGCGTCGAGGACGGCGTGGGCCTCGTCGACGCGGTTGACGTAGGTGTGCAGCCGGTCCGTGGTGCCGAGGCCGGCGTAGTCGGTGACGACGACGGCGACGCCCTCGGCGAGCAGGCGGTAGATCGCCAGGTCCTCGTAACCGATGGACACCGTCTGTCCGTTGGCCGTGAGCGGGTGCTCCAGGCCGAGGGAGGCGGCGCACTGGTCGCCCTGTCCCATGGTGCCGGGTGCGACGGCGACCAGCGGCCGGTCGCCGGTGCCCTTCCAGTCGGCGCTCGGCTCGATGTAGGCGCCGGTGACGGCCATCGCCTGGCCGCGTGAGTCGGTCGACTTGTACATCAGGCGGGTGGCGGTGCCGGGCAGGGGGCCGTTGACGCCGGGCAGGCTCAGCGCGAGGGGCAGCGGTTCACTGCGCACCAGGGCGCCGTCGGCGGAGGGGAGGGCGGCGGGCGGGTTGTAGAACTCCGGGATCGTGACACCGCGGGAGACCACGGCGTCGGTGGGCGACGCGGCGGCCGCGGGTACGACGGTGGCGCCGAGACAGGTGGCGGTCGTGACGGCCACGGCGAGCAGACGTGCGGAAACGGGCATGACGGACCTCCGAAGTGGGGGGAGGCCGAGCCTCGATCTGCGGCTCGGGCGTCCTGCGGCCCGGTGGGGCAGGGGCCGACGGCACGAGGCGCGGTCGTCCCACCGCACCTCGCGCACTCTTAGACGAAGTGTCAGGACCGTACCCGCGGGGGTGTTACCGGCGGTAGCCCCAAGGAGGTTACGTTTCAGTAATATAGGCGCCGGCGGGATGTCACAAGCCTGTAGGCAGCAGTTCGTTCAGCCGCGTGCCCTGCCCCCACCGCCTGAGCAGAGAGCCGTCCAGCAGACAGGTCCGGCCCTGCCGCCGCGCCCACCGGACGTCGCGCGCGCCGAACGAGCCCCGGTGCACGACCAGGTGGAGGGGGGACTGCCCGTTCTCCCGGTGGGCGTGCGGATGGGGCAGGTCCTCGTCGGGCAGGGGCTCGGCGACCGGCCGGAACGCCACGTCCAGTCGGCGTCCGCTGCTGTCCAGGGCGCACAGCCGCGGCCGGTCGGCGGCCGGCAGCAGCCGTACCCGCCAGCCGTCCCGGCGCAGCATCCGCGCCACCGCCAACGCCAGGCCCTGGGTGTCGAGTTCGAGGAGTTCCTCGGGCGTGTAGTACCCGAGGCGCCGGCGCATGACCGGACCCTGGCGCCGCACGGCGACCGTCACCGCGATGGCGAGAACGACCACACCGGCCAGCGGCACCCCGATCCCCGCGGCCCGGTACCCCAGGGCCAGTACGGCGACCACCGCGCACACCACCGCGACCAGCCCCGCCAACGCCGGCAGGACGTCACGGAAGCGGGGGCCGTCGTGGGCGTCCGCCCCCGCGGCGCGTACCGGCTGCCGTCTTGGTGGGCGACGCGATGAGAAGGGCCCGGAAGTCCGCCATCGGCGTGCCACAGTGCCAGCCCCCCCAACCCCGCCTGCCTCGACCCCTGCAGGGATACCCAGCGCGCGGCGGCTCGCCGGGCCGGGGGAGGGAATCCGGCCAAGTGCCATGACCTGCCGTCATCCGCTCCTGGGGCGTGCGGGACCGGCGAGCAGCAGGTGCTCCATGGCCTCGTACCGCTCCCGCTCCCGCGCGGACGCGCTTCGGCCGGACAGGAGGGTGCCGAACAGGCCGCACAGGAAGCCCGCCGGTACCGAGACCAGGGCCGTCGTGGTGAAGGGGAACCAGTTGAAGTCGACGTCGGGAAAGGCTGATTGAGGTGTCCCGGAGACCAGGTTGGTGCCGGTGATCAGGACGAGCACGCTCACGCTGCCGCCGATCAGGGTGCACAGCAGCCCGGTGCGGGTGTAGCGCCGCCAGAAGAGGCTGTAGACGAGTGCGGGCGCGATGGCCGAGGCGCCCAGGCAGAAGGACAGGGTGGCCAGCGGCTGCAGGCTGCGGTGCTGGAGGAGCACGGCCGGCACGATCACCGGGAGGCCCACGGCCAGGGCGGCCAGCCGGGCCAGGGCCGTCTCGCGCTGCGGTGGGGTGGGCCGGCGGGTGGCGGCGACGTCGTGGGCCAGGGAGTTGGCGCAGGCCAGGGTCATGCTGGCCACGGAGGCCAGCAGCGTGAGAAAGATCGCCGTGGTGACCGCGGTGAACAACAGGCTCTCCGCGTGCGACAGCCGCATCCCGAACGCGGCCCGGGCGCCCAGCAGATAGGCGGTGTTGCCGCGCGGGTCGGCGGCGGCGACCCCCGTGCGCCCGATGAGGGCCGTGGCGCCGACGGCGACGACGGTGATGACGGCGATGAACAGGGTGACCGTCGACACCGCCCAGGACATCGCGCGCCGCACCTGCCGCGCGCTGCCGGCGGTGTACATCCGCATGGTGACGTGCGGCAGACAGGCTCCGCCCAGGACGATGGCGCACTGGGTGCTGACCATGTCCAGGCCGCGGTGCGGCCCGCTCGCGAACTGCAGCCCGTAGCGCAGGAAGCCGTCGCCGGCCCCGCTGCGGTGTGCCGCCGACCGGAACAGGGTGTGCGGACTCCAGCCGAAGGTGTGCAGCACGAGCGCGGCCACCACCAGCCCGGACCCGAGCAGCACCACCGTCTTGAGGATCTGGATCAGGGCGGTGCCCCGCATCCCGCCGATCGCCGCGTACGTGATCATCAGCGCTCCGGCCCCGACGACGCACCCGGTGCGCATCGCGCTGTCGTGGAAGCCGAGGATGAACGCCAGCAGCTGTCCCACGCCCGCCAGTTGGACGACCATCATCGGCACGAGCGCGGCCAGCGTCACCGCGCACGCCGTGATGCGCACCGCGCGCCCGGGCAGGCGCCTGCCCAGCGCGTCGCCCATGGTGAACCGGCCCGTGTGGTGCAGGGGTTCGGCCAGCAGGACCATCAGGAGCAGCAGCGACAGCAGGGTGCTCAGGGCCAGCACGACACCGTCGTAGCCGCACAGCGCGATGACCCCGCCGATGGTGAGCACGGTCGCGGCGGAGATGTAGTCGCCGGCGATGGCCAGGCCGTTGCGCAGCGGCGACAGGGAGCGGTAGCCGGTGTAGAACTCGTCGAGGTCGTCGCGGTCGGGGCCGGTGAGCACGCACAGCAGCAGCGTGAGGGCGACGACCGTGGAGAACGCCACCAGCGACCAGGACTGCGCGGTGCCGGTGAAGTCGGTCACGGCCGCGGCTCCCCGTCGGCGGTGCCGTGGGCGTGCCGGCGCACCTGCCGGGCCAGCGGGTCGACGTACCGGCGCGCGGTGACCTCGTACACCAGCACCGCCAGCCAGGTGACCGGGAGTTGGACCAGGGCGAGCAGGAGTCCGGTGGGCAGCCCGCCGGGCGCGGGGCGGGTCATCACGGACGGGCGGGCGACGGTCAGGGTGAGGAAGGCGGCGAAGTAGCCGAGGGCGACGAACGTGGCCACGCGGCGCAGTCGGCGCGCGGCCCGGCGCAGCAGCCGCAGGTCCCGGTGCGGGCCGGTCCACGAGCGGGCGCGCACGGGCAGCCGTCGGGGCTCGCGGGGAGCGGGGAGGTGGGCGGCGGGTGAGGCGAAGGCGTGCCGGGCGGACCGGTGCCGCGCCGGGTGTAACTCGGAGCTGTCGGTGGACATCCCAGGATCTCCTGGTGGGTCGGGGCCCAAGAGGTGCGGACCGCGGGGGACGTGGGGGAGCGGTTCGGGATACCGCACGCTATGCGGGCGACGGAGCGCTTGCAGCGACTTCCGCCGAACTCCCTGGTGAGGGCCCATCCGGGCGCTGACCTCGGATGTTGCGGGTGTGACAGGTGGGGCGTAGGCCCACCTGAGTGCCCGGCCGGACGAGGGCGCGTCGAACTGGTTCGCGTGATCGGTGCGCGGCCCGCGGCAGGCGGACTCGCCTGTTCCGCACCGCAATCGCCTGAATTCGTCGCCGTACGCCTCTGGCCGACAGGCTCTACTCACCGGTATACAAGGCCAGTTGAACGCGCGACGACCGTGCGCGGCCGCACCCCGCCCTGACGGCTCGGACCAGGAGGTCTCCATGAAGCGTGACACGCAGCCGGCCGTATCGGCGTCAAGACGCCGACGGGCCACGGCAGTTGCGGCGGCCGTCGGCAGCTGTGCCCTCGTCCTGGCCGCCGGGACCCCGGCCACCGCGCACGGCGCGCCCGGCGGACACAAGCAGGCGGAGTACGTGGCGCTCGGCGACTCCTACACCTCCGGTCCCGTGATCCCCACCCAGGTCGACGCCAACTGCGCCCGCTCCGACCACAATTACCCCTCTCTGGTCGGCGCCCAGCGACGGGGCACGGTCCTCGACGACGTCAGCTGCGCCGGCGCCACGACCGAGGAGATGTGGAAGCCCCAGGGCACCAACGGACCCCAACTCGACGCGGTGGGGCGCGGAACCGACCTGGTGACCGTCCAGATCGGCGGCAACGACGTCGGCTTCAGCTCCATCATCGCCACCTGCGTCCAGCTCTCCGCCCAGGACCTGGCGGGCAACCCCTGTCAACGCCACTACACCGCCTCCGGCACCGACCAACTGGCCCTCGCCGTGCTGCAGACCGCGCCGAAGGTCGCCCGGGTGCTCAGGGCCGTGCACCACAGGGCGCCGCACGCGCGTGTCGTGGTCGTCGGCTACCCCGACCTGCTGCCGGACGACGGCAGCGGCTGCTACCCCTCGGTGCCCTTCGCCGCCAAGGACTTCCCCTATCTGCGCGACACCGAGAAGCGGCTCAACCTGATGCTCCGTCTCACGGCCGCGTTCAACCACGCGGAGTACGTCGACACCTACGCGCCCACCCGGGGCCACGACATGTGCAAGGCGCCCGCCGACCGCTGGATCGAGCCCCTGCAGCCGGCCTCCCCGGCCGCCCCGGCCCATCCCAACGCCAAGGGCGAGGCGGCGATGGCGGGGGCGGTGCTCGAACGGCTGGACAGGGGGTACGGCCGCTGAGGCACCGGGCCGTCGGCGTGAGCCGGTGAGTCGGGGGCATTCGGACCCCACACGGTACGAGAACCCCGACCCACCGACCGGACGGACATCACGCCGGCGATCCTCTCCGCGGTCCTGTTCTTCATCGCGTTCCTCGTCGACGCGGCCGACATCTCCACCAACCACACCTTCACCTCGACCAACCTCATGCTCCTCGGGCTGACGGCGCCGGCCCTGCACGTGGCGGGCATCGGCAGCGGGTGGTCCTGGCGCAGACGCTGACGGCGGGTCGTTGCTCCGCCGGGCGGAGCACGCCGTTTCTTCGCCGGGCGGAGCAGGCCGTTGCTTCGCCGGGCGGAGCAGGCCGTTGCTTCGTCGGGCGGAGCACGCCGTTGCTTCGTTGGGCGGAGCCTGACGTGCGAGCCGGTGCGACTGCGGGTCAGATGGCTCATGTGCAACCAAACACCAGCAGGCGCGCCCGCTCGCGCATACGCCCGACCGCCGCCACGGCCGGTCTCCTCCTGGCCCTGTCCGCCCTGCCGATCGCGTCCGCGTCGGCCGAGTCCATACCCATACCCGTGCGCGGCAGCGCCTACATGGGCATGGGTGTCCTCGCCCACGACGGCGCCGACACCCGCGCGGCCGCCCCGCTGATCCGCACCGCCCAGACCGAGGGCGTCGACGTCTCCAGCTACCAGGGCAACGCCTCCTGGTCCACCCTGTGGAGCAGCGGCGTCGGATGGGCCTACGTCAAGGCCACCGAGGGCACCTCCTACCGCAACCCGTACTTCGCCCAGCAGTACGGCGGCTCCCACGACGTCGGCATGGTGCGCGGCGCGTACCACTTCGCCACCCCCGACACCAGCAGCGGCACCGCCCAGGCCGACTACTTCGTCGACCACGGCGGCGACTGGTCCGGCGACGGGAAGACGCTGCCCGGCGCCCTCGACATCGAGTGGAACCCCTACGGCGACTCCTGCTACGGCAAGTCCAAGAGCGGCATGGTGTCGTGGATCCGGGACTTCGTGAACCGCTACAAGGCCCGCACCGGACGCGCCGCCGTCATCTACACCGCCACCAGCTGGTGGAGCACCTGCACGGGCGACTCGGCGGCCTTCGGATCCTCCAACCCCCTGTGGGTGGCCCGCTACGCCTCCTCGGTGGGTGCGCTCCCGGCCGGCTGGTCCTCGTACACGATGTGGCAGTACACCTCCTCCGGGCCCACGGTCGGCGACCACGACCGGTTCAACGGCGGCAAGGACGCGCTGCGCGACTTCGCGGCCGACTGACCGTTCACGACGGCGCGTTGTGGCGGGGCTGGGCCGCCTCCTGGCCGACGCCGGCCGTGGTGGGACGTTCGGGCTCCGCGTGATGGGCACCGCGCAGGGCGGAGGCCAGCGCCGAGATCAGGGCCATGCCCGCCGCCACGCCGAACACGATGGTCAGACCGTGGTGGAACGGCCCCGACACCAGCCGCGGGAAGAAGGTGTGGCCCGTCAGGGCGGCACGCTGGCTCGCGGTGACCTGGTCGAGGACGCCGCCCGAACCGAGCAGATGCTCGATGGGGTTGTTGCCGAGGAACGTCGCGAACAGCGTGCTGACCGGCGGCAGCGAGGCGGCGTGCTCGGCCGCGCCGGCCGGCACGCCGTGCGCCTGAAGACCGCTGCTGAGCGTGCCGGGCAGCGAGGAGGCGAGGCCGGAGACCATCAGGGAGAAGAACACCCCGATGGACAGGGCGGTCCCGGAGTTCTGGAACGTGGACCGCATGCCCGAGGCCACCCCGCGGTGCTCCGGCGGCACACTGCCCATGATCGAGGACGTGTTGGGCGAGGAGAACATGCCCTGGCCCAGCCCGTTGGGCAGCAACAGCGCCGCGAACAGGCCGTATTCGAAGTCGACCGGCACCGCGAGCAGACCGAGGAACGAGCACGCGACCAGACACAGACCGGCGGTGGAGAACAGCCGTGCGCCGAACCGGTCGGAGAGATAGCCGGATATGGGTCCCGCGAGCAGGAAGCCCAGGGTGAGCGGGAGCATGAAGATGCCGGCCCACAGCGGGGTGTCGGCGTAGTCGTAGCCGTGCAGCGGCAGCCAGATGCCCTGCAGCCAGATGATGAGCATGAACTGTAGCCCGCCGCGCGCGATCGCCGTCAGCAGCGCGGCCAGGTTCCCCGCCGTGAAGGCGCGCACCTTGAACAGGGCCAGCTGGAACATGGGTTCGGCGACCCGGGTCTCGATGAGGCAGAACGCCAGCAGCAGGCTCACGCCGCCGATGAGGCCGGCGAGGACCCAGGGATTCGCCCAGCCCGTGGCGCTGTCGCCGTAGGGCTGGATGCCGTAGGTGATCCCGGCCAGCAGGATCCCGGCGCCGGCCGCGAAGGTGAGATTGCCCAGCCAGTCGATGCGGCCGCGCCGGCCCGACGCGGTCTCCCGCAGGCTCAGATACGACCAGACGGTCCCGGTGACGCTGACCGGGACGCTCACCCAGAACACCGCCCGCCAGTCGACGGCGGCGAGCAGACCGCCCGCGAGCAGGCCGAGGAACTGGCCGGCGAGCGCGGTGATCTGGTTGATGCCCAGCGCCATGCCGCGCTGCCGGGCGGGGAAGGCGTCGGTGAGGATGGCGGCCGAGTTCGCGGTCAGCATGGAGCCGCCGAAGGCCTGCACGATCCGCCACAGGATCAGCCACAGCGCCCCCGCGCCGGCCCGGAACGGGTCCAGCGAGAGCGCCACGGAGGCACACGCGAAGATGAGGAAGCCGAGGTTGTAGATCCTGACCCGGCCGAACATGTCACCCAGCCGGCCGAGTACGACGACCAGTACGGCCGAGACCAGCAGATAGCCCAGGATCATCCACAGCAGATAGCCGATGTTGCCCGGCGCCAGCGGGTCGAGGCCGATCCCGCGGAAGATCGCGGGCAGCGAGATGATCACGATGGAGGCGTCCATCGTGGCGATCAGCACGCCGAGCGTGGTGTTCGACAGCGCGACCCACTTGTACCCGGGCCCGACCGGGGTGTCCTTGCGCCGCGCGATCACAGCCGCTCCGCCAGTCGGTCGAGAAGCGGCAGGGCCGCGGCGAGCGCGGCGCGCTCCTCGGCGCTGAAGCCCTCCAGGACGGCGCCCAGCCGGTCCACCGACTCCGACCGCCGCTCGGCCAGCATGGCCCGCCCCTCCTCGGTCACGGCCACGATGCTGCGCCTGCCGTCGGTGGCGTCGGGGGTACGGCGCACCAGGCCGCGTTGTTCGAGCAGTGCGAGCGTGCTGGCCATCGCCTGGGGCCGGACGCGCTCCATCTCGGCGAGCGAGGTCGGCGAGTCGGGGCCGTCGGCGGCGAGCCGGGCCAGCACCGACACACCGGACAGCGACACGTCGCCCACGGCGTGGGCCTGCCGCAGCCGCCGGGTCACCCGTCCCACCGCCAGCCGCAGGTCGGAGGCGAGCCGGACGCTGTCCCGCGCCTCGCGCCCGCCCTCGGGGGCTGTCTCCGTCCGCGTCGTCATGTAGTAACGCTAGGCTTATCAGTCTGGACTGTTCAATCAATTGTTAGTAAATGCCGGCCGTGCATGCTGGACGCGTGGAACCGACGACACGCACACACCCCGCCGGGCTCTTCGTCGGTCTGTGCACCCTCGACGTCATCCAGTTGGTGGATCGCGTCCCCGGCGCCGACGAGAAGCTCACCTCACGCGACCAGACCGTCGCCGCGGGCGGCCCGGCGGCGAACGCGGCCGTGACCTTCACCCACCTGGGCGGCCGGGCGCGGCTGCTCACGGCGATCGGCTCCCACCCCCTGGGCCGGGCCGTCACGGCGGACCTGCGACAGCTGGGCGTGACGGTGACCGACCTGGCGGCGGAGTCGAGCGAGCCGCCCGCCGTCTCCTCCGTCCTGGTCACCGCCGCCACCGGCGAGCGGGCGGTGGCCTCGACCAACGCCACCCGTCACCGCCTGGCCCCGCCCGGCGACCTCGACGCCCTGGTGGCGGCCAGTGACATCGTCGAGCTCGACGGCCACCACGGGGACCTCGCCCTGGCCGCGGCACGCGCCGCACGCTCCGCCGGCCGCCCGACCCTCCTCGACGGCGGCAGCTGGAAGGACGGCACCCAGGAGCTGCTGCCGCTGATCGACGTCGCCGTCTGCTCGGCCGACTTCCACCCGCCCGGCACCCGCACGCCGGCCGGCACACTGCGGTACCTACGGGACCACGGGGTCACCTGGTCGGCCGTCAGCGGGGGAGCGGGGCCCGTCGAATGGGCGGGGCCCGAGGCCTCCGGCACGGTGGAGGTGCCCGCCGTGCCGGTCGCGGACACACTGGGCGCGGGTGACGTCCTGCATGGCGCCCTCGCCCATCTCCTCGCGGGCTCGGGAGACTTGACGTCACAGACCTTCGCGGGCGCCCTGCGTGACGCGGCCGCGGTGGCCTCGCGGGCTTGCGCATCCTTCGGCACCCGCGCCTGGATGCGCGGAGCGTGACACCGAGTCGGCCGGAACGTGTTTGCCGTCGCATCGAGCGGCAACGCGGATTCCATGAGCCCATCGAACAACGACACGAATCGAGATTCCGGATCCGTGCGCAGCACGGCCGCCAAGGCCCGCCGGACCACGGCGAAGGCGACCGCCCCGGCCTCCAGGACCGCGGACAAGACCGCCGAGAAGACCGCTGACCTGGCGTCGACCGCCGCGGAGACGACCGAGCGTGCGGCAGGGACGACCGCCGCGGTCGCCCACGCCGCGACCGAGCGCGTCGAAGCCGGCCGCCAGGCCGTCATCGCCGCCTCCGGTCAGGCCGCCGCCGTCGCCAGGACGGCCTGGACGGCGATCGCCCACCGCAAGGCCCTCGCGGCGGGCGTGGGAGCGGGCCTGACGGCGCTCGGCGCCACGACGTACGCGGCGGGCCGCCGCGCCGGCCGTCGCTCCCTCGGCCCGATCACTCGTCTGACCGGCGGCCGTATCTGACGCGCGACGAGCGACCGGGCACGGAGCGGTCAGTTCGCGACCTGATCCGTGCCCGGCCTTTCCCGCAGTCTCTCAGCAGGCCCCCTCGTCCTGCCAGACACCCCAGTCGGAGGCGGTGGGCACCTCGTTCTGCGTCCACCACCTGGCCTTCCAGTTGTGCTGCTCGTACGACACCTCGTCCCCGGCGGTGTACACCGCGCTCGAACTCCAGGCGGTCTTGCACCCGGTGGGCGGCGGAGGGGGCGTGGGTGTCGTGGACGGCGGTGTGGTGCCCGCGAACCTCACCGAGTACTTCGCGAAGTCCCAGGAGTTCTGCGCCACGCTGGAGCAGGTGCCGGACGTACGGCCGCCGTTGTCGACCGGGCTGCACTGGCGGTCCCGGTTGAGCGACCAGAAGGTGAAGCGGTCCATGTTGTGGGCCGTGGCGTAGTCCAGCACGGTCTGGAAGTCGGCCTGGGTGAAGATCTCCCCGGAGTCGCTGCGCCCGTTCATGCCGGAGAAGCCCTCGTGGGCGTAGGCCGTCGCCTGGTCCCAGCCGAAGGTGGACTGCAGGATGGCGTTGAAGTTGGTGAGCGCGCTGGTCTGCGACGCCGCCCCGTTGAAGCCGCCGTCGAAGGGCATGATGGAGAAGTTGTTCGGCGTGAACCCCTGCGACTTCGCCTCCAGCAGCATCTGCTTGCCGAACCAGCCCGTGCCGTCGGCGGTGCCGGCGGTGGTCACGGAGACGTACAGGCCCGGATTGTTCTGCTGGAGTATCTTCGCCGCGCCGATCTCGTTCCTGATCGCGGCGGTGTTCTCGTACTCCGGCTCCTCCAGGTCGAAGTCGATGGCGTGCAGCCCGTACTTGGTGATGACCTGCTGGTAGGCCGCCGCCGTGGCGGCCGCGTCCGCGCAGGTCTGACCGAGCTTGGTGCCGCCGTAGCCGCCGACGGAGATCGAGACGTCCCCGCCCTTGGCTCGGACGGTGTCGATGACGGACTGCACGGCGGTGTCCGAGGAGACGGGTGCCGTGCCGCCCCAAGTGGGGGAGCAGCCGCCGCCGTTGGGGGCGAGGACGAAGGCGAGCTGGAAGGCCTTGAGGCCGGTGGCGTCCATGATGGCGGCCGGGTCGGGCGGGTCGTTGTCGAGCGGCATGAGGTACGGGGCCGCCGCGTACCAGCGGTTGTCGAGCGCGGTGGTCGCGCCCGAGGCGTGGCCGGCGACCAGGGCCGTGGTTCCGGCGGCGGTCAGCAGGACGCCGGTGGCCGCGCCGAGACATGCGCGAAGGCGTTTCACGGTGTGCCTCCTGTGGAGTGGGGGTGCCCCAGCTTCGTGTCGTCCCGGGGGCCGCGTCCATACTTCGGTCTAGACCAAGGCGCGTTTTGGTCTAGACCATACCTTCACTTTACTGTCGGTGGTGTGTTGCGGGGGCCAACCGGTGTGGTCAGAGCGGCGGTTGAGGTGCGATAGGATGAACGCAGAGCGAGCGGCCGGGAACTCCCGCCTCTTGGTCGTGCGTTGGTGGTCCAAGGAAAGACGCCCCGCTTCCTGCGGGGAAATGCAGGTGCAAGGCCTGCCCGGCGCTCTTGAAGGCCCCGCTCCGGTAACTCCGGGGCGGGGCCCTTTCGTTGCGCCCGACGCCCCGTCATACGGACGCCGGCACGGGGCACTCGTACGCCCATGAAGGCGATGCCCTCAAGACCCGCGCTGTTGCTCACGGCCGTACTGTCCCTGCTCGCGGCCACGGCGGCGTGCGGCGACGGCGGACGCGAGGCGTCCCGGACCTCGGCCGCCGAGACCTCCCCGCGCCCGGCATCGGGTGACCACCTCGTCATCACCACCGACAACGGCCTGCGTCTGCGTCCGGCCGACGGACACCGCGTCACCGTCGACGACCACGTCCACACCGCCTGGTCCCACCACGACCGCACCTTGACCCTCGACCTGTCGTGCGCGGGCCCGTGCCCCCGCATGCCGTACGTCAAGATCCCCGACGGCATGAGCGTCACCGCCGGCGCCCGCAACGCCGGCATCGACGCGGTGGGGATCGCGGCCGCGCTGGACCTGAGCACCGTCAACGGCGACGTGACCGTCACCCGCGCCGGGGACGACACCGCCACACTGCGCCTGACCACCCGCAACGGCTCGGTCCGCGCGAGCGGACTCGCCGCGGGCCGGCTGCACGCGAGCACCGTCAACGGCGACGTGACCCTCGCCTGCACCACCGCCCCCTCGGGCATCTCCGCGACCACTGCCAACGGCTCCGTCGACGTCACCCTCCCGCACGACGCCCCCGCCTACGGCGTCACGGCCGGGACGCGGAACGGCCGCACCTCCGTCGACGTGCCCACCCACGACGCCCGCACAGGCCCCACCATGAAGCTGACCACCGTCAACGGCGATGTCGACGCCCACCAGGAGTGAACCCGCCCTCTTCGGTGCGCCTTCACGGGACACACCCGCGTCCCCGGGTACCCGGCGCTGACGTGACCGCGCCCCACCGGTCACCCGGTCCGTGAAGGAGGAGCAGTGCCGACGCAGGCGAACGACACCCCCGACCCGCGACGCTGGAAAGCGCTGTGGGTCACTCTGGTGGCCGGGTTCATGAGCCTGCTCGACGTCACGATCGTCGCCGTGGCGCTCCCCTCCATGCAGCGCGACCTGCACGCCTCCGCCCCCGCCATCCAGTGGGTCGTCTCCGGCTACGCGCTCGCCTTCGCCCTGGTCCTGGTCACCGCGGGCCGCGTCGGCGACGCGATCGGCAGGCGCCGCATCTACCTCCTGGCGCTGACCGCCTTCGTCGTGTGCAGCGCCGCCGCCGGCGCCGCCCCCTCGATCTCCCTGCTCGTCGCCGCCCGCCTGGCCCAGGGCGTCGCCGCGGGCTGCCTCGCCCCCCAGAACTCCGCGTTCATCCAGCAGATGTTCCGCGGAGCCGAACGCGGGCGCGCCTTCGGCCTGTTCGGGGCGACCGTCGGCATCTCCAGTGCCGTCGGCCCCGTCGTCGGCGGTCTCATCCTCACCCTGGCCGACGGCCCCCAGGGCTGGCGCTGGATCTTCTACGTCAACGTGCCCATCGGCCTGGCCGCCCTGCTGCTGGGCCTGCGCCTGCTCCCCAGTACCGCGCCGGGCCACCGGGAACGCCTCGACCTGGGCGGCGTCGTCCTCCTCGGCACCGCTGTCCTCGCCCTGATGCTGCCCCTCGTCCTGGCCGAGTCCGGCGGCGTACGACGCCTGTGGTGGCTCTTTCCCCTGGGCCTCGCCCTGTTCGGCGTCTTCGCCCAGTGGGAGCGGCGCGTCCTGGCCCGCGAGGGCCGGCCGCTGCTGGACCCCCGCCTCGTCACCACCGTCCGCGGATACGCCATCGGCGCGGGCATCGCCACCCTGTACTTCATCGGCTTCAGCGGCGTGTGGCTGGTGTTCGCCCTCTTCTTCCAGAACGGCCTGAACTACTCCCCCCTGCGCTCGGGACTCGCGGTGACCCCCTTCGCACTCGGTTCCGCCCTCGCCGCCGCGGTCGCGGGACGCCTGGTCGACCGGCTGGGCCGGCTGCTCACCGTCTGCGGTCTCGTCGGCGTCATCCTCGGCCTCGGCGGCACCGCCCTGGTCCTGCGCCTGGCCCCGGCCGACGTCGCGACCTGGCTCGCCCTCCCCGTCCTCTTCCTCGGCGGCCTGGGCAGCGGCTGCGTGATCTCCCCCAACGTGACCATGACCCTGCGGGACGTACCCGTCCGCATGGCCGGGGCCGCCGGCGGCGCCCTGCAGACCGGACAGCGCCTGGGCGGCGCCATCGGCACGGCGGCCCTGCCCGGCGTCTTCTACCTGGTCCTGGGCGCCGCCCACCACGACTACCGGACCGCCGTCGCCACCTCCGTGGGCCTGGGCGTCCTGCCCGTCATCACCGGACTGAGCCTCGCCGTCCACGACTGGCGCCGCCACCGCCGCGGGAAGCGAGAGCCCTGTCCCCCCGAGGTCTCGCACAGCCACCTGCACGCCGACCACGGCTGAATCACCGGCGCACGGCCACGCTCCCGTGTTTCGCCGATGTTACCGGTACAACCACCCGGAGAAGCGATGGTCAAGAGTTGTCCATGACCGCTTGTGGGCCGTCCGATATCGCAAGATCATTGGCCAAAACTCACCTGTCGGTACAAGCACACAGGAGCTCCCGGTGACTGCTGGCCCCACGACCTTCGAGCCGGCCCCGCCGCCGGCGGCCCAGACCGAACGGCAGAAGCTGCGCAAGCACTTTGGCCGGTTCGACATCCTCTTCTTCCTGCTGTGCACCATCGTCGGCGTCGACACCATCGGCAGCGTCGCCTCCAACGGCGCCGAGGCGTTCACCTGGCTCATCGTGCTGGCCGCCGTCTTCTTCATCCCCTCCGCCCTGCTCACCGCCGAACTCGGCGCCGCCTTCCCCGACGAGGGCGGCCCCTACATATGGACCAGCCGCGCCTTCGGACGCCTCGCCGGAGCCGTCAACAACTTCCTGTACTGGATCACCAACCCGGTGTGGCTCGGCGGCACCCTGTCCGTCTCCGCCGTGACGGCCTACACCACCTTCTTCAACGACGGAAAGGACCTGAGCACCCCGGCCTTCTACGTGTTCACCCTCCTGTTCGTCTGGGTGGGCGTGCTCGCCGCGATCCTCTCCTTCGACATCGGCAAGTGGATCCCCACCCTCGGCGCCTGGAGCCGCTTCCTGCTCCTCGGCCTGTTCACCCTCACCGTCGTGGTCTACGGCGTCAAGCACGGCCTGCACGGCTTCGGAGCGGGCGACTTCTCCCCGACGTACGCCGGCTTCGTCGCCCTGGTGCCGCTGCTGATGTTCAACTACGTCGGCTTCGAACTGCCCAACACCGCCGGCGAGGAGATGACCGACGCCCAGAAGGACGTCCCCTTCGCCATCTTCCGCAGTGCCGTCCTCTCCGTCCTGCTCTACGCCCTGCCGATCCTCGGCATCCTGCTCGTCCTGCCCGTGAAGGCCATCTCGGGCCTCGGCGGCTTCATCGACGCGATGCGGCAGGTCTTCACGGTCTACGGCGGCCACGTCTCCGCCGACGGCACCGCCACGCTCAGCGGCGCCGGCAGCGTCCTCGGCGACCTGGCCGCGATCATGTTCATCCTCACGGTGCTCTCCTCCGGCGTCACCTGGGTCATGGGCTCCGACCGCGCCCTGGCCGTCTCCGGCTACGACGGCGCGGCCCCCCGCTTCCTCGGCGTGATCTCCAGCCGCTTCGGCACCCCCGTGCGCGTCAACATCCTCAGCGGCCTGGTCTCCACCCTCGTCCTGGTCCTGGCCCACGAGCTGACCCACGGCAGCGCCGCCAAGCTCTTCGGCGCCGTCCTCGGCCTCGCCGTCTCCACCACGCTCGTCAGCTACCTGGGAATCTTCCCGGCCCTGCCGGTGCTGCGCCGCAAGGCCCCCGACGTCCCCCGCCCCTACAAGGCGCCGTACCCCCTCGCCATCAGCATCGTCCTGACCGCGCTGATCCTGTTCGCGACGCTGCAGCTGGTCGCTCCCGGCGCCGGCGACCACTGGTTCAGCTCCGCCTACGCCCCGGACGGCTGGAGCCACGGCGAGCGCGTCAAGTACCTCCTCACGGAGGCCATCCCCCTGGCCCTCTTCATCCTCTTCGGTGTCCTGTTCTGGGCCCTGGGCGCGCCGACCCGCGCCGCGGCGGCCGCCGACCGGAACCCCGACGACTTGAAGCCGGGCATCACGGGGTAGACGCTCACGGTCCGCACCGCGGACCGCCGGGATGCCGGAGACGCGGGCCGCGGCCACCATGGGGAGGAGGCTGGGCAGCACCCGGAGCACCGAGGAGACCGATGGCGTCGAGCACGCGGACCAGGGACCCCGGGGACCGCCCGACGCATCATGCACGCGACTCGAAGGACAGGTGAGACGGCGCCGGGCTCGGCACGACTGCTGGCCCGGCTCTCCCTGGTGTGCGTCGCCGGTGCCGTGGCCGCCGTGGTCGCGGGCGCCGGGAAGTGGCTGATCCTGCTGCTGGGGCTGGTGGGACTCGCCCTGGCCGGGGCCGGCATCTGGTGGGCGCTGGCGCACCGCGGCATCGCCCGTTTCGTCGGCGCCCTGCTGGCGGTCGTGGCGCCGCTGGCCGTTCTGGTGCTGTACGCGGTGTCCGGCCTGTGGCTGGTGGCGGTGGGGGCCGTGGCCGCCTGGACCGCGGCGCTCGCCTGTGCGCGCAGCGCGCTGCGCAGGCTGCGCAAGCCGCACGGCATGCATTCCCGCAGCGCGCGCAGGCCCCGCCACCCCGTACTGATCATGAACCCGCGCTCCGGCGGCGGAAAGGTCGGCAAGTTCGGGCTGGTGGAGCGGGCCGAAGCCCTCGGCGCCCGGGTGATCCTGCTCGACCTGGACACCTCCCCGGATCCGGTGGCGCTGGCCCGGCAGGCCGTCGCCGAGGGCGCCGACCTGCTGGGGGTGGCCGGCGGTGACGGCACCCAGGCCCTGGTGGCCGGTGTCGCCGCCGAACACGGCCTGCCGTTCATGGTGGTGACCGCCGGTACCCGCAACCACTTCGCCCTGGACCTCGGTCTGGACCGCGACGACCCCGCGCGCAGCCTGGACGCCCTCACCGACGGGGTGGAACTCCGCGTCGACCTCGGGGACGTGGCCGGCCGGCCGTTCGTCAACACGGCCTCGTTCGGCACCTACGCGCACATCGTGCAGAGCCCCGAGTACCGCGAGGCCAAGGCGGCCACCGCGCTCGACCAGCTGCCGGACCTGCTGACCGGCGACGCGAGCACCGCGCTGACGGCCCGGGCCGACGAGGAGCGGCTGCAGGCCCCGCAGGCGGTGCTGGTCAGCAACAACCCCTACGTCCGGGCCGACCCCCTGGGGGGTGCGCGCAGGGAACGGCTCGACACGGGCAGGCTCGGCGTGATCGCGGTCCGGGTGGAGGGCGCGGCCCAGGCCGCCGAGGTGGCGCTGCTGGGGGAGCGGGCCAGCGGCATCACGACCCTGGCGCCCCGCCGAGTGGTCGTCGAGTCCGAGGCGGAGCTCATTCCGGTCGCCGTGGACGGTGAGGCACTCACCCTGCCCACGCCCGTGGTGTGCACGATACGTCCCGGCGCACTGCGGGTACGTGTGCCCAGACACAGGCCGGGCGCCCCGTACGTCGCACCGTCCGTCGACTGGCGGCGTATCGTGCGCCTCGCGTTCCACCGGGCGCCCGACCCACGAGAGAAGAACCAGGAGCACAGCGATGGCTGACCGCACCCCGCGGGAACAACGTGTACCGCGAGGCCTGCTGCGTGATCTCGCCGCCCTCGACCAGGCGCTGTACGAGGCCGTGACGGTCACCAGCACACCCGCGCTGGATTCCGCGCTGCGCCGGCTGTCCGCGGCGGCCGACCACTCCAAGATCTCCTTCGCCGTCGCCGGGACACTCGCGCTGTGCCCCGGCCGGTCCCGGCGCGCCGCCGCCCTCGGAGTCGCGGCGATCGGCGTCGCCTCGGCCACCGCCAACCTGCTCGGCAAGCGGCTCGTACGACGGCCACGTCCCCACCGCGCCGTGGACTCGCCGTTCCCGGGGCGGCACGTGCCGATGCCCGCGTCCGCGTCGTTCCCCTCCGGGCACACCGCCTCGGCCGTCGCCTTCGCCGCCGCGGTCGGCCCCGCGCTGCCCGTCGCGACGGTGCCCCTGGGCCTGCTGGCCGTCGCCGTGGGCTACTCGCGCGTCCACACCGGGGTGCACTACCCGGGCGACGTCATCGCCGGCGCGGTCCTGGGCACCGGAGCGGCAGCCACGGTCCTGGCCGCCGCCCGCCACATCTAGCCACGGCTCGGCGGGGTGGGGGACGTCGCCCACCGAGAAGACGCCCGGCCCGCTGACGCCGTACAGCACCTTGCCGACCAGCGGGGGCGGTACGGCGCTCGGCGACAGTTGCTCGAAGGACTGTCCCGTGGTGCCGAAGGAGCGTCCGGTGCGTCCGATCTCCTTGCCGGTGCGCGGATCGAGGGCGAGGACGCTGGTGTCCGGCAGGGTGACGTACAACCGGCCGTCGTGCAGGGACGGTTCGCTGAAGACACGCAGGTCGCGGTCGCCGGCGTCCCGATGCGCGCCTCGATCCGGTATCCCCCCACCGACCGGGGATCGTCCTCGCGCAGGGTCACCTGAGCTCCTTCACCGGGTGGGCCCTCCATGAACGAGTACGGGTCGTGTGACATGGACCGTCACTCCAACGGTGCGTTCCGACGGCCGGGCACGGCACCGGTTGCGGGCGGTTCGATCAAGTGGGTGGTTGGGTCAAGTGCGTTGTCCCTAGGATGTATCGCCTGGCGCTCGGGTGCGCCGGGTCCGGTGCGGGAGTGGGGGAGACGATGGAGTCCGGGAAGCAGTTGTCCACGAAGATCGATGCGACGGTGCCCACGGCCGCGCGCATGTACGACCACTATCTGGGCGGCAAGGACAACTACGCCGTCGACCGGGCCGCCTGCGAGGAACTCGACAAGGTGGTTCCGAGCACGCGCGCGCTGGCGCAGAACAACCGGCGCTTTCTGCAGCGGGTGGTGCGGACGCTGGCGCAGGAGTACGGCGTGCGCCAGTTCCTCGACCACGGCTCCGGCCTGCCCACGCAGGACAACGTGCACCAGGTCGCACAGCGGGTCGACCCGCAGGCGCGGGTGGTCTACGTCGACAACGACCCGATGGTCCTGGTGCACGGCCGCGCCCTGCTCGACCAGAACGACCGCACCGCCGTCATCCAGGCGGACCTGCGCGAGACCGACACGATCTTCTCCCACCCCGACACCGAGCGGCTGATCGACTTCTCGCAGCCGGTGGCCGTGCTGTTCAACTCGGTCTTCCACTGCATCCCCGACAGCGACACCGACGGGCCGGTCGCGGTGGTGCGCCGCGTGGCCGAACGGCTCGTGCCCGGCAGCTACCTGGTGATGTGCCAACTGGTGAGCGAGGACGCGGAAGTGCGGGAGTTCGTCACGAACTTCATGGACCAGGCGACCCAGGGCCACTGGGGGCGGGTGCGGCAGGAGAAGGACGTCGCCGAGTGGTTCGAGGGGATGGACGTCCTGGAGCCCGGCCTGGTGGAGGTGTCCACCTGGCGGCCGGACAACGAGGTGGCGCCGCGTCAGCTCACCCAGGAGTGGATCGAGTTCGGCGGGGTGGGCCGCCTCCGTTAGCCGGCAGCGGCGGCCCGGGTCACCGGGCCCCGTACCGCCCCGCGGCCGTCTCGCGCAGGAGGGTCAGGGACTCGCGGGGGTTGAGGGCCTCGTCCGCCAGCCGGTCCAGGGTCACCCGGTACTCCTCCGTCTCGTCGCGGTCCTCCAGGAACGTCGCGCTCCTGATGTGCTCGAGGTAGACCACGTCCGGCAGTTCGAGGCCGCCGAAGCGCAGATAGGTGACGGGGATGGCCGGTGCCGAGGCGTTCGTGACGTCCAGGGGGACGATCTGCACGGTCACGTGGGGGAGCTGCGCCATCTCGACCAGGTACTCGAGCTGATCCCGCATCACCTCGCGGCTGCCCAGCACACGCCACAGCACCGACTCGTCGACCACCGCCCACAGCTGCGGCGGGTCCGACCGCTGAAGCAACTCCCGTCGCCGCGTGCGCAGTTCCACCCGCCGCTCCACCTCGCGGGCCGGCGCCGAGGGCAGGCCGCGCTCCACCACGGCACGGGTGTAGGCCGGGGTCTGCAGCAGTCCGGGAACGTACTGGATCTCGAAGGTACGGATCGCCTCGGCCGCCTCCTGCAGCCCGACGAGCCGGTCGAACCACTCGGGCATCAGCCGCTTGTCGAAGCGCTGCCACCATCCCGGTTCCCCGGCGCGCCGCAGCAGCTGCAACAGGACCGACGTCTCGTGGTCGTCCGTCTTGTACAGCTGCAGCAGCGCCCGGACATCATCCTCGGTGGGCGGCCGACGTCCCTTGCCCGCCTCGATGCGCGACAGCTTCGCCGGGCTGAACCCCACGGCGCGAGCGGCCTGCTCCTGCGAGAGGCCGACATCCTCGCGGAAACCCGCCAACTGCACCCCGACCAGCATCTTCAGCAGGGTCGGGGCCGGTTCGGTGCGATCCAGATACGGTTCGAGGCGGGAGACGCGAGGTGACTCGGACGACATCCTGACTCCCGGTACGCAGACGACAACAGGGCGCATTATCGCACTGTTCTGCCTCTCGGCGCCCGTGCCGCGGGAAGTGGCGTCCGGGAGAGAGCCGGGTCATACGAGGTGGTCGAACTCCCCGTCCTTCGCGCCGGCGATGAAGGCGGCCACCTCGGCCGGTGTGTAGACCAGCGCGGGCCCGTGCGGGTCGCGGGAGTTGCGCACGGCGACGCCTCCTTCGGGCAGGGCGGCGACTTCCACGCAGTTGCCCTCGGCGTTGCTGTGACGGCTCTTGACCCAGTCCACGCCCAGCGCGCTGGCCCGCACCCCGTTACGAACTGACGGCACGGCACTCTCCTTGCTCGTGTTGCGCCACATCAGCGGCCTGCCACCGCAACCGGTGGAGGGCCGCCCGTGGCGTCGGCTGCATCGTTCAGCGCATGCAATTTTCCGTGAAATTGCACGAACCTGCTCTCAGCGTGGATAATAACCAGGGCGTCAACCGCCCCCGCTGGCGCCCGTCCTGTCGTCCTCTCAGGAGGTGCTGTGTCGTCGCCCGCGCACCCAGCAGCCCTGTTCGACCCACCCGCGCGCTCGGAGGACCTCGCCCCGCTCCTCGCCGCACCCGCGCGCCGCGCCCCCCGGACCGCCACCCTGTGCCTGTCCGGCACCGGCAGGGAAAGCGCCCAGGCCCGCGCCTTCACCGAACACACGCTCGGACACTGGCGGTTGGACCACTGCCGCGACGACGCGCTGAGCATCGTCTCCGAACTCGTCGCCAACGCCCTCACCCACGCCCGGCCCGACCCGGCCACCGAGCACGAGGTGTGGCTCAGGCTGACCCTGCGCACCACTCACCTCGTCTGTGCCGTCAGCGACCCCGACACCGCCGTACCGACGTGCCGGCCGGCCTCCGACGACCTGGACGAGAACGGCCGCGGCCTGCGCATCGTCGACGCCCTGGCCGAACACTGGGGCTGGACCCGCCGCGCCCTCGCGGGCAAGACCGTCTGGGCCATGCTGCCCACCCGGCGCCGCATCCCGGACGGGGGACACGGCGACAGCCCGCAGCGATGAACGCCCCCATCAGCGGCGACCGGCCGCCCACCACCCTCGGCGACGTCACACGAGTGCCCTGGCGCGAGATCAAGGACACCACCGGATCCGCCGCCGCCATCCCCTACCTGCTCGCCGCCCTCGCCTCGGGCGACGCCGGCGCCGCCCACACCGCGCTGGCGGGCCTGCGCAACCGCATCTGCCGCCACGGCTTCGTCGTCGACCAGGCCACCGCCGTCACCGTCCCGTTCCTGTGGGACCTCGCCCAGCGTCCCCAGGTCACCTGCCGCGCCCAGATCCTGCACCTGCTCCGCAACATCGCCGGCGCCCGCCAGTGGGAGACCACGGCCGCCGCCTACCCCAAACTGCGCCACCGCCACGGCGACCACATCGCCTGGGAGCACGCCGCCCGCCGCGCCGTCCGCGCCCACAGCGACGCCATCCCGCGACTGCTGAGCGAACCGGACGCCGAACTGGTCGACGCCACCGAGGAACTGGCCACCGCACTGGCTGCCCCGGAGGGCGGGAGCCCCGCCGTGTGGTCGAGCACACGCTCACCCTGACCGGAGCGGCACCGCGGCCGGGATCCGCTCCAGAACCCCGCCGGCGAAGACGTCGTACAGAGGCAGCGTCTCCAGATGCACATAGCCGATGTGGCAGTCGCACACGGCCAGTGGACACGGCCGGGGGCGCAGGGCGGCGCGGTAGGAGCCGTCGTAGAGATTGCCCAGTTCGGCACGGACGAAGTGGCAGCGCCGCACGGTGCCGTCGCCGTCGACCGAGATCACGGACTCACCGGTACGGCAGGGCAGGCCCGCGCTGGCGTGCGGGTGGCGGCTGTAGGGGAACAGCGGGTCGAGCGCGGTCCACCGGTCGGCGTCGGCGTCCCGATAGGTGTGCCCCTCGGCCGCGTTGACCCACAGATAGACATGGCCGGGCAGGTCGGCCCGCAGCCGGCGGGCGGCCTCCAGATGCTCGGGCAACCCCACCACACCGACACTGAAACGGACGCCGGAATCGGTGAGTTCACGGCACTTGGCGAGGAAGCGGTCGTACGGCGTCTGCCCCGGGTGGTAGGTGCACCACAGGGCCAGGGTGTCCGGATCGGCCTCCGCCAGCCAGTCCGTGCGGCAGCTGAGGTTGGTCTGGATGGCGACCCGGCGGATGTGCGGCAGACGGGACAGCCGCACCAGGGTCTGCCGGTACCAGGAGCGCACCAGACCCTCACCCCACGGAGTGAACAGCAGCGACAGACGATCACCGCTCCGGGCGGCGGCCCAGTCCGCGAAACGCTCCAGGGCGGCCCGGTCGGCGCGCAGTTGCGCGGTGGAATCGCGCCGCTTGGCGAACGGGCAGTAGGGACAGTCGTAGTCACAGGAGGCGAGCGGCCCCCGGTAAAGGATCGTCAGGTCCATGGAAGGGCCGGTCACTTCCTCTCGTACGCGGCCATCGCGGCCCGCACGGCCGGAGAGAACAACCGCGGCCCGATCGCGTCGGAGTGGGCGAGCCCCTCCGCGCTCAGACGCAGGCGCGCGGACCCGGACTCGGCCAGCCAGCCACGCTGGGCCAGTCCCTCGATCTCGGCGGCGAAGTCGTCGCCGGGAGAACTCCCGAACCGGGCACGGTAGTCGGCGACCTCCAGGCCCTCCGCCTGCAACAGGGACTGCAGCAGATGCCGTCGACGGGCCTCGCCGGCGTCCATCCGGTAGCCGACCTCGGCGTGGGCGAAGTCGGCGGCGCGGACGTAGTCGTCGATGATGCCGCGGATCTCGTGCATGCCCACCGCGTAGTCGAAGGAGTAGTGCAGCCCCCGGGTGTACGAGCGCGCCCCGCACCCGAGGCCGATCATGCCGTCCGTCTGGCAGGCGTAGTCATCGGCACCCTGCGCTGGAGCGTCCGCCCTGCGGAACATCCGCATCGACTGCTGGACGTACCCCTGCGCCAGGAGATGGTCACGGCCCGCGCGGTACAGGCGCAGCCGCTGCTCGTCCCAGGCCGGGTCGGTGCCCGGCCCGCCGCGATGGCGGTCGAGACCGGTCAGGGGGCGGACGTAGAGCGGATAGAGGTACAGCTCCTCCGGACACCAGGCCAGGGCCGCGTCCAGCGAGTGCCGCCAACTGCGCTCGCTCTGACCGTCGATGCCGTAGATGAGGTCGATGTTGAGCACCGGGATGCCGGCCTCCCGGACCCGGCCCAGGGCCGCCTCGACGTCGGCGCGGCGCTGCGGGCGTACGGCGGCCCGCGCCTCGGCGTCGACGAAGCTCTGCACACCCAGGCTCAGCCGGGTCGTGCCGCGCTCCGCCAGCACGGCGAGACGGTCGGCGGTGGCCGTGGCGGGCGACGCCTCGACGGACAGCGGGATCGCCCGCAGGTCGGCGCCCATGCGCCGCTCGGCGATGTCGCACAGGCGCGACAGCTCGGCCGCGGTCAGGAAGGTGGGCGTGCCGCCGCCGAAGGCCGCGGTGGCGAAGCGGACCTCGCCCGTGTCGCCGAGTGCCCCGCGCACCGCGTCGGCCTGCCGCTCCAGGGCGTCCAGGTAGGCGCCGGTCAACCCGTCGGGCGCGCCGATGCGCGTGAACAGGTTGCAGAAGCCGCAGCGCACCTCGCAGAACGGTATGTGCAGGTAGAGGGAGAGAGCACTTTTGTCCTCGCCCGTCCACAGCGACCGTAGCGCGGGCCGGTCGGGCAGCCGGCGGTAGGCGGTCTTGTGCGGATAGGCGTACACGTAGTGCTGGTAGGGGCTGGTGAGCTGCGCTGTGGTCATCGGGCGGCCTCGGCGGGGTCGAGGAAGAAGTGGGCGTAGGGCACGGTCCACACGGACTCGTGGCCGAGGCGGTGGCCGGTGTAGCCGTCGTCGCCGTAGGCGGTGCCGTGGTCGGAGCAGACGATCGCGAAGCAGCGGCGCCGGGAACTCGCGGCGGCGAAGAGACGGCCGATGTGCCGGTCGACGTACTCCAGCGCGGCGGCGTGCGTGGCGCGGCTGTCCCCGGCCTCGCGGGTCGCGCCGGGCAGATGGAACCAGTTCGGCTGGTGCAGGGCGGAGACGTTCACGAAGAGGAACAGCCGCTGCTCCGACGGGAGTTGGGAAACAATCCTTTCGGCTCGGGCGACCTGGTTCTCGAAGGACTGGGGCGAGGTCACGCCGAACCCGGTCTCCCAGTGGGACTCGGCGAAGAGTCCGGGCAGGACCGAGCCGAGCGGGCCCCGCTTGTTGAAGAAGCCGACGCCCCCGACGCACACGGTGTGATAGCCCGCCTTGGCCAGCCCGGACACCAGGTCGGGGGTGTCGTAGACGAAGGTGCCGTCGGCGGTGGTCTCGCTGCCGGCGAAGCTCGCCGCGAACAGCCGCGGATGCGGCCCCGGTGCGGCCGGGGTCGGCAGGAAGCCCGCGAAGATCGCCTGGTGGGAGGCGTAGGTGAAGCTGCCGGGTGCGTGGCGCTTCTCCCAGGCGCCGCCCGGAAGGTGACGGGCCAGGTTCGGTATGCGGCCCTCGGCCGCCAGCTCGACGGCCACGTCGTGGCGGAGTGTGTCGAGGGTGACGAGGAGAAGGTCGTCGCGGCCGACGATCTCCTTCATGTCGGGCTCGGACATGCGCTGTTCCTGTTCTGTACGGGCGGTGCGGGCCGCGGGTGGGTGCGCAGGGCGGCCGCCACCTGCGCGGCATAGGTGTCCAGTCCCTCGGCGCCGCTGCCGGGCAGACCGGTCAGCCGGGGCAGCAGATCACCGAAGGCGTTGACCTCGCCGACGTAGGCTCTGCGCCACCCGACGGCCGGCAGCAGGTCCACGCCGACGCACAGTGTGCGTGGAAAACAGGCCGCTGCCCGCTCGCACACCTCCAGCACGTCCACCCAACGGACCCCCGAGGCCGCCACGGCCTCGCGGGCGTCCTCCAGGTCGCCACGGCTGCCGCCGAGATGGAGGTTGGTCAGCGGTGTACGGCTGGTGCGGACCACCGCGTGGGTGGCCCGGCCGGCGACCACGACCACCCTCAGATCCGCCGCGCGCCCCTGCAGGGAGGCCTTGGGCACCCAGCGCTCGACATGCAGCCCGTCGGGCGCCAGCGCGTCGACGACGACGGCGATGTCCCGCTCGCGCTCGTACCGCCGCACCTTGAGGGAGTTGTACAGACGGCCGTCCGCGCTGAGTTCCACCGAGGTCGTCGCCCGGATCCGCCCACCCCCGGCCGCCTCCACGGCCAGAACCCCGGAAGCGGACGACCCGTGAGCCGGCTTCACGAACAGCCGCGGCATACGGTGCTCCCGCATCAGCGTCCGCACATCCTCCCAGCCCCGCACCGCCGCGCCCTGCGGCCCCGACGTCGGCGAAAACGGCACCGCGACTGCGGCCGCATCCAGTACGGCGTGACAACGGCGCTTGTCGAACAGCACCGCGAGCTCGTCGGGATCGTCCAGCCGGACACCGCCGCGCAGCGACCGCAACGCGGCGATCAACCCCGCGTACCAACGCGCCGACCCCTCCACCCGCGTGGGGTCCGAGACACTCCGCAACAGACGGTCGACCTCGGGATCCTCGCCGGGAGAGTCGACGCGCACGATCTCGTCCGCCGCGAAGTCGGCACCCCCCTCGCGCAGGACGTCCGCCCACGGCACGAGCCGCGGCTCGGACACGCCGGCCGCGCGCACCGCGTCGGCGAAGAGGGACACCCGCCGGTTGCCCGGGTTCCCGACCACGGCGAAACGCGGAACAGACGCCGCTCGGCTCACCAAGCGGGCACTCACTCGCCCACGGCGACATAGCGCCAGACCGTGCCGTCGTCCTCGGTGTCCTCGTCCGCGTCACCGCGGTCCAGATCGACCTCCACGCCCGCCGACTCCAGCGTCTGCCGGACACGCTCCACGAAGGGCTCGCTCAGGTAGTGATGATGGAGATCGAGCTTCTTGAGGTGGGTGAGCGGCTGTCCGCCGAGCAGCGCACCGGCGCCCTCGTCGGTCAGCACGCCCATGGACAGGTCCAGCACCTCCAGGCGGGCGACGACGGGAGCGGCGGCGACGGCCGCGGCCACCGCGTCCTGCATCTCGCTGTTGCGCAGGGCCAGATGACGCAGACGCGGCAACCGCGCGCCGGACAGGATGCCCTCCAGGTCGCCGACCTCGCTGTCACCGCCGTAGTCGGGAGTGCCCAGCCACAGGTCCAGGTGCTCCAGCGCCGGCAGGTCACTGGCGCCGACACCCCGCACCACATCGGCGGGCAACCCGCCCGTCTCCACGACGAGCCGGCGCAGCGCACCATGGCTCAGCGCGGTGAACCCCAGCCCCGAGCCACCCCGCACACCGAACTCCTCCAGCGCCGGAAACCCGGTCAACAGCCCGGTGACGTCGGTCTGGTTGATCCAGGAGATCTCACACTCCTCCATCACCATGTCCCCGAGGAACAGCGCGCGCAGCGCCGGGAAGCGGTCCCGCGCCGCGAGCAGGGCGGCGATCACGGGGGAGGGGTCGGTGTCGTACGCCTCCTGCCAGGCGCCCACGATCAGCGCCCGCACCCGGGTGGTGTCGACGGCGGCACAGAAACGGGCGAAGGCGTCGGTCCAGTCCTCGTCCGCGTCGTACACGTCCGAAGTGATCCGCCAGGCCACCGACTCCGCGTCGGGCAGGCCGTCCGTCGGCGCTCCGGGGCCGGAAAAGGTGTGCGCGGGCAGCCGGTACAACGCGTCGAGATGGCTGTGGATCGTCATGCGGCTGCTCCTGAGGAGAACGAGTGCGCGGGATGTGATGTCGGCAGTTCTACCAACAGCCACTGACAATGCCCCTCGGTGGGGCGGGATTCGGGGCGTTGTCAGTGGCGGCGCCTACGGTCTTGGTCATGAGGCCGGTGCGTGGTGCACCCGGCGGTGAGGGGAGAGCCGTGTTCAGGCAGGGAGACGTGCTGATCGTGCCGGTGACGGAGGACGCGGTCCCGGCGCATGTGGCCCACGCGCCGAGGGAGCGACGGGACGGGCGGGGCCGCCTCGTGCTGGCGCTGGGTGAGGTCACCGGGCACGCCCACGCGGTCGTGGGGCCGGGCGAACTGGTGTGCGAGCCGGGGCCGTTCGGCCCGCTGCTGCTGCACCTTCCCCAGGGCGGGCGGGTGGTGCACGAGGAACACGCCGCGATCGCGCTGCCCAAGGGCTGGTACCGGGTGATCAGACAGCGGGAGTACGTCCCCGGGTCCGTCCGCGTCGTCGCCGACTGAACAACGCAGAGGAGCACAGCACATGACCGGCACGAACACCGAAGAGCCCCTGACGCGGGCGAGCAGCGCCCCCGACCTGTCGACGTGGCGCGCGTACGCCTCCGCGACCGCTCCCGCCGACCGTGTGACCGCCGAGCACGGCATCCGGCGGGCCTACCGCGAGGCGGGACTTCCCGAACCGGAGCAGGTGGTGTGGGCCGACTCCCCGCGCGCGGCCGTGACGCTGATACGACAGCTCACCGACCGGGGCCCCAGCGTGCGCGAGGCGCTGCGCACCGCTCCCTGGGCGCTGGAGAGGCGGCGGCTGCACGCCCGACTCGGCGCCGAGGGCTGGGCCGGGCACTGGGCGGCGACCGGCGCACGCCTGTGGGCCTCCACCCAGCCTCTCGTCGACCGGATCAGCGCCGGCGTCCTGGAGGATCTGGTGGGCCGCGACACCGGCAAGGAGGCGGCGGAGGTCCGCCTGCTCCTGCTGGACGCCGTGCTCGGCCAGCACGACGCCCCCTGGCTCGCCGCGTTCCCCACAGACGACGGCCCGCTCGGCGCCCTGGCCGAGGTGTGCCGCAGCGCCGGCTGGTGGTGGCCCTTCGCCCGTGTCGCCGTGGCGTCGGAGCGTCCCGTGGCCCTGCACCGCGACGAGGCGGGCCGCCTCGACAACGGCGACGGCCCGGCCCTCGCCTACCCCGACGGCTTCGCCCTGCACGCCTGGCGCGGCATGCCCGTACCGCCCACGTTCATAGCCGAACTGCCCACCCTCACACCGGACCGCATCCGCGCCGAGGAGAACGCGGAGCTGCGCCGGGTGATGCTGGAGTACTACGGCTACGACCGCTACCTCGCCGATTCCGCGGCCCGCCCCGTCCACCAGGACGAGACCGGCACCCTGTGGCGCATCGACCTGCCCGACGACGAACCGGTGGTGATGGTCGAGGTGCTCAACTCCACCCCGGAACCGGACGGCACCCGGCGCACCTACTGGCTGCGCGTACCGCCGTCGACCCGGACGGCCAGGGCGGGCGTCGCCTGGACGTTCGGCCTGGAGCCTGAGGTCTACGCACCGGTCCGGGAGACGTGAGGGCACCGGTCACGGGTCGGTGTCGCGGCCCGGCTCCCATGCCCTGCCTGGGCGGGCGACCACCCGGTGGCTACCGGGTCGCCGACCTCAGATGCCACCGCCCGGCACGACCAGTCCGGTTTCGTAGCCGATGATGACCAACTGGGCTCTGTCGCGGGCGCCCAGCCGGTTCATTATGCGGCTCACGTGAGTCTTCGCGGTGAACGGGCTCAGATGCAGCGCCTGGGCGATCTCCGTGTTGTTCAGGCCCTTGGCCACGAGGGTGAGGACCTCCCGTTCGCGCGAGGAGAGGGCAGCCAGGCGCTCGGGGGTGAAGCGGGCGTCCAGGGACGAAGCCGTCTCCGGCAGACGCAGGACACGGGCGATGACGCGGGCTGTAGGACCGGGGGAGAGCAGCGCGTCGCCGGCGGCCACTGTGCGCACGGCCTGCAGCATGTCGGCCGGGAGGGTGTCCTTGACGATGAAGCCGCTGGCCCCCGCCCGCAGCGCGGCGATGATGTGCTCGTCGGTGCCGTACGTGGTCAGCACCAGCACCCGGACACCGGCCAGATCCTCGGCGGCGGCGATCAGACCGGTCGCCTCGATACCGTCCAGTTCGGGCATGCGGACGTCCATGACGACGACATCGGCGCGGGCGTCGCGCGCCAGTTCGTAGGCCCCGCGTCCGGTGGCCGCCTCACCGACCACCTCCGGGACCAGTGGCCAGAACACCCGCCGCCCGAGCAGTACCAAGACTGCTGGTCTCGGCGGTGATCACCGGCCCCGCCGCCTTCGCGCTCCTGGAGAGGCTCAGCCGCAAGATCGGCGATGCGCTTGTCGAGGAACCGGTTGTTGTCCCGCGCCGCTTTGAGGCGGTCCTCGAGGGTCTTGTTGTCCTGCGTCCGCTGCCGGATCTTCAGCTTGAGGCTGTGGTTCTCGCTTACGATTCGCTGGACGGTGTCGGCCGGCAGACCGCTCTCGAGGTCCCGGATGCGGCCCAGCAGGGTGGCGATCTGGGCCCGCTGCGTGCGCACTTCCAGATTGGCCGTCTTGGTGATCTCCTCGGCGTTGAGGGCCCGCTCGCGCCAGGCCGCTTCGGCGTGGGCGGCCTTCTCCGTCCGGTCCTTGACCGTCTGGCACGCAGCCGACTCGGCTGCGCGTTCCACGAGCCGTCGCGCTTCGCCGTTTTGGTAGAGGAACGTGCGTGAGACGTCCGCCCGGCGGGCGACCGCGGCGAAGGTCACCCGGGATCGTTCGCGGCGCATCTGCCTGAGGACGTCGCGGATCCGGTCGAGCATGGCGGCGGCGGCTGAGGTCCAGTGCCAGGACCGTGGCCTCGGCTTGGGAGAGCGGGCGGTCGCCGGACAGCGGCTCACCCGGTGCGGGTGACCCGGGTCCCGCGACCCAGACCGCCTGGAGTGTGTCTTCGATGTCCGAGGCCGCGCCCTTCGCGTAGTGCTCGGCCATCCGGTCGGAGACCTGACCGAGGTAGCGACGGATCTGCGTGAGCGAGGCGCCGTTTCGCAGCAGCCTCGTCGCCATGGAGTGCCTTGTGTCGGCAGAGGCCGTGTGCGGATGACCTCGTGTGGCGATTGAGTAGGTCGCTCTTCGAGGCACCGTTCGCGACGCCGATTGTCGAGCGTGTTGCCCCGCGGGATGTCCTGTGGTGCGGATCACTTGCCTCGGGTGCTCGTCGGGCAGTTGTCAGTGGGGGCTGAGATCGTGCCTCCGTGAGTGAACTGGTTGAGCATGTCGATGAGCATGACCGCGTGTTGGGAATCGTCGACCGGGATGAGGCGGTGCGTGAGAACTGGCCGCATTGCATTGCAACGACGATCTGTCGTGATCGCGAGGGGCGGATCTTGGTGCTGCGACGGGCTGAGACGATGTCCCGGTTCCCGGGCTACTACGACGTGATGGTCGGCGGTGCCGTGAACGTGGGCGAGTCGTATGAGCAGGCGGCAGTCCGCGAGCTGACTGAAGAGCTGGGCGTTCGTGTGCCGGTGCGGTTCCTGTTCAAGTTCCTTTGCCGGCAAGGGATTAGCCCCGTCTGGTTCGGGGTGCATGAGGCTGTCGTGCCAGCGGCTCTGGTGCCGGACCCGGTTGAGATCGACTGGCAGGACTGGATGACAGTGGACGAACTGCGTGAAGTCGCTGATGCATGGGTCTTCGTTCCGGGAGGGCGGGAGGCCCTGCGCCGATATCTGGAGTCCGGATTCGGTAGCGGTGCGGGCAAGCCAGCGGCCGGATGATCGGCGATGCGGGTCGCAGCGGTTCAGGGCAGGCATCAGCTGCAGGAGCCGATGACGGTGGTTCGCGGTATTAGAAGGCGTCTGACCTTGGGCCCCCTGGCGGTCGCTTCGCGGAGCCGGACGATCTCCTCGTCCCATTCCTCCGGCACCGAGCCGCGCCAGCAGCGGAAAACCGCCGCCCCTGCCCGGATCCGTGGCCTCGAGTGGCTGCACGCCCGCTCTCCCCCGTCACGCCCGGCCCCCCGCGCCGTTGCCTCCGCGACGACGCGCGGACCGGACGGCCCGGAGCAGGATACGGCGGCCGGGCACATCAACCCGCTCCGCCCCGCCTGTACGCGTGGACGTTACGCGGCCTTGGACCGGGCCGAACGCGTGTCCGGGATGGTCTCCTGTGGCTGGGGGTCGAAGATCTCGTCCTCCCCGAAGTCCGGAGCCTGGAAGGGATCTGTCGTCGGGGGCGGCGATACCGCGGTTGAGGGACGGCGGGGCTGCTGCTCCGGGGCGGAGAACAGCGAAGTCGGGTCGATGAGAGGTCTGCCTTCCGTTACAGGCCCCCATGAGGGGCCTGGTGTGCCGTGACCGGCCATGCGGGGGTGCTACAGCTTGGTCATCTTCGCGTACGGGCTCAGGATCCGCTGTTGCGCCGAGCCGAAGTCCACGAGTGCCGCGATGCCGTCCTCGATGCCGATGACCCGGCCGAGGCCGTACATGTCGTGCGTGACCTGGTCGCCCACGGCGAAGTGCTTCGGAGCCGGTACGACCGGGGCCTTGAAGGGGCTGGTGGGCAGATGACGCTTCGGTGACGCGGATTTGGTCATGGCTCAGTATGCGCCACCGCGGATCCCCCTCGCTGTGGCCATCGGCACAACCATGGACGACCCGCACGGCGCCAACCCACTGACCTGGGCCTTCGAGACCGAGGGCGCCAAAACTGGCCCACCGTTCCGGTATTCCGCCGCCGTGCGCTCTCTCCTGATCACCTCGATCTTGCGCACAGTCCGCGCCCCCGATACAACCGTCCGGTGACAAGCGACTCCGCGCCGAGGGCGCGGTGGACCAAGGACAGGGCCGGAGCCACCCTGGCGGCCACGTCCGGCTACTTCCTCGCTTTCGGACCGGCCATCGAAACGACGAAGCGACTGACCCAGGACCACACGTATGAGGCTGCTGCGCTCGCCAGCTTCGCGGTCGCGGTCCTCGCGTACTGGATCGGCTCACGGCTGATGAAGAAGCTCCCCTGACGCCTGCCACCCGCACGGACCGACGGGCCATCACCCCACATCCACGCGGCGGCCCTCCGCGGTATCGGTGCCCGTCCCGCTGAGGCTCTGTTCATCGACGACACGCCCGGACACGTCCACGCAGCCAGGACACTCGGCACCCATCTCGCCGACGGGGTCGAAGCCGACGGCGCTGCCCTCCTCTCCTGGCTTCGGTCGCTCGGCCGGTGCCTGGGCGACTTTCGGTGACATCCCCCTGCGACTCGCTGGGCGAGCCGGTCTGCCATCAGGGACCGAGTGACGGCTGCAGGCGGCGGGACCAGGGTCTCGCGGTGTCCGCTGGACGTAAGATCCTTCCCGAAGGACGCCGAATCGTCGCCGTCGGGCGGGTGGAGTCGCCGAGCGCGTGGACGGGCCGACAGGGCGGTCAGGAAGGCATCGGCAGGGTCGGGTGGCCCGGGCCGGGATTCCTCGACCCCGGGCCGGGGGCGCGTCACAGTGGCTTTCGTCCGCATCGGCGACCAGGGACCTGTGAGGGGTACGCGAACCATGCCGACCGAAACGTTTGAGTTCCAGGTTGAGGCCCGTCAGCTGCTGCAGCTGATGATCCACTCGGTGTACTCGAACAAGGACGTCTTCCTGAGGGAGTTGGTCTCCAACGCCTCCGACGCGCTGGACAAGCTGCGTCTGGCCGCGCTGCGGGACGACAGCCTCGGGGCGGACACCAGCGACCCGCACATCGAGATCGAAGTCGACCCGGACGCGCGCACGCTCACCGTCCGGGACAACGGCATCGGAATGTCGTACGACGAGGTCGGCCGGCTCATCGGCACCATCGCCAACTCGGGTACGGCCGCCTTCCTGCAGGAGCTCAAGGAGGCCCAGGACGCGGCGGGCGCCGAGGGGCTGATCGGGCAGTTCGGCGTCGGTTTCTACTCCGGCTTCATGGTGGCCGACGAGATGACCCTGGTGACCCGGCACGCGGGGGAGAGCACCGGTACGCGCTGGTCGTCGCGCGGTGAGGGGACGTACACCCTGGAGACAGTGGACGACGTGCCGCAGGGGACCGCCGTCACGCTCCACCTCAAGCCGGCCGACCCCGAGAACCAGCTGCACGACTACACCTCGGTGTGGAAGATCAAGGAGATCGTCAAGCGGTACTCGGACTTCATCACCTGGCCGATCCGGCTCGTGCCGAACGGGGCGGGGGACGACGGCGAGGAGACCTCCGAGCCCGAGACGCTGAACTCGATGAAGGCGCTGTGGGCACGTGCGAAGGAAGAGGTCTCCGAGGACGAGTACCACGAGCTGTACAAGCACGTCAGCCATGACTGGCGCGACCCCCTGGAGACGATTCGCCTCCAGGCCGAGGGCACCTTCGAGTACCAGGCCCTGCTGTTCCTGCCGGAGCACGCTCCGCACGACCTCTTCACCCGGGACTTCCGGCGCGGTCTGCAGCTGTACGTCAAGCGCGTGCTGATCATGGACGACTGCGAGGCGCTGCTGCCGCCGTACCTCCGCTTCGTCAAGGGGGTCGTCGACGCGCAGGACCTCTCGCTCAACGTCTCCCGCGAGATCCTCCAGCAGGACCGGCACATCCGGATGATCCAGCGTCGGCTGACCAAGAAGGTGCTGTCCTCGGTCAAGGAGATGAAGGCCAACGCTCCCGAGAAGTACGCCACGTTCTGGCGGGAGTTCGGGGCGGTGCTGAAGGAGGGGCTGTTCGGCGATCCCGACAACCGCGACGCCCTGCTCGCCGTGGCCTCGTTCGCCAGCACGCACGCCGAGGAGGGGGCGACCACGCTCCAGGAGTACGTGGAGCGGATGAAGGACGGCCAGGACGACATCTACTACATGACCGGTGAGTCCCGGCAGAGCCTCGAGAACTCCCCGCACATGGAGGCGTTCCGGGCCCGTGGCGTCGAGGTGCTGCTGCTGACCGACCCCGTGGACGAGGTGTGGGTCGACGCCGTCGGCGAGTTCGAGGGCAAGCGGCTGCGGTCCGTCGCCAAGGGGGAGATCGACCTCGATGGGCAGGGCGAGGAACAGGCCGAGAAGGAGCGGGAGAAGCAGGCCGAGGAGTACGCCGGGCTGCTGGGCTGGATGAAGGAGCAACTGGCGGACGACGTGAAGGACGTCCGGCTGTCCGCGCGGCTGACGGTGTCCCCGGCCTGTGTCGTCTCCGACGCCCACGATCTGACCCCGGCGCTGGAGGAGATGTACCGGGCGATGGGCCAGGAGGTGCCGCCGACGAAGCGGATCCTGGAACTCAACCCGGCTCATCCGCTCGTGCAGGGGATGAACCAGGCGTTCCAGGGGAGCGAGGACCGGAGCGAACTCGCCGAATCCGCCGACCTGTTGCACGGTCTGGCCGTTCTCGCGGAGGGCGGCCGGCCGAAGGAGCCGGCGCGTTTCGTGAAGCTGGTGGCGGAGCGGCTGGAGCGTTCCCTGCGGTGACGCGGTTGCGTGCCGGGGGCCCGGGACGGTTTCCCGGGCCCCCGGTGCGGCACGACGGAGGTCGTGATGGACTTCGCGACTACGGCGCCCAGGGTTGGCGGGTGAGGGGGCCCGCCGGCCAGGACCGGCGAGCGCCCTCGACCTCGGTCAGTTGGTGTAGACGGCGGGGGAGCCGCTGACGCTGCTGTCGACCAGGGGGGCGTAGGAGGCCGAGAAGTAGCCGTTGGCGTTGCACAGCCCGGAACCGGAGACCTTGGTGAAGGCCTGGTTGGTGAAGGTCAGGCTGTTGGAGTCGTTGGAGCTCACCGCGGAGAGGCTGGGGGCCTGGTAGACGCAGGTGACGGAGCCCAGCAGGGTGGAGAGGACCACGGTGGTCTGGATGCTGCCGCCCGCGGCCGGGGACACGGTGACGCTGCCGTCGGAGGCGGCGGAGGTGGTGTAGGGCAGGCCGTTGACGGTGATGCTGCGCACCCCGGTGACGCCGAAGACGTTGCTGGTGCAGCCGGTGAAGGTCTGGGCCGTCGCGGACTCGGTGGCGGTGCCCGGGGCGGCCGGGTTGTCGGTCACGGTGGCGGAGAGCGTCGAGCCGGTGCAGGTGATGCCGGAGCTGCCGCCGTTGCTGGTGGCGAGGGAGGCCTTGGTGCCGCCGGCCAGTGAGCCGGTGATGACATCGCCGACGGCGACGGCGTTGCCGCCCGCGCTGCCGTAGGTGAGCACGGCGCTGTCCGCGGAGGCGGCGGTGGCCGGGAGGAACGTCAGGCCCGCGAGGGCGGCGGTGGCGGCTATGGCGACGACGGTGTGTCTGCGCATGGCAGGTCCTCTGGTACGGGGGGTGGCGAAGAGAGCGGGCCGTCGCCTCCGCCAAGGGGATGTGGAGGCGACGACCCGCGCACGGCCGCTCCCGGAGGGAGGGAACGGCGGACCGGTGCGGGTGCTGACCCGGCGTACGGGATGCCGGGGCTCTTGTTGCGGCCTTGCGGGTGCGTGAGACTGACGGCTCCAGCGGTCTGCACCGCAGGTCCGCGCGAGTGGAAAACCTGTGAAGGTTGTAAACCTGACGGGTATTCAACGTCAAGGCGCTGCACGGAAGTTCGCGAGGAAGGACGTGGTGGCATGGCAGAAGCGCCGTCGGTGCCGCCCGCGCTGGTGCTGCCCGGTACCCGCACGGGACGCGACCCCGAGCGCTCGCTGCGGCGGGGGCCGCGTCGTGCCGCGCCCGAGGTGGTCGCCGCCAACCAGCGTGACCGGCTCCTGGACGGTTTCGTCCGCACCGTCGCCCAGGTCGGCTACGCCCGCACGCGGGTCAGCGACATCTGTACGGCGGCGGGCGTGACCCGGCCGGTCTTCTACGAGCTGTTCAAGGGCAAGGAGGACGCCTTCCTCGCCGCCCACCACCACGGCACCTCCCTGGTCTTCTCCGCCATGGAGGAGGCGCACGCCCAGGGCGCGGACTGGCCCAACCGGGTACGCGCCGGGCTCGGCGCGCTGCTCGGGATCCTGGCTCAGGCGCCGGCCTTCGCCGCCATGGCCATCGTGGAGATCGACGCGGTCGGCCCCGCCGGCCGGGAGGCGCGCGAGGCGCTGCTGGCCCGCTTCCGGTACTTCTTCACCGACCTGCCCGAGCTCGAACTCCCAGTGCCCGCCGAGGAGTTGATCGACATGGTCGTCGGCGGGGTGTACTCCGCGATATACCGGCGGATCGCGGCCGGCCGGACCGCCGAACTGCCCGCCCTGCTGCCCGGTCTGACGTACTCCGTCCTGGCCCCCTTCGTCGGCCCGGAACGCGCCGCCGCCTGCCTCGCCGACCCGCCCCCGACGGCCGGCCCCCGTCCGTCCTGCCTCGCTCCGGAAACCTGACCCGCCGGGACGTCACATTCGCCGCCCCGAACTCCTCTCAGGTGAGAGGAAAGGGGAACGAACGTGAATATCGTCGTATTCGGCGCGAACGGACCGACCGGCCGGCAGGTGACCGGGCGAGCGCTCACCGAAGGGCACACCGTCACCGCGGTCACCCGGCACCCCGCGGACTTCCCGCTGCGTCATCCGTCCGTGCGGGTCCTCGGCGCGGACGTGCTCGACCCCGTCGCCGTCGAACGGTCGGTCGAGGGGCAGGAGGCGGTGATCTCGGTGCTCGGGACGCCGTACACCCGTGGTCCGGTCAGCGTGTACTCGGACGGCATCACCCACATCACCCGGGCCATGACGAAGCACGGCGTCCGGCGCCTGGTCTGCGTGAGCTCGACCGTGCTCTTCGACGTGCCCGCGCCCGGCGAGACCTTCTTCTTTCGCACGGTGCTCGAACCCCTCATCGCGCGCACCGTCGGACGCACGGTGTACGACGACATGCGGCGCATGGAGCGGATCGTGTGCGACAGCGACCGCACCTGGACGGTCCTGAGGCCTGCGGGCCTCTTCGACGCGGAAACCGTCAGCGACTACCGGGTCGCCACCTCCCGCCTGCCCGGCCGGTTCACCTCACGCGCGGACCTGGGCGACGCGCTCCTGCGTGAGGCGACCGGTGACCTTCATCCGCGCGCATTCGTCGATGTCCGCACCACGGAAGGCGTTCCCGGCATTTTCGAGGTGATCAGGAAGGAGGCGTTCGGCGGCGGGAAATGAATCCGGGCAACGAAAGTATGCGCCTGCAAATTTTGTGCGCTTTCCCACTTCGCGTCGCTCATGAAAGCCCCCGGTGGCACGGGCTCAACCTCCTTACTCACTGATGCAATCAAGCCGCAGTCGAATACTTGCTGATCATTATGACCAGGAATTTCGTTGGCAAAGTGCTGTGAGTTGTCCAGAAGGCCGCTGTTAACGTCTCTGGCGCCCGATCCGGAACGCAAGGAGCAGGCCTGTGCCTTCGAGGAACCCGATACAGTCACCGCATACCGCACGGCGTGATCACGCCAGACGTCGAGCCCGGTCGAAGTGGTCGCTCGCCGTCATCGGGGGGCCGGTGATCCTGGCCGTCGTGGCCGGATCGGTGTTCGCCGCGGGCGCCGGCCACCACCAGCAGGCACAGGCCGATACGAAGACGGCCGCACAGCCGGCGCAGGACGCCGCGCCCGATCCGAACTGCACGCTGGTGGTGCCCAGCCACCCGCTCACCGCCCGAGGCCTGGCCACGCCCTACAAGCTCGTCGCCACGGACCCCGGCAAGGGCCCCTGCCACGAGGCCAATCCCGACCAGGCGGCGTTCGTCGAAGCGGCCATCGTGACCAGAAGCGGCAAACTGACCGTCTATGACCCGCTGGTGATCGACAAGGGAACGAAGCCGGCCGCACCCACCGTCCGGCCCACCGTGCCGAAGGGATCGACGGTCGGCGTGTGGTTCGGCTTCAACGGCGACCAGCTCACCCTCAAGTCGAGCGGCGGCAGCCTCGCCGAGGGCAGGTGCGTCAACGGCGTGCCCGGATCCGTCTTCGGCCAGTTCGCCTACTGCAACGCCCCCGCCTTCTTCCGCGCCGCCAACGCCCAGACCGCCAAGAAACACCTCGCAGTCCCCGCGCTCGGGACCGCCAGGGACGGGCGGCCCTGTCCGACCACCCGGGACTTCTCGGTCGTGGACCAGGACGGAAGCGACAACGTGGTCACCCACTACCTCGCCGACGCACAGGGCCGCATAGCCCAGAACAACGCCGCGAGCAGGGCGGCCCTGCGCAAGGCCGCGCACGGCAACGCGGGCTCGGGCGGCGCGTCGTTCACGGACCTGACCAACGGCAGCGACAACCTCCTGCTGACCCACTTCATCGACCCGGCTCTGGGCTGCACCCCCTTCACCGCGCCCAACCAGTCCAGCGACGGCCAGGCCTCCTCGGCCCTGCCCCTGGACGAGCTGTCCGCCGCGGCCCGTCAGCGGGCCCCGATCGCGCTCGTCCCGCAGAACGACCCCATGACCCTCGTCGACGACCGCACCAGCGTCCGCAAGACCGACCTCTACCGCGCCGGCGTCGACATGCCCCCGGTCGGCCCCGGCCACGGCGGAGACGGAAAGGCCTTCTGCAGCACCCTCTTCGGCGACGCCGCCGGAGTCCAGCGTGTCTTCAAGGACAAGGCGTTCTTCACCAACGCGCCCTCACCCGACCCCGCAACGGCCCCCAACCTGTTCGGATTCCTGGCCTCACGGGCGAACCAGTCCTTCACCAACCTCGGCTGCGACCGGCTCCTCGGCGTCGCGAACCCCGTCGGTCTCACGACGGACGCGGGCGGTCTGGTGACCGACGCCGTGCTCGTGCCGCTCGGCCAGACGCCGCCGTCGTCCAGTCCCGCGAACAGTGCGTCCCCGACCGTGGCACCGAGCACCGCGTCACCTTCGGCGAGCCAGGCCCCGGCGACACCGGTCACGAACACTCCCACCTCCTCACCGACACCCACCGCCAACGACAGCTCGTCTCCGCCGAGTTCGACGCCCCCGAGCACTTCGCTCACCTCCGTGACGCCATCTTCATCGGTGAACGTTCAATAGTTGTACGGTCGCCGTTCCCGCACAGGGTGCCGGGGGTTTCCCCCGGGAACCGCAGTGCGCGAAGAGCCGTCGATACCGGTCACCTGCCGGTACGGCGGCTCGACGCGTTCTCGCCAGGGGGCGGGCTGACACGCCGGGGATCCACGAGGCCGGTGTTTCGGAGGAAGGTAATGTGTTCGAGGCTCGAACGGCCCCGCGCGGGACCCGGGTTGGGGATCGCGAAGGGCGTGTCGTCCGTCTGAGCCGCCTGCACGCGACCTCTGAACATGGAGTTGATGAACGTGTCGACCGGCGGCAGACAGCTGCGGAGCCGGGCCGTGTCAGCGGCCCTCGTCTGTGCGATCACCCTGTTACCGAGCCCGAGTTACGCGGCCCCGAATGAACCCGACCCCCAGAACGACAAGTCGATCGAGGACATCCACACCGAACTGAACGCCCTCTACCGCGCGGCGGAGGTGGCCACCGAGGCCTACAACACCGCCGACCAGAAGGCCACCGAGCAGGCGAAGCGGCTGACCTCGCTCCGCAGAAACCTGGCCCGCACGGAGAGCCGGGTCGACGATCTGCACGACCTCGCCGGCGCGGCCGCCCGGACCCAGTACCGCGGGGGAGACCTGGACGCCACGGGCATCCAGCTCCTGCTCGGCGACCACCCCGACCGGGCCCTGGACGAGGCGTCCCAGGCCCGCCAGGCCATGCGGAACCTGGTCAACGTCTCCGAGAGCCAGGAAACCGCCCGAGCCGAGTTGACCCGGCAGACCGACGCCGCCGCGCGGAAACTGCGGGAGCTGAAGCACAGCCGCGCCGACCAGGCCGCCGCCCAGCGGAAGATCGAGGAGAAGATCGCCGCGGCCGAGCGGATCGAGGCGGGACTGAAGAAGGAACAGACCCGCAGACTCGCCCAGTTGGAGAAGGAGGAGACGCAGAAGGCCAAGTCCGAGTGGACGGGCCCCGATGCCTCCGGCGGCAGGACCAGGGCGACGGGAGCGGCCGCGAAGGCGGTCGACTTCGCGATGGCGCAGATCGGCAAACCGTACGTGTGGGGCGCCGTCGGCCCGTCCTCGTACGACTGCTCGGGACTGACCTCCACGGCGTGGGCGGCCGCCGGGCACCCCATACCCCGTACCTCGCAGGCGCAGTGGCAGGGACTGACCCGGGTCAGCCTCTCGTCCGCGCGCCCCGGAGACCTGATCATCTACTTCAGCGACGCCACCCACGTGGGCATGTACATCGGGGGCGGGCAGATCGTCCACGCCCCGCGGCCCGGACGCACGGTCACGACCGCGCCGGCCGCGTCCATGCCCGTCCTCGGTGTCGTGCGCCCCGGAGCCTGAGCGGATGTCCCACTCACCTACACCCCGTGACCAGGGAAACCTGCCCGCGCTCGGCGCACCCCCGCTGATCCGTCTCGACGCCTATGTGGCCGAGGACGGGTCGACGGTGGTCAACGGCCATCTGCTGGAGATGGCCGGCACCCGACAGCCCAACGAGGCGATCCTCGACGCCATCGCCATGTTCGCCCGCACACTGGGGGCCCCGGTGGCGGCCACGGTCATCGACCGCACCGTGCAACAGGTGGCACGTCTTCGGGTGTACCCCGACGGCTCGAGCCGGACCATCGGCGACGAGGAGGACCTGCCGCCGGGGCGCGAGCGCACCGCCGCGGAGGAGGAGGCGTTCCCCCCGCTGGCCCGGGTCGAGCGGATCATCCAGCACGCGCAGCGCGAGGAGATGCACGCGGCGTACGTCCTCGCCAGGGCGCTGCGGGAGCACCTCACGCTGCGCAGGGGAGCGGAGGACGACCTCTCGCTGGAGGCACGGGCGATCGAGGCCTACCTCGCCTATCTGCGGGGCGACTACATGCTCTCCACCGTCCTGGCACTGACCGTCGCCCGCATCCGCTGCCGCACCGACCTCAACCGGGCGGCGCCCGAGGTGGCCCGCGCCACAGCGGCCTGGCAACGGCTGGATGACGACCGTCAGGTGGCCACCCGGGGGCAGGAACTGCTCCACATGTGGGAGAGGCTGTCCGCCGAGGGGCTGCTGCTCGAACCGTCCCACCAGGCCATGGCACAGGCGGTGCGGAGCCGGCTCGAACGAGGCAGCCAGTCCGTTCCGCCCCCGGCCTCGGCCCCGGCCCTGACCGCGGCCCGGGGACCGCTCGCCCCCGAGGACAAGCCCCTCAAGCCCACGCGACGGGGCCTACGGCGTTTCACCCGCCGGGCCGGCCGGTCCCCGGAGTCCTCGCCCTAGATGTGTTCTCCCGGGACGTTGGTGACACGCGTGCCAGGTGAACCGGACGCCGTCGGCCCGCCGGGCCGACGGCGGGGCGAGGTCAGCGACCCGGTGAGCTCGGTGCGGTTGCGGCGCCGAGTTGCCGAAGCTGCGTGAGGACGTCGACCACGCCCCGGATCTCGGCGATGCGTCCGCCGGCGAAGCGGAAGATGAAGATCTCGCTGTAGGTGACGGTCCTGCCGGTGGGCGCCAGGCCCTGATAGGGGCCGAGGTGGGTCCCGGTCACCGTGTTCCGGGCGACGACCTTGTCGCCCTGCGCGACCGTCTCCTCCAGCGCCACGTGGATGTCGGGATACGCGCATAGAAGCACCTCCCACACCCGCTTCAGGGCCTGCGCCCCCGTCACGTCCATCGGCACCGGTGTGTGGAAGTCCACGTCGGGCGCGACGAACTCGTCGATGGCCTGGGCGATCGTGCCCGGGTCGTGGCTGTTGACCGCCACGTGGAATCGGTCGAGCAGTGCCCTGTTGTTCTCTGTCCCGGTCACCGGCATGGCTGTCTCCTTCGCACTGGGTCGGACGGTGTCCCGGCACTACGACGAGACAGCCGCCCAGGGTGTGACAAGGCGACCGGACGGGGCACGCGAATGCTGGGGTGTCCGCCGAGGGGCGGGCCGCCCACGACGGGGGTGGGAGGGCACATGGACGTCCTGGCCCGACTGGACCGATATCAGCGACGCCACCGACGGGCGGGCATGCCGCTCGCGGTCGTGTACAAGTTCTTCGACTCCCAAGCCGTCCAGCACGCCCTGAACAAGCTCTTCGCGGTGCCGCGCCACGCCCGGCCCGACCCGCTGCGCTCGCGCCTGAGAGGCCTGTACTTCCTCCTGCTGCTCGCGGCCGGACTCGGCGTGACCACGGCGCTGTCGGCCGCGGAATCCGCGACCGGCGCCTTCGGCACCGGTCCGGCGATCGGCCTGCGTGTCGCCGTCAGCGTGGCGGGCATCGTCGTCGACGCCGCGCTGCTCCTGCTGAGCTTCCGTCTCATGACCCGGCGCCGACTGCCGCTGCGCTCGCTGCGCGGCCCGGCTCTGGCAGCGGCCTGCGCCTGGCAGGCCCTGCAGTGGGGAGGCTCGTACTACATCGGGCATGTGCTGCGGGGTGCCACGGCCACGTACGGCATGTTCGGGATCGTCCTCGGACTGCTCGCCTGGATCTACCTGGCCGCGGTCGTCTACCTGGCCACGGCGGAGGTCATCGCCGTGCGACATCTGCGGCTGTGGCCGCGCAGTCTGATGACGCCCTTCACCGACCACGTCCACCTAGCGGCCGGTGACCTGCGCGCCTACCGGTTCTACGCGAACGCCGAGTCGTTCAAGGGATTCGAGAAGATCTCCGTCCGTTTCGGTGAACCCCCGCCACCGCCCATGGGCCACAAGGAACCGCTCTGAACCGCTCTGAACCGGCCGGGATCTTGGCCGTGAACCGGGGTAGTCGAGGGGGGACCGAGGGAGGAACGCCATGACGACGTACGTCATCTCGGTGCCGGGGACGTTCACCGGCGCAGCAGGCCAGGAGACGGAGACACAGAGCGAGCTGGCCCGGGCCCTGCGGCCGGTGGACCCGCACCAGACCCATATGGGGAACGAGGAGGATCTCGACGCCCTCACCGTCAACGACGACGGCACTTTCACCGTCCGGCTCAGGATCGACGCGGACAGCGCTCCCGAGGCCGAACGGGCGGCCCGCCGTTACGCGGAGTCCGCCCTGAACGCCGTGGGCCTGGACGAGGGCAGCGCCCCGCTGGGTCCGGCAGCCGTCACGGGCATCGACTCCGACGGCTGAGCGCTGACCGGCCGAGCCGTCGGCCGCCCCGGGGCCTTGGGTTCTCGCCGCCGAGAACCACCTCGGAAGACATCGCGGGGACGACGGATCTTCACACCGCGGTCATCTTCGTTGCGATCGCAGACGAGGTGCGTGTGACACGCGTGATCAGGTGCAACAGCGGTGTGTGCGGCGGCCTCATTCCTCGCGCCGCATTCGCTGCCGCGAAAAGCACGGCCCGGAAGAAGGTGACAGCGTGGCCGAGGCCCTCCCCGACGAAGCGTCCGAAGCGGGTCCGGTGACAAGGCGGAAGGCGGGCGCGGGCTGAGCCGCGTATGCGCTGAACCGGAGAAGGGCCCTGCCGCACCACGGGGGAACGGTGCGGCAAGGCCATGCCACCCGGTTGCCCGGCACGGCCGACCTCATGCACGCCGGCGGTCAACTCGCGGGCCGCATCACCGGAAGGCCGCGATGGTGCCGGCCGCCCACTGGGCGAAGGTCCGGGGCGGGCGGCCCAGGAGCCGCTCGACGTCCGGGCTGACCCGGCGCAGTGCCGCTGAGGGTGCGCCGAGGATGTCGAGGGTGCGTTCCACGACGGGTTCGGGCATGAACCGCACCATCGCCGCCCTGGCCTCCGCCCGGCTCTGCTCGACGAAGCGCACGGGCTCGCCCAACGCGTCCCCGATCGCGGCGGCTTGCTCGCGGGGCGAGATCGCCGCCGGTCCGGTCAGCTCGTAGACCCTGCCCGCGTGCGTGGCATCGCGCAGCGCGACGGCGGCGACCGAGGCGATGTCGCCCGGGTCGACGGTCGGCAGCGCGACATCCCCGAACGGCGCCGTCACCGTCCGCCGCCCGCGCACCGCCTCCGCCCACTGCAGGGTGTTGGAGTGGAAGCTCCCCGGCCGCAGGACGGTCCACTCCAGGCCCGACTGCCGGACGGCGTCCTCCATTTCGGAGGGAAGTTCTCCCGTGCCCACGGCCTGCGAGGACAGCAGGACGATCCGCTGAACGCCACCGTCGTGCACGGCAGTCAGGACACCGCCGAGGTCGCCGTCGGCCGCCATGAAGTCGCCGGAGGTGAGCAGGAACAGTGTCTTGGCTCCGTCGAGGGCGGGCTTGAGGTTCCGCGGCTCGGTCAGGTCCGCCTGATGATGCCGTACCCCGTCCGGCAGAGGTGCGGGCGGGATCCGGCGGGACACCGCCGTCACCCGCTCACCCGCCGCGGCGAGGGCCCGCACAAGTGGCCGTCCGACATTACCCGTTGCGCCGGTCACCACGATCATGTTCTCTCCCGTTCCGAGTCCTTGAGGTGCACGGCGACGCTACTATCGCGAAGTCAGTAGGTACCTAGAGGAAAGTATTGGGTCGAGGGGGCGGATGTGACCGAGAGCACAACGGGACAAGGCCGGGCGGAGGTCTCGCCGAACAGCGCGTGTCCGATCGCGCCGGTGGTCGACCTGGTCTTCAGCCGGTGGACCACCCCGATCCTGTGGACCCTCAACGAGTACGGCCGGCAGCGGTTCGTGGAGCTGGAACGCCGGATCGCCACCATCTCGCCCAAGGTGCTCACCCAGCGGCTGCGGCAACTGGAGCGCGACGGGCTCGTCCTGAGGACCTATCACGCCGAGGTACCGCCCCGGGTGGAGTACGAGATCTCCGAACTCGGCCGCAGCCTGGCGCCGTTGTTCGCGACCCTCGCCGAGTGGTCGCCCAACCTGGACCACGTCGAGCGGGCCCGCCGGGCCTACGACGCCAGGCGGTAAGCGCAGGCCGGGGCGTCGTCCGGCTTTTTCACCAAGGTATTTGCCAACTCCTGACTCAGAAAGTCGTGTTGGCCTCGTTGACATGCCGCAAGCGCAGGCGTTTCACTCGACACTCGTGAATGGCAACGTTGTCAGGCCGGGTGACCGGAACGTTGCCTGTCGCCGGCGCCGCGCCCTCGCGGCGCCGGCGATCGATGTGCGAGCACGAACTGCTGCGGAGGCAACCGATGGTGAGACCCCGACGTTCAGCTGCACCACGCGACCGAAGAAGACTCCGCCAACGGATGGCGGTTCTCTGTGTCCTGGGCATGGCGGCCCTCCCGCTCACGGCCCTGGAGAGCGCCCAGGCCGCGAGCACCGCGACGCCGGCCTTCGTGAAGGATCCCGCGTCCCTGGTCAACCCCCTGATCGGCACGTCCGGTGCCGTGGACACCTTCCCCGGCCCCGACATGCCGGCCGGCATGGTGCAGTGGGGCCCCGACACGACGCCCCACCGCCCTGACGGCGGCGGCTACGAGTACAACGACAGCAAGATCTCCGGCTACAGCCTCACCCATGTCTCCGGCCCCGGCTGCCCCGTCGCGGGCGACCTGCCGATCCTGCCGGTGACCGGCGCTCTGTCGGGCAGCCTGGGCGACACCTCCGTCGGCTTCAGCCACAGCGACGAGCAGGCGGGCATCGGCTACTACCGCGTCACCGACGCGAGCGGCGTCAAGACCGAACTGACCGACACCACCCGGGCCGGCCTGGGCCGCTTCACCTTCCCGGCCGGCCGGCAGGCGAACCTGCTGTTCAAGCTCAGCGGCGGTGCCACCCAGGTGGACGGAACCCGCGTCCAGGTGGTGAGCGACAAGGAGATCAGCGGCGCGATCGACAGCGGTCACTTCTGCGGCGCCGACAACAGGTACACGCTGCACTTCGACATCAAGTTCGACCAGCCGTTCACCGAGAGCGGCACCTGGGTCGGCGGCACCATCAACCCCGACGCGAAGTCGCTCAAGGCGGGCAAGGTCCGGCAGGCCCCGCAGGCGGCCAGGACCGCACCGCTGAAGGAGAAGCACTTCACCGTCCCGGCGAGGCCCGCCCCCACCCTGCACGGGAGCACCGCCAAGACGTCCGGCACGCCGTCCCCGACGCCCAGTGCCGGCACCGCCCCGCGCTCCTCGGCCACGGCCGACGCCGCCCAGCCCCCCACCACGGGCGCGAACGGCATGTACCTCACCTTCGACACCTCCGCCAACCCCACGGTGAACGCCAAGGTCGGCATCTCGTACACGAGTGACGCCAACGCGGCGTCCAACCTCTCCTCCGAGATCAGGACCTGGAACCTCGACACCGTCGAACAGGCCAACCACAAGGCCTGGAACACCGTGCTGAACAAGCTTCAGATCGGCGGCGGCACCTCCGACCAGCAGACGCAGTTCTACACCGCGCTCTATCACGCGCTGCTGCATCCGAACGTCTTCTCGGACGCCAACGGCCAGTACATGGGCATGGACAACCAGATCCACAAGCTGGCCAAGGGCCTGCAGGCCCAGTACGCCAACTACTCCGGCTGGGACACCTACCGCTCCCAGACCCAGCTGATGGCGATGGTCGAGCCCAAGGTCGCCAGCGACGTCGTCACCTCGATGCTGAACGGCTACGACCAGACGGGGCTGCTGCCCAAGTGGGCCTCGAACAACGGCGAGAGCTATGTGATGGTCGGTGACCCGGCCGCCGGCATCATCACCGACGCGTACGCGTTCGGCGCCACGGACTTCGACACGAGCAAAGCCCTCGCCGCCCTCCAGCACGAGGCCACCGTCCCCAACAACGACCGCCCGGGGGAGTCGGTACGGGACGCCAAGGGCTATCTCCCGCTGGACGAGAACGACTACGGCTGCTGCAACTTCTACGGCCCGGTCTCCACGCAGCTGGAGTACGACTCGGCCGACTACGCGCTGGCCGCGTTCGCCAAGTCCCTGGGCAAGACGGACGTCTACACGAAGTTCGCCACCCGCGCCCAGGACTGGATGAACGTCTTCAACCCGCAGACCGGCTACGTGCAGGCGAAGAACAAGGACGGCCAGTTCGCGGGCGGCTTCACCCCCGGCACCTCCAACGGCTTCGTGGAGGGCACGTCCGCCCAGTACACGCCGATGGTCCCCTTCAACCTCAAGCAGCTCATCCAGGCACGCGGCGGCGCCCAGGCGTACTCGTCCTACCTGGACAGCCTGCTCGACAACATCACCAACCCCGGCAACACCGACGCCGACCTCAGCAACGAGCCCAGCGTGGAGATCCCCTGGGAGTACGACTACACGGGCCAGCCGTGGAAGACGCAGGCGGCCGTCCGCCAGGCCCAGCAGGATCTGTACTTCAACGCCCCCGTCGGCTCCTTCGGCAACGACGACCTCGGCGCCATGAGCTCCTGGTACGTCTGGTCCGAGCTCGGCATGTACCCCGAGACCCCGGGCACGGACACCCTGGCCCTCGGCAGCCCGGTCTTCCCGGTGGCCCAGGCGACCCTCGCGGGCGGCAGGACCGTGCGGATCAACGCACCGCAGGCCGCGCCGAACGCGCCCTACGTGCAGTCCCTGAACGTCAAGGGCAAGGCATGGAAGAACGCCTGGCTGACGTACGGACAGTTCAAGGGAGCGGGCAGCCTCGACTTCACGCTCGGCACCCAGCCCAACACCTCCTGGGCCTCCGACCCGTCGGCGGCACCGCCGTCGGACACCACGGGCGGCAACCGGGTGCTCGCCGCGACCGGCCCCTCCAGCGACGGCCTGGTGCTCCAGCCCGGCGCGTCCGGTGACGCCACGCTGGATCTGACCAACCTCGGCAGCCAGGCCGTCACGGTCGACTGGAAGGCGACGGCGCCCACCGGCGTCACCGCGGACCCGGTGTCCGGTTCACTGACCGTGCCCGCCGCGGGCAGCGCCGAGACAAAGGTCCATGTGACGGCGGGCACGAGCGAGGGGACCTACCCGGTCACCTTCGCGCTGACCGACCACGGCACCGGCGCGACGGTGGGCGGGGCGACCCTCCGCGTGGCCGTCGCCAAGGCCGGCGCGCTGTGGCCGTACAACACCAACGAGGGCGTCTATCCCGACGGGGCCACCTTCTCGGGCGGCTTCGACAACGGCGGCTGGGCGTACTCCCAGAACGCGCTGTCGGCGGCCGGCGTCACGAGCGGCTCGACCCTCACCGTCGACGGCATCTCCTACACCTGGCCGACGGTGGCCTCCGGTCAGCTGGACAACCTGGAGATGGCCGGACAGACCATCCCGATGCCCGCCGGTACGTCAGGTGCCTCGCTGGGTCTGCTGGGCGCGGCGACCAACGCGCCGACCGACGGTGTCTCCGGCACCGTGACCGTCACCTACACCGACGGCACCTCGTCGAAGGCGACGGTCGGCTTCTCCGACTGGACGCTCAACGGCGGCTCCAGCAAGCCGATCGCGGGAGACACCACGGCCGTCACGACGGCCTACCGCGACACCGGCAGCGGAGGCCGGGACGGTGTGAAGACCTACGTCTTCGCCACGAAGGTCGCGCTGGATCCGTCGAAGCAGGTGGCGTCGATCACGCTGCCGGTGACGGGTTCGACGGGCACCGACCACCTGTTCGCCTACGGCTTCGGACAGTAGGGGCACCGCCGATACCCGTCATGCCGAGCCGGTTCCCGGACACCCGGGAACCGGCCCGGCCGGGCGCGCTTCCGGCGCGTCTCACGGCTCGTCGACGGTGTCCGTGGGCGCTCGAAAGCAGGCGACGACCGACTTGCCGTGACGGCAGGGCCGGAACTCCCACTCGTCGGCCAGGGCGTCCACGAGGAACATGCCGCGTCCGCCCACGCGCTCGGTGCTCGCGCTGCGGGGCGTCGGCGGATCGCTGGAACCGTCATGAACGCTGATGTGCAGACACTGTTCGTCCCAGGTCATGACCAACTGGGCGTTGCTGTGCGCGTGCACGTGCGCGTTGGTGACCAGCTCGGAGACCGTCAGCAGCACGGCGTCCACCGTCTCCGGGGCGGAGGCGGTCCACCCCAGGGTCCTGAGGTGATCGCGTGCCCAGTCCCGGGCGGCCTTCACTTCGCTGGACATGGGCAGCGAGCGGGCCCAGCCCACTGCTCGCAGCGAGGAACCTTCCACCGTTGCCCTCCCTCTTTCCTCGGGGTGTGCGCCATGTACGTCCGTCCGGAGGGGATCGCGCCGAACCCGGTCAACGGTGGCCACGGAGCCTGCCCAGCAGGCGCTGCGCCTGGGCCCGTCGGCGCGGATCGGCGGCGGCCCGCCGTGCCTGTTCGGTCATGCGTCGGCCCTGAGGGCTCCTGGCGAACTGTTTGATGCGCTCCATCATGCCGGGCATGACGCTCCTTCCCGCGGGGGGCTTGTCCCTTTCTGTCGGCTCGGTTACCCCCGACGAGGCCGGTCAGCCCTGGCCCTCGGCGACCCGGCCGGGACCGCTGGGCGAGACGCAAGGTGCAGGGCGGGCCGGCCGGGGTACTGGGCGCCGCATGGCGATGCACACTGAGTCCTTCACCCCCTTGCCGGTCGCCCGGCAGTTGCGGCGCATGCGGACCCTCTACGCGGCGGGCGTGATGCTGTGGGCGGCTTCGAGTGCCTGGACCGGGTGGGTGTCTCCCGGCAGCCGGCCGATGTGGACGTCCTTGCTGCTGCTGGCGGTCTTCACCGGGCTTCTCGCGACGGCCGGCTGGTGGCTGCGGCGTGTGGAGTCCGCCGAGCCGGCATCCCGCGGCGGCTCCTTCTCAGAGACCGGTCCGCTGCGGGGAACTGACGAACCGTGATGCGGGAGAGATGTTTGTTCAGACGTGGACGGTGCACACGGAGAGCTGACACAACCTTTACATGCGACGAAGTGGAGACGCACTGTGGGCATCATCGCGTGGATCCTCATCGGCCTGCTCGCCGGCGCCATTGCCAAGGCCCTGTTGCCGGGCAAGGACCCGGGGGGCGTCATCGTCACCATGCTCATCGGCATCGTGGGCGGCCTGTTGGGCGGCTGGCTCGGCAAGGTGATCTTCGGGGTGGACTCCATCGACGGATTCTTCGACCTCTCCACCTGGGTCGCCGCGATCGTCGGCTCCCTGATCCTGCTGGTCCTCTACCGCCTCGTCACGGGCAACCGGCATTCGCACCGTCACGCCTGACGCGCCGGTGACGTCCGCGTCCGGGCGCAGCGCGACGGCTCCTTCCCTTGACGAAAGGGCGGGAGTTGTCGCGTTTTTGACATGAGATCCAGAGTTGGGCATCTTTGATGCTTTTACGTTCAATGGATCGCCGGGGCGAAGTAGAGTGCCCTCACGGCGTCTTGACCCTCGGGTTGACGATCGGGGCGAGTTTTGCTGCCCAACGCTGTGAAGATGTGCGGAGAAAGGGGCGTATATGAGCGCCTGTCTGTGTCCTCCCGCTGTGGTGCACGGCGAACACGCCGTGGCGACCGATCAGATCCTGGCTGAGGTGCGCGGCCGACATCCGCACGCGCCCTGGCTGTCGCGCATCGACGGCATCGCCGCGAGCACAGGGATCACCTCCCGCGGATGGATGCTGCCGCTGGAGAGGGCCACCGCGCCCAGCCGCGGAAGCGGCCTGCGGACACCGGGGGTTGGGCCGGCCCGTGAAGCACTGGCCCGCGACGGGTTCAGCGACCGGGAAGTGAACCGGGTCATCGCCGCCCTGGAGGCGATACCCGCGCAGCAGACCGTCCAGGAGCGCACCGCACCGGCCTGGGCGGCGGTGCAGGACTACGGCGAGCGGGCGGCCCGCGAGGCCCTGGAGATCGCCGGACTGGAACCCGCCGACGTCGACTGCCTGATCACCAGCAACTCCACCACGCCGGCCCTGCCGGGGCTCGACCTGTCGTTGCTCAACCGCCTCCCGCTGCGCAGGGACGTGTTGCTGCTGCCGGCCACCCAGTGGGCCTGCATCGCCGGGACCCGATCGCTGGCGCTGGCCGCCGATCTCGTCGCCGCGGACCCCGACCGGGTGGTGCTGGTGGTGATATCGGAGGCGCTGAGCACCACCTACCAGCCGGCCGACGACACGCTGGAATCCCTCATCGTCCGGCTGCTGTTCGCGGACACGGCCGTTGCCACGGTGGTCACCGGCCACCCCAGAGCAGAATCGATCCTGCGGCTGGATGCGGCCTGGCACCACACCCTGCCCGGGACCACGGACCTGCACCGCCTGGACACCCGGGCCGACGGGACCCACTTCGTCATGGACCGCCGTGGACCGCGTGCCGTCCAGGAGACGGTCGCCGCGATGTGGGCATGGCTGCGCGAACGCCACCAGGACGACCGGCACCCGTGGCACCCCGATCTCCTGCTCGCCCATCCGGGCGGGACGCGGGTGCTGGAGTACATGGAACAGACGATGCCCGACGGATGGCCCGGGGGACTGCTGGCCCACAGCCGGGCCGGCTACACCACGGGCAACCGCGGCGGCGCGGCCGTACTCGACATCCTGCGGCGCGCGTACGACGCCGGGCAGAAACCCGGCAGTCGTACCGTGCTGTACGCGGCCGCGCCCGGACTGACCGCCACGGCCGTGGAGGGGGAGTGGCTGTGAGGCGCTGAGTCTGACCCGCCCGGCTCGTCCCGACACCCGCCCGGCTCGTCGCGGCGGCCGCCCTACACGTCGAGTTCCGCCCAGACGGCCTTTCCGGTGTCGGTCCACCGCACGCCCCAGCGCGTGGTGAGCTTGTGGACAACGTGCAGGCCGCGCCCGCCGTCACCGAGCAGCTCGCCGCGGCGCAGCCGCGGCCGGCCGTTGCCCGCGTCGCCGACCTCGCACGTGAGCCGGTGGCCGGCTTTGACCAGCCGTACCGTGACGGGCCCGGTGCCGAAGACGACGGCGTTGGTGACCAGCTCGCTGATCACCAGCAGTGTGCTGTCCCGGCCCTGGGCGCCGACGTGCCATCGCCGCAGCAGGGCGGCGACCAGCGTGCGGGCGCGGGCGGCGGTGTCGTCGGCGGCGGGCAGCCGCCAGGTCGCCGTGTCCCGGCTGCGACGTCCGGTCGTACGGGCGAGCAGCAGGGTCACGTCGTCACGCAGACGCCCCCGCGGGGCCAGCTGGGCGACCACGCGACGCGCGGCCTGCTGCAGATCGTCCCAGGGGTGCACCTCACGCACCGCTTCCTTCAGCCGTCCGATGCCCTCGTCGATGGGGCTCACCGGGTCCTCCACCAGACCGTCGGTGTAGAGGGCGAGGAGCGAACCGGGCGGTGCGGCGAACGCGTGCAGGTCGAACGGCTCCCGCACGGCGAACTCGGCGCCCAGTCCCGGGTGGGGCTGTGCCGTGAGGGTGGTGGCTGAGCCGTCCGGGTGAACGAGGATCGGGGGCAGATGCCCGGCGTTGGACATGACGACGCGGTGGTCGACGGGATCGTAGACCGCGATGCAGCACGTCGAGCCGAGCGCGCTGTAACCGGCCGCCAGGCCCGCGTCCGTGTCGTCGAGGAGGGTGACCGTCTCGTCGAGACGCTCCAGGACCTCGTCGGGGCCCAGCCCGGCCGACAACAGCGCGCGGGCCTCCATGCTCAGCTGGCCCATGGCGGCCGCGGCCCCCAGACCGTGCCCGACCACGTCCCCGACCACCAGCGCGGTACGGTCGCCCGGCAGCGGGAAGCTGTTCACCCAGTCCCCGCCGACGCCCGCGCTGTCGGGGGTGGTGGGCTGGTAGACGCTGGCGACCTCGATGGTGTCGCTGCCGGTCCGCGGCAGCAGCCGCCGCTGCAACGCCAGGACCTGGGCGTGCTCCCGCTGATGCTGGCGGGCCAGATCCACGTGCCGGGCGGTCTTGGCCACGAGTTCCTGCAGGTCGAGCAGCTCGCTGTCACGGAAGGGATGCTCCGGCCGCCGCCAGACCTCCGTCACCCCCAGCACGATGGGTCCCGGAGTGCCTTCCGGCCCTCTGACCACCAGCGGAATGCACGCCACGCTCGCGGGCAGGTTGCCGGGCACCAGAGCACGCACCAGCCGGGGATCGCCGAGCACCCGTTCGATCGCCGCGCGGTCGGGAATGACGATGGCCTGCGGCACGTCGTCGCGCGTCACCGCGCCGACCAGCAGACGGCTCGCCTCGCGGGGAAGGTTGTCCCCGCGCGTCAGATAGCCCTCGGGCCAGGCCCGGTCCGGCGCCAGGGCCGCCCGCCGCAGCCGGATGCGCTCGTGCGCCTGCTCGATGACCGCCTCTCCCGTCCACACGGCGAAATCGAAGTCGACGGCGGCCACGTCACCCCAGGCCAGCAGGGACTGGGCCAGGGACTGCGCCGTCTCGCCGATGTCCAGGGACGTCCCGATCGCGGCGGCGGAGGCGTACAGATGCAGCCGTCTGGCCATGGCGATCAGCGAGACCGTCAGCCCTCCCTGGGGCGCGGCGGCAGGCAGGATGCTCATCGAGACCACCAGCTCGGTGCCGTCGTCCCGCCGCAGACGCTGCACCCGGGCGACGTGTGCCTCCTGCGTATCGATGACGTTGCGCAGCCTCTGGGTGACGGTCGGTATGTCCTCGGGCGGCAGCAGCGCGGAGAAGGGAGTGCCCGGCGCGGCGGTGACGCCGGCGAAAGGGGTCGCATCCAGATTGCAGCTGGTGATGGTCAGATTCCGGTCGAGGTTGACCACCGCGAGGATCTGTTCCTGACCTCCGCCCTCCCGCCGCTCACCCGCGGGCCCCTGGCCGCGACGGGCGCTCCGGGAGCCGGTGGGGCGCCGGGCCGCCGTGGCTCCCGCTCGGGGGATGTAGTCCGCCAGGGCGCCGCTGACCACGTCGAACGGCGAATCCGGCGAAGAGGGGGATGTGGGGTCCATGAGGCTCACTCAGCTCGCTGACTCCGGCACACGCCGGAGAGGCAATTCCCGAGTACGTGCGTTCGAGCCCCGAGATCCCTTACCGCACACCTCCTGGATAGCACACAACGCCGTTCTCACCGTAGGGGCCCGATGTCTCCCGAGGAAATGATCTCCATGCGGCCCTAGTCTCGGTCCCGTCACCGAGGAGGCTTCTGATGCGCAACGTGACCTATTCGATGAGCATGTCGCTCGACGGCTACATCGTCGGACCGGACGGCCGTTTCGACTGGACGGCACCGGACCCCGACGTCTTCCGCTTCTGGATCGACGACATCCGAGACGTCGGCGTCCACCTGATGGGACGACGGTTGTACGAGACGATGCTGTACTGGGAGACGGCCGACCAGGATCCGACGCTCGGCGAGGCGGAGCAGGAGTGGACCGCGCTGTGGAAGCCGCTCCCCAAGGTGGTGTTCTCCTCCACGCTGCGGGAGGTTCAGGGAAACGCCCGCCTGGCGTCCGGCAGCGTGGCGGAGGAGATCGAACGGTTGCGGAACGAGCCCGGCGAGGGCGAGATCGCGATCGGCGGCGCCACCCTCGCCGCCGAAGTGGCCGCCGCGGGTCTGATCGACGAGTACCGGACCATCGTCTACCCGGTCCTCGTCGGCGGAGGCATTCCGTTCTTCCCCCGCCACGAACGCCGAGTTGACCTCGAACTCGTCGAGACCCGCACCTTCAACTCCCGATTCGTCTACCTCTGCCACCGGGTGGTGCGCTAACGCCGTCTCAGGCAAAAGGGGGGAAGGGCTCTGCGGCGCCACGCGCCGAACTCGAGCGGCCCCTGATCATGGCCGGGGGGTTCAACGTGAGCAGCACTCGGCTCCCCCTCTCGGCTCCCGGACCACCGAGCATGGCATGACGAAGACCGCGGAAGCCGCGGATCGACCGGGGGAGGACGGCGGCCGAGTCGGCGGCGTCGCTCCGTACAATCGCCACCGCTGCCCGCGGGGGTGAGGGGGAGGCGTTGTGATGGAGCGTTCGCCGACCGGCGGGCGAACCTGGCTCTACGACTTCGCCTGGCAGGGGCCCACACTGGGGGCCGCCCACGGGATCGACGTCCCGTTCGTCTTCGGCACCGCTGCGACCCGTCCGGCGGCCCGTCTGCTCGGCTCCCCGCCGCCCGCCGAGTGCGCCACCCTGTCCGAACGCGTCCGAGCGGCGTGGACGTCCTTCGCCGCCACCGGCGACCCGGGCTGGCCCCGCTTCACTCCCGACAGCCCCACCACCCGGGTCTGGGACACGCCGCCCAGCGACGTGCCGTACCCGCTGGAGGGTTCGAGGCGCATCTGGCAGGACCACCCCCGGTCGCGATAGCCGCGTGTGTCGCCCAGCCGCGTTTCCAGAGACTCGCCGAGGCCGCCGGTGCGCCCGTCGGCCGACTTGCCCTGGAGTGCGCTCCAAGTCGTAGCGTCGAAGACACAGCGGCGCACGAGGCCGGTGTCGACGGGGGCCTCACCGGGGCGCCGTCTCGTGTCCTTTGAACCACGCACGAACCACGCACGAACGAGTGCAGGAAAGGCTGGACCACGGCATGCAGAAGCGCAGTCTGCGGGAATTGCACGTATCGGCCATCGGCCTGGGATGCATGGGCATGTCCGCCTTCTACGGGTCCGCCGACCAGGAGGAGGGGATCGCGACCATACGACGGGCCCTCGATCTGGGGGTGACCTTCCTCGACACGGCGCAGATGTACGGACCGCTCACCAACGAGTCCCTGGTCGGCGAGGCCATCCGGGGGCACCGCGACGAGTACGTCCTCGCGACGAAGTTCAACTACCGCATGGACGACGCCGTACCGGGCGACATCAGCACGGTCGGTCCGCAGGACGGCTCGGCCGAACACGTCCGCAGTTCGGTCCACGGCTCCCTGAAGCGGCTCGGGACCGACCACATCGACCTGTACTACCAGCACCGGGTCGACCCGAACGTGCCCATCGAGGAGACGGTCGGCGCGCTCGGCGAACTGGTGGCCGAGGGCAAGGTTCGGCACATCGGGTTGAGCGAGGCGAGCGCGGAGACCATCCGGCGGGCCCACGCCGTGCACCCGGTCACGGCCGTGCAGAGCGAGTACTCGCTGTGGTCGCGGGACGTGGAGGCCGAGGTGCTGCCCGCCTGCCGTGAGCTGGGCATCGGCTTCGTACCGTACTCGCCGCTCGGACGCGGGTTCCTCGCCGGGCGGTTCACGTCGCCGGACGATCTGGACGTCGACGACTGGCGTCGCCAGAACCCCCGCTTCCAGGACGCCAACCTGGAGGCGAACCTGCGGCTGGCGGCCAAGGTGAAGGAGATCGCCGCCGAGAAGGACGTCACGCCGGCTCAGCTCGCCATCGCCTGGGTGCTGGCCCAGGGCGAGGACCTGGTGCCGATCCCGGGCACCAAGCGGCGCACCTACCTGGAGCAGAACGCCGCCGCGGTCGACATCACCCTGACCAAGGACGACTTGGCTCGTATCGAGGCGGAGCTGCCCGAGGCGGCGGGTGAGCGGTACGACGAGGCGGGGATGCGGTCCGTCAATCGCTGACCCGTGGACCGCAGGCGCCGGTTGGACGTCCGAACCGGCGCGGTGGGAGGTCCTTGCGGCTGGTGTCGAGGTGGGGGAGCCTCTCGTGCCGTGTGCCGCAAGGACCTCCGGCGCGCGGCTTCCGCGGCGGGGGGGGGAGTGCCGCGAAACCGCGCGTGAGGTGACCGGCTCCGTCACCAGGGGGGAGGTGCGGTCGCCGTGCCACTCGTCACGCGCATGCCCCGCTTTCGGATTCCTAACCCGACGAATGCGGGAAGAGTTGAATTGTGACCGGGCCCACTTCAGCCCCGTCCGGCCAGGGGGTCCTGGCGTCCTCAGTCCTCAGTGATCCGGACGATGGTGCGGCCCGGTCTCACCAGGCTGTTCCGGGAGCAACTCGGCACCACCCCGGCGCGGTACATCGAGTCCATCCGGTTCGACATCGCGAAGTCACTGCTCGTCCAAAGGCACACCGCGACCCAGGCGGCATCCCTGGCCGGCGTCCCGAGCAGCGGGCCGAGCAGTTCGCAGCAAAAGGGCTGTGAGCAGGCGAGGTTGCGGGAAGAATGGTCGTCATGACCCACGAAGGCTCCTCCATCGATCCGACCAAGCCCAGCATCGCCCGCGTCTACGACTACCTGTTGGGCGGCAAGGACAACTACGCCGTGGACCGGGAGATCGGCGACGTGTTCAAACGCGACCTGCCCGGCTCGGTGGCCATCGCCTTCGCCAACCGCGCGGCCCTGACCCGGGCGGTCAGGGAGATCGCGCGGACCACGGACGTACGGCAGTTCATCGACCTGGGCAGTGGCCTGCCGACCGCCGACAACGTCCACCAGGTCGCGCAGCGCAACGCCCCCGACTCCCGGGTCGTGTACGTCGACATCGACCCCCAGGTGCTCGTCCACGGCCGCGCGCTGCTGGAGAACAACGAACGGACCCGCGTCGTGGCGGTCGACGTGCGCGACCCCGACGGCATCCGCACCCACCCCGACACTCTGGATCTCATCGACTTCACCCGGCCCGTCGCCGTGATCCTCAGCGCCATCCTCCACCACGTCAACGACGACGAGGACCCGGCCGGCATCGTCCGCTACTGGCGCGAACAGGTGCCCTCGGGAAGCTACTTCTTCGTCAGCCACTTCCGCTCCGGCAACAACGCGGAGACCGTGGAGGCAGAGAAGGTCCTTCAGCAGACCTTCGGCCGGGGTCGCTGGCGCACCGACGAGGAGATCGCAGCCCTGCTGGACGGCCTGGAGATCCTCGACCCCGGGATCGTTCCCGCGTCCCTGTGGCGACCCGACGAGAGCGACGGCCCGTGGAACGGCGGCCAACGCGAACTCACCGTCTGGGAACACCTCATCGCTGCGGGGCTGGCCCGCAAGGCCTAGCGGTGATCGCCGGATGTGAGGCCGTCACCCGAGCCAACGGGCGGCGGCCTCGTAAGTGGTGGCCGGGGTGCTGTTGAAGGCGATGGCCGCGTCGGGTGCGTGTCGCCGGATCAGGTTGACCACCTGTTCCAGGAGTTCGGCCTGATCGTCCGAGTGCCGGAAGCCGCCGCCGATGACGACGCACTCCCACGGCCGGGCTCGCAGCGCGTTCTCGACGACCGCCGTCACGTCGTCACTTCCGTCAAGGCCGACGAGGCAGGTCTCCACGCCCACGCCGTGCTCGGCGAACTCGGCCAGTCCCGCCTCGATCGCCTTGGCCACTGGTTCGGGGTCCCACGGCCCCGGCACTCGGTAGGGATCAAGGCCGATGACGAGGACGCGGGGTTCGGCCGGAATGTCCATGTGCGGACGATACCCGCTCAGCCGTGGGTGGGTGCCGATCCACTGGGGTGGGCCTGCCCTGCCCTCTCTGGGGCAGGCCCACGGTTCTTCGCCGCTCTGTTCCTGTCAGGCCGGCTGCCAGGAGAGGATCGACCGGTACTGCGACTCGATGCCGCCCGCCGCGATGACGCTCGACGGAACCTGGGCCGACCCGGTGATGGCGTGGTTGTCCTTGATCAGGACCTTCTTGTTGTCGTAGTCGGACGGACCGTTGGGCCAGTAGTTGCCCTCGATGTCCGTGGGGTCGTACGTGCCGTCGCCCGCCGTGTAGTTCACGTGCTTGCTGCCCCACGGCGAGACGTTGATGTTCCACACCGCGTTGCCGAGGATCGAGACGTAGGTGGCGCCGTTGTCGGTGTACAGGACGTGGCCGCCCGAGGTGTTGAGCTGGTCGTGGACGACGTTGCCGACGACCTTCTCACCGTTCGCCATCGAGGTGCCGGTGATGCCGTTCGTGTAGACGGCGCCGCCGTCACCGAGCAGCGACATGTGATCGTGGATCAGGTTGTACGAGATCGTGTTGTTGTTCGAGTAGTTGGGCTGTGCGGGCAGGCTCACCTTGTCGGGCCAGCCGCCCCAGCCGATGGAGATGGCCGTGTAGGGCACGTCATCGATCTGGTTGTGGGTGATGGTCGAGGTCTCGATGTATCCGGCGTCGATGGCGACCCCGCCGTGGTACTCGGTGGCGGTGTCGTAGAAGTGGCTGTCCTTCACGGTGATCCCGCTGGTGTGCTGTGCCGCGCTGCTGGGCTGGGGGATGTCCACGCCGCCCAGGTCGAGTCCGTTGCCGGAGATGTCGGTGAACACGCAGGCGGTGACGGTGTCGTTCTGCGAGCCGTTGCCGAGATCCAGTCCGGCCGCGCCGAGATGGACGAAGTAGTCGTGGTCGAAGTGGATGCTGCTGTCGTAGGTGAACCGCACCGCGCCGGGCATCTTCGTCCAGTTGCCGTACGGGCAGGTGCCGCCCGACACGAAGGTGCACAGTCCCTGGGTGGCGTAGCCCGTGGTGCCGGTGACCTGGTAGGTCGCCTGGATTTCGGAGAAGCCCGTGCCGGTGTTCGAGGTCGAGTAGTTCGCGTAGCTGAACTGGATGCCCTGGAAACCGATGTGACCGGGTTCGTCCGAGGCCTTGCCGGCGGACGCCACGAGTGTGTCCAGCGAGGGTGCCTCGACGTCCGCGGTGGTCAGGTCCTGTCCGGAACGCGGGATGTAGTAGAAGCGGTGCTCGGTCTTGTCCAGGTAGAACTCACCGGGCTTGTCGAGGAGTTCGTAGGCGTTCTCCACCGCCGTCGGCGCCTCGGTGATCGATTTGCGGCCGACGAGGTTGTAGGTACGGCCCGAGTCGTCGGTGCGCATGACCCGCTGGGTGGAGTTGTTCCAGCAGGGCTGGGCCATGGTGATGGCGGTACTGGTGACCGAGGCGACCGGGCAGCGCGGCTCGGTCCACAGTCCGAGTCCGCCCCGGTAGACGAACTCGATCGCCGACCGATTGCGCCAGCCGGCCATGGGGTCGCCGGACGCCGTGGTGTATCCGGTCGCCGTCTGGGTCACCGACACCGGCAGAGAGCCCGTGGCGCGCTGGGCGCGTACGCCGTTCACGTACAGCTGCCGGGTGTCCAGGCCGCTGGGGGCCGGGGCGGACCAGATGCTGCTGTCGGCGCTGGTCCGCGACCAGCCGGTGACCTGGACACCGCCGCTGATGACCGGGCTCTGTCCGGCTGCCGCCTTCCACCAGACGGTGCCGGCCGTGCCGCCGCCGGAGTCCGCGGAACTGAAGGTGAGGGTCTTGGTCAGCCGGTAGACGCCCCCGGCCAGCGTCACGGTGACCGGACCTGACGTCGACTTGTCGATCGACCGGACCGCTGTCTGTGCCTTGGTGACGGTACGGAAGGGGGCGTCGGCGCTGGTCCCCGGGTTGCTGTCACTGCCGCTGGGCGAGACGAAGTAGGTGACCGCGGTCGCGGCGTGCGCGGGTGCGGTCAGCGCTCCAAGGGACAGGACTGCGCAGAAGAAGGCCGCGAGAACTCGGTAAGACCCGATGAATAAGACGAGGGGTCCGGCGGGTCTCGCGGCATGCGTCTGTTCTCTTGTCAAAAACATGCAGGAAAGGTAGGGGCAGGGCAGTGAGAGGTCAATGACTGCGGCGCAGATACATCGGACCAATGATGTGGTTCCGTCGGCGGCCTGCTACACCCGCGCCGCCGACGGAACCGCCGGGCTCGACCCCGGCCCTCAGGACGGCTGTTCAGGCGGTGAACGTGTGGATACCGGAGCCGACCCGGTACACGGCGCAGCCGTCCTCCAGGCGCACGAACGTGCCGTGGGTGTGGGTGACCTTCGCCGGGTCCGACGTGGGGATCCAGACCTCGGCCGTCGTGTTCGGCGGCACCTCGCAGGTCAGGGTGAAACGGCCGGACCGCGACCGCCAGCGGGTGGACACGGGCCCGTAGACCGAGGTGAAGGTGGCGCGGGCGGAGGTGACCGCGCCGCCCGGGCGCGGGCGGACGACGATCTCCCGGTAGCCGGGCCGGCCCGCCGCGATGCCCGCGATGTTCGTGTACATCCACTCGCCCACCGAGCCGTAGGCGTAGTGGTTGAAGGAGTTCATGCCGGCGTCCTGGAAGCTGCCGTCGGCCCGGATGGAGTCCCAGCGCTCCCACATGGTGGTGGCGCCCCGGTCGATCTGGTAGCCCCAGCTGGGGTACGAGCGCTGCTGGAGCAGACGGTAGGCGACGTCGGTGTGTCCCGTGTCGGTGAGGACGGGCAGCAGCCGGGGTGTGCCGAGGAACCCGGTGGACAGGTGCCAGTCACGGCCCTCGATCAGTGCCACCAGCCGGTCGGCCGCCGCCTTGCGGGACGCGTCCGGCAGCAGGTCCATCGAGAGGGCCAGGACGTACGCCGTCTGTGTGTCGCCGCGCACCCGGCCGTCGGAGGTGATGTAGGCGTTCTGGAAGGCCGTTCGTATCCGCCCGAAGAGGTCGCGGTACGGCTGGGAGTCCTGGCCGAGTTCGGTGGCCATCCGGGCCGCGAGGTCCGCGCTGTGGGCGAAGTAGGCGGTGGCGATCACGTCCTTGGGGGTGTCGTCGTCGAGGTTCAGCCAGTCGCCGTAGCCCTCGGCCGGGCGCAGCAGGCCGGTGCTGTGCTGCTCCAGGTAGGTGAGCCAGGCCCGGACGGACGGCCAGGCATCGGCGAGGACCTGCCGGTCGCCGTAGGCCTGGTACAGGGCCCAGGGGACGGTGACACCCGCGTCGCCCCAGCCCGCCGTGCCGCTGCCGAGGGTGCCGACGGCGGGGGCCACGTCCGGGAAGGCGCCCGCCGAGGTCCGGGAGTCCCGCAGGTCGACGAGCCACTTGGACAGGAACCGCGCCGACTCCATCGTGTAGGCGGCGGTCGGTGAGAAGACGTTGATGTCGCCGGTCCAGCCGAGCCGTTCGTCGCGCGCGGGGGTGTCGGTGGGCACGGACAGGAAGTTTCCGCGCTGCCCCCAGGTGATGTTGTGGTGCAACTGGTTCAGCATCGGCACGTCGGTCTCGAAGTCGAGGGTGAAGGGGGCGTCCGTGTGCATGACCCGCCCGGTGACGGCCTTCGCGCCGGGGGTGCCGGGATACCCCGTCACCTCCACGTACCGGAACCCGTGGGAGGTGAAACGGGGTTCGTAGACCTCCTCGCCCCCGCCCTTGAGGGTGTACGTGTCCGTGGCCGCCGCGCTGCGCAGGTTCGCGGTGTAGACGGTGCCGTCCGGGTTGAGCACCTCGGCGTGCCGCAGCCGGACGGTCGTCCCCGCGGCACCGGAGACCCGCAGCCGCACCGAGCCCACCATGTTCTGCCCCAGGTCGAACACGAAGACGCCGGGCTTGGGCTGAGTCACCGCCTTGGGCGTCAACTCCCGTTCCACGCGCACCGGTCCGTCCACCTGGGCGACGATCAGACCCGGTCCGATGTCGCCCTCGCCGCGGACCGCGAGCCAACTCCCGTCGTCGAAGCGGGGCGAGGTCCAGCCGGGGGTCTCCTTGCGTGCGTCGTACGTCTCGCCGTTCAGCAGGTCGGCGGCGACGATCGGACCGGCGGCGGCCCGCCAGTCGGTGCCGGAGGTGACGCGGTCACTGGTCCCGTCCGCGTACTCGACCTCCAACTGGGCCAGAAGTGCCGGGTGCGGTCCGTACTGGCCGGGCCCGAACATGCCCACGTTGCCCGCGTACCAGCCGGGGGCGAGGTAGGCGCCGATGGCGTTGGCGCCCGGTCTCAGCAACTCGGTGACGTCGTACGTCTGGTACTGCACCCGCGTGCGGTAGTCGGTCCAGCCGGGGGCGAGTTGGTCGGTGCCCACCCGGCTGCCGTTGAGGTGGGCCTCGTAGAGGCCGAGCGCCGTGGCGTACAGACGCGCGCGGACGACCTTCTTGCGCGGGAGGCGGAAGGTGTGCCGCAGCTGGGTCACGGCGTACGACACCGGGACGACCCGCCCCCAGGGGCCGGAACCCCAGGCCGCCGCAACCCTCGCCGCCGACCAGGCGCTGTCGTCGAAGCCCGACTGCCGCCAGCCGTCCGCCGGTTGCTGGTCGATGGCCTTCCACGAGCCGTCGGTGAACACCTTCCGCTCACCGGAGGCGGTACGGACCACGAGGACGGCGAGCAGCCCTGCCGGGCCCACGGTCGCGTTGGTGGCGGAGACGGCGACAACGTTTTCCCCCGCTCGCACCTGGTCGAGCACGTCGATGACGGCGGGGCGGCGCCAGTCCTCGTTGTCGGTGTCGAGGTCGGTGTGGGCCACCTCGACGCCGTTGACCGAGACGGCGTAGACGTTGTCGGCGGTGATGGCGAGCGTCGCCGACGTGATGGCGTCGGGCAGGTCGGCTCTGCCGCGGAACCAGCGGGTGGCCGCCGGAACGCTGCTCGTCGGGTCGCCCTCGGGGAACCAGATCCAGGAACCGCCCTCGAAGGACGGCGCGTCGGTGAGGCTCGCCGGGGCGGAGATCCAGTCGGCGGTCCACTGGCCGGTGTCCATGAGCCCGGTCTCCCACCACGAGGGCTCGCTCCAGGCGGACACCCGGCCGTCGCCGTCCCAGACCCGCACGGACCAGTGGTAGCGGGTGCGGGGCTCGAGGGCCGGTCCCGCGTACGGCACGAGCACCGAGTCGGCGGAGTCGACCTTCCCGCTGTCCCAGACGTCCGGACGGGCCAGTCCCGAGACGCTGGTGGCGACCCGGACCTGGTAGGCGCTCTGCCGCACCCCTGTTTTGTCGGCGGTCAGCGGCCAACTGAGGCGCGGGCGCGGGGTGTCGACGCCCAGGGGGTGGCGGACGTACTCGACGCTGGGCCCGGTCACGCGCGGGCCGGCGGTCCTCGCCGGTCCGGACCCCGGCGCGGCCACGGCCGAACCGCTGTCGACCGCCGCCGCGGCGACCACCGCGGCGGCGGTCGCGAGAATGTTCCTCCTGCTGATCACCACGACTCCTCACACACAGGCAAAGGAATGAATCGATTCAAACGGGAGAGGCGTGGCAAACCTAGAACCGGGTGAGGCGAGGGTCAATCGTCCTGCAACGCTTTTTCACACGTGGGCATTTCACGATGACGCACGGCATCAGCGACAGAACGGACGACGGAACCGGGCACTTGAACGGTTTCAATCCGTCCGTCGGCCCCACTCGTTCGAGAGACATAGCGCACAACCACGGCAGAACTCGCCGATGTCGGGGTATCCGAGTTCGCGTAGGAGCCCTCCGGCGCATTGTTGCTGTTTGACAATAGTAGCCGTGCGGCAACAAAGTAAGCGGGTCGGACGTACGCGGGAAGGACCTGGAATGCTCCGGTGGACGGAGGTCACTCCGTGTGCTGGTCACCGACGTCGAAAGCCGACGGTGACACATGCGTCGCGAACGACGGTTCAGGCGGTACGGCTGCCCGAATCCGCGACGTCGTCGTGTATCTGCGTCGCCGCGGCGGCACAGAACGCTTCCAGTCCCTCCAGCAGCGCGACCCGCTTGGCGGCGGGCATATCCCGCAGCACCGTCTGCAGCTCCCTCTCCCGGCGGGCGCGCAGGTCGGCGAGGAAGGCGCGGCCCCGGTTGCTCAGGTGCAGCCGCACCTCGCGCCGGTCCTCCGCGCTCACCTCCCGCTCGACGAACCCGGCGGCCACCAGCCGGTCGCACAGCCGACTGGTGGAGGGCGGGGTGGAAGCGAGGGACTCGGCGAGTGTGCGCAGCCTGATGCCGTCCTGGTGCTCCAGGATGTGCAGCACCCGCAGCTGGGACGCGGAGGTGGGCGCCGTCGAGGCCCGGCCCCACACGACCTCCAGCAGCTCAACGGCCGTGGTGGTCACACGCGCGACCTCATCGGGCTCCGGGGGGCGGCGGAAGGCAGTCACGATCACTCTCTCGCAGGCACTGGGGTGCCTGTCAGCGTACTAGCCGCGGGCCCTGGCCACCGAGACTACGGTCCGCCCGACGCGGCGCACCCGGCAGCTCGGCCTTGCGCGTGAACCAGGTCGTCCGGCGAAGGATTGGTGTTTCACTCATCATGAAAAGATTTGTGGCCGCTGAACGCGCTCTGCGTACAGCGGCGCCCCACGAGTTGCTCGACGCCGTACGCGCCGCGCTGCTCGAGCAGTACGACGCGCAGAACGTCGAGTTGTTCCTGGCCGACTACGGACTGACCGTGCTGCGGCCCGTGTCGGTGCCGCCGCACACACCGGAGCCGGTGTCGGTGCACAACAGCCCGGCCGGCCGGGCCTTCGGGTCGCAGCGCCCCTATCTGGAGGAAGGGCGGACCGGACCAACCCGTCTGCATCTGCCGGTCAGTGTGCGCGGCGACCGGCTCGGCGTGCTGTCCGTGACCCTGGCCGGCAGTGACGTCGCCCGCCAGTGGGAACCCGAACTCGCCGAGATCGCCAATGTGCTGGGACACGAACTGATCGTGGCCGAGCGCGACACCGACCTGTATCTGCAGGCGCGGCGCAAGGACCGGCTGACCCTGGCCGCCGAGATGCAGTGGCAGCTCCTGCCCGGCCGTTCGTGCTCCCGGCCCGAGTACGACCTCGCGGCCCAACTGGAGCCCGCCTACGCCATCTTCGGGGACAACTTCGACTGGTCGGCCACCGCCGACCACCTGATGCTGTACGTCACCAACGGCATGGGTGAGGGCATAGAGGCCTCCCTGCTGACCAACCTGGCCATCAACGCGCTGCGCAACGCCCGCCGTGCGGGCATCTCCATCGCCGACCAGGCGGCCCTGGCGGACCAGGCCATCTACGCCCACTACCAGGGGCGTTGCTACCTGTCGGTCCTGATGTTCGACTTCGACCTGACCACGGGCCGTACCGTCGTCGTGGACGCGGGCTCCCCGCGGCTGCTGCGACTGCGCAACGGCAGCGTGGAACCCGTCGACTTCGACGCCCAGCTTCCCCTGGGCATGTTCGAGGAGACCGACTACGTGGCGCAGGACTTCCAGGTCGAGCCCGGTGACCGGCTCGTCTTCGTCAGCGACGGCGTCCATGCGGTTGCCTCTCCGAAGGGGGAGGCGTACGGCGACGAGGCTCTCGCCCGGGCCGTTCAGGCCACCCGGCTGCTGCCTGCCGCCGAGGTGCCGCGCGCGATCCTGAGGGAGCTGACCGGACATCGCGGTGGAGCCGTGCCGGACGACGACGCACTGGTCGTGTGCCTGGACTGGCGCGGCAGGACGCTGGGTTGACGGTCCACCCGACCGCCAGGCGGCGGCAGGCGGTGTTGTGGGGCGCGTACGCGCCAGCTAATGTTTGTCATGCGGCAACAATTGCCTGATGGTCTGCCGCTCGGCGGGTCGCAGCCTCGCAGCAGGGAGACGATGCAGGTGGCGGAGGAGAACACGGCTTCCGGGGCGGCGGACGCACTGGCCGACTTCCTGCGGCGGCGCCGTGAGCAGATCGCTCAGCGGTGGGCCGACGCGGCCCTGTTCCGTACGGTGTTCACCGTCGCCCGGGACGAGGCGGTGGAGGCGTCCAAGGCCGTCCTGGACGCGCTGGCCGAGGTGGCGCGCTCCGGACGGCTGGAGGATCTCGCGGCTCCGGGTTTCACCGCCGTCAGAGAGCAGCTCGGCCGGATGTCCGCATCCCGGGGCCGGGCCGGATTCACCACCGCACAGATCGACAGCGAGGTGGCCGGCCTGCGCGCGCCGGTCATCGCCCTGCTGCGAGCCGAGTTCGACGCTTCCGAGGAGCCCGCGCATGAGTGCGCCCTCGCGCTGACGGCCCTGATGGGCACGCTCCGCCTGGTGGTGCTGGAGACGACGGTGAGCGCGGGCGAGCAGGTGATCGCCCGGCAGCACGAGCAGCTGCTGGAGGTCGCCACCCCGGTGATCAAGCTGTGGGAGGCCGCCGAGATGCACTGGCAACTGCTGCCCGGAGGCGGCTGCGCCCGCGAGGAGTACGTCATCGGCGCCCACCTGGAACCCGCCTACGCCATCGGTGGCGACAACTTCGACTGGTCCACCGGCGCGGACCACCTCGTCCTCACCATGACCGACGGCATGGGACAGGGCATCGACGCCTCTCTGCTCACCAGCCTCGCGGTCAGTGCCCTGCGCAACGCCCGCCGCGCCGACATCTCCCTCGCCGACCAGGTGTGCCTGGCCGACCAGGCCGTCTACGCCCAGTACGGCGGCAAGGTCTACGCCTCCACGCTGCTGCGGTTCGAGCTGGCCACCGGCATCGTGTGCGCGGTCGACGCGGGTTCGCCCCAGCTGTTCCGCCAGCGTGACGGGCGCACCGAGCAGATCGAACTGACCGCGCAGCTGCCGCTGGGGATGTTCGAGGAGACCCTCTACGAGGAGCAGACGTTCCAGGTCCGGCCCGGGGACCGTCTCATCGCCGTCAGCACCGGGGTGCACGGTACGCGTTCCGCCGTGGGCGATCTCTTCGGTGAACGTGCCCTGCGGCAGGTCCTCAGTGCGACCCGTCCGACGACACCGCACGAGACGGCGCGCGCGATCGTCGCCGGGCTGGTCGAGCACTACGGCAGCAGCGATCTGGCCGCGGATGCCGCGGTGGTCTGTCTCGACTGGAACGGTCCCCGGGGCTGAGGTCTCACGGGGAGTCGTCGCCTTTCTTGTCGGCGCCTTCCTGAGCGGTCAGGAAGGCCCGGATGCCCCGGCTCAGCGCCGTCCGCTCGCCGGGCTTCATGGCCGCGAGAACCACGACGAGCGCCTGGGATCTGCGCGCGGCCACTTCGCCGAGCACCTGCCGGCCGCGGTTCGTGAGGAGCAGTTGCACCTCGCGTCGTTTGTGCGGATGCAGGAGACGCTCCAGCAGGCCTGCCGCCTCCAGCCGGTCGCAGAGCCGACTGGCGGTCGGCGGCCCTATGTCCATGCCCTCGGCCAGAGCGGTCAGATTGAGTCCCGGTTCCGCTTCCAGGATCCGCAGGGCCCGCAACTGGTGCGGCGACAGCCGCAGGCTGGCTCCCTGGGCGGCCACCGACCACAGGTCCGCGAGAGCGTCCACGGCATCGGCGATCTCCAGCGCGATGGACCGCGGATCATCTCCTGATCCGTTCGACCGGTCGTCCCCCGAGCCACTGAGACGAGTCACGCCCACATCACTTTCAGTAACCACCTGCCCATGCGGATGCCACCCTCATTGAACGCGGTACCCGAAGAGCCGTCGAGCAAGCACCTCCTGATCGTCTCTTGCTACTTCCGCACATGCTGTCAGGCGGGCTGGGATGTCTCCTGCTCGTCCTGCGGGGCGGGCTCGGCGGTTTCCGGGGTGGTGTAGAAGACGGAGCGGCCTTGCTTGGTGCGCTGGGCGTGGTTCCTGGCCACCAGTCCCTCGAGGGTGAGGCGCACGATCTTGGTCTTGATGTCCCGCTCGGGGTGCAGTTGTTGCAGCGCGGTGGCGACCTCGGCGGCGGAGCGGGGTTCCTGCTGGCCGGCCAGGTGTTCGCGGACCAGGTCGACGAGTTTGGGCGGGGCCGACGGCGCGGTCGGGGCCGGGGCGGAGGTCTTCTTGCCTGTCTTGCGGGCGGAAGCGGTGGACTTGGTGGCTCGCGCCTGCTTGCCCTTCCCGGACCCGGCGGCGGTCCTCCTCTTTCGGGGAGCGGGCACCGTCGCGGTCTCGGGGGCCGGCTGAGCGGGAGCCGCCGGGACACCGAGGGCCTGCTGGATGTTCACCAGGACGGAGTGGTCCTCCTGCAGGGCGCTCAACTGAGCCTGCAGTGCTTCGATCTCCTCCTGGACGCGCTCCTGTTCCTTGAGGTTGCGTTCGAGGTCGCCTGTCACCTGTGCGCTGTAGTGCGACGTCAACTCGCTGTTGCCGGCAGTGGTTTCGGACATCGTGCTCACACTCCTTCGCGGGGCGTCACGGTCGACTGGAGACAGGCCGTGACGTGTGCGGAATCCAAACGCGTGTGCTGTTCATCCTGGTGCTGCGTGAGCAGCAGTCGTTACTGCCGCACAGCTGTGTTCAAGCGATAGTACGGAAGACATGTGCTTCGTCGTCCACCACTGGCTGAAATCCAGCAGAATCCAAGCCGGGTGTCGAGAACGTCCGACCGGCTCCGTCCCAGGGACACGAGCCGCCGGAGGGCCGGTTCGTCGGCACCCACCACAGGAGCGAAGACATGGACCAGCACCGGATCACCGAGATCCTGAACCGGCCGATCAGCCAGGAACTACTGGCCCGCGACCTGACCCGTCTGGCCTATGTCGCCAAGGACGGAACACCCCGCAACATTCCCATCGCGTTCACATGGAACGGTTCCCAGATCGTGCTGTGCACCACCAAGAACGCCCCGAAGCTCCCTTCCCTGCGCCACAACCCCCAGGTCGCGCTGACGATCGACACCGAGGTGCACCCGCCCAAGATCCTCCTCATCCGCGGGCATGCCGAGCTGGACGTCGTCGACGGCATCCCTGAGGAGTATCTGCGGATGAACGGCAGCTACGAGATGACACCCGAGCAGCGCGTCGAGTGGGAGGCCGAGGTGCGGTCGCTCTACGACGGCATGGTCCGCATCGTCGTCACCCCGACCTGGGTGAAGCTCATCGACTTCGAAACGACCCTCCCCACAGCGGTCGAGGAACTGATGCGGCAGCGCGCGGAACGACAGCGAACCTGACACTGCCCCGGCCGGCATGACCTGCCCCGCGTGATCACCTGCCTGCAGCTTCCCGACCGCGGTCGCACCGCAGCGCGGGCCGGGAGCTGTCCCGGGCCCGCGCTGTATGTCGGCCGTTCGATGTCAGCCGAGCAGCTTGCTCGCCAGCGTCGCGGCGTTGTACGAGCCCCAGCCGGTGGTGAAGTCCCAGCCGGTGGACGCGGAGTAGGCGCCGTTGCTGCCACTGGTGATGTCATGGAAGCCGGTGCCGCCCGCGGAGTACAGGGCCGGGTTGGCGAAGCCGAGGTCGGCCTTGCCCGCGGCGGCGGCCTGCTGGTTGTACAGGGCGGCGAACGCCGCCCACTCGGGGGCCGCCGCGCTGGTGCCGCCGACCGAGGACCAGGAGCCCTGCGAGTAGATGGACACGCCGGGGCTGGGATTGGCGTGCGCGGAGACGTCCGGCACCTGACGGTAGCCGCCGCCGGCGCTCTTCTGGACCGCGGTCTGCCAGCTGGGGATCTTGAAGACGGAGGACTTGCCGCCGCCACCACCGGACCAGGCGACCTCCTTGCTCCAGGCGTTGGCGGAGGTGACGGTCAGCTTGGTGCCGCCGACACCGGTGACGTACGGGTCGCTGGCGGGGAAGTCCACGGACGTGCCGCCGTCGCCCGCGTCGTCGGAGCCGTCGTCGCCGGAGGCGGCGTAGAAGCCGAGGCCCTGGGCCGCGCCCGCCTTGAAGACGGCGTCCACAGCGTTGATGTTGGACGTGGTGCGGGCGCTCTCGGCGGCGCCCCAGCTGATCGAGGTGGTCGGGATGCCGCTGTCGACGATGGCCTGGTAGGTGTCCACTTCACCGGCGTCGGAGTTCGGGCCCTCGAAGACGGTGACGTTCGCCTTCGGGGCGATGGCGTGCAGCACCTCGATGTCCAGCTCGACCTCGACCTGTCCGTCCCCGAGCGCGCCGGAGCCGCCGTCGACCTTCTGCACGGTCGGGGTGGGCGAGCCCAGGCCGTAGTTGGTGTCGTACTTGGTGATGTTGGACTGCTGGAAGCCGTCGAACTCCAGCAGAGCGATCTTCTGTCCGCTTCCGGTGTAGCTGCCGGAGACGTTGTACCCGCCCTTGAGCTGGGCCGGTGTGTAGCCACCGCCGGGGCCGTTGTGCGGGGAGACGGTCCGGGGGACCGCCTGGTGGTGGAGCTGCACGCGGTTGTTGAGGCCGGCCACGTCGCTGACGAGGGACGCGAGGCCGGACGGCAGGGTCGGCGCGCTGTCGTTGGCGTAGAAGGAGCGCCCCGACCTCGAGTCCTTCCAGGTCGACAGCTTGGTGCCGAAGGCCTTCTCCAACTGCGCGGCGGTGCCGCTCGCGTCGATCAGCAGGTTGCCCGAGTGGACCTTGCCGACGGTGAGGCCCTGCGCGTGGAGGTAGTCCTTGAGCTGCTCGACCTCCGCGTCGGTGCGACCGAAGCGCGCCGCGAACCGGCTCTTGCTGAGGTAGTGGCCGTAGGAGGCGGAGTGCGGGTCGCTGACCTCGGCCACGAACGTGTCGAGAGCGCTGCCGCCTCTGGGCGTCAGACTGATGGCCACCGATATGCGCTTCCCGGCTGCGACGTTCCCGGTGCGGTCCGCGCTCTGCTTCAGGCCCGGCAGAACGTCTCCGGCGATGGCGGCACGCGTGGCGTGCGGGGCGTTCGCGGCGTAGGCGGCGGGGACGACCGCGGTGACGAGGGCCGGCGCGGCGACCAGGCCGAGCAGTTTCAGACGAGACTTCACTGAAGTCCTCCGGAAAGTGGGGGAGTTGTCCCGGGAGCGGAACGACTTCACCGTAGAAACTCCGGCCCCACCCCCATAAGCGGGGGAACCCTTGCGTTACGTGTTAACGGCGGATGTCACGTCAACGGCGTGTGTCCAGCGGGCGACGGCTCTGCGAGACGCCGGCCTGAGCGACCGTCACCGCCTGTTCCCGGGAATCGACTTGACCGTCGTCGCCGGGACTCACGGCCGCAGCGGAGGCGATGACGGCGACCGCCATCACATGGGCGAGCGCGGTGCGCGAGCGAACCCCGACCTTGCGGTAGATCCGCGACAGGGTCCCCTCCACGGTCTTGACGCTGATGAACAGCTCGGCCGCGACCTCCCGGTTGGTGGCCCCGCCGCCGACCAGCTCGGCGATCCTGGCTTCGGTGGGGGTGAGTTCGGGCCCCGCTTCACGGCTTGCGGCCTCGACCCGGGCGAGTTCGTCCCTCGCCCGCGTCGCCAGGGGAGCGGCGCCGATGCGGGTGGCGATCTCGAGGGCCTCACCGAGGACCGTGCGCGCCGTACTCCGGCGACGGGAGCGTCGCTCGACCGTGCCGAGCGCGATGAGGGTGCGTACCAGGTCCACGGGCAGGGGGAGTTGACGCAGTCGGTCCACGGCGGCACGCAGTCGTGCGGCTCCCTCTCTCGCCCGGCCCAGACCCGCCTCGCGCAGCCCCTCCGAGCGTTCCAGCGCCACCGACACGCTGACGGGCGTGTGGCGGGACACCCGCGTGCGGGCCTCGCGGAGCACCACCCCGGCCTCGTCCGTCTCGCCCAGGACGACGAGGGCTTCGGCCAGGTCGGCGTACCAGTGCAGCAAGGGCGGATCGGCGGCGCCCATGGCCGTGCCCAGCTCTCTGACCCGCCGCAACGCCTCCGCCGCTGCCGCCGCCCCTCGCGGGTCGCCGCCGAGGAGCTGAGCCTGCCCGAGCGCGGCCAGCGCGCGCAGCAAGAACAGCCGGTCGCCATCGGCCTCCGAGGCAGCCACCGCCTGCTCGGCCAGGCGACGGGCCTCCTCGGCGGTGCCGCCCGCCGTCGCCGCCAGGGCGGCCGCGTACAGAGCCGGCGCCGACTGGGCCATGGCCTGCGAGCAGCGGGCCGCGGTGTCCAGGGCCTCGCGGCACAGTCCGGCACGCGCCTGGATCCGGGTCAGCGACACCAGGGTCGCGAGAACTTCCTCGACCCCTGCCAACTCGGCGATGACAGCGAGGAGTTCACTCACCTGCTTGCGGGCCTCGGCCACCCGGTCGGAGTCCAGGGCGAGGATCGCCCGCATCCGGATCAGCCGCCAGCTCTGCGGACCGCCACCGGCGGCCCCGGCCAGGACGAGCGCCTCCTCCAACGCGGCGTCCGCGGCGAGTGGTTCGCCCGCCAGGGAGCGCACCCGGGCGAACGTGGCGAGCGCCCCGATCCTGGTTTCCGTGTCACCTGCCGCAGCGGCCTGCCGTGCCGCGTACCGGGCATGCCCGGCCGCCTTCTCCAACTCCCCGCACAGCAACCCTCGTACGGCCGCCCAGTGGTGCAGCCACGCCTCCGCCTCCGGATCGCCGTCCGCGTCCCGAAGACCCTCCTCGATCAGCGCACGGGTACCTTCCAGCGCCTGCCCCGCGTTGCGCAACAGAACCAGACGGGCCCGTACGCGCTGCCGAGCCGAGCCCGTGGCCAGGACGGTCTCCGCCGCCTCGCCCGCCTCCTCCAACTGCCCCGCGTCACATGCGAAGTCGGCCGCCGCCAGAAGCCGTTCGGCCCGGTCCGCGGGCCGGTCGCCGGGGGTACGGCGGGCAGCGAGCCCGGCCAGCTCCCAGGCGGTACCGAGGGCACCGTCCAGCCGCGCGGACTCCGCCGCGGACATCAGGGTGCGGGCGATGGTCTCGTCCTCGTAGGGGTGGGCGTAGGCAAGATGGCGGGCCCGCTCCACGGGCTCGGTGACCGCGCGGGCCAGCAGGGCGTGCGCCCGCCGACGGTCGCTGTCCGACGCGTCGGTGTAGACGGAGGACCGGATCAGCGGATGGCCGAACCGTACGTTCCCTTCGGCGTCCGCCGTCGCGATACCGAGCCGTTCGGCCTGCGCGAGATCCGCGGCGGGATCGGGGATCCCCGTCGCATGCAGCAGGGTGAGGCTGGGGCGAGCCGCGGCGCCGGCGACAAGGAGGGTGCCGCGCACGCTCTCCGGCAGTGTGCGCGCCTGCTCCAGGAGCGGGGCGCGCAGTCTTCGGGGTACGCGCAGCGGCAGACCGAAGCCCGCGCGCGCTGGTCCGAACAGGGCCGCCCGCCCCAACTCCAGTGCGTACAAAGGGTTTCCGGCAGCGGTGTCCTGGATCGCCCGCAGTGTCGCCGGCGGCAGCTCGGCGCCGGTGCCGGCCCGCACGAGGACGGCCACCTCCTCGTCCGTCAGTGGCGGCACGGCGAGTTCGGCGGTGTCCGGCGGGCAGCAGCGCAGCCGCTCGGGCTGTTCACCGTCGGCCACGCGCTCGGCGGCCACCACCCGGACGTCCAGACGCTCCAGGCGCCGTACGGCGAAGGCGAGAGCCTCGGCGGTGGGCTCGTCGAGCCACTGCAGGCCGTCCACTACGAGGGTGACCGGGTCGACGGCGGCCAGGGTCCGCAGGACCTCGAGGGCAGCGGCGCGCACCGCGAGCCGGCCGCGCCCGTCCCGCGGTTCCGGGCCACGCAGCAGGGCCGCGTTCAGTGCGCGCCGGAGCTCGGGCGCGAGCGCGTCCAGGCGGCTCCGGGGCACCGGTGCGAAAAGGTCGGCCAGCCCGGCGAACGGCAGTTCGCCGTCCTCCTGGGCGGGCGAGCAGCGCAGGACCGTGCCGACCGCGTCCGCCGTCAGGGCCGACACGAGGACGGACTTGCCGATTCCCGCGGGACCGTGGAAGAGGACGCCGGAGCGGGCCGTCAATGCGGCCCGGGCGGTGTCAAGCAGTTCGGAGCGCAAGGTCAGTGACCGCGCCGCCGCGGAGCTCGCCCATCAGCTGTCCCGCACATCCCACGGCCTCGAATCATGTGCTCATGACAACCTCGTTGGATTCCGCTTGTCAATGACCTCTGTCACGCCCGTCGATCACGAGACTGCGGGGCAGCGGGCAGTCGCACGGGACGCCGAACTTCAGCGGCCCGCAGTTCCCTCACCAGGGCGCGCACGACGGCCGACCCCGCCAGCTCGGGGGTGGTGACGTAGCCGACCCGGCGCGTCGGGCGTGCGGGGCCGAGGTCGGTGATCCCGACCGAGTCCGGCGCGTCGACCAGGGAGAGCGCGGGCATGATCGCCATTCCGTGCCCCGCGCTCACCAGGGCGAGAACCGCTCCGTCGTCCTCGGCCACGACGGTCGCCTCCGGGATCCAGTCCTGGGCGGCCCACCAGTCGCGGGTGTACGAACCGCAGTTCTCGGCCCAGTCGACCAGCGGCAGTGAACGCGGGGCGACGTGACCCGCCGCATGCACCAGGGCGTACGGCTCCTCGAACAGTCCGCTCGCGACGAGGCCCGGCTCGGGCGCAACGGAGCCGCCCAGCGTGACGATGGCCAAGTCGGCCTTCCCGTCGGCCACTTCGCCCGCGGTGCCGCGCCCCACCTCGCGGACGATCCGCACCCGTGGCTCGATCCCCGGATGCCGGGCGCGCAGCCGCTCGAGGACGGGCGGCAGCAGATGCAGAGCCGCACTGCGGAAGGCCGCGATGCGCAAGGGCCCCTGCGTCGCGTCGGAGCGGGCGGCACCGCGCGCCTCGGCGGTCAGGACGTCCAACAGACGCAGGACGCGGCGGGCGTGAGCGACGGCTCTCCGCCCGGCCGGGGTGGGGCGGGCGCCGCTGCGACCGCGTTCGAAGAGCACCGCACCGATCTTGCGCTCGCTGCCGCGCACCGAGTGGGAGACCGCTGACTGCGTGAGCCCGAGTGTCTCGGCCGCTGCCGAGAAGGCGCCGGTGTCGGCGACCGCCACCAGGACGCGCAGTTCGTGCGGGGCGAGATCGGAGTCGATCGTGCGGGCCACGGGGCGCTCACCTCACCGTATGAGAACTGCTCATGGAACGGGGCGTCGCATGAGCCCAACCCGCTGCCCAGCAGGCGCATTCCCGCCCTACGGTCCGGTCATGAACGAGACCGCGCGCACCGTGCACCAGACCGCCCGCCCGCACGGCTTTCCCACCGCCGAGCACTTCACCTTCGTCGAGTCCCCGCTTCCCGAACCGGCGGCCGGCAGCGCACTGGTGGAAAACCTCTACTGGTCCGTCGACCCCTACCACCGCGAGATGATGGACGACGTGCCCGGCGGCTTCGCGCTCCACGCACCGCTGGAGGGCCGCACCATCGGCCGGGTCATCGCCTCGCGCACCGACAGGTTGAGCGAGGGCGACATCGTGTTCCACCGGCGGGGCTGGCGCACGCACTCCGTGGTCACGCCCGAGGAGACACGCCATCTGCCCCGCTTCGAGGGGGTGCCCCTGACCGCCTACCTGAGCATCCTCGGAGGCACCGGCCTGACCGCCTACGCGGGCCTGACCCGCGTCGCCCGGCTCCAGGAGGGCGAGGACCTGTTCGTGACGGCCGCGGCGGGCGGGGTCGGCACGGCGACCGGGCGATTCGCCCGGCTGCTCGGTGCCGGACGGCTCGTGGGCAGCGCCGGATCGGCGGCGAAGGCCGAACACCTCACCCGGGAGGTCGGCTACGACGCCGCCTTCGACTACCACGACGGACCCGCTGCCGACCTGCTGCGCAAGGCCGCACCGGACGGCATCGACGTGTTCGTCGACAACGTCGGAGGGGAGCAACTGGCCGCGGCGGTGGGAGCGCTGCGCCCCTTCGGGCGCATCGTCCGCATCGGTACGATCAGCCAGTACAACACCCCCGACGCGCCGCCGCCGCGCTTCGACTACGCGGGCATCGTGGAGAAGAGCCTCCGGATGGAGGGCTTCCTGGTCAGCAACTACCTGGATCTGCAGGAGGAGTTGTACGACTTCGCGGTTCCGCACCTGCGGAGCGGCCGGCTCGCGTCGGACGAGACGGTGGTGGACGGGTTCGAGCACATCGTGGACGCGTTCTTGGGCATGCTGCGCGGCCGGAACACCGGCAAGACCATCGTCCGAGACCACACGCAGGCTCAACCCCGTGATTCCTCCAGGGGCCAGCGGCTCGCCTCCTGAACGGCAGGGACGGCAGTGCGCCAACCCAACTCGGGGGCGATCAGGTGCCGTACGTCGTGCAGGATCTGCTCGTACTCCTCCCGGTGGAACTCGTACGGCAGCTCCAGGTGCAGTTCCGACACCTGCGCGAGGACGGGATCGGCCGTCAGCCGCTCCAGGATCTGCTCCGCGGAGCCGACCACGTCCGGGGCGAACAGGATCCGCTTCCCGCCCAGCGCGGCGACGGTCTGCGGCTTCAGGGTGCGCGCGTGCCGACTGGCCGCGTAGTCGCGGTAGCGGGCCCGGGTGGCCCCTCGGCGCTGTCGAACGGCACGATCACCCGCCCCAGGGCCACGCGTGCCGCCCGCCGGGCGTCGCCGAGGGTGCGCCGGTACTCGGTGAGCAGGTTCGCCTGGGCGGTGGTGAAGTCGTCGGTGTCCTCGCCGGAGACGATGTTGCCGGACAGCAGGCTGAGGCCGTTCTCGGCGGCCCAGCGGACCGAGCCCAGGCTGCCTCCGCCGTACCAGATCCGCTGGACGAGACCGGGGTTGTGGGGTTGCAGCCGAGGCCGCTGGACGTTGCCGGGCGAGTGGATCACGGTGTCCGGGCCGCCGAGGTAGTCGCCGCGCAGGTGGTCGACGAGGCGGGCGATCCTGCCGTACGACAGGTCGAAACCGCGCCAGTCGCCGTCGTACACCAGGTCGCCGAGGAGTTCGGCGTGCGGCATGCCGGTGCTGAAGCCGACCTGGAGGCGGCCGCGGGACAGGACGTCGGCCAGGGCGAGGTCCTCGGCCAGGCGGAAGGGGTTCTCGTAGCCGATGGGGATGACCGCGGTCCCCAGCTCGACCCGCTCGGTGCGCTGGCCGGCCGCGGCGAGGAACACCGCGGCGGAGCCCACGCCGTGTTCGAGGTGGCGCTGGCGGATCCAGGCCCCGTCGTAGCCGAGTCGTTCGCCGTACTCGAAGAGCTGGAGGGTCTCCTCCAGACCGGTGTAGGGGTCGTTGTCGGCGAAATTGCCGGGGGTGAGGAAGGCCAAGGAGGTGATGGTGGGAGTGCTCATGACGCTGCTCCTCGGCTCGTGGTGGTCTCGGCGGGGGCGGGGGCCCGGCCGCCGGGGATGGCGGCGAGGAGTTCTCGGGTGTACGCGTGGCGGGGGTCGGTGAAAAGCTTCTCGGGCGGTCCCGTCTCGACGACACGGCCGGCCCGCATGACCGCGACCTCGTGGGCCATCTGGCGTACGACGGCCAGGTCATGGGAGATGAACAGGTACGCCACGCCCGTGTCGGCCTGCAACTCGGCGAGCAGGTCGAGGACTTGGGCCTGGACGGACACGTCGAGCGCGGAGACCGGCTCGTCGCAGACCACGAGGTCGGGGGAGAGGGCGAGGGCACGGGCGATCGCCACGCGCTGGCGCTGTCCGCCGGAGAGCTCCGCCGGCCGGCGCTCCAGCGTGGCGGCGGGCAGGGCCACCCGGTCGAGGAGTTCGCGGGCCCGGGCGAGCCGGGAGACACGGTCGCCGACCTTGAAGGCACGCAGCGGTTCGGTGATCACCTCGGCGATGGAGAAGCGGGGGTCGAGGGAGGCGTAGGGGTTCTGGTAGACGAGCTGGGCCCGGCGGCGCAGCTCCCTGGCCTGTGCTCCCTTGGCGGTGGTGACGTCGGTGCCGTCGAGGAGGATCCGTCCAGCGGTCGCGTCGGTGAGGCGCAGCACCAGGCGGGCGGTGGTGGACTTGCCCGAGCCCGACTCACCGACCAGGGCGAGCGTCCTCCCGCGTCGGAGGGTGAGACTGACGTCGTCCACGGCGCGCAGGGTTCGGGGACCGTCGCCGGTGCGGGGCAGCCTGAACTCCTTGACCAGGTTGCGCACTTCGAGCAGCGGTGCCGTGTCCGTCTCGGGTGCGGTGACGGGCGTGCGGGGTTGGCCGGTGGTCAGGCTGGGGGCACTGGCCAGCAGGTGCCGGGTGTAAACGTCCTGCGGGTCGGCCAGGATGTCGGCGGTGGGGCCGGCCTCGACGACCTTGCCCTGGGACATCACCACCAGCCGCTGCGCCCGGTCGGCGGCGACCCCGAGATCATGGGTCACCAGCAGGACCGCGGTGCCCAGTTCCTCGGTCAGGGACTGGAGATGGTCGAGGATGACCCGTTGCACGGTGACGTCGAGCGCGCTGGTGGGCTCGTCGGCGATGATCAGCTCGGGCCGCGCGGCGATGGCGATGGCGATCAGGGCACGTTGCCGCATGCCGCCGGACAGTTCGTGCGGGTACTGCCGCGCCCGCACGGCCGCGTCGGGCAGCCCGGCCCGGTCCAGGACCTCGACCGCCTCGGCGGGAGCCGATCGGCGGCTCGCCAGACCGTGGATGCGCAGCACCTCGGCGACCTGGTCACCGATCCGCCTGACCGGGTTGAGGGAGACCGTCGGATCCTGCGGGACCAGCCCGATCCGCGCTCCGCGCACCGTGCGCAGTTCGGCCTCCGAGAGGGTGGCGAGGTCGTGCCGGCCGAAGCGGACGGTGCCCGCGTCGATCCGGCCGTTCGCCGACAGCAGCCGGGTGATCGCGTGCGCGGTCGTGCTCTTTCCGGAGCCCGACTCGCCGACCACCGCGACCACCTGTCCCGGCCACACGTCGAGGTCGACGCCCCGGACGGCCTCGACCGTGCCGCCGCGGGTGCGGTACGACACCGACAGACCGCGTATCTCAAGCAGTGGTGTGGTCACGTCCTCACCGTTCTCCGGTTCGTCGGTCATGGCTGTCGGGACCATTCGCCGTCCAGCGCGCGGGCGATGCGGTTGGTGGCCAGCACGGTCGCGGCGATGGCCAGTCCGGGAAGCGCGGTCAACCACCAGGCGTTGGCGAGGTAGTTGCGGCCGTCGGAGATCAACGTGCCCCACTCCGGGGCGGGCGGCGGAGCACCGTAACCGAGGAAGCTGAGGGCGGAGACGGCGAGGATGGAGGAGCCGAAGTCCAGGGTGGCCAGGACGATCACCGGGCCCGCCGCGTTGGGCAGCACATGCCGGCCCAGCACCGAGTACCAGCGCGCCCCGCTCGCGCGCGAGGCCTCCACGAACACCGCCTGCCGTACCCGCAGCACCTCCGCCCGCGCCACCCGCGCGAACGCGGCGACGCTGGCGATGCCGACCGCGACCGCCACCTTCACGGTGCCGTAGCCGAGCGCGGTGACCAGGGCGAGGGACATGAACAGCGCGGGGATGGACAGCAGTACGTCGACGAGGCGCATGAGGGCGTCGTCCACCCAGCGGCCCACGAACCCGGCGACCACCCCGAGCAGTCCGCCGACCACGAACGCGACCAGGACGGCGATCAGCGTTGCCTTCAGGGACAGTTGGGCGCCGTGGACGACCCGGGAGAACACGTCGCGGCCCAACTCGTCGGTGCCGAACCAGTGATGTGCGCTCGGGCCGCGGAAGTTCTGCGCGGGGACGCCCTTCAGCGGGTCCTGCGAGGTGAACAGCCCCGGCCAGAACGAGGCCAGCACCACCAGCACGAGGACGACGACCGACAGCAGCAGACCGGGCCGGCGGGCCAGGAAGCGCAGCACGCGTCGTATGCCGACGCGGCGCCGTGGCTCGGGGCCGGGGGCCGTGTCGACCGGCCGGGTGAGGCCGAGGGCGGTGTCGTCGACGAGGCTCTGGCTCATGCGAGGGCCGCCCTTCCGTCGGAGGCCACCACGATCCGTGGATCGAGGAGCGGGTAGACCAGGTCGATGACCAGGTTCGTCGTCACGAAGATCAGCGCTCCGAACACCACGACCCCCTGCACGAGCGGGATGTCCTGGGCCGTGACCGCCGCCGCGGTGACACGGCCGAGGCCGTCGCGGGAGAACACCGTCTCGACCACCACCGAACCGGCGATCAGCTGCCCCACCAGCAGGCCGACGACCGTCAGCGCCGGCAGGGAGGCGTTGCGCAGGGCGTGCCGCAGATGGACCCGCCAGCGGTCGGCGCCCTTGGCCCGCGCCGTTTCGATGTACGCGTGGTCCAGTGCCGTGAGCAGGCTCTTGGCGAGCACCTGGGCGACCTGCGCCCCGGTCGGCACCGCCAGTGTCAGGGCCGGCAGCACCAGCCCCCGCAGGCCGTCGTTGCCGAACGCGGGGAACCAGTGCAGCCGGAAGGAGAACATCTCGACCAGCAGCAGTCCCACCCAGAACGTCGGGACGGACACTCCCAGCGGCGGCAGTGACAGCAGCAGCTGCCGCAGCCAGCGCAGGCCGGTGTAGGTCGCCACCACCGCCAGACCGCCGCCGAGGACCACCGCGAGCAGCAGGGCCGCGCCGGTCAGCTGCAGGGTCTGCGGCAGGGCGTCGGCCAGCGTCGAGGTCACCGCGCGACCGGTGGACACCGAGTCGCCGAAGTCACCGCGCACCGCCCGGCCGAGGTACTCGGCGTACTGCACCAGCACCGGCTTGTCGAAGCCGTACTCGTGCCGCAGGGCGGCGATCTGCTGCGGGTCGACCTGCCCCGAGTCCATCCCGGCACCGGCCATCGCCGTGACCGGGTCGCCCGGCAGATAGTCCAGCACCAGGAAGGACACCGTGTACGCCGCCCACAGCACGCCGACCGCCTGCGCGAGCCGTTTGATCACATAGCGGCGCATGCGTCAGCCGATCCAGGTGTCGTGCAGCTGGAGCCGGCTGGAGGCGTCGAAGTCCAGGTCGTGCACCTTCTTCGACACGCCCAGCTGGGTCTGGAGCTCCACCACCGGCGCGTAGTAGGCGTTGTGCACGATCAACTGCTGTGCCTCGGCGACCAGTTGCCCGCGCTTGGCCGCGTCGACGGTGGCGGCCTGCTCGGACAGCGCCGTGTCCAGGGAACTCGGCGGCAGGTGGTAGAAGTTGGCCAGCTTGGTGGAGAAGGAGCTGCGCAGGATGTCGGGGTCGGCGCGGGTCACGTTCCCCCACACCGCGTCGTAGTCGCCCGACTGGAGCGTCGGGGCGAACTGGGTGACCTGGAGCTGCTTGAGCGCCACATCGACACCGACGGCCTTGAGCTGCTGCTGGACGAGTTCCAGCGCGGGCTGGTTGGTGGCCGCGTTGGGGAACCACGTGATGGTCAGACTCAGCTTCTTGCCGCCCTTGGCGCGGATGCCGTCGCTTCCCGTCTTCCAACCGGCCGCGTCCAGCAGGGACTTGGCCTTGGCGGCGTCGAAGGTCAGGCCGGAGGCGAGGTCGGTGTAGTCGGGCGTGGTGTGCGCGAGGACGCTGGTGGCCGGCCGCGTGCCGGTCGGGAACACGGTGTCGGCGATCTGCTGCCGGTCGATGGCGAACAGGATCGCCTGGCGCACCTTGGCGTCCTTGAGCAGCGGCCGGGAGTTGTTGAGGCCGAGACCGAACACGACGCCGGGGTTGGCCCGCCGTTGGAGGGTGACCTGGCCGCCCTTGAGGGCCGCCTCGTTGGCCTTGCCGACGCTGGAGACGGCGTCGACCTGACCGGACTGCAGGCTGCCGGCCCGTACACCCGCCTCCGGCACGACCTTGAACACCAGCTTGTCCAGGTACGCCTCGCCCTTCTTGGACCACAGCGAGGAACCCCAGGCGTATCCGGTGCGCTTGGCGAGGGTCAGGGACTGGTTCTGCACGTACTGCTTCAGCACGAAGGGCCCGGAGCCGATCACCCCGTCGCTGCACTTCTGCTGCGGGGTCCGCTTCACGCTGGCCGAGGACTCGACGCCGAGCGAGTGCGTCGAAGTGGCTTGCAGGAACTGTGCGTTGGGCTGACTGAAGGTCACCTTCACGGTGAGCGGGTCGACCACGGTGGTGCTCTTGACGCCGCTCAGGTAGCCCTCGGCGAGCGTCCCCAGGGCGCCGAGCTTCGGCACCGCGTCGAAGTTGTCCTTGACCACCTGCGCGGTCAGCTTGGAACCGTCGCTGAAGGTGACGCCCGAACGCAGATGGAAGGTGAACGTCGTGGCGTCGGAGCTGACGTCCCAGCTCTTCGCCAGCCACGGCACGATCTTGCCGGTCCTCGGGTCCTGGTCGGTCAGGGAGTCCACGATCTGACGCACCGAGTAGATGGTCTCGTTGCTGGCGACCTGCTGCGGATCCACGCAGCCGGAATCCGAACCCACCGCGAAGGTGAGGGTGCCGCCGGACCTGGGCTGCCCGGTGCCGCCGCCCGTGTCGCCGCCGCCCGATCCGCAGGCGGTCAGCAGGGCGCTGGTGGTCACAAGGGCGGTCAGTGCCGCCCATCGAGAGGTTCTGACATGGCGAAGTGCGATCACGGAGGGCTTCTCCTACTCGTGTCACCAGGCACGGCGGCGGTACGGGACTCGGCCGTGCGCGGGCGTGCGGCCCCGATCGGCGTGACGCCGACGTCGGGGGAGCGCTGTGCAGACAGGGATCAGCGGAAAGGAAGAACGGGGATCAGGCGCATACGGATGCGGCGGCGACCGGCGCCGGACGGCGACCAGCGCTGAACAGGCCCGTCAGGCCTGACAGAGACAGCTGGTCGAGCGCTTGAGATCGATGTGGCGCCGACGCGACAGCCGGGAGAACACGGTGGCGCCGGCGAAACGGGCGCTGAGGTCACCACCGTGCCGCATGTCGGTCCTCCACCTGGTCCGGCCCCGGTCACGGGGCCACGCGCTTGCGGGATCGTCGGTGATCCCGCCGGGCTTTCACCTGGAGCACCCCACCGCGTGGGAGGGTTGCCGGTCAGCGAGCCAGGGCTTGACGCTGACACTCAATGCCACTCGTGATCGTACGGAGAGATCTTGCCGTTGGTCAATGGCCGGAGGCGGCTCAGGAACCGCCGCGCTCGCGGGGGATCTTCTGACCGGCCTCGATGGCCACCGGCAGCCGGTTCTCGGCCGGGGGCAGCGGACACGTGGCGAGGTCGGTGTAGGCGCACGGCAGGTTCGCGGCGCGGTTGAAGTCCAGTACGATCCGGCCGTCGGCGGCGGGCGGCTCCAGCCACAGCGCCCGGTTGGCGGCGTAGGTGGTGACCCCGGAGGTGGCGTCGGTGAACAGCACCAGCAGCCGGCCCTCGCCGGCGCCGGGGAACGCGGTGAGGGACAGCTGACGTCCCTCCAGCTCGAAGTCGATCCTGCCCGGGGCGTCATAGACGTGCTCCAGGCCCTCTACGGCCGCCCCCACGGTGGTCGGCCGGGGCGTGTCGAAGGGGACGTAGCGGCCGGTCACGGCCCAACGCGGGTCAGGCGCGTAGGCGGGCGTTCCGGTGAAGGCCGTGCGCAGGGGCGCGTCCGGGTGCCGGGGGCGCACGATGTCGTGGCCGCCGCGCTTGGCGACCTCGATCACGGCGTCTCCCCACACCGCGTTGACGCCGCCGCGCTCGGGAAGCACGCCGAAGCGGTGTTCACCGGTGACGGGGGATCCGCCGACGACCAGTTCCTCGTCGTCGTCGAGGGTGACGACGACCCCTTCCGGGCCGGTGTACCAGGCACCGGGTGCGTCCGGGAGACGCCGGGGGCGGTCGTCGAGCCAGTGCTGGCCGGTGATCGCCAAAAACCCGTGGGGGGCGGAGAGGCCGGCCTCCTGGGCCCGGTACCACTCCAGCCAGGTCTCGGTGAAGGCGTGGAGGTCGGTCGTGGTGGCCTCGGTGGTCAAGGGAATCTCCTTCGTGCAGGGGTCTGTCGGGCGTTGGGGCGGTTCAGCGGGCGAGTTCGCCGAGGAGCCGCCAGGTGCGTCGGCGGTCGGCCTCTCCGGCGATCTCGGTGCCCGAGAACACGACCTCGGTGGCGCCCGCGTCGCGGTAACGGCGCACCTCGGCCTCGACGGTCCTCTCGTCGCCGATCACCGCCAGGTCGGCGGCCCGTCGGGCGCCGGAGAGTTCGATGACCCGGGCGTAGGACGGGATCTGTTCGTAGAAGGCGAGGCTCTCGGTGACCTTGGCCCGTACCGCCGCCACGTCGTCGGTGACCACGCCCGGCACCAGGGCGACGATCCTGGGCGCGGGGCGGCCGGCGGCCTCGGCGGCGGCGGTCAGGGCGGGCACGATGTGGTCCGCCAGGGCGCGCGGTCCCGCCAGATACGGCAGGATCCCGTCCGCCAGTTCACCGCTGACCCGCAGTGCCTGCGGCCCCATCGCGGCGACCAGCAGGGGGACACCCTTCTCGGCCCCCGGTACCCGCGCCGGAAGCGGGGTGGCGGCGGTCAGCAGCTCACCGTGGAAGTCGGCCGTACCGGTCTCGGTCAACTGCCGCAGGGCGGTGAGGAATTCACGCAGCCGGGCGATGGGCCGTTCGAAGGGCAGGCCGAAGGCGGTCTCCGTCAGCAGTCGCGTGCCCAGGGCCAGACCGAGGTGGTAGCGGCCGTGGGTCGCCGCCTGGGCGGTCTGGGCCTGGCTGGAGACGAGCAGTGGGTGGCGGCCGAAGACGGGGATCGCGGAGGTGCCGACCTGCAGTGCGGGTACCTCGCGCCCGACGATCGCCGCGAGCTGGGGCGAGTCCGCGCCGAAGGTCTGCCCGAACCAGGCCGACGTGACACCGAACTCCGCTGCTTCCTGGGCCAGTTCTACGGTGGCGTCGACCTGGTTCGGCGCGTCGGACGCGTTGAGGGCTACTCCAACAGTCATGTCTGTTCAGAACGGGCGTCGGTCGGAGTGGCATTCCGGTTCTTGTGTGACAGCTTCTTGTCAGTCATGTGTACGAGACCCGGCGCCCGGGCTCATGCCGCCTGCCGCCGGTCCGGGGCGGAGCGGTGGATGAGCGGTTCACGCAGGCCGAGGTTCTCGCGCAGGGGACGTCGCCCGTCCCCGCGCATGTCAAGGTCGGAAAGAGGCGGAGAAGGTCTCCGTGTCCGCAATGCAAGACCTGTCCGGGAAGTTATTGACCAACGTGGTGGCTTCTGCTGAACTCCCGTTCCATGAACCCGCGCGTGGACCTCACTCGGCGGCGCCACATCGATCTGGCGCACGTCTCCAGCGCGTTTTGTTGTCGCTGACCCGGCAAGTGGTCCCCGGCAGCAGCCGCGCGCAGTCGCTGCGCGTCGGCGTGTGGCGGCGTTGAGCCGCCCCCACCGCGAAGTCTCTCCCCGCGGGACCGTCGTACCCACCCTCTGAGGGCTCCCCGTCTCCTCTCCTTCTCGTATGAGCCGGGAGCCTGTTCCCGCACGCCGACACGGTCGCTGAGAAAGCGCCTGTTACGGCCCCGCGCCCACGCGTTCTCCCCTTCACCCAGTTCCGTCATCGCCTGCGCCCGTTCGTGTGCCCGTCTGTCCGGGAGGGACCCCGTCATGCCTCCGTCCATCCGTAAGCTCACCAGCCGCATCGGCGCCGTCGTCGAGGGCGTCGACCTCACGGCGCCCCCCGACCTCCCGACGATCACGACCCTGCGTGACGCCCTCAACGAGCACAAGGCGATCGTGTTCGACGACGTACGGCTCGACAACGCCGGCCAGGAGCGTGTGGCCCGCTGGTTCGGCGAGCTGACGACCGCCCACCCCAATGTGCCGGCCGCCGACGGCACGACGAACGTGCTCGCCGTCGACAGCGAGACCTCCAAGGCCAACGAATGGCACACGGACGTCACCTTCGTGGTCAACCCGCCCCAGGTGACCACGCTGCGGTCCGTCGTGATCCCGCCCTACGGCGGCGAGACGCTCATCGCCAACGCCGCAGCGGCCTACCGCGACCTGCCCGAACCGCTGCGCGCCCTCGCCGACACGCTGCGCGTCGTGCACACCAACCAGTACGACTACGCGCGCCCCGAGCCCGCCACCGCCGAACGGCAGGAGTACGACCGCGTCTTCGTCTCGACGCCCTACGAGGCCGAGCACCCCGTCGTGCGGGTACACCCGCTGACGGGCGAACGCGGGCTGTTCATCGGCGGGTTCGCCAAGCGGATCGTCGGCCTGTCGGGCAGTGACTCGGCCGACCTGCTGCGCATCCTGCAGTCGTACGTCACCCGCCCGGAGAACATCCTGCGCTGGACCTGGTCCCCGAACCAGCTGCTGATCTTCGACAACCGGATCACCCAGCACTACGGGGTGGACAACTACGACGACCAGCCCCGCCGCCTGAACCGGGTGACCGTCGCCGGAGAGGTCCCGGCCGGCGTCGACGGCCGGCGCAGCGAGCAACTCCTCGGCGACGCCTCGCACTACAGCAGCGTCCTGGCGGTGGCGGCATGACCGAGGTCCGTATCCCGGCACCGGCCGTCGTCAAGGGCCCGGACGCCGTGACGACGAACACGCGGGAGCGCGAGGTGTTCCTGCCGCGCGACGCCCGCCGTAGGACGCCGCTGCGCGCACTCCGCGAGCGTCTGCGCTGGCCGCTGGGCATCTACACGACCCCGGTCGTGGTCCTCATCGCCTGGGAGGCGCTCGCCCGGGCAGGCGTGGTGTCCAGGACCTATGCCCCGGCGCCGACGTCGATCGTGAAGTCGGCCGTCGACCTGTGGCAGCAGGGCGTCCTCGGGCCCGACCTGGCCATTTCGCTGCAGCGGGCCGGGATCGGTCTGGCGATCGGGCTGACGGCCGGGATCGTCACCGGTGTCCTCGGCGGGCTGCTGCGCAGCGGCGAGTACCTGTTCAACGGGCTCGTGCAGGTGCTCAACACGATCCCCCTGCTCGCCGTGCTGCCGCTGATGATCGTGTGGTTCGGCATCGACGAACTGACCAAGGTGCTGTTGATCTCCTTCGGCGCCGGCGTCCCGATGTACCTCAACCTGTTCGCCGCGATCCGTGGCGTCGACCAGCGGCTGATCGAGATGGCGCGCACGACGGGCGCCGGCACCTGGCGCCTGGTCACGCGTGTGCTGGTGCCGGGAGCCCTGCCGGGGTTCCTGGTCGGCCTCCGCTTCTCCCTCGCGTACAGCGTGCTGGGCCTCGTCGCCGCCGAAACCGTCAACGCCGACAAGGGACTCGGCTTCCTCATCACACAGGGGCAGACGTACCTCCAGACCAACCAGGTCTTCGTGGGGCTGGTGATCTACTCGCTCCTCGGTCTGCTCGCCGACCAGTTCGTCCGGGCTCTCGAGCGGGTGCTGCTGCGGTGGCGCCCCAGTTATGAGGCGTCATGAGCAGCACGATCACGGCGGAGCCCCGCCGTCGGACCGGAGTCGTCGTCGAGCAGGTGGTAAGGCAGTTCGGTGGCCGGGTGGTGCTCGACCGCCTCGATCTGACCATCGGCGACGAGGAGTTGGTGATCCTGCTCGGCCCCTCGGGCTGCGGCAAGAGCACCCTGCTGCGGCTGCTCGCCGGCCTCGACCGGCCCGACGGCGGGCGCGTGGAGGTCCCGGCACGGCGCGCGATCGTCTTCCAGGCCGACCGGCTGCTGCCCTGGCAGCGGGTGCTGCGCAACGTCACACTCGGCCTGCACGGACCCGACGCCGACCAGCGGGCCCGCGAAGTGCTCGGCGAGGTCGGACTCTCGGGCCGCGAGAAGGCCTGGCCCAAGGAGCTGTCCGGCGGCGAGGCCCAGCGGGTGTCGCTCGCACGGGCACTGGTCTCCGAGCCCGAACTGGTGCTGCTCGACGAGCCGTTCGCCGCCCTGGACGCCATCACCCGGCTGCGCATGCACGACCTCGTGCGCGCACTGCGCAGCAAGCACCACGCGGCCATGCTGCTCGTCACCCACGACGTCGACGAGGCGATCGCCCTGGCGGACCGCATCGTCGTCATGAGCGACGGCCGCATCGGCCGCTCGCACACGGTGAGCCTCTCCGCCGCGGACCGGGAGGCGAGCGTCGCCCGCGAGGAACTCCGCGCCCGGCTCCTGGACGACCTCGGCCTCGCCGGCCAGCACTGACCTCCCCGAAGACCCTCACCCAGCACAGAAAGCACGACAACACATGCGACAGAGAACCACCAGACTCATCGGCGCCGTCGGCTCGCTCGCCCTGGCGGGCACCCTAGCCGCCTGCGGGTCCTCCTCGGACTCCGCCGCGCCGCTGAGCAACGCCGTCAACGCGAGCGACGCCAAGCACCCCGAGTGGAGCAAGTACACCTTCACCATCGGCGACAACGGCGGTGACGGCAGCCAGGAACTGGCGCGGATCACCGGCGCGTTCGACAACGCGTCCTACAAGGTGAAGTTCGCCCGCTTCACCTACGGCCCGCCGCTCGTGCAGGCCGCCGCCTCGGGCGACATCGACCTCGGCAGCGTCGGCGACGTGCCGCCGATCACCGGCGCCGCGAAGGAGTACGGCTTCAAGGTCGTCGCGGTCAACCGCTCGCTCACGCCCACCCAGTCCAACGAGAACATCATCGTTCTTAAGGGATCCCCGCTGAAGACGCTCAAGGACCTCAAGGGCAAGAAGATCGCTGTCCCGCAGGGCAGTTCGGCCCACGGTCTGGCCCTCAACGCGCTCAAGAGCGTCGGCCTCGGCCCCAAGGACGTGCAGCTGGTCTTCCTCGACCCGGCGGCCGGCGCCACGGCGTTCAACACGGGCAAGGTGGACGCCTGGTCCATCTGGAATCCCCAGTCCGCGATCGCGGTCAAGAACGGAGCGCGCATTCTGGCGAAGGGCCTGCCGCCGATCGACCAGACGAGCAGCTACTACGTCGCCAGCGAGAAGTCGCTGGGCGACAAGACCAAGCGGGCGGCGCTCACGGACGTCCTGAAGCGGCTGGCCGGCGAGTTCGCCTGGGCGATCAGGCACGAGGACAAGTACGCCGAGGCGCTGTCCAAGGAGGAGGGCATCCCGCTGGACGACGCCAAGGCCTCCGTCAAGGCGTTCGAGACCCGTGTGACACCGGTGGAGCCGTCGGACATCGCGGCCGAGCAGAAGCTCGCTGACGCGTTCCTGGAGGCAGGCCAGATCACCAAGACGGTCGACGTGAAGTCGATCACCGACAACCTCCTTCCGGCCGGCTACGACAGCTCCAAGCTGAAGGTCACCTCATGAGCGGGGCACGACGTCAACTCCACCTCAACGCCTTCCTGATGGAGGCGGGCCACCACGAGGCGGCCTGGCGGCTACCGCACAGCAACCCGCGTGCCGATTTCGACCTGCGGCACTGGATCGAGCTGGCACAGCTCGCCGAGAGCGCCAAGTTCGACTCGCTGTTCCTCGCGGACGGCCCGGCCCTCATCGGCACCGGCGAGTTCCGGCCCCCGGGCCAGCTCGAACCACTGACCCTGCTCACCGCGCTGTCCCAGGCGACCAGCAGGATCGGCCTCATCGCCACGGTGTCGTCGACGTACAACGAGCCGTACAACCTCGCCCGTCGCCTCGCGTCCGTCGACCACGTCAGCGGCGGACGGGCCGGCTGGAACATCGTCACCTCGGCCGGGGCGGACGAGGCGGCCAACTTCGGCCTGGAGGACCGTCCCAGCCATGCTGAACGCTACGCCCGCGCCGACGAGTTCCTGAAGGTCGCCAAGGCGCTGTGGGACAGCTGGGAGTCCGAGGCCGTCGCAGCGGACAAGACCACCGGACGGTACGCCGACCCCGGGCTGCTGCACCGACTGGACCACCACGGCCGGTACTTCAAGGTCGCAGGCCCCCTCAACGTCGAGCGCCCGCCCCAGGGTCACCCGCTGCTCGTCCAGGCGGGCTCCTCGGAGGACGGCAAGGACTTCGCCGCCCGCCACGCCGAGGCCATCTTCACCGCGCACACGACGTACGAGCGCGCGGCCGCCTTCTACGCCGACATCAAGGCACGGACCGTCGCGGCGGGCCGCGACCCGGACGGCGTGATCGTCCTGCCGGGCATCGTCCCCTACATCGGGTCGACCGAGGAGGAAGCCCAGGCGCTGGCCCGGCAGTTCGACGAGCTGCGCGTCCCCGAGTACGGGCTGCGTCAGCTGGCCGCCGTGTTCGAGACCGAGCCCTCCGTCTTCCAACTCGACGCCCCACTGCCGGACTTCATCCTGGCCAGGCCGAAGCTGGAGGGCTCGCAGAGCCGTTCCGACCTGATCATCGAGCTCGCGGTGCGTGAACAGCTGGCGGTCCGGCAGATCATCTCCCGGCTCGGGGGCGGGCGCGGCCACTTCGAGTTCGTCGGCACGCCCGAGCAGGTCGCGGACACGATCATCGCCTGGTTCGAGGGCGGCGCGGCGGACGGGTTCAACATCATGGCCCCCGCCCTGCCGTCCGGCCTGGCGGCCTTCGTCGAGCACGTGCTGCCGATCCTGCGCGGCAAGGGCCTGTTCCGCGAGGAGTACGAGGGCACGACCCTGCGCGAGCACTACGGGCTCGCGGTCCCCGCGAACCAGTTCCATGGCTGACCCGCTGTCCGGCCCCGCCCCGCTCGCGACTCCCGCCGCTCCGACACACCGGAGCGGCGGGAGTCCGCCCGCCCTGCGGGTCGAGGGCCTGCGCAAGACCTACGGGGACGGCTTCACCGCCGTGTCCGGACTCGACCTGGAGATACCCGACGGCGCGTTCTTCGGGCTGCTCGGCCCCAACGGCGCCGGGAAGACCACCCTCATCGGCTCGGTGTGCAACATCGTCCGGCCCACGGCCGGCCGCCTCTCCGTCTTCGGCCACGACCACCGCAGCCGCCAGGCCCGCGGACTCCTGGGCCTGGCCGCGCAGGAGATCAACGTCGACCGCTTCCTGTCCATCCGCCAGATCCTGATCTACCACGCCGGCTACCACGGCATCGGCCGGAAGGCCGCCGCCCGGCGCGCGGACGAACTCCTCGCCCTGTTCCGCCTCGACGACAAGGCCGGCCAACGCGCCTACGAACTCTCCGGCGGCATGCAACGTCGCCTCGTCCTGGCACGGGCCCTCATGCACCACCCTCGCCTGCTCATCCTCGACGAACCGACAGCCGGAGTCGACGTCGAACTGCGCTCGGAGATCTGGCGGGTCGTCAAAGGCCTCAACGCGGCCGGCACCACCATCCTGCTCACCACCCACTACCTGGAGGAGGCGGAGACCCTGTGCGACGAGATCGCACTGCTGCGCGCCGGCCGGATCGTCGACCGCGGCTCCTCCGCCTCACTGCGCGAGCGGTACGCGGCCCGGGACATCTCGGAGGTCTACGACCGGGTGATCACAGCTGAGGGGGTTGCCTCGTGAGCAGCACCGGGAGACCCGCCCTTCCGGCGTACGACGAGCCTTTCCGCGCGGAGCGCTCACCGTTCCTGTGGCTCCTGGAGCGCGAGGTGCTGCGCTTCCTCACCATCTGGCGCTACAGCGTCGTCGGTCCGGTGCTGTCGACCATGCTGTTCGTGGTCGTCTTCGGATCGGCTCTCGGCTCCCACGTCGACACGATCGACGGCGTCGGCTACGGCAGCTTCATCGTGCCCGGCCTCTTCGCCCAGGCGATCGTCAACGTCGGCTTCTTCAACGGGACGACCAGCCTCTTCGAGGCACGCCGGGACCGGTACATCAACGACGTGTTCGCAAGCCCCCTCAGATGGTGGGAGATCAACGCGGCGCTCGTGGGCGGCGGCATCGCCCGCGGAGCCGTCGTCGGCGCGGGCGTCCTGGCAGTGGCCCTGCCACTCACCCACGGCGGCACCCCGGCCCGCCCCCTCGTCCTCCTCTTCGGCACCCTCGGACTGCTCCTGGTCGCCGCGCAGGTCGGCGTGATCGCCGGCGCCCACGCCAAGTCCCTCGACCACGTCTACTCCATGGAGTCGATCATCCTGCTGCCGCTGGGCTTCCTCGGCGGTGTCTTCTACTCCGTGCACCAACTGCCGCCCTTCTGGGACACCTTGAGCCACCTCGACCCCGTCTTCTGGCTGGTCCAGGTCGAACGGATCGGGTTCCTCGGCCAGGGCGACGTCGGGGCGGGCTGGGCACTGGCCGTGGTCTGGACCCTCGCGGCGGCACTGACGGCCTGGTCGGCCACGCTGTTCGCCACCGGCCGCCTCAAGCCCTGAACCCACACGGAAAGGAACGCAGGCTTCGGGGCTGCTCGGCGGGTACCGGCGCGAACTCGGCTGGGGCAGGGGCACGACGCTCGGCGCCCGCACGGCGATCGGACCGGAGTACCCGGACTGAGCGGCCTGGACCGGCGTGACCTGTGAGGATGGCGAGATGGAGCAACGACTGAGCCGACAGCAGGCGTCTGAAGCAGTGCACGACAACGGCTGGCGCTACATCCTGGGCACCCTGCAGACGTCCGTACCGGTCCGGTCCCTGGCCCAGGGAATCAGCGTGACGTCGGACGTCGTCGCGGTGTGCGGCGACGATGCCGATCACCACCTTCGCGTCGATGCCCGCCCCGACCTGATCACGCTCACTCTGCAATCCCTGACCCACGCGGCGGTGACCGACCGGGACGTCGAACTCGCCCATCGGATTTCCACGGCGGTTCGCGAAGCCGGGCTGCGGACGGAGCCCGGGATCGGGACCGGCGCACAGAGGTCCGTGCAGCTCGTGGAGATCGCGATCGACGCGCTGGACATCGCCCGGATCCGGCCCTTCTGGAAGGCGGTCCTGGGCTATGCCGACGAACTGGACGGCGCGGGACCGGAAGATCCCCTCGTCGACCCGTTCCGGGTGGGGCCCGCGCTCTGGTTCCAACAGATGGACCGAGCCCGCCCCCAACGCAACCGCATCCATCTGGACATCAGCGTCCCGCACGACGAGGCGTCCCAACGGATCGACGCCGCGCTGACGGCGGGCGGCCGACTGGTGTCCGCAACCCGCGCCCCGGCCTTCTGGATCCTCGCCGACCCGGAGGGAAACGAGGCCTGCGTGACCACATGGCAGGGCAGGGACGGCTGAACCACCGGCGACGCCTCCGAGAAGACCTCGGCCTCCAGACAGTGGTCGACATCGTCTGCGCCTACGATGCGTCAACTCTGGAATGCCGAAGAAGCGATGGTTCACCTCGTCATTCTTGCTGAGATGCACGTCACCCGTCGAGTAAGGGCTTGATTTGACCGGCGTCATTTCCGTGTCATGCGTGCAAAGAATTCCCCTTGCCGCGGTGAGAGTTTCCTTGAAATGGGGCCGTGTCGCCGTTGCGCGGAGACGCCGTGGCCAAAACTGCTGCGCATGGCCTCGAACGTCCTCAACGCAACCGCGCCCGTCGGCTCATTCCGTCGCCCGCCATGGCGATCACCCCAGGGTGAGCCGGCGTACGCACGCCCTGCGCTGCTGGTTCTCGTCGTCCTCGCTGTCGTGCTCTACGCCTGGGGCATCGACCGCAGCGAGTACCACACGTTCTACGCGAGTGCGGCCCGCAGCATGACGGAGAGCTGGAAGGCTTTCTTCTACGGCTCCTTCGATCCCGGAAATTCCATCACGCTCGATAAGTTGCCGGGCTTCCTCTGGCCGCAAGCACTGTCCGCGCGGATCTTCGGATTCCACGCGTGGGCGCTGACCCTTCCGCAGGTTCTGGAAGGCGTCGCGAGTCTCCTCGTTCTCCATCGCGTCGTCGGCCGCTGGGCCGGCACGCACGCCGCTCTGATCGCCGGCACGGTGTTCTTGGCGACCCCCGTGGCGGTCGGGCTGTTCCGTACCTCGGTCGAGGACCCGATGTTCACGCTGTGCCTGCTGCTCGCGGCCGAGGCGACTCAGCGGGCCGCCCGCGAGGGCCGGCTCCGGCCGCTGGTCGTCGCCGGCGTCTGGGTCGGCATCGGCTTCCAGGCGAAGATGCTCGAGTCATGGGCCGTACTGCCGGCGCTCGCCCTGGTGTATCTGGTCTCGGCACCGCTCACGCTGCGCCGACGGCTGGCCCACCTCGGTGTGGCGGCCCTGGTCATGACGGCTGTGTCGGCGTCGTGGATCCTCGCCGTCACCCTCACCCCGGCCAAGGACCGGCCCTATGTGGACGGCACCACCAACAACTCGGCGTTCAGCATGGTGGTCGGCTACAACTTCCTGTCCCGCTTCTCCTCACTGGGCATCAGCGCGGCCTCCACGGGCAGCGTTTCGGCCTCCCAGGGGGGAGGCAACGGTCATGCCCGCACCTCCGGCCAGGACACGGGCGCGGGATCAAGCTCGCCGACCGGCCCGGGCGCGTACGGCGCTCCCGGCGCCGGAAGCGGCACCCGCGCTCACGCCGGCCACCACACCGTCGTCAGGGCGGCCGCTCCACGGAACGGCGGCGTAGGCGGGGGCGGGGGCGGGTTCGGTGGTGACGACAACGGCTGGTCGAAGATGTTCGGCACGTCGCTCGCTTCCCAGACCGGCTGGTTCTACCCGATCGCGGCCATCGCCGCCGTGTGCGGGCTGCTGTGGACGCGGGGCCGGCCACGCACCGATCGGCTGCGCGCCGGATACCTCCTGTGGGCCACCTGGCTCGCCGTGTACTTCCTGGTCTTCAGCGCCGGCAGCGTCGCCGGGCACACGTACTACATGGGCGTCATCGCCGTACCGCTCGCCGCGCTCACCGGCGCCGGGACGGTGCTGATGTGGCGTGCCTACCGGGCTGGTGGACCGCGTGCATGGGTCCTGCCGGGCGCGGTGGCGGCGACCGCGGGCTGGGCGGCGTATCTGGCCGGGCAGTTCACGTCCTTCGCACCGTGGCTGGCGCCCGCGGTGGGGGTGCTCGCCGTCGCAGCGCTGGCCCTGCTTGTGATGGCGCGTCCGGGCGGGCGCCGGGCCGGCGGCAGACTGGCGCTCGGCGGTCTCGCCGCCGCGCTGGCGGCTCTTCTCCTGGCGCCGAGCGCGTGGGCGGTGCAGGTCTTCGCCCCGTCGTACCGCACCAGCGTGATGGGCGCGGTCGGTCCGTCGGGCAACGGCCGCGGTTTCGGAACGACACGGCTCGGGTCGGCCCGTTTCGGGACCATGGTCTGGGCCGGTGGTGCGACGTCAGGGGAAGTGGCTCGCAGCGGCGCGGGTGGTGCTGGGCGGATCCGGACCGCCGGTGGCATGGGTGGCTTCGGCGGCGCGGCCTCGGGCGGCGCGCTGAGTCCGGCGCAGCAGCGGCTGCTCGCCTACGCGCGCGCCCGTAGCGGCTCGGCGGCCTATGTGTTCGCCACCACCAGCTGGAGCACGGCATCGCCGTACATTCTGGCGACCGGCGCGAAGGTCCTGCCGATCGGCGGCTTCAGCGGCCGGGTACCGTCCCCGACCGAGAACCGGTTCCGCCAACTGGTCGACAGCGGCAAGGTGCGCTACGTACTGCTCGGTGGCGGCGGACAGGGGAGGGGCGCCGGCGTCATGCCGGGCGGCGTCACCGGTGACGGGACGGCGGCCGCGCAGATCACGGCCTGGGTACAGGCCACCTGCACCAAGGTGCCGGCCTCGGCGTACGGCGGCTCGGCTGCCACGGCCGGGAGCCCGGCCCTGTCGGGACGGGCCGCGGTGACCACGGCCACCGGACAGACCCTCTACCTGTGCGAGCCAGGCAAATAGCACAAGCGCGCCCGGCCGGACACCTCGGCGGTGACACTGTCGAGCGCACTCGCTCCGAGTGCTCCGCCCGGGCGGTCACCTGGTGACGGCGGTCGCCGAGGACGCTGCGGCGCTCGACGTCCTGTACGCGGCGCCCGACAGGCGAACAGGGCAGGCTCCGGGTCCATGCGCAGGAGACGTTCCCGTTCGAGAGAGGGCGTCACCGGGGACGACCGCTATCCGAGCCACGTCCCGTCGCGCATGATGACACGGCCGCGCAGTTCCGGCTCACCACGCCAAGCGCGCACATTCATCGGCGCCACGGGTCTCCATGTACATCAGCCCTTGACCGGGCCGCCGTTGATGGCGACGCGTTGGCCGTAGCGGGCGTAGGGGTAGTAGTCGTAGGTCGCGTGGTGCTGGACGCAGCGGTTGTCCCAGAAGACCAGTGTGCCCGGGGTCCAGCGGACGCGGCAGTGCAGGACCGGTCTGCGGGCGATGATGTCGAAGAGGACGTCGAGCAGGGCGCGGCTCTCGTCGGCGGAGAGTTGCGGGATGCGGCTGGTGTAGGCCTTGTTGACGTACAGGAGTTTGCGGTCGGTCTCGGGGTGCCGGGCGACGACCGGATGTTCGCTCTTCGGGATGACGTAGTCCGGCGGCGGTGTGTAGCCGGCCAGGGCCTGCGCGCCGTCGTGTATCGCGGTCAGTGTGTCCAGCAGGGCACGCATGGCCGGGGAGAGCATGCCGTAGGCGAGGTGCATGTTGGCGAAGAGGGTGTCGCCGCCGCAGCCTGGCTCCGGGGTCTCGGTGATGTAGAGCATCGACCCCAGTGACGGTTCGGCGTCGGCGGTGCCGTCCGCGTGCCAGCCGTTGCCCGCCACGTCCGCCGCTGCCGTGGCCGTACGGATCTCCAGGATGTACGGATCACCCTCCGGCGGGGGCGGGTTGACCGGACGCAGTTCGCCGAACGCGGCGGCGAAGCGCTTGTGTTGCTCGGCGGTGATGGTCTGGTCGCGGAAGACGAGGACATGGTGGTCGCGGAAAGCGGCCCGGATGTCCTGCAGTTGCTCGGGCGGAATCTCCTGCGACAGGTCGACGCCGGAGACTTCGGCGCCCAGGACGGGGGTGATTCGTTCGACGGTGATCGTCTGGTAGGGGTGTGTGGGACGCGTGGTCACCGCTTCCAGTGCTTCGAGCTCGTATGACTCCATGTCGTCCTCCAGGGGCGCGGTGGGGGGTTACAGGTCGGTGTCGGCGGTGCCGTGGGGAAGGGCACCCGGCGATGACAGCGTCGCCCTGATGGTCTCGGCCACCGTGTCCACATGGGGCGCCGCGACGATGCCGTAGTGGTCCGTGGGCAGATACCTGTGTACGGCGGACGGGGGCAGGCAGGTGTTCCACTGCCGCTCCGTCTCCTGCGGGGCCGCGGGGGTGGGCATGCCCGCCGTGGGGTGTGCGGCCAGCCACAGACTGGTGGGGACGGAGACGAGCGGCCGTACGCGATGTTCCCCGAGGCTGCGCAGGTTGGCGCGGCAGCAGCGGGCCAGCCTCTCGGCGTACGCCTGTGCGTGCGCGGTCGGCGACTCGGGCGGCAACGAGGAGGCACCGGCGCCGAGTTCGGCGGCGAACACCCTTTCCAGGTGGGTCTCGTCGTAGGCGGACACCAGCGCCTCCGCCTGGGGCGGTGGCGGATCGAGGAGGTGGAGCGCTTCCGGTGGCCGGCCGGCCGCCTCGGCGAGGGCTGCCATCTCCATCGCCACACGGGCGCCGTAGGACCATCCGGCCAGATGGAGCCGGCGGTCGTCTCCTCCGCCGAAGTGCTCGCTCAGCGCCGCGTCGTAGTACTGGGCCCGCTCGGCCAGTGACCATGCGGGCATCCCGGCGTCGCGCAGGGCCGGGTCGGCGATGAGGCACACCGTCGGGGCGGGGCCGAGCGCTGCCACGAGGGGGCGGTAGGCCTGGATGTCTCCGCCCACGGGGTGGATCAGACACAGGACGGCCGGACCGGTTCCGTGCTGCCAGATGTCCAGGACGACGGGAGAGGTGCTTGCCGCCGCCTCGGGGGTGGGTTCGGTGGACGTCAGGGCCGCCTCGATGTGTTTGAGGATCTCCGTGAGGCTGACGCGGTGGCTGAAGGAGGCCAGGTCGAACTCGACGCCGTAGTCGTCCTCGATCCGGGCGATCAGGCTGATCAGGGTCAGCGAGTCGGCGCCCAGGTCGTAGAGGGAGTCCTCGGGGTCCAGTTCGTCCACGCCGAGCAGATTCTGGATCGCCCGGGCCATGGCGTCCGCCCGCTCTCCGGCACCTCCTGTGTCGGCGACTTCCTTCTGCGCGTCCGTCACGCGCGCCGGTGAGGAGCGATCCGCGATCCCGCCAGGAGCGTAGAAGGCCCGGGAGGCCGCGATGTCGGTTGTGGACACGAGGAGTTGAGGCAGTTGCAGGGCGAGGGCATGACCGAAGACGGCTTTGCCCTCCTCGACGCTCAGGCCGACGGCGAGGTGGGCCTGATGACGGCTGTCCGGGGCCAGGACCGTTGTCGCCATGCCGGTCTCCCGCCAGATGTCCCAGTCGACGGCGATCCTGACGGTCGTCTCGGTCTCGGTGGCCCGGTGGTGGGCGAAGCCGTCGAGGAGGCTCGCGCCGGCCGCGTAGTCGCTCTGGCCGACACCGCCGAGCAGGGCGGACATCGAGGAGCAGTAGACCGCGAACTCCGGGCGGAAGGCGCCGATGAGGTGTTCGACGAGGAGTGCGCCGCTCTCGCGGACCGCCGCCGCCTGGCGCATCGCGGTGGCGTCACGTCGTACGAGCAGCCCGCCCTGTCCGAGACCGGCCGCGTGGACGACGCCGTCCAGCCGTGACGTGTGCTCCGCGACGGCCGCGGCCACGTCGTCGACTGACATGGTCGCGAGATCCGCCGGGATGAGGCCGACGCGGTCGGCCCATTCGTTCAGTTCCTCGGGCAGGTGAGGGTTTCCCGACAGCAACAGCACTCTGCTGCGGGTGTGTTCGAGCAGCCAGGCGGCGATGGCTCGGCCCAGGCCGCCCGTGCCGCCGAGCACCAGGTGGACGGTGTCGGCTGTGGCCGGTACGCGGGAGCGCATACCCTCCGGCGACGGTACGGGTACGGTGCCAGGCCGCCACCAGTAGCCCTCCCGCAGTGCGAGCCGACGGGGGAGGACCGGTCCGTCTCGATGACCGGCCTCCTGTGTCTCGGCGACGATCGAGGCCACGTGTCCGGCCCAGCGGGTGAGGTCGCCGTCGGGGAGGTCGAGCCAGTGGCCGCTCAGGGCCGACTCCTGATGGGAGACCTCGACGGGCCCTGCCAGGAGGGCCAGTTCGGGCCTGTGCACTGTTCCCGTCACGGGCAGGGCGCCGTACGACAGCCACCACACGCGGGGCGAGTCGCTTCGCCCGGCCAGCGCCTGGGCCAGGGCCGCCGTGCTGTCCAGGCAGGCGTGCCGGGCGTGTTCCAAGGCGCCGGGACCGACCGGCCCGGTCACGCCCAGGGGCAGGGCGTGCACCCACTCCGTGTCGGGAGAGGGCGGGACACCGTCCTCGGACAGGGCATCGAGCAGCCGGCGCACCGATGCCGGATCGGCCGGGGCCACGGCGTAGGCGTCCGGTCCTGTGCGGGCGAAGGCGTCGGCCGGGTGCACCCGTATGACTCGCGACGCCACAGCGTTGAAGGGCGCGAGCGCTGTCGGCGGGGTGTTCTGGGAGGCTACGACGACCACGGCGGACGCTGGTCCGTTCGGCACAGTGGTGTCCGCGATGGTGGCACGACGCAGTCGCACCCAGTGCGGCTGGTGCAGCCAGTTCTCCGGGGGCAGCCGCCGGGGTGTGGCGGCGGTGGCCTCGCGAGGATTCACGGGGCGCCGGTCGAAGTCGTATGTCGCGAGGGAGAAGGACGGGGGAGGGAAGTCCCAGGGCGCCGGAGCGGAGCCTGCGGCCCCCCAGTCGACCGGGCGTCCGGTGGTCCAGTGCTCGGCGAGGTCGTGGGCCGCTCGACCGGCAGCGGATACAGGCACGGCGTCCGGGTCCGCCGTACCGGCCGGCACCGCGCCCGCAGCCACCGCGCGCAGCCAGTGCTCGGCCGCTGCGGCGTCCATCACGGGTGCCGCTGCCCGCAGTTGGTGAGCGACCCGCCCGGCCTGCAGATGGCGCAGCACTGACTCGTGGCGCTCCGGGTGGAGTTGGAGGTAGTCGGCGATGCGAGCGGCGTCGGCGGCCAGGGCGTCCGCGCTGGAGGCCGACAGCACGAGGCAGGCGGGGACTTCATGGGTTGCCGCCGGTCCGGGCGTGATGTCCTGCTCGACGATGACGTGGGCGTTGGTGCCGCCGATGCCGAAGCTGCTGACAGCGGCGACCCGTTGACGCCTCTCGGGCCAGGGTGTGGCTTCGGTCGGGATGTAGAACGGAGTGGGGTCGGGGCCGATCTCCGGGTTGAAGGCACGGAAGTTGAGGTTGGGCGGCAGCGTCCCGTGGTGCACGGCGAGGACCGCGCGGACGAGGCCCACCACTCCGGCCGCCGCGCCTAGATGGCCGAGCTGGCTCTTGACGGAGCTCAGAGCGCAGCGGCCGGACTCGGTGACGTCGAACGCCTGCCGTAGCGCCCCCACTTCGATCGGGTCGCCGAGCCGGGTGCCGGTGCCGTGGGCCTCCACATAGCCGAGGTCGGCGCCGGTGCGTCCGGCGCGGGACAGGGCGGTGCGGATCACCTCCCGCTGTCCGGCCAGGGACGGCGCGGTGTAACTCATCTTCGCCGCACCGTCGTTGTTGATCGCCGAGCCGGTGATGAGTGCGTAGACGGTGTCGCCGTCGCGCCGTGCCTGGCCCAGCGTCTTGAGGACCACGACGCCCACGCCGCTCGCGCCGACCGTGCCGGTGGCGTCGTCGCTGAAGGGGCGGCAGTCGCCGTCCGCGGAGAAGATGTGCTGCGGACGGTAGCGGTAGCCGCCGGTCAGCCTCGGGTCGATGAGGACTCCGCCGGCGAGCATCACGTCGGCCTCGCCCTGCCGGAGCAGACCGGCGGCGAGGTGCACGGCGACCAGGGAGCTGGAGCAGGCCGTCTGGGCGCTGAAGGCGGGGCCGGTCAGCCCGAGGTGGTAGGCGACCTTGGTGGCCAGGAAGTCCTTGTCATGGTGCAGGGCGAGCTGGAAGCCGTCGGGCAGCCGGTCGGGGTCCGCCTCGCGCAGCAGGGACTGGAAGTAGGTGTTCTCTCCCGCCCCCGCCACCAGGCCCACCCGTGCGGCCGAGGTGTCCGCCACTCCGGCGTGTGCCAGGGCCTGCACGCCGGCCATCAGCAGGTGACGCTGCTGGGGGTCCATCAGCCGTGCTTCCTGGGGGCTGATGCCGAAGTGGCCCGGGTCGAAGTCGAGCATGCCGTCGAGCGTGCTGTGCGCGCCGACGACTCCTTCCGGTGCGTCGACGCGGCGGATTCCGGTGCCGCCGGAGACCACCAGGTCCCAGAAGGCGGCCAGGTCCGGGGCGCCGGGCACCCGTACCGCCATGCCGACGACCGCGATCGGCTCGCCGGGTGCCGGAGGCTCCTCGTTCTTCCTGGCCGGTGTGGTCTGGGGCCGCGGGGCGGTGAGGTGCCGGGCCAGGGAGCGGACGGTGACGTGCTCGAAGAGGTCCGCGACGTCGAGGCGCAGACCGAGTGCCGTGGTGCAGTACAGGTGGAAGCGCATCAGGGCGAGACTGGAGGCACCCGCCTCGAAGAAGGTCTGGTCCGGTGCGATCACCGACCCGGTGACCTCCTCGAAGGCAGCGGTGAGGCGCTCCTCCTCGGCCGACAGGCCCCCGCGGGCGGTCGCCGAACGACGTAACTCTTCCCCGGGCGTCCGGAGCACGGCCTGCCGGTCGAGCTTGCCGCTGGGTGTGCGGGGCAGTCTCTCCAGCCGGCGGAAGCGCTCCACACGTACGTACGAGGGCAGCAGGGCGGACAGATGCGCGGTCAGTTCGTCGGCGGTCGGTGGCTCGCCACGGATCTCCAGGCCGGCCGTCAGCCGGTCTCCGTCGCGGGTGACGGCGGCGTTGAGCACCGCCGGATGGCGCAGCAGGGCCGCCTCGACGGAACCGAGTTCGAGCCGGTGCCCGCTCAGTTTGATCTGCTGGTCGTCGCGGCCCGCGTAGTGCAGCAGGCCCTCGCGGTCGAAGTACGCCCGGTCGCCGCTGCGGTAGAACAGGCCTTCCGCGCCGGGGAGTTCGACGAAGCGGCTGTCGTCGTGTTCCGGTTCGTCGAGGTAGCAGCGGGTGGTCATGGTGCCGCCGATCAGCAGCTCGCCGGCGCACCCGGCCGGGACCGGGTCGCCCTGGGCGTCCACCACCCGCAGGTCGGCGCCGGCCACCGGGCGTCCGATGGCGGGCCGCTCGGGCCAGTGCCCGGGATCTCCCTCCAGGCACAGGGCGCTGACCACATGTGTCTCGGTCGGCCCGTAGTGGTTGAACAGCCGTGCGCCGGGGAGCCCGGCGAACCAGCGCCGGATGCTGTCGGTGCACACCAACTGCTCTCCCGCCGTGACCACTTCACGCAGCCGGGACGGATACCTGTTCAGACGGACCGCGTACTCGGCGAGCAGCTGCAGGGCCACGTAGGGCATGAAGATCCGCTCGGCGCCCGCAGAGTCCAGCCGGTCCAGGAGTGCGGGCACGTCCTTACGCCACTCGGGACGGATGAGCTGGAGGCCGCCGCCCGTGCACAGGGTCCCGAAGATCTCCTGGAAGGACACGTCGAACGACAGCATCGAGAACTGCTGGGTGGCCGCGGGGGCCGTCAGGCCGCCGGGACCGGACTGCCACCTGATCAGGTCGCACAGGGTGCGGTCATGGATCTGCACGCCCTTGGGGACGCCGGTGGAGCCGGACGTGAACAGCGTGTACAGGGGGCGAGCGCCGCTGTGTGCGGGCGCGTCGACCGCACGTCGGATGTCCCCGTCGTACGACGTCCCCGTGCCGTCGCCCGTTCGCGGCTGCGAGTCCGCCCCCGGTACGACGAGGTGGCGGGCCACACCGTCCGGGAGCAGCGTGTCCAACGCCGGCGAGCTGTCCCGAGTGGTCAGGACGCACAGGGGGTCGATCCGTTCCAGGACGCGGCGCAGCACGTCGGCCGGGTAGGAGGGGTCGAGGGGGACGGCGGTGACGTTCAGCCTGGCCAGCGCCAGCAGCGCCACCACGTGTTCGACCGAGGGCTCCAGGTACAGGGCCGCCCGGCAGGGGCTGTCGTCGGCCGGGATCGAATGGCGGTCGGCCAGTTCCGCCGCGAGCGCCGCCGCCCGGGCGTCGAGGGCCGCGTAGCTCAGGGCCTCGCCGTCGGCCGTGACGACGGCGGGTGTGTGCGGTGTGCGGGCGACCTGACGGCCGAAGCCTTCGGCGATCGTGGTGAAGCCGGGTTCGGGGGCGGGCCCGCGCCCGTGCCGCGGAAGGGAGTCCCGGTAGGGGAGGACGATTTCGCGGACGGTACGGCGGCCACCCGACGCGAGCGCGTCCACGCCCCGCCGCAACAGCTCCGCCATCGCCTCGACGTCCTCGCCGGTGAACCGGTCCTCGGCGTACTCCCACAGCACGTCGAGCGCGTCCGCGTGCTCGACCACGGAGACCGTCAGCGGGCACTTGGCCTCCGGTGCCGCCCACCACAGGGGGCGCTGGGCGCAGCCGGGCAGCCGCAGCGCCCCGAAGTCGGTGTTCTCCAGGACGAACAGGAAGTCGAACGGTGTGGTGTCGCCGGCGCCCTCCCAGCCGGTCAGCACGTTGGTGAGCGCCACGTCCTGACGCCCCAGTACCTGCCCTGTGTCGTTTCCGGTACGGGCGAGATGTGAGCGCAGGTCCTCGCCGGGCGCGACCGTCAGGGGCAGCAGCACGGTGTTCGCCAGCATGCCCGCGCTGTTCTCGAACTCGCGCACCGGGCGGCCCGCGACCGGGGCGGCGATGCGCGGGCGGACCAGACCGGTCACGCCGTACAGGGACCAGGAGAACACGCTCAGCAGAACCTGGAACCGGGTCAGCCCGAACTCGGCGCACACTTGGTCGACTTGGGCCCGCCGGGCGACGTCGAGGGAGGTGTGCAGCAGGCGTGCCCGCGGTGCCGTGTTCGCCTCCCGTACGGGCAGCGGCTCCAGCGGCTCCTTCAAACCCCGGTAGAAAGCGAGGAGTTCATCCTGCTGTGTCCGGTAGGTGGTGCTCGTGAACCGGTCGCGCTGCCAGACGGCGAAGTCCAGCGGGGTCGGGGCGGCGGGGGCATCGGGCCGGTCGTCTCCGGCGTAGTCGGCGGACAGGTCGTGCAGCAGGACGCTCAACGACCAGCCGTCCACGGCGATGTGGTGCAGGTGCAGCAGGAGCGTGCCGCCGCCGTCACGCGGCAGCCAGCAGGCCCGGAGCATGCGGGGGACCGCGAGGTCGAAGGGCTCGGCGAAGAAGGTGTCGGCGAAGGCGTGCGCTTCCTCCTCCGCCCAGACCTGGCGCGGGCCCGGCTCGTGCCAGGGGTCGTACGGTTCGCCGACGGTCTGCTCCAGCCCCTCCGGCCCGAGGCGGAAGCCCGTCCGCAGCGCCGCGTGCCGTGCCACCAGGCTGCGCAGCCCCCGCCGGAGAGCCGTGGTGTCGACGGGTCCGTCCACGCGGAAGGCCTGGTTGACGGAGTACGCCCGGGAGTTGGGGGTGCGGCGCTGCATCAGCCACAGCCGCTGCTGCTCGCTGGTGGCGGGCGCCGAGCGGGCACCGGAGACCACCGGTGCCGGCAAGGCGTTCTCCTCGGCGGGACCGCCTGAGGCGAGCGACCGGGCGATGGCGGCCAGGTCGCCGTGCAGGACGGCCGCCTGGGTCAGTTCGCGGCCCCAGCGCTGCCGTACGGCGAAACAGAACCGCAGCGCCTTCAACGAGTCACCGCCGACGGCGATCCACCGGTCGCCGAGCCGGAGGCCGGGGGTGCCGAGTATCTCCTCGGCCAGTTCGAGGACGTGGCGCTCCGTTTCCGTGGTGGCCGGGGCGTCGGAGGCGGAGGCGGACGCGGTGGGCCGCCATGGCTGGGCGGCCTGCTCCAGCAGGGCGGTCTGGTCGACCTTGCCGTTGGCGTTGAGCGGGAGGTCGGCCACTAGATGGATCCGGTGGGGGCGCATGTAGGCCGGCAGGTGGGCCGTCAGGTGCGTGTCGAACTCCTCGTAGGACAGTTCCTGACCGAGGACGACGAACGCGAGGAGTTCGTTGGGCCCCTCCCGGCCCGCGGGGCGCGTGCACACATGGGCCCGCTGCACCGCCGGGTGGGTCAGGACGCGCCGTTCCACCTCGCCGGGCTCGATCCTGAAACCGCGGACCTTGACCTGCCGGTCGGTTCGGCCCACGTATGCCACCAGGCCCTCGCCGTCGGCCCGAACGAGGTCACCGGTGCGGTAGTACGTCTCCTCGCCGCCGTCGAGCCACGGCAGGCGCACGAAACGCCGCTCGGTCTCCTCGGGAAGGTTGCGGTATCCGACGGCGAGTCCGGCCCCGCTCAACAGGAGTTCGCCGACCTCACCCGGAGCGGCCATCCGCTCCTGGCCCGGTACGACCGTGACCGTACCGGTCTGCGGCAGGGGCCGGCCGATCGGCACCACGTCCCCTTCGAAGTCCCGGGGGATGGGATGGCACAGGGCGAAGGTGGTGGACTCCGTCGGTCCGTAGACGTTGAACAGGCGGGTGCCACTGTCGGCGTTGTCCTGGTACCAGCGGCGCATCACCCGGGAGTTGAGCTGTTCTCCGCCCACCAGGACCTGTCCGGCCGCGGCGAAGCAGTCCGGCACAGCCGTGACCATCGCGTTGAACAGGGCCGTGGTGACGAAGACGGTGTCCACGCGCCTGTGCCGTAGCGCCGCGGCAAGCCGCTCGGGAGTCTGCACGTCCGCGTCGCGCAGGATCACACAGCAGCCGCCGGTCAGCAGGGGCACCCAGACTTCGAAACTCAGCGCGTCGAACGCCGGATTGGCCATACAGGCATAGCGCAGGCCGGGCTCGACGCGGATGTAGCCGGGTCGGGCCAGGCGCCGGATCCCGGTGTCACGGACCTCGACGCCCTTCGGGCGGCCGGTCGTTCCGGAGGTGTAGAACACGAACGACACCTCGCCCGGAGCGGCCGGCGCCTCCAAGGAGGCGGCTGCGTCCGGCAGTTCGGGCAGAAGCGTGTCAGCGCCGAGCGCCTTGACGTCGCTCGGGAGCTCGGGGAAGCTCTCGGCCGTTTCATGCACCAGGGCGACCGCGGCGGAGTCCCGGAGGATTAAGCGGCGGCGGTCGGCGGGGCTCTGTGTGTCGAGGGGCACGACCTGCGCCCCCAGCCGCAGGACGCCCAGCATCACGCAGACCAGCCGCCACGACCGTGGCAGCGCCACCGCCACGGCCTGCCCCGCGGTGACGCCCCGACGCCCCAGCTCCCGGGCGACCATGGCGGCTGCCCCGTTCAACGCCGCGTAGTCGAGGCGGACTTCACCGTCGACGACGGCCTCGGCATGTGGTGTGCGAAGCGCCCGGCGGTGAATCTCGAGCGCCAAGCCGACCGGATCGCCCAGGTCCTCGGAGACGTGAGTGGAGGAAGTTTCGACGCGCGGTTTCATCGTGCATCCTCCGACGTGCCAGAAGGGGCGCGTTGGCCGGGGGTGGCGGTCAGCCGGTGCAGTTCGGCGGTGAGGACGGCAGCGACGCGGGGCAGTTCGTCGCTCTCCAACATGTCCCAGTGACCGCAGGCGACCGGCTCGACCACGAACTCGCCGGTGACGCGCTGCCGCCAGAACGCGCGTAGCCGGGCGGCGGCCTGCTCGGGGTCCGCCTCCTCGTCCTCCACGGCCGTCGCCTGCAACAGGACGACACGGGCGGGCGATTGGGGTACGACGTAGTCGCGCCCCGTCTCACGATGGTGGTTGTAGACGTTCAGGTACCGGGCCACCTGGGCGTCGTCGATACCTGGGTACATCCCGTTGAAGCGCACCAGCTTCTCCCGGAACTCCGCCATGCCGACCGGCGCGATCGCGGCGCGCTGCTCGTCGTCCTGGGCACCGTGGGTGTCGAGGAGGACCACGCTCACCTTCTCGTGCCCGGCCGTCACCAGGCGGCGGCCCATCTCGTACGCGATCAGACCGCCGTAGGAGAGCCCGCACAGCACCAGTGCCTCGTCGGTGCGGGGTTCGACCAGCCGCAGATACTCCTCGGCCATGGCCTCGACGCCGGGCAGGGTGGACTCGCCGGGGTTGACGCCGGGCGCCTGGAGTCCCACGACGCCTATGTCGTCGGCGAGTTCGGCGGACAGGGGCAGGTAACAGAAGGCGGTGCCGCCTGCGGGGTGCACGCACACCACGCGCTGTCGGCCGCCGCCCGCGCGGAATTCGACCAGGCTGCTGAGCTTCGCGGACTGCGCGGCATCGGCGCCGTCGGCGCGTACGCGCTCGGCGAGCGTCTCGATGCTCGGGTGCAGCATGACGTACCGGACGGGCAGGGCGACGCCGAGCTCTTCCTGGACGGCGGACGCCATCTTGATCGCCGATATCGAAGTGCCGCCCAGCTCGAAGAAGTTGTCACCGACACCGATGTCGGGGTGCAACAGGACCCGCCGCCAGATCCGGTGCAGGGACATCTCGACATGGTCGCGGGGCGCGGCTGTGTTGACCCGGCCGGCATGGGCCGCCGCAGCGGCGCGCAGCACCGCCGTCCGGTCGACCTTGCCGCTGCTGTTCAACGGCAGGCGCGGGAACTCGGCGACCACGGCGGGGATCATGTAGTCCGGCAGGCGATCCTTGAGGGCCGCACGCCACTCGTACGGCATCCGCGTGCGCTCGGCGTCACATCCCACGCCGGCAACCAGGCGCGGACCGCCCGGCGTGTCACGGTCGGCCAGCACGACGGCCTGCCGCACTCCTGGGACCGCCAGCAGCGCCGCTTCGACCTCTCCCGGCTCGATACGGAAGCCGCGCAGCTTGAGCTGGTCGTCCCGGCGGCCGACGTACTCGGCGTTGCCGTCCGGCAGCCAGCGCGCCAAGTCGCCGGTGCGGTAGAGGCGTTCACCGGGGACGAAGGGGTCGGGCACGAAGAGTTCGTCGGTGAGGTCGGGGCGGTTGAGATAGCCGCGGGCCAGACTCGCTCCACCGAGGTGGATCTCTCCGGTGACTCCCACGGGTACCGGGCGCATCCGGTCGTCGAGCAGGTACAGACGGGTGCCGCGCAGCGGCCGCCCGATGGGACACGCCCGCTCGTACGGCTGCGGGTCGGTGTAGGCGGTGGAGTAGAGGGTGGCCTCGGTCGGACCGTAGCCGAAGCAGATGCGCAGGCCGGGCAGCAGCTCACGCATGCGGTGCAGGGTGCTCTCCGGCAGGGACTCCACTCCGGTGAGGAGCTGACGCAGGCTCGATCCGGCGAGGCGCGCGGCCGGGTCCTCGCCGATCCACTGGACGTAGGACGGGGGCAGGAACGCCTGGGTGACCTTGCGTTCGCGCATCCACTCCAGCAACGCCCCTGGGTCCCCGCGCAGTTCGTCGGGAACCAGGTGGAGGACGGCGCCGGTGGTGAGCGGGACGAGGAGTTCGTGCACCGACGCGTCGAAGCCGATGCTGGACCAGGCCGACGAGGCCTCGCCGGGGGCGTCCCCCATGAGTTCGCGCCAGTGGTCGAAGAGATTGACGACGCTGCCGTGCGTCACCGCCACGCCCTTGGGCCGGCCGGTCGATCCCGAGGTGTAGATGACGTAGGCGAGCCGCGACGCGTCCGTGCCGACGGCCGGCGCGTCGTCGTGGGCCCCCTCGGCCTCCATAGTCGACAGGCGCTCCCAGAACTGTCCGTCGTCCGCGGCGCTCTTCTCGTCGGTCAGCACGAGGACCGGTGCCGCGTCGCTGACCATGGCCCTGAGCCGCTCCGGAGGCTGGCCGGGGTCGAGGGGCAGGTAAGCCGCTCCGGACTTGAGGATCCCGAGCACACCGACGACGAGGTCGGCGGTGCGTCCGGCGTGCAGGCCCACCACACGGTCAGGCCCGGCACCGCGGGCGATCAGGGCGTGGGCGAGACGGTTGGCTCGGCGGTCGAGTGTCGCGTAGTCGAGCGTGACGCCACCGGCCACCACCGCGCACTGCCCGGGGCGTTCACGGACCTGCGCCGCGAAGCGCTCCAGCACCCCCGCACAGGCCGGCCCGGTCACGGCGGGCCCGGCGCTGAAGGTGGCGAGGAGTGCCCGCTGCTCGTCCTCGTCGAGCAGCGTCAGCTCGGCGATCCCGGCATCGGGCCGCTCGGTCATCAGCCGCAGCACGCGCAGGAATTGCCGTACATACCGTTCGATCGTCGTCCGGTCGAAGAGCGCCACCGCGTAGTCGATCTCGCCGATGAGGTGCCGGCCTTCGTCGGCCAGGGCCAGGACCATGTCGAACTTCGCGGGCACGTGGGCGGCGTCTTCCCGTAACTCGACCTCCACCCCGGGAAGTTCGAGTTCCTGCCGCATGGAGGGAACCCAGGCGAACATCGTCTGGAACAGGGCCGTGTGGGCCGGGCTCCGCGGGGGGTTGACCAGTTCGACGACGCGCTCGAAGGGGAGGTCGACGTGCTGGAGGGCGTCACGGATCCGCTCGTTCACCCGCTTCAGGGCGTCCTTGACGGCGGGAGAGCCGGAGAGGTCCGCGCGCAGGGCGAGGGTGTTGACGAAGAAGCCGATCAGACCCTCGACGTCCCCGCGTCGCCGGTTCGACGTGGGAGCGCCGACCACGATGTCGTCCTGCCCGGAGAGCAGGGACAGCAGCACGGACCAGCCGGTGAGGACGGTCGCGTACAGGGAGACATCGTTGTCGGCGGACAGCGTACGCAGGGCCCGGGTCAGGTCCTCGTCGACCGTCACGGCCAACCGGGCGCCTCGGAAGTCCTGTTGGGGAGGGCGGGGCCGGTCGGTGGGAAGGGCGATCACGGCCGGGCTGTCAGCCAGGGCGGTGGTCCAGTACTCGGCATGCGGGGCAGGCTCGTTTCCCGACATCCACTCCCACTGCCACCGCGTGTAGTCGCTGTACTGCCAGGTCAGTTCGGGCAGCGCGACGGCCTGCCCCCGCTGAAGCGCGTCGTACACCAGGCCCAGCTCTCTGAGCAGGAGGGACCGGGACCAGCCGTCGAAGATGATGTGATGCGCCGTCAGGATCAGGACGTGGTGGTCCGGTTGGAGCGCGATCAGGCAGCCGCGCGCCATGGGTTCCTCGCCCAGACGGAACGGGGTGCCCTCCACCTCCAGCCGTATGCGCGTCAACCGTTCGGCGGCGTCGGGCAGTTCGGTCAGATCCTCGAAGGTCACCGGGAACCCCGTGTCCGGCGGATCGACGACCTGGAGAGCCGAACCCCCGGAGGGGACCAGCCGGGTGCGCAGGGCCTCGTGCCGGGCCGCGAGCAGATGAAGCGCCTCGATGAGCAGGTCCCGGTCGAGCGGTCCCCGGATGTCGAAGGGCATCGGCTCGTTGTAGGCGGCGCCGGCGTCTCCGTCCATGCGCGCCATGACCCACAGACGCTCCTGCGCCAGCGACAACGGCGCGGATTCTGTCTCTTCGTCGGAATGGTTACTGACTGCGATTCGGGGTAAATTCACGGATTACCCTTCACGAGAAGAGCGAGAAGAGAAATGCGGGCGTTGCAGCCGCAGCCGAGGGGGGCATTTCCGTGATGCTAAATGGGCTCCGATTAAGCGGTCAACGGTGACCAACGCCACAATCAACAACCGTTGGAATCCCGTTTGCGTTCGACACGCGACATCAAGGGGCTTGCATGAGATAGCGGACCACACGCGGCCAATGGTTCACATCGGTCGTTCCGCGCTCTTTCCGTCGGGGACGGCGTATCCAGCCACAGAAGGCCATCGCACGGTGATCACCACGGAGTCCTCCTCGGCGAACCAGGAGTGGTCGACCCCCTGGCCCCAGACGACGTAGTCGCCCTGCTGCTCCAGCACCACGCTGCGGCCGGGGAACTCCAGACGAAAGCGTCCGCTGATGAGGACCAGCAGGGCTGTCCGCACCTCGCCCTCCACCCACCGCGCTCGTTCCTCACCGCGCGAATGGACCCCCCACTTCACCTCGACCGCCTCACTGTGCCGGGGGTCGCCCTGCTCCTTGAAGTGCCCGAGCAGCCACCCCCGGTCCATCGCCGCGTCCTTGCCCGCACTGCCTACGTACACACCGTCGTCCATGACACGAACGCTAGCAATCGACGGCGCGGTGTCGGCGCTCGGAGTGATCAACCGCGCACCGCATGCCGGTGTCGGTCACCGCGACCGGTCGACCAACCGATGTGCGGCCACCTCCGCTCCGTCGATGCGGATCCGGCTTCCCAGGGACTTCGCGCGCGCCCGGGTCTCCGGTGACAGAGCGCTCTTGAGCGCGATGCCCAGCGATTCGACGGTCGTGGCCGACGCGTCGAGGGCCGCACCGAGGTCCAGTGCCGCCACCCGGCCGGCCCAGTACGGGTTGTCCGACAGTTGCAGCGGTATCACCACTTGCGGCGCCCCCGCCCGCGCCGCCGTCAGCGTGGTACCCGCGCCCCCGTGGTGGACCACGGCGGCCACCCTGCCGAACAGACTCTGATGGCTGACCTCGCCGATGGTGAAGCAGTCGTCCCCGTCGTCGACGAGATCCAGGCCCGCCCAGCCACGGGACACCAGCACGCGGTACCCCAGAGCGCGAATCGCCTCGACGGCCATGCCGCCGATGCCCTCGGCCGGGGACATGCTGCCGAAGCCCACATAGACCGGCGGACTCCCCGCGTCCAGAAACCGCACCAGGTCCGCCGGCAGGGGACGTTCGTCAGGGAGGGTCCATGCGCCCGTCTGTACGACGTCGAGGCCGGGAGTCTCGGGCCACAACCCCAGTACCGGATCGGCCGCGAGCCACGGACGGTCGGTGAGGATGTGATCGCGTACGTTGTCCACCGGCGGCAGACCGAGCGCCGCCCGGTGGCGGTTGAGCGCCTCGCCGAACTGCGCGTTGACGTTCTGGGCGTCCACCTCCCACAGGGCCCGGTGGTCGGCGGCCTCGGGCTCCGGCCAGCCGGGTCGCGGAGGCGGCGCGTGGTGGGGCGAGGGCAGGTGGACCGCCGCATAGCTCACGTACACGTAGGGGATCCCGGCCGCCTCGGCCACGGATCGTGCGCCGACCTGCCCCAGACCTGCGGCCACCACCACGTCACATCCGTCGAAGGCGGCGGGGAAGGCGGCGAACTGGGTCTCGACCAACTCGTTCCGATAGCGGGCCAGATCCGTGGCCGAGGGCAGGGTCTTGCCGCGCATCAACTCCCTGACAGGTGGCCCGACCGGCACGGACTCCACCCCGATGCCCGCCAGCCGCTGGGCGAACTCCTCGTCCGGCGGGGCGCACATCCGCACTGCCACGCCCAACGCCCGTAACCGCACCGCGAGGGCCAGCAGCGGTTCGACATCGCCACGTGTCCCGTACGTGGTCATCAGCACCCGCATGGAGTGTCCTCTTTCGTCGGGTCTTCCGCGATCGTCGCGGTCGCCTCACCTCATCGCGCTCGCTCCTGGCGGTCAACTCGACGATTCCGCACCACAGTTGGATGTTCGGGAGTTACCGGAAACCGGCATCTCAGTTACTGCGGTCGCGTGCTGGTGCAGGTGATGCCGGAGGTTCGGCGTCGGTCGGCCCTGGGCAGCCTGTGCTCGGCGAGTTGTGCAAGGTCACCCATCGTCCACACGACCGGAGTGCTGCGCGATGCAGAGTTCGTCCACATCCGTACCCGATGTTTCGGTCATCCTGCCCTGCGCCGGACACGGAACGCGTTTCGGGGCTCCCTATCCGAAGGAACTGCACTGTCTGGCTCCCGGGGTCACCGTGCTGGACCGCAGCCTGGAAGCCGTGGTGGAACTCGCCAAGAGCGGACTCAACGTACGTCTGGTCGTCGTGTTCGCGACGCACAAGCTGGAGACGGTGAGTTATCTCGCCCGCTATGCCGACACCTTCCAGATGGTCTTCGTCTACCAGGACGAGTCGTTCGGAACCGGTCTCGAGGGGGCGATCCGCTCCGCCCTGCCGATGACCCGGGGGCCGGTGGCCCTCGTCCTGCCCGACATCGTTGTCGCCGGGTCCGACACACCGGGCAGACTCCTCGACGCCTTGCGGCAGGTGGAGGTGGCGGGCTGGAGCGTGGTGGCCGCCGAGGAACGGGATCACGACACGCTGCGGCAGATGGGCGCGCTGGCGGTGGCCGAGGCGGGTGGCGTGCTGACCGTGGGCGCGGCCACCGACAAGCCGGCCGATCCCTCGGGCTTCAACGCGTTCTGGGGCATGGTGGCCGTCACCGAGAGTGAGGCGCACAAGCTGCCCGACGTCGTGGGCACGGGCACGAACCCGTTGGCGGGCGCGGTCGCTCTCATGGTGGAGGGGATCGTCAACTACAACACGCCCGCGGGCTGACGTCGCCGGCGCGTAGCGAGGGTGAGGGGAGATCGGCGTAACGGCCTCGGTCGTCGGCGAGCAGCGGACGTCAACCTTTCGCGGTACCGCGCGGGTTGCAGGAACCTTCGGCGTACCGCCGTGGGCGGGGCCGGGGTTCAACCCGGCGTGTGACGACCCGGCGCGGGCCCGTGCGTAACTTCTTGCTCCGGCACCACAGGGCGGCGGGTGACCCGGCCCCGGTACGGCCATCAGGGCGAATCCGGGGGTGTCAGCCGCCACGGAGGTGTCCGCACGCCCGGCCCGCCGACCACGGGCCGGAACCAACCACCGAAGGGGGAAACATGAGGGCAGGGAATCGGCTCGGGGAACGGTCCTGGCTGCGCGGGCCGGCCGTGGGCGGCCTGGCGGGGCTTGGGCTGGTCGCCGCGCTGCTGGCCTCGGCACCGGGCGCGTCCGCCGACCCGGCCGGGCACGGCACGGGTTCCGTGCATGCGCGGGGCGCCTGGTACGCGGTGCCGCGGACCGGGGGAGGCAACCCCGGCAAGGTCACGCTGCGGGCCGGTGCTTCCACCACCAGCAGGTCCGTGGGGTCGGTCAAGGCGCCCAAGGGCGCCTGGTGCTGGCACCAGGAGACGAACTGCGGTGACTACGTCAACGGGGGCAGCTACCGCTGCTACTCGGGGGCGCCGAAGTACCGCGACTGGCTGCCGGTGGCCGCGTCCAACGGCAAGCGGGTGTACGTGGCACGGCACTGTGTGATCGCCACGTACAAGTAGCCGCGAGGGGCCGGCGGCCCAAGGTCCATGACGCCGGCCTGCGTACGGCTGTACGCCTGACCTCGCTCACACCGCACAGCAGTCAGGCAGCTCCTGACATGACACGGTACGCGCTCATCGGCCTGATGGACTGTCAGGCGTTCAGGACGCGTTCAGGTAGACGCTGCCAAGGTCGATCACGGCGATCGCCGTCGTGCGGTCGCCTCACGTCACAGGGCGCTCGTCCCGTAGAGGGGCGGGCGCCCTGCAGTTCGACCGCATGGGAGCCCCCACCTTGCAGAAACCGGACATGCTCACCGACCTCGACGTCGCGAGCACGACCAAGTCGGTCATGAAGAAACTCCCGGAAGTGACGTCGGCGTTCTGGATCATGAAGATCGCGGCGACCACCCTCGGGGAGACGGCCGGCGACCTGTTCGCACAAACCCTCAAGCTCGGCTACTTCCTCACCACGATCGCGCTGTTCCTCGTCTTCGTGGTGACGCTGGTGATCCAGCTCCGCTCCAGCCGCTACAACCCGTTCTTCTACTGGACCGTGATCCTGTCGACCAGCATGGCCGGCACCACGATGTCCGACTTCATGAACCGCGACGCCAGCACCAAATACCTCTCGTACGGCGCCACTTCGCTGGGCTGGGGCCCGCAGGGCCTCGGCCTCGGTTACCCCGTGGGCGCAGCGATCCTCATCTCCGTCCTGCTCGTCATCTTCACGGTCTGGAAGGCGACCGGAATGACCTTCCAGATCCGTGACATCGTCACCTTCCGGGGCGAGGCCCTGTTCTGGTCGGCGATCCTCGTCTCCAACACCCTCGGCACCTCCATGGGCGACTTCCTCTCCGACAGCTCCGGCCTCGGGTACGGCGGCGGCGCCCTGCTCGTGACAGCCGCGCTGGCTCTCCTCGTCGCCCTGATGAAGGTGCCGGCCGTGCCGAACGTGCTGCTGTTCTGGATCGCGTTCGTCCTGACCCGCCCCCTGGGCGCCACGGCAGGTGACTTCCTGACCAAGCCGGTCGCCAAGGGCGGTCTCGACCTCGGCACCGCGGGTTCTTCGGCCGTGCTGCTCGCTGTCCTGTTCGGCCTGATGGCCCACGCACAGCTGCAGGAACGCAGGACCGCCGCCCCGCGGCAGGCCGAGCCGGAGCCGGTCGACCAGCAGGCCCACTGACTTCCGGGTGTGAACAGTGCTCGGCGTCAAGTGCTGTTGCCTTCGCCGGGCGGTGAGGCGTCCGAGAACCTGAATGGACGGTCGTTTCGTCCAGCTGATCGTGAAAGGCATCGCAGGCCTCCAGGAGGCGGACCTCGTGCGTCGCGTCGCCGACGGTGACCGGGCGGCGTTCGACGAGTTGTACCGGTGCACCTCACCCTGGTTGGCGGCGCGGCTGCACCGTCGCTGCGCGGACGAGGACGTCGTCGCCGACGTTCTCCAGGAGACCTGTCCGGCGGTGTGGCACGCCGCCGCCGGCCCATCACCGCGACGGAACCACGCCCGCTCGTCTACACCATCCATGGCGGCGGGATGGTGGCGGGCTCCCACCGGCTGGGGATACCGCTCGACTCCGCGCGACTGATCGCGGTTGCCTGAACGCCCCTGCTATGGTGCGCCGATGTCTTCGATCAAGAAGTTCCAGGTGACGTTCGACTGCGCGGACCCCGAGCGGGTGGCCCGCTTCTGGTGCGAGGTGCTGGGGTACGTTGTGCCGCCGCCGCCCGAAGGGTTCGCCTCCTGGGACGACTTCGACCGTTCCCTGCCGCCCGAGCGGCAGGGAACGGCGTTCGCCTGCGTCGATCCCACGGGTGTCGGTCCGCGACTGTTCTTCCAGCGTGTCCCCGAGGGCAAGGTCGTCAAGAACCGGGTGCACCTCGACGTGCGCGTGGGCACCGGACTCGTGGGCGCGGAGCGCCTCGCCGTCCTGGAGGCCGAGCGCGAGCGACTGGTCGCGCTCGGCGCGGTGTGCGAGCGCGTGCTGATCGCCGACGGGTTCAACGAGTCGTGCATCGTGATGCAGGACGTCGAGGGCAACGAGTTCTGCCTCGACTAGGAATGCGTCGAGGCCATGGAGAAAGGCCCCGGTCACCACAGTGACGAGGGCCTTCGAGTGGGTTGGAAGAGGGGTGCCCCGCCGGGTCATGGCCGGCTCGAGCCCCGGTGAGCGGGACATCTTGCAGCGGCCGGGACGGAACCGGGCCGTCAACCGTGCGAGGCGTGTCGGCGTGCGACGCCATGCCAGTAGTCGGCGGCGTGCGACGTCCGCCGCAGGATCCGGTCCGCGGCGGGCGGGGCCGGCCAGAGCTGCAGCAGATAGTGGTCGAACGGCTCACCGCCGTCGAGGACGGCGAGTTCGTCGTCCGGCGTATGGTCCATGCCGCGCGCGCAGTACCGCACCCGGTGGTCGGTGATGGTCAGCCCCACGTCGCACAAGGGCCCCTCCCCCCACGGCAGGACGACCGTGGAGGTCGAGGCCGGCCGGAAGGAGGCCTCCACCACGTCCTCCCAGACCTCGTCGACAGGGGGAGCGGTCTCGTGCACCTCCACCGTCAGTCCGACGCGCCCCGTGTGCAGTCCGGTGGTCAGAAACAGATAGCCGGGAACGGCCGCACCGCACAGACCGTTGCGCTGCCCCGCGCGGGGTGGCCACGGCTGGGCGCCCCACCCCTCCGTCCGGCTCTCCACGGAGAACTGACTGTAACTTACGGGTAGTTCCCCGCTGTACACGGTCCGCATGACCACCCTCCTCCAGTCCGCCCAGTATGCGGACCACCGCACCTCGGGATTGCGTACCCCGGTTCAGGCGCCCTGCGCTCCGAAGAGGTACTGGTGGGCGAGGTCGATCAGGAACGGGCCGCCGTAGGACGGGTAGCGCTCCAGGATCGCCTTCTTGTACGCCTCGCCGTCTTCACCGAGCAGTTCGCGCGCGTCGGCCAGGTCGCCGCGCAACTCGCCGTAGACGGCGGGCGTCGCGGGCAGGCCGTGTCCGGCCAGGATCGTGTCGTACGACGTGTCGGCGGCCAGGGCGTCGACCGCCTTCCGCCAGCCGTCGATGTCGTCGTTGCCCAGGAACAGATGGACGGCGTGGTACACGAGGTCCTGCGCGACCAGGACGCCCTGCTCGGGCAGCCTGATGACGAGTTCGTCGGCCGACTCGCCGCCGGCCACGGCCTCGAAGACGAACGGCACGCCGTCGACCTCGGTACCGGGGCTGATCTCCACGGTCGGCGTGACGTCGGTGACCGGGATGAGCGTGCCGGTCGGGTCCTGGGAGTCGCCCTGGGCGGCGATCTGGTCGCGCACGGCGGGCAGCGCGTGCACCGGCGCCCCGAACCGGGCCGCGCCGTGGAAGTGGTCGGGGTGGGCGTGCGAGACGACGAGCCGGTCGATCGGCTTGCCCAGTGCCCTGGCATAGGCGACGACCTCGTCGGCGTACCCCAGCGCGTACTGCGCGTCCACGGCCACGATCCGGGCCCTCACCCGCGCCTGCCTCGCGGCCACCGGACAGCCCGTCAAACAGGTCATCGACACACGGGTCGCCCTCCAGCCGCAGCGTCTGCTCGCCCACAGCGACGAGCCGGTCGCCGTCATCGCCCGCCGCCTCGGCTTCTCCGAACCCACCAACTTCGGCAAGTTCTTCACCCGCCACACGGGCACGACGCCGGGCGCCTTCCGCCGGACTCACAACTCCGCCGAATCCCCCGAGAGATCTCTCCCCCAGGTCACTACGATGTGACCGAAGACAACCGAGCGACCGGTGCACCGGGGGAGTGCCCTGCGTGCCGGTCGGGGTCGCCGATGCCAGGGTCCGCTCCCCGGGCTGCGGTGATCTTCCTGCCCCAGGAGGACCTTCCGCATGTTCCGACGTATTGGCACCGCGGTCGTCCGACATCCCGTCTGGACGATCGTGGCATGGCTGATCGCGGCGGTGGCCATCGTCGCCACCGCTCCAAGTCTGCCCTCGAACAGCGACGAGAGCAGTTTCCTGCCCAAGAGTTACGAGTCCATCAAGGCCGCGGACCTGCAGGAGAAGGCGTTCCCCAGCGCCTTCACCCCGTCCGCGATCGCGCTCTACCAGCGCACCGACGGCGGAAAGCTCACCGCCGAAGACAAACAGGACGTCGCCCGCATCACCACCGAGCTGGGCAACAAGCACATCGACCAGGTGCAGAAGGTCGTCCCCGGCCAGCCGTCCAAGGACGGCAGGTACGACCTGACCCTGGTCCAGATGGACAGCAAGAACGCCGGCCAGCCCAAACAGGCCGACGCCGCCAAGGTGTTGCGCGACGACGTCAAACAGCTGGCGAAAGGCACGAATCTGGAGGTGAAGCTCGGCGGGTCGGCCGCACAGGCCCTCGACCAGCAGGACTCCTCCAAGCGCGGTGAAGCGCTGATCGGCATCGGCACGTTCGTGATCATCCTGGTCACCCTGCTGATCATCTTCCGTGCGCCGATCCTCGCCATCCTGCCGCTGATCACCATCGGCGTGGTGTCGGCGATCGCCAACGGTCTGATCGCCTACGCCACCAAGCTGTTCGGTCTGCAGGCCAACAGCTCCATCTCGTCGATCCTGATCGTGGTGCTGTTCGGCGTGGGCACGGACTACTTCCTGTTCCTGATGTTCCGCTACCGAGAACGGCTGCGTGCCGGTGACGAACCCAAGCAGGCCATGGTCAACGCGGTCGGCCGGGTCGGTGAGGCCATCGCCTCGGCCGCCGGCGCGGTCATCATCGCCTTCCTCGCGCTGGCGCTGTCCACGCTGGGCTTCCTCAAGCAGATGGGCCCGGCCCTGGCCATCGCCGTCACCGTCACGCTGATCGCCGGCCTGACCCTGATCCCGGCCGTGGTCTCGCTGATCGGACCGAAGGTGTTCTGGCCCTCCAAGTCCTGGCGACAAGAGCCGGACAACGCCCGGTTCGCGGCCCTGGGCCGGGGGGTGCAGCGCCGTCCGGCGCTGACCGCCGCCCTCTCGGGTCTGGTCCTGCTCGCCCTGTCGTCCGGCATCCTCGGCTTCCACGCCACCTTCGACCTGGCCTCGGGCTCCATGCCCAAGACCAAGGAGTCGATGGTCGTCCAGGACCAGATGCAGAAGGCGTACTCGGCGGGTGCCGCCGCGCCGACGGACGTCTACCTGTCCAGCACCGACGGCAAGCCGCTGGACAAGTCCGGCTTCACCGCCTACGCGCAGAAGCTCGGCGCGGTGGACGGTGTCGCCTCCGCGCGGATGAACCAGCTGAACAAGGACGGCACGACCGCCGACTTCACGGTCACCCTCAAGTACGAGGCGTCCACGGACAAGGCGATCAACGCCGTGAGCAAGGTGCGCGACGTCGCCCACGCCAACGCCCCGGACGGAACCAAGGCGCTGGTCGGTGGCATGTCCTCGATCTACAAGGACATCGACACGGCGGTCAACCACGACTACCGGACCGTCTTCCCCGTCGCCGCGATTCTGATCATGGTCATCCTGGGGCTGCTGCTGCGCAGCGTGGTCGCACCCTGGTACCTGATCGCCTCGGTGGGTCTCGGCTTCGGCGCCACCCTCGGTGCCACCGTGTGGATCTTCCAGGAGGCGCAGGGCAAGTCCGGCCTGATGTTCATGCTCCCGGTGATCATGTATCTCTTCGTGGTCGCGATCGGCACCGACTACAACATCCTCATGATCGCCCGGCTCAGGGAAGAGGCCCGCGAGGGCCGCGAACCCCGGGAGGCGGCCGGCATGGCTCTCCGGCACGCCGGGCCGACGGTGGCCGCGGCCGGGTTCATCCTGGCGGCGACCTTCGCCACGATGATGCTGGCCGGCAACTCGCTGCTGACCGAGATGGGTTTCGCGGTCTCCTTCGGCATCGCGGTCGCCGCCTTCGTGATGGCGATGTTCTTCACGCCCAGCCTCACCGCCCTGATCGGACACGCGGCCTGGTGGCCGGGGCACGCCGACCGGGCGCGGGAAGGCGCCGTCCCGGACACCGGATCCATCGATGCCGGACCGGCGTCCGACACCAGTGGGGACACCGTCACCCACGACCCGGCCGGACGCCGCCGCTAACGGCACAACGGGTCTGCCGGGCCACCCGGCCCGGCAGACCCGCACTACACCCCGAGAACCAGCTCCACGGTGTGGTGTCCGGTCCCCTCGGCGGGTACGACGGCTTCAGCCGGCCGCCCGTCCACCGCGCACTCCACCACCCGGCTGCCGCCCCCGCTCAGCGCGATGTCGAGGGTCATGCCCCGGTAGCGCAGTCCGCGCAGACTCACCGCTCCCCACTCCGGCGGCAGACACGGTCGCAGGCGCAGGGCGTCCTCGGCGAAGTCCAGACCGAACAGGCCGTCGTGGACGAGGCGCAGGTACGCCGTGACGGACCACGTCTGGCCGGGCTGTGACACGAAGTGCTCGGCCCGCCCGCTGCCGCCCTCCTGCCAGCCGCCGTCGACGGCACCACTGACGGAGTCGTACAGCTCGTAGAAGCCGTCGCTCGACGCGACCAGCGTGGCGAGCTGTCCGACGGCCCGTGCGAACAGGTCGCTGCGGCCCGCGCTCGCGGCCGCGGTGCCGAAGAGGCCGTGCACCATCGGCCACACCATGACGTTGTGCCGTCCCGGCCTGGCGTCGTCGAAGCGCGGAAAGTGCGGCCAGACGTTGACGACGCCGTGCGGCTGCCAGTGGGTGTTCTCGAGGATCCGCTGTGCCCGCTGCCCATCGGCCGGCCCGCACAGCAGCGCGAGGGCGAGACCTGCCCCCTCCTGGGAGGCGTCGACCGTGCCGTCGCCGTTGACCAGGTAGGCGTACGTCCCGGCGTCCGCACGCCACAGATGCCGGTCGACCGCTCGGCGCAGGCGTCGCGCGTCCGCCCGTAGGGACGTGGCTCGAGCGGGCTCGCCGAGGCTGTCGGCCATGTCCGCGAGCGCCGACTGGGCGCCGAGGTAGAGGCAGTTCGTCGACAGGCACATCAGCCGCTCGGTGCCGGGATGGTCCAGTACGAAGGACGAGCGCACCCAGGCCGAGGCGGGCGGGCTGGGATAGCCGGAGATGCCGTCGTTCATGAAACCGGGCCCGCGGAACAGTCCGTAGGAGGGGTCGAAGTCGAGGGCCGTGCGTACGGCGAGGGTGTGGGCGGCGGTCCGGTACGCGCGGGCCAGGAAGACGCGGTCGCCGGTGACCCGGTAGTGGTGCCGGGCGGCCAGGATCCACACCACCTGGTCCCACCACTGGTCGTCCTGCTGCACGACGAGCCCGTCCGGGCCGCGGTCGACCACCGACCACAGCGTGTTGCGGCCGACGTCCGGCGCGAGCAGGCTCACCGCGTTCCACGCGTTGACGGCGGCGTCCCGGGTCCACCGCTGCGGCGCGGGATACCCGCCCCCGGCCCGTACGACCGTGCCGGGCGGGTAGGTCAGCAGCCCCGCCTTGTCGTAGACCGCCGGGTCGGCGGCGATCGTGTGGGTGTCGGCGAGAGCCGTCAGGGCCCTGGCGTACAGACCGCCGAGCCTGCGCTGGACGGTGGGGTCGGTGAAGGTGAGCGAGGGCATGGTGTAGCCGTTCCCGTCGGCCGTGGCCCGCGCACTCGCCGTGCCGAGGGCCGTCACCGCGGCCAGAAAGCTCCGCCGCGTCAGCCGCCCCCGGTCGATCCGTCTTCCCGCCGGCATGTTCCGCCCTTCCCGAACTCCCGGAGCCAGGATGACCCCGGGAGCTGTGGAACGAGCGAACCGGTCGGCGGTCGCGGGATCGGGCGCCCGGGCCGAACGCGATTCCGGACGGCTCGACCGAGATCAGGTGCGCGTCCTGCTGCGGGCGAGGGGGAGGGGGAGTCCGAGGCGGTCGAGGGGGGGGTGACGGGCGGTCTGGCGTGGCGAAGGGCGGTGGCGGGGGTCAGGGGAGGTCGTCTGGGAGGTCGGCCGCCGATTCCTCCGGCGCGAGGTCGGGCCGTAGCCGCAGCCAGGACGGCTGGCGCAGCATGCCCGCCCGGGTACGGGTGCTGTAACGGACCTCCCCGACCAGCCGCGGCACCACCCAGTGCGCGCCCGCCACGTGCGGCACGGGATCAAACGGGCATACGTCGGTCTCCGCGGCCCGCAACAGCTCGGCCAGCCGCACCCGCTCGGCCTCGCTCCAGCCGGTCCCCACCCCACCCACATACCGGAGCCGCCCCGCCGCCCGCTGTCCGACAAGGACGGCACCGGGCAGTCCCTCCAACCGTCCCTTGCCCGGCAGCCACCCGCCCACCAGCACATCCTCGCTGCGCATGTTGCGAATCTTGATCCAGGCCCGCGACCGCACCCCGGCCTCGTACACCGAGTCCAGCCGTTTGCAGACCAGACCCTCCAGACCGTGCTCGACGGTGGCCCGCAGGGCCTCCTCGCCGTGGCCGACGAGTGCGGTGGGCGTGGACCAGTGGGGCCCGCCGAGACCGAGCTCCTCCAGCAGCCCGCGCCGCCGGGTGTAGGGGAGCCCGGTGAGGTCCTGTCCGGCCAGGTGCATCACGTCGAACAGGACGAGATGGACGGGCACCTTCGTCGCCTGCCGTGCCGCCTTGCCCGGCGCGTGCGCCAGACCCATCCGGGACTGCAGCAACTGGAAGTCCGCACGCCCCCGTTCGTCCAACGCCAGCACCTCCCCGTCCAGTACCGCAGCCGTCCTCCCCAGCGCCGCGCCGAGTGGCCGGAGTTCGGGATAGGCGGCGGTGATGTCCTCCCCGGAGCGGGCGCGCAGCAGCACGGTGCCGTCGCCTTCCAGGTAGGCGACCACACGCTGGCCGTCCTGCTTGGTCTCATAGGCCCAGCGGGCGTCCTGGGCGACCGGCGGCAGCTTGCCCGGCGTGGCGAGCATGGGCGGGATCAGGGGGAGCGTCACGGGGTCACTTGTCGACACCCCGGCACCCCGCCACGCGCTCGCCCGACCGCTTTCGCCTGAACGGCGCTGCCTTCCACCAGGTGCCCTTACGGCGAATCTGCCAGCCGGCGTGCTCTGCTCGGCTCGCCCGCGCTCCGGTGCCTTCGTCTCAACGACGCTGCCTGCATCACCCCGGAGCCGGCTCCCCGGTGCCCCTGAAGGATGCTGCCCCTCTGGCACGCGCCACGCCCGACCGCTTCCCGCCCCCCCCGTCAGATGATTCCGCCGTTGGCCCGCAGTACCTGGCCGTTGACCCAGTGGCCCTCGGGGCCGACCAGGAAGGACACGACGTTGGCGATGTCCTCCGGCGTGCCCAGGCGCTCCAGTGGCGGCTGTGCGGCGAGGCGGGCGATGGTCTCCTCGTCCTTGCCGTCGAGGAAGAGCTCCGTCGCGGTGGGGCCGGGCGCGACGGCGTTGACGGTGACGTCACGCCCCCGCATCTCGCGGGCGAGGATCAGCGTCAGCGCCTCGACCGCGCCCTTGCCGGCGGCGTAGGCGCCGTAGCCGGGGAAGGCCAGCCCGATCACCGAGGTGGAGAAGTTGACCAGCGCTCCGCCCGGGCGGAGTCGGCGTGCCGCCTGTTGGTCGACGACGAACGTGCCGCGGATGTTGGTGCGGTACAGAGCGTCGAGCTCGGTGAGGTCGAGGTCGGCGACGGGGGAGAGCGGCATGCGGCCGGCGGCGTGCACGACCGCGTCCACGCCGCCGTAGGTGGTCTCCGCGAGGTCGAACAGGGCGGCGACCTCGTGTTCGTCGGCGACGTCCGCACGGGCTGCCTGCGCGGTGCCGCCGGCGGCCTCGATGGCACGGACGGCTTCGTCGGCCGCCTCCTTGTTGCCCGCGTATCCGACGACGACGGCGTACCCGTCCGCGGCGAGGCGCTCGGCGGCCTGCCGTCCGATGCCGCGCGATCCTCCGGTCACTATCGCGACGCGCCGGTCCGCGGAGGTGGAGGTGGGAGTGGCCATGACCGCATCCTTTGTTAGCGCTGCTACGACTCATTCGTATCGACGATAACACAGGTTCGTAGCGGTGCTACCCCCTACTTCGTATCGGTGATACGAATGGCGTACGGTAGACCCATGGATGCGAGGGAAAAGATCCTGGAAGCGGCCACGGACCTGCTGGCCAAGGCCTCGGTCGCCGATGTCTCCACGCGGGCGGTCTGCGAGGCGGCCGGGGTGGGTGCGCCGATGCTCTACCGGCTCTTCGGTGACAAGGCGGGGCTGCTGGCGGCCGTCGTCGACCGGGGTTTCGAGGCGTACCTCGCCTCCAAACGGGCGGCCGGGCCGAGCGACGACCCGGTCGCCGACATCAGGAATGGCTGGGACAACCACATGCGCTTCGCGCTGGAGCACCCCAACCACTACCGCCTGATGTACTCACCCGAGCTGACGGTCCCGCCGGCCGCGGCGCAGGAGGCGCACGCCCTGCTGCACGGGATCCTCGAGCGCTGCGCGGCCGCGGGCCGGCTCACCGTGCCGCCCGCGCTCGCCACGCAGATGATCATGTCGGCCAATGTCGGGGCGGCCCTGTCGATGCTGACCCGGCCCGAGCAGTACCCGGACCCGCAGTTCGCCGAGCGGCTGCGTGACGCCGTTCTCGACTCGGTGACGTGTCCGGCCGCCACCGACGAGCCCGCTGAGCGGGACGATCAGGAAAGGGCGGTTCCGGTCGCCGCGGCCACCCTCGCCGCCCGCCTGCGCGCCGAGCAGTCCAAGGTGTTCACCACGGCCGAGGCCGCCCTGCTGAAGCAGTGGCTGGACAAGCTGTCGGCAGGCTGAGCTGTCGGCAGACTGACCGGCAGAAGGCGCAGCGCGCCGGCTGTGCGCGACGCTGCGAGCGCGGCGGCTGCACCGCCCCGACTGGGTGGGCCGTCGCCGCGGTCACGTCCCCTGGTCGGGGCCGGCATGCGCCAACCCCGAGCGCCAGGCCCTCGTAGGAGCCGGCCTCTACCTGCCGACGGGCCCGCACCGTGCCGACCGCCAGACCCTCGGCTTGGCCACACCCCAGTGCCGGGCACCTGGATCTCGCTGCCGAAGAGGAACGCGGCGAAGAGCAGCGCCGCCGCCATGGTGTCGACGACGTGGACGTGCTCGTCGTCGTAGCGCTGCCAGGGAATGCTCATCGTCTCTCTCCGGTCGTGACGTCTCAGCCTCCCCGAGCGGGGTCGCCACGTCGTCGTGCGGCTGCCGACAATCGTCGCTACTGAGAACGCAGTACGGGGGGCGGGGGCTGTCCTCCCTCGGCAGGAAGGCGGGTATCGGCGTCGCGATGGTGCAGCGGGCTACACCCCAGGTTCGGGAGCGCGCTCCTTCGAGGTGAGAGGGGCGCGGACGGCAGTGTTGACGGCGTTCCCCCCTCACCGTTCAAGCACTGCACTGGAAGGAAGAACCCGATGAACTCCCCGCTGGCGTCGCGGCCGTGCTCTGGTTCCTGTTCGTGTTCAACCTGGCTGTCGCCGTGGTGGCGCCCTTCGCCGTCGACGGCACGCGGGGTGTTCTGACCTGCGTCGGCCTGGGCGCCGTCGCGCTCGGGGTGGGGGTGAGCCTGCTGCGGACGCCGAGAAGGCCCGCTTGAGGGCCGCCGGCCGGCGGCCCTCAAGGGGCTGGGGTCAGCTGACCGGGGACGCGTCGGCCGACGGTTCGGCGGCCGGAACCGGCGCGGTCGCCGTGGCGGGGCGTCGGCGTGGGATGAACGACGCGACGGCGAAGGCGAGCAGCGCGGCGCCCGCGCCGAGGGCCATGACGGACTTGAAGCCGTTCTCGGAGGGCAGCGCGTAACCGCCCAGGCTGATCGTCATCTGGGACAGGATGACGCCGGCGATGGCGCTGGCGCAGGACGTGCCGATCGACCGCATCAGCGTGTTGAGGCTGTTGGCGGCGGCGGTCTCCGAGGGGTCCACCGCGCCCATGATCAGCGCGGGCATGGCGCCGTACGTGAAGCCGATGCCCGCGCCGATCACGCAGGACACCAGTACCAGGTGCCAGACCTGGGACATCAGCACGATGTTCAGTCCGTACCCGGCGGCCACGATGAGGGCGCCGATCATCAGCGTCACCTTCGGTCCCTTGGCCCTGGAGACGGCGGCCGAGACCGGCGCGAAGGCCATCATCACCAGGCCGGACGGCGCCATCACCAGGCCGGCGGTCAGCAGCGACTTGCCGAGGCCGAAGCCGGTCTGGGTGGGCAGTTGCAACAACTGGGGCAGGACCAGGGAATTCGCGAACATCGAGAAGCCGATCGCGATGGAGGCGAGGTTGGTCACCAGCACCTGCCGGCGGGCGGTGGTGCGCAGGTCCACCAGCGGCTCCGTGGTGCGCAGTTCGAAGAAGCCCCAGGCGAGCAGCACCACGACGGCTGTCGCGAAGAGGCCGAGGGTCGTGGCGCTGGTCCAGCCCCAGTCGGCGCCCTTGGAGATGGCGAGCAGCAGGGAGACCAGCCCCGCGGCCATGCCGAGGCCGCCGACGACGTCGAAGCGTCCGCCCGACCGCACCTTGGACTCGGGCACGAACAGCAGAACCAGGACCAGGGCCACCGCCCCCATGCCGGCCGAGCTCCAGAACAGCACGTGCCAGTCGAAGTGGTCCGCGATCAGGGCAGCCGTCGGCAGTCCCAGCGCGCCGCCGACCCCGAGCGAGGCGCTCATCAGCGCCGTGGCACCCGCCAGCCGCTCGGTCGGCAGCTCGTCCCGCATGATGCTGATGCCCAGCGGCACCACGGCGGACGCCAGACCCTGCACCGCCCGGCCGACGACCATCGGTACGAGCGAGTCGCTGAGCGCGCACAGGATGGACCCGGTCACCAGCAGCACCACGCTGACCAGCAGCATCCGCCGCTTGCCGAACATGTCGCCGAGCCGACCCACCACCGGAGTCGCCACCGCGGCGGCCAGCAGCGTGGCGGTCACGGCCCAGGCGGTGTCCGACGCGGGCGCGTCCAGCAGCCTGGGCAGCTCCGGGACGATCGGGATCACCAGCGTCTGCATCAGCGAGACGACGATGCCGGCGAAGGCCAGCACCGCGACCACGGCGCCCGACCGGGGAGCGGCCGGATCAGCCGCGTTCGCGGGTCTGGGAAGGGCGTCGGACATGAAATGGCCTCCAGGCACAACGGGACGGGCGAACAGCTTGCCAGATTTAAGGCAGGCGCTTGACTTACTGTAAGGGCTCGCTTTGCCTGATCGTGCCGGAACCGCCGGATCTCAGGAGGCCGCACCCTGCTCATCAACCACGAGGACGCTGCCCGGGATCGCCGACCGAACTCGCCCGTACCGAGCTGCGGACCGTCCTCCATGTGCTGTTGCGTAGGCTTCTGTAGCTGGAAACTCGCCGCACCGACGGCGGACCTGCGACGGCTCGAGGGGCTGGCCGTCGGAGGGCTGAGCGAAGTCCCGGTGCGGTGGTGAGCATGGCGAGCAGGACGGCACGGGCGGAACAGGTCAGCGCGACCCGTGAGCTGATCCTGACCGCGGCGGAACGGCTGTTCGCCGAGCGCGGCGTCAACGCGGTCTCCAACCGTCAGGTCAGCGAGGCCGCAGGCCAGGGCAACAACACGGCCGTGGGCTACCACTTCGGCACCAAGGCCGACCTGGTCCGTGCGATCGTCCGCAAGCACGCCACCCGCATCGAGGAGATCCGCGCCCGGCTGCTGGCCGGCATCGGCGACTCCTCGGACGTCCGCGACTGGGTGGACTGCCTGGTGCGGCCCATCCCCAAGCACCTCGGCGCGCTGGGCGGACCGACCTGGTACGCACGGTTCTGCGCACAGGTCGTCACCGACCCGGCGCTGCACGAGATCCTCGTCGAGGAGTCACTCGCCTCCCCGACCCTGCGCCAGATCATCGACGGGCTGACCCGCTGCCTGCCCGAACTGCCCCCCGAAGTACGGGCGGAGCGTGCCGAGATGGCCCGCCATCTCATCGTTCACATGCCCGCCGAGCGGGAGCGCGCGATCGCCGAGAACCGGGCCACGCCCCGCGCCAACTGGGACGACGCCGCCGGCGGCCTCGCCGACGCGCTCGTCGGCCTGTGGCTGGCCCCGATCTCGTCCCGTTCCTGACGGGACCCGTTCCCCCCGTGACATCCAGGCCTACGGCCATCTGCGCGGGCACGACGAAGTCGCCGTCGTGGACGGCGACCTGGCCGAGCGGCGGTTCGTCGCCGCGTACCGCACCGGCGACCGGGTGGGCGGGGCGCTCGCGGTCGGCATGCCGCCGAGGGCCATCAGGCGGTGGCGGCAGGCGATCGCGGCGGGCGCGGAGTGGGGCGATGCGGTGCACTCCGCGCCCGCCGCTGCGGCAGGTGGTGGGACGCTCCCTTCCGTCAGGTCAGCGTGAGTTCCAGGACCGTGACGGACAGCGGGGGCAAGGTGCTGGTGAACGCCGCCGCCGCGCCGGTGACCGTGCTCGTGGTGGGCACGAGGGCGTCGGGGGCGGTCAGGGTGTTGGTGGCGGTGCGTGACGCCCCGGTCAGCACGGTGGCCGTCGCCGTCTTCTTCACCCCCTTCGCCAGCCCCTTCAGCTCGATGGGCACGCTCGCCTTCTCCGTGCCGCAGTTGACGATCGCGAGGTAGAGCCGCTTCCCGGCGCGGGTGGCGACCGTGGCCACGGAGGGCAGCGCACGCGCGGTGGCCGGCAGGACGGTGTCGCCGAGCTGTCTGGTCAGCATGTGCTGCGCCCAATAGCTGGGTGAGGCGTAGCTGGTCAGGTTGTCGTAGGCGATCAGGTTGGTCGCCCAGACGTTGTTGTTGACGTTGGAGAACAACGGCGCGTAGCACTCCATCAGGACCTGGTCGGAGTTGCGGATCAGCCCGGCCAGCCAGGCGGCGTCGCCGAGCGCGGCGTTGAGGTCGGGGGTGGGGCGGCCTTCCTGAGCGGCCCACTCGCCGACGAACACCTTCGTCGAACCGCGGTCCCGGTTGTCGTACTTGTGGGTGGCGGCCTGGGCGGCGGACGGTGCGAGGTAGTAGTGCTCGTCGATCAGGTCCGGCGTGCGGCTCCTCACCGTCGTCGAGGCGATCAGTTTCAGCTGGGGGTACTTGGTCTTGATCGCGTCGTAGAAGGCCGCGAACCGCTCGTCGTAGGACCCCGAGGAGTCGAACCAGTCCTCGTTGCCGATCTCCACGAACTCCAGCGGGAACGGCTTCGGGTGTCCGTCGGCGGCCCGCCGCGCACCCCAGGTGCTGGTGACGGGACCGGTGACGTACTCGATCTCGTCGAGGGCGTCCTGGATGTACGGCTTGAGGGCGTCGCCGGTGACGTGTTCGCCCCTGAGCGAGTAGCCGGCGAAGACGGCGAGCACCGGCTGGGCCCGCATGTCCTCGACCCACTCCAGGTATTCGAGGAGACCGAGGCCGTCGGTGGACCAGTAGCCCCAGGCGTCGTCCATGTGGCCGGGGCGCTTCCAGACCGGGCCGATGGTGTTCTTCCAGTTGAACCGTGTCGCGATGGTGTTGCCCTCGAGGAAGTTGCCGCCGGGGAAGCGCAGGAACTTCGGCTTGAGGGCGACCAGTTTCTCCATCAGGTCGACGCGCAGGCCGTTCGGGCGGTTGTTGTAGGTGGGCGGGAAGAGGGAGACGTGCTGCAGCCAGAGCGTCTCGCCCGCGGCGGACGGGGCGTCGGTGGTCACGGTCAGCCGCGCGTCACCGACCACGGGTGCGCCCGCATGGGTGCGCAGGGTCAGCTCGAAGGGGCGGTCGGTGAACGTGGTGCCCACGTGGGGAAGGCGTGCGGAGGCGTACACCGTCGAGCCGTCCGCGGACTCGAGGGCCACGGTGAGCGGGCCGAGGCGTCGGGACGCCTTGGCGAACAGCCGGGCGGTGTAGGTGGTCCGGGGCCGCACGGGTATGCCCCAGAAGCCGTCGTTGGCCACGCCGGCCCGGTTGACGGCTCCGGTGGTGGCCGGAAGGACGACCTTGAGGGAGCGCGTGAGGACGTCGTTGAGGGGTGTGGAGGTGTCCAGCGCGAGCGTCGTCCCGCCCACGGCGGACCAGTGCACGGGGGAGGTGTCGCTGGCCATCATCGAGCGGTTCTGCACGAGTTCGGCGTAGATGCCGCCCTCGCCGGAGTGGTTGATGTCCTCGAACATCAGGCCGGGCAGGATGGGGGAGACGGCGTGCGCCGGGTTGGCCACGTCCACGCTCAGCAGCGGTGTCGTGCTCTCCACCGGCACCCCGGCCAGCGTGGCGACCTGGTCGGAGGTGAGGGCGGTCGGGAACAGCCATACGTCGTCGATGAGGCCGTGCCACTGGTCGACGTGGCCGCCGCTGTAGAGCGCCCGGCCGATGGCGGTGTCGCCGGTGCCGGCCCAGCCGGAGGTGTAGTCGGCCTGGCCCTCCAGCACGCCGTTGACGTAGAGGCGGGTGACGCCGGCCGAGGGGTCGCTGACGCCGACGAGGTGGGTCCAGGTGCCGGTGGTGGGGGCCGAGGCGGCGGCCGCCACGGCGGCACCCTGGTCGGCGTCGGAGTCGAGCCGGGCGAAGGCGAAGGTGCCGGTGTCGTCGCGCAGCCCCAGGTAGAAGGCGCTGACGACCTTGCCGTCGATGCTGACGGCGGTCTGGTAGCCGCCCAGCTGGCTGAGGTTGACCCAGGCGGCCACCGTGAACGCCTTGGAGGTGTCGAGGACGGGCCCGGACGCGGTGGCGTTGCCGCCCGCCGTGAGGCTCAGGCAGTGGGCGCCGACCTTGCCGGTGTCCCAGCCGGCCGCGCCCTGGAGGGTCACGGTGTGAGCGTTGCCGGAGGCGTCGGCGGCGGAGGTGCCGGAGCCCTCGTCGAAGGTCCAGTGCGCGGCCGCGGCGGGCAGGTCGGTGGCGGTTGCGTCCGCTGCCGCGGCGGAGCGTTCGGCGGCCCGGGCGGGAGCGGCGGCGGCGAAGGCGCCGGCCAGGGAGGCGGCGCCGAGGGCGGTCAGAACGGTTCTGCGGGGCAGTCCGGCTTCCGAAGGCATGCGGGTTCCTTTGTGAGACGAATCGGCCGGGGAGAACTCTGCGAGGGAGAAAGACGATCAGGAAAGGAGGGAAACGGTCAGGAACGACGGAGGGGGACACGGCCCGTCGGCGGGGAGGACCGACGGGCCGTCGATGAGCGGTCGTTCAGATCAGGGCGCGATGTCCCACTGCTGGCAGACGTTGTCCAGCTGCGCCCACTGGCGCACGGACGTGCCGTTGGCGGTGCCGCAGTTCGCCACGTCGAGGGTCATGCCGCTGTTGACGTTGGTGATCGTGTAGTGGCCGCCGGCCGGGGTGACGTCCCACTGCTGGCAGGTGTTGCCCAGTGCCGCCCACAGCTGCGCCGCGGTGCCGTTGCTGATGCCGCAGTTCTTGTCGTCCAGGACCGTGCCGCTGTTGACGTTGGTGATGGTGTAGTGGCCGTTGCCGGCGCCGGCGAACTTCCACTGCTGGCAGGTGTTGCCGAGGGAGGACCACAGGTCGACGGCGGTGCCGTTGGCGGTGCCGCAGTTGACGGCGTCCAGCACCTTGCCGCTGTTGGGGTTGGTCAGCCGGTAGGCGGTGCCGGTGACGGGGAAGGTCTGGGCGGACTGGGTGTAGCCGACCGAGACGATGTTGGCCTGCACCGCGTTGTCGGCAGCGTCGGTCGGGTAGCCGGAGGTCATGACGCCCTCGAAGAACGAGCCGTCGGACCAGTTGCTGTCGTCGCCGCCGGTGCCGAGGACGATCGCGCCCTCCTTGTGCATCGGCATGTAGCCGGTGGTGGTCGGCAGGCTGCCGTTGTAGTCGGTCTTCAGGGTGCCGGACTGGGCGTTGCCGTCCTTGATGGCGTAGGTGGTGGTGCCGTTGTTCTTCTCCAGCGCCGTGACGAACGTGCTGGAGTTGCCCGTGTTGTTGCTGTTGGTGCCGTTTCCGCCGGCGAACAGGCCGTTCTCCAGGTCCGCCATGACCCAGGGGCCGGATCCGGAGCAGGGCGTGAACCAGCACTCGGTGCCGAAGTTGACGGCGTCCATGTGGCCGTTGCCGGTGTCCTTGCTGTTGGTCTCGGCGTTGCCGTAGTCGAAGCAGCAGTTGCCGTCGACGTGGTGGCCGCTGGTGACCATGTAGGTGCCCTCCGGCCGGCTGCCGGTGGCGATCCCCGTGGTGCTGTTGTCGCGGTAGCCGACGCCGGCCTGCACGGAGACGCCGTAGACCTTGTGGCCGCCCGCCGTGACGGGCAGGGCGTTCGCGATGGCGCCGACGTCCTGCCCGCCGTTGCCGCCCGGACCCTCGACGGTGAGGTTGTTGCCCTCACCGCTCTGGTCGAAGATCTCGGTGATGACGCACTCCGTGCCGGAGCAGAAGGAGTCCTGGGCCGCCGCGTTGGCGTAGCCGCCGGCGGTGAGCGTCCCGATGTTCGTGGTGGTGCTGTCGGACAGACGCTTGACCTGGTAGAGCGCTCCGCTGTACGAGGCGAACAGCGCCCGCGTGGTGCTGTGCGCGGCGACGCAGGGCGTGCCCGCGGCGGCGTAGACGTCACAGGGGAGGGACGAGGCGGCCTGGGCCGTGCCCGCGGTGCCGATGGCCGCGGCCAGGATGCCGGCGAGGAGGGCGAGGACCGCGCCCACCACCCTGAGCCGGAGACCTCTCAGGTGTCTGACTGTCACTGTGAACCTCTTCCGTCGTGCGTGCCGGCCCCGCGGCGTGCGGAGGGGCAGGGGGAGGTCCGCCGTCTGCGGACGAGCGGATTGTGAGCGTTAACAAGCGAGCCCGTCGGACGCCGTTACTCATCCGGAAGCGTCAGGGGAGCGGGGGTGGGGGGTGCGGCTTTGGCGGGGCACGTGCGGCTCTATACTCGGGCGGATGGGGTGATCGCCCGGTCTCGCGACTCCGTCTTTCTACGCTGGGATGAATAGCCGGTCAACTCTCTTGAACAGTCAAGAGAGTGGAAACAAAAGCTTTGAACTCTGCCTCCCCGGCCGCGTATTGGTGGCTCGGCGGCGGATCGCGACAAGGGAAAACCGCAGCTCGTTAGGGATTCCCCGCCCATGGCAACGCTGTCGGAGCATTCGAGGACAGGTCCTTCTCATGCCTTGACCCCTCCGGATTGTGTGCGTTAACAATTCCCACGACAGCCAGTGAGGAGGTGGAGCATGGACACGGAACGCGCACCGGTGATGGCGGACGTGGCCCGGCTCGCGGGCGTGTCGCACCAGACCGTCTCGCGGGTCCTCCACGACCACCCGAACGTACGGGCCGCCACCCGGGACCGGGTCCTGGCCGCGGTCCGCGAGCTCGGCTACCGCCCCAACGCCGCCGCCCGCACCCTGGCGACCCGCCGCACCCGCACCCTGGGTGTGATCAGCTTCAACACCACGCTGTACGGCCCGGCCTGCATGCTCTACGGCATCGAGCAGGCGGCCCGGCAGCACGAGTACTTCGTCACCGTGGCCGCCGTCGGCACACTCGACCGGCGGTCCGTACTGGACGCCGTGGACCGGCTGCGCGACCAGGGTGTCGAGGGAATCATCGTGATCGCGCCGCAGACCTCCGCGATCGCCGCACTGGCGAACGTCCCCTCGGACGTGCCCCTCGTCGCGGTCGGCTGCGGGACCCACGCCGCGCTGGCCTCGGTGGCCGTGGACAACGAGGCGGGTGCCGAACTCGCCACCAACTACCTGCTGGACCTCGGCCATCGCACGGTGCACCACCTGGTCGGACCGCGTTCCTGGCTCGACGCGCAGGAACGCGAGGCCGGTTGGCGCAACACCCTGGAAAAGCGGGGCGCCGAGGTGCCCGAGCCGCTCGCGGGTGTCGACTGGACGGCCCGCACCGGATACGAGCTCGGCCGGCGGATCGCCACCGACCCCGATGTCACGGCGGTCTTCTGCGCCAACGACCACATGGCACTCGGCCTGCTGCGGGCCCTGCAGCAGGCCGGGCTGCGGGTGCCCGAGGACATCAGCGTGGTGGGTTTCGACGACATGCCGGAGACCGAGTACTTCGGCCCGTCGCTGACCAGCGTCCGCCAGGACTTCGACGAACTCGGCCGGCGCGCCCTGCGGCTGCTGATCGAGATCGTCGGAGACCCCGACGCCGGCCCGCAGGTGGTCGAAGAGGCCCACCACATCGTCATCCCGCCCAACCTCGTGGTGCGCACCTCGGCGACCCGACCCCGACCCTGAATGAGGGAGTCCGTATGGACTGCTGCCCATCAGTGTGAACGTCAACCCGACTGATTTCATTGCCGGTTGAGCGTCAGATCTGACTGACCGCCAGCCATTCGGTCCCGCGCCGTCAGCCCCGCCCCACCGCTGCGACGAGCGCCTCCCTGAGCCTCGTACCGCTCCGCCGTGGACCAAACGCACCCCCCTTCCCGGGACGCTCCGGCATGCCCGTCCGCGGCCCCGTCATCCCCACCCGCCCACCTCCGCTCCCGGCCGTGGGCTCCGCAACCCCGAAAACCTAGAAGGGCGCAGATCAATGATGATCCGTAGCAGAAGGTCCCGCACCGTGATCGCCGCGACAGCGGTGCTCATCTCGCTCGCCGCAGCCGGCTGCTCCAAGAACTCCGGCAGCTCCTCCAGCTCGGCCGGCTCCGGCTCGTCGAGCCCCAGCGCGGCCCCGGTCGCCCTGTCCGGGTCGGTCACCTTCAACCAGACGAGCCTGGCCAAGCTCGACGCGGCGCTCAAGGCCGACCTGGCCGGCAAGGACCTGTCCAAGGTCGACATCGCGATGGTCGTCAACGTGGCCGCCGACTACTGGAAGGCGGGCCAGGTCGGCTTCCTCAAGGGCTGCTCCGACCTCGGCATCGCGAAGAGCAAGTGCACCTACTTCGCCCCGCCCAACGGCAAGTTGACGGAGCAGAACTCGGAGCTTGAGACCCTGCGCTCGCAGGGCGTGACCGGTTACTCGATCTCGGCGATCGACCCGACCTCGGCCGCGGGGACCATCCACACCGATGTGCAGAAGGGCATCGACGTGCTGGCGATCGACTCGCCGCTGCCGGGCACCGACGCCGCCTCGCTGTACCTGGGCACCCCGAACTACACCGCCGGTTTCCAGGCGGGCACGGCGATGAAGCAGGTGCTCGGCGGCAAGGGCAAGGTGGCGATCCTGGTCGGCTCGCTCACCGCGTCGAACGCCACCCAGCGCATCGCGGGCTTCGAGGCCGCTCTCAAGGGCACCCAGATCACGGTCGCGCAGAAGGTCAACGACAACCTCCAGGCCAGCACGGCGACGTCGGACGCCGAGACCATCCTGGCGAACAACCCCGACGTGACCGGTCTGTACGGCGTCTACTCCTACGACGGTCCCGCGCTGGCGCAGGCGGTGACCTCGGCGGGCAAGACCGCGTCCGTGCACATCGTCTCCGACGACTCCGACGCCCAGACGCTGAAGTTCATCCAGTCCGGCGTGATCTCCGGGACCGTGGTACAGATGCCCTACCAGCAGGGCTACACCGGGGCGTACCTCCTGGCCGCGGAGAAGGTGCTGGGCAAGGCCAAGACGATGGCGATCGTCAAGCCGTACCTGGAGAAGGACGGCTCGACCCTGAGCTCCGGCGTGGGCCTGGTCACCAAGTCCGACCTGAGCGCCTACCAGTCCCTCGAGTCGCAGCTCGGGATCGGCTGAGCATGACGGCCACCCAGAACGCCCCGGGCCGCGCGGTCACCGCGCGGCTGCGGGGGGTCCACAAGTCCTACGGGCCGGTGCGCGTCCTCGACCTGCCCGAACTCGACCTGTACGCCGGCCAGGTGATCGGCGTGGTCGGTGAGAACGGCGCCGGAAAATCCACGCTGATGGGCACGCTGGCCGGCTCGGTCCACCGGGACGGCGGCGAGATCCTCATCGACGGCCAACCCCTCGCCGCGGGGTCCACCGAGGCGGCCGGGCAGCTCGGCATCGCCATGGTCTCGCAGGAGTTCCCGCTGGTCGGACAGCTCTCGGTGGCGGAGAACCTGCTGCTGGGCCGCCGGCCGCGCCAGTCGAAGCGGCGGCTGCTCGTGGACCGTGCGGCGCAGCGGGCCGAGGCGGAGGCGATGCTGGCGGAGATCGGGCTGTCCGCCAAGACGATCCCGGTCAGCCGGGAGGTGCGCACCCTTCCGGTGCCGACCCGGCAGATGATCGAGATCGCCAAGGCCTGGGGCCGCGAACCCAAGCTGCTGATCCTGGACGAACCCACCTCCTCCCTGGGGCCCATCGAGGCCGAGATGGTCCTGGGCCTGGCCCGGCAACTCGCCGAGCGGGGCGGCACGGTGCTGTTCATCGGGCACCGTCTCGACGAGGTCCGCGACATCAGCGACCGCGTGCTGGTGCTGCGCAACGGCAGGCTGGTGGCCGACCTCGAACCGGCCGAGGCCACCGAGGAACGCCTCATCCGGGAGATGGTCGGCGGCGAGGTCGCGCAGGGCGAGCCGAAGGCACCGCCCGCGACCAGCCCGGTTCTGCTCCGGGTCGAGGGCCTGACCGCGGACGGGCTGGGACCGGTCGACGTGGAAGTGCGCGAGGGCGAGATCCTCGGCGTGGCCGGGCTCATGGGCTCCGGCCGCAGCCGCCTCGTCCACACCATCGCCGGCGCGCAGCCCTCGACGGGCGGCCGGATGCTGCTGGGCGGCGAGTCCTACCACCCGCGCGGCGCGGGCGACGGCGTGGCGGCCGGGATCGCCCTGATCCCCGAGGACCGCAAGGAGCAGTCCCTCGTCCTGTTCGCGTCGATCCGCTCCAACGTCCTTGTCTCTGTGCTCAAACGGATCAGCACCCGGGGCCTGCTCGGCCCGGGACGCGAGCGCGCCGAGGCGCGGAAGATCGCCGAGAACGTGAATGTGCGGATGCAGTCGGTGGAGCAGCCGATCGGCTCCCTGTCCGGCGGCAACCAGCAACGCGCCATCTTCGGCCGCGCGTTCGCCGCCGAACCGCGCCTGCTGCTGCTCGACGAACCCACCCGCGGCGTGGACGTCGGCGCGAAGGCCGAGATCTACAAGCTGATCGACCGGGCGGCCGAACAGGGCATGGCGGTGGTGGCCGCCTCCTCCGAACTGGAGGAACTGCTGTGGATCTGCCACCGCATCGCGGTGATGAACCACGGCCGGGTCGTCACGGTCATCGACCGGGCCGACGCCACCAAGGAACAGATCATGACGGCCGCGGCCGGAACGTCCGCGCTCGACCCGAAAACGCCCGACGGGGAACAGCCCGACCAGGAAGAACTGACGAACGGAGCCACAGCATGAGCGCGCAGAGCACGCTCGCACCCGAGGAGGCCACGCCCAAGCCGCGCCCGGCCGTAGCGAGTCTCGCCCGTAAGCTCGCCGCCTCTCCCGAGGCGGGAGTCATCATCGCCTGCGTGCTGGTCTTCGTCGGGATCGCGGCCAACGCGGACACCTACACCGCGGTGGGCAACCTCCAGGTGATGGGCCGGGACCTGGCGCAGGTCGGCATCCTCGCCATCGGCGAGTCCCTGGTCATCCTCACCGGCGGCATCGACCTGTCGGTGGGCGCGCTGGCCGGTCTGGCCGGCATCCTCGCCGCCTGGATGAACGTCAACGAGGGCATGCCCGCCCCCCTGGCCATCCTTCTCACGCTGGTGATCACGGCCTGCGTCGGCCTGTGGCACGGCATCATGGTCACCCGCCTCAACGTGCCACCCTTCGTGATCACCCTGGTCACCTACACCGTCGCGCAGGGCATGGCGCTCGCCATCACCAGCGGCTCGCCCATCAACAACCTCGACCCGATGTTCAGCAACCTCAGCCAGTACTACATCGGCCAGATCCCGGTCCCCGCCCTGTTCTTCGTCGGCGCCGCCGCCATCGCCTGGTTCGTCCTGGAACGCACCTACGTGGGCCGCCAGATCTACGCCGTCGGCGGCAACAAGGAAGCCGCCCGCCTCGCGGGCATCCCGACCGCCCGCCGCATCACCTCCACCTACGTCGCCAGCGCCGTGCTGGCCGGTGTGGTCGGCATCCTGGTGATCGGCCGCATGAACGTCGCCGACCCTTCCGTGGGCGCGGGCTGGGAACTGACCGCGATCGCCGCCGCGGTGGTCGGCGGAATGTCCCTGTCCGGCGGCGAGGGCCGCATCGCCGGCATCGCGGCCGGCGCGATCCTGCTGGAGTTCATCACCAACGGTCTGCTCGCCCTCAAGGTCAGCCCCTACGACCAGCAGGTCGTCCAGGGAGCGGTCCTCGGCGTCGCCATCCTGCTCGACCGGGTACGCGCCCGCTACTTCGGCCGAAGCCGCGCCTGAGCGCCCGACACGCCGGTCGAGTCCGCCACCGAGGATCCTGCCGCCCCTCTCGGCGTCTTCGGAAACTCGAACGATGGTCGACATGTCGAATACGTCTGTGAGGAGGAGGCTGATGATGAACACCGGAGACGAGGAATACCCGAACTCGGAACCCTGCGTCGTGGGTGTGGACTTCGGAACCCTGTCGGGCCGCGCTGTGGTGGTCCGGGTCCGTGACGGCGCCGAGTTGGGGACGGCCGAGCACGCGTACGGGCACGCGGTCCTGGACCGTGAGCTGCCGGACGGTACGCGGCTGCCGCCGGACTGGGCGTTGCAGGTGCCGTCGGACTACATCGATGTGCTGCGTGAGGCGGTGCCGGCGGCGCTGGCGGCTGCCGGGATCCGTCCCGAGCAAGTGGTCGGCATCGGCACGGACTTCACCGCGTGCACGGTGTTGCCGGTGCTTTCGGACGGCACGCCGCTGTGCGAGCTGCCGGAGTACGGTGCCCGCCCGCACGCCTACGTCAAGCTGTGGCGCCATCACGCCGCGCAGGGTCAGGCGGACCGGATCAACGCGCTGGCGGCGGAGCGCAAGGAGCCGTGGCTGGAGCGGTATGGCGGGAAGATCTCCTCGGAGTGGGAGTTCGCCAAGGCGTTGCAGGTGCTGGAGGAGGACCCGGAGATCTACCGGCGCACGGAGCGCTGGGTGGAGGCGGCGGACTGGATCGTGTGGCGGTTGTGCGGGAGGTATGTCCGCAACGCCTGCACCGCCGGTTACAAGGGGCAGTACCAGGACGGGCGTTATCCCTCCCGTGACTACCTCGCCGCCCTCAACCCCGGCTTCGCCGACTTCGTGACGGACAAGCTGGAGCACCCGATCGGTCAACTCGGTGACGCGGCAGGGACCTTGACAGCTGAGGCTGCCGCGTGGACGGGGCTGCCGGAGGGTATCGCGGTGTGTGTCGGCAATGTCGACGCGCATGTGACGGCACCGGCCGCCGGGGCGGTGGAGCCGGGTCAGATGGTCGCCATCATGGGCACCTCGACCTGCCATGTGATGAGTTCCGACCAGCACGGTGTGGTGCCGGGCATGTGCGGGGTGGTGGACGGCGGGATCCTGCCGGGTCTGTGGGGCTACGAAGCCGGGCAGAGCGGTGTCGGTGACATCTTCGCCTGGTTCGTGCGCACCGGTTTCCCGGCCGCATACGCCA
>NZ_JAKWBE010000019.1 GCF_022513565.1 Streptomyces gilvus | reverse complement strand
TCGTCGTAACCGCAGACTCGTCGTCGTAACCGCAGACTCGTCGTCGTAACCGCAGACTCGTCGTACCGGAGACTAGGCCTCTCGGCGGTGTCGGCCGCCGGCCGCCTCACCGTGCTCCGCGCGCTCTGCCGCCAGCGCCGCCTTGCGCTCCTTCTCGGCCTGCTCCTCGGCCTCCATCTCGGCGAAGACGTCGATCGGGGCCGGTGCCTTCGCCAGGAACACCCAGGTCAGCCAGACCGCCAGCAGGAACGGCGGGATCTTCAACGCGACCAGGACCCAGCCCAGTTGCGCCGTGTTGGCCCACCAGTACAGCGGGAAGAGGATCGCGCACTTGGCCAGCAGGATCAGGCCCCAGGCCCAGCTGGCCTTCGCGTACGCCTTCTTGCGGCCGGGGTTGCGGGTGCGCCAGGAGAGGTTCTCCTTGAAGACCGGGCCGAGGATCAGACCGATCAGCGGGACACCGCTCAGGGTCGTGACGATGTACGCCAGCGCCAGACCCAGCGTGTAGAGCATGCCGGGGAGGTAGAAGTCCTTGGCGTTGCCGGTCATCATGGCGAAGACCACACCGAAGGCGACGCCGAAGACACCGCTGAACGCGTGCTTGACGGTGGTGCGCATGGCCAGCCGGACCACCACGAGCAGCAGGGACACCGCGAGGGCGGCGATCGCCGACCAGTGCAGGTCCTTGTTGATCGTGAAGATGGTGACGAAGAGGAGACCGGGCAGCACCGTCTCGACCATGCCCCGCACGCCGCCGAACGCCTCGAACAGGGCGGCCTCGGTCACCGCCCGTGCGTCGTCGGCAGACGTGTCCTCTGTCGGCTTGTCGAGCGACGTCACCGGCTACTCCCGTCCGAGGGGTCTCAGTTCGTATTTCGGATTGAACAGCACCCGGCGGCCCCGGCTCATCGAGATCCGGCCCGATGCGATCAGTCTGCGCCCAGGCTCTATCCCGACTATGGAGCGCCGGCCGAGCCACACCACGTCCAGCGCGGCGGAGCCGTCGAACAGCTCGGCCTCCAGGGCCGGGACGCCCGCTCGCGGCCGCAGGGTGACCGTGCGCAAGGTACCAGTAACCGTGACGATCTGTCGGTCGTGGCAGTCGCCGATCCGCACACAGCCCGCTGTCTCGGCGTCCTCCCGCAGCTCCTCCGACTCCAGGTCCTCCTGCGACGAGGAGAGCCGGTCGAGCATGCGCCGGAACCGGCCGACCGGCTTCTCGGAACGAGGAACAGCACTCATGTCTGAAGCGTACCGGGGTGCACTGACAGCTTCGTACCCACGGCCCTGACGCTCGAACCGGTACCCCCTCCCGGGCTCGGTCACTTCTCGAAGCGGTAACCCATCCCGGGCTCCGTGATGCTGCATCCCCCGGGGGACAACCCCCGGACCCCCGGCCTCCTCACAGCTCACTTCTCGAAGCGGTACCCCATCCCCGGCTCGGTTATGAAGTGCTTCGGGTGGGACGGGTCCGCCTCCAGCTTTCTGCGCAGTTGGGCCATGTACACGCGCAGGTAGTTGGTCTCGGTCCCGTACGACGGTCCCCACACCTCCTGCAGCAGCTGCCGCTGGCTGACCAGCCGGCCCGTGTTGCGGACCAGCACCTCCAGCAGATGCCACTCGGTGGGCGTCAGCCGTACGTCCCGGCCGCCCCGGTTGACCTTCTTCGCGGTCAGGTCGACGGTGAACTCCTCGGTCTCCACCGTCGTCAGCTCGTCCTCCCCGGCCCCGACGGGCTCGGCGCGCCGGACGGCGGCCCGGAGCCGGGCGAGCAGCTCGTCCATGCCGAAGGGCTTGGTGACGTAGTCGTCGGCGCCCGCGTCGAGGGCCTCGACCTTCTCGTCGGAGGTGTGCCGGGCGGACAGCACCAGGATCGGCACCCGGGTCCAGCCGCGCAGGCCGCGGATCACCTCGACGCCGTCCATGTCGGGCAGGCCCAGGTCGAGGACGACGACGTCGGGGTGGCGGGCGGCGGCGAGCTGCAGCGCGGTGGTGCCGTCATGGGCCGCGTCGACCTCGTACTTGCGCGCCTTCAGGTTGATCACGAGGGCGCGCACGATCTGCGGCTCGTCGTCGATCACGAGCACCCGGGTCATGTGACCTGCCTTTCGGGTTCCGCCGAGGGAAGGACCTCCGCGACCGGTCCGTCCGCGACCGATCCTTCCGCGACCGGTCCTTCCGCGTGCGATCCTTCCGCACGCAGGGTGAGCACCATGGTGAGGCCGCCGCCCGGTGTGTCCTCGGCGGCGAGGGTGCCGCCCATCGCCTCGGCGAAGCCGCGGGCCACCGCGAGGCCGAGTCCCACTCCGGCGCCGCGCGGGGCGTCGCCGTAGCGCTGGAAGGGCTCGAAGATGCGCTCCTTGCCGTCGTCCGGGACGCCGGGGCCACGGTCCACGACCCGGACCTCCACGCGGTCCGCGATGGCGCTGGCGCCCACGAACACCGGTCTGCCCGGCGGGCTGTACTTGACGGCGTTCTCGACCAGGTTGGCCACCGACCGCTCCAGCAGCCCCGGGTCGACGGCGACCATGGGCAGGGTCTCCGGGACGTCCAGTTCGACGCTGTCCTCGGGAACCCCGACGAGCGCCATCGGCACCACCTCGTCGAGGTCGACCTCGCGGATCAGCGGGGTGACCGTGCCGGTCTGCAGGCGGGACATGTCGAGGAGGTTGCCGACGAGGTGGTCGAGCCGGTCGGCGCCCTCCTCGATGCCCTCGAGCAGCTCGGCCTGGTCCTCCTCCGACCAGGCCACGTCGTCGGAGCGCAGGGAGGAGACGGCCGCCTTGATGCCGGCGAGGGGGGTGCGCAGATCGTGGCTGACGGCGGCCAGCAGCGCCGTCCGGATCCGGTTGCCCTCGGCCAGCGCGCGGGCCTGGTCGGCCTCCTCCTGCAGGCGCCGGCGGTCCAGGACCACGGCGGCCTGCGCGGCGAACGCGGCCAGCACCCGGCGGTCCTCGGCGGGCAGCACCCGGCCGGTCAGCGCGAGCGCCATGTGGTCGCCGACCGGGACATCGACGTCGGCCTCCTCCGGCCGCTCCACGGCGGGCCCGAACCCGGCGCGGCCCGCGCACGTCCACGGGTCGTGGTCGCCGGCCCGCTCCAGCAGGGCCGCCGACTCCATGCCGAAGGTCTCCCGGACCCGCTCCAGCAGCTCCTCAAGGCCGGTCTCGCCGCGCAGCACGTTGCCCGCGAGGAAGGACAGGATCTCCGACTCGGCGCGCAACCGGGCCGCCTGATGGGTGCGGCGGGCCGCGAGGTCGACGACGGAGGCGACCGAGACCCCGACGCCGACGAAGATCACGATGGCGACGATGTTCCGGGGGTCGGCGATCGTCCAGCGGTGCAGGGGCGGTGTGTAGAAGTAGTTCAGCAGCAGGGAGCCGACCGCGGCCGAGGCGAGCGCCGGCAGCAGTCCGCCGAGCAGCGCGGCCGCGACGGTCACCGCGAGGAACAGCAGCATGTCGTTGGCGAGACCGAGGTGGACGGTGTTGAGCAGGGCGGCCAGGACCGCCGGCCCGGCGACGCCGATCACCCAGCCCCAGATGATCCGGGACCGGCCGAGCCGCGCGCCCCGGGCGACCGGCAGTCCGCGCCCCTTGCCCGCCTCGTCATGGGTGATCAGGTGGACGTCGAGGTCGGGACCGGAATCCCGGGCGACCGTGGCGCCGACGCCGGGTCCGAAGACGTACTGCCAGCTCTTGCGGCGCGAGACGCCGAGCACGATCTGGGTGGCGTTGACGCCGCGCGCGAAGGCGAGCAGGGCGGCCGGTATGTCGTCGCCGACGACGTGGTGGAAGGTGCCGCCGAGGTCCTCCACGAGGGTGCGCTGGACGGCGAGCTCCTTCGGGGAGGCGGCCGTCAGCCCGTCGCTGCTGGCTATGTAGACCGCCAGCACCTCGCCGCCGGCGCCCTTCTCCGCGAGCCGTGCGGCCCGCCGGATCAGCGTGCGCCCCTCGGGGCCGCCGGTGAGCCCGACCACGATCCGCTCGCGCGAACCCCAGATCCTCGACACCCGGTGCTCGCTGCGGTACTGCTGCAGGTACTCGTCGACCCGGTCGGCCACCCAGAGCAGGGCCAGCTCGCGCAGGGCGGTGAGGTTGCCCGGCCGGAAGTAGTTGGACAGGGCCGCGTCGACCTTGTCCGGTTTGTAGATGTTGCCGTGCGCCATCCGGCGGCGCAGGGCCTGCGGCGACATGTCGACCAGCTCGATCTGGTCGGCCCGCCGCACCATTTCGTCGGGCACGGTCTCCCGCTGCCGTACCCCGGTGATCGACTCGACGACGTCGCCGAGGGACTCCAGGTGCTGGATGTTGACCGTCGACACGACGTCGATGCCGGCCGCGAGCAGCTCCTCGACGTCCTGCCAGCGCTTGGCGTTGCGGGAGCCGGGGACGTTGGTGTGGGCCAGTTCGTCCACGAGGGCGACCTGGGGGGCCCGGGCGAGTACGGCGTCCACGTCCATCTCGGTGAACGTCGTGTCCCGGTACTCCAGCGCGCGGCGCGGCACCTGCTCCAGGCCGTGCAGCATCACCTCGGTGCGCGGCCGGTCGTGGTGCTCCACGAAGGCCACCACGCAGTCGGTGCCCCGCTCCACGCGCCGGTGCGCCTCGGAGAGCATCGCGTACGTCTTGCCGACGCCCGGTGCCGCACCGAGGTAGATCCGAAGCTTGCCGCGTCCCATGGCCCCATTGTCTTCCGGTCACTGTCGCCTACGCAGCGTCGACCTTACGGCCAACAATCGCGACTCATCGTGCCCGGAAGGCACCGGAGGCCGTCTTTGACGGAACTCTGACGCTCAGTGCTCGACGATCTCCCCGTCGCTCAGCTCCAGCACCCGGTCGGCCAGGTCGAGGAGGGTCGTGTCGTGGGTGGCGACGAGGACGGACGGGGGCCCCTCGGTGAAGCCCAGGGTGGCGGAGTGCTCGCTGTGCACGACGGCCCGCAGCAGCTCCATGACCGCGTGGCCGGTCTCGGCGTCCAGCTGGCCGGTCGGTTCGTCGGCGATCAGCAGGGCGGGGCTGTTGGCGAGGGCGCGGGCGATGGCGACGCGCTGCTGCTGGCCGCCGGAGAGCTCGCCGGGCCGCTGGGCGGCGTGGTCGGTGAGGCCCACCAGGGCGAGCAGCAGCTCGACGCGCTCCTCACGCGCGCGTACCTCGGTCCGGCGCAGCCGCATCGGGACGCCGACGTTCTCGGCGGCGGTGAGGATCGGGATCAGCCCGAAGGACTGGAAGACGAATCCGATCCGGTCGCGGCGCAGGGCCAGCAGCCCCTCCTCGCCGAGCTCCGACAGGTCCAGCCCGTCCACGGTGACCCGCCCGCGGTCGGGTGCGTCGAGGCCTCCGACGATGTTGAGGAGCGTCGTCTTGCCCGATCCGGAGCGCCCCTTGAGGGCGACGAGTTCGCCGCGCGGGATCTCGAAGGAGACACCGCGCAGGGCGTGCACGGCGCCCGCACCGCTGCCGTAGGACTTGTGGACGTCCTGGACGCTCACCATCGTCTCGGTGGCCACCTGGCCGCTCATGTCGCCTCCCCCGTCGACCGGGCGCCAGTATCGCGGCCGGGCGCCCGGTCGATCAACGGTTCAGCTCGGGTTGTCGCCGTGGGTGAGGGTCTCCCAGGCGACGAAGAGGTTGTCGGAGCCGGCCGGCCGCTGCCGTTCGGTCAATGTCTGGGTGTTGCTCATCGCGATGCCGAGGCGGTTGTGCAGGGCGTTGTAGCCGACCTCGGTGACCGGTCCGAGCCCCAGCTTGAGCGAGCCGCCGCACAGCCAGCTCGGGACGGCCGCGCCCAGCTGGTACTTGGCCTGGAATCCGAGGGCCTGGCGCAGCCGTTCGCCGACGTCGGTGCCGTACAGGTCCTGGCCCTGGATGCGGCTGGTCTCGGCGACGTGGGACATCGCGGAGATGCCGTACCCCGTGTGGGTGAAGTCGCGGCAGGTCTCCTGGGTGAGCCCGGTGACGAAGGTGGACTGCCCCTGCCAGTAGCTGACGATCTTCGCCCTGGTGTCGAGGTGCTGGCTCGGCACGGTCTTCGGCAGATCGCCGTCGGAGGAGAGGTAGACGTAGGCGGCCGCGCGGGTGCGGAACCTCGCCATGGCCTTGTCGTACGACGACTTGTCCTCGAGGAAGACGGAGATGCCGACGGCGGCCTCCGTCATCGACAGCTCCCAGTTGCCGTTGGAGTTGGAGCCGCCGATGACCTCGGGCAGGTAGACGGTGCGGAGCATGGTCGCGAAGCGGCCGGAGTTCGCCCAGCCGCCGGTGTACGTGTACTTGATGATCTCGGCGGCCCGCGGCCAGGAGGAGCCCGCCCAGCCGGTCTGCAGGGGCGCGTTGCTGTTGGTGTGCTGCTTGATCACGGCGGACCAGGCGTCCATGAGCTGGATCGACTTCTTCGCGTACCGGTCGTCGCGGGTGATGTACCAGGCGAGCGCGTCGGTGTAGGCCGCGATCGCGTCCTCGCGCTCGTCGGTGCAGCCGAGATTCGGATTGGAGTACGAGCCGCACTCGACCGTCGCCCGTGGCTTCGGTGTGCGGTTCAGGTCGGCGTACTTGCTCGCTGTCATCTGGTCGAAGGCGCTCTTCCAGGGCTGGGCGCCGGCGGCGACCTTGCCGCGGGTGAAGTCCAGCTGGGCCCGGGAGACGGTGACACCGGGGTGCACGAAGGCGGTGGGGGCGGCTTCGGCGTGACGGGAGGCGGGCCACGTCATCATGCCCACGACAAGCGCAGAGCCGGTAGCGAGGAGTGCGATGCGGCGCATAGGCGGGGGTCCCGTTCTTGTATGTGAACGAAGAGCGCCTCCGTGAACAGAGGCGCTGGGCCGAGACCATAGGTACAGACCAATGCACCGTCAAGGGTCCGCGCACGAAAAAGGGCCGTACCCCCGCGAGGGGTACGGCCACTTGTCGCTCGGTTGTCTAACGGACCTCGGTGATCTCCGGACCGCGCTGCAACTGGCCCATGCCGCCCGAGAAGCGCGAGGACTCCTCCTGCTGGACGCCCTCGGGGACCATCTGGGCGTCGTTGGGCAGCTTCAGGACGATCGGGTCCCGGGGCGCCATCGGGCCCTCGCCGCGGACCACGACCGTGTCCCGGAAGATCTGCTCGAGCACGCCGGCCGCCTGCGGCTGCACCGCGCCCTGACCCGAGATCACCCCGCGCAGGAACCAGCGCGGACCGTCCACACCGACGAACCGCACGACCTGGAAACCACCCGTGCCGTCGGGCAGCTGAACCGGCACCTGGGCGCGCAGCTCCCAGCCGAGCGGGCCCTCGACCTCGTCGACGATGCCACCCTGCTGGGTGATGCCGGCGCCGATCTCCTCACGCACCTCGCCCCAGATGCCCTCGCGCTTGGGCGCGGCGAAGGCCTGCAGCTGGATGGCGCTGTCGCGCAGCACGACGGTCGCCGCGACGATCGCGTCGCCCGCGACCTCGACCCGCAGTTCCATGCCGTCGACCCCGGGCACGAAGAGACCGCCCAGGTCCACGCGGCCCTCCGCGGGGTCGCGCACCTCGGAGTCGTCCCAGGGCCCGTCGGGCCGCGGCTCGGGCTCGAGCCTCACACGCTCGCGCTCGACCTCTTCGTCGTCCGCCTCAGCGTCGACACTGTCGACGACCTGCTCGGCCTCGCCGGCCGCGTCCTCGGCGGCACCCTTCTTGTTGCGACGTCCGAACACGTCACTGTCCTTCCCGGTCGGATACGACCGAAGCGTATCGATTCCCACCCGTAGCGCCGCCGTCGGCGGCCTGACCGCTTGTGCTGTTCGTTCCGGCCACCGCGGCATGACCTCCGGTGGACCCGAAGCCCCCTTCGGCCCGTGCCGAGCCGGGAAGCTCCGCCGCCTCCTGGAAGCGGACCTTCTCGACCTGCTGGACGACCAGTTGGGCGATCCGGTCGAAGCGCTCGAACCGCACCACCTCGCGCGGGTCGAGATTCACCACGATCACCTTGATCTCCCCACGGTACCCGGCATCAACCGTCCCCGGGGCATTCACCAGAGCGACACCACAGCGGGCCGCGAGCCCGGACCGGGGATGCACGAAGGCCGCGTACCCCTCGGGGAGGGCGACAGCCACCCCGGTGGGCAGCACGGCCCGTTCCCCGGGCCCCAGTTCGCACGCCTCGGTGGTGCGCAGATCGGCTCCCGCGTCACCGGGGTGCGCGTACGACGGAAGCGGTACGTCCGGGTCGACGCGGCGCAGCAGCACGTTCAGGGGCTCGCGGCTCACGGGTTCACCTCGAAGGCGCGGGCCCGCCGGACCTGGTCCGGGTCGTTCATGGCGGCTTCGATCTCCTCGGGTCGGCCGTTGTCGATGAAGTGGCCGACCTCGACCTCGATGAAGAGGGCGTCGGCGCGCACGGCGACCGGTCCGTCCGGGGCGTCGAGCCGGCCGGTGGCGGACGAATAGATCTTGCGGCCCGCGACCGCGGTGACCTCGGCCGTCAGATACAGGGTCGTCCCGACCGGCACGGGTCGGACGAAGCCGGTCTCCAGGCGTCCGGTGACCGCGATCGCGCGCAGCAGCCAGTTCAGCGAGCCGAGCGTCTCGTCCAGCGCGGCCGCCAGCACTCCCCCGTGCGCGAGGCCGGGCGCGCCCTGGTGCGCGGGCTGCACGGTGAACTCGGCCGTGATGCTGACGCCGTCACCGGCCCGCGCCTGGAGGTGCAGTCCGTGGGGCTGTCCGCCGCCACATCCGAAACACTGTTCGTAGTGGGCGCCCAGAAGCTCACCGGGCGCGGGCGCGTCGGGATGACGCACGGGTTTCACCGCGTCGCCGGGAGGCCTGAGAGCTGCCGAAGTACCACTCACAGCCGCAGACCTTACCCGCGCGTCCGCGTTATCCGGACACCATGCCAAGCTTGGCGACATGCAGCTCTCCACGGCCCCTTACGAAGAACGTCTCACCGCCCCGCGCTCGTGGTGGCTGATCTCCTTCCTGGTGGGCGTCTCCTTCGCCCTGATCCTGCTGCCCTTCGGCACCCTGCCGCTGCTCGGCGGCCTGGTCGGCGGCACGGCGGTCGCGGCGGTCATGGCGAGCTCGTACGGCTCGGTCCGCATCCGGGTGGTGGGCGGCTCGCTGATCGCGGGCGAGGCGAAGATCCCGGTGACGGCGCTCGGTGACGCGGAGGTCCTGGAGGGCGAGGAGGCGCGGGCCTGGCGCACCTACAAGGCGGACACGCGCGCGTTCCTGCTGCTGCGCTCCTACATCCCCACGGCGCTGCGGGTGGTCGTGACCGACCCCGAGGACCCGACGCCGTACCTGTACCTGTCGACGCGGGAGCCGGAGCGGCTGGCGGAGGCTCTGAAGGCGGCCCGGGAGGCCGCCGCGTAGGGGCGTTCAGCCCGCGGCGCCGTCCTCCAGCTCCAGCGGGTGCGCCGGCTTCTCCAGCGGCGGCAGCTCGCGCAGCGCGTCCCACGGCACCTGGGCCTTGCGCAGGTCCTTGCGGATGCGCTCGGCGAGCCTCTTGGTGTCGCGCCGGTTCATGACCGCGCCCACCGCGGCGCCCACCATGAAGGGCATCAGGTTCGGCAGGTCGCGCACCACGCGCTTCATGATCTGCTGGCGCAGCTGCTGTTTCATCCGGCTGTTGACGGCCCCGCCGAAGGTCGAGGGGTTGGTCACCTCGATGCCGCGCTCCCCCGACCAGGAGTTGAGGTACGCGGTGCTGCGGTCCTTGAGGTTGCCGGGCGGTCGCACTCCGTAGACCTCGTGGAGCTCGGCGATCAGCTTCAGCTCGATCGCGGCCACGCCGGTGATCTCCGCGGCCAGCTCGGTCGGCATGGCGGGCGGTACGGGCAGCATGGCCGCCGCTCCGACGCCGGCCCCGACCGTGGCCGTGGCGCTCGCGGCGCCCGCCACGAGCTTGTCTGCGATCTGCTCGGGTCCAAGGCCCGGGAACTGTCTGCGGAGGGTGGCGAGGTCCCGTACGGGCACCCGCGGGGCCATCTCGATGATCCGGTCGGCGAGGTACGCCAGGCCCGCGCGGGCCCGGCTGCCGCCCTTGCGCACGCCTTCCCTGGCCTTGTCCCGGATCGCCGCGGCCCGTCGCCTGGCGACCGGCGCGGGATTTCCGCCCTGCGCCGGCACCGGGAGGCCGGCCCGGCCTGCCGCAGGCCGGAGCGGGGCCGATCCCGTGGACCCCGTGATCTCGGGTGTCGCATCTGATGGGCCCCGCTCGTCGTCACGCACGCCGTGAGGGCCGTACTGCGGCCCTTCGTCCGCTCCCTGCAGGGGGGAGCGGCGCTTCCAGGGAGGGGTCGAGCCAGTCACGGCCGACCCGTCCTCAGTCGCAGTCGCGGCAGATCGGCTGACCGTTCTTCTCGCGGGCCAGCTGGCTGCGGTGGTGCACCAGGAAGCAGCTCATGCAGGTGAACTCGTCCTGCTGCTTGGGCAGCACCCGGACGGCCAGCTCCTCGTTGGAGAGGTCGGCCCCGGGCAGTTCCAGGCCCTCGGCGGCCTCGAACTCGTCGACGTCGACCGCCGAGGTGGACTTGTCGTTCCTCCGGGCCTTCAGCTCTTCAAGGCTGTCGGAGTCCACATCGTCGTCGGTCTTGCGTGGGGTGTCGTAATCCGTTGCCATTTCGCTCTCCCCCTCTGGGTGTCTGCGGGTGTCTCCAGCGCACGTAACGCGTGAGAGGCCGGACTTGTGCCCGCCTCGAGGCGGAGATTTTGCCTCACATCAAGGTCTGTTACTCAATCGACACCCAACCGGACTCCTCAAGAGTGATCGGCTTGGATGGCGAACGGGACCGTACACGGTCCGCCTACCGCTCTTCAAAGGCGTCTCAACCTGTACTTCCCGTGATCAAGACACCCGAAAACCCGGATTTTCCCGGCTTTCCGACGGCCGACTTGATCACAGAGAGTGGATGGCCGAGAAATCGCCCGTGTGATCGATCACACAGGGGATGCCCGGCTGCGCGGCCGGAAAATTCCGCGCAAAGCGAACAAGCCCGTGTGTCGGCGTCATGATCTCAGATGGGGAGAGTGAACCGCATCACGAGCCCACCTCCTTCGCGCGGCTGCGCCGAGATGTGTCCGCCGTGCGCCCGCGCCACGGACCGCACGATGGACAGACCCAGGCCGACGCCCTTGTCGCTGCCCGTGCGCTCCGTGCGCAGCCGCCGGAAGGGCTCGAAGAGGTTGTCGATCTCGTACGCCGGCACGACCGGCCCGGTGTTCGACACGACCAGGACCGCCTGCCCGTGCTGGACGTCGGTGGTGACCTCGACCCAGCCGCCCTCGGGGACGTTGTACCGCACGGCGTTCTGCACGAGGTTCAGCGCGACGCGCTCCAGCAGGACGCCGTTGCCCTGGACGACCGCGGTCTTCTGCTCCCCGCGGATCACCACGCCCTTGGCCTCCGCCTCCGCGTGCACCTGGTCGACCGCCTGCTCGGCGACCTCGGCGAGGTCCACGGGCTTGCGCTCGACGATCTGGTTGTCGCTGCGGGCGAGCAGCAGCAGACCCTCCACCAGCTGCTCGCTGCGCTCGTTGGTGGCCAGCAGCGTCTTGCCGAGCTGCTGGAGCTCCACCGGGGCGTTCGGGTCGGAGAGGTGGACCTCCAGGAGCGTGCGGTTGATCGCGAGCGGGGTGCGCAGCTCGTGCGAGGCGTTGCCGACGAAGCGCTGCTGGGCGGTGAAGGCGCGCTGCAGACGCTCCAGCATGTCGTCGAAGGTGTCGGCGAGCTCCTTGAGCTCGTCGTCCGGGCCGTCCAGCTCGATCCGGCGGGAGAGGTCCGAGCCCGCCACCGCGCGCGCGGTGCGGGTGATGCGGCCCAGCGGCGCCAGGACCCGGCCGGCCATCGCGTAGCCGAAGGCGAAGGCGGTCACCGCGAGGCCGAGCAGGGCCAGCAGGGAGCGGCTGAGGAGGTCGTCGAGGGCGTGCTGGCGCTGCACGGCGTCGCACTGCTTGAGGATCGCGTTGATCTCGCTCGTCGGCGCCGAGTTGACGGCGGGACAGGTGGAACTGGTGATGTCGAGGTTGGCACCGGAGACCGAGAACGACTGGCCGCTGCCCTCGTGCAGGGCCTGGGCCGCCAGCAGGTAGATGATCGACAGCAGCACGATCCCGGCGATCAGGAACATGCCGCCGTACAGCAGGGTCAGGCGTATGCGGATGGTGGGGCGCAGCCACGGGAACGGCGGCTCGGGCTTCCTGGGGTCCCAGGTGGGCTTGGGGGGTGCCGTGGGGAGTGCGGGTGTTGCGGCCATCGGGGATCAGATCCGGTAGCCGGAGCCGGGGACGGTGACGATGACGGGCGGCTCGCCGAGCTTTCGGCGCAGGGTCATCACGGTGACGCGCACGACGTTGGTGAACGGGTCGGTGTTCTCGTCCCAGGCCTTCTCCAGCAGCTGCTCCGCCGAGACGACGGCGCCCTCGGAGCGCATCAGGACCTCCAGGACCGCGAACTCCTTGGGGGCGAGCTGGACCTCCTTGCCGTCGCGGAAGACCTCGCGGCGGTTGGGGTCGAGCTTGATGCCGGCGCGCTCCAGGACCGGCGGCAGCGGCACGCTGGTGCGGCGGCCGAGGGCCCGCACGCGGGCGATGAGCTCGCTGAACGCGAAGGGCTTGGGGAGATAGTCGTCGGCGCCGATCTCCAGGCCCTCCACGCGGTCGCTGACGTCGCCGGAGGCCGTCAGCATCAGCACGCGCGTGGGCATGCCGAGCTCGACGATCTTGCGGCAGACGTCGTCGCCGTGGACGAGGGGGAGGTCGCGGTCGAGGACGACCACGTCGTAGTCGTTGACGCCGATGCGCTCCAGGGCGGCCGCACCGTCGTACACGACGTCGACGGCCATGGCCTCCCGGCGCAGTCCGGTGGCCACCGCATCGGCGAGCAGCTGCTCGTCCTCGACGACGAGTACGCGCACGTCGCTTGTCCTTCCTGATGTCCACCCGCGTAGTCCCGGACGGGCAGGCGGGCAGGGGTGTGGGCAGGGTTCTTCAAGAGTGTGTGCGTCCATCCTGCCCTTTTCGGCCGTAAGTCGGCGGTAAGGCGGGGGACGGAACATCAAGGGCAAGGTGGTCTCGACATGAAGAACAGGTGTGAGACCCGGGAATGCGAGATTTTCTCCGGCGGTTGAGGTTTCCGTGGAAGGAAGCGCGGGGAGGACGCTTCATACCCCGCGATCACGCTCTGCTAGTGCCGCAACACCATGCGGTACGGCGCAATCCGCTTTCCGCAGAGTGGGCGTGCGGGTGCCCGGCACCGTCGCCGCCCAGCAGGGCAGTGCCGCTGGGCATCTGCCGGAGACGTGATCGCCCCTCCCAACGGCACACCCCCGTGCCACCGACCCACGACCCAGGACGAGGGGGCGCAGCATGGACGCATTCACCGCAGGACTTCTGCAGCGCATAAAGGCGACCGAGTCCGACCTGACGCGGGCTCGCGACGAGGGCGACGACTTCCTCGTCGAGGTCGAGCAGGGCGAACTCGACGACCTGCGCCGCCTCGCCGCCGAACACGGTGTGGAAGTCGGCGCATAGCGTCTGAACGCTCGGGAGCGATCCACTCCCGAGCGACAGCGGGCCCCCGGCGAATCCAGCGCCGGGGGCCCGCTCGTGTGTCCGGGGCGGACCGGCCGTGGCGGCCGGACCGTCATTCGTGCCAGGCGCCGAAGTCCTCCAGCAGCCGCTGGAGGGGCTCGAAGACCCCGGGACTGCCGGCCACCGCCAGATCGCGTCCCGGGCGCTCTCCGGGGCGTCCACCGGTCAGGGCGCCCGCCTCCCGGGCGACGAGGTCCCCGGCCGCGAGGTCCCAGGCGTTGAGTCCGCGCTCGTAGAAGCCGTCCAGGCGGCCGGCCGCCAGGTCGCACAGGTCCACGGCGGCCGAGCCGCCGCGCCGGATGTCCCGCAGCAGCGGGATCAGCCGGTGGGCCACCTCGGCCTGGTGCGCTCGGACCTCCAGGACGTAGTTGAAGCCGGTCGAGACCAGGGCCTGGTCGAGCGGCGGGGAGGGGCGGACGGCCAGCTCGCGCTCGCCCTCCCAGGCGCCCGTCGCCCGGGCCCCACCGCCGCGGACCGCGTGGAAGGTCTCGCCGCGCATCGGGACCGCGACGACTCCGACGACCGCCTCGCCGTCCTGCTCGGCGGCGATGGAGACCGACCAGGTCGGCAGCCCGTAGAGGTAGTTGACCGTGCCGTCGAGCGGGTCGACCACCCAGCGGATGCCGCTGGTGCCCTCGACGGAGGCGCCCTCCTCGCCGAGGAAGCCGTCGTCGGGTCGGCGGGCCGAGATCAGGTCCGTGATCAGCTTCTCCGCCGCGATGTCCATCTCGGTCACGACGTCGATGGGGCTCGACTTGGTCGCGGCCACCGCCAGATCGGCCGGGCGGCCGTCCCGCAGCAGCTCACCGGCGCGACGGGCGGCCTCCTGGGCCAGCTCCAGCAGTTCCCTGTGCAGGGCGTCGGTCACGGGTCTCCTCACGCGTAGGGACTGTCGGCGCCCGCGGCGGCGGGGTGCGGGGCGCGGGCCGGGCAGCAGCCGACCGGGCAGAGATCGTGGCTCGCGCCGAGCGCGCCGAGGGCGCAGGGGGTGACCTCCTGGCCGCGCTCGAGGGCCGCACGCTCCAGGACGAGGTCGCGGATCGCGGCGGCGAAGCGCGGGTCGGCGCCCACGGTGGCCGAGCGGCGCATGGGCAGGCCCAGCTCCTCCGCCTTGGCCCTGGCCTCCGTGTCGAGGTCGTACAGGACCTCCATGTGGTCGGAGACGAAGCCGATGGGGGCGATCACCACCGCCGGTACGCCGGCCGCGTGCCGCTCCGCGAGGTGGTCGCAGATGTCCGGCTCCAGCCACGGGATGTGCGGGGCGCCGGAGCGGGACTGGTAGACGAGCTGCCAGGGGTGGTCGACGCCGGTGCGCTCGCGGACCGCCTCGGCGATCAGCTTCGCCACGTCCAGGTGCTGAGCGACGTACGCGCCGCCGTCGCCGTGGTCCTCGACCGGGCCGGAGGCGTCGGCGGAGGCGACCGGGATGGAGTGGGTCGAGAAGGCGATGTGGGCGCCGTCCCGGACGTCCTCGGGAAGGTCGGCGAGGGACTGCAGCACGCCCTCGACCATGGGCTCGACGAAGCCCTCGTGGTTGAAGTAGTGCCGGATCTTGTCGACCTTCGGCAGGTCGAGGCCCTCGGCCTGAAGGGTCGCGAGGGAGTCTGCGAGGTTCTCGCGGTACTGGCGGCAGCCGGAGTACGAGGCGTAGGCGCTGGTGGCCAGCACCAGGATCCGGCGGCGGCCGTCGGCGACCATCTCGCGCAGGGTGTCCGTCAGGTACGGGGCCCAGTTGCGGTTGCCCCAGTGGACGGGCAGGTTCAGGCCGTGGTCCGCGAAGTCCTTGCGCAGGGCGTCGAGCAGGGCGCGGTTCTGGTGGTTGATGGGGCTGACCCCGCCGAACAGGAAGTAGTGCTCGCCCACTTCCTTGAGGCGTTCCCTGGGGATCCCGCGCCCGCGCGTGACGTTCTCCAGGAAGGGGATCACGTCGTCGGGGCCCTCGGGTCCTCCGAAGGAGAGCAGGAGCAGGGCGTCGTAGGGGGTGGCGTCGAGCGCGTCTGGCATGGGTCGATCCTGTCATCCGGTACTGACAGCCGGGAAACGGCGGGGTGACCGGCCGGGTTCCCGCGCGGTCCGTCCAGGTGTCGCGGGCGTCGGGTTGACCTGACTCGTAAGCTGTATCAGCCGCATTCGCGCCTTACGGCGCCGCCGTCCCTCTGCCGATCCGGAGCCCGCCGTGCCCAGCCCCTACCGCGCTCTGTTCGCCGCCCCCGGCTCCAAGGGCTTCTCCGCCGCGGGGTTCGTCGGCCGGATGCCGCTGTCGATGATGGGCATCGGCGTGGTCACGATGATCTCCCAGATCAGCGGGCGGTACGGGCTCGCGGGCGCCCTGTCGGCCACCATCGCGCTGGCCGCCGCGGCGATCGGGCCGCAGATCTCCCGGCTGGTGGACCAGCACGGGCAGCGCCGGGTGCTGCGGCCCGCCACGCTCGTCGCGCTCGCCTCGGCGGCCGGGCTGCTGCTCGCCGCGCGCTTCGGCTGGCCGGACTGGGTGCTGTTCCTGTGCGCGGCCGGCATCGGGTCCGTACCGAGTCTCGGCGCGATGATCCGCGCGCGGTGGGCCGCCCTGTACCGGGGGACGCCGCAGCTGCACACCGCGTACTCGTTCGAGTCGGTCGTCGACGAGGTGTGCTTCATCTTCGGGCCGATCGTCTCCATCGGGCTGTCGACCGCCTGGTTCCCGGAGGCGGGACCGCTGCTCGCGGCCTGCTTCCTGGCGGTCGGCGTCTTCTGGCTGACCGCCCAGCGCGCCACCGAGCCCGCCCCGCACCCGCGTGGGCACCAGGGCGGCGGTTCGGCGCTGCGCGCGCGTGGGCTGCAGGTCCTGGTGGCGACCTTCGTGGCGACCGGGGCGATCTTCGGGGCGGTGGACGTGGTCACCGTGGCCTTCGCCGACGAGCGTGGCCACAAGGGGGCCGCGAGCGTGGTCCTGGCGCTGTACGCGGCCGGTTCCTGCGTGGCCGGAATCGTGTTCGGGCTGCTGCGCTTCACAGGGGCGCCACAGCGCCGCTGGCTGCTGGGCATATGCGCGATGGCCGTGAGTATGATCCCCCTCCTACTGGTCGGAAACTTGCCGTTTCTGGCCGTGGCGCTCTTCGTCGCGGGCCTGTCCATCGCACCCACGATGATCACGACGATGTCCCTCATCGAAGAGCACGTACCACGCGCGCAGTTGACCGAGGGCATGACCTGGATCAGTACCGGGCTCGCGGTCGGCGTCGCGCTCGGCTCCTCCGTGGCCGGCTGGGTCATCGACGCGGCCGGGGCGCGGGCCGGGTACGGGGTTCCGGCGGTGTCCGGGGCCGTCGCGGTCGCGGTCGGTTTCCTGGGGTACCGCCGGCTCAGCAGGCCGGCTCCGCGTCGGGGAGGCACCGTTGAGCAGCACAGCGAGCGGGAAGAACGGCACGTGGCGTAACTGGGGCGGCAACGTCTCCGCCCGTCCCGCGCGGGAGGTCACGCCGGCCTCCGTGGAGGAACTGGCCGCGGCCGTGCGCCGGGCTGCCGAGGACGGGCTGACCGTCAAGGCGGTCGGCACCGGGCACTCCTTCACCTCCATCGCGGCCACCGACGGTGTGTTGATCCGCCCTCAACTGTTGACCGGCATCCGCGGGATCGACCGTGATGCCATGACCGTCACGGTGGAGGCCGGCACCCCGCTCAAGAGGCTCAACGTGGCTCTCGCGCGTGAGGGCCTGTCGCTGACCAACATGGGCGACATCATGGAGCAGACGGTCTCCGGCGCCACCAGCACCGGCACCCACGGCACGGGCCGCGAGTCGGCCTCGATCGCCGCCCAGATCAAGGGACTCGAGCTGGTCACCGCGGACGGCACGGTCCTCACCTGTTCCGAGAAGGAGAACCCGGAGGTCTTCGCGGCGGCCCGGGTCGGCCTGGGCGCGCTCGGCATCGTCACCGCGATCACCTTCGCCGTGGAGCCGGTCTTCCTGCTCACGGCCCGCGAGGAGCCGATGCCCTTCGACCAGGTGCTCGCCGACTTCGACCAGCTGTGGGCCGAGAACGAGCACTTCGAGTTCTACTGGTTCCCGCACACCGGCAACACCAACACCAAGCGCAACAACCGCAGCGCGGGCCCGGAGAAGCCGGTGCCGCCGGTGTCCGGCTGGTTCGAGGACGAGTTCCTCTCCAACGGCGTGTTCCAGGTGGCCCAGTGGGTCGGCCGCGCGGCCCCGGCGTCCATCCCGGCGATCGCCCGGATCTCCAGCAAGGCCCTGTCCGCCCGCACCTACACGGACATCCCCTACAAGGTCTACACGTCGCCACGCCGCGTGCGCTTCGTGGAGATGGAGTACGCCGTCCCGCGCGCGGCCCTGGCCGAGACCCTGCGCGAACTGAAGGCGATGGTCGACCGCTCCGGCCTCCGGGTCAGCTTTCCGGTCGAGGTGCGCACGGCCCCCGCCGACGACATCACCCTGTCCACCGCGTCGGGCCGCGACAGCGCCTATGTCGCCGTCCACATGTTCAAGGGCACGCCGTACCACGCCTACTTCACCGCCGCGGAGCGCATCTTCACCGCCCACGAGGGCCGCCCGCACTGGGGCAAGGTGCACACCCGGGACGCCGAGTACTTCGCCGGCGTCTACCCGCGGTTCGGCGAGTTCACCGCTTTGAGGGACCGGCTCGACCCGGACCGCCGGTTCCAGAACGACTACCTGCGGCGGGTGTTGGGGGCGTAGACCGGCGCGTGGTCATTGGTTCCGTTTCTGACGGTTGCGTGAGGTACGCCACTTCCAAGATCCCCGAACCGCTCAACAGGCGGCCGGGGCACGCGCCTTGTCGGATATTGGGTGGCGTGCCAATCCACGCACGTGGTCCAAATGGAGTACTGTTGCGAGCCCTGGGTCCGGTCTCCCGCCAGGGCGTCCGGGGCCTTGCTGGACCGCCAGGAGGGGGCTCGTTGCACAGGGTGACGGAGTTGGTCACTTAGCGTTGCGAATAGGTAACCGTGCCATAACGGCGTTCCCGGGCCCGTGCCCGACACGCCGGGCAACTCGGCAAGGTTGTGGCAGGCTGCACCCGGGCAGGCCACACTCGACTAGCGGAAGCAGCGACGCACGTGACGTCGGCAGGCACCACCCGGGAGGTCCCCATGCCCGAACTGCGTGTCGTGGCCGTCTCCAATGACGGCACACGGCTGGTGCTGAAGGCTGCCGACTCTACGGAGTACACGCTTCCGATCGACGAACGGCTGCGTGCGGCAGTCCGCGGCGACCGCCCCCGCCTCGGTCAGATCGAGATCGAGGTCGAGAGCCATCTCCGTCCTCGCGACATCCAGGCGCGTATACGCGCAGGCGCCACCGCGGAGGAGGTCGCGCAGCTCGCGGGCATCCCCGTCGACCGGGTACGCCGCTTCGAGGGCCCCGTCCTCGCCGAGCGCGCGTTCATGGCCGAGCGGGCCCGCAAGACCCCGGTCCGCCGGCCCGGCGAGAACGCGGCGGGGCCCCAGCTCGGCGAGGCCGTCCAGGAGCGGCTGCTGCTGCGCGGCGCCGAGAAGGACACGGTGCAGTGGGACTCGTGGCGCCGCGACGACGGCACCTGGGAGGTCCTGCTGGTCTACCGGGTCGCGGGCGAACCGCACTCGGCGAGCTGGACGTACGACCCGCCCCGGCGGCTCGTCCAGGCCGTCGACGAGGAGGCGCGCTCGCTGATCGGCGAGTCCGAGGACCTCGCCGCGCCGGAGCCCAGTTTCCCCTTCGTCCCGCGTATCGCCCGGCTGCCGCGCGACCGCCCGCTGGACCGTGCCCTCGACCGGCCGAGCCTGCCCGCGCAGGCCTCGGAACCGGCGGAGGAGAGCACGGCCGGTGAACGGGACTCGCTGACCAGCCTGTTGGAGGCGGTACCGAGCTTCCGCGGCGACCTGGTGGTCCCGGAGCGCCCGTCCGAGACGCCCCCGCCGCCGGAGGAGCCCGTCGCCGAGCCCGAGACGGAGGAGCCACCGGCTCCCGCTGCCTCGGCCGGTTCGGCCTACGCGGACGTCCTGATGCCGCGCTCCGTGGGCGCCCACCGCGACCGTCTCATCGGCGCCACCGACCGCCAGGCGGAGGCCGACGGCGTCCGCCCGGGCCGCCGCGCGGCGGTCCCGAGCTGGGACGAGATCGTGTTCGGGACGCGGCGCAAGAAGCAGGAGTAGTCGGTCGTACGAGCATGAGGGCCGCGCCGTCCGGGCGCGGCCCTCTGTTTTCGTCGTCCTACTGCGGATCGGGTCCGACGGCGACCGGGCGCGAGGGGTCCGACGACCACTCCGACCAGGAACCGACGTACAGCGCCGCCGGGATCCCGGCGACCGCCAGGGCCAGCACCTCGTGCGCCCCCGAGACGCCCGAGCCGCAGTACACGCCGACGGCCGCACCGTCGACCGCCCCAAGTGCCTTGAAGCGTTCGGCCAGTTGCTCGGCCGGCAGGAACCGTCCGTCGGGGCCGACGTTCTCGTTCGTCGGGGCCGACACCGCGCCCGGGATGTGCCCGCCGACCCGGTCGATCGGCTCCACGTCACCCCGGTACCGCTCCCCCGCCCGCGCGTCGAACAGAACACCGGACCGTGCCAGCGCGGCCGCCCTCTCGGCGTCGAGGAACCCGAAGTCCCCCGGCAGCGGCACGAAGTCGCCCTCGGCCGGCGTCGGTGCGGACGTCTCCAGCGCCCCCTCCCAGGCCGGCAACCCGCCGTCGAGGACCCGCACGTCCGGGTGACCCGTCCAGCGCAGCAGCCACCACGCGCGTGCCGCCGCCCAGCCCTGCCCGCCGTCGTACACGACCACCGGCGTCCCGGCCGACACGCCCGCCCCGCGCATCGCGGCGCCGAAGACCTCGAGGTCGGGCAGTGGGTGCCGGCCGCGCTCGCCGGGCGCGGAGGCGAGTTCCGTGTCCAGGTCGACGTAGACCGCACCGGGGATGTGCCCGGCCGCGTACGCGGCACGCCCGTCGAAGGAAGCCCCGTTGGGGACGGTGAGCTGCCAGCGGACGTCGAGCACGACCGGCGGGTTCGCACCGGTCAGGTCGCTCGCGAGTTCGGAAGCGGAGATGATGGCGTTCATGGCCACCATCCTCGCGCACGGGGTGGCCGCGTCGTCCATGTCCGGCTACTCTGCTCCGCCGGACAGGCCCGATCACGAGGCGTACGGACTCGGGCACTTGCCGTACAACCGATCGACACCCGTCGGCCATCGCCCGGGAACGGACGGGACACCGCACACCGTGCATTCTGCGGTCACGTGGCCGTGCGCGTCGCGGCGCGCCCGGAGCCCGCGGCGGCACGGCTGGTGCGAGCATCGGCACGGGGATCCGGACAGCGGAAGCGACACGGCCACCGCGAGGAGTCGAGGAGAGAGTGACGATGACCGAGACGCACGCTCGGCACAGACCCGGTACGCCCTGCTGGGTGAGCCTGATGGTGCACGGTTTGACGGCCACCCAGGACTTCTACGGTTCCTTGTTCGGCTGGGAGTTCGAGCCCGGCCCCCGGCAACTGGGCCCGTACGCGCGTGCCCTGCTCGACGGCCACGAGGTGGCGGGCATCGGCCAGCTGCCGCCGGACCGCCATCTGCCCATCGCGTGGACGCCGTATTTCGCCTCGCACGACGTGGACCTGACCGCCGAGACCGTACGGCTGTGCGGCGGCACGATCGGGGTCGGGCCGCTGGACGCCGACGAGGCCGGACGGCTCGCGATCGGCTCCGACCCCTCGGGCGCCGTCTTCGGCGTCTGGCAGGCCGCCCGGCACCTCGGCACGGCCCTCACGGGCGTCCCCGGCACCCCCGCCTGGAACGAACTGCTCACCTTCGAGTCGGCGAGCGTCGCCAAGTTCTACGAGACGGTCTTCGCCTTCGAGGAGGAGCCGGTCGTCGACGCCGACTCCGACTCCGACTACGTCACCCTGCGCGTCGACGGCCGCCCGGTGGCCGGCATCCAGGGCGTCGGCCACGCCCTTCCCCGCGACCGGGGCCCGCACTGGCTGACGTACTTCGAGGTGGCCGACACCGACGAGGCGGCCGACCGCTTGACCGACCTCGGCGGCCATGTCCTGAAGGGCCCGCACGACACGCCCCACGGGCGCGTGGCCACGGTGTCGGACCCGGAGGGCGCCCGCTTCTGCCTGGTCCAGAGCCCGCGCTGAGCCCGGTCGGCGGCGACTCAGGCCGAGGACACCGGCAGCACGTCGGGAGAGAGGGCCGCCGCGCGGGCCGTGGCCGCGGTCATCCGGCGGCGGTGGTGCCGGCGGCACAGGACCTCGTAGCCGACGGTGTCGGACTGGTCGACGTCCCCGACGACGACCTGGGCACCCTCGACGACCATCTCCCCGCCTATCGTGCGGGCGTTGTGCGTGGCGCGGGCCCCGCACCAGCACAGGGCCTCGACCTGCAGGACCTCGACGCGGTCGGCGAGTTCGACCAGGCGCTGGGAGCCCGGGAAGAGTTTCGAGCGGAAGTCCGTCGTGATGCCGAAGGCGTAGACGTCGAGGCCCAGGTCGTCGACCACGCGCGCGAGTTGGTCGATCTGCTCCGGCGCCAGGAACTGCGCCTCGTCCGCGATGACGTAGTCCGCGCGGCCGCCCTGGGAGAGGTGGTCGACCAGGTAGGCGTAGAGGTCCTGTCCGTTCTCGACCTCCACCGCGTCCGTCACCAGGCCCAGCCGTGAGGAGAGTTTGCCCTCGCCGGCGCGGTCGTCCCGAGTGAAGATCATCCCGGCCAGACCGCGCGCCGAGCGGTTGTGCTCGATCTGGAGAGCCAGGGTCGACTTCCCGCAGTCCATCGTTCCGGAGAAGAACACCAGCTCGGGCATGGGTGGTTGAGCACCTTTCGGCGAACGGGACGGCGTACGGGCTTCAGGAGCGTACTTCGAGCAGGGGGACGAGCTGTTCGGCAGGGGTCATCGAACCGTGGTTGCCGACCATCGCCGACTCCTTCGGCTCCCGCTCGGACGCGATGATCAGGACGTCGTCCCGCGCGGCCGCGACGACGTCACCGAGGCGGGCGTACACCCGTTCGTCGATCCGTGGTCCGAACCAGCCCGCCGCGATGGCCTCGTCGCGCGAGGCCACCCAGAACTGCTCGCCGAGCACCTCGCGCCAGCAGGTCAGGACGTCGTTCTGGGCGCCGGGGACGGCGTAGACGTGCCGGGCGCGGCCCTCGCCGCCCAGCAGGGCCACTCCGGCGCGCAGCTCCCAGTCCTCGTCGAAGTCGATGCGGTGCTGCTCGTCGAAGGGCACGTCGACCATGCCGTGGTCGGCGGTGACGTACAGGGCGCTGCGTGGCGGGAGTTGCTCGGCGAGGCGCTGGACGAGCCGGTCGACGTGCATGAGCTGGCCGCGCCAGGTGTCGGAGTCGACGCCGTAGCGGTGGCCCGCGCCGTCCAGCTCGGCGTAGTAGGTGTAGACCAAGGAGCGGTCGCCGGCGGCCAGTTGCTCAGCCGCGACGTCCATGCGGTCCTCTCCGGACAGCCTGCCGAGGAACGTTCCACCGCTGAGCGCGACCTTGGTCAGCGGGGTGTGCTCGAAGGTCGGCGAGGACACCTGGGCCGCGTGCACGCCCGCCTGGTGGGCCAGCTGGAAGACGGTCGGGTACGGCTGCCATGCCTGCGGTGCGGTCCAGGGCTGCCAGCGCAGCTGGTTCATCAGCTCGCCGGTGGCCGGATCGCGCACGGTGTAGCCGGGCAGGCCGTGCGCGCCGGGCGGCAGGCCGGTGCCGACGGAGGCGAGGGAGGTGGCGGTGGTCGCCGGGTAGCCGGTGGTCAGGGGGCGTCCGGTGCCGCCGCGCGAACTGCCGAGCAGGGAGGTCAGGAAGGGCGCCTCGTCCGGGTGCGCCTTCAGCTGCTCCCAGCCGAGACCGTCGATCAGGAACACGCAGTTCCGGTCGGCGGGCGTCAGCTCGGCGATCGCGGCCGTCGTGTCCGGTACGCCCATGCCGGCGGCCAGGGTCGGCAGGAGGTCGGCGAGGGAGCCGCTGCCGTACTCGGGCAGGGGCGCGGAGTCGACGGAGAGGGGCTCGGGGTGGGCGTCCCAGGGGGCGTGGACCATCTCAGCGGGTGGTGTCCGCGGTCGCCTCGGAGAGCGACTGGGCGAAGGCGAGGGCCTGGCGCACGGTCTCCGGGCCGTCCCCGGCCTCGCTGACCCGCAGGCTGAGGTCGTCGGCGGTGGAGTTGCCGGTGTAGCCGTGGTCGGCCTCGCAGTTGGGGTCTCCGCAGGCGGCGGGTTCGAGGTCGATGCGGGAGACGGCGCCCCAGCCGATGGTCAGCACGACCTCGCGGGGCAGGGTGCCCGGCGCGTACTGCTCGGGGTTGGCCACCACCCGGCTGACCACGACCGACGAGATCCGGCCGAGCTTCACGGACTCCGTCGAGGTCGTGGCGTACGGCGTCGGGGAGGTGCTGTCGGCGGCCTGCTCGTCGGTGTGGCTGACGATGAAGCGGTTGCCGGTGAGGACGAGCACGGTCACGTGCCGCCGCACCTCGTTCTGGTCGAACGTCGTCTCCTGGTGGACCAGGTACGACCGGATGGGCTCGCCGCCCACGGCGGCCTCCACCGCCTCGGCCACGAGGGCCGGGTAGTAGCCGCTGCGCTCGATCGCCGCACGCAGCCCCTGGGTCGTCGTACTGGTCTTGGCCATGGCGTCCATCCTACGGGGGCGCACTGACTGCGAGGGACCGCTCAGGGGTGGTTCAGTATGCCGGAAGCGTGCGCGGGCCGAGGTCGTCGCGGGCGGGCGGGGGCGCGAGGCGCACGGAGGCGCCGAGAACGCTCAGTCCACGCGGGGCGACGACGACCGGCTCCAGGGTGACCGCGACGACCTCGGGGTGGTCGTCGACGAGCCGGGACACGCGCAGCAGCAGTTCCTCCAGCGCAGGCGTGTCGACGGGGGTCGAGCCGCGCCAGCCGAACAGCAGCGGGGCCGTCCGGATCGACCGGACCAGGGAGGTCGCGTCGCGGTCGGTGACCGGGACCAGCCGGTGCGCCATGTCGCCGAGCAGCTGGGAGGCCGCTCCGGCCAGCCCGAAGGACAGCACGGCGCCGGCGGCCGGGTCGATGACGGCCCGTACGACCGTGTCGACGCCCCGGGGCGCCATCGGCTGCACGACCGGCCGCAGCTCCTCCGGCTTGCCGAACAGGCCGGTCAACTCGGCGTACGCCCGGCGCAGTTGCTCTTCGTCGGCGAGGTCCAGCCGGACGCCGCCCAGGTCGGCGCGGTGGCGCAGGTGCGGGGCGGTGGCCTTGAGGGCGACGGGGTAGCCGAGCTCGCCGGCGGCACGGACGGCGTCGTCCGGGGTGAACGCGGGGGTCGCCCGGCGGACGGCGATGCCGTAGCGCCCGAGCAGCTCGCAGGTCTCCTCGGTGCCGAGGGTGAGGCCCTGCCCGCGCGTGAGCATCCCGGCGATGAGGCGGGCGGCGCCCTTCTCGTCGATGTCGTCGTACTCGGGCACCCTGCCGGGCTCGGCGGCCTCGCGCCGCCACTGCGCGTACTTCACGGCCTCGGCGAGGGCCCGCACCGCGCGTTCGGCGGCGGGGTAGGCCGGGATGAGCCGGGGGGCGGTGTCGGTGGCGGCGGGCTGCCGGGCGGGGGCCGGGGCGGGCAGTTGCTGGGAGGGGCGCAGCCTGCGGGTGCCGGTGGCCGCGGCGTCCGGTTCGGGCGCGGTGCCCGCGGCCGCCGACAGTGCCTCCGCGAGCCCGCCGAGTTCCACGTGCACGACGAGGACCGGCTTGCCGGGGACCTGGTCGGCGGCCGACTGCAGCGCCCGGGCCAGTTCCGCGTCGGCGACGGAGGCCTCGCCGATGGCCGGGATGGCGGTCACGACCACCGCGTCGCAGGAGTCGTCCCCGAGGGCCCGCAGCAGCGCCGCGTGGAAGTCGCCGGCCGTGGCGCCGGTGGTCAGGTCGAACGGGCGGTGCGGCCGGAGCCCCTCGGAGAGACAGGCGTCGTACGTCAGCAGGCCCAGGGACTCGGAGTTGCCCAGGATCGCCACCCGGGGTCCGCTCGGCAGGGGCTGGCGGGCGAGCAGCAGACCCGCGTCGACCAGTTCGGTGATGGTGTCGACCCGGATCACCCCGGCCTGCCTCAGCAGCACGGACACCGTCGCGTGCGGCAGCCGCGTCGCCCGTACGGCGTGTCCCTGCGGTGCGGAACCGGCGCCCTGGACGACGACCAGCGGCTTGGCGGCGGCCGTGCGGCGGGCGAGGCGGGTGAACTTGCGGGGGTTGCCGATGGACTCCAGGTACATCAGGACGACGTCGGTGTCCGGGTCGTCGTACCAGTACTGGATGACGTCGTTGCCGGAGACGTCCGCGCGGTTGCCGGAGGAGACGAAGGTGGAGACGCCGGTGACGCCCGTGACGCCGCCACCGCGCCGGTGCAGCCGGGACAGCAGGGCGATGCCGATGGCGCCGGACTGGGCGAACAGGCCGATGCGGCCGGCGCGGGGCATCTCGGGGGCGAGGGAGGCGTTGAGCCGCACCCGCGGGGAGGTGTTGATGACGCCGAAGGCGTTCGGGCCGATGATCCGCATGCCGTACGTGCGCGCGTGGCGGACGAGTTCGCGCTGGCGTTCGCGTCCGTCGGGCCCGCTCTCGGCGTAGCCGGCGGAGACGACGACCAGTCCCTGCACGCCGTGCTCGCCGCACTCGGTGACGACCTCGGGGACGTGCTCGGCCGGCACGGCGACGACGGCGAGGTCGACGGGCCCGTCGATGTCCCGCACCGAGCGGTGGGCGGGGACGCCGTCGAGTTCCTTCAGGTCCTCGGGGAACGCCTTGTTCACGGCGTACAGCTGTCCGGCGTAGCCCGCGTCCCGGATGTTGTCGAGGATGCCGCGGCCCACACCGCCGGGGGCGCGGCCGGTGCCGACGACGGCGACCGAGCCGGGCGCGAGCAGCCGCCGTACGGACCGCGCCTCGGCGCGCTGCTCCCGCGCGCGCTGGACGGCCAGGGAGCGGTCGGTGGGTTCGAGGTCGAACTCGAGGCGGACGACGCCGTCCTCGAAGCTGCGTTTCTGGGTGTAGCCGGCGTCCGTGAACACCTTGATCATCTTGGTGTTGGCGGGCAGTACCTCGGCGGCGAAGCGGCGGATGCCGCGCTCGCGGGCGACGGCGGCGATGTGCTCCAGGAGGGCGGAGGCGACGCCACGGCCCTGGTGGGCGTCCTGGACGAGGAAGGCGACCTCGGCCTCGTCGGCCGGCGCCGACGCGGGCGTTCCGTCGGCGCCGATGCGGTCGTAGCGTACGGTGGCGATGAACTCGCCGCCGACCGTGGCCGCGAGTCCCACCCGGTCCACAAAGTCGTGGTGCGTGAAGCGGTGGACGTCCTTCGCGGACAGTCGCGGGTAGGGCGCGAAGAAGCGGTAGTACTTCGACTCGTCCGACACCTGCTCGTAGAAGCTGACCAGGCGCTCCGCGTCATCGACGGTGATGGGGCGGACGCGCGCGGTGCCGCCGTCGCGCAGCACCACGTCGGCTTCCCAGTGGGCGGGGTACTCGTGCCGGTCCGACGAGGTCTGCATGGGCCCCAGCGTACGGCTCGCGTCCGACAACGGCGCGAGGCAGTCTGTGGACGACAACCGAGCAGCGCGAAGGACGGACGTCGGGCCGAGGCCGCGGCCCGACGACTCACCCCGGAGGGGCACGCGCTTCTCCGGAGCAGCCTCACGTTGTGGGAAACTGGTCTAGACAACCCTGAACACCGAAGGGCAGCATCACATGGCTGAGCGCCGCGTCAACGTCGGCTGGGCCGAGGGCCTCCACGCCCGCCCCGCTTCCATCTTCGTCCGGGCCGCCACGGCCGCAGGCATCCCGGTCACGATCGCCAAGGCCGACGGCAACCCCGTCAACGCGGCCTCGATGCTGGCGGTTCTGGGCCTGGGCGCCCAGGGCGGCGAGGAGATCGTCCTCGCCGCCGACGCCGAGGGCGCGGACGCGGCCCTCGACCGCCTGGCCAAGCTGGTCTCCGAGGGGCTCGAGGAGCTTCCCGAGACCGTCTGACCACGGCACCACGGAAGGGCTCGTCCGAATTTCCGGGCGAGCCCTTCGCATTTTCCGCGCAGGGAGGTACGGAATTCCCGGCGGCGGGCAGCGTGAAATAGCCCCCGCGAATTCTTTCCTCTTTGTATACGGCGTCCGTGTTAATGCCGCAGGCTCGGCATGTTTACGGCGTGTTGCGAGTTCCTCACACCCGTCGCCCGGTCCTGGCTCCCGAATCGCAGCCGGTGCGCGGCGGTCGAGCGTTCGGTGTGCAGCGCCGTGACCGCCCGCGCGCGTTCGCCGTCGCCGCGCGCCACGGCGTCGACGATCGCCCCGTGCTCGGCCCAGGACTCCACCGGGTCGGCGGGCGCCTCCACGGCGTACATCCAGGCGATCTTGTGGCGCAGCCGGGTCAGCGTCGAGGTCATGGCCGGGCTGCCGGAGGCCTGGGCGAGCGTCTCGTGGAACCAGGCGCCCAGGGAGCGCAGATCCTCGCTGTTGCCCCTTCTGGCCCGCTCCTGGCCCAGTCTGACCAGGCCGCGCAGCACCTTCAGATGGGCCTCGGTGCGGCGCTGGGCGGCCCGGGAGGCGCCGAGCGGCTCCAGCAGCAGGCGCATCTCCAGCAGGTCGGAGGCCTCCTGCTCGGTCGGTTCCGCGACGCACGCGCCCGCGTGCCGCCGGGTCACCACGAAGCCCTCGGCCTCCAGCGTGCGCAGGGCCTCGCGGACGGGGACGCGCGAGACGCCGTAGCGGCGGGCGAGGAGTTCCTCGGTGAGGCGGCTGCCGCGCTCGTAGACACCCGCGACGATGTCGTCCCGGATGGCCGTGCACACCGAGTGCGCCGGAATACGCATGTCCGACCTCCGCCTTAATCCCCGTGAAACGTCGACCATGGACGTGTGTCCAGTGACTCTATTGCAAAGGGCGGGAATTTCCGACGGCGGGCCGGAATCCATGGATATTTTTTGGACAGCGGCGCGGCGGAAACACGGAAAACCCCGGCTCGGGGAGCCGGGGCTTCACGGGATCTCGCGATCCTTCGTCAGACGTTCACGCCGTGCGAGCGAAGGTAGGCGACGGGGTCCATGTCGGAGCCGTACTCCGGCGTCGTACGGGCCTCGAAGTGCAGGTGCGGACCGGTGGTGTTGCCGGTCGAGCCGGAGAGGCCGATCTGCTGGCCGGTGACGACCTTCTGGCCGACGGAGACACCGATGGACGACAGGTGGCCGTACTGGGTGTACGTGCCGTCGTTCATCCTGATCACGATCTGGTTGCCGTAGGCACCGCCCCAGCCGGTCTGCACGACCGTGCCGTAGCCGACGGCGTGCACGGTGGTGCCGGTCGCGGCGTGGAAGTCGATGCCGGTGTGGCTGCCCGAGGACCACAGGGAACTGCTGGCCTTGTACCCCGTGGAGACGTACGAGTTCGAGATCGGGGCGACGAAGGTGTTGAGGCGCTTGCGCTCGGCCTCGCGGGCGGCGCGCTCCTTGGCCTCGCGGGCCTTCTTGGCCTCCGCCTCGGCCTTCTTGCGCGCGGCCTCCTCGGCCGCCTTCTTGCGGGCGGCCTCCTCGGCGGCCTGCTTCTGCGCGTCGGCCTGGGCGTCGATCTTGGCGGCGATCGAGTCGCCGATGGTGATGACAGGGGTGAGACCGGTCTGCTCGACCGAGTTGTCGGCGGCGAGCGCGGGAGCCGCGAGGGAGCCGACGACGCCGGTGGCGGCGAGGGCCGCGACGCCGGCGGCCTGGGCGGTGGAGCGCTTGATCCGGCTGGGACGACGGTGCTTCCCGGTGGCGCACATGAACGCCATGTACAGGCTGGTCCTTTCCTTCCCTCTCGCCTACCGGGTTAGCTGACGGGTTCGGAGCAGGAAGGTCTCCTACGGACCCCCTCGCGGCACGCGCGGGCGTCCGATTCACCCCAGGGACTGCGGTGGGTCCCCGGCTCCCCTGGCTCGCGCCGTACGGGGACTCGGCGATGACTGTCCGGTGCCGCGGGTGCGGCGCACTGCCTGACGGACAGCCCGGACGACGCTAAACAGGGCCACTTTCAATTCCCAAACGGATCAGGGTGTTTGTAGCGCATCCCACAGGGCAAACAGCCCACTCTCCTTCAATGTTCCTTCAATTCGGACATAAGAGGGCCCTGGTGACGCTTCCGTCACCAGGGCCCCGCCACGCACGCGTGCCGCTACTCGGCGGACACCACGGTCACTTCACCGATGTTCAGTGCCTCCACGGGCTCCTTGATCTGCGCCGCGTCCCCGACCAGGACGGTCACCAACCGGTCGACGGGGAAGGCGTTCACGACCGCCGCGGTGGCCTCCACCGTGCCGGTCGCGGCGAGCTGCTGGTACAGCGTCGCCTGGTAGTCGTCCGGCAGATGCTGCTCGACCTGGTCGGCCAGCGTGCTCGCGACGGCCGCCGCCGTCTCGTACTTCAGCGGCGCCACCCCGACGAGGTTCTGCACGGCGACGTCGCGCTCGGCGTCCGTGAGGCCGCCCTCGGCGAGGGTGCGCAGCACCTTCCAGAGGTCGTCGAGCGCCGGTCCGGTGTTCGGGGTGTCGACGGAGCCGCTGATGGCGAGCATCGACGCGCCCGTGCCGTCCGGGGCGGAGCGCAGGACCTGGCCGAAGGCCCGCACGCCGTAGGTGTAGCCCTTCTCCTCGCGCAGGACGCGGTCCAGCCGGGAGGTGAGGGTGCCGCCCAGGCAGTACGTGCCGAGCACCTGCGCGGGCCACACGCGGTCGTGCCGGTCGGGGCCGACGCGGCCGATGAGCAGCTGCGTCTGGACGGCGCCGGGGCGGTCCACGATGACCACGCGCCCGGTGTCGTCGGCCGTCACCGGGGGCGCCGGGCGGGGCTCGGCGCTGGAGCCCGTCCACGCCCCGAGGGTCTCGCCGAGCAGGGCGTCGAGGTCGATCCCGGTGAGGTCGCCGACGACCACCGCGGTGGCCGTGGCGGGCCGGACGTGACGGTCGTAGAAGGCGCGCACGGCCGCCGCGTCGATCTTCTCGACGGTCTCCTCGGTGCCCTGGCGTGGGCGGGACATGCGCGAGCCGGCCGGGAACAGCTCCTTGGAGAGCTCCTTGGCGGCGCGCCGGGAGGGGTTGGCCAGCTCGTGCGGGATCTCGTCGAGGCGGTTGCGGACCAGCCGCTCGACCTCGCTGTCGGCGAACGCGGGCGCCCGGAGGGCGTCGGCGAGGAGACCGAGCGCCTTGGCCAGGCGGGAGGCCGGGACCTCCAGGCTGAGCCGGACGCCGGGGTGGTCGGCGTGCGCGTCGAGGGTGGCGCCGCAGCGCTCCAGTTCGGCGGCGAACTCCTCGGCGGAGTGCTTGTCGGTGCCCTCGGAGAAGGCGCGCGCCATGATCGTGGCGACGCCGTCGAAGCCGGCCGGCTCGGCCTCCAGGGGCGCGTCCAGCAGGACCTCCACGGCGACGACCTGCTGGCCGGGGCGGTGGCAGCGCAGCACGGTCAGGCCGTTGTCGAGCGCCCCGCGCGTGGGCGCCGGGAACGCCCAGGGCCTGGCCTCGCCCGCCTGGGGCTGCGGGTGGAACTCCATCGCGGCGAGCTCGGTCACTTGGCCGCCTCCTCGTTCTTGTCGCCGGCCTCGACGGTGGCCTCGGCCTCGGGGTCTTCGGGGGGATCGGCGTCCTCGGCGAGCTCCTGGGAGACGGGTTCGTAGACGAGCACCGCGCGGTTGTCGGGGCGCAGACGGGCCGCGGCGACCTCGCGGACCTCCTCCGGGGTCACCTCCAGGACGCGCTTGACGGCGGTCAGGGCGAGCTGCGGGTCGCCGAACAGGACCGCGTAGCGGCACAGTTCGTCGGCGCGGCCCGCGACCGTGCCGAGCCGGTCCAGCCACTCGCGCTCCAACTGGGCCTGGGCGCGCTCCATTTCCTCGGCCGTCGGGCCCTCCTCGGCGAACCGGGCGAGCTCCTCGTCGATGGCGGTCTCGATGACCGGGACCTCGACGTCCCCGGAGGTCTTCACGTCGAGCCAGCCCAGGGAGGGCGCCCCGGCCAGGCGCAGCAGGCCGAAGCCGGCCGCGACGGCCGTACGGTCGCGCCGTACCAGCCGGTTGTAGAGGCGGGAGGACTCACCGCTGCCGAGGACGGTCAGCGCCACGTCGGCCGCGTCGCACGCGCGCGTGCCGTCGTGCGGCAGCCGGTAGGCGGCCATCAAGGCGCGCGCGGGCACCTCCTCCTCGACGACCTCGCGCAGCTGCTCGCCGATCACCTCCGGCAGGGTGCCGTCCCGGGGGGCGGGCTTGCCGTAGTGGGAGGGGATGGAGCCGAAGTACTTCTCGACCCAGGCGAGCGTCTGCTCGGGGTCGATGTCGCCGACGACCGACAGCACGGCGTTGCCCGGCGCGTAGTACGTGCGGAAGAACGCGCGCGCGTCCTCCAGGGTCGCCGCGTCCAGGTCGGCCATCGAGCCGATCGGGGTGTGGTGGTAGGGGTGGCCCTCCGGGTAGGCGAGGGCGGTCAGCTTCTCGAAGGCGGTGCCGTACGGGACGTTGTCGTAGCGCTGGCGGCGCTCGTTCTTCACCACGTCGCGCTGGTTCTCCATGGACTCGTCGTCCAGGGCGGCCAGCAGGGAGCCCATGCGGTCGGCCTCCAGCCAGAGGGCGAGCTCCAGCTGGTGGGCGGGCATGGTCTCGAAGTAGTTGGTCCGCTCGAAGCTCGTGGTGCCGTTGAGCGAGCCGCCGGCGCCCTGCACCAGCTCGAAGTGGCCGTTGCCCTTCACCTGGCCCGACCCCTGGAACATCAGGTGCTCGAAAAGGTGAGCAAGGCCGGTACGGCCCTTGACTTCGTGGCGCGAGCCGACGTCGTACCAGAGGCACACCGCCGCGACCGGGGTCAGGTGGTCCTCGGAGAGCACCACGCGCAGGCCGTTGGCCAGGCGGTGCTCGGTCGCTGTCAGGCCCCCGGTGCCTGCCTGGTCTGTGGCCGTGTGACCCATGGGCATGTACGTCCCTTCGATCGCCGATGCGGTGGCTGACACCGCGGTTCTGCTGCCGGTCCTGCCACTGTATGCAAGCGTGTGGAGCCGCGGCGAAGTTCCCGGGCGACGTACGCCCACAGCGGATCGCGTAGCCTGCGGGCAGTCGCGCCCGAGGGTGCCCGCACGGGCGGACCGGACCGCCCGCACCGGGTCCTGGCCCGCGTTGTCAGTGCGGCGGTCCACAATGGTGGCGTCAGATCCCGTTCATGCTTCAGCAAGCGTGAGCCGAAGGGGCCGTGAGCGACCCGTAGGCGAGCGACCAGAAAAGAGGAGCCGGCAGCGATGGCCCGCCGCAGCACGAAGACCCCGCCGCCCGACGACTCGTTCGAGGAGCGGATCCTCGACATCGACGTCGTCGACGAGATGCAGGGCTCCTTCCTCGAGTACGCGTACTCGGTCATCTACTCCCGCGCCCTGCCCGACGCCCGCGACGGTCTCAAGCCGGTGCACCGGCGCATCGTCTACCAGATGAACGAGATGGGCCTGCGTCCCGACCGCGGCTATGTGAAGTGCGCGCGCGTGGTCGGCGAGGTCATGGGCAAGCTGCACCCGCACGGCGACGCGTCGATCTACGACGCCCTGGTGCGCATGGCACAGCCGTTCTCCATGCGCGTGCCGCTCGTCGACGGACACGGCAACTTCGGCTCGCTGGGCAACGACGACCCGCCCGCCGCCATGCGGTACACCGAGTGCCGCCAGGCGCAGGCGACGAGCCTGATGACGGAGTCGATCGACGAGGACACCGTCGACTTCGCCCCCAACTACGACGGCCAGGAACAGGAGCCGGTCGCCCTGCCCGCCGCCTTTCCGAACCTGCTGGTCAACGGCTCCTCGGGCATCGCGGTCGGTATGGCGACGAACATGCCGCCGCACAACCTCGGCGAGGTGATCGCGGCCGCCCGCCACCTGATCCGCTACCCCAACGCGGACCTGGACACCCTGATGAAGTACGTCCCGGGCCCCGACCTGCCCACCGGCGGCCGGGTCGTGGGGCTCGCCGGCATCCGGGACGCCTACGAGACGGGCCGCGGCACCTTCAAGATGCGCGCCACCGTCGAGGTCGAGACCGTCACCGCCCGCCGCAAGGGCCTGGTCGTCACGGAACTGCCCTTCACGGTCGGCCCGGAGAAGGTGATCGCCAAGATCAAGGACCTGGTCGGTTCGAAGAAGATCCAGGGCATCGCCGACGTCAAGGACCTCACCGACCGCGAGCACGGCCTGCGTCTGGTCATCGAGATCAAGAACGGCTTCGTGCCGGAGGCCGTCCTGGAACAGCTGTACAAGCTGACGCCGATGGAGGAGTCCTTCGGCATCAACAACGTCGCCCTCGTGGACGGCCAGCCGCTCACCCTCGGCCTCAAGGAGCTCCTGGAGGTCTACCTCGACCACCGCTTCGACGTCGTACGGCGCCGCAGCGAGTTCCGCCGCACCAAGCGCCGCGACCGGCTCCACCTGGTGGAGGGCCTGCTGACGGCCCTGGTCGACATCGACGAGGTCATCCGCCTGATCCGCTCCAGCGAGAACAGCGCGCAGGCCAAGGAACTCCTGATGGAGCGCTTCTCGCTCTCGGAGATCCAGACCCAGTACATCCTCGACACGCCGCTGCGCCGTCTCACCAAGTACGACCGCATCGAGCTGGAGTCGGAGAAGGAGAGGCTCAACGCGGAGATCGCGGAGCTGACCCGGATCCTGGACTCGGACGCGGAGCTGCGCAAGCTGGTCTCCGGCGAACTGGCGCAGGTGGCCAAACAGTTCGGCACCGAGCGCCGTACGGTCCTCCTGGAGTCCTCCGGCGCCCCGGCCGCCGCCGTTCCGCTGCAGGTCGCGGACGACCCGTGCCGGGTGCTGCTCTCCTCGACGGGCCTGCTGGCCCGCACGGCGAACGGCGAGCCCTACCCGGAGGACGCCGACGGCAGGCGCGTGAAGCACGACGTGATCGTCTCCGCGGTCCCGGCCACGGCCCGCGGTGAGATCGGCGCCGTGACGTCCAGCGGCCGTCTGCTGCGGATCAGCGTCGTCGACCTTCCGCAGCTGCCGGAGACGGCGTCGGCCCCGAACCTCGCGGGCGGAGCCCCCATCTCGGAGTTCCTCTCCCTGGAGGACGGCGAGACGGTGGTCTGCCTGACCACCCTCGACGAGTCCTCCCCCGGTCTGGCCCTCGGCACCGAGCAGGGCGTCGTCAAGCGCGTGGTCCCCGACTACCCCTCCAACAAGGAGGAGCTGGAGGTCATCACGCTCAAGGAGGGCGACCGGATCGTCGGCGCGGTGGAGCTGCGCACCGGCGAGGAGGACCTCGTCTTCATCGCGGACGACGCCCAGCTGCTGCGCTACCAGGCCGCCCAGGTGCGTCCCCAGGGCCGCCCGGCGGGCGGCATGGCGGGCATCAAGCTCGCCGACGGCGCGAAGGTCATCTGCTTCACGGCGGTCGACCCGGCGGCGGACGCGGTGGTCTTCACGGTCGCGGGCTCCCGCGGCACGCTCGACGACTCGGTCCAGACGACGGCCAAGCTGACCCCCTTCGACCAGTACCCGCGCAAGGGCCGCGCCACCGGCGGTGTCCGCTGCCAGCGGTTCCTCAAGGGCGAGGACTGCCTGTCACTGGCGTGGGCGGGCGCGACGCCGGCCAAGGCGGCCCAGAAGAACGGCACCCCCGCCGACCTGCCGGAGATCGACCCGCGCCGCGACGGCTCGGGCGTGTCCCTGCCGAAGACGGTGGCCGTGGTGGCGGGCCCGGTCTAGACCGCGGGGTCCTGATCGCCGGGATCCTGGACGTACCGCAGGACGCCCCACATGCCGTGCTCGTCGGCGGTGTGCGGGGCGTCGCTCGCAGAGGCCTCCAGTTCCTTGCGGAGGGCGGGCGCGTCGATGCCGGAGCCGATGAGGACGAGCTGGGTGAGCCGTGGGGCGCCGGCCGCCCACGGCTCCGGGTAGAACCGCAGGAAACGCCCCACGGCATGCACGGCGTAACGGTTGCGGACGTCGTACGCGCCGAAGTCGACGTACCCCTTGATCCGGTACAGCCCCGCGGGCCGGCTGTCGAGGAACGCCATCAACCGGCGCGGGTCCATGGGTGTTTCGGCGACGAAGGACAGGCTGTCGTATCCGGCGTGCAGATGCGCGGCGTGTCCGCCCTGACCTTTTACGTGCTCGTCGTGTTCATGCAGATCGTCGAAGGAGAGCTGCCCGACGCGCTCCACGCTCGGCCGGCAGTCGAAGAGGAACTCCGGGTCGACACGGCCGTAGCTCGCCGCCACGACGGCGGCACGGTCGACAAGCGACCGAACGAGCCGCAGAACCCGCTGCCCCTCTTCCTCCGCCCGGTCGACCTTGTTGAGGACGACGAGGTCGGCGAGGGCGAGATGCCGGTCGATCGCGGGGTGCCTTGCGCGGGTGTCGTCGAACTCGGCGGCGTCCACGACCTCGACGAGCCCGCCGTACACGATCCCCGGATGCTCGGAGGCCAGCACCATTCGCACCAGTTCCTGGGGCTCGGCGAGCCCGCTGGCCTCGATGACGATGACGTCGATGCCGGCGGAGGGCGCGGCCAGCCGGTCGAGATAGCCGTCGAGTTCGCTCACGTCGACGGCGCAGCACAGGCAGCCGTTGCCGAGTGAGACGGTCGAGTCGCCGAGGGCGCCGGCCACGGCCATCGCGTCGATCTCGATGGCGCCGAAGTCGTTGACGATCGCCCCGATGCGACTGCCTCCGCTGCGGTGCAGGAGGTGGTTGAGGAGCGTGGTCTTCCCGGAGCCGAGGAATCCGGCGAGAACGACGACCGGGATCTGCCGATGTCCAGGGCTCGGCTGACGCAACGTACGACCTCTTTCACACTGGCGTGTGCGCCGGATCGCGCTGGCGGCGCACGTACGAGGTTTGAATGCCGGACCAGGATACGAGCCGGAAGAATCACTGCGAAGTGAACGATTGTTAGCAGCACTTGCGGGGCAGACGTTGGGCAAGGCGCCGGAGTGTGCGACCCTCGCTTCCCTCCGTGCGCCTCCTCTCCGCCTCCCCCGCCGATCAGAGCCGCTCGGCACTCTGGGAGACGGCAAGCGCCGCCCACCGCTCGCCGGTCCCCTCCAGTCGACCCGCACCCCGACGACCGGCGGACGGCCGCCTGATTCGGGGGTTGACATGGCCACACAGAACACTGCCGCGAGGAGGCTGAGTTTCGCCGCGGCCAGCCTCATGCTCGCCACCGCCGGGCTGACCCTGGCCGCCGGCCGACGGCGGCTGGAAGCGGAGCAATTGCAGGTGAAGCGGCTTGAGCTCGAGGAACTGGCCGCTCGCAGAAGGGCCCTGGCCCACCAGCAGCGCATGCACTGGGAGTTGCTGTCCAGGGCGATCGATGATCCGTCCCTTGCCGCCGTGATCGACACCTACGATGCGAACATTCCGGAAGCGAAGCGACGTCAGTACTTCTACGCCAATGCGTGGTACACCAACCTGTACCACCTGTACCGGGCGGGGATCGTGGACCAGAAGGAGTTCTACGGTCACGCGCGCGAGCTCTTCCAGAACCCATTGATGCGCGAGTACTGGGACGCTTCCCAGGGGCAGCGAGCGACCTTGAAGTCGTCCTCGGACGAGGCGAGGCTCGGGCGGATCGTCGACGATCTCGTCAGGGAGATCGAAGACTCCGACACCGACGAATGGTGGGTGGTCGGCGACCCCCCGGCCGACGGGTCTCCGGAGGACCGGTAAACACACGAATCACCAGCGCTCTTCGAGTGACTTTCCTCGATGCGGACGCACGTGCATCGACAGTCCCAGTAACGTGCTCCACACCACTCTGCCCACATCTTGTGTAAGGACCGGTACCCCTTGAAGATCGTGCGCCGCATCGGTGTGCCTCCGAGTGTTCGTGGCAGTGCCTCAGGAGCGAACTGCCCGGACATCTTCGAACTGAGCGACGGCAACTTCGCCGTCATCGGCACCGAGGCCACCGAGGCTCTGGAGCGGGAATTGCCCGCAGACGCCTCCCGCGCCGACTACGAGCACATCGTCATCGTGAGTCGGGAGACTCTCATCCGCGCCAAGGCGGACATCCCCGACGCCTGATTCCGTCGCGGGCGCCTGTACCCAGCTCCGCCCCGTTCTCCAGACCCCGGCCGCTCGCAACCGCGGTCAGAGCCGGGAACCATCCTGCGAGTAGTCCGGCACCCCGCTCCTGCTCGATCGACACCGATGAGGCCTGGCGCCGGAACGGCACCAGGCCGCAGTGTTTTCAGACCGACTCCGGCACCCGCACCGGCGCCCCCGGCCCCACATACCGTGCCGCCGGCCTGATGATCTTTCGGTCCTGGGCCTGTTCGAGGATGTTCGCGCTCCAGCCCACCACCCGCGCCGCCGCGAAGGTCGGTGTGAACATCTCGCGGGGCAGGCCGCACAGTTCCATGACCACACCCGCGTAGAACTCGACGTTGGTGTGGAGTTCGCGACCTGGCTTCAGCTCGGCGAGTATCGCTTCCACCCGGCGTTCGACCTCCATCGCGAACTCCACGCGAGGACCGCCGAAGCTCCGGGCCACTTCGCGGAGCATCCGGGAACGCGGGTCCTCCGTGCGGTACACGGCGTGCCCGAAACCCATGATGCGGTCGCCGGCGAGGACCCGTTCCCTGATCCAGGGATCGATACGGTCGGGCGTGCCGATCGCGTCCAGTGTGTCCAGCGCCCGGCTGGGAGCACCGCCATGGAGCGGCCCCGACAGCGCCCCCACCGCTCCGACCAGGCAAGCCGCCACGTCCGCTCCCGTCGACGCGATGACACGCGCGGTGAATGTTGACGCGTTGAAACCGTGGTCAATGGTTGAGATCAGGTATTGCTCGACCGCCCGGACCCGCCTCGCGTCCGGTTCCGAACCTGACAGCATGTACAGGTAGTTGGCCGCGAACGACAGGTCGTCCCGCGGCTCCACCGGTTCCAGCCCGCGGCCCAGCCGGTCGAGCGCCGTCAGCAGGGTGGGTACGGCGGCGGCCGCGGCCAGCGTGTCGCGTCGCCGCTCCTCCGCGTCGATGTCGTACACCGGCCGGAACCCCTTCGCCGCCCCGAGCAGCGACAGAGCCGTACGCATGCCGGGCAGCGGACCGGACCGTCCGCTCGCGGCCGCGATCGCGGGCAGCACCTCCCGCACCTCGTCGGGCAGCCGGCGCAGCGCCGCCGTCTCGGCCGCGAAGGCCGTGCGCCGCGCCGCGTCCGGCAGTTCGCCGTCGACCAGAAGGTGCCAGACGTCCTCGAAGGCGCGGGTCTGCGCGAGTTCGACGGCCGAGTACTGGCGGTAGTGGTAGAAGCCCTCCAGCCCCCGGACATCCCCGATCTCGGTGTCGGTGACGACGACGCCGGCGAGGCCGCGGGGTACGTCGACGGTGGCCGCTGACGACCTGTTGCCGGACTTGACGGACTTGACGGACATGATTTCCTCCCTGGACTTGATTTGACTGTCCATGCTTGACTTAACCCCTGTCAATATTGATTGAATCAATCTTCTGTCCATCACAGATCAAGTCAGGCAACGCATCAAGCCACACGTGGTGAGGCCGATACGGTGACCCCCATGCACGATCAAGAGCCCTCCGCCGGGCACGCCGACCGACGCCTGACGACCAAGGAAGCCGCCGAACTGCTGGGCGTGAAGCCCGAGACGGTCTACGCCTACGTCAGCCGCGGCCAGCTCAGCAGCCGCCGTGTGCCCGGCGGCCGGGGCAGCACCTTCGAGGCGGCGGAGGTGGAGGCACTCGCCCGGCGCAACAGACGTGACAGCGGCGGGGCTCCGGCCTCCGGCGGTGAACTGTCGGTGCGCACCCGCATCACGCTCATCGAGTCCGACCGGTACTACTTCCGGGGCGTGGACGCCACCGAGCTGGCCACCCGCCACTCCTACGAAGAGGTCGCCGAGTGGCTGTGGACCGGCACTCTGCGCCCGGGCATCACCTTCACGGCTCCCGAGACCTCCGTCGCCACGGCCCGCCGCGCCGTCGACGCACTGCCCGAACACACCGGCCCCACCGACCGGTTGCGGGTCGCGGCGATCGCCGCCGCCGTCGCGGACCCGCTGCGCTTCGACCTCTCCGAGGACGCCGTGCTCGGCACCGCGCGCACCCTCATCCCCACACTGGTCGCCGCTCTGCCGGCCCGTCGCGGCCACCGGGACGAGGGCCCGCTGGCCCACCGGCTCTGGGCCCGGCTGACCGGCCGGGACGCCGACGAGGCCTCGCTGCGGGTGCTGGACACCGCCCTCGCCCTGCTCGTGGACCACGACCTCGCCGCCTCGACCCTCGCGGTGCGCGTCGCCGCCTCGGCCCGCGCCCACGCCTACGCGGCCGTCTCCGCCGGGCTCGGCGTGCTCGAGGGCCCGTTGCACGGGGCGGCCAGCGGAGTCGCCCACCGGCTGCTGATGGACGTGCTCGACGAGGGCGACGCGGCCCCGGTGATCGCCGACGAGCTGCGCGCCGGCCGCCGTATCCCGGGCCTCGGCCACCGGCTCTACCCGGGCGAGGACCCACGCGCGCGCGTCCTGTTCGGTCTGCTGGAGGACATCCCCCGGGCCGCCCCCGCCCTGGCGGCGGCCCGCGACATCGTGGCCACCACCGCCCGGCACACCCCGCTGCACGCCAACGTCGACCTGGCCCTCGCCGTGTTCACCGCCTCCAGCGGGATGCAGGCGACGGCGGGCGAGACGATCTTCGCGGTGGCCCGTACGGCGGGGTGGATCGCCCACGCCCTTGAGGAGTACGGCGAACGTCCGCTGCGCATGCGACCGAGCGGGCACTACGTGGGTCCGAAGCCGCCTCAGCCCCTGCCGGAGTAGGACGCGGACCCGCCCGAAGGTCACACGGACCCGCCCGGACGTCACACGGAGCCAAGTCAGGTTAGGCTCACCTCTGTGAGTACGTGCTCAACCGCGTCCCAGGAGCTCGACGAGCCTCTGGCGGGAACCGCGGCCACCGCGCGGAGCTGGCTGCTGCTGGAGCAGCCGGGTCCCTGGGGCGCCAAGGCGCTCACGTCGAGCCATCTGGACCCGGCGGTGGGCCGCGCCCTGGAGGCGGCCCCGAAGGGAACGGGCGTACGGATCGCACTCATCCGCCGTCCCGGCCGCCACGCGGACTGCGGCACCCCCACCGTGCGACAGGTGTACGCCGCCCACACCGTTCCAGGCCGGGTCTGGCTGCGCTCCGCCACGGTCAGCGAGCCGCGTGACCTCCTGGGCCTCGACTTCGGCGCACTGGGCCGGGGCGAGCACCGCGGCCTCGACTCGGTCCTCGGGGCGCGGCCGCACACGGGCGATCCGCTCGCGCTCGTCTGCACCAACGGCAAGCGCGACCGCTGCTGCGCGCTGCTCGGCCGCCCGCTGGCCGCGGAACTCGCCTCCTCCGGCGTCGAGGGCGTCTGGGAGGTCACCCATCTGGGTGGACATCGCTTCTCGCCCACGCTGCTCGTCCTGCCGTACGGCTATGCGTACGGCCGCGCCGAGGCCCATGCCGTCAGGGACGCCCTGCACGGCGTCAAGGAGGGACGGATCGTCGTGGCGGGGTGCCGGGGGAGTTCCGCGTGGGAACGGCCCGGTCAGGCGGCCGAACTGGCCGTGCGCACGGCGGTCGGCGAGTACGGGGCGGAGACCCTGGGCGTCGTGTCGACGAACGGCGCCGCTCCGCGCTGGGAGGTGACCGTCGCCCATGCGGACGGACGCCGCTGGCGGGTTGTCGTCGCCCAGGGCGCGTCAGCCCCGCCCCGCCCGGAGAGCTGCGGTTCGTCGATCCTGGGGTCACCGGCCCGTATGGACGTCGTCGAGGTGCGCGAGCTGGTGACGGCGGCCGCCATCGCGAGTTGACCAGGACGATCAACTCGTCGACCTGGTCCTTCAGCATTGATCAAGAGATCCATGCCACACCCCCTACGGAGGCTCCCGCACCTCCACGTACCGTCGTGGCTATGAGCCCCACTCCCCCCGCACGTCGCCTGCGCCTCGGCATGCCGAAGCGGGTCTTCTCGCAGGTGCTGCTGATGCAGGTGGCGATCGCAGCAGGGGTCGCGGTGCTGGCGACCGGGCTGTTCCTGGCTCCGCTGAGCAAGCAGCTGGACGACGAGGCGATGAACCGCGCCCTGGCCATCGCCCAGACCACGGCAGAGCAGCCGCAGATCGCCAAGGACCTCCAGCACACGGCCCCGACCGCCGACGGGCCGGTCCAGAAGGAGGCGGAGCGGATCCGCAGGGCCACCCACGCCGAGTACATCGTGGTGATGAACCGGCACGGTGTGCGCTGGTCGCACACCAACGTGCAGCAGATCGGCAAGGTCGTCTCGACCAACCCCAAGGAGGCCCTGGCCGGAAAGCAGGTCAGGGAGATAGACAGCGGCACCCTGGGCCGCTCGGCACGCGGCAAGGTCCCGCTGCGCGACACCGACGGCGAGATCGTCGGCGCGGTCTCGGTGGGCATCAAGTACGACAGCGTCCGCTCCGAGCTCATCAGCGCCGTCCCGGGTCTGCTCGCCTACGCCGGCGGCGCCCTGGCCGTCGGCGCGCTGGCCGCGTGGCTCGTCTCCCGTCGGGTGCAGCGGCAGACCCGTGACCTGGCCTTCTCGGACATCTCGGCGCTGCTGGCCGAGCGCGAGGCCATGCTGCACGGCATCAGGGAGGCCGTGGTCGCCCTCGACCGCACCGGCCGCATCCGCCTGCTCAACGACGAGGCGCACCGCCTGCTCGGCATCGACGACGGGGTCGTCGGCATGTCTCCCGACGAGGCGCTCGGCGAAGGCCGCACGGCGGACATCCTGGCGGGCCGGGTGACCGGCACCGACCTGCTCACCGTCCGCGGCCAGCGCGTCCTCGTCGCCAACCGCATGCCCACCGACGACGGGGGCGCCGTGGCCACGCTGCGCGACCGCACCGAGCTGGAACAGCTGGGCCGGGAACTGGACTCGACCCGTGGGCTGATCGACGCCCTGCGCGCCCAGGACCACGAGCACGCGAACCGTATGCACACCCTGCTGGGACTGCTCGAACTGGAGATGTACGACGACGCCGTGGAGTTCGTCGGTGAGGTGGTCGGCGACCACCGCGCCACCGCCGAGCAGGTCACCGAGAAGATCCACGACCCGCTGCTGGCCGCCCTGTTGGTGGGCAAGGCGACGGTCGCCGCCGAGCGCGGTGTCGCCCTGTGGGTGTCGGACCGCACCCGCTTGCCGGACCGGCTGATCGACCCGCGGGGACTCGTCACCGTCGTCGGCAACCTGGTGGACAACGCGCTCGACGCGGTGGCGGCCACGCCGCACGCGCGCGTGGAGGTCGAGTTGCGCGCCGACGGCCGCACCGCGGTCCTCAGAGTGCGGGACACGGGGCCCGGGATACCGGAGGAGCAGCGCGAGTTGGTCTTCACCGAGGGGTGGTCCACCAAGGAGCCGCCCGCCCACGGCAAGCGGGGCATCGGCCTGTCCATGGTGCGCAGGCTCGCCGAACGGCAAGGAGGGAGCGCGACCGTGCGCGAGGCGAACGGTGGCGGCGCGGAGTTCACCGTCGTCCTGCCGGAGGCACTGGCCGAGCCGGCACCGGAGCCGGCCCTGAGCACGGCCACGGACACGCCCGTCAAGGAGGAGTCCCGATGATCGAGGTCCTGGTCGTGGACGACGACACCAGGGTCGCGCAGGTCAACGCCGCCTACGTGGAGAAGGTCCCGGGCTTCCACGTCGCGGGCGAGGCGCACAGCGCGGCGGAGGCACTGCGCCGGCTGGAGGAACTGCCCCGGCTTGACCTCGTCCTCATGGACCACTATCTGCCGGACGACACCGGCCTCGCGGTCGTTCAGGAGATGCGAAGGCGCGGCCATCAGACGGACGTGATCATGGTGACGGCGGCCCGGGACGTGACGACGGTTCAGGCCGCCATGCGCCACGGTGCGCTGCAGTACCTGGTCAAGCCGTTCGCCTTCGCGGGCCTGCGCGCCAAGCTGGAGGCGTACGCGGAACTGCGCCGCACGCTGGACGGCGGCGGCGAGGCGGAACAGGCCGAGGTGGACCGTATCTTCGGCGCCCTGTCCGCGCCGTCGGAACCGGGGCTGCCCAAGGGCCACTCCCCCACCACCGCCGAACTGGTGCGCCGCTCCCTGATGAACGCCCAAGGCCCGCTGTCCGCCCAGGAGATCGCCGACCGCACCGGGGTGAGCCGCCAGACCGCCCAGCGCTATCTGAAGCTCCTGGAACGCACTGGACGGGCCCGTCTCACGCTGAAGTACGGCGACGCGGGCCGCCCTGAACACCGTTACGTGTGGGCGGCCCGCGCCTGAGGGTACGGCCGGGTGGGGGCGGGGGAAGGGGCCGTACCCCCACTTACATACGGATTCAGCCCGCGGCCTTCTCCACGAACTCGGTGGTGAACGTCTTGCTCAGGTCCACCGTGGCGTTCTTGATGTTGGGGTTGAACGCCTTGAGCACCTTCTCGACCGTCTCGGGGCCGTTGGTGGGCATGACGCCGTCGTCGGTGAACATGGGCAACGTGCTCTTGATGGCCTCGGTGTAGAGCGTCTTGTTGCCCTGGGAGTAGTCGGCGGGCATCTTGGCGGCGATCTCGGAAGCGCTGTGCGTGGACATCCACTTGAGCGTCTTGACGAGTGCATTGACCAACTTCTGGACCGTCTCCTTGTGACCGTTGACCCAGTCCGTCTGCATGTACAGGCTTGACGACGGGTACGGGCCCCCGAGCGCCTTCTGCGACCCCTCCGGCGTCCGCATGTCCAGCAGGACCTTGCCCGCCTTCTTGTCCAGGATCGTCGCCACCGTCGGGTCGGTCGTCATACCGCCGTCGATGGCCCCCTTCTGCAGCGCCGCGATGAAGGTCGGTCCCGCGCCGACGGCGACAGGGCTGAACTCGCTGACCTTCACGCCGTTCTTCACGGCGAGGTACTTGGTGAGGAAGTCGGTCGAGGAGCCGAGGCCGGTGACGCCGAGCTTCTTGCCCTTGAAGTCCTTGGGGGACGTGATGTCGCCGGACGCCTTGTCGGAGACGATCTCGACCTCGCCGGGCGCGTGCGAGAACTGCACCACGGACTCGACGGACTTGCCCTTCGTCTGCAGGTCCAGCGTGTGGTCGTAGAAGCCGACGGCCCCCTGGACCTGCCCGGAGACCAGCGCGGTCTCGGCCTGGACTCCGGCCGGTTCGCTCAGCAGTTCCACGTCGAGGCCCTCGGAGTCGAAGTAGCCGAGCCGCTGGGTGAGCATCGCCGGCAGGTAGATGACCTTGTCCAGGCCGCCGACCATGATCTTGACCTTCGTGCCCTTGCCGTCGCCCTTGCCGCCGGAGCCGGTGGATGTGGTGGAGGCGGCGTCGTTGGCGCAGGCGGTGAGGGAGGAGAGGGCGAGCAGGCCGGCGGCGGCCAGGGTGGTGTATCTGGCGGACTTGCGCATGGCGGTTCACGTCCTTGGGAGAGGGCGGTGCGGGAGAAGAGGTGACGGCGCGCCCAAGTGGGCTGCCAGGGCTAGGAGTTCGCCGGTTTCCAGCGGAAGACGCGGCGTTCCACGAAGGTGAGCAGCCCTTCGGCCGCCAGCGCGACGACAGCGAGGATGACCATGGCGGCGTAGACACCGGCCGCGTTGAAGGTGTTCTGGGACTGCGCGACGAGCAGCCCGATGCCCTTGGTCGCGCCGATGTACTCGCCCACGATGGCGCCGATGAGCGCGAAGCCGAAGCTGACGTGGAGGCTGGTGAAGATCCAGGCGGTGGCCGACGGGATGACCACCTGAAGGGTCACCCGACGGTCGCTGGCGCCCAGGATGCGGGCGTTGGCGACCAGATCGCGGTCGACCTCGCGAGCGCCCTGGAAGGCGTTGAAGAAGACCGGGAAGAAGACGAGGACCACGGCCGAGGCGACCTTCGAGGCGGGGCCGAGGCCGAACCAGATCAGGAAGATCGGGGCGAGGATGATCCTCGGCATCGAGTTGAGCACCTTGATGTATGGACCAAGGACATCGGCGAGGAAGCGGATCCGCCCGAGGGCGATGCCGAGCACGACACCGGCGACCACGCCCAGGACCCAGCCCAGCAGCGCCTCGTAGAGGGTGTACCAGATCTGCTCGCCCAGGGAGCCGAGCGCGGTCCCGTGGGTCACCCAGGTCCAGATCTGGTCCCAGATCTTCGACGGCATCGAGAAGTTGAACGGATCGATGACCTTGGCGCGGGAGAACACCTCCCACAGGCCGAGGACGGCGACCAGCAGCAGGACGCGGGTGGCCGTGACCACGATCCTGCGTCTACGGGCGGCACGCGCGCGTGAGTGGGCGCGGTCCGGGGTCTTGACGGTGTCGACGACCGGCGTGCTGAGAACCTCAGGCGACATGGGCGGCACCCCTCTCACGGGTGATGCGGACCTCTTCGCCCAGGGACTCCCAGATCTCGCGGTAGATCTCGATGAACCGCGGCTCCAGGCGCACCGACTCGACCTTGCGCGGCCGCGGCAGGTCGATGTCGAACACGTGCTTGACGGTGGCGGGTCCGGCGGTCATCACGACGACCTTGTCGGCCAGGGCGATGGACTCCTCGAGGTCATGGGTGACGAAGACGACGGAGGCGCCCGTGCCCTCCCACAGCTCCAGCAGCTCGTCCGACATCAGTGCCCGGGTCTGCACGTCGAGCGCCGAGAACGGCTCATCCATCAGCAGGATCTCGGGGTCGTTGACGAAGGTCGCGGCGAGCGCGACACGCTTGCGCTGGCCGCCGGAGAGCTGGTGCGGATAGCGGTCCTCGAAGGCGGCGAGCCCGACCCGGGCCAGCCATTCGCGCGCCTTCTGCCTGGCCTCCGCCTTGGGCACACCGCGGAAGCGCGGGCCGGCCATGACGTTGGACAGAACGGTGCGCCAGGGGAAGGTGGCGTCCTGCTGGAAGACGAATCCGACCTTGTCGCCGACTCCGCGCACCGGCTCCCCGGCGACCAGGACGTCGCCGTCGGTGGGCTCCTCCAACCCGCTGACCAGGGTCAGGGTGGTCGATTTGCCGCAGCCCGTGGGGCCGACGACCGCCACGAACTCCCCACGTCCGACCGTGAGATCGAGTTCCCTGACGGCCGTGTGCAGACCCCCCGACGGGGTCCTGAAGATCTTGCTCGCGCCCCGCAGCTGGATGGCGGGGCTGGTTTCTGCGCTCATGGCCGGGGACGGTAGATGTGGTCCCGGCCACAGCAGGAGCCTTCTGGGCGCATGCCGTTCTTTTGCTTGCAACAGCCTGTTGTGCTCATTTTGCGCGCGCTACAACTGCGGAGCCGAAACACGGGTGTAACGCCCGCCTGGCCTTGACGGAAAGAGGCCCGATGATAGACGTCCTGGTCGTGGACGACGATTTCCGCGTCGCTGAGATCAACGCCAAGTACGTGGGAAAGGTTCCCGGCTTCCGGGTGACCGCCCGCGCGCACAACGCCGCACAGGCCCTGGCCGCCGTGCAGCGCGGAGGCGTCGATCTGGTCCTGCTCGACCACTACCTGCCCGACCAGACGGGCCTCGAACTCGTGCACCGCATGCGGGATCAGGGCCAGGGCACCGACATCATCATGATCACGGCGGCCGGGGACGTGGCGACCGTGCAGGCCGCGATGCGCCTCGGCGCGCTGCACTACCTGGTGAAACCGTTCACCTTCGCGGCCCTGCGCACCCGCCTCGACTCCTACGCCGCCCTGCGCCGCACGGTCGACCGGGTGGGCGGTCGCGGGGTCGCCGGCCAGGAGCAGGTCGACCGGATCTTCGGCGCCCTGCGCACCACCCCGGCGCCGTCCTCACCGGGCCTGCCGAGCGGTCACTCGGAACCGACCACCGACCTCATCTGCCGCGTCCTGCACCACGCCGATCACCCGCTCTCCGCCCACGAGGTGGCCGCCGAAACCGGCCTGAGCCGCTCCACCGCCCAGCGCTACCTCCGCCACCTGGAACAGGCCGGCCGCCTGCGCCTCTCCCTCAAGTACGGCGAGACGGGCCGCCCGGAGCACCTGTACGCCTGGGTGGCGCCGTAAGCCCTCCCTTGCAAGCGACTGTCGTACGACGACGGGGCGCCCCTCCCCCTATACGGCCCCCGCTCCCGTCAGCGACCGCACCTCGGTCTCCGCGTGCTTGGCCTCGTCCGGCACCTCGGCCGAGGTGACCGTGCCGAGCCAGCCGGCGAGGAAGCCCAGCGGGATCGACACGATGCCGGGGTTCTGCAACGGGAAGTACTGGAAGTCGACGCCCGGGAACAGCGATTCGGGGCTGCCCGACACCACCGGCGACAGCACCACGAGCGCCAGTGCGGGGACGAGCCCGCCGTACACGGACCACACCGCGCCGCGAGTGGTGAACCCGCGCCAGAACAGCGAGTAGAGCAGCACGGGGAGGTTGGCGGAGGCGGCGACCGCGAAGGCGAGGCCCACCAGGAAGGCGACGTTGAGGTCACGCGCCAGCAGTCCGAGGGCGATCGCGACGACGCCGATGCCGACGGAGGCGACGCGCGCGACGGTCACCTCGCTGCGCGGCTTGGCATGGCTGCGCCGCAGCGACGCGTACAGGTCGTGCGCCACGGAGGCCGAGGAGGCGAGAGTGATCCCGGCCACCACGGCGAGGATGGTGGCGAAGGCGATGGCGGCGACCACGGCGAACAGCACCGTTCCTCCCGTGGAGTCGGCACCGCCTCCCAGGTCGAGCGCGAGCAACGGAACCGCCGTGTTGCCCGCCGCGTTCGATCCGCGCACCGCCTCCGGCCCGACGATCGCGGCCGCCGCGAAGCCGAGGACGATCGTCATCAGGTAGAACCCGCCGATGAGCCCGATCGACCAGAGCACCGAGCGCCGTGCCGCCCTGGCGGTGGGCACGGTGTAGAAACGGGACAGGATGTGCGGCAGCCCCGCGGTGCCCAGCACCAGCGCCAGGCCCAGGCTGATGAAGTCGAGACGGGCCGTCCAGTCCCCGCCGTACTTCAGCCCCGGCGCCAGGAACGCGTCGCCGTGTCCACTGCGTTCGGCCGCCGTCAGGAGCAAGCGGTCGAAGTCGCCGTGGAAACGCAGCAGGACGAGCACGGTGAGCGCGACCGTACCGCTCAGCAGCAGAACCGCCTTGACGATCTGGATCCAGGTGGTGGCCCGCATCCCTCCCAACGACACATAGATCACCATGAGCGTGCCGACGCCGATGACGGTCCAGGCCCGCGCCGCCGTACTCGTCCCCCCGAGCAGCAGCGCGACCAGGCTTCCCGCGCCCACCATCTGCGCCACCAGATACAGAACGGACACGGTGACCGAGGAAGTTCCCGCCGCGGTGCGCACCGGCCGCTCACTCATCCGCGCCACCACCACGTCGGCGAGCGTGAACCGCCCGCAGTTGCGCACCAGTTCGGCGACGAGGAACAACACCAGCAGCCAGGCCACCAGGAAGCCGACCACGTACAGCATCCCGTCGTAGCCGTACAGCGCGATCAGCCCGGTGACGCCTAGGAAGGACGCGGCCGACATGTAGTCCCCGGCGATGGCAAAACCATTCTCCAGCGGGGAGAAGAGACGGCCCCCGGCGTAGAACTCCTCCGCCGAACCGCGCCGGTTGCGGCTCACCCAGGTCGTGATCGCCAGCGTGACCGCGACGAACCCGCTGAACAGCAACAACGCCAGCGTCTGATGGTGCCCCGTCATGAGGCACTTCCCCGGGCCGCACGGGTCAGCTCCTGCGTGTCCCACCGCAGTTCGAGCGCCGCCCGGTCCCTGCGCAGCCGGGCGTGCCGGGCATAGGCCCAGGCGAGCACGAAGGTGGTCAGGAACTGCCCCAGCCCCGCGAGCATGGCCACGTTCACCGCTCCGGCCACCGGCCGAGCCATCAGCCCGGGAGCGGTCGTGGCCGTCACGACGTATCCCACGTACCAGGTGAGGAAGACGAGGACTCCCGGCACCACGAACCGCCGATAGCGGCTGCGCACTTCCTGGAACGCCGCGCTGCGTTGCACTTCGAGGTAGATGTCGCCCGCCGCCGACAACCCCTCCTCCTCCGCGCCCCGGCCCGGCCCGCCGCCGGTCGCGGGCGCGCCGACACCGTCCGTCTCGCCCCAGCCGGACGCCAGCGCGTCGTACCACGGGTCGTCGTACCGCATGCCTCCGGGCGCCTCGGCCGGTCGCGGGACATGCCCCTCACCGTGCTCGGTCGAACGCTGCGCACCATCCCCGCTTCCGCGAGGACGACTGTTGCTTGACTGCATGCTCAAGGATGGACAGAACGGGACCATCCCCGACTTCTCTTCCCCGCGCTCTTCACCCCATCAGGTGACTCACCCCGCTGGTGGGCGGGCGATCCCCTTCGCGTAGGCGTAACGCACCGCCTGGGCACGGTCCTTGAGGCCGGTCTTGGTGAAGATGTTGTTGATGTGGGTCTTCACGGTCGCCGTCGACACATGCAGCTTGCGGCCGATCTCCGTGTTGCTGAGCCCTTCGGAGATCAGTTCCAGCACCTCGATCTCCCGGGCGGTGAGCCCGTCGGGCGGCTCGGCCGGTTCCGTCGGCCGCGGCGCGGGCTCCGACAGTCGCTCCAGCAGCCGCCGTTGGATGCTCGGCGACAGCCCCGCGTCCCCGGACAGCACGCTGTGCACGGCCCGTACGATCTCGTCCCCTCCCGCGTCCTTGGTGAGATATCCCCGCGCCCCGGCCCGCAGCGCCGGGAACAGCGACTCGTCGTCGGCGAAGGTGGTCAGCACCACGACCTGGGTCCCGGGGTACTCGGCGCGGATGCGCCGGGTCGCCTCCACGCCGTCGCAGCGAGGCATGCGCAGATCCATCAGCACGACGTCCGGGGCGAGTTCGTCGACGAGCCGCACCGCCTCCTCCCCGTCCCCCGCAGCACCGACGACCTCGACTCCGGGCAACAGCCCGAGCAGCATCACGATGCCCTCGCGGACGACGGTCTGGTCGTCCGCGACCACCACGCGCGCGGGCCGCTTCCCCTCCCCTTCCGTCATACGGGCACCCTCAGCGTCACCACGAACCCCTCCTCGTCCGGCCCGGCGTCCAGCGAGCCGCCCAGCAGCTCGGCACGCTCGCGCATGCCCAGCAGACCGTACCCGGCGCCCGCCCCGGCCAGATCTCCCGGCGGTCCGCCCGAGTCCCGTACGTCCAGCGTCACTTGGTGATCGGCGTAGTCCAGCCGCACCCGTACCTTGGCGCCCGGCGCATGCTTGCGGACGTTTGTCAGGGCCTCCTGGGCGACCCGCCGCACCGCCTGCGATGCCTCCGCGGGCAGTGGCTTCCGATCACCCGTAACGGTGACCTCCGCGCCGACCGTCGTGCCCACGAGCTGCGTCAGGAAGTCCTCCAGCGGGGTCATCTCGCCCCGCAGCGCGGACAGCGCCTGCCGTGTCTCGTCGAGACCGTCGCGTGCCATGCCCCGCGCCGCCACGACCCGCTCCAGTATCTGCTCCCGATCTGCACCCCGCTCGATCAGCAGCCGGGCCGCCTCCAGGTGCACGAGCTGCGCCGAGAGGCTGTGGGCCAGTACGTCGTGGATCTCGCGGGCGATCCTGGCCCGCTCGGCGAGCGCCGCCGACTCCGCCTCGGCGGCCCGGGCGGCTCGCTCCTGGGCCAGGAGCCGCTGGGCACTGCCCCGGGCCTCCGCGTCGAGCCTCAGCACGTAACCGGCGAGGGCCAGTCCTGCGGTCGTGGCCGCCGTGGTCAGCCACACGTCGTTGTTGACGGCGGCGTACGCCGCGAGGGCCACGGACGCGGTCGGCAGGGCGGCCGCCAGCGGCAGCCGTTCCAGCGCGGTGACGGCGCAGCCGCACCAGAGGACGAGGCCCAGCGTTCGGAATCCCAGAGCGTTGGCCCCGACCGCCAGCGCGATGAGCAGGAGCAGGATCCCCAGGGAGGGCCACAGCCGGTGCTGGAACGTGGTCCGGTACAGGGCCCACGCCAGGCCGCCGGCCACGACCACTCCGACGCCGCCGACGACCGTCACCCACCCGTGGACGTGATTGCTGTCGAAGGCTCCCCACAGCAGGATTCCGAGGGCGAACACCCGCACGACCCAGGCCATCAGACGCCGGGGCCGCGAGGTGCCTTGCCGGCCGAGTGCCTCCCGCGACGGCCAGCGCATCCAGGCGTTCTGCGTCACACGCGCTCCTTCCGCGTGGGGCGGACCATGGAGTCACCGTACGCCGTGGTCGCGGAGGCAGCGGGCGTGACGGACTGGGTCCGCCAGACCAGGATCCCGCCACGGACGAGCAAGGTGGCCGCGAGAGCGACGAGCAGGGCGGAGCTGTCCTGGTGGACGCCGAGCGCGGAGCCCAGCGCGAAGAGGCCGACGCGCAGGGCGATACCGATGATCCACACGGTCACGCTCGCCTTGGTGCTCTTGCTCCACACCGCGCCGTCCGGATCCGCCCAGACGCGGGTGGTCCAGGCCCAGCCGGCTCCCGTGGCGAGGCCTATGAGCAGCTCGACGCCGAGCAGCACGATCGACTCCGTGCGGTGGTGGGCGTCCACGATGCCGGGTTCGCGCAGCGCTACGACGGCGAGGATCACGGGGACGAGCCACCAGCGCCGCCCCGTGCCTATCCGCTGTGCGCGGAACTGGCGGACGATCACCAGGACGACCACGGCCGCGATCATCAGCGCGTTGACGAACCCGGACATCTGAGCCTCCGAGGCGAGGAAGGGAGTCACGACAGCGAGCACTGCCGACGCCTTCGACACTACGGAAACCCGCAGGTCACCAGATCGGACCGTGGGTGGACCCCGGGTGGATCCGTGAACCGCCCCGACGTCCACCCACGGGTGGAGAACCGCGACTTGGCATGCCGAAGGGCGAGTGGCCCTACGGAATCGGCTCCCCTACCCGACGCCCCCCCCATCGCCCCTCGCCCCGTCCGGCCCAAGCCGAGCGCAGCGGCTACGCGTCGATGCGGGAGCGGTCCAGCGTCGCCGCCGAACTGGAGATGAACTCCTTGCGGGGTGCCACGTCGTTGCCCATCAGCAGATCGAAGACCTGCTCGGCCGAGTCCAGGTCGGACAGGTTGATCCGGCGCAGGGTGCGGTGGCGGGGGTCCATCGTCGTCTCGGCCAGCTGGTCGGCGTCCATCTCGCCGAGACCCTTGTAACGCTGGATGGAGTCCTTGTACCGGATGCCCTTGCTCTGGAGCTCGAGGAGCTTGTCGCGCAGCTCGCGGTCCGAGTACGTGTAGACGTACTTGTCCTGCCCCTTCTTCGGTTGCACGATCTCGATCCGGTGCAGCGGCGGCACCGCGGCGAAGACCCGTCCCGCCTCGACCATCGGCCGCATGTAGCGGTGGAAGAGCGTCAGCAGCAGGGTCCGGATGTGCGAGCCGTCGACGTCGGCGTCGGTCATCATGATGATCTTGCCGTAGCGTGCCGCGTCGATGTCGAAGGTCCGTCCGGAACCCGCTCCTATGACCTGGATGATCGCGCCGCACTCGGCGTTCTTCAGCATGTCGGTCACGGACGACTTCTGGACGTTGAGGATCTTGCCGCGGATCGGCAGCAGCGCCTGGAACTCGGAGTTCCGGGCGAGCTTGGCGGTGCCGAGCGCGGAGTCGCCCTCGACGATGAACAGTTCGCTGCGGTCCACGTCGTCGCTGCGGCAGTCCGCGAGCTTCGCGGGCAGCGAGGAGGACTCCAGAGCCGTCTTGCGGCGCTGTGCGTCCTTGTGCTGGCGGGCCGCGATACGGGTACGCGCGGCGGCGACGGCCTTCTCCATCACGACGCGCGCCTGCGCGGCGGCGTCCCGCTTGGTGGAGGTCAGGAATGCCTTGAGCTCCCTGGTGATCACGGTGTTCACGATGCGGCGGGCCGCCGAGGTGCCGAGGACCTCCTTGGTCTGGCCCTCGAACTGGGGCTCGGCCAGTCGGACGGTGACGACCGCGGTGAGCCCTTCGAGGGCGTCGTCCTTGACGATGTCGTCCTCGGCGACGCGCAGCAGTTTCTTGGCGCGCAGGACCTCGTTGAGCGTGCTGCTGACGGCCGTCTCGAAGCCCGCGACGTGGGTGCCGCCCTTGGGGGTGGCGATGATGTTCACGAACGACTTCAGGGTCGTGTCGTATCCCGTGCCCCACCGCATGGCCACGTCGACGTCGAGTTCACGGGTGACCTGGGTCGGGGTCATCTGGCCGTGCTCGTCGAGGACCGGCACGGTCTCCTTGAAGGTGCCCTGGCCGGAGAAGCGGAGCACGTCGCAGACCGGCTTGTCGGTGGCCAGGTACTCGCAGAACTCGCTGATGCCGCCGTCGAAGCGGAAGGACTCCTCGCCCTTGCTGCCGCCCTCGCCGAGGCCGAACTCGTCCCGGACGACGATGGTCAGGCCGGGCACCAGGAACGCCGTCTGGCGGGCGCGCTGGTGGAGGTTCTCCAGGGAGAGCTTGGCGTCCTTGAGGAAGATCTGGCGGTCGGCCCAGTAACGCACGCGCGTGCCGCTGCGGGTCTTGGGGATCCTCTTGGCCTTGCGCAGACCACTGGTGGCCTCGAACCTGGCGTCCGGACCGGCCCCGGCGAAGGCGCCGGGCACACCGCGCCGGAAGCTGATCGCGTGCGTGTGGCCGCCGCGGTCGACCTCGACGTCCAGGCGCGCCGAGAGGGCGTTCACCACGGAGGCGCCGACGCCGTGCAGACCGCCGGAGGCCGCGTAGGAGCCGCCGCCGAACTTGCCGCCGGCGTGCAGCTTGGTCATGACGACCTCGACACCGGAGAGGCCGGTCTTGGGCTCGACGTCGACCGGGATGCCCCGGCCGTTGTCCCGGACCTCCACCGAGGCGTCCTCGTGGAGGATCACCTCGATGTGGTCGCAGTAGCCTCCGAGTGCCTCGTCCACGGAGTTGTCGATGATCTCCCACAGACAGTGCATCAAGCCGCGGCTGTCGGTGGACCCGATGTACATGCCCGGGCGCTTGCGTACGGCCTCGAGCCCCTCGAGGACGAGCAGGTGCCGCGCGGTGTAGTTGGAACCGTCCCGCTCTGCTCCTGCCAGCAGAGCCGTGGACGACACGGACGTTTCGGCGGTCACGCGGTTCGCTCCTCGCTGAATTTCAGGTGGGGCCCTTCTGGGTAAGGGCGCGGCCTCTGTTGCCGTGAAGAGGGTACCGAGGCCTGGTAGAGCCGTTGTAGCGCCACCCTTCGTCGGAACACAGGGTAGTCCAGAGTCGCATGCATGTTCGATCCCTCGTTGGAGTGAAGCACATATCACGTTCCCTTCGAGGCATGAACCATTTAGGCTCCGGGCACGTCCTCATGAACAACCGGCAAGCCAGCCGGGAGGACCTGACATCGAACGACAGCGCGAAACCGTACGACACACAGACACGTAATACGGCACATTCGCCGCCAACCGGCAACAGACAGCCGGACTCGAAAGATTTTTTCGAGAAGAAGCCCCGGGCGGGAACGTTTTAGGGCTGGTTGGATGTTGACCCTGGTACGACAGCTCGTCGAGCTAGAGAAGAGGCGACGTGACTACTGTTCTGACCCCCGCGAGCCCGCTGACGGCCGCCGATCGCTGCGACCGCTGCGGTGCGCAGGCATACGTTCGCGTTGTCCTGCTCAGCGGCGGAGAACTGCTCTTCTGCGCCCACCACGGGCGCAAGTTCGAGCCGGAACTCAAGAAGATCGCCGCTGAGATACAGGACGAGACGGAGCGGCTGACGTCCGTTCCCGCGTCCGCGTCCGAAGAAGAGCGCTGACACCTCGCGTCCACGACGAGCCAGCTCCGGCACAGGCCGGCGCACGGGCGGCGCGTCCCCTGCTTCCAGGGGCCGCGCCGCCCGCTCTTCGTTGGTCCATCGACGGACCGCCGTCAGCTCCCGTCCGCGGCCCTCTCCGGCCCCCGGGAGACGCGGCCCGGACTCAGGGCCCGCACGACCGCGGAGACGCGCGTATAGACGCCGGGTTTGCCCGCACGGCCGCAGCCGCTCCCCCACGACACGAGCCCGATCAGCTTCCCCTGGGCGACGAGCGGCCCGCCGCTGTCCCCCTGGCAGGCGTCGCGGCCGCCGTCCGTCTCCCCGGCGCACACCATGCTGTCGGCCGCGTAGGTACCGTCGACGCTCCCCGGGTACGCCCGCCGGCACTGGGTGTCGGGCAGTACGCGCACGCGTGCGGCGCGCAGTGTGCGCGGGTAGTCGCCGCCGCCCGTCAGATCGCCCCACCCGTAGACCGTGGCGCTCGTGCCGGGCGCGTACGCCGGGTCACCGGCCGCGGCCATCGCGAGGGTGGCGTCCTGCGGCAGCGGCTCGGCCAGGGTGAGCACGGCGAAGTCCCCGGCGTTGGTCTCGCTGTCGTAGGCCGGGTTCACCCAGACCTCACGCACCCGGATCTCCGAGCCGTGGTCCGAGAGCAGGTCCGTGCGGCCCGTGATGACCTTCAGATCGCGCGCCTGGTCCGGGGGCGCCCCCAGGACGTTCTCGCCCATGCAGTGGGCCGCGGTGAGCACGGTTGTACGGCTGATGGCCACGCCGCCGCAGAACTGTCCCGCACGCGTACCCCCGAACCGGTCACGGCTGGACAGGGCCACCGTCCAGGGACTCTGGGAGATGTCCACCGGGAAACCGCCCACGACGACGTCGGCGGGCGCGGGGGCGGCGGACAGCAGCGGTATGGCGGTCGCCGCGGCCGCGAGAACGAGCGGCCGGGCCAGTGACCGGATGAAGGGACGACGCATGCGCGCTCCTCACACTGGGATGACGATCGGAAACCCAGAGTGATCCAGCGCGCCGCACCCCGCACCCGCGCGACAGCACGACAAGGCCCGGCTCCCGAGGGGAACCGGGCCTTGACTGTCGTAGGACCGCGATCTAGTCCAGGTAGTCGCGCAGCACCTGGGAACGCGAGGGGTGACGCAGCTTCGACATCGTCTTGGACTCGATCTGACGGATGCGCTCGCGCGTGACGCCGTACACCTTGCCGATCTCGTCGAGGGTCTTCGGCTGACCGTCGGTGAGACCGAAGCGCATGGAGACGACGCCCGCCTCGCGCTCGGACAGCGTGTCCAGAACGGAGTGCAGCTGCTCCTGCAGGAGCGTGAAGCTGACCGCGTCGGCCGGGACGACGGCCTCGGAGTCCTCGATGAGGTCACCGAACTCGCTGTCGCCGTCCTCGCCCAGCGGGGTGTGCAGGGAGATGGGCTCACGGCCGTACTTCTGGACCTCGATGACCTTCTCCGGGGTCATGTCGAGTTCCTTGGCCAGCTCCTCCGGGGTGGGCTCGCGGCCCAGGTCCTGGAGCATCTGGCGCTGCACGCGCGCGAGCTTGTTGATGACCTCGACCATGTGCACCGGGATACGGATGGTGCGGGCCTGGTCGGCCATGGCGCGGGTGATCGCCTGACGGATCCACCAGGTGGCGTACGTGGAGAACTTGTAGCCCTTGGTGTAGTCGAACTTCTCGACCGCGCGGATCAGACCGAGGTTGCCCTCCTGGATGAGGTCCAGGAAGAGCATGCCGCGGCCGGTGTAGCGCTTGGCCAGGGAGACCACCAGACGGAGGTTGGCCTCCAGGAGGTGGTTCTTGGCGCGACGGCCGTCCTCGGCGATGATCTCCAGCTCGCGCTTGAGCTTGGGAGCGAGCTTGTCGGCGTTGGCCAGCTTGTCCTCGGCGAACAGGCCTGCCTCGATGCGCTTGGCCAGCTCGACCTCCTGCTCGGCGTTGAGCAGGGGGACCTTGCCGATCTGCTTGAGGTAGTCCTTGACCGGGTCGGCGGTGGCGCCCGCCGCGGCGACCTGCTGGGCCGGCGCGTCGTCCTCGTCCTCGTCGGAAAGCACGAAGCCCGCGCTCTCGGCGCCCTCGGGCTCGTCGCCGGCCTTGGGGGTCTCCTCGAGGGCCTCTTCCTCGAGGACCTCTGCGTCGTCCTTCTTGGCGGTGGTCTTCTTGACCGCCGTCTTCTTGGCGACGGTCTTCTTCGCGGCCGGCGTCGCCTTCTTGGCGGCCGGCTTCTTCGCGGCAGCGGCCTTCGGCGCGTCGTCGTCGACCGGCGGCGTGTCGACAGCGGGCGCCGCCGGGGTGGCGGTGGCGGTGGCCTTCTTCGTGGTCACCGTCTTCGCCGCGACGGTCTTGGTAGCGGTGCGCTTGGCCGGACTCTTCGCTGCGACGCTCTTTCGGGTGCGCTTGGGCTCCGCGGCACTGACCATCAGCGTCACACCCTCTTCCTCGAGGATCTGGTTGAGGCTGCGCAGTACGTTCTTCCACTGAGTGGCCGGAATCTGGTCAGCTTCGAAGGCCCGACGCACATCGTCGCCGGCGATCTGCCCCTCAGCCTTTCCCCGCTCGATAAGAGCCATGACAGAGACGGACTCGGCGATCTCCGGCGGGAGCGTACGGGATGTGCTGGCCGACACGAACAACCTCTCGGAACGTTGGAAAACGGCTTCCGGCCCCGTCCGGGACGGACAGGAGCCGACCACCGGCCTTGGGGATCGGGCCGACGGCGCGGGCGGGGGCCGGGAAGAGGCACAGCGCCGTGAACGGCGTCCGTATTCCCTCCTCGGCAGTCACCTCTTAGGTCATCGCAGTGTTCCCACGAGCGTTACGCCCAATCCGCGTGGCCCGAGTCACACCCCGTAAGCATTCAAAAACGGTCAGACGCGGGCATACGAGATCACGTATGGCTCAGACCAAGGCACCTCCGGGCCACGAGTCCGTCGCGCCGTCGGACCCCGCATGATCCCACAGATGGTGCGGGGTCCGACGGGAGCGGCCGGCCGGGCGACGCCCCAGGAGGGGGAGGCGGACCCGTCCGCGCCACTCGTGGTGCGGGGTCAGTGCTCGCGCGGCGCCGGCACCACACGCTCCACCTCGGGGTGGACGGTGAGCAGTTGACGCATGGCCGCCTCGGCCGCCGCGCCGTCGCCGGCGGCCAGGGCGTCGGCGATCCTGGCGTGGTGCGCCAGCGCCGTCTCGTTGGGCCGCTCGCAGCCCGTGACCGGGCCGCCGGAGACCTGGAGCGCGGCCGACACGATCCCGGAGAGGTGCTCCAGCATGCGGTTTCCCGCGACCTGGATGAGCAGGGAGTGGAACTCCGCGTCGGCCCGGGAGAAGGTGAGCGCGTCACCCTGCCCCATGGCGTGACCCATGATCTCGACCATGTCCGCGAGTCGCTGCTGGACGTCCTCGCGCCCGTGCCCGGCGGCGAGGCGGGCGGCGAGCGGCTCGATGGTCCAGCGCAGTTCGCTCAGCTCGCGCCGCTGGTCGTCGCGCTGCGGCCCGAAGGCCCGCCACTCGATGATGTCCGGGTCGAGGAGGTTCCAGTCGCTGACGGGACGCACGCGCGTGCCGACGTTCGGACGGGCGCTGACCAGTCCCTTGGCCTCCAGGACGCGGAGCGACTCACGGACGACGGTGCGGGACACCTCGAAGCGCTGACCGATCTCCTCGGGCACGAGGGGGCGGTCCGCGCCGAGGTCACCGGAGACGATCATCTGCCCGAGCTGCTGGACGAGTTGGCCGTGCAGCCCGCGTCCGCGGCTGCCCGTGGCGCGCCGGCCCACGCGGCCCAGCTCCGGGTCGGCGCTCTCCCAGGCGGGGACTGCGACGCGGTCGGCGACGTGCGCCTCGGCGTAGGGGTAGCGGTCGAGTTCGCCCGGGCCGGCGAGGCCGGAGTCTGCGGAGCGGGCGGCGGTCATCATGGTGTGCGCAAGGGTACTCACGGATCCTTTGTCGGCGCTGTCCTCAACTCCCTTGAGGTCTTTGGTGAAAAGCACACGAAAGGGTGATCGCTCACCGCATCGCAATTGACGCCTTATCGGAAAGAAATGGGCTTCCCGCGGGGAGTTGCGCACAAGGTGGGGCGAAAGTGTGCGGACGGACGTCACCGGACCCTGCTGCGCAGGGTCGTGAGCGCATACGCGCAGAGCAGCGCGGTCAGCGACAACGTCATTGCCCCGCCCACGGGTTGGGCGATCACGCGCGCGACAGCGGAAAGATAGCGCTCTCCCCCGAAGGGCCACTGCAGCAGAAGCGTCTCACGCAACCGCAGCGGAAACCCGGCCGCCGTCCGCACGGACGATCCCGCCAAGGCCTTTTGTACGAGGGGTACGACGACGACCGGTACGGCGAGCACGGCCGCGAGTCCCGCGGTGGTCGACCGGAACACACCCGCCGCCAGCACCCCGGCCCACGCACACCCGACGACGAGCCCTGCCCAACTCGCTCCGAGCGCCGCCCAGTCGCCGGGAACTTCCGTGAGCTCCTGCCCGTAGACGACATAGAGCAGCTCGGCGTCGCAGCCGACCGTCAGGACGGCCAGGGTCAGCGCGGTGGCCATGGCGACGAGGAGCTTCGCGACGAGCAGCCCCAGCCGGCGGGGCACGGTGCCGCGGTCCGCCGCCAGGGCGGGATGGCGGAACTCGTCACCGAAGGCCAGCGCCCCGAGCAGCCCCGCCCCGAGCGCGGCGGGCGGCAACGGCAGCTCCCACGGCCACGCGGCCAGCAGCCGCGCCTGCGGGGTGTGCCCGATCCTGGCCGTGAGCACGGCGGTGAGGGCCGACGCGAGAAGTACGGCCCCGGCGATCAGGAACCCCGTGCCGATCCCGGCGGCACGGCGGATCTCGTAGCGCAGGGGGCGGAGGGGGCTGGGGGCGGGGCGGACGGAGATGGGGGGCGGGAGGGGGGAGAGGGGGTCGGCGGAGCGAGCTTCGGCGGGACGAGAGTTTTGCGCGGGCACAGGCACGCTCGATGCCGGACGGGCGGGCGCGGGGGTCGCAGCGGGGGCGTGCGTAACGGCTTCGGGGCGCCGGTCGGAGCCTGCCGAGCGCGTGACGTCTGGCGCCAGAAGATCCTGAGCAGTGTCGCCATCATGATCCCCGGCTGCCGCACGAGAGTCGTCCCGCGTCTGGGAAACCTGGCTGACGTCGGCATACCGGTCCCCGCCCCCCACAGTCGAGTCGTCCCGCGCCGCGGGGACCTTGCCGACATCGGCGTGCCCCTGCCCGTCCGACGCAGTCGTGTCGTCGCACTGCTGAAGAACCTGACCGACCTCGGCATGACAGTCCCGATCCATAGCATGGGACTCGTCGCGCGTCTGACCGATCTGACCGGCGTCGGGCTCACCGACCTTCGCCTCGCCTAGCCGCAGCGCCTCAGCCGTCGGCCCGGCGCGGTGAACGTCTCCGGCTCCTGGCCCCATGTCACCCACCTCGTCGGCAAGTTGGTGGACGAGAATGCCGTGGCGGAAGGCGGCCTCACCGATGTCGGCGCAGGTACTGCCGTACACGGACAGGCGGTTGCCGCCCTCGCGAACGACCTCGACCGAGCGCTGGGCGGCGCGGGCCTCCTTCGTGAGGAGAGCGGCCAGGCGCGCGGCGTACGGGCTGCGGACGGCGACGCGGGGGCGCAGTCGGGTCCGGGCGAACTCGGCGGCGTCCTGGTCGGCGACGAGTCTGCCCTGCTCCAGGGTGACGACCCGGTCGGCGTTGCGGGCGGCCTCCTTGGGGTCGGCCACGGTGAGCAGGACCGTGCCTCCCTGCGTGGCGTGTGCGCGCAGCACGCTGTGCAGCCAACGGGTCTCGCGCGCGGAGAGGCCGTCGGCGGGGTCGTCGAGGACCAGCGTGTGAGGGTCGGGGAGCAGGGCGCAGGCGAGGCCGAGTCGGCGGTCCATGCCGCGCGAGAGCGTGCCGAGGCGTTCGTCGCGCAGACTGACGAGGCCGACCACTTCGAGGACCTCGTCGGCCCTGCGGACGGGGACTCCGGCGGCGGCGCACAGCATGCGCAGATGGCCGCGGACCGTGCGCGCCGGGTGTCCCGGCACGTCTCCGAGGAGCACGCCGACCTCGCGCGAGGGATGGGCGATGCGGTGCAGGGGACGGCCTCTGAAGTAGGTGATGCCACGGCCCTGTTGGAGTTCGAGCATGAGTCTGAGCGCCGTGGTCTTGCCCGCTCCCGCTGCGCCGAGCAGCGCGGTGACGTGGCCCGCTCGCGCGTCGAAGGAGACGTCGTCGACGGCGGGCGGGAGGTCCTTGCGGGGATTGCTGGTCAGTCCGAAGGCCTGGATCACCCGTAGCAAGATAGCGCGCTATGTCCGTTTTTTCGGGCAGCGCAGGGCCAGTTCGCGGCCCGTCGCCCCACATTTTCGGAACCTTGCTCGCCGTTGGCTCCCGGACCCGGTCCATAGCGCCCCGCGAACCGGGTCGTCACACTTCGGGGCGCAGCATCGGCGGGTTGAGCAGAGTGGCGCCACCGGCACGGAAGAGCTGTGCCGGGCGGCCGCCCTGGCGTGTGGTCGTGCCGCCGGTGGGCACGAGGAATCCCGGGGTGCCCGTCACCTTGCGATGGAAGTTGCGTGGATCGAGCGCCACGCCCCACACCGCCTCGTAGACCCGGCGGAGCTCGCCAACGGTGAACTCGGTGGGGCAGAACGCCGTGGCGAGGGACGAGTACTCGATCTTGGAGCGGGCGCGCTCCACGCCGTCGGAGAGGATCTGGGCGTGGTCGAAGGCGAGCGGCGCCACCGGTTCGCCGTCCCGGCCGTAACCACCCTGCTGCAGCAGCTCGTCGACCGGTGCCCAGCGCGCGTTGCTGGCGTCACCGCCCGCTCGGGGCGCCGGCAGGTCGGGGGCGAGGGCGAGGTGGGCGACGCTGACGACCCGCATCCGGGGGTCCCGCTTGGGATCGCCGTAGGTCGCGAGCTGTTCGAGATGCGCGCCGTTGTCCTGGGCGGGGACGGACGGATCATGGGCGCGCAGTCCGGTCTCCTCCACCAGCTCGCGCGCCGCTGCCTGCGCCAGATCCTCGTCGGCCCGTACGAACCCACCGGGAAGCGCCCAACGGCCCTGGAAGGGCGGTTCGCCCCTGCGTACCGCCAGCGCGCACAGGGCATGGCGGCGCACGGTCAGCACGACCAGGTCCACGGTTACGGCGAAGGGCGGAAAGGCTGACGGGTCGTAGGGCATGCGGCGATCATAGTCGTCTGCCTGACGATAAACACTCCCCTCGTCGGTCGCCTCGATGGTTGATCCACTTCGGTCCGGTATGAGCCGCACCGTCTCCTCGCGGGTGTTGTGCGGTGGTGCGTCGTGCGAGGTCACACTCCCAGTGACAGCCCTTCGGCCGCCTCCTCGACCATGGCGAGTCCGAGCCGGCCGACCCGTACGGAGAAGGGGGCGCCGGCCACCCGTAGGCCGGTCAGGACGATCTCACCCAGGGGCGCGCTGCGTAGGGGGCGCAGCGTGACCGAGCAGGCGGGGGCGTCGGGGCGGATCCCGGCGAGCGTGGTCAGGAGGAGCACGCCGGCGGCCGCGGCGGTGGCGGCCGGCCGACAGGCCGCCGGGTGCGGGAGTGGGGCGCTCGCCTCGGTGCGCTGCTCCCCCGCGTACATCTCGGGCAACCGGTGGCCGAAGGCCTCGGCCGCCGCGAGGACGCCATGCAACAGCGAACCCGCCTCCTTCTCGTAGCCCGCGGCGGCGAGGCCCGCCACGGCCACCGCCGTCTCGTGCACCCGCACTGCCCCGCTCCTGTGCCCGAACGGGTTGTGTCCCGGCTCCTTCGTGCCCAGACTCCTCAGCCCCCAGCCCGAGTCCATGGCGGGGCCGCCGAGCAGCCTGGCGAGTTGTTCCGTCCGCACCTTGTCGAGCAGGCCCGGTGCCTGTTCGCCCGCGCCGAGCAGACCGGTGTCGAGCAGATGGGCGGCGGCCGCGCCCAGGTACGGCACCGGGCTGCCGTCCGGGAGTCGAGCGGCCGCGGGCCGGCCTCCGCCGCGATCGTCGATCCAGAACCCCTCCCGGAACGCCGTCCGCAGCGACCGCGCCCACTGCCGCAACTCCTCCGCACCCGGCCGGCCGCAGGCGTCGAGAAGATCGGCACCGAGCAGTGCCGCCCGGTGCGCGTGCGCCTGCGTCTCGCAGCGGGCGGGGCCACCCGGGTCAGCGTCGTTGAGGTAGGTACCGTCGCCGATGGTCGTCCGCAGCCAGGTCAGACAGCGTTCGGCAGTGGGCAGCAGTTCCTCCGTCTGCTGCTCGGGGAGCCCCCAGCGGCGGGCTTCCGCGAGGAGGACGGGGTAGAGCAGTGTGGCCTCCGTGGCCGTGCAGGCCGGCGGCAGATGGGGGCCCGCGTCCCGTCGTGGTCCCGGGATCAGGCCGGACTGCCGCCCTGGGCCGGTGAGTTGGGTGCGGGCCAGGGTACGCAGCGTGCCCGCGGCGAGCCGGGTGCCGAGCGCCAGCGTCATCCTGGCCGCGGCGAGCGCTTCGGCGGGTGCCGACCCACAGCGCCAGGGGGCGCCGGCCGCGAGGTGGGTGTCGGAAGGGCGGGCGGGGTCGCGCAGCAGCAGAGCCTGGAGGTCCTCGACGCTCGCCCGCAGGAGCGACCGGACCCTGGGATCGTCGCCCGACGCCCGCGCGACGGCGAAGGGGCCGACCGCGGTACGGCCAACGGCCCGGACGGCCCCCACCCTGTCGGGCCGTACTCTCAACTCCACGCTGGTGCTGCCGCCGGGGGGCAGATCCAACTCCCAGCGCAGCAGCCCAACCGAGGCCAGCGCGTCCGCGGGCGGTGGATGGGCCGTGACCGACGAGTTGCCGCCGGCGCCGGACCAGCGCAGCCCCGAGTCGTGAACCGTGGCGGGGATTTCGGGCCCCGCTCTGCCGGATGCGATCGCGCCCAGGTCCGCCAGGTCCGTACCCAGGGACACCTCGACGGGGAGGCGCAGGGCGCGTGAGGTTGCGTTGTGCAGCGTGATCCGCTCCCTGCCGTCCGCGTGGCGGACGCGTTCCACCGCGAGGTCCGGGTCCGGACCGGAGTGCGGGGAGACGTGCACGGCGCCCACGAAGCGGGCCCGGTCGGCCGCCGTCATCCGGGCCTGCAACGCCAGCGGTTCTCGCCCGGCCACGCGGACCTGGCAGCGGGAGAGCACGCGTCTGCCCGCGCGGTAGAACCCCTCCAGTCCCTGGCCGGTCATCTGTCCCTGCTCCGAGGAGATGGCAAGGCCGGGGAGGGCGACGCAGATCATGACGGTATGGGTGGACGGTAACTCGACAGGTCGACGAGGAGTCCGGCCCAGGGAGCCGTGGGGCGGCGAGGCGGGCCCTCCAGGCGGGAAGGTGGGCGCGGGGCGAGGCTGGGCGACCGGCGCGGGCGTGGTCCGGCCCTCGCCCGGCGTCTGGTGCCGGTCGGGTGTCCTGCCAGTCACCCAGGGCTGGTTCAACGGCCGAGAAGCATTCGCTGCCCGATCCGCAGGCCCGCCGCTGCTTGGACTGCGCGGGGCTGCTCCTTCGGCGCACCCGGGCCGGCCCACCGAGGGGGCCGCCACGGTGGGCATAGGAGGACAAGACCCTTGCCCAGGGGAACCGGCTCGGGGCAGCTCCCGCCCGTGCGCCGCGGGCAATACCCCTTCCATGAACGCAGTCGAAAGCCCTTGCCGGCTCGGGATGACGGGCGCTCTCCCCTCCTGATCGACGGAGGCGGACAGGGACACGTCGATTCCTGGGTGCGTCGAAGTGCGCGTTGCGTCGCCGGCTGCCCATCGGTCGGCACGGTCCGCGAGAACCGCGGGCGTCGGCGGATCGGCTCCCTGCCGGGAGGTCGGCTCCCATCGGCCCTTGGCGGAAGAGTCGTCGGAAGAGTCGTCGGAAGGCTCGAAGGACTCGAAGGACTCGAAGGGCTCGGAGAGCGAGGTCGACTGATGCATGCGGTGGCTTCTTCTGCGCTCGGTGCACCTCGGGCGTGTGCGGCGCCGGGTGAGGGGATCCGGACGGACGTGTATGGGGCGACGGCTCCGCCCGTGCAGGCGCTCCGCCACTCAGGTGAACGCGGCGGGGCTCCTCCGGGTCACGCCCGCGATCGGCCACGCCGACCGAATGGCGGTGAGTGCGCCGACCGCTCCCGACCACCGGCCGCGGTCGGCACTCCACGACTACCGCTCGTCCACCGTCACCGCGAGGGCCGTCCCCCAAGTCCTCCCGGCCGTCGCTCACGCCTCCCCCTCGGTACCGTCCCCCGCCAAGCGCGCGCTGCCGGGGCGGTTGTCACGGTGGCGCGTGGACTGTTTGCCGGAGGTACGCGGGCGCGTGCTGCCCTTTCGCGCGGCGCCCGGACGAGTCCCCTCGGCCCTCGACGCCTGCGAGCGGGGAACGCCCACGGTGCTCTTCACACCGTCCGCCGCCCGTGCCACACGGGCCCGTCCGCCGACCATGGCGCCTGAACGGGACCGGCGTCGCGATCGCCCGTCCTCCTCCGGCGCCGGGCGCGGCTCAGCAGCCTCAGCCGCCGTGGACACAACGGCAGCCTCCTCACCATGCGGGACCGGCCCGCGGACGCGATCCCGGCGTTCCGCGCGCAGGCAACGCCGGATCGACTCCGGGTCCAGGTTCTCGTTGCAGGCCTGGTGCAGAAGGCGGGCGAAGAGATAGTCCTGATCCGCGCCGAGCGCCATGGCGAGGGCCTCCCGGGCCTCGAGGTCGTCTCCGGACGACCAGGCGACCCAACCCGCCAGGGTCAGCGGTGCTGCGGCGTGCTCTCCGTAGGGTCCGACGCAGCGGCGGGCGAGAGCCCTCCAGAGCCGCAGCGCGGGAGCGGCGTCGTCGCCCTCCATCCATTCGGCCGCCCGGTCTCGGGTGGCGCGGTCCTGCAGGCCGAGGATCAGCGTCGCGGCCTCGTCGTACCCGAGGAGTTGGTCGTCGCGGATGTCCGCCGCGAGGGCCCCGGTCACCGGCGCGGCCTCGGCCAGGCGGCGCATGATCCGTTCGGCGAGCTCGAGCGTCTCCTGGGCCACGTCCGCACGGTTGGCGTCGTCGAGGATCCGTGGGACCACGGCCATGTTCGCGGTGTCCAGGGCGATCTCCTGCTCCAGGGCGGCCGCGGTCTCCCATGGCTGCAGCCTGGCCCTCAGCTCGCGCAAGGTGCCGCGCACCTGAAGGCCGGCGTAGGTGGCCGCGGCGGCCAGGACCGAGGTGCCGGGCAGACCCATCGGCAGGCCGTCGGACGGACAGCAGACCTCGTTGCTGCAGCAGTACGACCAGAAGCGGCCGTCCGAGACGCACAGCGCCTCGATCACGGGCACGTCCAGCTGACCGCACTCGATGCGGAGCTTCTGGGCCAGCGGGCGCAGTCGCTCCATGACCTGGCGGCCGGACTCGCCCTGCGCGGGTTCCTGGCAGAGGTAGGCGACCATCTGCTCGGGCCGGTCTCCTCGGCGCTCGCTCCCGGTGACCAGGCCATGGGCCAGTTGCCGCGCGACGGATGGCCAGTCGTCCGCGTTCGCGGGAATGCCGAGCCGGGCGCGGCCGCCGAACCGGCCCTGTCCGTCCCTGTCGTGCAGGGCGACGAGGACGATGCTGTCCTCGGGGCGGTAGCCGAGCAGATACGGCATGGCGTCGGCCAGTTCGGCCGGGGTGCGGAGCGTGACCTGGTGCTCGGGGCCGTGGCTGTCGTACGCGGTCGGGCCGGCCTGCCCGGCGGTCCTTCCGTTTTCGATGCTGCCGTTTTCGGGGGATCCAGTGCTTTCGCTGTGATTCGTCATGCGCAGACGATCTCGCGGATCCCGAAGTTCCGCTTTGCCCTGTGGATAACCCTGGACAGGGACACCTCAAGGCCCGTCATCGCCCCGGCAACGTGCCGCCCCACCCTGGTCCGGATTGTCAGTGGCGTCCTGTTGGATGGAACGCATGGAGCACACGAGCAACGCGGAACTGCGGGCGGCCGCCGACGCGGTCCTCGCCCGACTGGTCGGGGACACCAGCGGCGCGGCCCGGCTGCGTGAGGACCAGTGGCGGGCGATCGAGGCGCTGGTCGCCGACAGACGCCGGGCGCTGGTCGTGCAGCGCACGGGGTGGGGCAAGTCCGCGGTGTACTTCGTGGCGACCTCGCTGCTGCGTGCCCAGGGCAGCGGTCCGACGGTGATCGTCTCCCCGCTGCTCGCGCTCATGCGCAACCAGGTCGAGGCCGCGGCCCGGGCCGGAATCCATGCAAGGACCATCAACTCCTCGAACACAGAGGAGTGGGAGTCGGTTCAGGACGAGATCGCGGCGGGCGAGGTCGACGTGCTGCTGGTCAGCCCGGAGCGGCTCAACAATCCGGACTTCCGGGACCAGGTGCTGCCCAAGCTCGCCGCCGCGACCGGGCTGCTCGTGGTCGACGAGGCGCACTGCATCTCCGACTGGGGCCACGACTTCCGCCCCGACTACCGACGGCTGCGCACCATGCTGGGCGACCTCCCGCCGGGGGTTCCCGTACTGGCGACCACGGCGACCGCCAACGCCCGGGTGACCGCGGATGTCGCCGAGCAGCTCGGCACCGGCGGTACGTCGGACGCCCTGGTACTGCGCGGTCCGCTGGACCGGGAGAGCCTGACCCTGGGGGTTCTGCGGCTGCCGGACGCCGCACACCGAATGGCCTGGCTCGCCGATCACCTGGACGAGCTGCCGGGTTCCGGGATCATTTACACGCTCACAGTGGCCGCCGCCGAGGAGGTCACCGCCTTTCTCCGGCACCGCGGGCACACGGTCGCCTCGTACACCGGCAAGACGGAGAACGCCGACCGACTGCAGGCGGAGGACGACCTCCTCGCCAACCGGGTGAAGGCCCTGGTCGCGACCTCCGCGCTCGGCATGGGCTTCGACAAGCCGGATCTCGGCTTCGTGGTGCACCTCGGCTCGCCCTCCTCCCCCATCGCCTACTACCAGCAGGTGGGCCGCGCCGGACGCGGTGTCGAGCACGCCGAGGTGCTGTTGCTCCCGGGCAAGGAGGACGAGGCGATCTGGGAGTACTTCGCGTCACTGGCCTTCCCGTCGGAGGACCTCGTGCGCCGCACGCTGGACGTCCTCGTGCGCGCGGACAGGCCACTCTCCCTACCGGCCCTGGAGCCGCTGGTGGAACTGCGCCGCTCCCGCCTGGAGAGCATGCTCAAGGTGCTCGACGTCGACGGTGCGGTCAAGCGGGTCAAGGGCGGCTGGATCGCGACCGGCCGCCCCTGGACGTACGACGCCGAGCGGTACGCGTGGGTCGCCCGGCAGCGTGCGGCCGAGCAGCAGGCGATGCGCGACTACGCGTCGACGACGGACTGTCGGATGGAGTTCCTGCAACGCCAGTTGGACGACGAGGGGGCCAAGCCCTGCGGCCGCTGCGACAACTGCGCGGGAGCACGGTTCACCGGCGGCACGTCCACGGCCGCCCTGGACGCTGCGCGGGACGATCTGGGCCGGGCGGGCGTGGAGGTGGAGCCGCGTCGCATGTGGCCGACCGGGCTGCCGGCGATCGGAGTCGACCTCAAGGGGCGCATCCCGGCCGGCGAACAGGCCGCCGCCGGAAGGGCGTTGGGCCGTCTGTCGGACATCGGCTGGGGGAACCGGCTACGCCCGATGTTCGCTCCCGAGGCTCCGGACGGACCCGTGCCGGACGACGTGGCGAAGGCTGTCGTGAGCGTCCTCTCCGACTGGGCCAAGGGCCCCGGCGGCTGGGCCCCGGGAGTCGCGGACGCGCAGCCGCGTCCGGTCGGTGTGGTCGCCGTCCCCTCTCGCAGCCGACCCCGGCTGATCGGTTCGCTGGCCGCCCGCATCTCGGAGGTCGGCAGACTGCCGCTGCTGGGTTCCGTGGAGTACACGCAGGACGCGACCCGCGTTCCCCGCAGCAACAGCGCCCAGCGTTTGAAGGCACTCGACGGCGCGCTGACCGTGCCGCCGGCTCTGGCCTCCGCCCTGGTCGGGGCCGGCGGTCCGGTGCTGCTCGTTGACGACTTCACCGAGACCGGCTGGACCCTGGCGATCGCGGCCCGCCTGCTTCTCCGTGCCGGTGCGGAGGGGGTGCTGCCGCTGGTTCTGGCCGTCCAGGGCTGACCACCGTCCAGCAGCGCCCGTGCGCGACAAGCCTGGTCCGCCCCGCCGATCGGCGCCCCCTATGGACGACCTATGCCCCAACGGTGTACGAACGCGAGGTGAACGGTCACCTCACGCGTCGCAACACCGCGCTCTGGGTAGGGATATAAACCACAGACCGTCAGATACCGGTCAGTGGCCCCAATTGCTCGTTGCCGCATCCAAGTTCGACAGCAAGAATTGAACTCCGCTCCCCGCACGGCTCGCCCGTGGTCCGGTAGGGCTCTGCTGCGGTGCGCGCTCCCCCGAATCCGACCCAGCCCGCAGTGTGGGCACGTAGCCGAAGGGAGGACCGTGACCTTCGGATTCGCTCCGTCCTCCGCGGCATCCACGTCGACGTCTGCCGACCTGTCCGCCGCATCCGTCAACCCCCTTGTCCGCATGCTCGAACCGGCGGAGTGGGCCGCCGCGGGAATCCCGCTGCTGCGCAACCCCCGCGAGGTCGTCAGCGGTCTGCACTCCCGGCACCGCCCCGAACCCGCGACCGCGATCGTGGCCGTGCTCGATCCGGACGAACGGCTGCGGGCGAGCGCCTCGTTCGTCCGCCGTCCGGCCCCCGCCGACGGCTGGATGTTCCGCAACGCCCTGCTCGCCCAGTTGCGCCGGGTCATCCCGCACGACCTCCGCCGCCGCACCCCGGTGCGCACCGCGGTGCTGCTCTACTGCCGCGAGGGCGACTCCCGTTGGACGGAGGAGGACGGCGCCTGGATGTGGGGCCTGCGTGACGCGTGCACGCTGCACGGGCTGCGCTGCGGGGCGTACATCACGCTGACCCGGGACGGCTGGCAGGTGCTCGGCGAGGGGCGCGGTGGTCGCCGTCCGAGCGCGGACTCCTCGCCGGAACCTTTCGCCATGTCCGAGGCGCCGCTTCCGCTGCCCCGCACCGGCGGTGCCGCCTCGGAGGTCCTGCGCCGCGCCGCCGCCCGCTGATCGCATCACGGGGCCGCGCGGCCCGGACGGCACGCCTTCTCTTGTACGCCTGCGCGGCCCGCACGACCATGACCGGGTACATACGCCGGTCACGCCCGGCCGCGCTCCGTACGACTGCTCACCGCACCCGGCCTGCCCGCGCCGGCTCAACCCGCCTGCCAGGGCGAAACACGGCAGGTCCGTCCCTCACGGGCAGACTCGACCGAGCATCCCGATCGGTTGGTTGTGCGCATGCCCGAGTGACCGCCCCACCAGGTCCGTGAGCGACCGACGCGACCGCGCGGCGGCGGCCGCGAAGTCGGACGGAGACATCCCCACCCGGCATCCCCCGCTGAGGTCGTGCGCGCACGCGGAAGCGTCCGCCGTGCCGATGTCACCGCACCGGCACCCCTGCCGCCTGGGTGTCCCCCCGGACGTACCCGGGGGGCTCAGACGCCCGCGCCCAGTACCGAGTTGATCTGCTGCGGGTCGCCGCAGACGATCAGCAGGGCGCCGGCCCGGGCATGGGCCAGCGGGAGGGCGGTGGCGGCGGCAGTGGCGGGACCGCCGTTGACGGCGACCACGACCACGGGACGCGAGGTGGCGCGCGAGGCGACCGATACGTCGGCGTAGAAGACGTCGTCGCCCGCGTCGTGCTGTTCCCAGTAGGAGGCTTCACCGAAGGACAGCTCGTGGGCGGCCCACGGGTGCTGCTCGCCGGTGGTGATGACGAGTACGTCGCCAGGAGCGCGCCCCGACTCGAGCAGCAGGTCCACGGCCTCTTCGGCGGCGTCGAGCGCACCGTCGACCGAGGCGGGGATCAGCTGGATCTGCGGGGTCGCCGAAGCGGCGACGGGGGACGCGGGAGCGGCCGGGCCAGATGGTCCGGGCTTGGCCGCGGCCGTGTCGCGCGACGTACGTTGCACCGGCGGAGTGGGCCGGTGCGGACCGGGACGACCGGGCCGCGGCGGGGCCGCGGGACGGGGACCGGGTACGGGACGAGGGGTCGGCGCGGTGCGGCCACTGGCCGGAGTGACGCGGGGACCCTGGGCACTCTCGTGAATCTGAGGCTCCTCGGGAATGAGAGGCATGGGCTGATATTTATCAAACGTTGGTACGGCGGGCGTGGGCGGGTGGCACATGAGTGCGGGCGGAATCGTCAGAAATCGAAGCCGAGCTGCCCCTCGATCTCCGGAACGCTTCCGTCCGCCCAGCTGCGGGCCTTCTTGAGGTGACGCCACTGAGGCAGCGCATCAAGATACGCCCACGACAACCGGTGGTACGGGGTGGGCCCCCGCACCTCCAGTGCGGCCTTGTGCACGGGCGACGGATACCCGGCATTGTCCGCAAAACCGAAGTCTGCATGGTCGATACCCAGTTCGGCCATCATTTTGTCGCGCTGAACCTTGGCGATCACCGAAGCCGCCGCGACCGCCACACACGAACGGTCGCCCTTGATGACCGTACGGACCCTCCACGGGGTCCCCAGGTAGTCGTGCTTCCCGTCCAGGATCACCGCGTCCGGCCGGACCGGAAGAGTCTCCAGGGCCCTTACGGCGGCCAGTCGCAGGGCGGCCGTCATGCCCAGGTCGTCGATCTCCTCCGGGGAGGCGTGGCCCAGCGCGAACGAGGTCACCCACTTCTCCAACTCCTGGGCGAGCGCGGTGCGCCGCCTGACGGTGAGCAGCTTGGAGTCGGTGAGGCCTTCGGGGGGCCGGCGCAGTCCGGTGACCGCCGCACAGACGGTGACGGGGCCGGCCCACGCGCCGCGCCCCACCTCGTCGACACCGGCAATGATCTTCGCCCCGGTCGTGGCGCGGAGTGAGCGCTCGACGGTGTGAGTAGGTGGTTCGTACGGCATGGCGCCCTTAGCGTACGCCCCGCGGATCACCCGGCGACACCCCGCCTTGCCAAAGTCATGTCAGAACCGACGCCCCCTGCCGTCAGGCGCCGTCGGGACGCAGCAGCGGGACCATCAACTGGTCGATCATCTCCTCGATGTCGGGGTCGGGCCATTCACTTCCGCGCATCTTGTTGCGGTACATCATCATGGCCGGGATGGCGTCGAAGACATAGCTGTTCGCCGCGTCGGGCCGCACCTCGTGCCGCTCTATGCCGCGCTCGATGACCTCACGGAGCAGTCTGACCGTGGGCTCCACGATCCCGTTGGTGATCACGCTGTGGAAGCGCTCGGCCTGCATCGGATCGCACTCGTGAATGACGGAACGGACGGCGGAACCGGGGCGCGAGAACATCGCGTCGCGCGCTTCGCGACAGAGGGCCAGCAGGTCCTCGCGGACACTGCCGAGATCGGGCGCCTCCTCGAAGCGGGGCAGTCCGGCCTGCAGCGCGTCCGCGACGAGGTCCTCCTTGGAGGGCCAGCGCCGGTACACCGCGGCCTTTCCGGTCTGGGCGCCTGCGGCGACACCCTCCATGGTGAGGCCGTTCCAGCCGACCGTACTGAGCTGGTCCAGGGCGGCATCGAGGATGGCGCGTTCGAGCACGGCGCCGCGCCGACGGAGGGAGGCCGCCTGAGCGGGGGCGGCCGTCCAGCGCGAGGTAACCATCTGAGTGTCTCCAGCGGGCATGGGGAGCGGGTGTTTCGGGGGCGGAGTCGCACCGCGCGGCAACGACGGGGGACTCGCCGCGCGACGCCAATTCAAGTGAACGCTTGCGTTCACTATCGGGGACTCACTACGGTTGACGTAACAGTGAACGCGAGCGTTCACTAACGTATTCGTGGGGGACCCATAGTGACAACCTCTCAGTTGATCAAGGACCAGAAGCCAGGTGCGGCGCGCCGGGACGGGCGTCCCGGTATCGCGCTCGCGGTCATCGCGGCCTGCCAACTCATGGTGGTACTCGACGCGACGATTGTGAACATCGCGCTCCCGCACATTCAAGACGCACTGCAGTTCAGCACCACGGACCTCACGTGGGTGGTCAGCGCCTACACACTCACCTTCGGCGGCCTGCTGCTCCTGGGCGGCCGGGCCGGTGACATCCTCGGCCGTCGCCGGGTCTTCATGACCGGCATCCTGCTGTTCACCTTCGCCTCGCTGCTCGGCGGACTCGCCCAGGAGCCCTGGCAGCTGCTGGCCGCCCGTGTCCTGCAGGGCATGGGGGGCGCGATCGCCTCGCCCACCTCGCTGGCACTCATCACCACGACGTTCCCGGAGGGACCCGAGCGCAACCGGGCCTTCGGGGTCTTCGCCGCGGTCTCCGCGGGCGGTGGTGCGATCGGCCTGCTCGCGGGCGGCATGCTCACCGAGTGGCTCGACTGGCGCTGGGTGCTCTTCGTGAACGTGCCCATCGGCGTGGTGATCGCCCTGCTCGCGCCGCTCTACATCAACGAGTCCGAACGCCACACCGGGCGCTTCGACATCGCCGGCGCCCTGACCTCGACGGCCGGGATGGCATCCCTCGTCTACGGCTTCATCCGCGCGGCGGACGCCGGCTGGCGGGACAGCCTGACCATCGGCTCCTTCGCGGCCGCCGTGGTCCTCCTGGGCTCCTTCGCCCTCGTCGAGTCCCGGGCCAAGGAACCGATCACCCCGCTGCGGATGTTCGCCGACCGCAACCGCTCCGGCACGTACGTGATCATGCTCAGCCTGGCCGCTGCGATGTTCGGCATGTTCTTCTACATCGTCCTCTTCGTACAGAACGTGCTGGGGTACAGCCCGATCCAGGCCGGCCTCGCCTTCCTGCCGGTGACCGTCGTGATCGCGATCGGCGCGGGGCTGTCGCAGCGCTTCCTGCCGGTGCTCGGCCCGAAGCCGTTCATGGTCACGGGCTCGGCCCTCGCGGTGATCGGGCTGGCCTGGCAGACGCTGATCAGTTCCGACAGCTCGTACGCGGGCGGAGTGCTCGGTCCGATGCTGGTGTTCGGATTCGGCATGGGCCTCAACTTCGTGACGCTCACGGTGACCGCGGTCTCCGGGGTCGCCCAGCACGAGGCGGGCGCGGCCTCCGGGCTGCTCAACGCCATGCAGCAGGTGGGCGGTTCGCTCGGCCTGTCCATCCTGACCACGGTGTTCGGCTCGGCGAGCAAGGACGAGGCGCGCAAACAGCTGCCGAAGTTCCTTTCCGACGGTTCGGCGGAGCAGAAGGCGGAGTTCGCCAAGACGCATCAGCTGCCCGGCACTTGGGGGCACCAGGTGCTCGCCCACGGCATCTCGATGGGCTTCGTGGCGGCCGCGGCCATGGCCGTACTCGCTCTCGGCACCGCCTGGCTGGTGATCCGGGTCCGCAAGAGCGACCTGGAGGCGCTCGCCGGCACGGCGACCCCGGGAGCGGTCTGAGCGGCCGACACCCGCACGAAGCCGCGGATGGCCGGGCCGGGTCCAGGGGACCGACGGCGAGGACGTCGGCCCGGCCATCCGCACACCGCGCGCAACGCGCCAGAACGCCCACCGCATGACCACCCCCGGAACTCCCCTGCCCAGCCACATCCGGCCCGAGACGGGACCGTCACCTGGCACAACGGTCGGATGGTCACGCAGAGTTCCCGACGAACACGAAGAGTTTTCACCGGACCTTGCCATCCTGGTGGCCGGCCCCTCTGGCGGGCGTCACGGGGTGTGGGGCACCCAGCCCGGCAGAGCCTCCGTCACCCAGCCCGGCAGAGCCTCCGTCCGCTCCGCCCATGCGGCCGGCGGCACACCCGCCTTCCCGGCGGCGATCACACCGCCCACGATGGCGCAGTTGGTGTCCACGTCCCCGCCGACCTGCGCCGTCGCCCAGAACGCCCGCTCGTAGTCGCCGAGCGTCCGTGCCGCCGACCACAGGGCGAAGGGCACGGTGTCATGGGCCGACGTACGCCGTCCGCAGCCCAGCACGGCGGCCACGGTGGCCGGATCGTCGTAGTCGAGCATGTCCCGCGCCCGCCGCAGTCCCGCGCCGACGGCGCTTTTGGGGACGAGCTCGACGACACGGTCGAGAAGGGCCTCCGGGCTCGGCAGGCCACCGGGCGAGGCGGCCAGCGCGGCCGCCGCGGCCACGGCCATGGCCCCCACGACGGCCTCACGGTGCTGATGGGTGGGGTAGGCGGAGATCTCCGCCTGATGGGTCGCCTGCTCCGGGTCGTCCGCGTACCAGGCGCCCAGCGGGGCGATCCGCATCGCCGCGCCGTTGCCCCAGGACCCCTGCCCGTTGAAGAGCTCCGCGGCCAGCTCTCGCCAGTCACCGCCCTCGCGGACCAGCCGCAGCAGACGGTTGACGGCCGGACCGTATCCGCGGTCGAAGTCATGGTGCTCGGCGAAGGAAAGCGCCAGGGCGTCCTGGTCGACGCGGCCATGGGCGGCGAGCACGGCGACCACGGAACAGGCCATCTCCGTGTCGTCGGTCCACTGCCAGGATCCCGGCGGCAGCTCACGCCGCTTCAGCAGCGGATAGTTCGCCGGTACGAAGAACTGGGAACCCAGCGCGTCCCCCACCGCCAGTCCGCGCAGGCTGGCCAGAGCGCGCTCGAGGCGCTCTTGAGAGGAGTCAGGGGTCATCGCTCGGCCACTCTATCCGGTGATCCCGTACGGCTCCGGATCTCGCCAGCGTTCGAAGGGACGGTCAAGCGTGTACTTGCCGTCGTCCCCGAGAACGAGCATCCGCATCTCCGCGTTCCCTGGATTGGACAGCGACTCGAACTCCGCGACCGTCCAGTGGAACCAGCGCATGCAGAACAGCCGCATGGCCAGGCCGTGGGTCACCAGCAGGACGTTCGGCGGGTGGTCGGGGGCCTCGAAGCTGCGGAACAGGCTCTCCAGGAAGCCGCCGACCCGGTCGTAGACGTCGGCGCCGGACTCGCCCTGGGCGAAGCGGTAGAAGAAGTGGCCGTACGCGTCCCTGTAGGCCTTCTGCAGCCGGACGTCGTCGCGGTCCTGCCAGTTCCCCCAGTCCTGCTCGCGCAGCCGGGGTTCCTCCCGGATCCGTATGAGGTCGGGGTCGAGATGGAAGGCGCGCAGGGTCTGGTGCGTACGGCGGTACGGCGAGACGTACACGCTCACACGCTCGCGTCCGAATACCTCGCGCAGCCGTTTCCCCGTCTCCTCAGCCTGCTGCCAGCCGCGGTCGGTGAGGGCGAGGGCGTGGTCGGGTTCACGCTCGTACACGGTGTCATCAACATTGCCCGTTGACTCTCCGTGCCGGACAAGGACGATGCGCCGTGGTCGTGCCATGCCAAAACCCTAGATCGAGTGACGGCCGATCGAGCACTCGTACGGGCCCCATACGGCGTAGGTCACACAGTTTTCGCATCACAGACCCCGCTGAGAGCACGATTTTCGCGTCCATTTCTCAAACCCACACCTCAGACGATCCAGGTCGGCTCGAGGGCCACGATGTCTCCCGTGAGCGACGCGACGTCCGCCTCCGTCTGGGCCCGCAGCGCGAGCCGCTCCACCCGCTCGGTTCGGTACTTGCCGTGTTCGGCCGCCGAGTGCCACATCGACAGCACCATGAACTCATGTCCTGGCGCCTCGCCGAACAGCCCTCGGATCATGCCCGGGGAGCCGGCCATGGCGGGGTTCCAGACCTTCTCCTGCATCAGGGTGAAGTGTTCCGCGCGTTCCTCGTGCACCCGGCACAGGGCGACACGCAGCAGATCGGCGTCCGTGAAACGCGGTTCGAAGCCGGTCTTCACGTCGAAGCGGTAGTCGAAGAGCCTCACCTGGGCGTCCTTGAACGTGCCGGACTGGGCCGCCGCCAGCCGGTCGTGCGAACGGGCCATGAAGGAGTCGTAGAAGGAACGGCTCTCCCAGAACGAGAAGATGTGCGCCACGCTCGGCCGCCCCCGGCTCCAGCCACCACCCTGTCCCCGAAACCCCGGCTCCCCCAGAAGCCCCGCCCACTTCCGCTGCCCCCGCTCGAACCCGCGGCGGTCCACCACGGTGCAGCGAATCCACTTGACCAGCACCGCGCCATGGTAAGGCCACGGAGCGTGGCGCAGGTCACGCTCCGGCGGACAGCTCACGCGCGCGTGTGCGCGCACACGTGGCAGGATGGGCAACTGGCCTTGTGCGCCCGGGGATTCGGGCCGCAAGGAGGACACGGGGAGACGGGGAAGGGGAGCTGTGGTGAACGGCCTCAACAAGGGGATCCGCAAGGCCGAGATCGCCCTCAAGTGGGATCCGAGTCCGGCGGGTCAGTCGCCCACCGATCTGGACATCGTTGCCGCCACCTACCCGGTGGGCGAAGCGTACGGCGATCCGGCCTACGTGGTGCACTTCGACAGCCGCTCTCCCGACGGCACCATCTACCTCAACCGGGACAGCAAGGACGGCAAGGGCTTCGGCTGGGACGAGGTCATGACGCTGGAGCTGGACCGGCTCAGCGACCAGTACGCGCGCGTGGTCGTCGGCGTCGTCATCCAGCAGCGCGCGGCGCACCGGACCTTCGTCAGCGTGGCCAACCCCGGCCTGCGCATACGGGAGGGCTACACCGTGCTGGCCGAGGACGACTTCGGAGACGTCCTCGGGGCTACGGCGGCCACGGTCGGGGAGTTCGTGCGGGACGAGTCGGGCTCCTGGGACTTCCGTCCGGGCGTCCACGGTCACGAGGACGACCCCGCGACGTTCACCCGGACCATGGGCCGGGTCGACCGGCCCTGACCTCCGGTCAGTCGGCGGTCCACCCCGGGGCCGTCGGCAGCACCTTCTCGGCGACGCGGAACAGCGCCGCGTCGTCGGGTGTCGCGAAGTCCTGACGCCAGACGGACACCTCGAAGAACCCGCCGCCGTCCTTGGCATCCTTGGCGACGACCAGAGTGCGGGCGATGCCTCCGGTGCCCGTGTGAACCTTGCCGCCGCCCAGGTTGAAGCGCAGGGCGGTGGTGTGGTCCGAGTACAGGGCCGCGGGGTGGCCGAGGAAGCTCCTCTTCTGGACGGTGCCGCCGAGGAAGTCGGCGAGCTCGGACACCGGCAAGTCGTCGTCGGACGCGGAAAGCTCCAGGGAGTAGGTCTTCAGGTCGACGTCCGCCTCCGGGGAATCCGTCTTGGTGCCGTCGGCGGAGGTGAACGTACTCACGTTGCCGCTGGCACTGATCGCCTGCTCGTCCGGCGTGCCGAGGAGCGTCGGCAGGTCGGAACGGTTGAGCGCCGTGCACAGCTGTGCCGCGGAGACGTGCGCCGCCGACTTGGCGTCATGCGCGGTGTCGCAGACGGCGGGCTTGGTGTCACCCGCCGCGTCCCGGCCTCCCCCCAGGAGCCACAGCGCGCCCCCGAGGCCGACGACCACCACGATCGCCGCGATGACCTGCGCCCCGGTGTTCACGCTCTTCTCGGGCTTGCTGCCGCCCGTTGCGGGCTCACCGCCCGTGTTCTGCTTGGTGTCGGCGAATTCGTCGACCATGTCCCCCACGTCCCCCACCCCGATGTTCGCGCCGGTCGTGCGCCGGGGGAGCGTAACCTGTGATCCTTCTGTGGGGAAGTGGAATTCTCAAGCACACGAAGGCGGCGTCCTGAGACGGCCGACCCTCCCGTACGACGCGAAGGGCGGTGACACCGGAGTCCCGGTGCCACCGCCCTGACCGGCTAGGTCACATCAGCTGCAGCCGCTGGTCGACCCGCAGCCCTCGCAGATGTAGCAGGAACCGGCCCGCTGCATCTTCGTACCGCAGGAGAAGCACAGCGGGGCGTCGGCCTGGATGCCCAGCTGCATCTCGACCAGCTCGGCGCTGGTGTGGGCCTGCTTCGGAGCGGGCTTGGCCACCTGCACCTCGGCACGCGGCGTGGCGACGGCCTTCAGCTCCTGGGCGCGGGGCGCCGACTGGGCGAGGCCCTCGACGTCGACCTCGTCCTCGGCCGGTTCGTAGGACCCGGTCTCCAGGTGACGCTGGCGCTCCTCGGCGGAGTGGATGCCGAGCGCGGAGCGCGTCTCGAACGGGAGGAAGTCCAGCGCCAGGCGGCGGAAGATGTAGTCGACGATCGACTGCGCCATCCGCACGTCCGGGTCGTCCGTCATACCGGCCGGCTCGAAGCGCATGTTGGTGAACTTCGAGACGTACGTCTCCAGGGGCACGCCGTACTGGAGGCCGACGGAGACCGCGATGGAGAAGGCGTCCATCATGCCCGCGAGAGTCGAACCCTGCTTGGACATCTTCAGGAAGACCTCACCGAGACCGTCGTCCGGGTAGGAGTTGGCGGTCATGTAGCCCTCGGCGCCGCCGACCGTGAAGGACGTCGTGATGCCGGGGCGGCCCTTCGGGAGGCGCTTGCGGACCGGGCGGTACTCGATGACCTTCTCGACCGTCTCACGGATGGTCGCCTCGGCCTTCTCCGTGACCTCGGCCTTCTCCTTCTCCTTGGTCTTCGCGGAGAGGGGCTGGCCGACCTTGCAGTTGTCGCGGTAGATGGCGAGCGCCTTGACGCCCAGCTTCCAGGCCTCGAAGTAGATCTCCTCGACCTCCTCGACGGTCGCCGACTCCGGCATGTTGACCGTCTTGGAGATGGCGCCGGAGATCCACGGCTGGATCGCGGCCATCATGCGCACGTGGCCCATCGGGGAGATGGCCCGCTCGCCCATCGCGCAGTCGAACACCTCGTAGTGCTCGTGCTTGAGGCCGGGGGCGTCGATCACATTGCCGTGCTCGGCGATGTGGGCGACGATCGCCTCGATCTGCTCCTCCTGGTAGCCCAGGCGGCGCAGGGCCTGCGGGACCGTGCCGTTGACGATCTGCATGGAGCCGCCGCCGACGAGCTTCTTGAACTTGACCAGGGCCAGGTCGGGCTCGACGCCGGTGGTGTCGCAGGACATCGCAAGACCGATGGTGCCGGTCGGGGCGAGGACGGACGCCTGGGAGTTACGGAAACCGTTCTTCTCACCGAGACGCAGCACGTCCTGCCAGGCCTCCGTGGCGGCGGCCCACACCGGGGTGTCCAGGTCGTCCATGCGCACGGCCGTGGCGTTGGCGTCGGCGTGCTGCTTCATGACGCGGTTGTGGGCACTGGCGTTGCGCGCGTAGCCGTCGTACGGGCCCACCACGGCGGCGAGTTCGGCGGAGCGCTTGTACGACGTGCCGGTCATCAGGGAGGTGATGGCGCCGGCCAGGGCACGGCCGCCGTCGGAGTCGTAGGCGTGGCCGGTGGCCATCAGCAGGGCGCCGAGGTTGGCGTAGCCGATGCCGAGCTGGCGGAACGCGCGCGTGTTGTCGCCGATCTTCTGGGTGGGGAAGTCGGCGAAGCAGATGGAGATGTCCATCGCGGTGATGACGAGCTCGACGACCTTGGAGAAGCGCTCGACGTCGAAGGACTGGTGGCCCTTGCCCTCGTCCTTGAGGAACTTCATCAGGTTCAGCGAGGCGAGGTTGCAGGACGTGTTGTCCAGGTGCATGTACTCACTGCACGGGTTCGAGCCGTTGATCCGGCCGGACTCCGGGCACGTGTGCCAGTGGTTGATGACGTTGTCGTACTGGATGCCCGGGTCGGCGCAGGCCCAGGCGGCCTCGGCCATCTTGCGGAACAGGGCCTTGGCGTCGACCTCTTCGATGACCTCGCCGGTCATCCGCGCGCGGAGGCCGAACTTGCCGCCCTGCTCGACCGCCTTCATGAACTCGTCGTTGACGCGGACCGAGTTGTTGGCGTTCTGGTACTGGACGGAGGTGATGTCCTCGCCGCCGAGGTCCATGTCGAAGCCCGCGTCGCGCAGGGCGCGGATCTTCTCCTCCTCCTTCACCTTCGTCTCGATGAAGTCCTCGACGTCCGGGTGGTCGACGTCGAGGATGACCATCTTCGCGGCCCGGCGAGTGGCGCCACCGGACTTGATGGTGCCGGCGGAGGCGTCGGCGCCGCGCATGAAGGAGACCGGGCCGGAGGCGTTGCCGCCGGAGGACAGCAGTTCCTTGGAGGAGCGGATGCGGGAGAGGTTCAGGCCGGCGCCGGAGCCGCCCTTGAAGATCATGCCCTCTTCCTTGTACCAGTCGAGGATGGACTCCATGGAGTCGTCGACGGACAGGATGAAGCAGGCGGACACCTGCTGGGGCTGCGGGGTGCCGACGTTGAACCAGACGGGGCTGTTGAAGCTGAAGATCTGGTGCAGGAGGGCGTACGCCAGTTCGTGCTCGAAGATCTCGGCGTCGGCGGGCGAGGCGAAGTACTTGTAGTCCTCGCCCGCCTTCCGGTACGTCTTCACGATGCGGTCGATCAGCTGCTTGAGGCTGGTCTCGCGCTGCGGGGTGCCCACGGCACCGCGGAAGTACTTGCTGGTGACGATGTTGACCGCGTTCACCGACCAGAAGTCGGGGAACTCGACGCCGCGCTGCTCGAAGTTGACCGAACCGTCGCGCCAGTTGGTCATGACGACGTCACGGCGCTCCCAGACCACCTCGTCGTACGGGTGCACGCCGGGGGTGGTGTGGACGCGCTCGATACGCAGCCCCTTGGTCGCCTTGGTGCCCTTGGCGCGGGAACTCCGTGCCGGACCGCTCGCCGTCTCTGTCATGCCGCCTCCCTGTACGGGCTAAAACGCCCTGAAGTGCCCCGTTGTTCCCGTGGCACGGTGTTCTGTCTGGTGTCGCGGGCACCCACTCGCTACGCCCGCAACAGGTCTTCGATCGCCGCCGTCCAGCCGGACACAGGGGTCTGCGCCCCGTGTTCCGGCCCGCCGATCAGTCGGCGGCGTGCGCGGGCTCGGGAACCTGCGCGGTTCCTCCGGGCCCGATGTCGTCTTCCCGGCTCCCCGCGCCGGCGTCCTCGCGGTCGTCGTCGTCCGCGCCGGCGCGTCGCGTCCCCTCCCTGAGTTCCGCGATCGCGGCCTCGAAGTCGTCGAGCGAGTCGAACGCCCGGTAGACGGAGGCGAATCGCAGATACGCGACAAGGTCGAGTTCCTGCAACGGGCCGAGTATGGCCAGCCCCACGTCGTGGGTGGTCAGCTCGGCGCTTCCGGTGGCCCGCACCGCCTCCTCGACCCGCTGGCCGAGCTGGGCGAGGGCGTCCTCGGTGACAGGCCGCCCCTGGCACGCCTTGCGCACACCGTTGATGACCTTGGTACGGCTGAAGGGCTCGGTGACTCCGGACCGCTTGATCACCATCAGTGAGCAGGTCTCCACCGTCGTGAAACGACGGGAGCAGTCAGGACACTGACGGCGCCTGCGGATCGACGTGCCGTCGTCGGTCGTACGACTGTCGACGACGCGGCTGTCGGGGTGCCTGCAGAAGGGGCAGTGCATGATCTCCCAACCCTCCTCACAGCAGACTCAATAGCCTCGCTGAGCCCCATGGGCCCCTCGAAGCAGCCCCAAGCATAGGCGATGGTCATGGGTGCGGAGACCCGGGGGACCACAACTTCTGGGCTGCTGCTGCAATCCAACCACTAGATGTGGGGATTGGCTCATACATGCACGCCGTACGCGCGTGTCGCGCGCACATTGGCATGCGCCATACGACTGCTCCGCCGCACGGAATGCACACGCGCGCAGGCGTACCGTTACGGCACTTGGGGAGATACCGTGGGCGCCACAAGGAGAGGGCGTGCGACTCCCGCAGAAATGGGGGCCGGTTCCCGGTTGCCGGGACGCCGGATGGCAGACTGGCACCAACCCACGAGGCCAGCACCCAGGCGGTGAAGAGTACAACAATGAGCCCTTTTGCCCGCTAGGTGCCGCGTTAGCCATACACCCAGACACGTGATCGCGTAAGGCGATCCGCGTTTTTTCACTCGAACGTGTGTTTGGCGCAACCTTTCGAAAGCAACTACCGTTGTCCAGCAGGGAGACCATCGAGAGGGGCCGACGTGACCACCACCGCAGACAGTGCCACCATCACTGCCCAGGACCGCTCCCAGGGCCGACTCGAGCCGGTGCATGCGATGAACGAAGCCGTGAATCCCGAGGGGCACAAGCGCTCCCTGCCGGGCCGACCTCCAGGCATCCGGGCCGACAGCTCCGGACTCACCGACCGGCAGCGCCGGGTGATCGAGGTCATCAGGGATTCCGTCCAGCGGCGCGGCTACCCGCCGTCGATGCGGGAGATCGGCCAGGCGGTCGGCCTCTCCAGCACCTCGTCCGTCGCGCACCAGCTGATGGCACTGGAGCGCAAGGGCTTCCTGCGCCGCGACCCGCATCGCCCGCGCGCGTACGAGGTGCGCGGCTCCGACCAGGGCGCCACCGCGCAGCCCACCGACACCGCCGGGAAGCCCGCCGCGTCGTACGTCCCGCTGGTCGGCCGGATCGCCGCCGGTGGCCCGATCCTCGCCGAGGAGTCGGTCGAGGACGTCTTCCCTCTCCCCCGCCAGTTGGTCGGCGACGGCGAGCTGTTCGTTCTGAAGGTCGTCGGCGACTCGATGATCGAGGCCGCGATCTGCGACGGCGACTGGGTCACCGTGCGTCGTCAGCCCGTCGCGGAGAACGGCGACATCGTCGCCGCCATGCTCGACGGCGAGGCTACCGTGAAGCGCTTCAAGCGCGAGGACGGCCATGTCTGGCTCCTCCCGCACAACTCCGCGTACGAGCCGATCCCCGGCGACGACGCGACCATCCTCGGCAAGGTGGTGGCGGTGCTGCGGCGCGTGTGACGGCCGCGGCGGGCGGCCCTTCGTGGCGGCCGCCCCCCTGACCGGGCCCCGGGACCCCTGCGCCGGTTCCGGGGCCCTGTGTTGTGTCCGGCCCCGGTGGCCGGAGATCGAGAACGGGTGGGTAGTCTGACGCGGCGCCGCGTCAGACTACCCACCCGTCATTCCGCCTCCGCCTTCCTGGCGGCCGCGTCGATCGCCGACAGGGACTTCCGGACCTGGTTACGGTCCGTCGTGTACCAGAAGTCGGGCAGTGACGCCTTCAGATAGCTGCCGTACCGGGCCGTGGCCAGACGCTGGTCGAGTACGGCCACCACACCCCGGTCTCCCGACGCGCGTACGAGGCGGCCGGCGCCCTGAGCCATGAGCAGCGCGGCATGGGTGGCGGCGACCGCCATGAAACCGTTGCCCCCGGCGTCCTCCACCGCCTTCTGGCGGGCGCTCATCAACGGGTCGTCCGGGCGCGGGAACGGGATCTTGTCCATCACGACCAGTTGGCAGCTGGGGCCCGGGACGTCGACACCCTGCCAGAGCGACAGCGTGCCGAACAGACAGGTCTGCGGGTCGGCCGCGAAGTTCTTGATCAGCTCCCCCAGGGTCTCCTCGCCCTGCAGCAGGATCGGGAACTCCGGGATCCGGGAGCGGAGTTCCTCGGCGGCGAGCTGGGCCGCCCGCATGGACGAGAAGAGGCCGAGCGTACGGCCGCCCGCCGCCTGGATCAGCTCGGTCAGCTCGTCCAGCATGTCCGCCCGGTCGCCGTCACGCGCGGGGCGCGCCAGGTGCTTGGCGACATACAGGATGCCCTGCCTGGGATAGTCGAACGGGGAGCCGACATCCACGCCCTTCCACTTGGGCAGGTCCTCGCCCTCCCTGCCCTCGGGGGCGAGTCCGAGCGAGGCGCCGACACCGTTGAAGTCGCCGCCCAGCTTCAGCGTCGCCGACGTCAGGACGACGGACCGGTCGGCGAACAGCTTCTCCCGCAGCAGGCCCGACACCGACATGGGGGCGACGCGCAGGGAGGCGCCGAACCGGTCGTGGCGCTCGTACCAGACGACGTCCCACTCACTGCCGTTGGTGACGCGCTCCGCCACGTCGTGCACCGCCTCGACGGACGCGAGCGCCTGCTTGCGGACCGCGTCCTCGTCCTGCACGGACTTGTCACGGGTCGCACCGATCGCGGAGATGACCGTGCGGCAGGCGTCGCGCAGCGCCATGAGCGCGTAGCCGAGGTCCTCGGGGATCTCCTCCAGGCGGCCGGGAAGGGCCAGCTCCATGAGCCGCTCAAAGCCCTCGGCAGCGGTCTGGAGCTGGTCGGCGGCCTTCTCGTTGGCCAGCTTGGCGGCGCGGCGCACCGCACGGTTGACCTGGCCGGGTGTGAGCTCGCCGGTGGCGACGCCGGTGACGCGGGAGACCAGTTCGTGCGCCTCGTCGACGATCAGCACCTCGTGCGGCGGCAGGACGGGTGCGCCCTCGATGGCGTCGATGGCGAGCAGCGCGTGGTTGGTGACGACCACGTCGGAGAGCTTGGCGCGCTCGCGTGCCATCTCGGCGAAGCACTCGGCGCCGTAGGCGCACTTCGACGCGCCCAGGCACTCCCGGGACGAGACCGACACCTGAGACCAGGCTCGGTCGGAGACGCCGGGGGTGAGGTCGTCACGGTCGCCGGACTCGGTCTCGTCGGCCCAGTCACGCATCCGCAGCAGGTCCTGGCCCAGCTTGCTGGTGGGTGCGGCCGCCTCGAACTGGTCGAACAGGCCCTCTTCCTCGTCCTGGGGAACGCCCTCGTGGAGGCGGTGCAGGCACAGGTAGTTCGATCTGCCCTTCAGCATCGCGAACTCCGGACGGCGGCGCAGCAGGGGGTGCAGGGCCTCGACCGTGCGCGGCAGGTCCCGCTCGACGAGCTGACGCTGCAGGGCGAGGGTCGCCGTCGCCACGACGACTCTCTCCCCGTGCGCGAGTGCGGGCACGAGATAGCCCAGCGACTTTCCGGTGCCGGTGCCGGCCTGCACCAGCAGATGAGAGCCGTCGTCGATCGCCTCCGCGACGGCTTCGGCCATGGTCACCTGGCCGGGGCGCTCCGTACCGCCGACGGCAGTGACGGCGGCATGCAGGAGTTCGGGGAGTGAGGGCTTCGTCATAGCGCGACCACCCTACGGCGCGGGACTGACAAACGGGTGATCAAGGCGGGGACGTTGGGCGGGATCAGGGCCGGGTGCGCCGCGACCTGGTTCGGATCGGACCGCTTCGGACCGTCAATGACCGTCGACGGATGGAGTGAGTGCCGTTCTGGAGGGGCGAGAGCCGCTGTCGCTCGGTTTCGGCATCGGTTCGGTGATTTTCGGCGTCGAAGCGGTCGGCGCTGCGAAGTGGGAACCGGATCGGCTCGGGCGGTGTACCAAAAGTGACGATGGCGTGGCACCGCGTCACAGCAGATCGCGCAGCAACCGGTCTCGGACCATGAGAGCGGCCCGCTTGGCGGGCAGCTCCACCTCGGCGGAGAACCGGAAGCCGGCGCTCAGGAAGGCGGCGATGGAGGGGGTGTTGCGAAGGTCGGGTTCCGCGACGACGCGCGCGCAGACGGAGCGCCTGTCGAGTGCGAGGTCGGCGACGGCTCTGAGCAGGGTGCTGCCGAGACCTCGCCCACGGTCGGCGACAGCACCGATGAGGAGGTGGATTCCGGTGTCATGAGGTCGGGCGGGATAGTGGCGGGCCAGCGGGTCGAGGTCCGCCCGGTAGATCTCCCAGTAACTCATCGGGGTGCCCTCCAGCACGCCGAGGCACGGGACGCTGCGTCCGTCGCCGGTGCACTGGGCGCGCAGGTGGTCCTCTGTCACTGACGGAGGCCCGGCCAGCTTCCAGAACTCGGCGACGGCAGGGTCGTTCATCCAGCGGCTGACCAGCGGAAGGTCCCGCTCGATGTGCACGGGGGCGAGGTGGAACACGCCCACGGGTGTGGTCACAGGGCCCCAGTCGGCGACGTCGTCGAGGAGGTCGCCGCCGATCGAACCGGTGTGGACGGGCGCGGTCCCGGCCTCACACCGACTCGGTGCCTCTGCGGCCAGGCGTTCCTCGTCCTCGGGGAAGAGCGCGATCAGTTCCTCGGGCAGGCGCAGTTCCAGCGTGTCCTCGCTGTCGCTGTCCGTGCTCACGGTGCCGCCGCCGCTCCCGTCCGGAAGGGGGCTGGTGTCGGTACGGGGAGCAGGGGCGGGCGCTGGCTGTGCGTCGGCGTCGGTGGAAGACACGGCGACGCTCCTCTCAGGAGTGCGGGTGGGGCATGTTCCTCAGCGACGAATGGAGTTGGTGCTCAAGGAAAAGGTGTGCGACCAGCTGTTCTCACAGACGGAGGGGATTGGCGATGGTGACGTAGACGGACTGGGTGTCGACCGGGCCGACGAGTTCGTCGAGGCCGTGCAGCCGGGTCAGCAGGTTGGCCTTGCAACGCAGGACGGGCGAGTCGAGCAGGTGGGCCGGGAGCGAAGTGCGCAGTCGGCCAGGGCCGGAGGCGACGTCGCCGAGGAAGCGGCGGAAGGCGGCGAGCAGCAGCCCTTCGTCCGCCAGGCGCTGGGAGCCGAACGCCCCGATGAGGCCGAGAACGTTGTTGATCGCGAGGTAGTACGCGAAACGCTCGTCGGTGACCTCGTCGGAAACGAAGGTGTCGCTGCGCTCGCCGATGCCGGGCAGCCGGGCATCGAGTTCCGTGCGGCGGGATTCACGGAAGTAGTAGCCCTGGTTGTCGCGGTAACGGCCGCCTGCGGGCCAGCCGTCGGCATCCAGCAGAAGCAGCGTGTTCTGCTGGTGGGCCTCCAGGGCGATGCCTGTCTCCGCGTCCAGCCACAGCACGGGACGGACGACCTGCTCGAGGTAGCGCAGGAACCACTCGGCGGCCACGGCTCCACGCGGACGTCCCGTCCGAAGGGCGAGGCGGGTGACAACCGTCGCCAGGCGGGACCGGATCGGCTGCGGGTCGGCCTCCGGGCGGTGGGCGGGACGGTGGGCCGGGCTCGCCTCAGGGCCGGACAGGGCCAGTGGCCGGGGTGCGACGAGTCCGGCCACGCAGGAGACGTCGTCGGAGGCGCGGAACGGGTTGTGCCGGATCACCACGTCGAGGCCGGGCACCGGTTCGCCGTCCGGGGTGTCGACGGCCAGCCAGGCCGGGTCACGGACGATGTCGAATCCCGGGTGCTCGGCCCGCCACTGCTGCGACAGGCCGCTGCGCAGCAGACGGTGGACCTCGACGCCCCGGTGCAGTTCCTTGCGGAGGTTCTCGCGACGGGAGTTGGTGATACGCAGGCCCAGGGAGAGTTTGAGCATGGCCGGGGCGCCGGTGCGGTGGACGGTGCGTACGGAGGAGGTGGGGTGCCACGGGGAGCCGTGGATGCCGAGGTCGCGGAGCAGTCCGGCGTCGAACAGGGGCGAGGCCTCGGGGCGCCGGCGGACCTCGCACAGTTGCCAGGGGTGGAGGGGAAGGGCCGCATGGCCGTCCGGCAGCGCCAGTTCGGCCTCGGCGAGTCGAGTGGTGAGCTGTGGGGCGGGGACTGGGCGGCCGTGTTCGGTCCAGGCGGAGTCGGTGGCGAGCAGGGAGGGAGCGACGGCCAGCCAGTGCAAGGGAAAGGAGCCGCGCAACTCCGGTGAGTACAGGCGCGCTTCGTACTCGGACAGACCTTCGCGGCTCTTCGGGGTGGGGTGCAGTGGGTGCCCGAGCACGAGTGCCTGCTCGGCGGAGAGGAAGAGGTCGGGGCCGTCGGAAGGGTGCTCCCGGCGTTCACGGATGAAAGTGGCGGTACGACGGGAGGAGTCGGCTACGCGGGTGACCAGGTCGATAGCGGTCGAGGAGAAGGGAGCGGGAGTGGGCGGTGCGCCGGCGGTGCGGCGTGTGGATGTCTCGCGGGCGAGCAGGGCGGCGAGGGTGACGGCATCGACGGGCGGTGACTGTTCGGAGGAGCCGGCGAGGCTCGGGAGGCCGAAGCGGTGCCATCCCGAGGGGGACCAGTAGCGGACCGGGACCAGCAGTGCCGTGCCGCTGGCGGGGAGCGGGATGCGGAGCGTGCCGCTGTCAGGGGCCGGGAGGTTGGTCTCGCGGACCCAGCAGCGGACAAGGTTCTCGATGGCCGCGGCGTCGGCTGCGGTGTGTGGATCGGGGTGATCCAGGAGGTCGGCCACGCCGTGGGACGGATCTTCGGTGAACTCCGGTGGGTTGGCTGGGTCCGCTCCGCTCGTCCACGACGGGACCCTTCGTTGCTCGGGGACCCTGCCCTCCTCCACGCCCGATCCGCGCCGCTGTCCGGTTGTTCCCGCCGGTGTGGGCGGGTTCGGGTCGACACACGGTTCGTCGGTGGCGTCGTGGGAGGCCGTGGCAGGTCCGGGGGTCTCCGGAGTGGGGGTGGTGTTCAAGGCGGTCCTCATGGGTGGCTCTGACTCGCAGGGTGGCGAATCGGGGTGCTGCGTCACGGAGGTTCAGGTCGGCCTGGTGACCAGGGGCGCGCGAGCGTCAGTCGCCGCGCCAGCCTGCCTTCTGGGCTCGCTCGTCCTGCCCTCGGCGCGGGGAGGCCGCGTTCGAGCGGCGGGGCGGGGGCGGTCCCCCGGTATGGGCTGTGGCTGCCGCCGCCACGGCGTCGGCCAGACGATCGAGCACGGCGGCCGCCTGCTCGTCACTGATCGTCAGTGGTGGAAGCAGACGTACGACACTGGCGTGGCGACCGCCCAGTTCGACGATGAGACCGCGCCGCAGGCACTCCCGCTGGACGGCGGCCGCGAGGTCGGGAGCGGCGGGGCGGGGGCCTTCGGACCACGGAGCGGGAGTGGCGGTCGCACCGGCCTCGAATGCCACACCGGGCCCGCGGACGGGAGCGGGCTCACCGGGTTCATCGAGCTCACCGGCCGCACCATCGCGAATGCCGGCGTCAAAGTCACCGCCCCCGTCGTCTTCCGCTGCCACGAACTCGACCCCGATCATCAGCCCCCGCCCCCGTACCTCCCCCACACACGCGAAGTGCCGACCGAGCTGTCGGAGTTGGTCCAGCATCCGGGTGCCGAGTGTTGCCGCTCTGGCGGCGAGGTCGTTCTCGCGGACGTAGGAGAGGGTCGCCGTGCCCGCGGCCATGGCGAGTTGGTTGCCGCGGAAGGTGCCGGCGTGGGCGCCGGGCGGCCAGACGTCCAGGTCGTCGCGGTAGACGATCACCGCGAGGGGGAGGCTGCCGCCGATGGCCTTGGAGAGGACCATGACGTCAGGAGTGACACCGCTGTGCTCCACCGCCCAGAAGGTTCCCGTGCGGCCGACGCCCGTCTGCACCTCGTCCGCGATCAACGGAATGGCCCGGGCGGCCGTGACCTCGCGCATCCGCCGCATCCAGACGTCCGGCGCGGGAATGACACCGCCCTCGCCCTGGACGGGTTCAAGGATCATCCCGGCAGGATGCGGCACGCCCGATTTGGGGTCATCGAGGACGGACTCCGTCCAGCGCGCGGCGAGTTCGACGCCCTGAGGTCCGCCGATGCCGAAGGGGCAGCGGTAGTCCTGCGGGAAGGGCAGCCGGGCGACCCGCACGTCGGGGGCGCCCCCGGATGCGGCCAGGGCTCCGGCGGTCATGCCGTGGTAGGCGCCGGTGAAGGCGAGGATCCCGGTACGGCCGGTCGCGGCCCGCACGAGTTTCAGCGCGGCTTCCACCGCGTCGGTTCCGGCCGGTCCGCAGAACTGCACGCGCGCGTGGTCGGCGAGCCCGTGGGGCAGGGTGCGGAACAACTCGGTGACGAAGGCGTCCTTGACGGGTGTCGCCAGGTCGAGGACGTGCAGGGGTGCGCCCGAGTCCAGAACCTTGCGGATCGCTTCGAGGACGACGGGATGGTTGTGTCCCAGGGCGAGCGTCCCCGCGCCGGAGAGACAGTCCAGGTAACGGCGCCCGTCGGCGCCCTCGATGGTGAGTCCCCGGGCCCGTACGGGAACGATCGGCAGGGCACGCGCATAGGTGCGCGCCGCCGACTCCCGCGCCGACTGACGGCGAAGGATGGCTTCATACGCGCCCCGCGCCGACGCGGAGATCCCGCCGGTCGCGCCGACGCCCTCGGACGCGCTCCCCTCACACGCAGACTCGGCCACGACCTCATGTCCTCCCGCCGGGGACCGCCCACGGACAGCAGAACCCCCACCGCTACAACCCCCTTCGCCGCACCGGGTTACGGGACGCTTCAAGATCCTTTCCGTGACGGAACCGTTGCCGTTCCGTCGGGAGTCCCCCACAGCGAGCGCATAGTGTGTGATGCCGTTCCACACGGCCCGGTACGGCAGCCGGGCCGGTTCGCCAGAAGCCCGGCGCGTTCATCTCAGGGGGAGTTCAGACCATGCGATCCACACGGCCGTCGTTCCACGTCCGGCGAGGCAGGGGTGCGGGTCGCAGAACCACCCCCGTGTTCGCCGCCATAGCGCTCTCCTCCGTGCTGGCGCTCACCGCCACCGCGTGCAACGGTGACGACACCAACGCGGGCGGTCAGTCCTCCGCGTCCGCGTCCGACACCGCGAGCAGCGGAGACGGCAAGATCAAGATCCCGGACGACATCAGGAAGAAGCTCAAAGAGCACGGGATCGACATCGACAAGTGGAAGAACGGCGCGTGGAAGAACTGGAACAAGGACGACTGGCTGCGCGAGGCCGACGATTTCATCAACCCGATCATCAAAGGGCTGTGGAACACGGACCGGATGCGGCGGGCGAACGACCCGGACAAGAGTGTCGACAGCAACGACCTCTCCGGTGACCAGGGCGTGACCGACCCGACGCCCGCGCCGGTGGACGCGAAGGCCGTCGCGCCTACGTACCACGCCAACGCGGCGACCTCCGGCAAGGTGTTCTTCGACTCCCCCCAGGGCACGATGGTCTGTTCGGCGACGGTCGTGGAGGACCCGGCCCACCCCGGCAAGTCCAACCTCATCTGGACGGCGGGGCACTGCGTGCACGCCGGCAAGAAGGGCGGCTGGTACCGAAACATCGCCTTCGTGCCGTCGTACAACGACTCGGGCAGGACGGCGGCCGAGCTGCAGAACGCCACCCGGGAGCAGGTGGCACCGTACGGCGTCTGGTGGGCCGACTGGGCGCAGACCTCGCAGCAGTGGATCGAGCAGGGCGGTGAGACGGGCGGCGACGGGGCACCGTACGACTACGCCGTCATCCATGTGACGCCGGAGAAGGGCGGCAACGGCAAGTCACTTCAGGAGACGGTCGGTTCGGCGCTTCCTGTGAACTTCAACGCCCCGGCGGTGCCGAAGGTTCCCAGCATCACCGCGACCGGTTACCCGGCTGCGGCGCCGTTCGACGGACAGAAGATGTACCGGTGCACGGACAAGCCGGGTCGGCTGTCGCTCAACGCCTCGGTTCCGACGATGTACCGCATCGGCTGCACCATGACCGGCGGTTCCTCCGGCGGCGGCTGGGTCGAGACCGGCTCGGACGGCAAGCCCGCGCTGGTGTCGAACACCTCGATCGGACCGGTCAGTTCGGGCTGGCTGGCGGGACCGAGGCTGGGCGACGTGGCCAAGGGCGTCTACGCATCCGTGAGCAAGAAGTTCGCCGGTCAGTGACCGGCCGGTAGGCACAGGCGGGGACGGGGCGCCTCACAGAAACCTTCACCGTCCCGTCCCCGTTCGCCCTCAACCGCGCGGGCATAGTGGTGTCGCTCCGGGGCGGGCGCAACTGGTGTCGAACACCTCGATCGGCCCGACCACCAACACCTGGCTCGCGGGTCCGCAGCTCGGTAAGGGTGCCGAGACGCTCTACCAGAACATGAGCAGGGCGTACGTCGGTCGGTGATCCCGGGACATGCCGAAGGCCCGCCCTCCGACCATTCGGGGGCGGGCCTTCGCGCTGTCGGTCAGACCGCGGGGACGGGCACGTACGGGGCGAGGTCCGCCGCCAGCTCCTCGTGCACCCGCGCCTTGAGCAGGGTGCCCTCCGGGGTGTGCTCCTCGGAGATCACCTCGCCCTCGTCGTGCGCGCGTGCCACCAGCTTGCCGTGGGTGTACGGCACCAGTGCCTCGATCTCGACGGACGGGCGGGGCAGCTCGTTGTCGATGAGGGCGAGCAGTTCCGCGATGCCCTGGCCGGTACGCGCCGAGACGGCGATCGAACGCTTCTCGACCCGCAGCAGCCGCTGCAGGGTCAGGGGGTCGGCCGCGTCCGCCTTGTTGATCACGACGATCTCCGGCAGGTCGACGGCGCCGACGTCCCTGATCACCTCGCGCACGGCGGCCAGCTGCTCCTCCGGGTTCGGGTGCGAGCCGTCCACCACGTGCAGGATCAGGTCGGACTCGCCGACCTCCTCCATGGTGGAGCGGAACGCCTCGACCAGGTGGTGTGGCAGATGCCGTACGAAGCCGACGGTGTCCGCCAGCGTGTACAGCCGGCCGCTCGGAGTCTCGGCCCGGCGCACGGTCGGGTCCAGCGTCGCGAACAGGGCGTTCTCGACCAGCACGCCCGCGCCCGTGAGGCGGTTGAGCAGGGAGGACTTGCCGGCGTTGGTGTAACCGGCGATGGCGACCGACGGCACCTTGTTGCGCTTGCGCTCCTGGCGCTTGATCTCGCGGCCGGTCTTCATCTCCGCGATCTCCCGGCGCATCTTCGCCATCTTCTCGCGGATCCGCCGCCGGTCCGTCTCGATCTTGGTCTCACCGGGACCACGGGTGGCGAGGCCGCCGCCCTTGCCGCCGCCCATCTGCCGCGACAGCGACTGACCCCAGCCTCGCAGCCTTGGCAGCATGTACTGCATCTGCGCGAGCGCGACCTGCGCCTTGCCCTCCCGGGACTTGGCGTGCTGGGCGAAGATGTCCAGGATCAGGGCCGTACGGTCGATGACCTTGACCTTGACGACGTCCTCGAGGTGGATGAGCTGGCCGGGGCTCAGCTCACCGTCGCAGATCACGGTGTCGGCGCCGGTCTCGACGACGATGTCCCGCAGCTCGACCGCCTTGCCGGAGCCGATGTACGTCGCCGCGTCGGGCTCGCTGCGGCGCTGGATCACGCCGTCGAGCACGAGCGCGCCGGCGGTCTCGGCGAGGGCGGCGAGCTCCGCGAGGGAGTTGTCCGCGTCCTGGGCGGTCCCGGAGGTCCAGACGCCGACGAGGACGACCCGCTCCAGCCGGAGCTGTCGGTACTCGACCTCGGTGACGTCCTGGAGCTCGGTGGAGAGCCCGGCGACACGGCGCAGGGCCGCGCGCTCCGAGCGGTCGAACTGGTCGCCGTCCCGCTCTCCGTCGATCTCGTGGCTCCAGGCGACGTCCTCTTCCATCAGGGCATCGGCCCGAAGACCTTCGGGATGGGTGTGCGCGAAGCGCTGCGTGTCCTGGGAAAAGGATGAAGAGGAGGTCATTGGATCCTTACGTCGATGGGCACGGAGTCTGCGGCGTCGTACTGCACAACGCACGAGTACCCCGGGAGATTCCCGTGTCCCGTGCCGCGCCGGCCAGAAGATGGTCGCACGGTACGGGACGTCTCGTCATCGCCTTATTTCCGCGCCCCCGCCTTGGCAGGCGGAACGGACGTCCAGTCCGGGTGGCCGGGCATGGGCGGGGTCTTCTCGCCGTACAGCCAGGCCTTGAAGAAGCCGCCGAGGTCACGTCCGGAGATGTCGGAGGCGAGCCGTTCGAAGTCGGCGGTGGTGGCGGTGCCGTCGCGGTGCAGGGCCACCCAGGCGCGTTCGAGGCGTTCGAAACGCTCGCGGCCGATCTCCTGGCGCAGGGCGTAGAGGGCGAGGGCGGCGCCGTCGTAGACGTTCGGCCGGAAGAGGCTGATCTTCTGGCCGGGGGCGGGTGCCTTGGGGGCGGCCGGGGGGCCACCGGCCGCGCGCCAGCGGTCGGAGGCGGCGTACGCGGCCTTCATGCGCGCCTCCATGGGCTTGCCGGCCTTCTCCTCCGCGTACAGGGCCTCGTACCACGTGGCGTGGCCCTCGTTGAGCCACACGTCGGACCAGGTGCGGGGGCTGACGCTGTCGCCGAACCACTGGTGGGACAGCTCGTGCACCATGATCGACTCGACGTACCACTTGGGGTAGGCGGGCTCGGTGAAGAGCTCTCTCTCGAAGAGAGAGAGTGTCTGCGTCTCGAGTTCGAAGCCGGTGGTGGCCTGGGCCATGAGAACGCCGTACGTCTCGAAGGGGTACGGGCCGACCTTGCTCTCCATCCAGGCGATCTGGTCGGGCGTTCTGGCGAGCCAGGGTTCGAGCACCTTGACGTCCTCGGTGGGGACGACGTCGCGTACGGGCAGGCCGTGGGGCCCCTCGCGGTGCAGCACGGTGGAGCGGCCGATCGACACCTGGGCGAGCTCGGTGGCCATCGGGTGCTGGGTGCGGTAGGTCCATGTGGTGGAGCTGCCGATGCGGTCGACGCCGGCGGGCAGGCCGTTGGCGACGGCCGTGTAGCCGTTCGGGGCGGTGATCCGGATGGTGAACATCGCCTTGTCGGAGGGGTGGTCGTTGCACGGGAACACCAGGTGCGCGGCGTCGGCCTGATTGGCCATGGCGAGGCCGTCAGAGGTGCGCACCCAACCGCCGTCCTCGCCCCCGGACCCTGTGGGGTCGCTGGTGTGCCGCACGGTGATCCGCGTCCAGCTGCCCTCCCGCAGCGGTTCCTCGGGCGTGACGACGAGGTCCTCGCCGGCGCCGGCGAACGAGGCGGGCTCGCCGTCGACCTCGACGGACTCGACCTTGCCGTGCGCGAAGTCGAGGTTCAGGCGGTCCAGGTCCCGGGTGGTCCAGGCGTCGATCGTGGTGACCGCCTGCAGGGGCTTGCTGTTGGAGCCGGAATACGTGAAGGAGAGGTCGTACGACGCCACGTCGTACTCCGGGTTGCCGAGGTACGGGAAGAGGCGGTCACCGAGGCCCAGGGGGGCCGGCGGGGCGCTCGCGGCGAGAAGGCAGACGGAGACGGCGGAGGCGAGCAGCGCGGCCGCCTTGAGCCGGCGGGGCTTTCCGGTGCGGGGGGCGACGGCACGCGTGCGCGTGGGGACCGCCAGAGCGCGGGGGGTGAGCAGCATGAACCACGGCTACCAGCGCGCAAGCGCCCCACAGAGCCGACGCGCGTCCACACCACCCGAACGGGTCGAGAGCGCGCACGCAAGCGCCACACGCCGCGGCCTTCCCCGCACACCGCTAGCAGCACGCCGCCCCGCCCGCGAGCGGATGGCCAGGCCACCGAGCCAGGCGCCGACGGCGTTGCCGATGTTGGAGGGCTGAGACGTTGGCGTTGGCGGCCAGGGGGACGCCGTGGGCCTGGTCGGTGACGCGGGTGACCATGCTCGGGGCGGCCCTGAAGCCGAAGACGCCGAGGAGGGAGACCCGCCTGGGCTACGCACGCCGTCCCGCCCTGCACGCCCCGCGTGCCCAGCAGTCCTCCCGTCCGCCGTGCCCGCCGCACGTCGTCCGACAGCCGCCCCTTCCGCACGCCCACGCCTGTGCGCCCGCCGCACGCCGACCCGCAGCCTCCGCGCCCGTCCTGCACGCCATACGGCTGCCCTGCACCCACCACGCCGAGCGCGCACCCACGCTGGTCGCTTCCGCCGCACGCCGGGCTCGCACGTCGCAATCCCCTTTACTTCACCGCACGCCCTCCGGCATCCACAGCACGCACGCGTGCCTGCATACCCACGTTGCCCCGCACACCTCACGCCGAGCGTGCATGCCGGATGCCGCTCACGGCCACCACAAGCCAGCCACCTCCGCCGCACGACGGGTTCGCACCTCGCGCTCGGCCGTACTTCACCGCGCGCCAACCCACAAACCCCTCCACTTCAGCGCGTGCCAGGCATGTGCGCCGTACGAGCCCATGCCCAAGGGCCATACACGACGTCGGGCCAAAAGCGCGTAGCCGCGCGCAGCGCAATGGCCACGCGCGCGTGGCGGGCGTCAGGCGGGCGGCCGTGGATCACGCAGGGTGCGGCTGGGTTCGGTTCACGTCGTAGACGCCGGGCACGTTGCGCATGGCGCGCATGAGGGCCGGCAGGAGGGCCGCGTCGGGGAGTTGGACGGTGTAGGTGTGCCGGACGCGTTGCTGGGTCGGGGGCTCGATGGTCGCGGAGACGATCTCGGCGCCCTCGAGCGCCATCGCCTCCGTGAGGTCCGCCAGGAGGTGCGGGCGGACGAACGATTCGGCGAGCAGGGTGACCCGGCACTCCGTGGTGTCGCCCCAGCGCACCCCGACCTCCGCGCGCCCCCCGCTCTTCATCCGCGCCACGGCGGCGCATTCGACCCGGTGAACGGTCACCACTCCACCGCGCACGGCGAACCCGGTGACCTCGTCGGGCGGCACGGGCGTGCAGCAGCCGGCCAGCCGTACGGTCGCGTCGGGCTGATCGACGATGACGTCCACGAGGGGCCGGGCGACCGCCCCCTCGGGCGTGGGCCGGGGAGCGGAGGAGGGCTCGGCGTCCTCCTCGGTGTCCGTGTGCGCCGGATGCGCCGCCAGCCAGCGCTGGATGGCGATGCGCGCGGCCGGCGTGTGGGCGTGCTCCAGCCACTCCCTGGAGGGCTCGGAGGCAGGGTCCTGCCCCATGAGCAGCTGGACGGTGTCGCCGTCCTGCAGCACCGTGCTCAGCGTCGCCAGGCGGCCGTTCACGCGGGCGCCGATGCACGCGTGCGCGTCCTCGCCGTACTGCGCGTACGCGGCGTCGACGCAGGTGGCGCCCTCGGGCAGGCCCAGCGTGCCGCCGTCGGGGCGGAAGACGGTGATCTCGCGGTCCTGGGCGAGGTCCTCCCGCAGGGTGGACCAGAACGTGTCGGTGTCGGGAGCAGCCTCCTGCCAGTCGAGGAGGCGGGAGAGCCAGCCGGGCCGGGTGGGGTCGGCGCGTTCGCCGTCGGCCGGGTCGTCGGGGGCAGGCGCGTACGGGTTGCCGAGCGCGATGACGCCCGCCTCGGCGACCTTGTGCATCTGGTGGGTACGGATGAGGACTTCGGCGACCTGCCCGTCCTGGCGGGCGACCGCGGTGTGCAGCGACTGGTACAGGTTGAACTTCGGTACCGCGATGAAGTCCTTGAACTCGGAGACGACGGGCGTCATACAGGTGTGCAGTTCGCCGAGGACGCCGTAACAGTCCGCGTCCTCGTTGACGAGGACGAGCAGTCGGCCGAAGTCCGCGCCGCGCAGCTCTCCGCGCTTGCGGGCGACCCGGTGCACGGAGACGAAGTGCCGTGGCCGGATCACGACTTCGGCCGGGATGTCGGCGTCGCGCAGCACGCCGCGCACCTCGTCGGCGATGTCGGCGAGCGGGTCGTCCGCGCGGGAGGCGTTGTCGACGATCAACTCCCGCGTGCGCTCGTACTCCTCGGGGTGCAGGATCGCGAAGACCAGGTCCTCCAGCTCGGTCTTGAGCGCCTGGACGCCGAGCCGTTCGGCGAGCGGGATGAGGACGTCCCGGGTGACCTTGGCGATGCGGGCCTGTTTCTCGGGACGCATGACACCGAGGGTCCGCATGTTGTGCAGTCGGTCCGCGAGTTTGATCGACATCACTCGGACGTCGCTGCCGGCGGCGACCAGCATCTTGCGGAAGGTCTCGGGCTCGGCGGCGGCGCCGTAGTCGACCTTCTCCAACTTGGTGACGCCGTCGACGAGATAGCGGACCTCAGCGCCGAACTGCTCTCCCACCTGATCCAGCGTCACGTCGGTGTCCTCGACGGTGTCGTGGAGCAGAGAGGCCGTCAGGGTCGTCGTCTCGGCGCCGAGTTCGGCGAGGATCAGGGTGACGGCGAGAGGGTGCGTGATGTACGGCTCGCCGCTCTTGCGCATCTGGCCGCGGTGCGAGGACTCGGCCAGCACATAGGCGCGGCGCAGGGGGTCGAGATCGGCGCTCGGGTGGTGCGCGCGGTGCGCGTCGACGACATGGCTGATGGCGTCGGGCAACCGGTCACGGCCGGCGGGGCCGAGCAGGGCGGCGCGTCCCAGGCGGCGCAGGTCGATCCGCGCCCGCCAGCGCGCCGCCGGGCTCGATACCGGACCTGGGGTCGCGGGATTCGTGGCCTCCGCACTCATGGGCACCTCCGGCTGCGTGGACCGGCGGACGGGGTGCCCCAGGGCGGACACGGCTCAGGGGATGGCAACGGTCCCCCGTCCGGGCCGGTGCTTGATGCTACCGAGCCCATCACGCGCGTCCGACCGCCTGCCGTCGAGCGTGAAACGGATCACCCATTCGAGCGAAGGCCCACAGGTTTACGGTTTCGAGCCACGCGAATGGCAGACGACCGTGATTTCGAACTTCCGCACGAAACCTCAGCAGTTGACTGCTGCACCACTGGACACGCAGGCCTACGATCCGAAGCCCGCACAGGGTTCAGCGGACGAATGATTCCAGCCACTCGGCGTCGATCTCGCCCTCGGCGACGATCACCGCGGGACCGGTCATCTCGATCTCACCGTCGGGGCGCTCGGTGATCACGAGCGTTCCGCCGGGCACGTCGACGGTGTACGTCACCGGTGTCCCGGTGACCGCCGGGTCGGCGCCGTCGCGCCGGGCGGTGGCCACGGCGACCGCGCACGCGCCCGTGCCGCACGACCGGGTCTCGCCGGAGCCGCGCTCATGCACGCGCAGGGCCACATGGCGCGGGCCGCGGTCGACCACGAACTCCACGTTCACCCCGTCCGGGTAGGCGGAGGCCGGGCTGAACGGGGGCGGCGCGTACAGGTCCCCGGCGTGTGCGAGGTCGTCCACGAAGGCCACGGCGTGCGGGTTGCCCATGTTCACGTTCCGCGCGGGCCAGCTGCGCTCGCCGACACTCACCGTGACGTCCCCCTCGGGCAGCAGCGCCTTGCCCATGCCGACGGTGACGTCACCCGCGGAGCCGCTGCCGGACGCGGTCTTGGCGATGTGCACGGTCTTCACTCCCCCGCGCGTGGCCACCGCGAGATCGCCCTCGGTGACATGACCGGCGCGCTGGAGGTAGCGCGCGAAGACGCGCACGCCGTTGCCGCACATCTCCGCGACCGAGCCGTCGCCGTTGCGGTAGTCCATGAACCACTCGGCCTCGGCCGCCATGTGCCGTGCCTCGGGGTGGGTGGCGGATCGCACGACGTGCAGCAGACCGTCACCGCCGATGCCCGCCCGGCGGTCGCACAGGGCGGCGACGGCGGCCGGGGACAGCTCGATGGCGTTCTCCGGGTCCGGAACGATCACGAAGTCGTTCTCGGTGCCGTGGCCCTTGAGGAAGGCGATCCGCGCGCGCGTGCTCATGCCTCGATCGTACGGTGCCCCTCGGACAGCGCCGAAAGGCACCGTCTACCGCAGGCGGGCGACTCTCCACACGGCGAGCACGACGACCGCGGCGACCACGACGACGTACGCCAGGATCACCCGCCAGTCCGGTCTGCGGCCGGAGCCACGCTGCGGCAGCCCGGGCCAGGTGTAGCCCACCCGGCGGGCCGCCATCATGCCCCAGCCCGCCGCGCAGGAGCAGATCAGCAGCCCCAGCATGGCGATCACCGCGCCGCTGTCGCCGAAGTCGAAGGCGAGCGGGAAGGCGAACATCAGGGAGCCGACCGCGGCCAGGGCGACGATGGGGGCGAGCTGCCAGATGCGCAGCCTGCGCTGCGGGCGCAGCTCGACCTCCACCTCGGGCCCGCCCGCGAACATCTCCTCGGGCTCGGGACCGTCGGCGGTCACTCCGCCCTGCATCTCGTCGGGCCCGTCGGGGCTCAGACGATCCTCGTCCTGCTCCGGCTCACCGCTGTCGACGGTGAGGGGCTCGGTGCCTTGTGCAGTGTCGCGAGGGCCGGCCTCCATCGCCACGCGCCCTCCCAACTCGGACTCCACTTGGTCGATCGAGCTCGATGATGGCACGGCGCCGGAGGCCCGGATGGCGGCCTGAGCGTCCCGATGCCATGACGTGATCAGGCTGTAACCGGTCGTTCGACCAACGCCAGGGCAAGCCGCGGAAGTTCTGTGACGTCCGCCGCAGCCCCACTGAGCCAGTTCACCCGCGGGTCGCGCCTGAACCATGAATCCTGGCGGCGCGCGAAACGCTTGGTGGCGCGTACGGTCTCGGCCCGCGCCTCTTCCAGCGTGCACTCTCCCGAGAGCGCCGCGAGCACCTGCTGGTACCCCAGCGCGCGCGAGGCCGTACGCCCCTCGCGCAGGCCGCGCGCCTCCAGCGCGCGCACCTCGTCCACGAGCCCCGCGTCCCACATGCGGTCCACCCGGCGGGTGATGCGGTCGTCGAGTTCGGGGCGGGCCACGTCGACACCGATCTGCACGGTGTCGTAGACCGAGTCATGGCCGGGCAGGTTGGCGGTGAAGGGGCGGCCGGTGATCTCGATCACTTCGAGGGCCCGGACGATACGGCGGCCGTTGCTGGGCAGGATCGCCTGCGCCGCCCCGGGGTCGGCCGCGGCCAGACGCGCGTGCAGCGCGCCGGAACCACGCAATGTCAGTTCGTCTTCGAGCCGGGCCCTGACCTCGGGGTCGGTGCCGGGGAACTCAAGGTTGTCGACGGCCCCGCGGACGTACAGGCCGGAACCGCCGACCAGGACGGGCCAGCGACCCTCGGCGAGCAGGGCGTCGATCCGCGCGCGGGCGAGCTTCTGGTACTCGGCGACGGACGCCGTGACCGTCACGTCCCAGATGTCCAGGAGGTGGTGCGGGACGCCGCCGCGCTCCTCGGGCGTCAGCTTGGCGGTGCCGATGTCCATCCCCCGGTAGAGCTGCATGGAGTCGGCGTTGACGACCTCCCCGCCCAGGCGCTGGGCGAGGAAGACGCCCAGATCGGACTTTCCGGCCGCGGTGGGACCGACGACGGCGATGACTCGGGGGGCGGGGGGTGCGCTGCTCACCGGACCAGTCTCCCAAACGCGCAGAGCACTCCTCGAACGAGTTACGTGACGGGGCGTGGCCGAGGTCGTTGCCCGTTGCGAGGTTATCGCCGCCGCTTTCCACGGGCGGCGAGCCGGGCGACGCAAACGGGCGCACCGGACGACGCGGGATTTCCCCCGCACGAGTAGCGTATGGAGTGGATATGGGCGTTTTCGCGCGACTTCTCAGGAGGTCGAAGGCCACGGAGGGGGCGTCAACCGCGGCGGCTCAGGACGGCACACCGACGGCGCAGTCCGAGGCGGTGACGGAAGAGCCGTCGGCGGCCAAGGAGTCCGCCGAGGCCAACGGGCCGGCTGAGGGCGAGCGGACGACGAAGGAGACGGACGGGGACACCTCCGGCGAGGGCGTCGAGATCCCCCAGCAGCAGTCCGCCGAGGACGCTGCCGACAGCGAGGCCGGCGAGAGCGCCCGCACGTAACAGCGCCGCGCGCGAGCGCCCCGGGAACGGACGACGGCCCGGGCTACAGGGAAGGTGGACCATGGGTCTCCTGCACCATTTGAAGGCCAGGCTCTCCCCGGCGAAGGACAAGGTCTCGGGACTCGCGCAGCAGCACGGGGACAAGATCTCGCACGGTCTCGACAAGGCCGCGAAGGTGGTCGACGAGAAGACCAAGGGCAAGTACAGCGATCGGATCCAGACGGGGGCGGGCAAGGCCAAGGGCGCCATGGACCGGCTCGCGCACAAGGGCGACACGGGGACGGGCACCGGAACGGTGCCGCCGGACACCCCGCCACCGCCGGCTTCCTGACCTTCCCGGCGCATCGACGGACGGCCGCGGGGCCCGAGGGCTCCCGGCCGTCCGCCGTTCCCGCGCCGCCACTGCGCGCCGCCCTCCCCACGGCCAGATCCCTACGACCAGGTGGCGACCACGTACCCGACCCCGTACGGCGCGTCCTCGTACAGCAGCGCACCCGTGAGGTCCGCGCTCTCGGCGGCGCCCGCGAGGACCTGCCAGGGGGCCCGGCCCGCCGCCTTCAGCTCGTACGCCAGCTCGGCGTCCAGCGCCTTGAGGGCCGCCACATCGGCCGCGCCCAGGGCACGCGCGACCTCCGCGTCGAAGGGGGCCGCCCGCTCGTCGAGGTAGCCGGGCGCCTTGAGCGTGCGGCAGGCGCTGGCGTCGCCCATCACCAGCAGCGCCACCCGCTCGGCCCGGGCGGCGATGTCCCTTCCGACTTGAATACACCGCTCGGCCTCGAGAGGTTCCCCAACGCCGAGTCCCTCGATAGGGGCGTCGGCCCATCCGATCCGTTGCAGCAGCCAGGCGGCGACGGCGAGAGAGGGCGGAAGGTCACGCTCGGCGGCGATTCCCTTGTCCGTGCCCAGCCGGACGCCGAGGTCCACGCCGAAGCCGCGGAAGGAGCCCGGCGTGCCCTCCGGGTGCGTGCCGCGCCCGCTCGGCTCAGCGGGGCCGACCACCACCAGCAGGTCGGGCCGGGACGCGGCGAGCACCCCGAGCGCGTCCGCGCACGTGGTCCGCGCACCGTCCAGCTCCGGCGCGGCACCCGCGGCGACCTCGGGCACGAGAAGCGGCGGACAGGGACAGACTGCGGCGGCGACAAGCATGATCGGCAGGGTAACCCCGTACGACGGCGACGGGCACCCGCGCGTGCACGGCGTCACAACAGCGTGCAGGCCGCGCCAAGCACAGCTGCGGCCAATGACCACAACCGCCGTCAGTCGAGCGCGCAACAGGTGCCTACGGCGGACCTCAGTTCCGCGTGCTGCAGGTGCCCACGGCCGCCGTCAGCCGCACCCCGATTCCCGGACCGCCGTCAGTCACAGCCGCAGCCGCTCGCCGTGACCACCGGCAGCGGATCCGGGGCGCCGATCCTCGGCAGGCCCAGCATCACGCCCGTCGGCTTCGCGGCCTGCGCCGTGTTGCGCTTCTCCCACGCGTCCCCCGCGCGCGTGCGGCGCACGTCGAGGACGGCGCCCTCGGCGAGGAGGTGGTGCGGGGCGGCGTACGTGATCTCGACGGTGACGACGTCGCCGGGGCGGACCTCCTGGTCGGGCTTGGTGAAGTGGACCAGGCGGTTGTCGGGGGCGCGGCCGGAGAGGCGGTGGGTGGCGCCGTCCTTGCGGCCCTCGCCCTCGGCGACCATCAGCTCCAGGGTGCGGCCCACCTGCTTCTTGTTCTCCTCCCAGGAGATCTCCTCCTGGAGGGCGACGAGCCGCTCGTAACGCGCCTGGACGACCTCCTTGGGGATCTGGCCGTCCATGGTCGCGGCCGGGGTGCCGGGACGCTTGGAGTACTGGAAGGTGAAGGCCTGCGCGAAGCGCGCCTCGCGGACCACGTGCAGGGTCTGCTCGAAGTCCTCCTCGGTCTCGCCGGGGAAGCCCACGATGATGTCGGTGGTGATCGCCGCGTGCGGAATTGCGGCCCGCACCTTCTCGATGATCCCGAGGTAGCGCTCCTGCCGGTAGGAGCGGCGCATCGCCTTCAGGACCGTGTCCGAGCCGGACTGCAGAGGCATGTGCAGCTGCGGCATCACGTTCGGCGTCTCGGCCATCGCCGCGATCACGTCGTCGGTGAAGTCGCGGGGGTGCGGCGAGGTGAAGCGGACGCGCTCCAGACCGTCGATCGTGCCGCAGGCCCGCAGCAGCTTGCTGAACGCCTCACGGTCGCCGATGTCGGAGCCGTACGCGTTGACGTTCTGTCCGAGGAGGGTGATCTCGGAGACGCCCTCGGCGACCAGCGCCTCGATCTCGGCGAGGATGTCCCCGGTGCGGCGGTCCTTCTCCTTGCCGCGCAGGGCCGGGACGATGCAGAAGGTGCAGGTGTTGTTGCAGCCGACGGAGACCGAGACCCAGGCCGCGTAGGCGCTCTCGCGCCGGGTCGGCAGCGTGGACGGGAACGCCTCCAGGGACTCGGCGATCTCGACCTGCGCCTCCTCCTGCACGCGCGCGCGTTCCAGCAGCACCGGCAGTTTGCCGATGTTGTGCGTACCGAAGACGACGTCCACCCAGGGCGCCTTCTTCACGATGGTGTCCTGGTCCTTCTGCGCCAGGCAGCCGCCGACCGCGATCTGCATGCCGGGCCGCGAGGCCTTCTTCGGGGCGAGCCGGCCGAGGTTGCCGTACAGCCGGTTGTCGGCGTTCTCCCGCACCGCGCAGGTGTTGAAGACGACGACGTCGGCGTCACCGTCGGAGCCCTCGGGGGCGCGCACATAGCCCGCCTCCTCCAGCAGCCCGGACAATCGCTCGGAGTCGTGGACGTTCATCTGGCACCCGTAGGTACGCACTTCGTAGGTCTTGGGTCCCTGGACGTCCACTGCGAGGCTCCGGTCGCTGCTGCTGGTCATGCGTCAAGGGTAGGCGCTCCCGCGGACCCCCCGTCCCTGGATTCTCCCGGCGCCCCGCCCGGCACCCAGCCCTGCCGCCGCAGCACCCCCGACACGTCCGGTGCCTCGTAGTGCTCACCCTTGAGGACCTTGCCGTCGGCGCGGCGGGCGACGCGGCCGTCGGGGGCCAGCTTGGTCATGTTGGAGCGGTGGATCTCGGCGATGACGGCGTCGAGGTCGATGCCGTGGACGAGGGCGGTGCCGTACGCCACGTACACGACGTCGGCCAGTTCGTGCGCGAGGCGGTCGAGGGGACCGGTCACCGAGACCTCGGCGACCTCCGCGGTCTCCTCGGCGAGCAGTTCCCGGCGGTGGGCGGCGAGCCGGGGCGGCACCTCGGTGGGCGTGGTGCGGGCGTCGAGCCCGACGGCGAGGTGGAACGCACGGACCAGGTCGGCGGGCGATGAGCTCATACGGCGACTGTATCGGCGGCCACTGACATCAGTGCTTCCGTGCGTTCCGCCCTGGTCAGCACCGCGCGCGGGCTGGCAGGATCGCCCGCATGTCCAATGTGCTCGCCCGGATCGGCAGGCGTCGGGCCCTGCAGGGCGCGGCCTCCGGCTTCGTCGTGTTCGGGCTCCTGCTGTGGTGGCTGCTGCCGCTGGGCGAGAACCCGCCGAGCGGCACGATCAGCTTCAGCACCGGGACGCCGGCCGGGGTGTACCAGCAGTACGGCGTGCTCCTGCGGAAGGCCTTCCACAAGGACATGCCGGACCTGAAGGTGGACCTGCGGACCAGCGACGGCTCGCAGGAGAACGTCCGTCTGGTGGCGACCGGCGGCGCCGACTTCACCATCGCGGCGGCCGACGCCGTGGACACGTACGAACTCGGCCATCGGACCGGCTTCGACCGGCTGCGCGGGGTCGCCCGCCTCTACGACGACTATGTGCAGCTGGTCGTCCCGCGCGACTCCACCGTGCGGTCCGTCGCCGACCTTCGGGGCAAGCGGGTGGCCATAGGGCCGGCCCGTTCCGGTGTACGGCTGATCGCGGACCGGGTGCTGAAGGCGGCCGGCCTCGACCCGCAGAAGGACGTCAAGCCGTCCGCCGACGGCATCGATACCGGCCCGGAGCAGCTGAAACGGAACGAGATAGACGCCTTCTTCTGGTCGGGCGGACTGCCCACGCAGGGGCTGGAGAAGCTGGCGGGGCACTTCACCTTCCGGTTCGTTCCGATCACCGCCGATCTCGTCGCCAAACTGCACAAACAGGGCGGCGCCACCCGCTACTACCGCGCCACCAACATGCCGGAGTCGGCCTACCCGAGCATCCAGAACGGTGTCGCCGTACCGACGATCGCGGTGTCCAACATCCTGATCACCCGGGCGGACGTCAGCCCCCGGCTCACCGAGTGGGTGACCCGTACGGTGATCAAGAGCCGCGACGACATCGGCTGGCATGTGCACTCAGCGCAGCTCGTGGACCTGCGCACCGCGATCTACACCGATCCGCTGGCCCTGCACGAGGGCGCCAAGCGCTACTACCGCTCGGTCAAGCCGTAGGGCGGGTGCGCGGCACCGAGACCGTCACCGTCAGCCCGTGCGGCTCGTGACGGGCGTACGAGATGGTGCCGCCCCCCGCCGCGAGCAGGGTCCGGGAGATGGACAGGCCGAGTCCGGAGCCCTTGACGTTCTGGTGGCGGCCGCTGCGCCAGAAGCGGTCGCCGACGCGCGCGAGCTCCTCGTCGGTCAGTCCCGGGCCGTGGTCGCTGACGAAGACAGTGGACCGGTCGCCGTCGGCCGCGACCCGGACCTCGACGCACTGGTCCTCCGGCGTGAACTTCACCGCGTTGTCGATCACCGCGTCCAGCGCACTGGAGAGGGTGACCGGGTCGGCCCAGGCGGTGGTCGGCGGACAGTCGCCCACCAGCCGTACGCCCTTGGCCTCGGCGGTCGGGGTCCACGCGGCGACGCGCTCGGCGGTCAGCGCGCCGATGTCGGTGGTCCTGAGGTCGGCCTCGGTGTGCTCGGCCAGGGCGAGGTCGAGGAGGTCGTCGAGCACCTCGGCCAGGCGCTTGCCCTCGGTGCGGACCGATGCGATCTCCTCGTTGTCCTCCGGTAGTTCGAGAGCGAGCAGTTCGATCCGCAGCAGCAGCGCCGAGAGCGGGTTGCGCAGCTGGTGCGAGGCGTCGGCGACGAAGGCCCGCTGCTGCTCCAGCACGTCCTCGACGTTGTCCGCCATCTCGTTGAACGCCCGGGCCAGGCGCCGAAGTTCCGGCGGACCGCCGGCGGCCGCGACCCGGGACTTGAGCCGGCCGCTGGCGATGGCGTGGGTGGTGGCGTCGAGGACCCGTACGGGCCTGAGCACCCAGCCGGTCAGCCGGAGCGCGGCACCGACGGCGAGCAGCATCGCGGCGATCTCGCCGAGGCCGATGACCAGCCAGCCGTGCAGGATGCGTGAACGCATCTGCCCCGTGGGCGAGTCGGTGACGACGACCGCGACGACGTCACCGTCCCGGATGACCGGCGACGCGACGACGAGACGGCCCCGTTGCCACGGCCACACCTGTTTCGGGTCATGGCTGCGACGGCTGAGCTTGGCCTCTTCGAACGCGTCGCGCACCACTCCCTCATCGGGCAGGAAGAAGCTCGCCGGCGCCTGGGCCATGGGGATGTCGGTGCGGCAGAAGACCCCGGCCCGGATGCCGTAGACGTCGTGGTAGCTGGTCAGTTCGCTGCTCAGCGTCTCCAGGCGCTCGTCCGTGGACGAACGGGTCGAGCTGCAGGCGTCGGTGACGAACTGGGCGAGGGAGGCGAAACGCGCGGTGTCGTCGATCCGGTCGACGACGACCTTCTGCTGCTGTGCCGCGGCCACGCTCACCCCGAGCGGAATGCCGAGCGCGAGCAACACGGCCGCCATCAGGACGATGAGCAGCGGAAGAAGACGTGTACGCACGCGTGGCCGTTACGAGGCCGGGGCGACGAGCCGGTAGCCGACGCCGCGGACCGTCTCGATCAGGGCCGGCATGCGCAGCTTGGCGCGCAGGGAGGCGACGTGCACCTCCAGGGTGCGTCCGGTCCCCTCCCAACTGGTGCGCCAGACTTCGCTGATGATCTGCTCCCGGCGGAAGACGACCCCGGGGCGCTGCGCGAGCAGGGCGAGCAGATCGAACTCCTTGCGGGTCAGTTGGACGACGGAACCGTCCACGGTGACCTGCCGGGTGGGCAGTTCGATGAGTACGGGACCCAGGCGCAGCGCGCTGTCCTCACCGTGCGCGGCGTCCTCGTGGGCGGTGCGCCGGCTGACGGCGTGGATGCGCGCGAGCAACTCCCCGGTGTCGTACGGCTTTACCACGTAGTCGTCGGCGCCGAGGTTCAGGCCGTGGATGCGGGAGCGGACGTCGGAGCGGGCGGTGACCATGATCACAGGAGTGCTGGTGCGCTTGCGGATCTTGCCGCACACCTCGTATCCGTCCTGGTCGGGCAGGCCCAGGTCGAGCAGGACGACCCCGAAGCCGTCGCTCTCCGGGACGAGCGCTTGAAGAGCTTCCTCGCCGCTGCGCGCGTGGGTGACGTCGAAACCGTGCCGTGCCAGAACCGCTGAGAGAGCGGCGGCGACATGGTTGTCGTCCTCGACGAGGAGCAGTCTCATCCGGGCCCCCTTCGGTTCATCGGCCGTACGTTCAGGATGGGTAAAAACGCGTCCACGCGCGCGTGCGCACCCAGCAGTCACGCTGATGGACGCGGACGGAGTCAAGCGGGTTCCTGTCGCGCGCCGCTTCCGTTATCCGGCCGATACAGCCGCGCGGACAACTGCTACGACTCGTGTCCGATTGCTATCGGATCGTGATGCTCAGATCTCCCTCAGATGTAATGACGCTGGTCGCGGCCGCTCACTACTGTCCTCCGAAACCGAGGAGGACGGAGCCCGATAGCGATGACCGAAGTATCGGTGGCCAAGGAAGACGCTGTGCCCCAGGCCGGTGAACTGGTCGTCCTGAAGAGCGTCAACAAGCACTTCGGCGCGTTGCACGTACTCCAGGACATCGACCTGACGATCGCCCGCGGCGAGGTCGTCGTGGTGATCGGGCCCTCCGGCTCCGGCAAGTCCACCCTGTGCCGCACGATCAACCGCCTGGAGACCGTCGACTCGGGCGCGATCACCATCGACGGCAAGCCGCTGCCCCAGGAGGGCAAGGAGCTGGCCCGGCTCCGCGCCGACGTCGGGATGGTCTTCCAGTCCTTCAACCTCTTCGCGCACAAGACCGTGCTCGAGAACGTGATGCTGGGCCAGATCAAGGTCCGCAGGGCCGACAAGAAGCAGGCCGAGGAGAAGGCGCGCGCGCTGCTCGACCGGGTCGGTGTGGGCACCCAGGCCGACAAGTACCCCGCGCAGCTCTCCGGCGGCCAGCAACAGCGCGTGGCCATCGCCCGCGCCCTGGCCATGGACCCCAAGGTCATGCTCTTCGACGAGCCGACCTCGGCCCTCGACCCCGAGATGATCAACGAGGTCCTCGAGGTCATGCAGCAGCTCGCCCGGGACGGCATGACCATGATCGTCGTCACCCATGAGATGGGCTTCGCGCGCTCGGCCGCGAACCGTGTGGTGTTCATGGCGGACGGCCGGATCGTCGAAGAGGCCACCCCCGACCAGTTCTTCAGCAACCCGCGCAGCGACCGCGCCAAGGACTTCCTGTCGAAGATCCTCCACCACTGACACGCGTCGGCCCCGCCGTCGGCGGTCCCTCTCTCCTCACCAGCCAAAGGATGTTCACCATGCAGCTCCGCAAGGTCACCGCCGCCTCGGCCGCCGTCCTCGCCCTCGCCGTGGCCGCCACGGCGTGCGGGTCGAGCGACAAGAACGACAGTGGTTCCTCGGGCGGCGGAGGCAAGATCAAGGTCGGCATCAAGTTCGACCAGCCCGGTCTCGGCCTGAAGGAGCCGAGCGGTTCCTTCTCCGGCTTCGACGTGGACGTGGCCACCTATGTGGCCGGCAAGCTCGGCTACAAGCCCGACCAGATCGAGTGGGTCGAGACCAAGAGCGCCGACCGCGAGAACGCGCTGTCGCGCGGCGACGTGAAGTTCATCGCGGCCACGTACTCCATCAACGACGAGCGCAAGCAGAAGGTCGACTTCGCCGGCCCCTACCTGCTCGCGCACCAGGACCTGCTGGTCAAGAAGGACTCGGACGTCTCCAAGGGCACGGACCTCAACGGCAAGAAGCTGTGTTCCGTGACCGGTTCCACCTCGGCGCAGAACGTCCAGAAGACGATCGCCCCGAAGGCCAACCTCAAGGAGTACAGCGGCTACTCGGAGTGCATCGCCGCCCTGCAGAGCGGTGCCGTGGACGCGGTGACCACCGACGACTCGATCCTCGCGGGCTTCGCCTCGCAGGACAAGTACAAGGACCAGTTCAAGCTCGCCGGGCTCAAGCTCAGCAACGAGAACTACGGCGTCGGTGTGAAGAAGGGTGACAGCGCGACCCTCAAGAAGATCAACGACGCCCTGACCACCATGGTCAGCGACGGCTCCTGGCAGAAGGCGGTCGACAAGAACTTCGGCCCGGCCAACTACAAGAACGAGCCGGCTCCGAAGATCGGCCAGATCGTCAAGTAGCCCGACCGTCAAGTAAGGCAGGGCCCAGCTCTCCAGGGTTCCCCCGGCGCGCCGCCGTACCTCGCGATCACGGCGGCGGCGCGCCACGCCCTTCTCGTACGCCACACACCCGGAAGCGCGGGAGATCGTGTTCGACTTTCTTCAAGGTTATGACGTCCTCGGGGCGTTCTGGATGACGGTGAAGCTGACCGCCCTCTCCGCCGTCGGCTCCCTGGTCTGGGGCACCCTGCTGGCCGCGATGCGGGTCAGTCCGGTCCCGCTGATGCGCGGTTTCGGGACCGTTTACGTCAACATCGTCCGGAACATCCCGCTGACCGTCATCATCCTGTTCACCTCGCTCGGCCTCGCCGACATCTTCGGCGTGACCATGGGCGCCTCCGACTTCAAGGTGCAGGGCTTCCGGCTGGCCGTGCTCGGCTTCGTCGCCTATACGGCGGCCTTCGTCTGCGAGGCACTGCGCTCCGGCATCAACACCGTGCCCCTTGGGCAGGCCGAGGCGGCCCGCGCCATCGGGCTGAGCTTCAGCCAGACGCTGCGGCTCGTCGTGCTGCCGCAGGCGTTCCGTGCGGTCATCGGCCCGCTGGCCAACGTGCTGATCGCCCTGACGAAGAACACGACCGTGGCCGCGGCGATCGGTGTCGCCGAGGCTGCCTACCTGATGAAGTCGATGATCGAGAACGAGGCCCAGACGCTGCTCATCGGCGCGGTCTTCGCCCTCGGTTTCGTGGTGCTGACCCTTCCCACCGGGCTCATCCTGGGCTGGCTGGGCAAGCGACTGGCGGTGAAGCGATGAGCTCGGTCCTGTACGACACGCCCGGCCCCGGGGCCAGGAAGCGCAACGCCCTGCTCTCGGTCGTCTTCGTCGTCCTGCTCGCGCTGCTGGTGTGGTTCGTCTGGCAGAAGATGGACGACAAGGGCCAGCTGAAGTGGTCCCTGTGGCAGCCCTTCACCACGTCCGAGGCGTGGACCACGTATCTGCTGCCGGGTCTGGGCAACACCCTGAAGGCCGCCGCGCTCGCCATGATCATCGCGCTTCCGCTGGGCGCGGTCTTCGGCATCGCACGGATGTCCGACCACCGGTGGGTGCGGGTCCCGGCCGGGGTGGTGGTCGAGTTCTTCCGCTCGATCCCGGTCCTGCTGCTGATGCTGTTCGCCAACGAGTTCTTCGCCCGCTCCACCGGCGTGACCAGCGAGGACCGGCCGCTCTACGCGGTCGTCACCGGTCTGGTGCTCTACAACGCCTCGGTGCTCGCCGAGGTCGTGCGCGCCGGCATCCTCGCGCTGCCCAGGGGACAGACGGAGGCCGCGTACGCGATCGGCCTGCGCAAGGGACAGACGATGACCAGCATCCTGCTCCCGCAGGCGGTCACGGCCATGCTGCCGGCCATCGTCAGCCAGCTGGTCGTCATCGTGAAGGACACCGCGCTGGGCGGTGTGATGATCGGCTACACCGAGCTGCTCAACACGCGCAGCACCCTGGCGGCCAACTACGCCAACGTGATCCAGAGCTTCGTCGTGGTGGCGATCGTCTTCATCGTCGTCAACTTCGTCCTCACCAGCTTCGCGAGCTGGCTGGAGCGCAGGCTGCGGCGCAGCAAGCGGAGCACGGGCGCGGTCCTCGGCGCCGAGGACATGGAGGAACTCAACCCCGCGGCGGTCGGCGGCACCTTCGGGACCGGCACGAGCGACGCGGTCTGATGATCAGTCAACTCACCTGATCCGCACGGAGGCAGTGGCATGATCGCCACTGCCTCCGTCACTTGACGCAAACACCGCCAATGGGTTGCATACGTTCTGTGATCGTGCACCCTGCTCCAACTTCCTGTTCACCTATGTCCCTCAGGACACCGTCGCGGGCAGGGGGCGCCGCGCCGTGGACCCGGTGATCATCGTCGGTGCGGGGCCCGTCGGGCTCACGCTCGCCCTGGCGCTGGCCCGTCTGGAAGTGCCCTCCGTCGTGCTGGACGAGGGGCCCGGCAAGGACGAGCCGCGTCCCGCGCGCACGGTCGTGCTGCGCGAGGACACGGCAGCCCTGATGGAGCGGCTGACCGGTCTGCCGGTGGCGGAGGCCGGCCTGCGCTGGGCCGGATGGCGGTCGCTGCGGCGCAAGCAGGTGATGCGCGAGATCACGTTCGGCGACGACGAGCCCGCCCCGCTGCACATCGCCCAGCACGTCCTGACCGGCGCCCTGCGCGAGGCCCTGGCCGGCGAGCGGCTGGCCAGGATCGCCGTCGACAGCCGCCTCGACTCCGTCGAGCAGGAGCCCTCCGGGGTCACCGCGCACACCCGCGGCCCGCAGGGCACCTGGTGGCGCGGCAGTTACCTGGTCGGCTGCGACGGCCCGCGCTCCACGGTGCGCAAACTCCAGGACATCCGCTTCCCCGGCCGTACGGCGGTGGAGCGACACGCCGTCGCCGCCCTGCGTGCGGAACTTCCGTGGGACGGTGAGGCGTTGCTCCATCGGATGCCGCCGTGGCGGACGACCGGGCCCTCCGGCGGGGAGGTCACCGGGCGACCGCTGCCGGACGGGGTGTGGCGTCTGGACTGGCTGCTGCCGCCGGGCAAGGACCTGGTCACACCCGAGCTGCTGCTGGCCCGCGTCCGGGAGACCCTCGCCGGCTGGACGGGGGGCTCCACACCGCCGTACGACCTGCTCGACACCGGCGTCCACACGGTCCACCACCGAGTGGCCCGCCGCTGGAGGGCCGGCCGGGTGTTCCTCGCCGGGGACGCGGCGCACCTGCTGGGCGCGCTGGGCACCCAGGGGCTGGACGAGGGGCTCAGGGACGCCGACAACCTCGCCTGGAAGCTGGCGCTGGCCTGGCACCACGGGCCGCACGAGGCGCTGCTGGACAGCTACCAGGCGGAGCGGCGTGGCGCGGTCGCCGCCCGGCTGCGCGCCGCCGACCAGGTGCTGCCCCTGCTGCGCGGCGGTGGCGGGCTGCGCGCGTACGTGCCCGGCGCGGCCCGGGGCGCCGAAGCGCTGCTCACGGACGGTCACCTGGGGCGCGGGACGCTCGGCACGCCGGGGGCGTACGCCTCCTCGCCGCTCGCGCCCCGGCACCTCGAGGGCGAGGTGCCGGTGGCCACCGCTCCCGGGGCGCCGGTCGCCGATGTGCTGGTGACCGCGGAGGACGGCTCCTTCGTGGGGCTGCGGGAGCGCCTCGGACGCGGCGCGCTGCTCGTCGTCCTGGTCGCGCCGGGTACGGGCGTGTGGGACCGCAAGCACTGGGTGACCGCCGGGATCATGCCCCGGCTGGCGGCCGCCGTGACCGCGCTGCCCCATCCCGCCGAACTGCTGGTCGCCGAGAGCTACCCAGGCGCCGCCGCGCACACCGTGCTCCTGGTACGGCCCGACGGTCACCTCGTGACGGCGCTGGGGGGGGTACGTCCGGCGGACCTGTACGCGGCGGCGGAGGCGACCCTGGGCGGCCCGGCGAAGACGGAGGCCGAGGCGGGCGCGGGGGCGCGTTGAGGCGAGCGGGGAGCGCGGGGAGCGTCGCGCGATGTGTCGCGAGCTTCTGGTCGCGGGGTCTGTGCGCCACTCTCGTACGCACGTCCGCCGTACCTCCTGTCACTGTACGGTCCACATAGTGACGGTGAGTTGACCGGTCTGCACCGACATGGTGTACTCCGCATCGTGACCGACACCTGTGTGCGCCTGTGGCGGAGGGTCCATCTGGACCTCGTCCGCTACCCGGGCTGCCTGTGTCGCGAGTCCTGCTGAATTCGCATCCCCTCTTCACCCGCGCGCGCCGCTTCCGTGCTGTCGCGCGCGCTCCGCGAACGCTCTTCAGGACGGTGTCACGTGTCTGTCTCCCCCTCCGCGCCCACGACGGCTCCCGCGGCCCTCGCGGCCTCCACGCCGACGCAGGCCGACCTCCTCGACTTCGTACGGCGCACGGCCGCCGACGCCGAGCTCATCGCCTCCCTCCCGCTCGACCCCGAGGGCCGCACCTGGGTACGGCTGGAGGGCCCCGGCGGCAGCGAGGCCTGGCTGATCGGCTGGCCGCCCGGCACGGGTACCGGCTGGCACGACCACGCCGAGTCCGTCGGCGCCTTCGTCACGGCCTCGGGCGAGCTGAGGGAGAACTCGCTCGCCGCGCGGCTGCCCGCAGACGGCTGGAAGACCCTCGAACTGACCGACGGAGTGGACCGGGAGCGGCGGTTGCCCGCCGGCAAGGGACGCGCCTTCGGTCGTCACCACGTCCACGAGGTGCTGAACGAGTCCACCGACCAGCACGCCGTCTCCGTTCACGCCTACTACCCCCCGCTCCCGCAGATCCGCCGCTACAGCCGCGTGGGCCAGGTCCTGCACCTGGAGCAGGTGGAGCGTCCGGAGGACTGGCAGTGACGGACCCGGCGGCGGAGCCGTCACTGAGTTCGGGCTGATCTCCGGTGCCCTCGTCGTGGAGCGCGAGCCGGGCGACCGATCTGGTCGGCGGCTTCCAGGAGTGGAAGGCGACGGGGTTGCCGGTGGCGTCCCGGGCGGCACTCGACGCCGAGCGCTAGAACCCGTCGTCCTCGAGGCACTCCGCGTCCTCCCCCTCCTCCTCCAGCGCGCGCCGCACCACCCGCAGGGCCATGCCCTCGGGGTAGCCCTTGCGGGCGAGCATGCCCGCGAGCCGACGCAGCCGCTTGTCACGGTCGAGACCGCGCGTGGAGCGCAGCTTGCGGGCGACGAGCTCGCGCGCCGTCTCCTCCTCCTGCTCGGAGTCGAGCTGCCCGACGGCCGCGTCGATCAGCGTGGAGTCGACGCCCTTGGTCCGCAGCTCCTGGGCGAGCGCCCGCCGGGCCAGCCCCCTGCCGTGATGCCGGGACTCCACCCAGGCGTCCGCGAACGCGCTGTCGTTGATCAGCCCGACCTCTTCGAACCGGGACAGCACCTCCTCGGCGGCCTCGTCCGGGATCTCCCGCTTGCGCAGGGCGTCCGCGAGCTGCTTGCGCGTGCGCGGGGTCCCGGTGAGCAGGCGCAGACAGATCGCCCGCGCCCGCTCCACCGGGTCCGCCGGCGGCTCCTCCCGCCCGGCCCTCGACGAGAAGGAGGAGTCACCGTCCTCACCGGCCGGCTCACCGCGGCGCCGCTGCCGACGCCCACGGGAGCCACCCGCTGAACGGGCCCCGCCACGGGCCCCGTCGTGCCGGCGCGAGCCGCCACCGGACGCGCCCGGGCGCTGCGGCCCGCCGTCGTCCGGCCACTGCCCGCCGCCGAGTTCGTCATCGAACGGCCCCTCGGTGTCGTACGGCCCCCCGTGGCCGTACGACACCGCGCGGCCGTGTCCCCCGTCCGCGCCGTCCGCGTACGCCTCGCCATCCGGACCGGCGAAACCCCCGTCGCCCGCCCCGTCCCGCTCGCGCGGAGCGTCCGGGCAGGCGTACTCGGACCAGTCGGTTCGCCGTGTCATGGATCAGCTCTTGGCAGCCGGGGCCTTGGTCTTGGCCGCCTTGGCCGCCGGAGCGGGCACGGTCTTCGCCGCGTCGTCCGCGGAGGCGGTGGCGGAGACGGCGCTGGCGTCCGCGCCCGGCTCGGCCGTCGGCTCCTCCGGCCGTACGCCCACGCCCAGCTTCTCCTTGATCTTCTTCTCGATCTCGTTGGCCAGGTCGGGGTTGTCCTTCAGGAAGTTGCGCGCGTTCTCCTTGCCCTGGCCGAGCTGGTCGCCCTCGTACGTGTACCAGGCGCCGGCCTTGCGGACGAAGCCGTGCTCCACGCCCATGTCGATCAGACCGCCCTCACGGCTGATGCCCTGGCCGTAGAGGATGTCGAACTCGGCCTGCTTGAAGGGCGGCGCGACCTTGTTCTTGACGACCTTGCAGCGGGTGCGGTTGCCGACCGCCTCCGTGCCGTCCTTCAGGGTCTCGATGCGGCGGATGTCGATGCGCACCGAGGCGTAGAACTTCAGCGCCCGGCCACCGGTGGTGGTCTCCGGGGAGCCGAACATCACGCCGATCTTCTCGCGGAGCTGGTTGATGAAGATGGCGGTGGTCTTGGACTGGTTGAGCGCGCTGGTGATCTTCCGCAGGGCCTGGCTCATCAGACGGGCCTGCAGACCCACGTGACTGTCGCCCATCTCGCCCTCGATCTCCGCGCGCGGGACGAGCGCGGCGACGGAGTCGATGACGATGAGGTCGAGGGCGCCGGAGCGGACCAACATGTCCACGATCTCCAGGGCCTGCTCGCCGTTGTCCGGCTGGGAGAGGATCAGGTTGTCGATGTCGACGCCCAGCTTGCGCGCGTACTCGGGGTCGAGGGCGTGCTCCGCGTCCACGAACGCGACCTGGCCGCCGGCCTTCTGTGCGTTCGCCACCGCGTGCAGGGTCAGGGTCGTCTTGCCGGACGACTCCGGTCCGTAGATCTCGACGACACGGCCGCGCGGCAGGCCGCCGACGCCGAGGGCGACGTCGAGCGCGGTCGACCCGGTCGGGATGACCTCGATGGGCTCCTTGGACCGCTCGCCCATGCGCATGACCGCGCCCTTGCCGAATTGCCGTTCAATCTGTGCGAGAGCGGCATCGAGGGCCTTCTCGCGGTCGGTTCCTGCCATGGGTTCCACCCGGTTTGCTTGAGTCGATCGCTTCACGTCAAAGACGCTAACGCCTGCCACTGACAATGCGCCCCGACGCCCGTCCGGCCTGTGGATAACTCGGGTACTTCTCCGTCAAAAACGTGTCGAATCACCCGCGGAGAGCCTCGCCGGAGCCTCCATAAGAATGGATGTTCGATTTTCGTGTCAAGCGCACCACACGGCACCTCCGAGACTCCGTCAGCCCTCCGAACCCGGCCTGCTCCCGGCGGCGTACGGCGGATGTCTTCGGCGGGACGACGACCGGGAGGGGGCAGGCCCGGGAGGCTGAGGGGCATGAGGACCGAGAAGAGCAGCCGAGGGGGCGGCGCAGCGGCACGGCGCCCTGCCGACGTCCCGACACCGGCCGTAGCGCTCACACGGTGGGCGGGCATGCGCCCGGTGGAGCGTCTCTGTCACGCCGTCGGGATTGCGTTGATCCTCTCCGGCCTCGCGCATCTGCTGGTGTTCGCCGTCGACGGCGGCCCCTGGTACGGGCCCGTCTCCTGGCGCAAGCCCGTGACCTTCGGGCTGTCCTTCGGGGTGACCCTGATCGCGGTCACCTGGGTCACGTCGTATCTCCGCGTCGGACCACGCCTGCGTACCGTGCTGCTCGCCGTGTTCGCGGCCGACTGCGTCGTGGAGGTCGGCGGCATCACCCTTCAGGCCTGGCGCCGGGTGCCCTCGCACCTCGACATGGAGACGCCCTTAGACACCGCCGTCTCGATGACGCTCGCGGTGGGCGGGGGCGTCCTCGTGGTGGTGCTCACCGTGTTCGCGGTGGCCTCGTTCCGGTACCGGCCCGCGGGACCCGCCGCAATGGCGCTCGCCGTGCGTTCCGGGTTCGCGATCCTGCTCGCCGCGCTCGCCTCGGGAGCCGCGATGATCGCGCGCGGTGTGGTGCTCACCCGTACCGGCCACCAGGAGGCGGCGTACCACTCGACAGCCCCGCTCAAGCCGCTGCACGGCGTCAGCCTGCACGCCGTCCTGGTGCTGCCCGCACTGGCCTGGCTGCTGTCCCGTACCTCCTGGAGCGAGCCCGTCCGGCTGCGGCTGGTGGCCGCGGCGACCGGCTGCTACGTGCTCGCCGTCATGGCCGCCGGCGTGTGGGCCGTACTCACCTACTGAGTCCCGTCGTCAGGTCTTCCCGTGGGCTCCCGCATCGGGGAGGAGTCCTCGCCGCGCTCCCCCGCGCGGTCCCGTGCCGCTTCCGTCCGCGCGGTCCACAGCTGTCGCGCGCGCGTGAGGAGGCCGGGACCCGATCCGCCTCTCCGGTGGCCGTGGACCCGGGGGTCGTTGGTGACCGCGTACCGCTTCACGTAAGCCCCCAGGAACGCCTGCAGTGTGGCGACCGCCGGGATGGCTATCAGGGCGCCCACCGCACCGAGGAGCGCCGTGCCGGCGATGACCGAGCCGAAGGCCAGGGCGGGGTGGATGTCCACGGTCTTCGCGGTCAGCTTGGGCTGCAGCAGGTAGTTCTCGAACTGCTGGTAGACCACGACGAAGATCAGCACCCACAGCGCGTACCAGGGATCGACGGTGAACGCGATCAGCATGGGCAGGGCGCCCGCGAGATACGTGCCGATCGTCGGGATGAACTGCGAGACCAGACCCACCCAGACGCCGAGCACGGGCGCGTAGGGCACACCCAGGATCTGCAGCAGGATGTAGTGGGCTATGCCGGAGATGAGCGCCATCAGGCCGCGCGAGTACAGGTATCCGCCCGTCTTGTCGACGGCTATCTCCCACGCGCGGAGCACCTCGGCCTGCCGCGCGGGCGGGAGCACGGAGCAGATCGCGCGCCGCAGCCGGGGGCCGTCGGCGGCGAAGTAGAACGAGAACAGCGCGATCGTCAGCAACTGGAAGAGGCCGCCCAGGACCTGGGCGGAGACGTTCAGGACACCGGTGGCGCTGTGCTGCACGTAGTTGCGCAGCCAGCTGGAGCGGAGCAGGCCCTGCTGGACGTCCACCCGCCTCAGGTGGGTGTGGAAGTGGGTGTTGATCCAGTTGATGACCGAGTCGAGATAGTCCGGGAAATTCTCGACGATCTTGATGATCTGGCCCGCCAGCATCGAGCCGAGCAGGGTGACGAAGCCCGCCGCCAGGACCATCACGGCGAGGAAGACGATGGCGGTGGCCAGCCCCCGGCGCATACCGCGCGAGGCCATCCAGCTCACCGCGGGCTCGATGGCCAGGGCCAGGAAGAACGCGATGAGGAGGTTGATGAGCAGGCCGGTGAGCTGGTGGAAGGCCCAAGTGCCCAGCTGGAAGACCGCGTAGAGACCGAGCACCAGCACGACGGCCCGCGGTAGCCAGCGGGGCATGGCGGCGCTCGACCTGTCACCGCCGTCGTCCGGGCGGTCGGGCGACGTCGTGCCGAACGGGGATGCGTCCTGGGCCGTCGGCCCGGTCTCGTCAGTGGGTGCCACGCGTCAAGTCTGGCCCACCGCTCCGACAATCGGATCCCGCCCTGTGATCTTCACGACCGGTCAGCGCTTCTCCCCCGGAACGTCCATGACCGCGCAGACCACGCGCCACACGTCCTTGGCCTCCCAGCCGGCGCTCAGCGCCTCGTGCACCGTGTGTCCGCCGAGCTCCGACATCACATGGTCGCGCGCGAAGGTGTCGGCGTATCCCGGACCGAAGTGATCCGCCATCCGCTCCCAGAAGACCGTCAACCGCATGACTCCAGTATCCCGCCCCTGAGGGTGGGCCTGAGCCGGGACCACTTGCCGAGACCGCTTTCCGTCCTACGGTCTGTCGCATGTCCGAAACAGGAGCTTCCCCACTCCCCGCCACGCCTCCGGCGCACTCCCCGCTCTTCCGCGCCGAGCACTTCGTCTGGCTCACCGCGCGTGTGCTCGAGCAGCGTGTCTTCGCGCACCACTTCCTGAACGGAAGCGCCGACCCGGTCGAGACCGCGCTGGACGCCTACCGCAACGAGGACGGCGGTTACGGCCACGCCCTGGAGCCCGATCTGCGCGGCCCGGTCAGCCAGCCGCTGCACACCGGGCACGCGCTACGGGTCCTGGACGCCATCGGGCGCTGCGGCGGACAGCGGGTGGAGCGCGTGTGCCGCTATCTGACCTCCGTCTCCACCAAGGACGGGGCGCTCCCGGCGATCCATCCCAGCCAGCGCGGCTATCCGGCGGCCCCGTTCATGCCGATCGTGGACGACCCGCCGAGCGAACTGCTCGCCACCGGGCCGGTGGTGGGCCTGCTGCACCGCAACGAGGTGTGGCACGCCTGGCTGTTCCGGGCCACGGACTACTGCTGGCAGGCGATCGACTCCCTGCGGGAATCGCACCCGTACGAGATCGAGTCCGCCGTGGCCTTCCTGGACTCCGCTCCCGACCGCCCGCGCGCGGAGGCGGCCGCCGACCGTCTCGGCCGTCTGGTGCGCGAACACCGGCTCGCCGCGCTGGATCCGGGCGACCTCGCCGCGTATCCCGTGGCGCCCGGCTACGCCCCCGGCGAGCATCACTTCCCGCACGACTACGCGAAGACACCGAGTTCACTGGCGCGCGCGTGGTTCACCGACGACGAGATGACGCGCTCCCTGGACTTCCTCGCCGACGCCCAGCAGGAGGACGGCGGCTGGCCGGTCCGCTGGCGTCAGTGGGCGCCGGGCACCGCCCTGGAGGCACGCCCCATGGTGACGATCGAGGCACTGCGCACCCTCAGGGCGCACGGTCGCGTCATCGGCTGACCCGGATGACGTCACCCACCCATGGCCCGCACACCGGCGGTGACGATCACGGCCGCCGCCACGACGAGCAGGAAAGGCGCCCGCAGCACCAGCGCGACCGCGGCCGCGGCGATCCCCGCCAGCCGCGCGTCGAGCACCAGGCGGTGTCCGTCGGCGAACGTCTGCTGGGCGGTCAGCGCGGCCAGGAGGGCCACCGGCAACAGTGCGGCCAGCCGCCGTACGAGCGGCCGCTCCAGGGTGCCGGCGGGCACGAGCAGGCCGATGAGCTTGACGGCGTAGCAACCGAGCGCGGTGGCGCCGATCGCGATCCAGGTGTTCAACGGTCTTCCTCTTGTGCGGAGTTGTTGTTCGGTACGGCATGGTCCTGAATGTCATCGCGCGCGGTTCCCCTGCGCCGTCCCTCCAGGAAGAGGACGGCAGGGGCGGCGAGCGCGGCCACCAGGACGGGTGCGCCGGCGGGCAGTACCGGCAGCAGCCCGAGGCCCAGCAGGACGGCGAGGCCCGCGACGGCACGCTCGGTGGTGGTCCTGAGCATCGGCGCTAGCAGCGCCAGGAAGACGGCGGGCCCGGCGGCGTCGAGCCCCCACGCGTCCGTGTCGCCGATGGCCTCGGCACCCAGTGCGCCGAGCAGAGTGGTGAGGTTCCACAGCAGGTACAGGCTCAGCCCGGTGACCGTGAACCCGATCCGGGCACTGCGCCGCGTCGGCTGCGCGAGCGCCACGGCGGTCGTCTCGTCGATGACCCACTGGGCTGCGAACGGCCGTACCGCGCGCGGGAGGGCCAGCAACTGCGAAAGACGCAGCCCGTAGAAGGCGTTGCGGACCCCCAGGAAGAAGGCGCCGGCAGCGGCCGTGAGCGGGTTGCCACCGGCCGCCAGCGCGCCCACGAGCGCGAACTGGGACGCCCCCGTGAACACCAGGAGGCTGAGCACACAGGCCTGCAAAACCGAGACCCCGCTGCCGGCCGCGGTCACCCCGAACGCGAAGCCGGACAGTCCTACGGCGACGCCGACTCCGAGGGCGTCCCGGACGACGGCGGCGTCTGGCTTGTCATCGCCCCGTATGTCTGCGAAAGCTGTCTGTTCTGCCACCCCTCCGACGGTACGAGCAGCCCGCGCGGAGCGTCTTGTACGTTCTTGCGCTCCCGCTGGTAGGCCCCCGGAGGCACCCCCACGATCCGGGTGAAGTGCCGGTTCAGATGCGGCTGATCGGTGAATCCGACGGCGACGGCCGCCTCCGAGGGCGGCGTACCGGCGTCCAGCAGCCGCCGCGCCCTGCGCACCCGCGCGTCGGTCAGCCAGGCGTGGGGCGGCATCCCGTACGCGTCCCGGAACGCCCGCAGCAGCGCGAACGGACTGGTCCCGAGATCAGCCGCGAGCCCCTCCAGGGTCGGCGGCTCGGCCATCCGCTCCTCCAGCACGGCACGCGCGCGTGAGGCGATCCGGCCGCCCGCCGTCCGCACCGCGCGCTGCGGCAGGGGCCCGCCGTTGAGCCGCAGCAGCCTGGTCACGGCCACCCTCAACAGGGTGTCGGCGGCCAACGCGTTCCCTTCGTCCGCGGCCCGCAGCACCTGGTGCACCAACCCGACGGCACAGGGGTCGTCGAGCACCGGACTGACGAACCCCGGGGTCCCCCGCAGGGTCGTGGTCTCGGCGGCGATCTCCGCGACCACCTCCGGCGACGGATAGACAGCGCCGTACCGCCACCCCTCCGGCACCCCGGCCCGCCCGGTGTGCGGTGTGTCGGGATTGACCAGGGCGAGTGTCCCCGCGCCCGCGTACTGATCGGCCCCACGGTGGTGGAAGACCTCGACCCCGTCCGCGATCGCCGCGATCACGAAGTGCTCGTGGGTGTGGCGCACGAACGCTTTGCGGATGTACCGGGCCCGCAGCAGGTCGACTCCCGGCAACTCCGCGTACCGCCAGTGCCGTGCCACCTCATCGCCCGAACCCGCCACATCCCCATTCTCAGCGAGCCGGACGAAGCCTGGCGAACCCATTACGTCGGCGACGACCGGCCACGGCTCGCGACGATCCGCCAAGCCCGCCCAGCCGGCGCCGCGGCCCGAGGCCTCGACCACACGGCCACACGGCCACACGGCCACATCGGAGAGTCTCCGACCAACGGGGCCACACGGCGAGGCCCCGTTCGCCAAAGCCCCCGACCACGCATGGGCCGTACCGCCACCGCCCAGACCGCCCCCGGCCACACCACCACACCCGCCCGAGAACCTCCGGCCGCACCACCACACCCCGACCACCCCCGCCGACACGCACCGCAGCCACCCAACACCCCCAGCGAAGCGAAACCGCAGGTCAGCAGCATTGTCAGTGGCCGGGTGCAGGATGGACGCATGGTCAGCTCCGCACATCGAGCCCTGGACGGCTTCTCCCCCGCGACCCGCGGATGGTTCACGGGGGCCTTCTCCGCGCCCACCGCAGCCCAGGCGGGCGCGTGGAACGCCATCAGAGAGGGCTCGGACGTGCTGGTGGTCGCCCCGACCGGATCCGGCAAGACCCTCGCCGCCTTTCTCGCCGCTCTGGACCAGCTGGCCTCGACGCCCCCGCCGGCGGACCCGAGGAAGCGCTGCCGGGTGCTGTACGTCTCGCCCCTCAAGGCCCTCGCGGTCGACGTGGAGCGCAACCTCCGCAGCCCCCTGACCGGCATCCGCCAGGAGTCCGTCCGGCTGGGCCTGCCCGAGCCCGAGGTCAAGGTCGGCATCCGCTCCGGCGACACCCCGCCCGCGGAGCGCCGCGCCCTGTCCACCCGCCCGCCGGACATCCTGATCACCACCCCGGAGTCCCTGTTCCTGATGCTGACGTCGGCGACCCGCGACGCACTGACCGGCATCGACACAGTGATCCTCGACGAGGTGCACGCGGTGGCCGGCACCAAGCGCGGCGCCCATCTCGCCCTCTCCCTGGAGCGACTCGACGAGCTCCTGCCGAAGCCGGCCCGCCGCATCGGCCTCTCGGCGACCGTCCGCCCGGTCGACGAGGTCGCCCGGTACCTCTCGCCGCGCCGCAAGGTGGAGATCGTCCAGCCGAAGTCGGGCAAGGAGTTCGACCTCTCGGTGGTCGTCCCCGTGGAGGACCTCGGCGAGCTGGGCGGCTCCCCGGTCGCCGACGGCTCGGAGGGCACGGAGCGCCCCTCCATCTGGCCGCATGTCGAGGAGCGGATCACCGACCTGGTCCAGGGCCACCGCTCGACGATCGTGTTCGCGAACTCCCGCCGTCTCGCGGAGCGGCTGTGCAACCGGCTCAACGAGATCGCGTACGAGCGCGCCACCGGCGAACCCCTGGACGAGCACCACGCCCCGGCCGAGCTCATGGGCGGCTCGGGCGCGGCCCAGGGCGCCCCGCCGGTCATCGCGCGCGCCCACCACGGCTCGGTCTCCAAGGAGCAGCGGGCCCTGGTCGAGGAGGATCTCAAGGCGGGTCGCCTCCCTGCCGTGGTGGCGACCTCCAGCCTCGAACTCGGGATCGACATGGGCGCGGTCGACCTCGTCGTCCAGGTCGAATCACCCCCCTCCGTGGCCTCCGGCCTCCAGCGCGTGGGACGCGCGGGCCACCAGGTCGGCGCGGTCTCCACGGGCGTGGTCTTCCCCAAGTACCGCGGCGACCTCGTCCAGGCGGCGGTGGTCACCGAGCGCATGCGCACCGGTTCCATCGAGTCCCTGAAGGTTCCCGCCAACCCCCTGGACGTCCTGGCCCAGCAGCTGGTGGCCATGACGGCGCTGGACACCTGGCAGGTCGACGACCTGCTCGCCACGGTCCGCCGGGCGGCCCCCTTCGCCTCGCTCCCGGAGTCGGCCTTCACGGCGACCCTGGACATGCTCGCCGGCCGCTACCCGTCTGACGCATTCGCCGAGCTGCGCCCGCGTGTGGTGTGGGACCGCGTCACCGGCACGGTCACCGGCCGCCCCGGCGCCCAGCGCCTCGCCGTCACCTCCGGAGGCACGATCCCGGACCGCGGACTGTTCGGTGTCTTCCTCGCCGGGTCCGACCCGAAGAAGGGCGGCGGCCGGGTCGGCGAGCTGGACGAGGAGATGGTCTACGAGTCCCGGGTGGGCGACGTCTTCACTCTGGGCACCAGCTCCTGGCGCATCGAGGACATCACGCGCGACCGCGTCCTGGTCTCCCCCGCGCCGGGAGTGCCGGGCCGGCTCCCCTTCTGGAAGGGCGACCAGCTCGGCCGGCCGCTCGAACTGGGCCGCGCGGTGGGCCAGTTCCTGCGCGAGGTGGGTTCGCTGCCCAAGGGGGACGCCCGGCTGCGCCTCCTCGCGGCGGGGCTGGACGCCTGGGCCGCCGACAACGTCCTGTCGTACCTGGACGAGCAGCGCGAGGCCTGCGGTCATGTCCCGGACGACCGGACGATCGTCGTCGAGCGCTTCCGTGACGAGCTGGGTGACTGGCGGGTCGTCGTCCACTCGCCCTTCGGCGCCCGGGTCCACGCCCCGTGGGCTCTCGCCCTCGGCGCCAAGCTCTCCGAGCGCTACGGCATGGACGCCCAGGTGATGCACGCCGACGACGGCATCGTGCTGCGCCTGCCGGACGCCGATCTGATGGGCCTGGACCTGCTCGACCAGGAGCCCATGAAGGCGGGCACGGAGTACGACGCGGAACAGGCACCGGTCGGCGCGGCGGACGTCGTCTTCGACAAGGGCGAGGTCGACCAGATCGTCACCGACCAGGTGGGCGGCTCGGCACTGTTCGCCTCCCGCTTCCGCGAGTGCGCCGCCCGCGCGCTGCTTCTGCCCAAGCGCAACCCCGGCAAGCGCACCCCGCTGTGGCAGCAGCGCCAGCGTGCGGCCCAACTGCTGGAGGTCGCCAGCGAGTTCGGTTCGTTCCCGATCGTCCTGGAGGCCGTCCGCGAATGCCTGCAGGACGTCTTCGACGTCCCCGGTCTCGTGGAGCTGATGGGCGACCTGGAGTCCCGCAAGGTGCGCCTGGTGGAGGTCACCACTCCCGAGCCGTCCCCCTTCGCCCGCTCGCTCCTGTTCGGGTACGTGGCCCAGTTCCTGTACGAAGGCGACTCCCCGCTCGCCGAGCGCCGCGCCGCCGCCCTGTCGCTGGACTCGCGCCTGCTGGCCGAGCTGCTGGGCCAGGCGGAGCTGCGCGAACTGCTCGACGCCGAGGTGCTGACCGAGCTGGAGCGGGAGCTGCAGTGGCTCACCGAGGACCGGCGGTTGAAGGACGCCGAGGGCGTCGCGGACGTCCTGCGTCTCCTCGGTCCGCTGACCGACGCCGAGCTGGCCGAGCGGGGGGCCGAGCCGCAGTGGGCCCAGGAGCTGGCCGGTGCCCGCCGCGTGATCCGGGTGCGGATCGGCGGAGGCGAGCACTGGGCGGCGATCGAGGACGCGGGCCGTCTGCGCGACGCGCTCGGCACGGCCCTGCCGGTCGGTGTGCCGGAGGCCTTCATGGAACCGGTCAAGGACCCGCTGGGCGATCTCCTCGCCCGCTACGCCCGCACGCACGGCCCCTTCACGTCGGCCACGGCCGCGGCCCGTTTCGGCCTGGGGGTGGCGGTCACGGAAGGCGCCCTGCAGCGGCTCGCCGCGGGCGGCCGTGTCGTCCAGGGCGAGTTCCATCCGGCGGGCATCGGCCAGGAGTGGTGCGACACGACCGTGCTGCGCAGGCTGCGCCGCCGCTCCCTGGCCGCCCTTCGCCACGAACTCGAACCGGTGGCGCCGCAGGCCCTCGCCCAGTTCCTCCCGCAGTGGCAGCACATCGGCAAGGGGCACGCGCTGCGCGGCATCGATGGACTGGTGCGGGCGGTCGAGCAGGTGCAGGGCGCGTCCGTGCCCGCCTCGGCCCTGGAGAAACTGGTCCTGCCGTCCCGTGTCACCGACTACACACCGGCGATGCTGGACGAGCTCACCGCGGCCGGAGAGATCGTCTGGGCCGGCGCGGGCGCCCTCCCGGGCAAGGACGGCTGGATCTCCCTCTACCTGGCCGACGCGGCCCCCCTGCTGCAGCCCCCGCCGCACCCCCTGGAACTGACGGCGCTGCACGAATCCGTCCTGACCGCCCTCTCCGGCGGCTACGGTCTGTTCTTCCGCCAGATCGCCGACCAGGTCCGCGCGACCACCCACCCCGACGTGACCGATCCCCAACTGGCCGACGCCGTCTGGGACCTGGCCTGGTCCGGCCGGCTGACGAACGACACCCTCACCCCCATGCGGTCCCTGCTCGGATCGGGCCGCACCGCGGGCTCCACGGCCCACCGCGCCAAACGAGCGGTCCCGCGCGGCCGCTACGGCTCCCTGACCGCGGCCGCCCGTCCCGCCTCCCGCAGCGGCCCGCCCACGGTCGCCGGCCGCTGGTCCCTGCTCCCGTCCCGCGAGGCCGACACGACGGTCCGCGCGCACGCCCTCGCCCGCACCCTCCTCGACCGGCACGGCGTGGTCACCCGGGGGGCCGTCGCCGCCGAGGGCGTCGAGGGCGGCTTCTCGGCGACGTACCGCATCCTGTCGGCGTTCGAGGAGAGCGGCCAGGCCCGGCGCGGCTATGTGGTGGAGGGGCTCGGCGCCGCCCAGTTCGCGATGGACGGCGCGGTGGACCGCCTCCGCGCGGTGTCCAACGCCCGCGACCGGGGCGAGGCCCTGCCCCAGCCGCCGACCGACGGCATCCCGGGAGACAGCGCCTTCGGCTCCCCTCACGCCTTCACCCCGCCGGGCGACCGCGCGGCCGACGGTGAGACCCCGCTCGGCCACACCCCGCACGGCGCCGACTTCCCCGAGTCCTTCGACTGGGCGGACGCCTTCGACAACGCGGACGGCACCGCCCCGAGCCGCGACCGGACCCACGGAAGCCGACCCGGCCTCGACGACGACTTCGGCGCCCCGCGCACCCCGTCGAGGGACGAATACGTCTCCCCGCGCGACTTCCCCCGCGACTTCTCGTCGCCGGGAGCGGGCGGCCCGCGAGGCGGCGGCTCCGCGTCGCCCTTCGGTTCCTACGACTCGTACGGCGCCGCCCTCCCCAACCGCCGCCGCACGCCCGACAACCGGGCCGTCGTCCTGGCCGCCGCCGACCCGGCCAACGCCTACGGCGCCGCTCTTCCCTGGCCGGAGCCCGCGACCGGCGCGGGTCACAAGCCGGGTCGCAAGGCGGGCTCCCTGGTCGTGCTCGTCGACGGCGAGCTGACCCTCTACATGGAGCGCGGCGGCAAGACCCTGCTGGCCTGGCCCGCGGAAGCGGACGGCACAGCGATCGACGACCCCCGGCTGCGGACGGCCGCCGAAGCCCTCGCCGCGGCCGCCCGCGCGGGCTCCCTCGGCACGGTCACGGTCGAGCGGGTGAACGGCGCCTCGGCCCTCACCTCCCCCATCGGCACTCTCCTGGAAGGAGCGGGCTTCATCGCGACGCCCCGTGGCCTGCGGCTGCGGGCGTGACCAGCACACCGCGCCGGCCCACCGCATCGTGCCACCCTTGACCCATGCCCGAAGGAGACACGGTCTGGCAGACCGCGAGACGCCTGCACGGCGCCCTCGCGGGCCAGGTGCTGACCCGCAGCGACTTCCGGGTGCCGAAGTACGCCACGGCGGACCTCACGGGCCGTACGGTCCTTGACGTCACCCCGCACGGCAAGCACCTTCTGACCCGTGTCGAGGGCGGGCTGACCCTCCACTCGCATCTGAAGATGGACGGGTCATGGAAGGTGTTCGCCAACGGCCGGCGCTGGACGGGCGGCCCGTCCCACCAGATCCGGGTGATCCTCGGCAACGAGGACCGCACGGCCGTCGGCTACCGCCTCCCCGTCCTGGAGCTCATGCGCACCTCGGACGAGCAGCGCGTCGTCGGCCACCTCGGCCCCGACCTCCTCGGCCCGGACTGGAACCCCGAGCGGGCGCTCGCCAACCTGCTCGCCGATCCGGCGCGCCCCCTCGGCGAGGCCCTGCTCGACCAGCGCAATCTCGCCGGCATCGGCAACGTCTACAAGAGCGAGCTGTGCTTCCTGCTCGGCGTCACCCCCTGGCTCCCCGTCGGTGCCCTGCCCGCCGAGCGCGCCGCCAGGCTGCCGGAGTTCGCCAAGAGGCTGCTGGAGGCCAACCGCGACCGCCCGGTCCGCAGCACGACCGGCCGGCGCGGTCAGGACCTGTTCGTGTACGGCCGCGCCCCGCGCCCCTGTCTGCGCTGCCGCACCTCGATCCGTGTGGCCGAGCAGGGCGACGGTTCCCGCGAACGCCCCACCTACTGGTGCCCGCGCTGCCAGACGGGTCCGTCCCCGAGCACCGCCCCACCCCGCGGAACTCCACGCCGCACGACTAATTGACGACCCGTCAGAAACCCTCGTACCGTCCCCTCATGCCCGTCAAGGCGTACGACCTCACCGGACGCACCGCATTCGTCACCGGGGCCGCCGGCGGTATCGGCCGGGCCTCGGCCGTGCTACTCGCCGAAGCCGGCGCCACGGTCCACTGCGCCGACCGCGACGCACAAGGCCTGCACGAGACGGCCACCCTGGTCAAGGACGCGGGCGGCACCGCGCACACCCACCACCTCGACGTCACCGACCGCGAGCAGCTGGGCCGGGCCGTCGCCTCCTGCGAGCGCCTGGACGTCATGGCCGCGATCGCCGGGATCATGCACACCAGCCCGGTCCTGGAGACCCGTGACGAGGACCTCGACCGGGTGCTGGAGGTCAACTTCAAGGGCGTCCTGTACGCCTGCCAGGAGGCGGCCCGCACGATGATCGCCCAAGAGGTGCGCGGCAGCATCGTCACCATGGCGTCCGGCGCCGTCGACACCGGCCGACCGGGGCTGCTGTGCTACGGCGTCGCCAAGGCCGCCGTCGTCCAGCTCACCAGGACCCTGGCGAGCGAGGTCGGCCGGCACGGCATCCGGGTCAACGCGGTCGCGCCGGGCTGGACCCGTACGCCCATGACCGACCGGCACGAGGCCGAGGCACAGGCGCAGACCGAGGCGATGATGGCCCGGCTGTCCCCGCTGGCCCGGGTCGGCGAACCTCAGGACGTCGCCCACGCCGTGCTCTACCTGGCCTGCGACGCCTCGACCTTCGTCACGGGCCAGATCCTGCGTCCGAACGGTGGAGTGGCGATGCCCTGGTAGCACGGGCCACCGCCCGCCAGGCCGCCCGCCACCGCCCCGGCCCGAGGGCCCCCTCCGCCCGGGACTTCGGCACACAGTGCACCGGCAGCAGGCTGAGCCCCCACCCGCCTGCTGCCACCGCCCCCTCCAGCACTCCGGCACCGGGCGTGAAGACGAGCCGCAGCACGGCCCACCACCACAGCGCCCCGAACCCGAGAAGCGCCCCCCAGCGCGCTGCCGGCCGTGCCATGGACCACCTCCAGCCCCGAAGCCAGACCGCCGCCGCCACCGACGGGGAGGGCGCACCAACGGCACAGGGGCGCACCGCTCACCATGAGGAGCCACAGTCCCGGGCGTTCCCGCGACAACGCGCCACAGGCCTCCACCTTGGCCTCCCCGCGCCACCCCGGCAAACGGACCGGCACGGTCGTGGCGCGGCCCCGGTCAGGGAAGGAGACTACGCGAACGGAAAAAGACCCCGAACAGCACGAAAACCCCGACCGCACCTCTCCAGGTCTGCCTGGAGAAGCCCCGGCCGGGGCCCCGCACACTTTTCGGTGCCGGTCAGCGCCTCGTCGGTCTACACCCGCGTGAGGGTCACGCGGCGACCACGTCCACCGCCTCCGCGGGCGCCTTGATGGTCACCCGTTCCGGTGGCACACCGGTCACCGAGACGGAACCCAGCATCGGACGGACCGGTGCCGGGACGGGCTCGGTGGCCGCAGCAGACTGGGCCAGCTCGGCGAGGGCGAGTTCGTCGCTCACTTCTCGCATGAGCTCGGACATCCGTACGTCCAGCGCGTCGCAGATGGCGGCGAGCAGTTCGGAGGAAGCCTCCTTCTGCCCCCGCTCCACCTCGGAGAGATAGCCGAGTGAGACTCGGGCGGACGAGGAGACTTCGCGCAGAGTACGGCCCTGGCGTTGGCGCTGCCGACGCAGCACGTCACCCAGCAGGCGACGGAGCAGAATCATCGGTGGCTCCCTCCTCGGACCGCGTAGCCGCATCCTTCTCGCCCCACCGTACCGCCTCGCGCCGCGGCCGTGCGGGGAGCGATGTCGTGTTCACTCAGGGCTGCAAACATCAAAACCCCCCGTTCTGTTCCGTATCCTGTGCCCGCTCATTCCCACTGTGTTCGCCCGCAAGCTCCCTCAGGAGCAGTGCGAGTACGCTCCGTACACTCTCTCTACGAATTTCCGCGCGGTCGCCGTTCAACCGCAGGGCCAGTACTTTTCCGCCACCGGCAGAACCGGAAACCGTCGCGAACGGCCCGTCCACGGCCACGAACACCGTCCCGACGGGCTGTCCGTCCTGCGGTTCCGGACCCGCGACACCGGTCGTCGCGATGCCCCAGTCGGCGCCGAGCGCCTTGCGCACGCCGGCCGCCATCTGGATCGCGACCTGCGCGTCCACCGCTCCGCGAGCGGCCAGCAGGGGGGCGTCGACGTCCAGCAGGTGGTGCTTGAGCTCGGTGGCGTAGGCGGTCACCGAACCGCGGAAGGCCTTGGACGCCCCGGGGACCGCTGTGATGTCCGCCGCGACGAGCCCGCCGGTGAGGGACTCGGCGACAGCGAGGGTCTCGCCCCTCACGGTCAGTAGTCGCACCACGTCGGCGGCCGGTGAACTCACGCTTCCGCCTCCTCCAACGCGGCCCTGCGCTCGGCGATTCCCCGCCTGCGCAGCACAATGGCCTGTCTCACATAGTCCAGCCCGGTCACCACGGTCAGGACGACCGCCACGGCCATCACCCAGAACCTCAGGGTGGCCAGCCACCCCGTCAGCGCCAGGACGTACATCCCGACGGCCACGCCCTGGGTGAGCGTCTTCAGCTTGCCGCCGCGGCTGGCCGGGATGACGCCGTACCGGATGACGACGAAACGCAGGAGGGTGATCCCCAGTTCCCGGCCGAGGATGACGATCGTCACCCACCACGGCAGGTCGCCCAGTGAGGAGAGACAGATCAGCGCCGCCCCCATGATCGCCTTGTCGGCGATGGGGTCGGCGATCTTCCCGAAGTCGGTGACCAGGTCGTAGGTGCGCGCCAGATGCCCGTCGAACAGGTCGGTGATCATGGCGACGGCGAAGGCGGCCCAGGCGAACGAGCGCCAGGCCGGGTCGTATCCGCCGTGGGCCAGCATCAGCGCGACGAAGGCGGGGACCAGGAGCAGCCGGAGCATGGTCAGCAGGTTGGCGATGTTCCAGACGCTGGCCTGGTCGACGGCGGCTGCCGCGATCTTGCCGCCCCGCGCGGGCTTCGTCCCGCACGCAGCATCGGCCTCGGTGCCGTCGGTCTTCGGGGCACCCGCCTTGGAGGAGCCGTTCGCCGCCGATGCCGGCACTCCGGTCATCTGCCCGCCTCCTCACTACACTCGAGCGAGCCCGTGAGCGGCTCGGCCACCAGGTCGACACCTTCCGTACCGACCACCTTGGCCTCGACGATACGGCCGACGCTCAGCCCCTCGCCGCTCGTGAGCAGCACCTGGCCGTCGGTCTCGGGCGCCTGGTGCGCCCCGCGGCCGTACACGCCCTCCTCGTCCACGGATTCCACGAGCACGTGCACGCTCTCGCCCAGGCGCTCCTCGGCGCGCTGGGAGACGAGCTCCTCCGCCAGCCGGGAGACACGGGCCAGTCGCTCGGCGACGACGTCCTCGTCCACCTTGTTCTCGTACGTCGCCGCCTCGGTGCCCTCCTCGTCGGAGTACCCGAAGACGCCGATGGCGTCCAGCCGGGCGCCGGTCAGGAAGCGCTCCAGCTCGGCCAGGTCGGCCTCGGTCTCGCCGGGGAAGCCGACGATGAAGTTGGAGCGCACTCCCGCCTGGGGCGCCTTGGTCCGGATGGTGTCGAGCAGCTCCAGGAAGCGGTCGGTGTCGCCGAAGCGGCGCATCGCGCGCAGCACGTCGGGCGCGGAGTGCTGGAAGGAGAGGTCGAAGTACGGGGCGACCTTCGGGGTGGAGGTCAGCACGTCGATCAGCCCGGGGCGCATCTCGGCCGGCTGGAGGTAGCTGACGCGCACCCGCTCGATGCCGTCGACCTCGGCGAGCTCCGGCAGCAGCGACTCCAGCAGACGGATGTCGCCGAGGTCCTTGCCGTAGGAGGTGTTGTTCTCGGAGACCAGCATGATCTCCTTGACGCCCTGCTCGGCCAGCCAGCGCGTCTCGTTGAGGACGTCGCTGGGGCGGCGGGAGATGAAGGAGCCGCGGAAGGACGGGATGGCGCAGAAGGAGCAGCGCCGGTCGCAGCCCGAGGCGAGCTTCACCGAGGCCACCGGGGAGCCGTCCAGACGGCGGCGCAGGGGCGCGCGGGGGCCGGAGGCGGGCGCGAGGCCTTCCGGCAGGTCCACGGGGCCGTGCCCGGGCAGGGCGACCTCGGCGGCCGACTCCTGCCGCTCGGCGGGGCTGATGGGCAGCAGCTTGCGCCGGTCGCGCGGGGTGTGGGAGGCGTGGATGCCGCCGTTCAGGATGGTCTGCAGGCGGTCGGAGATGTCCGCGTAGTCGTCGAAGCCGAGCACTCCGTCGGCCTCGGGGAGGGCCTCGGCGAGCTCCTTGCCGTACCGCTCGGCCATGCAGCCCACCGCCACGACGGCCTGGGTTCTTCCGTGACCCTTGAGGTCGTTGGCCTCCAGGAGGGCGTCGACGGAGTCCTTCTTCGCGGCCTCGACGAAGCCGCAGGTGTTGACGACAGCGACGTCCGCGTCCTCGGCGTCCTCCACGAGCTCCCAGCCGTCCGCCTCCAAGCGGCCTGCGAGCTCCTCCGAGTCCACCTCGTTACGGGCGCAGCCAAGGGTGACGAGTGCGACGGTACGGCGTTCAGGCATGCGCTCAAGACTACTTTGTCTCACTGACAGCCCATGTCGACGGGGCTGGCGATCTTCGCCGGCCCCGTGGGAGCGACCGTGGTGCTAACCGACCTGCGGGTCGCCCTTGGTGTAGGTCAGGCGCTCGACCGCGCCCGGCTGGAAGTCGTCCTCGATCTTCTTGCCGTTGACGTAGAGCTGGATGGCTCCGGCGTCCCCGAGGACGAGGTTGATCTTGTCACTGTCCTGGAAGGTCTTGGAGTCGCCCTGCTTGAGCAGTCCGTCGAACAGAAGCCGGCCGTTGTGGTCCTTGGCCGAGATCCAGCTGCGTCCGTCGGCGGCGGAGACCTGGACGGTCACCTTGTCCTGCGGCGCGGCAGCGATGGCGCTGTCGGAGGGGTCGGACTTCGGGGTTGCGGGCTTGTTGTTCTTGGGCGTGGGCGAGGCGGACTTGCTGACGGAGGGCGTGGACCCTTCGGCGACCTGCGTCTTGGCGCCGCCGCTGTCGTCGCCGCCCTTGAAGGCGGTGAACCCGACGAAGCCGACCACGGCGACGATCGCGGCGACCATCGCCGCGGTCCAGTTCGGCCCGCGCCGCTCGGGGCGGATGCGTTCCGCCTCGAAGAGGGGCGCCGCCGGGGTCGGGGCGGGACGGCCGCCGTGCTCGGCGTCGTACTGCGCCAGCAGCGGGGCCGGATCGAGGTGGACGGCCTTCGCCAGGGTCCGGATGTGCCCGCGCGCGTAGACGTCCCCGCCGCAGGGGGCGAAGTCGTCCGCCTCGATGGCGTGCACGATGGCGATGCGGACCCGGGTGGCGTTGGTGATGTCGTCGACGGTCAGCCCGGCATCGATCCGCGCCTGTTTGAGGGCGCGGCCGACGGAGAGGCGGGCTTGCTCGCGATCGTCTTCGAACGGACGCTCGTCTTCAGGGGAGTTGCCGATGGACACGGGGGCGCCTTTCGAGCGTTTGAGCCACCTGTGCTGGAGGTTCAGTCTAGGGGGGGTGCGAAAGGGTGGGGCAACCGGGCGGTGGAGCTTGTTAGCCCATCGGTATGGCCGGACACGCCGATGGTGGGGCACGCGCTTGTCGCTTCCCTCAACTTGACGTACGCCGAAGGGAAACGGTTGCTCAATGATCCCTTACCGGTGAGTCACGATCAGACATCGGCGGCCGCACCCGTTCGGGTCTCCTCTCAAGCCTCCCCGCGGATCACCGCGAGCACGCCGTCCAGTTCGTCGGGCTTAACAAGAACGTCACGCGCCTTCGAGCCCTCACTCGGTCCGACGATCCCCCGCGACTCCATGAGGTCCATCAGCCGCCCGGCCTTGGCGAAGCCGACACGCAGCTTGCGCTGGAGCATGGACGTCGACCCGAACTGGGTGGAGACCACCAGCTCGGCCGCCTGGCAGAGCAGGTCGAGGTCGTCGCCGATCTCCTCGTCGATCTCCTTCTTCTGCTTGGTGCCCACGGTGACGTCGTCCCGGAAGACGGGCGCCATCTGGTCCTTGCAGTGCTGGACGATCGCCGCGACCTCCTCCTCGGTCACGAACGCGCCCTGCATACGGGTGGGCTTGCTGGCCCCCATCGGCAGGAAGAGCCCGTCGCCCTTGCCGATCAGCTTCTCGGCGCCGGGCTGGTCGAGGATGACGCGGCTGTCGGCGAGCGAGGAGGTGGCGAAGGCGAGCCGCGAGGGCACGTTCGCCTTGATCAGGCCGGTGACCACGTCGACCGAGGGCCGCTGGGTGGCGAGCACCAGGTGGATGCCGGCCGCGCGCGCGAGCTGCGTGATGCGCACGATCGCGTCCTCGACGTCGCGCGGGGCGACCATCATCAGGTCGGCGAGCTCGTCGACGATGACCAGAAGGTAGGGATAGGGCTGGAGCTCGCGCTCGCTGCCCTCCGGAGGCTTCACCTTGCCGTTGCGGACGGCCTCGTTGAAGTCGTCGATGTGCCGGTAGCCGTACGCCGCGAGGTCGTCGTAGCGCAGGTCCATCTCGCGTACGACCCACTGGAGTGCCTCGGCGGCCCGCTTGGGGTTGGTGATGATCGGTGTGATCAGGTGCGGGATGCCCTCGTAGGCGGTCAGTTCGACGCGCTTGGGGTCGACGAGGACCATGCGGACGTCCTCGGGAGTCGCCCGGACCATGACCGACGTGATCAGGCAGTTGATGCACGAGGACTTGCCGGAACCGGTGGCTCCCGCGACCAGGACGTGCGGCATCTTCGCGAGGTTGGCCATCACATAGCCGCCCTCGACGTCCTTGCCGAGCGCGACCAGCATCGGGTGGTCGTCCTCGGCGGCGGCCGCGAGACGCAGCACGTCGCCGAGGTTGACCATCTCGCGGTCCGTGTTCGGGATCTCGATGCCGACCGCGGACTTGCCGGGGATCGGGCTGATGATCCGCACGTCGGGGCTGGCGACGGCGTACGCGATGTTCTTGGTCAGCGCGGTGATCCGCTCGACCTTCACGGCGGGGCCGAGCTCGACCTCGTAGCGCGTGACCGTCGGCCCGCGCGTGAAGCCGGTGACGGCGGCGTCGACCTTGAACTCGGTGAAGACGTTGGTGAGCGAGGCGACCACGGCGTCGTTGGCGGCGCTGCGCGCCTTGCCGGGCCCCCCGCGCGTGAGGAGGTCGAGGGAAGGGAGCGCGTAGGTGATGTCGCCCGACAGCTGGAGCTGCTCCGCGCGCGCGGGCAGTTCGCTCGGCGCCTCGGGCGCCGGTTTGGTGAGGTCGGCGACCTCGACCTTCAGCTTCTCCTGCTTGGGCCGCGCGGCCGGCACGGGTGTCGGCGTGGGCGTGGGCGTCGTCTCCTCTCGGTCGCCGACGCTGACCCCCTGGGTGAGGTCCGCGACGATCGGCGAGGGCGGCATCCCGTGCAGGACGGCGCCGTCCAGCGCGGCCGCGGCCGCCGCCGCGACGTCCACGGCGTCCATGGGGCGCCCCATGTCGGGCTGGGGCACGGCGGAACGCCGGGGGCGGCCACGACGCTTGGAGAGTGCCTCCTGCTCCGCCCTGTCGGCGTCGTACGACTCCGGGGCCGAGCCACGCTTCCGCGCGCGCGGAGGCAGCGTTTCGCGCCACTGCTCGTCGTAGCGCTGGTCGTCCTCGGTGTAGTCGTCCTCGTCCGGGTCGTCGACGATCCCGAGCTTCACACCGAGCAGCCGCAGCCGCTGCGGGATCGCGTTGACCGGGGTCGCCGTCACGACCAGCAGCCCGAAGACCGTCAGCAGCACCAGCAGCGGTACGGCCAGCACGTCGCCCATGGCGTACGTCAGCGGGGTGGCCGCTCCCCAGCCGATGAGCCCGCCGGCGTCCCTTATGGCCTGCATGCCGTCGCTGCGGGCGGGCGAGCCGCAGGCGATGTGGACCTGGCCGAGCACGCCGATGACGAGAGCGGACAGGCCGATCACGATGCGGCCGTTGGCCTCGGGCTTCTCGGGGTGCCGGATGAACCGCACCGCGATGACGGCGAGCAGTATCGGCACCAGCAGGTCGAGCCGGCCGAAGGCGCCGGTCACCAGGATCTCGACGAGGTCGCCCACGGGGCCGCGCAGATCGGCCCAGGTGCCCGCGGCGACGATCAGCGCGATGCCGAGCAGGAGCAGTGCCACGCCGTCCTTGCGATGTGCGGGGTCGAGGTTCTTCGCGCCGTTCCCTATGCCGCGGAAGACGGCGCCCACGGCGTGCGCGACGCCGAGCCAGAGGGCGCGCACGAGCCGGTAGAGGCCGCCGGTCGGGTTCGGCGCCGGCTTGGGCGGCGCCGCCTTCTTCGCCACGGCCTTCTTGGCGGGCGCCTTCTTCGCCGGGGCCCTTTTCGCGGCGGCCTTCTTCGCCGGAGCCGCCGCCTTCTTCGCGGGCTGCTTCTTGGCAGCGGAGGGACGTGAGGCCATAGGTGTGAGATTACCGGTGGAGGCGTCGACGGACACGTGTGCCCACGGCTTCACCCGTTCGTGTCGCCTTTGAGTGAACGTGGAACTGACGCGTCCTCATCCGCGGTTGTTCCGCAACTGTCCCCCGGGTGAAGGTCAGTTCTGCGAGGTCACCGACGGCGCGCTCCCGGTGCCCGGCTCCAGCGCGTCCAGCGCCCGCCGCAGCCCGGTGAGTTTGCGTTCGAGATGGGCCGCCGTGGCCACCGCGGCCGCGTCCGCCGACTCGTCGTCGAGCTGCTTGGACAGCGCCTCGGCCTGCTCCTCGACCGCCGCGAGCCGCGCGGACAGCTCGGCGAGCAGGGAGGCCGGCTCCTTGCTGTCACCGACCGTGGCCTTGCCGCCGCCCTCCAACTGGAGCCGCAGCAGCGCCGCCTGCTCCCTCAGCTGGCAGTTCTTCATGTAGAGCTCGACGAAAACCGAGACCTTCGCGCGCAGCACCCACGGGTCGAACGGCTTGGAGATGTAGTCGACCGCGCCGGCCGCGTAACCGCGGAAGGTGTGGTGCGGGCCGTGGTTGATCGCGGTGAGGAAGATGATCGGGATGTCCCGGGTCCGCTCCCGCCGCTTGATGTGGGCGGCGGTCTCGAAACCGTCCATGCCCGGCATCTGCACGTCCAGCAGAATGACCGCGAAGTCGTCCGTGAGCAGTGCTTTGAGCGCTTCCTCCCCGGACGATGCCCGCACCAGTGTCTGATCGAGCGCAGAGAGGATGGCCTCCAGCGCCAGCAGATTCTCCGGCCGGTCATCGACCAGGAGGATCTTGGCCTTCTGCACCATGGCCCGCCCTCCTCGCCCCGGATGTGCACCGGGCGCCGCCCCTGGGGACGACTCCCTTTCGCCGCCCGTCCTTGTGCCGGTCATCGTAGCCGCACCCCGCCTGTCGCCACACCCTGTCACCGTGATGTCACTGTGCACGTAGCAGAAACGTAGCGGGAGACCAGAAGGTTCCCCGTATCCCGTACTTCTACACGGCGTCGGCCACCCTGAGTCAGCAACTCCGCGTGAACGTCGACGGTCCTCCTCACTCTCCTCGCATCCACTGCTCCATCACCGCCAACAGGTGGTCGGGATCGACCGGCTTGGTGACGTAGTCGGAGGCGCCGGACTCGATGGCCTTCTCACGGTCGCCCTTCATCGCCTTCGCGGTCAACGCGATGATCGGCAGCCCCGCGAACTGCGGCATCCTGCGGATCGCCGTCGTGGTCGCGTAACCGTCCATCTCCGGCATCATGATGTCCATCAGGACGACCGCCACGTCGTCGTGCTGTTCGAGCACCTCGATGCCCTCACGCCCGTTCTCGGCGTACAGCACCGACAGACCGTGCTGCTCCAGGACGCTGGTCAGCGCGAACACGTTACGGATGTCGTCGTCGACGATGAGCACTTTCTGGCCACCGAAGCGGATGCCCCGGTGCGGCTGCGCGGCGGCGCCCTGCTCGGCGCCCGCCCACTGCTCCTGCCCCACGGCCCCGAGGTCGCCGTCGAGGCCGCCCCGGCGGCGGCGCCTGAAGAGCGCCGCGGCGCCGTTCTGGGCCTGCTGGTACGACTTCACCTCGGCGGGCGTCTCGACCTCCACCGCGGACAGCTGGGACAGGTCCGAGGCGGCGACCAGGTCGCTGGCCCCGAGGGCCGCCACGGGCTGCTGATAGCCGTGGGGAGGCAGTTCGCTGGGGTGCAGCGGCAAATACAGCGTGAACGTCGAGCCGCGGCCCGGCTCGCTCTGCGCGTGGATCTCACCGCCGAGCAGTTGGGCGATCTCCCGCGAGATCGACAGCCCCAGGCCCGTACCGCCGTACTTGCGGCTGGTCGTGCCGTCGGCCTGCTTGAACGCCTCGAAGATCACCCGCATCTTGCTCGCCGCGATCCCGATGCCGGTGTCGGTGACCGAGAACGCGATCAGACCGGCCTCCGGGTCGGTGAGCGAACCGGCCTCCAGCAGCTGTTCCCTGATCGCCATGGGCACGTCCGCGCCGGCCGGCCGGATCACCAGCTCGACCGAGCCGGAGTCGGTGAACTTCACCGCGTTGGACAGCAGGTTGCGCAGCACCTGCAGGAGCCGCTGTTCGTCGGTGTGCAGGGTGGCGGGCAGCTCCGGGGAGACCCGTACGGACAGATCCAGGCCCTTCTCCGCCGTGAGCGGCCGGAAGGTGGCCTCCACGTAGTCGACGAGCTGGACGAGCGCGATACGCGTCGGGGAGACGTCCATCTTGCCCGCCTCGACCTTCGACAGGTCGAGGATGTCGTTGATCAGCTGCAGCAGGTCGGAGCCGGCGCCGTGGATCGTCTCGGCGAACTCGACCTGCTTCGGGGTGAGGTTGGCGTCGGCGTTGTCGGCGAGCAGTTTGGCCAGGATCAGCAGCGAGTTGAGCGGCGTCCGCAGCTCGTGCGACATGTTGGCGAGGAACTCGCTCTTGTAGCGCATCGACACCGCGAGCTGCTCGGCGCGCTCCTCCAGAACCTGCCGCGCCTCCTCGATCTCGGTGTTCTTCACCTCGATGTCACGGTTCTGCTGGGCCAGCAGCTCGGCCTTCTCCTCCAGTTCGGCGTTGGACGCCTGGAGGGCCTTCTGCCGGTTCTCCAACTCGGCGGAGCGTTCCCGCAGTTGCTCGGTCAGCTCCTGCGACTGCTTCAGCAGCTGCTCGGTCTTGGTGTTGACGGAGATGGTGTTGACGCTGGTCGCGATCATCTCGGCGATCTGGTTGAGGAAGTCCTTCTGGATCTGTGTGAACGGCGTGAAGGAGGCCAGCTCGATGATGCCGAGCACCTTCCCCTCGAACAGCACCGGAAGGACGATCACCTGGGCCGGCGGCGCCTCCCCGAGGCCCGAGGAGATCTTCAGATAGCCGCTGGGCGCGTTCTCCACGAGGATCGTGCGTTTCTCCTCGGCGGCCGTCCCGATCAGCGCCTCACCGGGCCTGAAGGAGGTCGGCATGGAGCCCATCGAGTAGCCGTACGACCCGAGCATGCGCAGTTCGTACGCGTCCTCGTTCTCGGCGCTCAGGTCCTTGCCGTCGACCAGCGGCATCGCCACGAAGAACGCGCCGTGCTGCGCGGAGACCACCGGCGTCAGCTCGCTCATGATCAGCGAGGCCACGTCCTGCAGGTCGCGGCGGCCCTGCATGAGCGCGGAGATACGGGCCAGGTTGCCCTTGAGCCAGTCCTGCTCCTTGTTGGCGATCGTGGTGTCGCGCAGGTTGGCGATCATCTTGTTGATGTAGTCCTGCAGTTCCTGGATCTCGCCGGAGGCGTCGACGTCGATCTTCAGGTTCAGGTCGCCCCGGGTCACGGCGGTCGCCACGCGCGCGATGGCGCGCACCTGCCGCGTGAGGTTCCCGGCCATCTCGTTCACGGACTCGGTCAGGTCGCGCCAGGTGCCGTCCACGTCACGCACGCGTGCCTGACCGCCCAGCTGCCCCTCCGTGCCCACCTCACGGGCGACCCGGGTGACCTCCTCGGCGAAGGACGACAGCTGGTCGACCATCGTGTTGATCGTCGTCTTCAGCTCGAGGATCTCGCCCCGCGCGTCGATGTCGATCTTCTTCGTCAGGTCACCCTTGGCAATCGCCGTCGTGACCATGGCGATGTTGCGCACCTGGCCGGTCAGGTTGGACGCCATCTGGTTCACGGACTCGGTGAGGTCCTTCCACGTGCCGGCCACACCGGGTACATGCGCCTGACCGCCCAGAATGCCGTCCGTACCCACCTCGCGAGCCACCTTGGTGACCTGGTCGGCGAACGAACTCAGCGTCTTCACCATGGTGTTGAACGTGTCGGCGAGCTGCGCGACCTCACCGCGCGCCTCGATCGTCACGGTCCGCGTCAGGTCGCCGTTGGCGACCGCCGCCGCGACCTGGGAGATGTTGCGCACCTGCATGGTCAGGTTCTTGGCCATCAGGTTGACGTTGCCGCTGAGGTCCTTCCAGATGCCCGTGACACCCGGCACGTGCGCCTGGCCGCCCAGGATGCCCTCGGTGCCCACCTCGCGGGCCACCCGGGTCACCTGCTCGGCGAAGCTGGACAGCTGATCGACCATCGTGTTGACGGTCGTGACGAGCTCGAGGATCTCGCCCTTGGCGTCGACGGTGATCTTCTTCGACAGGTCGCCCTTGGCGACCGCGGTCGTGACCTCGGCGATCTGACGCACCTGGATGGTCAGGTTGTTCGCCATGAAGTTCACGGACTGAGTGAGGTCCTTCCAGGTGCCGGAGACGCCCTGCACCTCGGCCTGGCCGCCGAGCTGGCCCTCCGTGCCCACCTCGCGGGCGACCCTGGTGACCTCCTCCGCGAACGACGACAGCTGGTCGACCATCGTGTTCAGGGTGTTCTTCAGCTCCAGGATCTCCCCGCGCGCGTCCACGGTGATCTTCTGGGACAGGTCACCACGGGCCACCGCCGTGGCGACCTGCGCGATGTTGCGCACCTGAGCGGTGAGGTTGCCCGCCATGCCGTTCACGGAGTCGGTCAGGTCCCGCCACACACCGGCCACGCCGGGCACCTGCGCCTGACCGCCGAGGCGGCCCTCGGTGCCCACCTCGCGGGCCACCCGGGTCACCTGGTCGGCGAACCCGGAGAGCTGGTCGACCATCGTGTTGATGGTGTTCTTCAGCTCCAGGATCTCTCCGCGCGCGTCGACGTCGATCTTCTGGGACAGGTCACCCTGGGCGACCGCGGTGGTCACCTGGGCGATGTTGCGCACCTGAGCGGTCAGGTTGCCGGCCATGCCGTTGACGGAGTCGGTGAGCTCCTTCCACGTACCGGCCACACCCGGTACGACCGCCTGGCCGCCGAGGCGGCCCTCGGTGCCCACGTCCCGGGCCATCCGCGTCACCTGGTCTGCGAAGGAGGACAGCTGGTCCACCATCGTGTTCACGGTGTTCTTCAGCTGGAGCATCTCGCCGGAGACGTCCACGGTGACCTTCTGCGACAGATCGCCGTTGGCCACCGCCGTGGTGACCTGCGCGATGTTGCGCACCTGGCCGGTGAGGTTGCGGAAGGCGGTGTTGACGGAGTCCGTCAGGTCCTTCCAGGTACCGGCCGCGCCCGGCACCTGCGCCTGACCGCCCAGCTCGCCCTCGACACCGACCTCGCGCGCCACGCGCGTGACCTCGGACCCGAAGGACTGCAGCTGGTCCACCATCCCGTTGACGGTGTTCTTCAGTTCCAGCATCTCGCCGGCCACGTTCACCGTGACCTTCTGGGAGAGGTCACCGTTGGCCACGGCTGTGGTGACGGCCGCGATGTCCCTCACCTGAATGGTCAGATTCCGGAACACGGTGTTGACGGAGTCCGTCAGGTCCTTCCACGTACCCGCCGCGCCCGGCACGTTCGCCTGACCGCCGAGCTGCCCCGCCGCACCGACCTCGTTGGCCACGCGCGTGACCTCGTCCGCGAAGATCCGCAGCGTCTCGGTCATCTGGTTGATCGTGTCGGCGAGCTGCGCGACCTCGCCGCGTGCGGAGACGGTGACCTTCTGCGACAGGTCGCCGCTGGCGACGGCGGTGGTGACCTGCGCGATCCCGCGCACCTGGGCCGTGAGGTTGCCGGCCATCAGGTTCACCGAATCGGTGAGGTCCTTCCACACACCGGCCACACCCGGCACCTGCGCCTGCCCGCCGAGCTCGCCCTCCGTGCCCACCTCGCGCGCGACTCGCGTCACCTCGGAGGAGAAGGACGACAGCTGGTCGACCATCGTGTTGACGGTGTTCTTCAGCTCCAGCATCTCGCCGGCGACGTGCACGGTGACCTTGCGGGACAGGTCACCCTTGGCCACCGCCGTGGTGACCAGAGCGATGTCGCGGACCTGCGCCGTCAGCCGGTACGCCATGGTGTTGACGGAGTCCGTGAGGTCCTTCCACGAACCCGACATGCCACGCACGCGTGCCTGTCCGCCCAGCTTGCCCTCGGTGCCGACCTCGCTGGCCACGCGCGTGACCTCGTCGGTGAACGTCGACAGCTGATCGACGAGGTTGTTCACCGTGCGCCCGACCTTCAGGAACTCCCCGCGCAGCGGGTGCCCGGTCCCGTCGGGAGCGTGGGTCCGCAACTCCATGCGGGGCGACAGGTCACCCTCCGCCACCGCGGTGAGCACCCGGCCCACCTCGGACACGGGCCGTACGAGGTCGTCCACGAGCGCGTTGGAGGCCTCCACGGCGGCCGCCCAGGAACCCTCGTAGGCGCCCGTCTCCAGCCGCTCCGTGAGCTTGCCCTCCCGGCCGACCATGCGCCGCACCCGCGACAACTCACCGGTCAGATGCAGATTGCGGTCGGCCACCTCGTTGAACACCGCGGCGATCTCCGACATCACGCCGTCCCCGGACACCGTGAGCCGCTTGCGGAAATTCCCGTCGCGCATGGCCACAAGGGCCGCCAGCAGTTGGTTCAGGGCAGCCGTGTCCACCGCGGTGGTCCCGCCACGCGGTTTGCGCTGGTTGTTCAGGGACTGTCCGCCTTTCGCGCGCGTGTTAGTGCCCCGCGTCGCTGCGCCAGACTCCACTGTGTCCCTCCCGCAGGGGTCGACCGTTACTGCTGTGCTCCGGCACTACTGCTCGTGGCACCGGTACTGCTGCGCATTTCTGCCGGATATACCAGGTCACACCACGGGCTGCTGCCCGCTGTACGCGGAAGTCACTCAGCCTGCCCGGACCTTCACAAGAAGCTTGCCCAGTGTTTCACCCTGCCTGAACCCGGCCATAACAGTTCGGCAGCTTCGCACATCGTCCGCACACCCTCTGGGCGGAAACACTGCAGATCGGCATCCGCACCGACGGCGAAGGTAAGTAACCTTGCATGCGGCTGTCCAGCCGCACCGGTCCGTCCGGCATGGGCGGTGGCACGAGAACGAGCGGGCATCGGAGGGCGGCCGCACACATGACCACCGGACTGATCCCCGGGGGACAGCCCCCGGACCCCCGGCCGACGGGCGGCCTGCCGCATCAGCGGCACGAGCCGGTCGGCCACGCAGCCCAGCACGTCGACAACAGGCCGAGGAGTTCTGTGATCACCGCGCGCGCGGCCGCCAGCTTCGAGCCCGTCGGGCGATCGGTAGCGACCGCCCGCTCCTTCGTCCGCGACACCCTCCAGGGCTGGGGCTTCGCCGACATCGTCGACGACGCCGTGGTGCTCACCAGTGAACTGGTGACCAATGCCGTGGTCCACGCGGGCACCTCCGCCGACGTCCTGTGCCTGCGCACCGACGAAGGCGTACGGGTCGAGGTGGCCGACCGCTACCCGGAGCGCGAGATCCCCCTCCAGGGCCATCCCGTCACCATGGGCAGCCCCGACCGTGAGGGCGGCCGCGGCCTCCAGCTGTGCGCGGCACTCGCCGGCCGCTGGGGCGTGGAGTACACGCCCACCCACAAGCAGGTCTGGTTCCAGCTAGCCCTCCCCGAGCGCGCGGTGGGCACGCGCGCGGCGGGCCCGTCCCTCCCCGCCGACCTCCTCCCGCTCGCCGACGGCCGGGTCCGCGTCGCCGTCGTCCAGATCGACCGCACCGGCTCCATCACCTCGTGGAACGAGGACGCCGAGGAACTCTTCGGCTACCCCGCCGAACAGGTGATCGGAAAGCCCCTCACCGATCTCGCCGCCTGGCCGCACACCCCCGGCACCAGCACCGGCATCGCCGAGGCGCTCCAACTCTCCCGCTGGGAAGGCAGTTACGGCATCAGGGGCGCCAACGGCCGCGTCACCCCGGTGTACGCCTCCCACCTCCGCGTCCGCGACACCGGCGGCGAGCCCTCCACGGTCTGTCTGCTCGTCCGGGACCACGAACGCGCCGTCCTGCAGACCCCGTTGCGCCTGCCCGCCTCCGACACCGCCTCCGCCACCGACGGCCAGAACACCGACCCCTTCGAGGTGTTCATCGGCTCCCCCGCCCCGGACGACCTCGACGGCCTCCTCCAGCGCACGGTGGAGCGCGCCCGCGACATGCTGGACGCCGACTCCGCCTTCCTGCTCCTCGCGACCGACGACGAGACGGAGCTGGAGGTCCGCGCCTCCACCGGCCTGCCCTCGGCCCGCCAGCGCTTCGCGCGCGTGCCCGTCGAGGCCGGCCCCGGCCGCTACGGCTCGGCCCGCATGCCGGCCGTCCACGACGACCTGACGGCCGTCCCCGGCGCCGTACCGCTGCTCAGCGGCACGGGCATGCGCTCGGTCGTCACGGTCCCACTCAAGGTCGAGGGCCGCCTCACCGGCTCCCTCGGCGTCGCGGCGGAGAGCCCCGGCAGATACTCCAACGAGGAGGCCCTGCGCCTGCAGTTCGCCGCCGACCGCATCGCGCTGGCCGTCGAATCGGCCCGCCTCGGCGAACTCGAACGCCTGCGCCGCGGCTCCCTCAGCTTCCTCGTCGAGGCCTCCGATCTCCTCGCCGGCACCCTGGACCGCGACCAGACCCTGGCCCTGATGGCCCAGATGACGGTCCCCACCCTCGCCACCTGGTGCGCGGTCTACACGATCGCCGACCAGGCCTCCGAGCCGTACCTCTCCTACGTCCTGCACGAGGACGAGGAACTCATCGACGGCATCAAGTCGTTGCTCTCCAAGGTGCCCCCGCCGGACCCGGTCCCCACCCCCGGCGCCCGCGTCTGGTCGGCCCCCGGCGAGGTCGCCCACCAGGCCGCCCTGCGCAGCTCCATGCGCAGCCTCGGCCTCTCCGGCGGCCCCACCCACCAGGTCGCCTCCGGCATCGGCCCCACGCTCGCCACGGCCTCCGCCGTCGGCGGCGAGACCGTCGTCCTCCCCCTGGTCGCCCGCAACCGCGTCATCGGCATGCTGACCCTCGGCAAGCCCACCGACGAACACTTCCGCCAGGAAATCCTCGAACTGGCCGAGGACTTGAGCCGCCGGGCCGCCCTCGCCCTCGACAACGCCCGCCTCTACTCGGAGCGCACGGCCATCAGCCAGTCCCTCCAGCGCAGCCTCCTGCCGCCCGAGCTGCCCGAGATCGACGGCGTCGAGGTCGAGGTCATCTACCGCGCGGCCGGCGAGGGCAACGAGGTCGGCGGCGACTTCTACGACCTCTTCCCGATCAGCGACGGCGCCTACGGCTTCGCCATCGGCGACGTCTGCGGTACGGGCCCCAACGCGGCCGCCGTCACGGGCCTAGCCCGGCACGCCCTGCGCCTGCTGGCCCGCGAGGGCCTGTCCGGCCCGGCGGTCCTGGAGCGACTGAACTCGGCCATTCTCGACGAGGGCGCCCGCAGCCGCTTCCTGACCCTTCTCTACGGCGAGCTGCGCCCCCAGGAGGACGGCAGCGCGGAACTGAAGGTGGTCTGCGCCGGCCACCCCCTGCCGCTCCGCCTGCGCCAGGACGGCACGGTCGAACCCGCCGCCGAGCCCCAGCCGCTCCTCGGCGTCCTCGACGACCTGGAGCTCTACGAGCAGACGGTCACCCTCGACCCCGGAGACGTCCTCCTGTGCGTCACCGACGGCGTCACCGAGCGCCGTGAGGGCACCCGCATGCTGGGCGACGACGGCCTCACCGACGTCCTCACGACCTGCACCGGCCTGACCGCTGGCGCGGTCGCGGCCCGCATCATGCGCGCCGTGGAACGCTTCGCCTCGGACGCCCCCTCCGACGACATGGCGATCCTGGCGATGCGGGTCCCGGGCCTGCAGAAGGACTGAGAAGAGTTACGGATACGAGGTTACGGACACAAGAAAGGCCCCGCCCAATCGGGCGGGGCCTTTTGACTGGAGCCCCCTAACGGAATCGAACCGTTGACCTTCTCCTTACCATGGAGACGCTCTGCCGACTGAGCTAAGGGGGCCTGTCGCCTTCTTGAGGTTTCCCCCGCGGCAACGGAATAGATCATACCCCGAACAGACGCTTGCTCCCAACCACCGTCAGAAAGCGGGCTGGAGCAGTCCGCCCAGCACATTGCACGCGCCCACGATGCGCTGCATGTCCCGCTTCGTCAACGCGGCATCGACGGGCAGAGCAAGCGTTTCGTCAGCGGCACGCTCGGTCTCCGGCAGTGAAACGCACCGACGGAACTCCGGCAGCCGGTGCACGGGCGTCTTCACCGGCACCCGGCACTCAATTCCCCTGGCCCGCACGGCTCGTGCGAACGCGTCCCGGTCGGGCCGCCCATTGCCGGGCACCCGCACCACGTACTGCTGATAGGTGTGCCCATCGCCCCCGTCCGGCGTGCGCACCCCGCGCAACTTCGCATCGAGATAGGCCGCCCGCTCCCGCCGCTGCGCGATCTCGTCGTACGGCGCCTCGGACTCGCCCTGCTCCAGCACCAGCAGCCCGTACCGCTGCCCGACACCGTGCAGCCGCGCGATGTCGGCGGGCCGCCCGAAGCGGTGTACGACAACCACCGCTGCGGTACGGGGAGTCAGAGCCGCCTCGACAGCGGAGGCGTCAAAGCAGTACGTCACCGGGTCTATGTCGGCGAACACCGGCAGCGCCCCAGCCATGGCGACGGCCTCGGCGACCTCGACGTTCCCGAAGGCCGGCACGACGACTTCGTCACCGAGTCCTACGCCGGCGGCCCTGAGCATTGCAGCAGTTCCCATGCTGCGGATGGTGGTTGCGCAACGTGAACTTCAAGTGACGCAGAACGAAAAAGGGCCGGACCCCGAACCGAAGTTCAGGATCCGACCCTTTGAATAATT
>NZ_JAKWBE010000018.1 GCF_022513565.1 Streptomyces gilvus | reverse complement strand
ACCGATCTTCGACCTGGTCGACTACGGCGTGGTCGGCGACCTCTTCGACGTCGTCCCCCAGCTCACCGAGGAGATCAACACCCGCAAGGGCTGATCACCGGACGGCTGTACGAGGCCCCCGCGACCGCACGAACGGTCGCGGGGGCCTCGTCTCACGTCAGGCGCAGCGAGACCTGGACGGGGAAATGGTCGCTGGGGTACTGGCCGTTCAGGGAGGACGTGTCGATCGACGCCTGTTCGACCTTGACGCCGGGGGAGACGAAGATCCAGTCGATGCGCTCGCCGTTCGGCTGTGGCGGCCGGTACCTGGCATGGAACGTCCCGTAGAGCGGTCCGCGTCGGGCCGCCGCGTCCCAGGTGTCGACGAGTCCGGTGCCGACCATCGTGTCGTAGGCACGGTTGGCATGCGCGTAGGCGTTGAAGTCGCCCGTCACCACGACCGGCAGCGTGCCGCGGAGCCGGGCGATCCGCTGGACGATGAGCGAGGCGGCCCGCTCGCGCGCGTACTGGCTCGCGTTGTCGAGGTGGGTGTTGAGGACGAGGAACTCACGGCCGGAGTCGCTGCGATCGCGGAACCGCACCCAGGTGGCGGTACGGGGCGTGTCCCCGCCCCAGGTCTCCGAACCGAGCACGTCGGGGGTGTCCGACAGTGCGAACGTGCCGTGCTCGACGGGCGAGAGGCGGCGGGTGTCGTAGAAGAGGGCCGTGGACTCGTCGCCGCTGATCCGTTCGCGACCGGTGCCGATCCAGGCGTAGTGCGGCGCGAGATCCGAGTCGATGTCGCGCAGTTGCTGGTAGAGGCCCTCCTGGGTGCCGAAGAGATCGGGGGCCGCCGCGCGGAGCAGCCGGCGCATCGCGGGGCGGCGGTCGGCCCAGCTGTCGGGTTCCTCGGTGCTGGCGAACCGCAGGTTGAAGGTCATCACCCGCAGATCGGGGACCCCGTGCCCGGTCACCGGGGCGCGGCGGACCCGGGGCGCCTCCGCCGAGGCGGACGGGGCGGAGACCGCGGCGGCGCTGGACAAGGGGAGGGTGACCGCCGCTGCCAGTAAGGCCTTGAGGCCCAGTCGGCGGGGGATTCGGTGCGGGTTCGGCACGGGGGCTCCTTCGGTCGTGAGGCCAAACGAGTCGCCCGTCGGGGCGAGTTGTGTGTCGAGCAGTGTGATACCCGGGTGTGAGTGGGGCGTGAACATGCCGAGGTGGCGGCGTGGCCGGGTGTGGACATGGTGTTGACCGTCCCGAGGCGCACGGATACCTTCGTTCTACGGATTGTTGATTCCGTACAGCGGAAAACAGGAGGGTATGGGATGGGCCAGGGCCAGCAGGAGCAGGTGGCGACGAGCCTCGCGGGCGCTGTCAGCGAGGAGATCAGTGCCTCCCTCGCCCCGGTCGACGCCGAGTTGGAGCGCCGCTACCCCGGCGACCCCGGCACCCGCCAGCCCGTCCACACCGTGTACGTCCCCGGGGACGTCTTCGCCGCAGACACCATCCGCTCCTGGGGCGACCGGGCGCTGGCCGCCCTCGACGAACACGCCCCGGACGCCGCCTCCTTCGCCGCCGTCCTGGGCCTGTCCGACGAGCTCGCCGAGCCCGTCCACGCGCGTGTGCGCGCCAAGCTGGAGCGCGAGCCCGTCGAAGACCTGCGTGTGGACTTCGAGGACGGCTACGGTCTCCGCCCGGACGCCGAGGAGGACGAGGCGGCGGCCCGCGCGGCCCGGCTGATCGCCGAGGCGTACGAGAAGGGGACCGCCGCGCCCTGCATGGGCATCCGCATGAAGTGCATGGAGGCCGCGGTACGGGACCGGGGCATGCGGACCCTCGACGTCTTCCTCACCGGTCTGATGCGCGCGGGCGGGCTGCCCGAGGGGCTGGTGCTGACGCTGCCGAAGGTGACGTACGCCGAGCAGGTCACCGCGTTCGCACGGCTGCTGGAGGAGTTCGAGAAGGCCCACGGTCTGGAGGCCGGACGGATCGGCTTCGAGATCCAGATCGAGACCAGCCAGTCCATCCTGGCCACCGACGGCACCGCGACCGTCGCCCGGATGATCCAGGCCGCCGAGGGACGAGCCACCGGACTGCACTACGGCACCTTCGACTACAGCGCCTGTCTCGGCGTCTCCGCCGCCCACCAGGCGAGCGACCACCCGGCCGCCGACCACGCCAAGGCGGTCATGCAGGTCGCGGCGGCCGGCACGGGCGTCCGCGTCTCCGACGGCTCGACCAACGTGCTGCCCGTCGGCCCGACGGCGAAGGTCCACGACGCCTGGCGCCTGCACTACCGCCTGACCCGCCGCGCCCTCGCCCGCGCCTACTACCAGGGCTGGGACATGCATCCCGGCCACATCCCCACCCGGTACGCGGCCGTGTTCGCCTTCTACCGCGAGGGCTTCGAGCAGGCCGCCGCCCGGCTCGCCCGGTACGCGAACCGGGCCGGCGGCGACGTCATGGACGAGCCCGCCACCGCCAAGGCCCTCAGCGGCCATCTGCTGCGCGGCCTCGACTGCGGCGCCCTCGACATCGCCGAGGTGGCCCGGCTGACCGGTCTGACCAGGACCGACCTGGAGGCCTTCGCGGCGCCCCGGCGCGGGGACCTCACCGTCTCCGGCACGTAGCAGCCCCGTCACAGCCGTCACCGCCGCCTGGTGTCGTCACCCCAGCCCCGTAGTGTCTGCATCTGGGGTGTCTGCATCCGGGGCGGCGACAACGATCAGCCGGTCCCAGGGCTCCCGGTGTGCTGATCCCGCACGAACCGCTCCAGCCCCGACGCCGTGACCAGCTTCTCTTCCGCGAACACCCGGGTGCCCCGCTCGCACAGCCGCACATCGGCGCGGGCCCGGGCGCAGAACTCCTCGGGCGTCACACCGAACAGTTCCCTCAACCGGGCCGACCCGACGAGGAGTTCGGTCAGCAGCTCCCGCTGCCCGGGATGCGTCCGGGGCGCCGGGGTGCCGTTGTGCAGGACCCCGCGCCGGTTGACGTATACGTGCACGCCGGGCAGCCGCGTGCCGTCCTCCAGTTCGATCCGTACGTCCGGCGACGGCAGCCAGGCCCGCCGGTAGTTGCCGTACGGCAGCGGTACGCCCTCGCTCGCGTCGATCACCGCCAGCTGCTCGGCGTCGAACCATGTCACGAACAACTCCCGTACCGCGTCCGGCGCCTGGAACGGTGCCGCGGAGACGTACCCGCGGCGGCTGACGTGCGCGGAGACACCGACGTCGATCCCGGTGACGTACGCCTTCACCATCGGGACGGGCGAGGCGATCCCCGACTCGGCCATCTTGCCGCGCAGTTGGCCGGGGCAGCCGTTGGAGCCGACCGCCAGGACCGGCACGCGGTCCTCGTCGTGGACGAGCCGGTCCAGCGGCAGCAGATGGTCGCCGCAGAGCAGTCCGGACTCCGTGGGCCACGCGCCCGGGTAGAGCAGGGGATGCTCTCGCGGGGCCTTGGCCAGGCCCAGCGCCTCGAGGGTTCGATCCCGCACGGGTGACTCAGTCCCTCGGCGGCAGTTCGCCCGATCCGCGGGTGATCAGCCGGGTCGGCAGCTCTATGCGCTCCGGCGTGATCAGATCGCCGTCCAGCTGGCGGAAGAGCCGCTCCGCGGCGGTACGGCCGAGCGCCGCCGCGTCCTGCGCCACGACCGTGACGCCCGGCTGGAGCAGATCGGCGAGCTCGAAGTCGTCGAAGCCGACGACGGCGACCGGGCGCTTGTGTTCGGCGAGCACGCGCACCGCGGTGACGGTGACCCGGTTGTTGCCCGTGAAGATCGCCGTGACCGGATCCGGCCCGGACAGCATCTCCTCGGCCGCCCGCCGCACCCGCTGCGGATCCGTGACGCCCAGGGACATCCAGGCGTCCGCCACCTCGATGCCCGCGTCCTCCATCGCGGCCCGGTAGCCGCGCAGGCGCTCGGCGGCGGTGTGGATGCGGGGCATGTCACCGACGAACCCGATCCGGCGGTGGCCGTGGGCGATCAGATGGGCGACGCCGTCCCGGGCGCCCCCGTAGTTGTCCGACAGGACGACGTCCGCGTCGATCTTCCCGGCCGGACGGTCCACGAACACCGTGGCGACGCCCGCCTTGATCTCCGGTTCCAGATAGCGGTGGTCGTCCCCGGCCGGGATCACCACCAGGCCGTCCACCCGCCGTGCGCACAGCGCCAGCGCCAACTCCTGCTCACGGTCCGGGTCCTCCGCGCTGGAACCGTTGATCAGCAGGGCGCCGTGCGCGCGGGCCACCTCCTCGACCGCGCGGCTGAGGGGGCCGTAGAACGGGTCGGCGAGATCCTCCAGGACCAGTCCGATGCTGGCGGTACGGCCCTTGCGCAGCACGCGCGCGCTGTCGTTGCGGCGGAAGCCCAGCGCGTCGATGGCCTCCTGCACCCGGCGCTCCGTCTCGGGGGTGACGCCGGGCTCGCCGTTGACCACGCGGGAGACGGTCTTCAGCCCGACTCCGGCGCGCGCGGCAACGTCCTTCATGGTCGGACGGTTGCCGTAACGGCTCCCGGCAAGGCGGTCTGTACGGCGGGCGGTCTCGGGCACGATGCGCTGTCCTGTCCTGTCTCGTCCATGGGGATGCGTCGGACCATGAGTTTGTATGAGGATGTGGCGTCGAGCATAGAGCCTGGACAACGTTGTCATATGCGAGAGACACTGTCCACCGCAATCTCCGGCCTGCGTCCCCACCGCCAGACCGGCCCGCACTTCTCCGTCGTCGAGGGGAACTCCCCCCGCGCCGACGGGGATCCGATTGGTTGACCGGGAGATCCGACACAGATGCAGACCGACCTCGTGGCCGCGCTGGACATCGGCGGCACCAAGATCGCCGGGGCGCTGGTGGACGGCCACGGCCAGATCGTGGTGCGCGCCCAGCGCGCGACGCCCGCGCAGCAGGACGGCGAGACCGTGATGGGCGCCGTGGCGGACGTCCTCGGCGAACTCACCGCCTCGCCCCTGTGGGGGCACGCCACGGCCCTCGGCATCGGCAGCGCCGGACCGGTGGACGCCTCCGCGGGCACCGTCAGCCCGGTCAACGTCCCGGGCTGGCGCGACTTTCCGCTGGTCCAGCGCGTGCGGGAGGTGGCCGGCGGTCTGCCGGTCGAGCTGATCGGCGACGGTGTGGCCATCACGGCGGCCGAGCACTGGCAGGGCGCCGCCCGCGGCCACGACAACGCGCTGTGCATGGTGGTCTCCACCGGCGTCGGGGGCGGGCTCGTCCTGAACGGTCAACTCCACCCCGGTCCCACGGGCAACGCCGGCCACATCGGTCACATCAGCGTGGATCTGGACGGGGATCCGTGCCCGTGCGGTGCGCGCGGCTGCGTGGAACGCATCGCCAGCGGACCGAACATCGCCCGCCGCGCGATCGAGAGCGGCTGGGTGCCCGGCCCGGACGGTGACACGTCGGCCGCCGCCGTGGCCGCCGCCGCCCGGGCCGGCGACCCGGTCGCCGTGGCCTCCTTCGAGCGGGCGGCGCAGGCGCTCGCCGCCGGGATCGCGGCCACCGCGACCCTGGTCGAGATAGACATCGCGGTGATCGGCGGGGGCGTGGGCAAGGCGGGCGAAGTGCTGTTCACCCCGCTGCGCAAGGCGCTCGGCACCTACGCGACGCTCTCCTTCGTGCAGCGGCTGGAGATCACACCGGCCCAGATGGGCACGGACGCCGGACTGGTGGGAGCGGCCGCGGCCGCGCTCGCCAAGCGGGCGGACGCGGCCGCGGTCTGAGCGCCCTTTGCGCGCTCTCGGAGCCTTGGAGGGCCTCGAAGGGCCTCGGAAGGGCCTCGGGAGGGCAGGAACGTTCACGCAGGCCGCTGAGGCTCCCCAAGCGGGCTCAGCGGCCTGCCTGAACGTCTTGTGGGCCCCTGCGCACGGCAACCGCGGCTCACCTGTGCCTCCGTCAGGGCCTCTCGGGGCCTCAGCAGGTCAGTCGGGCGTCCGCCCAGTCCGCGTGGTCCGAGTCGTTGCCGTCGCCGCCGTCGGTGACGACCAGACGGACCACCTGGGCGCCGGTCACGTCCGCGGTGAGCGGCTGGGCCGGCATCGCGTTGGTCAGGACGCCGGTCGAGGTGACCTTGGTGCCGTCGGCCCAGACCTCGAAGGCGACGGTGCCCTTGGCGCCCTTCTCGTCGTCCACGCCGACGTCCGCGGTGAGCGTGGCGCACGCCTTGCCGGTGTAGAACTCGACGGCGCTGTCCGCGTGGACACCGAGCCCCTTGGCGTACACCACGCCGCCGAGGGTGATCGGATGCCCGTCGCCCGCCTTGCTCTCGCCGTTGCTGGTGTTGCGCTCGACCGGCCCGTAGCCGTTGGCGGCCGACAGCCAGGGCAGATCGCCGAGCGATGAGGCGCCCGCGGGCGGGGGGACGACGACGGACACCGTCAGCGGGATGGCGCTGTCGACCCGGGCGCCGGTCGGCGAGCGGTAACTCGCCTCGAGGGTCAGCGCGTACGACCCCGTCGGCGTCCCCGGTGGCGCGGTGACCGACCACCCGGTGCGCAGGGAGCGGCCGGTCGGCAGGGCGAGGGCCCGGGTGGGGGTGTTGGCTCGGACGGTCCAGCCGTCGGGTCCCGTCAGGCCGGCCGACACGAGCAGTGCGGGCGTGCGGCCCAGGTCCGTCACGACGGTGGTCAGCGCGGCCGGTCTGCCCGCCTCGATCAACGGGCCGCCGTCCAGGCCGGTTTCGACGGCGGGCGGGTGCAGCGCCCAGGCGCGGTCGGGGAAGACCCGTACCAGGACCGTGCCGTGTGCCGGGACGGTGGCCGCGATGGTGCCCGCGGTGTTGTAGCTGCGGTGCTGCCACAGGTCGCGCAGGGTGTAGGCGGGGGCCCCGGGCAGGCCGACGGCCGCGGCCGTGGTGGCGATGTGCTGGGCGGCGTCGGACTCGTTGAAGAGGGCCACCGTGCTGCTGCCGTCCTTCATCTCCTTGGCGACGACCCAGCGTCCGCCCTCGGAGGAGACGACCGTGCCCTGCTTGCCCAGCGGATCCTGGTCGACCGCGACGACCTCCTTGTTGTCGAGGATGTCGAAGGTCGCCGGTGTCGCCCTGCGCAGGTCGGAACCGATGAGCAGCGGCGCGGCCATGATCGACCACATCGAGAAGTGCGAGCGGTACTCGGTGTCGGTCATGCCGCCGTTGCCGACCTCCAGCATGTCCGGGTCGTTCCAGTGCCCGGGGCCGGCGTATTGCGCGAGCGGCAGGTTCTTCTTCAGAATCCCCAGCATCGAGCCCCAGTTGTCGCTGATGTCACCGGTGGTGCGCCACAAATGGCCCACGTCGGCGGCCCATTCCCAGGGTTTGTTCTGGCCCCATTCGCACATGCTGTAGACGATGGGCCGGCCGGTCGCCTTGAGGGCGTCCCGCATGGTCGTGTAGCGCACCTTGGCGTCCACACCCTGGTTGTTGCAGTTGTCGTACTTGAGGTAGTCGACGCCCCAGTCCGCGAACTGCTGGGCGTCGCTGTACTCGTGACCGAGCGCACCCGGGAAACCTGCGCTGTTGCAGGTCTTGGTGCCCGCGCTGGTGTAGATCCCGAGCTTGAGTCCCTTGGAGTGGACGTAGTCCGCGACCGCCTTGATCCCGTTGGGGAAACGGACCGGATCCGGGACGAGTCTGCCGTCCGCGTCCCGGTTCGGCAGCGCCCAGCAGTCGTCGAGGTTGACGTACTGATAGCCGGCGTCCTTGAGGCCCTTCTCGACGAAGATGTCCGCGATTCCCTTGACCATGGACTCGTTGAAATCGGCACGGCAATGGGTGGAGTTCCAGTTGTTGAAGCCCATCGGCGGCGTGCGGGCCAGGCCGTCCGCCAGGGCGGGTGCCGCGGCTCCGGCAGGGGGTGCCGCGAGGGCCGGCGCGGCGAGTCCGGCCGCGCACAGGAGACCTGCGGCGAGCGCTCCGACCACTCTTCGGCGGGTTGTGCGGGGGTGAAGGTGACGCATCGTTACGTTTCCTCCGAACGCGCAAAGGTGGGATGACATCATGTCCTCGTCATCGGTGCGTGTTTACGGTAAGTCGTGTCGGACGGTGCTGGAAGACATGAGGTAACGGTTGTTCGGTATCCCGTCAGACCCCTTGACGCCAAGGCCAGACGGAGGTGAGATCCAAGCCGTGCGTTCGGTTGTGTGGGGTGGCGATCCGAGGAGGGGGACATGGCGCAGTCATCGTTCAACCCGTTGGCCCAGTCCAATGACCAGGCAGGTCATCGGATGTCCCGGCGAAATCTCTTACGCGGTGCGGCCCTCGGTGCCGGCGCGGTGACACTGCCCGCCCTGCTGTCGGCGTGCGGGAGTGGACCCGGCGGCGACAAGAAGGAGGTCTCCGTCGGCTCCAACGCCTCGGACGCCGTACCGAAGGAGGCGTACGCCGCCGCCTTCCAGGCGTACGAGAAGAAGTCCGGCAAGAAGGTGAAGGTCAACACCAAGGACCACAACGACTTCCAGGAGAACATCAACCGCTATCTGCAGGGCACCCCCGACGACGTCTTCATGTGGTTCGCCGGATACCGCATGCAGTACTTCGCGGAGAAAGGCCTGCTGACCGAGATCAGCGATGTGTGGAAGACGTTCTCGGGATTCTCGGACGCGTTGAAGGCCCAGTCCACGCACGACGGCAAGCAGTACTTCGTGCCGTACTACTACTATCCGTGGGCGGTGTTCCACCGGAAGAGCCTCTTCCAGCAGAAGGGCTATCAACAGCCCACCAAGTGGGACGACTTCATCGCCCTGGCCAAACAGATGCAGAAGGACGGCAATCCGGTCGCTTTCTGCGACAAGGACGGCTGGCCCGCGATGGGCACCTTCGACTACATCAATCTGCGGCTGAACGGCTACGACTTCCACAAGTCCCTGATGGCGGGCGAGGAATCGTGGACCGACACCAAGGTGAAGAACGTCTTCGACACCTGGCGCGAACTCATGCCGTACTACCAGAAGGGCGCCCTCGGCCGGACCTGGGAGGAGGCCGGGCAGAGCCTGCAGCAGCGCAAGACCGGCATGGCCGTCTTCGGCATGCCGCACCCCGGCACCCAGTTCCCGGAGAACGAGCGGGACGACATCGACTTCTTCGCCTTCCCCGAGATCGACGCGCAGTGGGGCCAGGACGCCGTGGAGGCCCCGATCGACGGGTTCCTCGTCGCGAAGAAGGCCAAGAACCTCACCGGAGCGAAGGGCCTGCTCAAGTGGCTGGGCAAGCCGGAGGCCGAGGACACCTACCTCACCCACGACCCCAACAACGTGGCCGTCAACTCGGGCGCCGACACCTCCCACTACAGCGCCCTGCAGAAGAAGTCCGCACAGCTCGTCTCGCAGGCGAAGCAGATCTCGCAGTTCCTGGACCGCGACACCCGCCCCGACTTCGCGTCGACCGTGATGATCCAGTCGATCCAGGACTTCATCGGCAACCCGAAGGACGTCGACGGGCTGTGCAAGAGCATCGAGCGGCAGAAGAAGACCATCTTCTCGCAGCCCGTCGGCTGATCACTGGGGGACACGTTCCGTGGCGCTCACCTTCCCGCGACGCGCCGGACGACGGCGGCGGCGGTTCACCCGCCGCGACGCCGTCGTCCTCGGCGTGCTGCTCGGCATCCCGATCCTGCTCGACCTCGCCATCGTCTGGGGCCCGACCCTCGCCTCGATCGGCCTGTCCTTCACCGCCTGGGACGGCATCGGCGACATCCACTGGGTCGGCCTGGACAACTACCGGAACCTCGCCGACAACTACCCGCCCTTCTGGCCGGCCGTCTGCCACAACGTCATGTGGCTGCTCTTCCTCGGCCTGATCGCCACCCCTTTCGGCCTCTTCCTGGCCGTGCTCATCGACCGGGGAGTGCGCTTCAGCCGCTTCTACCAGTCCGTCATCTACCTGCCGGTCGTGCTCTCGCTCGCGATCGTCGGCTTCATCGCCCAGCTGATCCTCGGCACCGACCAGGGCGTGATCAACACCGTCCTCGACAACCACGACGACCCGATCGACTGGCTGGGCGACTCGCACCTCAACCTCTGGATGATCATGATCGCGGCCGGCTGGCGGCACGTCGGCTATGTGATGATCCTCTACCTGGCCGGACTCAAGTCCGTCGACCCCGCGCTCAAGGAAGCGGCCGCCATCGACGGCGCCAACGAACGCCAGACCTTCTTCCGCGTGGTCTTCCCGACCCTGCGGCCGGTCAACGTCATCGTCGGTGTCATCACCGTGATCGAGGCGCTGCGGGCCTTCGACATCGTCTACGCCGTCAACAAGGGCCGCAACGGCCTGGAACTGCTCTCCGTCCTGATCACCGACAACATCATCGGCGAGGCCAGCCGCATCGGTTTCGGGTCCGCGATCGCCGTCGTCCTGCTCGTCGTGTCGTTGGGATTCATCGTGACGTTCCTGGTCCAGGAGCTGCGAGGTGCGCGCGAGCGATGACCGCGGACATCCGCACCACCGCACCCCTGCGCCGCCCGGCCCCCGACGCCGTCCGGGCCGCGAAGTCGCGCCGTCGACGCGGGCATTGGGGCGTGCACATCTTCCTGACGGCGGTCTCCCTCGCGTTCCTCGCGCCCCTGCTGCTCGCCGTCTACGCGAGTCTGCGCCCGTACGAGGACACGGCGCAGCACGGCTACCTCTCCTGGCCGAAGCACCTGTCCTTCGACTACTACCGCCGGGCCTACACCGAGTCCGGCATGGGCAAGTACTTCACCAACACGCTCATGATCGCCGTACCGGCCGTCGTCGTGACGCTGTTCCTGGCCGCGTTCGTCGCCTTCGCCGTCTCCCGACTGAGGCTCCGCGGCGGGATCGTGCTGCTGATGTTCTTCACAGCGGGCAACCTGCTGCCGCAGCAGGTGATCGTGACGCCCCTGTACGTGCTGTTCAACAAGATCCCGCTGCCCTGGTGGATGTCCGACTCGCTGACGGTGTACGACTCCTACTGGGCCGTGATCATCGTCAACATCGGCTTCCAGATGGGTTTCTGCGTCTTCGTCCTCGCCAATTTCATGCGCACGCTGCCCCAGGAGATCCTGGAGGCGGCGATCGTCGACGGCGCGGGTGTGTGGACCCAGTTCTGGCGTATCACCCTGCCCCTGTGCCGCCCGGCCCTGGCGGCTCTGGCGACGCTGGAGTTCACCTGGGTCTACAACGACTTCCTCTGGGCCCTGATCTTCATCTCCGACCCGGACAAGCTGCCGATCACGTCGTCCCTGAACAACCTGCGCGGCCAGTTCTTCACCGACTACAACCTGCTGGCCGCGGGCTCGGTCCTGGTCGCCCTCCCGACCATCCTGGTGTTCCTCCTGCTCCAGCGGCACTTCATCGCGGGCCTGACCCTGGGCTCGACCAAGGGCTGAGCGCGGCGGGCCGCGGCCTCCGTCCGCGAACATCCGCGCGAGATCACGCAGACGGTCCGCGGCCCGCCGTACCTGCTCCCGGGGGACGGTCGTCGCGAGCGAGCCCGCGAGAGGTTCGAGCCGCTCGGCCGGCCGCAGGCGCACGCCCGTCGCCTGCTCACGGCGGGTCGGACACGCGACGCTCTCCGGCCGCCTGGAGATGATGGCGTACGGCACCCGCAGCCCGCCCTCGCGTCGGCATGGATGTGCCCGTCCGTACCGTCCACGCGTCCTCTCCGCCGCGTCTCCTCATCGGACATCCCCGGGATGCGTGACCCCGGTCCGTCTCCGGCAGTTGATCCGGTCATGAAGAAGCGCAGCATGATGGCCATCGCCTCCCTCGCCACCGGGTTCGTCGTCGCGGCGATCAGCCCCTCGCACGGCGGCGACCACCAGGTCCTCGGCGACCACCAGACCCTGGGCGACCTTAGCTCCGAGGGTGTCGTCGACACGGTCACCCACACCGTCGGCGACGACAGCCTCGCCGGCGCCGACCAGGCCCTCGACTGACACCGACGGCGGACCGTGGCGCCGGTGCCCCCGGACAGGGGCGCTGGCGTCCCCTCATGTGCACCCTCAACTGGGGCTGGTTTCCGTGGCAGGGTGAAGCGGGCAAGCCTCAGGGGGCCAACACAAGAGGGGGAGTCCGTGATCGTCTGGATCAACGGCGCGTTCGGTGCGGGAAAGACCACCACCGCACGGGAACTGATCGAGCTGATCCCGAACAGCACGCTCTTCGACCCCGAGGTCATCGGCGGGGGACTGACGCACCTGCTGCCGGCCAAGCACCTCGCCGAGGTCGGCGACTACCAGGACCTGCCGATCTGGCGGCGCATGGTGATCGACACGGCGGCCGCCCTGCTCGCCGAGCTCGGCGGGACCCTCGTGGTCCCCATGACCCTCCTGCGCCAGGAGTACCGCGACGAGATCTTCGGCGGCCTCGCCGCCCGCAGGATCGGCGTCCGGCATGTCCTCCTCGCCCCGGCCGAAACGATCCTGCGGGAGCGCATAGCCACCCGGGAGGTCCCGCCGGACCTCCCCGACGGCGAGATGCGCGTACGCCAGTGGGCGTACGACCACATCGAGCCGTACCGCGGCGCCCTCGACTCCTGGCTCACGGCGGACGCCTATCCCGTCGACAACGGCACGCTGACGCCGTACGAGACGGCGGTGCGGATCGCGGAGGCGGTCAGGTCGGGGGAGGCAGTGGAATGTGACATAGTACAGACCCCCGAACCCACCGCCGAGACCCTCGCGGCCGGCGTCCTCCTCTTCGACGAGCAGGACCGTTTCCTCCTCGTCGACCCCACCTACAAGCCCGGCTGGGAGTTCCCCGGCGGGGTCGTCGAACCCGGTGAGGCGCCCGCCCGCGCGGGGATGCGCGAGGTCGCCGAGGAGACCGGGATCCAACTCGTCGACGTACCGCGGCTGTTGGTCGTGGACTGGGAGGCGCCCGTGCCTCCGGGATTCGGCGGGCTGCGGCTGCTGTTCGACGGCGGCCGCCTCGACTCCGCGGAGGCGGGCCGGATGCTGCTGCCGGGGCCGGAGTTGCGTGAGTGGCGGTTCGTCAGCGAGGGCGAGGCCGCCGACCTGTTGCCGCCGGTGCGCTACGAGCGGCTGCGCTGGGCGCTGCGGGCGCGGGAACGCGGGGCGGCGCTGTATCTGGAGGCGGGCGTACCGGTCGGCTGAAATTCGTCGCCCAAGTCAACCGTCAGGGCTTTTTGCCCGGCATAGGCTGTTCCGAGGGTAAAGCCAGGGTGAATCGTCACCGTCCTGGTATGAACAGGAATCTGAAAAAGTACACTTCCGAGTTCTAGCGTCAGTGCGCAGCTCAGACCTCTCGCGGCCGCTCGGCCGTCTTGACAAGGCCGCGGAACGTCCGTCGGCCGGAGGAGGGACATGCGCGCACAGTCATCGGCCCTCACCAGGGGACTCGCCATCGGCGCAGGGCTCCTGCTGACCCTCGCCGCCTGCAGCAGCGGCGGCGGCGGGGGAGGCGGTTCCACCCAGGGCGGCTCAGCCGGACTCTCGTCCTGCAACACCCAGGGCAAGGCGAACAGCTGCAACTCCGGCACCACCAAGCCCGGCGGAACCTTCACCTATGTGCTGGAGAAGAACATCCAGCAGTGGAACATCCAGGACACCAACGGCAACACCTTCGAGAACGGCGAGGCACTGGAGGTCGTTCTGCCCCAGGTGTTCGTCCCACTGCCCGACTTCTCCGTCGCCCTCAACAAGGACCTGGTCACCTCGGCGACCCAGACCAGCTCCAGCCCGCAGACACTGGTCTACAAGATCAACCCCAAGGCGGCCTGGAACGACGGCACTCCCATCACCGCCGACGACTTCGTCTACTACTGGCGCACCAACGACGGCAAGGACTGCCCGCCGCCGCCCGCCAGCGACAGCACCCAGACCAAGGGCTGTCTGCCGCAGAGCACCGCCGGATACGACCGCATCAAGTCCGTCACCGGCTCCGACGGCGGCAGGACCGTCACCGTGGTGATGGCCAAGCCCTTCTCCGACTGGAAGCAGCTCTTCGGCGCCGGCTATCCGCTGTACCCGGCGCACATCGCGGAGAAGATCTCCGGAGCCAAGACCGGCGACGCGGCCCATATGACGGCCGCTCAGATGACCCAGGGCTGGCAGTACTTCCAGAAGAACCCGCCCACCAAGTACCCGACGGCGGGCCCGTACAAGATGACGCAGTGGGTGGACAACGACCACGCCACCTACGAGCCCGACCCCAAGTGGTGGGGAGCCACCAAGCCGTCCCTGCAGCGGCTGATCTTCAAGGTGATCTCGGACGCCACCCAGGAGCCGATCGCCCTGCGCAACAACGAGGTGCAGGGCATCTACCCGCAGCCCGAGGTGGACCTGGTCAACCAGGTCAAGTCCATCCCGAACGTCACGTACAACATCGGCAACGGGCTGCAGTGGGAGCACTTCGACCTCAACCTGCACAACCCGGTGATCGGCAAGTACACGGCGCTGCGCCAGGCGATGTTCACGGCGATCAGCATCAAGGACATCATGGCCAAGACCGTGGCCCAGTTCGATCCCTCGGTGAAGCAGCTCGGCAACCACAACTTCGTCCCCGGGCAGGCCGGTTACCAGGACCTGGTGTCCGCCACGGGCCAGGGATCCGGTGATCTCACCAAGGCGAAGAAGTACCTCACCGACGCGAAGTTCACCGGAGTGGGCAGCGCCCTGAAGACACCGGACGGCAAGGCCGTCGGACCCTTCAACTGCCGCTACACCACCGGCAACCAGATCCGGCAGAGCGAGTGCCAGATCCTGCAGAGCGACCTCGCCAACCTCGGCATCAAGGTCACCATCAAGCCGATCGGCGCCGCCGACCTCGGCACGGTACTGGCCGGGCACCAGTACGACATCATCGTCTTCGCCTGGGTCGCCTCGCCGTTCCCCACCGCCAACGCCCAGCAGAACTGGGTCACCGGAGGCGGCGGCAACTACGGCGGCTACAGCGACAAGACGGTCGACAAGCTGATCGCCCAGGCCGTCGGCACCACCGACCAGACCCAGGCGGCCGCGCTGCTCAACAAGGCGGACAAGATCATGGTGAACGCCGCCTACGTCCTGCCGCTGTACCAGAAGCCGACGTTCCTCGCGGTCCAGACGCGGTTCGTGAACATGCGGAACAACTCCACGAACGTGGGACCGCCGTACAACACCGCCGAGTGGGGCCTCAAGAAGTAGCCCCCGCACCCCTCCCGCCCGGTCCCCGGTCACCCCGGGGCCGGGCCCGGCCGGCGGACGGGAACCCGACCGCCGGCCCCCCGACGCAAGCCCCCCGGACGCGAGAGAAGTCCGCATGCTCGCCTACACCGTGCGCCGCATCCTCGTCTCGATCCCCGTCCTCATCGCCTCGACGTTCATCGTGTTCCTGGTCGTCGTCAACGCCGGCGACCCGGTCGCCAACTTCGCCACCTCCCGGCAGCCCCCGCCCAGCAAGGCCGCCGTCGCCGCCTTCGCCCGGCACATCCACGCCAACGAGCCGGCCGTGCAGCGCTACTGGAACTGGATCACCGGCGTGCTGCACGGCGACTGGGGCCCGTCCGTGCAGCCCAACCTCGACATCGGACACGACCTGTTCACCCGCTTCCGGGTGACCGTGACCCTGGTCGCCTCCGCCATGATCATCGCCCTGGTCCTCGCCGTGATCTTCGGTGTGTTCAGCGCGCTGCGCCAGTACTCGGCCGCCGACTACACCATCACCTTCTTCGGCTTCCTCTTCCTCGCCATGCCGGTGTTCTGGTTCGCGGTCCTGCTCAAGCAGGCGGGGATCTGGTTCAACGAACAGACCGGCAGCCAGTTCCTCGGCACCATCGGGGAGAAGTCGCCGTACCTCCCGGTCGACACCACCTGGAACGAGTTCACCGACCGCATCGGCCACCTCGTGCTGCCCACCATCACCCTCGCCCTGGTCTCCTTCGCCTCCTGGACCCGCTACACCCGCGCCTCGATGCTGGAGGTCATGGGCAGCGACTACGTCCGGCTCGCCCGCGCCAAGGGGCTGCGCCGCGGCACGGTCATGGTGCGGCACGCGCTGCGCACCGCGCTCATCCCGCTGGCCACCGTCACCGCGCTCGACGTCGCGATCATCCTCGGCGGCGCGGTGATCACGGAGACGATCTTCCAGTGGCACGGCATGGGGGAGATGCTCGTCCAGTCCGCCAGCACCGTCGACGTCTACCGCACCATGGCCTGGCTGCTGCTCTCCGCCGTCGTCGTCATCGGGTTCAACCTCGTCGCCGATCTCCTCTACGCCGTACTCGACCCGAGGATCCGCTATGACTGACATCGAGGCACCCGGGTCGGCCGGCACCCAACTACCGCCCAGCGACCACGAGTTCACGGTACGGCAGCGCAGCCAGACCCGGCTGGTGCTGCGCCGCTTCCTCCGGCACCGGGCCGCCATGGTCAGCCTCGTGGTCTTCGTGCTGATCCTGCTGTGGGCGTTCATCGGCCCGCACCTGTGGCACTACTCGTACCGCAAGTACACCCCGGACAATTCCCAACCGCCCTCCTGGAAACACCCGTTCGGCACCGACTCCTCCGGCTACGACGCCTACGCCCAGGTCATGCGGGGCACCCAGACCTCGCTGAAGATCGCCATCCTGATCGCGCTGGGCTCCACCTTCGTCGGCGCGGTCTGGGGCGCCGTCGCGGGCTTCTACCGGGGCTTCGTCGACGCGGTGATGATGCGCGTCGCCGATCTGGTGCTGACCCTGCCGCTGTTCGCGATCGCCTTGGTGATCTCCTCCCGCAGCGGCGGTTCCTGGTACTGGATAGCCGCCGTGATCGCCGGTCTGACCTGGGCGTACGTGTCCCGGGTGGTGCGCTCGACGGTGCTGTCGCTGCGGGAGAAGGAGTTCGTGGAGGCCGCGAAGGCGCTGGGCGCCTCGGACGCCCGGATCATCTTCCGGCACCTGCTGCCGAACTCGCTCGGCCCGATCATCGTCAACGCGACCGTGCTGGTGGCCACCGGCATCCTCACCGAGACGGCCCTGTCCTTCGTCGGCTTCGGCGTCCAACCGCCGGACACCTCGCTGGGGTTGCTGGTCTCCCAGGCGCAGACGGCCGTCGACACCCGGCCCTGGCTCTTCTACATCCCCGGCGCGTTCATCATCGCCATCGCCCTGACCATCAACTTCATCGGCGACGGCTTGCGCGACGCCTTCGACCCCCGGCAGCAAAGGGTGCGACAGTGACGGTCATCGGCAAGGGCGAGGAGTCCGGCGCGGTCCTCGAAGTGGAGGACCTGAGTGTGGAGTTCCCCACCGAGGACGGAATCGTACGGGCCGTGCGCGGCGTCGGCTACCGGCTCGACCGCGGTGACTCCCTCGGCATCGTCGGCGAGTCCGGCTCCGGGAAGTCGGTCACCGCGCTCGCCGTGATGGGCCTGCTGCCGGCCACCGCCCGGGTGCGCGGCTCGGTCCGCTTCGAGGGGACGGAACTGCTCGGCCTGTCCGACGCCCGGCTGTCGGACCTGCGCGGCAGCGGCATCGCGATGATCTTCCAGGACCCGATGACCTCCCTCAACCCGGTCTACTCGGTCGGCTACCAGATCGCCGAGACGCTACGACGGCACAACCCCGGCCTGAAGTCACGCCAGGCCCGCGAACGCGCCGTCGACCTGCTCGGCACCGTCGGCATCCCCAGCCCCGAACGGCGCGTCGACAGCTACCCGCACGAACTCTCCGGCGGTATGCGCCAGCGCGTCGTCATCGCCATCGCCATGGCCAACGACCCCGACGTGATCATCGCCGACGAACCGACCACCGCCCTCGACGTCACCGTCCAGGCGCAGATCCTCGACGCCCTGGAGACCGCCCGCGCCGAGACCGGTGCCGCCCTGGTCCTCATCACCCACGACCTGGGCGTGGTCGCCGGCCACTGCGACCGGGTCGGTGTCATGTACGCGGGCCGCATGGTGGAGACCGGCTCGGTCGAGGACATCTTCTACACCCCGCGCATGCCCTACACCCTCGGTCTGCTCGGCTCCCTGCCCCGCCTGGACCGGGAGGAGGAACGCCTGACCCCGATCACCGGCTCCCCGCCCTCCCTGCTGAACCTGCCGCCCGGCTGCCCCTTCGCCCCGCGCTGCCCCATGCGCCGGGACGTCTGCGACAACACCGAACCCGCGCTGCGCAAGGCCGGGCACGAACTGCACCTGAGCGCCTGCCACTTCGCCGACGAACTCGCGGGCACCGGTGCCGCGGAGGTCTTCGACGCCATCGGCGCCGACTCCGAGGCACTGGCCCGCTTCGCCGACACGACCGCCCCGACCAACGCCGAGGAGGACACCGTATGAGCGCCCCCGCGCGGGCCACCGCCACGCCACTGCCGCCGCTGCCCGGGCACGGCGGCACCGGCGAACCGGTCCTCCAGGTCCGCGACCTCGTCAAGCACTTCCCGGTGATGTCCCGCGGTGTGGTGCGCCGCCGCGTCGGCGAGGTCCACGCGGTGTGCGGGGTCTCCTTCGACCTGTTCGAGAACGAGACCCTCGGGCTGGTCGGGGAGTCCGGCTCCGGCAAGACGACCACCGCCCGCACGATCCTGGGCCTGGAGTCCGCCACCTCCGGCCAGGTCCGTTACCGGGGCACCGAACTCACCGCGCTCAGCAGACGCCGGATGCGCCCGCTCCGCCGCGAATTGCAGATCGTCTTCCAGGACCCCTACGCCTCCCTCGACCCCCGCATCACCGTCCACGAGATCGTCGCCGAACCCCTGCGCATCCACGGCCGTTACGGCGACGGGGGCGGGAAGGAGGTACGCGAACTGCTGCGTCTGGTCGGCCTCAACCCCGAGCACGGCAACCGCTACGCCCACGAGTTCTCCGGCGGTCAGCGTCAACGCATCGGCATAGCAAGGGCGTTGGCGCTGCGTCCCCGGGTCGTCGTGCTGGACGAGCCGGTGTCGGCGCTCGACGTGTCCATCCAGGCGGGCGTGCTCAACCTGCTCATGGACCTGCAGAACGAGCTGGGCCTGTCGTTCCTCTTCGTCGCCCACGACCTGTCGGTGATGCGCCATGTGGCGGGCCGGGTGGCCGTGATGTATCTGGGCCGGCTCGTCGAGATCGCCCCCGCGCGCCGCCTGTTCGCCGCACCGGCCCACCCGTACACACAGGCCCTGGTCTCGGCCATCCCGCTCCCGGACCCGCGCAAGGAGCGCGCCCGTAAACGCATCCTGGTCCAGGGGGACGTGCCGAGCCCGGTCCGTCCCCCCAGCGGCTGCCGCTTCCGCACCCGCTGCCCCAAGTTCGCGAACCAGCTGACGGAGAGCGAGCGCACGGCCTGTGTCGAGGAGGTTCCGGCGCTGGTCGACCGGGGCGGCGGGAACCCGGTCGCCTGCCACTACGCGGAGAACGTGGAGCTGTTGTAGGCGAGACGGAGTTCCTCGTACGGGTAGGGGGTGAGCCTGCTGTCGGTCCGCAGCCGGCCGAGGAAGCCGTTGAAGACGGCGGTGAGCGTCGCGTCCCGGGCGATGATCGCGGCGGCGGCCTCGGGGACGCCGTCTGCGTGCGCCCCGACCGCGCAGGCCCGTACGAAGGCCTCCCGCTCCTGCCGGTCGTAGCCGTACAGGGCGGTGACGAGCCAGTTGACCAGGTACGCCCGGGAGTAGACGAGGTCGTAGTCGCGGTGCCGGTCGAAGAAGGCGCGTTCCTGCCGGGCGAGCCGGAAGCGGGGGCCGAAGGCGAGGCCGTGGTCGGAGAGGTAGAACTGCTCGCCGTCGGTGACGATGTTCTGGAAGTGGACGTCGAAATGCAGGAGTTCACGGTCCCGGAGGAAGGCGGTCACCGCACGCAGCCACTCGTCCACGCGGGCGCAGATCCGATCGGCCTCCCCGGTACGCACGCGTGCGTCGAACCAGTCGTGGAGGGTGTGCGGGAAGTACTCCAGGAACAGGGTGAGGCTCGAGGCCGCCGTGCGCAGGGCGTCGAGGCGCTCGCGCACCTGGGGTGAGCCGCCCCAGTACGCGACCGTCCCCTCCACGTCGGCCAGTTCCTCGGGAAGCGGCTGCACGGCGTCCGGCAGCACCCGCCAGTGGTGCAGCAGCGGGAACCCCGGGAAGCGGTCGGCCAGCACCCAGTTCGTCGTCATGGCGTGCGCGGCCAGTTCCCGCCAGGCGCCGAAGCCCGGGCTGCGGCCGGTGCCGTAGTGGCAGCCCGGCGGCAGATTGAAGAGGTTCTGGGTGGAGCGCGCGTTCTCGGGCCGCAGCTCGACGTCGGTGACCGGCACCCGCTTCACGAACACCCGCCGGCCCGCCACCTCGACCAGCGTCGAGCGTCCGCCGATCCCCACGCCGAGGGGCGTGCCCGACTCGACGAGGTCCGCCAGTTCGCGGTCGCCGAGCAGGGACAGGGCGGTGGCGATCTCGGCGTGAGCGGTACGGCGTGCTGCGGAGGACATGCCCTCCATGGTCAGGGTGACAGCGGGTACCTGTCCGCCGATCGGCGAAGTGCGGTGGCCGCGTGGCCGATCACCGGATCGCCGTGCCCGAAGCAGGCCGTGTCGGAGTCGAGCCCCGCGAGACGGTGGAAGGACCTCACGGCGCGGGCCCGGTCGAGGTTGAAGACGCCGAGCATCAGCGTGCCGTCGACCGGGGCTGCGGCGACCGCGTCCCCGGTGAACAGCACACGGTGGCGCGGAAGATGGAGCGCGATGCTGCCGTCGGTGTGACCGGGTACGTGGACGACGTGCGCGCCGCCGCCGAAGTCGAGGACGTCACCGTCACACAGTTCGCTCACCTTCGCCGGGCGCGGCCAGGGAACGCGGGGGAGTCGCCGGACCGCCTGCGCATGCAGCGGGCGCTCCCAGTCCTGCAACACCGGGGGCGGCTCCGGGAGTTCGCCCCGTACGACGGGCGCGTCCAGATGGTGGGCGAGTACTTCCGCGCCGCACCCCGCGGCCACCTCGCCCGCGCCGCCCACGTGATCCTCGTGGAAGTGGGTCAGCACGATCCGCCGTAGTCCGCCGCAGGCCATCGCGACGGCCGCCGCCGAGCCCGGCGGGCCCGCGTCGATCAGCGTCAGCTCGTCGCCGTCGCGCCACAGATACGCCTGGCCGACAGGGAAGCGGAGGAGACGGAGGCGGGGGAGAAGCTCGACGACGTCCATGGGGCCGACCGTAGAAGGGCCCCCGCCCGGCGGCGAGGGCCCTCGGCTGTCGGCAGAGCGGCTCAGCTCGCCGCGTAATTGCGCAGGAACAGCGCCTCCGCGACCGACAGGCGCTCCAGCTCTTCGGGCGACACGCTCTCGTTGACCGCGTGGATCTGGGCCTCCGGCTCGCTCAGGCCGATCAGCAGGATCTCCGCGTCGGGGTAGAGGGAGGCGAGGGTGTTGCACAGCGGGATGGAGCCGCCCTGACCGGCGTACTGCATCCGCGCGCCCGGGTAGGCGACCGCCATGGCCTCGGCCATCGCCGCGTACGCCGGGCTGGTCGTGTCGGCGCTGAAGGGCTGGCCCTGGCCGACCTGCTCGACGCTCACCCGGGCGCCCCACGGGGTGTGGGCCTCGATGTGGGCCTGCAGCAGCTTGGTCGCCTCGGCCGCGTCCACGCCCGGCGGGACGCGCAGGCTGACCAGCGCGCGGGCACCGGCCTGCACGGACGGGGTGGCGCCGACCACGGGCGGGCAGTCGATGCCGAGGACGGTGACGGCGGGGCGTGCCCAGATGCGGTCGGCGACGGTGCCCGAACCGATCAGCTCGACACCGTCGAGCACCTTGGCGTCCCGGCGGAACTGCTCCTCGTCGTACTGCAGCCCCTCCCACCGGTTCTCGGCGGTCAGCCCGTCCACGGTCGTCGAGCCGTCCTCCGCGCGCAGCGAGTCGAGGACGCGGATCAGCGCGGCCAGCGCGTCGGGGGCGGCGCCGCCGAACTGGCCGGAGTGCAGATTGCCCTCCAGGGTGTCCATCTGGATGCGGACCATGGTCATGCCGCGCAGGGTGGAGGTGACCGTCGGCAGCCCGGCGCGGAAGTTGCCCGCGTCGCCGATGACGACGGTGTCGGCGGCGAGCAGCTCCGGGTGCTCCTCGGCGTACCGCTCGAGACCGCCCATGCCCATCTCCTCCGAACCCTCGGCGATCACCTTGACGTGCACCGGGACGCCGCCGTTCGCCTTGAGGGCGCGCAGCGCGAGCAGGTGCATGATCACGCCGCCCTTGCAGTCGGCGGCTCCGCGTCCGTACCAGCGGCCGTCCCGCTCGGTCAGTTCGAACGGCGGCGTCGTCCAGGCCGACTCGTCCAGCGGCGGCTGCACGTCGTAGTGGGCGTAGAGCAGCACGGTCCTGGCGCCCTCCGGGCCCGGCAGGCAGCCGTAGACGGACTGCGTGCCGTCGGGGGTGTCGAACACCGCCACGTCCTGGAACCCCTCGGCGCGCAGGGCGCCGGCGACCCAGTTCGCGGCGCCCTCGCTCTCACTGCGGGGGAACTGGTCGAAGTCCGCCACCGACTTGAAGGCCACCAGCTCCGCGAGCTCGCTCTGGGCCCGCGGCATCAGCGAGGCGACGGTCTCGGCGACCGATTTCGACGACATGGGCACGCTCCTCGTGGGTGCGACGTTGTACGTGTGGATAGGGGGATCCTCCCACAGTGGCCTGCGGTGACGTCCGCCGTAGGATGCGGGGGACAGGTGCGGCCTAGCCTTGATCGGAGCAGCGGACCATCGTGAGCGGCGACAACTCTTCGGCGGACGACGTGCAGCGGGTGTGGGACGTCGTCGTGGTGGGCGCGGGACCCGCGGGGGCTTCGGCCGCCTATGCGGCGGCGGTCGCGGGGCGGCGCGTGCTGTTGCTGGAGAAGGCCGAGCTGCCCCGTTACAAGACGTGCGGCGGCGGCATCATCGGCCCCTCGCGCGACGCGCTGCCGCCCGGTTTCGAGCTGCCCTTCCGGGACCGGGTGCACGCGGTCACCTTCTCCAACAACGGCCGCTTCACCCGCACCCGTCGCTCCAAGCAGATGCTGTTCGGGCTGATCAACCGGCCGGAGTTCGACCAGCAGCTGGTGGAGCACGCCCAGAAGGCGGGCGCCGAGCTGCGCACGGGCGTCACCGTGCAGCGGGTCGAGCAGCACGGCTCGGCGGTGCCGGACCGGCGCACGGTCGCGGTGGTCCTGCAGGGCGGGGAGACGCTGCTCGCGCGGGCCGTCGTCGGCGCGGACGGCAGCGCCAGCCGGATAGGGGCGCACGTCGGGGTCAAGCTCGACCAGGTCGACCTCGGTCTGGAGGCGGAGATCCCGGTGCCGGAGACGGTCGCCGAGGACTGGCGGGGGCGGGTGCTGATCGACTGGGGGCCGATTCCGGGCAGTTACGGCTGGGTGTTCCCCAAGGGGGACACACTGACGGTCGGTGTGATCTCCGCGCGGGGCGAAGGCGCGGCCACCAAGCGGTACTTGGAGGAGTTCGTCGGCCGGCTCGGGCTCGCCGGTTTCGAGCCCAGCATCTCCTCGGGGCATCTGACCCGGTGCCGGGCCGACGACTCCCCGCTGTCGCGGGGGCGGGTGCTGGTGTGCGGGGACGCGGCGGGCCTGCTGGAGCCGTGGACGCGCGAGGGCATCTCGTTCGCGCTGCGCTCGGGCCGGCTGGCCGGCGAGTGGGCGGTGCGGATCGCCGAGGCGCACGACGCGGTGGACGCCCGGCGCCAGGCGCTGAACTACGCGTTCGCGATCAAGGCGGGGCTCGGCGTCGAGATGAGCGTCGGCAAGCGCATGCTGATGGCCTTCGAACGCCGGCCGGGCCTCTTCCACGCGGCGCTGACGGGTTTCCGCCCCGCGTGGAAGGCGTTCAAGGAGATCACGCAGGGAGCGACGTCCCTGGGCGAGCTCGTCCGAACCCACCCCTTCGCCCAGCGGGCCCTGACCGCCCTGGACCGCCGACCGGTGCCCGCCGAGCCGGCGGAGCCCACGGAGCCGGAGCCCACCGAGGTCAGCTCCTGACGGTGATCCGGAAGACCGGGTGGTCGGGGGCGATGCGGCGCAGGTCGGTGTCGGGGGAGTCGGGGCCGACGCCCTTGAAGAAGACGCCCACCTCGGCCTTCCAGCGCTTGAGGTAGGCCCGCAGCAGCGGGACCTTGTCGTCGTCGGCGACCTCGGTGGCGGTGAAGACGTCCACGTGCTTGCCCAGACGCAGCTCGCCGCCGCCGGCCGCGCGCATGTTGTGCGTCCACTGGACGTGGCCGCGCGGGGCGAGCAGGTACTGCTGTCCGTCCACGACCAGCAGGTTGACGGGGGTGGTGCGCCACTCGCCGCTCTTGCGGCCGCGGACCGCGAGGACCCGGGAGCCCCAGATGCTGATGCCGCGGCGGGTCATCCAGGCGACGGCGCGGTTGAGGACGTTGACGGTGAACCAGCCGGGCTTCTGGACGTGCGTGGACATGGGGACCCCCATCGTGGAGTGGAGCGGAGTGGAGCGGAGCGGGCGAAGAGAGCGCCGCTCGCTTTTGTGAGCACTGCTCTCGCTTGATGAAGAGTCTGCACCCGATCGGCGATCCATTGCAAGAGCAGTGCTCTCTTTTTTGTGCACCGCTCACGTCTGTGTGCACTGCTCTTGTTTCATGGAACACTGGCCCCCATGAGCACCGCACACAGCGCCCGCGCCCGAGCCAGGATCGAAGTCACCGCCGCCATCAAGGACGAGGCGCGCAGACAACTGGCCGCGGAGGGTGCCGCCAAGCTCTCGCTGCGAGCCGTGGCCCGTGAGCTCGGCATGGTCTCCTCCGCCCTCTACCGCTACTTCCCCAGCCGCGACGACCTGCTGACCGCGCTCATCATCGACGCCTACGACGCGCTCGGCGAGGCCGCCGAAGCGGTGCGCGACAACGCCACCCAGCCGGTCGAACGCTGGATCGCCGTCTGCGAGGCGGTACGCGCCTGGTCCCTCGCACACCCCCACGAGTACGCCCTGATCTACGGCTCCCCGGTCCCCGGCTACACCGCCCCCGACACCACCGTCCAGCCCGCCGCCCGCGTGGGGCTCGTCCTCATCGGCATCGTCCGCGACGCCATCAGGGGACCGGGCGTGACCTTCCCCCCACTTCCCGCCGAACTGCGCCCCGAGGCCGAGCGCCTCGCCGCCGACATCGCCCCCGACCTCCCGCCGGAGGTGTCGCCGGCCCTGGCCGCGGCCTGGGCGCAGCTCTTCGGCCTGGTCGGCTTCGAGCTGTTCGGCCAGTTCAACCGGGTCGTCGAGGACCGGGAGTCCTTCTTCCGGCACGCGGCGGGGCAGCTCGCGCGGGGGGTGGGGCTGCGGTGAGCGCGGCCGGTCGGGGGCGCCGAGGGCCACCAGGGTGCGGCCGCCGCCCGCGAGGGCGTGCAAAGCAGCCGTACCTGGGCCGTGTCGGCGTCCCGGGGTGGACGTACTTCCCGGGGAGTACCCGTGATCACCCCGCCCGGCTGACGCTCGTGCGGCCCGCGGGCGTCTAGCGTGGCGGGCATGGAGGAGCAGCAGGTGCGCGGGGCCGGGCCGCCGTGGCGGTGGCGGCACGGGCCGCCGTGGCCGGGGCGTGGCGGCGAGGAGCGGGGAGCGCGGTGGCCGTGGCGGTCCACCGTCGTGGTCACCGCCATCGTCCTCGTCGGCACCCACTTCGCGGCCCACCAGCAGCACGGCACGCGCGCCTCGCTCGACGTCTTCGCGCGCGTGCTGCTGCTCGTCGCGTCGGGTCTGCTCCTGTGGCGGCGGCGCCACCCCGTCCTGGTCGTCTTCGGTACGGCGGCGACCGTCCTGGTGTATCTCGGCGCCGGATATCCCTACGGGCCGGTCTTCCTCACCGTGGTCGTGGCGTGCTTCGGCGCCGTCGTCGCCGGGCACCGGCGGGCCGCCTGGGCGGCGCTGGCGATGCTGTGGGCCGGGCGCATGCTGGTGGCGCACTGGCTGTACCGCTGGCTTCCGCCCTCCGGCGACTCGGCGGCCTCCTGGGCGAGCGAGGGGGTGATCGCCGCGTGGGTGGTGGCGGTCGTCGCGCTGGCCGAACTCACCCGCACCCGGCGCGAGCAGTGGGCCCGCGAGCGCGCCGAGCGGGCCCAGGCGGCCCGGCGCCGGGCCGACGAGGAGCGGCTGCGGATCGCCCGCGAGCTGCACGACGTCCTCGCGCACAGCATCTCGGTGATCAACGTCCAGGCCGGCGTCGGCCTCGCCCTCCTCGACAGCGACCCCGAGCAGGCCCGCACCGCGCTCACCACCATCAAGGCCGCCAGCAAGGAGGCCCTCGGCGAGGTCCGCCAGGTCCTCGACACGCTCCGCGCCCCCGGAGACGCCCCGCGTGCCCCCGCCCCCGGCCTGGACCGGCTCCCCGAACTGGTGCGGCAGGCGGCGAGCGCGGGACTGACCGTCGACGTCCAAGGGGCCCCGCCCCGCCTCGCGCCCGGCACGGATCTCGCCGCCTTCCGCATCGTCCAGGAGGCGCTCACCAATGTCGTACGGCACTCCGGTTCGCGCCACGCGCGCGTGCGCCTCGAGCACGACCCCCGGACGCTGCGGCTGCGCATCGACGACGACGGGCCCGCGACCGGCGCGGAAGCGGGCGGCAGCGGCAACGGGCTGGCCGGGATGCGGGAGCGGGCCGCCGCGCTCGATGGCACGATCGAGGCGGGCCCGCGTCCCGACGGGGGCTTCCGGGTGCTCGCCGAACTGCCCCTGCGGACCAAGGAGGACGACCGGTGATCCGCGTACTGCTCGCCGACGACCAGTCACTGGTACGGGCCGGCTTCAAGGCGCTGCTGGACGCGCAGCCGGACATCGAGGTGGCCGGCGAGGCCGCCGACGGCGCGGAGGCGGTGCGCGGGGTCCGCGAACTGCGCCCGGACGTCGTCCTGATGGACATCCGCATGCCCGCCCTGGACGGACTGGCCGCCACCCGCGAGATCAACGCGGACCCGGCGCTGCGGGACGTGAAGGTGGTCATGCTGACCACCTTCGAACTCGACGAGTACGTCTTCGAGGCGATCCGCTCGGGTGCCTCCGGCTTCCTGGTCAAGGACACGGAACCGGACGAACTCCTGCGCGCCGTCAGAGCGGTGGTCGAGGGCGACGCACTGCTGTCCCCCGGGGTCACCCGCCGGCTGATCGCGGAGTTCGCCGCACGTTCCAAGGAGCCCGCGGCCGCCGACGCCCTCGCCCAGTTGACCGAGCGGGAGCGGGAGGTGATGGCCCTGGTCGGCATCGGCCTGTCCAACGAGGAGATCGCCCGCCGCCTGGTCGTCAGCCCCCTGACCGCGAAGACCCACGTCAGCCGCGCGATGGTCAAGCTGGGCGCCCGCGACCGGGCCCAACTGGTCGTCCTGGCCTACGAGTCGGGGTTGGTGCGGCCGGGCTGGCTGGGCTGAGTCCCCCGCCGGAACCGCACCAGGACACTCACGACCCGGACGACGAAGACGATCGGCGCGAGCGTCAGGCCCACCCGCAGCAGCACCGCCGACAGCAGCGCGGGCAGGTCGAAGAGCAACGCCGGACCGGCGACCGCCCCGAAGACCACCGCCGCCGCGAACACCGCGCTCACCAGCGCGTACCCGACCTCCACGATCGTCTCGTCCTGCTCGGCCTTGTTGCGCCGTCCCCCGTGACCGTCCATCCGTCCAGTACACAGCCGTGCGCCCGGCGGGGCAAGCAACTCCCGCCAGGCGCACGCACAAAGACGTTCGTCTAGTCGCGCACAGGCACGCGCTCCACCTCCAGGGAGGTGGACCTGGCGACCACGACCGACTGCTGCCCACGGCGCGTGCGCAGGCCCGTGAGCGTGATCAGCAGGCCGGCCACCGCGACCCCCGTGACGACCATGAAACCGGGCCGGTAGCTGTCCAACACGGCCTGCACGGTGGCGTGTTCGGGGACGTTGGCGGTCACCACGGCCGTCACCACGGCCAGGAAGATCGCGCCGCCCACCTGCACCGAGGTGTTGAGCAGCCCGGAGACCATGCCCTGCTCGTGGTCCTCGACCCCGTTGGTGGCCTGGATGTTGAGCGAGGGGAAGACCAGCGCGCAGGCCGCGCCGATCAGCAGCATGGTGGGCAGGACGACGGCCGCGTACACCGGGTCGAGGTTGATGCGCAGGAACAGCGCGTACCCGACGACCATCAGCGCGAAGCCCGCCGCGATCAGCCGCTGGGTGCCGAACCGGTCGACTACGGAGCCGACCTTCGTCGAGGACACGGCGACCAGCGCGCCCGCGGGCAGGAAGGCCAGCGCGGTGTGCAGGGCCGACCAGCCCAGCAGGGACTGCATGTACAGCGTGGTCAGGAACTGGAAGCCGACGTACGAGCCGAAGAAGGCCACCGCGCCGAGCTGGGCGCGGATCTGGCTGCCGGAGCGCAGCACGGCCAGGCGGATCAGCGGGCCGGGCGAGCGCCGCTCGACCAGGACGAACACGGTGAGCAGGACGGCGACCGCGAGGAAGGACAGCAGCGTGCGGGCCGAGGCCCAGCCGGCCTGCGGCGCCTGGACGACGGTGAACACCAGCAGCAGCATCGACGCGGTGCCGATGACGGCGCCGGGGACGTCGTAACCCTTGTGGTCCTTCTCCCGTTCGCTGCGCGGCAGCAGCTTCAGGCCCGCCAGCAGCGCGATCAGGGCGATGGGCGCGGGCAGCAGCATGGTCAGGCGCCAACTCGCCTCGGTGAGCAGGCCGGAGAGGACCAGGCCCATGGAGAAGCCGGTGGCGGCGCAGGTGGTGTAGATGGACAGGGCGCGGTTGCGCAGCGGGCCCTCGGCGAAGGTCGTGGTGATGATCGACAGGCCGGCCGGCGCGGTGAAGGCGGCGCTCAGGCCCTTGATGAAGCGGCTGGCGATCAGCAGCGGACCCGAGTCGACGAGGCCGCCGAGCAGTGAGGCGAGGGCGAAGACACCGAGGGCGACCAGGAAGACCTGACGCCGGCCGAGCAGGTCGGCGGTGCGTCCGCCGAGGAGCAGCAGTCCGCCGTAGCCCAGGATGTAGCCGCTGACGATCCACTGCAGGGTCGAGGTGGACAGGTGGAGGTCGGAGCCGATGGACGGCAGGGCGACGCCGACCATCGAGACGTCCAGGGCGTCCAGGAACATCGCGGCGCAGAGCACCAGCAGGGTGCCCCACAACCGGGGGGTCCAGCGGACGGTCGAGGCGTCCGCGGAGGTGGTGAGCGGAGAGGTCATGCCGGAGACACTACATGCGTATGCATCGAATGCAAACGCATTTAATTCCGATGCAATGAATCCGGTTCTCTGCTACGGTGCGCGGATGGCGGCGAAGAACCCCGAGCAGGAGCTCGTGGACCAGTGGCGGGACATCCTGGCGCTCCATGCGCGCACCCAGTGCGAACTGGACCGCGCACTGCACCAACACGGCCTGTGCGCCAGCGACTTCGAGGTGCTGGACGTGCTGTCGGGTGAGTCGTGTGCCTACCGCGTCCAGGAGATCGCCGAGCGCGTCCACCTCAGCCAGAGCGCGCTGTCCCGGCTCATCGCCCGGCTGGAGAAGGACCGCCTCGTGGAGCGCGCGATGTGCCCCGAGGACCGGCGGGGCGTCCGGGTCGCCCTCACGGAGAAGGGGCGCGCGCTGCACGGCGCGGTACTGCCGGTGCAGCGCGCGGTGCTGACCCGGATGCTCAGCTCCAGGTGACGGCGGACCTCTCCCGCCACAGCGCGGCGACGGAGGCGTCCCCGCTCACGCCCGGAAACGCCTGCCGGTTCCACAGTGCCGCGTACAACCGCTCGGCGGGCCCGGCCACTTCGCAGTCGGCGGCGCCTTCCGCGCCCCGCACGGTCACCGGCGGCTCCTGAGACAGCCGTACGGTCCACACCGCGCCGTCCGTGTCCGTCGCCCGCACCCGCAGCACCCGGGGCGTGTCGCTGCGGACCTTGCTCCTGGTGCGGGCGTGGAAGCCGCACAGCAGCTCGTCGATGCCGTCCGCCGCGAAGTGGGCCGGGATCCCGGACGGCGTGCCGCCCCGCGCGGACTCGGCGTCGAGCCGGTGCACGGTCGTCTCGTGCGCCTGCCGCCGGGCCCAGAACGCCAGCGGCGACGGCGCGGGCAGAAAGTGCCAGCACTCCACCCCGGGCGGGGCGGAGGCGAGGGTGTCGACGAGATACCGGTGCCCCTCCCGGAACCAGGCCAGCAACGCGTCCCCGTCGAGGTCGGGCAGCCCGCCGTCGGGGTGGTACGAGGTGTGTCCCTCGGCGACGAAGGCGGCCGCCCACCGGTGCACCATCCCGGTGTGCCGCACCAGGTCCCGCACCTGCCAGTCCGGACACGTCGGCACCTTGGCGTCGGTCCCGGCCGCCTCGGCGGCGGCCGCCAGCAGCAGCCCCTCCCGGTCGAGGATCTCCACGAACTCGGCTGTCTCCATGGGGTGAGTGTGCCGGACGGCGCGACGACCGGACCACCGCACAGGTCGGCCGTTTGTGCGAAGCGCATGCGGGTGGCCGGGCGGCGGCCGATGATGAGGAGGACCCGGCCGTCACGCCCGCCGAGCCCAGGAGGCCGATACCGTCATGAGTTCCTTCTCGCCCGGCTTCCGCGGACGCGCCCGTTCGCTGGCGGACCGGCTGCCGCCCGGGCAGTATCCGACCGAGCAGTTCCCGGTGCTGTCCGCGGGGCCGACCCCGCGCGTGTCCACCGACACCTGGACGTTCACCATCACCACCGAGACCGGGGAGACCCACTCCTGGACCTGGGCGGAGATGATGGCCCTGCCGCAGCAGGAGACGGTGACGGACATCCACTGCGTCACCCGCTGGTCCAAGTTCGACACCCCGTGGCGGGGTGTGCCGCTCGACGCGTTCTTCGAGGACGTGGAGACGGCCGCGGACTTCGTCACCGTCGACAGCCACGGCGGCTACACCACCAATCTCCCCCTGGAGGACCTCCTCGACGGCCAGGCCTGGATCGCCCACACCTACGACGGCTACCCCCTCTCCCCGGAGCACGGCGGCCCGGCCCGGCTGCTCGTGCCGCACCTGTACTTCTGGAAGTCCGCCAAGTGGGTCCGCGGCCTGCGGCTCACCCACGAGGACGAGCCCGGCTTCTGGGAGTCCGTCGGCTACCACACCTACGGCGACCCGTGGCGCGAGCAGCGCAACTGGGGGGACTGAGCATGCGCATCGCCTGGCGCCGGGCCCGGCTCGACGGGCGTCACCCGCAGACCCCCACCGCCCGCTCCCTGCAGTTCACCGTGCCGGGCTGGCCCGGCCATCTGCCCGGCCAGCACGTCGACGTGCGGCTGACGGCCGACGACGGCTACCAGGCCGTACGCAGCTACTCGCTCGCCGCGCCCGCCGACGGCGACCGCATCGAACTGGGCGTGCAGTCCGTGCCCGGCGGCGAGGTCTCGCCCTACCTCGCCGACGAGCTGCCGGAGGGCGCCGAGGTCGAGGTGCGCGGCCCGCTCGGCAACTGGTTCGTCTGGCGTTCCGAGCAGACCGAACCGGTGCTGCTGGTCGCGGGCGGCTCCGGGGTCGTACCGCTGATGGCGATGATCCGGGCCCACCGGGCGGCGCGGTCGGTCGCCCCCTTCCACCTGCTGTACTCCGTGCGCACGCCCGCCGAGATCTGGTACGGCGACGAGCTGACCGACCGCGGCCCCAGCCTGGATGTGCACCTGCTGTTCACCCGCGAGCGGCCGCCCGGCGACTCCCGTGCCGTCGGACGCCTCGCCCAGGCCGACCTGGAGAAGCAGGCCGCCCGTCTCGAGCGGACCAGTCCCGTCTTCGTCTGCGGTCCCACGGCCTTCGTCGAGACGGCCGCCGACCTGCTCACCGGCCTGGGCCTCGACCCCGCCACCATCCGCACCGAACGCTTCGGCTGACCGGAGGCCCCCATGGCAGACGACACCGCCCACCTCGACGGCAACTGCCTCGCCGGACCGCTCTCGGAGATCCTCTCCGTGGAGGCGACCACGGCCTGGTGGCGCTGCCCCGAGTGCGCCCGCTCCGGCCCGCTCGCCAAACTGCACGTCTACGGCCCCGACCCGGGCCTCACCGCCCGCTGCCCCGGCTGCGCCCACATCGCCCTGCGCCTGGTGCGCGACGGCGACCACGTCTGGCTGAGCCTGGGCGGCGGAACGGGCGCCTTCCGCTTCCGCACCGCCTGACGAACCCCCACCGCGGGGCAGCGGATCACCCTGTGTTCGGCACCCTGGGCACCGGGTACCCGGGGGCTCCGCACATGATCGGGAGGTGCCGCCGTGAACGCTACGGGCGACCGGATCGCCAATCCATGGGGCGAACGGACGCCCTACGAGCCGGGCAGCGCGTGGGCGGCCCGTACGGACGTCCGGCTGCGCGAGGGCGTCGGCGAGGACGAGGTGGAGCGGTGGGTGCCGTCCGCGTCCCTGCTGCACTCCAACGGCGACGCCATGGACATCGCGGTGCACGGCGGCCGGATCGCCGGGGTGCGCGGCCGCGCGGTGGACCGGGTCAACCGCGGACGGTTGGGCCCCAAGGACTTGTACGGCTGGCAGGCGGGAGCCTCCCCGGACCGGCTGACCCGGCCCATGGTCCGCGAGGGCGGCCGGCTGGTGGAGTGCGACTGGGAGCACGCCATGGGCAGGGTCGTCGCCCGCACGAAGGAACTCCTGGAGGAACAGGGACCGAGCGCGATCGGCTTCTACACCACCGGGCAGCTGTTCCTGGAGGAGTACTACACCCTGGCCGTGATCGCCCGCGCCGGCATCGGCACCCATCACCTCGACGGCAACACCCGGCTGTGCACCTCGACGGCAGCGGAGGCCCTGAAGGAGACCTTCGGCTGCGACGGACAGCCCGGCTCCTACGATGACGTCGACCACGCCGACGTCATCGCCCTGTTCGGGCACAACATGGCCGAGACCCAGCCCGTCCTGTGGATGCGGGTCCTGGACCGGCTGGAGGGCGCCGCCCCGCCGCGCCTGGTCTGCGTCGACCCGCGGCCCACCCCCGTGGCCCGCCGCGCCGCCGTACACCTGGCCCCCCGCGCGGGCACCAACGTCGCCCTGCTCAACGCGCTGCTGCACGAGATCATCCGTAGCGACCGCGTCGACCACGACTTCGTCGCCGCCCACACCGTCGGCTACGAGGAACTCGCCGCCCGCGTCGAGGAGTGCACCCCGCGCTGGGCGGCGGACGTCTGCGACGTCCCGGCCGCGGCGATCGAGGCGGCGGCCGAGCATCTCGGGACCGCCGAGCGGCTGCTGTCCACCGTGCTGCAGGGCGTCTACCAGTCCCACCAGGCCACCGCCGCCGCCGTCCAGGTCAACAACCTGCACCTGATCCGCGGCATGCTGGGCCGTCCCGGCGCCGGCGTCCTGCAGATGAACGGCCAGCCCTCCGCCGAGAACACCCGCGAGTGCGGCGCCGACGGCGACCTCCCGGGCTTCCGCAACTGGCAGAACGACGAGCACGTCGCCGACCTCGCCCGGATCTGGAACGTCACCCCGGACACGATCCCGCACTACGCCCCGCCCACCCACGCGATGCAGATGTTCCGCTACGCCGAGCAGGGCACCCTGCGCATGCTGTGGATCACCGGCACCAACCCGGCCGTCTCCCTGCCGGAGCTGTCCCGCATCCGCTCCGTGCTCACCGACGAGCGCCTGTTCACGGTCGTCCAGGACCTGTTCCCGACCGAGACCGCGCAACTGGCGGACGTCGTCCTCCCGGCCGCCGCCTGGGGCGAGAAGACCGGCACCCTCACCAACGCCGACCGCACCGTCCACCTGTGCGACAAGGCCGTCGAACCGCCCGGCGAGGCCCGCTCCGACCTCGACATCCTCCTCGAATTCGCCGCCCGCATGGACTTCCGCGACCAGGACGACCGCCCGCTGATCCGCTGGACGGACGCCGAGTCGGCCTTCGAGGCGTGGAAACGGTGCAGCGCCGGCCGCCCCTGCGACTACACCGGCATCACCTACGACCGGCTGCGCGCCGGAAGCGGCATCCAGTGGCCCTGCACCGACCGGGCACCCGAGGGCACCGAACGCCTCTACACCGACGGCATCACCTGGGCCCACCCGGACACCTGCGAGAGCTACGGAAAGGACCTCGTCACCGGCGCGTCCGTCGAACCGGTGGAGTACCGCTCCCTCAACCCCGACGGCAAGGCGGTCATCAAGGCCGCCGAGTATCTGCCCCCGCACGAGGACACGACCCCCGACTTCCCCCTCCAGCTCACCACCGGACGCACCCTCTACCACTTCCACACCCGCACCAAGACCGGCCGCGTCCCCGAACTCAACGCCGCCGCGCCCGAGGTGTGGGCCGAACTGTCCGCCGCCGAGGCCGCGGACCACGGACTGGCGGAGGGCGACCTGGTGGAGGTCGCCACCCCGCGCGGCGCGGTCCGCGCCCGGCTGCGGGTCACCGCCATCCGCGACGGAATGGTGTTCCTGCCCTTCCACTACGGCTACTGGGACACCCCCGAAGGCAACCACCCGGCCGACGACAAGGCCGGCCGCGCCGCCAACGAGACCACCATCACCGACTGGGACCCGGTGTCCAAACAGCCCCTGTTCAAGACCGCCGCCGCCCGGATCACCCTGGTCGAGCACGGCGACGGCACACCCGCCCCGGCACCGACCGTCACGGCCTCCGCACCCGTCCAGGAGGGGGTGAGCGGGCGATGAACGGCGTCCACCTCACCCTGCGCGAACTCCACAAGGGCGAACGCGCCCTGGAAAAGGCCCTGTTGGCGGCTGCCGAACGCCACCACACCGAGCACGAGATCCACCACGTGGCGCACGACCTCGCCCGCTGGTCCCACGAACACACCACCCGGATCACCGAGGCCGCACAGCACTACGCCCTCGATCTGTCCGGCCCGTCCGACCACCCCGCTCCCGGCCCGCTGGCCACCCTGCGCGAAAAGGCCGCCGACACCGTCGGCCGTCGGCCGGAGCCCGGGCTGCTGCTCCTGCGGGACCTGCGCGACCTGCACCTGGCCGCCGCCGAGAACTCCCTGCACTGGGAGATGCTCGCCCAGGCCGCGCAGGCCACCCGCGACGACCGGCTCCTCCAACTGGCCTCCGCCTGCCATCCGCAGACACTCCGTCAGATGCGCTGGACCAACACGATGATCAAGAACCTCTCTCCGCAGCTGCTCACCACCGTGGGCGTCGGCAAGGAGTGAGCGCTTGATGACCGGCCCCCGCGAACTCCCCGTACTGCGCACCCTCGACGAGGTCGCCGACCTGGTGCGGCGCACCCCCTGTCTCTTCGTGCGCTGGTCCCACGGCCCCGACGCCGACCGGGAGTTGTCCGAGAGCCGCGACGCCCTCACCGGCATCCGCATGTCGGGCCTGTCCGCCAACCCGCTCGACGTCGAACCCTGGTGGGAGGACCGGCCCGTCGAGCTGTGGGTGGCCCGCAGGCTCTACGACTACTCCCATCTGCCACGCGACAAGGGCGAGGGCGTACGGCCCTGGATCCTGCGGGGCCGCGTCCAGGGGCGCGGCCCCGACAACGAGCCGTTGGTCGGCGACGTGGACCCCGTCGGCTGGATCGACGACCGGGTCATCGAGGACGCGGTGTCCGCGGTGGTCGAACAGGCGGGACCGTGGGGGCCCATGCGGCGGGCGGAGACCTGAACCGCGGGCGGCACCACGTCGTTACGACCGCCCGCCGAACTGCCAGTCGTGGACCTCGACGCCGGCGTACCCGTCCGGGGACAGGACGGCGCGGGCCGCGTCCCGGTCCGGGGCGCGCAGCAGCACCGCCGTACCCAGCCAGGTGGCGCCGTCGTCGGACAACAGGGGCCCGTAGGCGATGAGTTCGTCCCGGCCAGCGGGCGGATCGAGGTCGACGGCCGGCCCGGAACCGAGGCCGAGCACCAGATACCGGTGTCCGCCGGTCCGGCCGCCCGGGAACTCCCACATCGTCCGCCCCAGCACATTGCGCCACCGGCGCAGCAGCACGTCCCGGTACACGCCGGCCTGGTGGTTGGGCTCGTCGAAGGCGAACGCGCGGGCGGCGGCGGGATCCGGCAGATCGAGGATGTGCACACTCCCGGAGGGCGCGTCGCCCTCGCTCGGGAAGGTCGGACCGCGAGCGATCATCTCCTTCGCGTACCCGTCCATGTACGACCAGTGCGCCTCGAGCAACTCCTCGCGCAGCGCCGCCGATCCGGCCCGGTCACGGTGATAGCAGAAGAACTCCATGGTCCGGGACTCTGACCGACACACGGGCACATCTCAACCGCTTTCCCCGTGACGGCGTCTCGCGGGGGAGGAGCGGCGGCTGACGTGGCACGGTGGTGTCATGACCATCGAAGTGCGTCCGGCCTCGGACTTCGCGGACGTCCGTGCCGTGATCGGCCCGAAGTCGCCCACGGCCACGGTCTGCTGGTGTCTGAGCCACCGGATCCCGGCCAAGCTGAACAAGGAGCTGCGGGGGCCGGCCCGCGGGGAGTACGTCGCCGGTCTGTGCCGCTCGGTGCCGCCTCCCGGGGTGCTCGCCTACGACGGCGACGAACCGGCGGGCTGGGCGGCCGTGGCACCACGCGCCGACACGACGTACGCGCGGAGCCGCCAGATCCCGCACCTGGACGACCTTCCCGTCTGGTCGCTGTGGTGCATCCGGGTACGCCCGGGCCACCGCGGCAAGGGCGTCTCGCACGCCCTCGTCGCCGGCGCCGTGGACTTCGCCCGCGACCACGGCGCCCCCGTCATCGAGGCGTACCCTCTCGACAACGGCGACGCCAAGGTCGACACGACGATGGCGTACGCCGGCATCAGGAGCACCTTCGAACGCGCCGGCTTCGTCCACGCCGCCGACACCACCTCGGTACTGGCCGGCCATCCCCGCGTCCTCATGCGCCTCGACCTGCGTCAGGGCTGATCAGCGCTCCGCCGCGCGTCGGGTCATGAACCCGATGGCCGCCGCCGTTGCGGCCAGCACGGCCACGCTGGTGAGGGCGGCGGGGAGGGAGAACCAGTCCGCCATGAAGCCGATGGCGGGCGGCCCCAGGAGCATGCCCCCGTAGCCGAGGGTGGACGCGATGGCGACTCCCTCGGGGCCGGCGAGCGTACCGGCGCGTTCCACGGCGACCGGGAAGAGGTTGGCGAGACCGAGGCCGGTGATCACGAAGCCGGCGAGGGCGAGCCAGAGGGCGGGGGCGAGCGCGCCGAGCAGCATGCCGAGCGCGGCGGTCGCCCCGCCCGCGACCAGGGTGCGGGTGCGGCCCAGGCGTTCGAGCAGCCGGGTGCCGGTCAGCCGGCCGATGGTCATGGCCAGCGCGAAGCAGGAGTAGCCGACGGCCGCGACGCCCGCCGAGGCGTTGAGGTCGTGCTCCAGGTGCAGGGCGCTCCAGTCGGCCAGCGCCCCCTCCCCGTAGGCCGTGCACAGGGCGATCAGGCCGAAGGTGATCACGAGGGGGCGGGCGGTGGTCCCCTGGCCGGTCGGGGCGGATGTGGAAGGCGGCGCGGGCTCCGGCGGTGCCGGGGGAGGGATGCGCAGGAGGACGCGGCCGGCGAAGAAGGTGACCAGCAGCCCGATCGCGGTGAGGCCGAGGAGATGCTCCGTGGGGGACAGCGCTCCCGCGACCAGCGCGCCCAGCCCCGCGCCGACCATGCCGCCGAGGCTGAAGGCGGCATGGAAGCTGGGCATGATCGGGCGTCGCAGGGTCCGCACCAGATCGACCGCGGCGCTGTTGAACGCGACGTTGATCCCGCCGTACGCGCTGCCGAAGACCAGCAGCACGGCGCCCAGCGCGAGGGCCGAGTGCGTGAGCGGCGGCAGCGCGACGCCGAGCGAGAGCAGGACACCGCAGACGACGGTCACCGGATGGCTGCCGAAGCGCCGGCAGAGCCGCCCGGTCAGCGTCATGGTCACCACGGCCCCGGCGGAGACCCCGAGCAGGGCGAGCCCCAGGGCACTGGCCGAGGCGCCGGTCTGCTCCTTGATGGCGGGGATGCGCACGACCCAGCCGGCGAAGACGAAACCGTCGAGGGCGAAGAAGACGGTGAGGACGGCACGGAGACGGGTGAGGTCGGTTCGGACGCCCGGCACGACGTTGTGCTGGCGGGCTTTGTTTATTTCCGGCACAAAGTCAGGCTAGAGGAGGCCCCGGAGGGGGACAAGGTCGGCAGCCTTCGCGGCCGGGGCGTTCTACCGCCGACGTTCAAGTGCCGTCATGGTGCCGTAGGTCGCCAGGCCGTACATCAGGTGCGGCACCGCGTCCGACGCCCAGTCCCGCGGCGACCAGTCGGACGGATCACTCACGCCCAGCCGCGCCATCGGCAGATCGGTCGCCGCCATGGCCAGCGCGCCGGTGGCCGCACCGCCCAGCCACCAGGGCATACGGACACCGGCCCGGTGCAGCAGCGAGACAGCCGCCCCCATGGCGCAGCCGACGGCGATCCCGGACAGCGCCCCCAGCCCGGAGAGCCGGTTGGCGCGGATGTCGCCGGAGCCGGGGACCGGATGACCCAGCTCCTGGCTGACCCTGTCGACGGTCTGGGCCGGAGCCTGGCTCGACGGCCTGCCCCGCAACGCCATGTCGGCGTACGTCACCGCGTTCAACACCGTGGTCCCGGCGGCACCCGCCGCACCACCCCGCACAAGGGTCCGCATCATGTGCCGCCGGGTTCCCTCCGAGCCTGCCCCGAACCACCGGCGGGGCCGGTATCCGGGTTTGAGGCGCGCGGACGGGAGTACGCGATCCATATGACCAAGTCAAAGCGTGAGACAGAGCGGAAGTACGAAGCTCCGTCGGCCGATGACACCTCGTGGCTTCCGAAGCTGACCGGCGTGGCCGACGTCGCGTCGGTCGTGGAGCGGGGCACCGACGAGCTGGACGCCGTCTACTACGACACCGAGGACCTGCGCCTGGCCGGCGCCGCGGCGACGCTACGGCGCAGGACGGGCGGGGCCGACGCCGGCTGGCATCTCAAGCTGCCGCTGTCCGGGGACAGCCGGGAGGAGGTGCAGGCCCCGTTGTCCCCCACGATCCCCGACACCCTGCGCGACCTGGCCCTCTCCCGCACCCGGGGCGCGGAACTGGTCCCGGTGGTGCGCGTCCGGTCGACGCGCGGCACCCGGCACCTCCTCGCCGAGGACGGCACGCTGCTGGCCGAGCTGACCGTCGACGGCGTCCGCGCGGACTCCATGGGCACCACGACGACCCGGGCCGCCTGGGCCGAGATGGAGATCGAACTCGCCGAGGACACCGATCCCGCGCTACTGGACGTCCTGGACAAGACGCTGCACAAGAAGGGCATCGACCGCGCCGGCCACCCCTCGAAGCTGGCCAGGGCGCTGGAGGAGACCGGAGCGGGCGCGCCGCGCCTGCCGGACACCCGGGCCGAGAACGTCGTCGACGGCTCGGCGGGCGAGGTGGTCCTCGGATACGTCGACGCACAGGTGCGCACGCTGGTCGCCCTCGACCCCGCCGTACGGCGCGACCGGCCGGACTCGGTGCACAAGATGCGCGTCACCTGCCGGCGGCTGCGCGGCGTCCTGCGCTCCTACCGGCCGGTGCTCGACCGTGACGTCACCGATCCCGTCCGCGAGGAACTCAAGTGGCTCGGCGGCGAACTCGGGGCGGAGCGCGACCAGGAAGTCCTTGCCGAGCGGCTCTCCGCACGTCTCTCGGACACACCCGAGGAACTGGTCCTCGGCCCCGTCGCCGCCCGGCTGAAGGCGTGGCACGTCGCCTCCGCCGCCGAGGCGCACCAGCGCAGCCTCGACGCCCTGAACTCCCCGCGCTACCTGGCCCTCCTCGACTCCCTCGCCCTCCTCACGGAACAGCCCCCGCTGCGCCGCAAGGCGGCCCGCAAGCCGAAGAAGGTGCTCGCCAAGGCGGTCCTCAAGGAGTACGACAGGCTCTCCGGCCGGGTGGCCCACGCACTGGAGCTGCCGCCGGGCGCGGAACGCGACACCGCCCTGCACCAGGCCCGCAAGTCCGCCAAGAAGACCCGCTACGCCACCGAACCGGCGCGGGCCACGCTCGGCAAGCCCGCCAAGCGGCTGGGCAAGCGCGTCAAGGCCGTGCAGAAGGTGCTCGGCGACCACCAGGACAGCGTGGTGGCGCGGGACAACCTGCGCGGCCTGGCCCTCGCGGCGTACGCGGCGGGCGAGGGCGGCTTCACCTGGGGTCTGTTGTACGGGCAGGAACAGGCTCTGGCCGCGGAGCGCGAACGGGAGCTGCCGCCCGTGTGGGCGGAGGCGGCGAAGCCCCGGCTGCGCAAGGACCTGGGCGGCTGACGCCCCCGCTCGGGTGAAAGCCCCCGCGGGATCCGGGTCGGCTCCGTGGCAGGCCGCCGCGCGGGCGGCATGGTGGCGGCGACCCGACACCGGACGCCGTAGGAAAGGGAACCCATGCTCGGCACCGACTTCCGTACCGGATCGCCCAACTGGCTCGACCTCGGCAGCCCCGACCCGGGCGCCACCGCCGCCTTCTACGAGGCCGTCTTCGGCTGGCGGTTCGTCTCCGCCGGGCCCGAGGCGGGCGGGTACGGCTTCTTCCAGAAGGACGGGCGGACCGTCGGCGCCCAGGGGCCGCTGGCCGAGGAGGGCGCCGCCCCCGCCTGGACGACGTACTTCCAGAGCGACGACATCCAGGCCACCACCCGGGACGTGGTCGCCGGCGGCGGCAGCGTGCGCGCCCAGCCGATGGACGTCATGGGCGAGGGATGGCTGGCCCAGTACACCGACCCGCAGGGCGCGCGGTTCGCCGTGTGGCAGCCGGGACGGACCCGGGGCCTGGAGGCGGCCTCCGAGGACGACACGCTGGTGTGGGTGGAGCTGCACGTCGGCGACCCCGAGGCGGCGATCCGCTTCTACAACGGGCTCTTCGGCTGGCGTTCGCAGGAGATGGAGGCGCCCGGCATGACCTACCGGGTGCTCAGCATCGCCGACGGGGACCAGCAGGAGGGTTCGTTCGGCGGAGTGGCCCCGCTGCGGGGCGATGGGGAGGACGCCCGCTGGGTGCCCTACTTCGCCGTGGCCGACGCCGACGCCGTCGTCGCCAAGGTGGGGGAGAGCGGCGGTTCGGTGGTCATGTCGGCCGCGAACGTCCCGGACGTCGGCCGCATCGCCTGGCTGGCCGACCCGACCGGCGCGGTCTTCGCCGTACTGAGGCCGAATCCGCGCCAGGGCTGAAGACCGGGCGACCGCGCGAGCGGGAAGCGCTCCAGGGCAGCCCACGTTCTGCGGACGCCGGCTGCCCTGGGTACGGGTCCGGCGGTGAGGTCACCGCCGGCTCGGCATGCTGGGTCGTGCCCATCACCTGTTGCCCTTCGCGGCGAACTGGGCGACCTGCTCGGCGTTCGTCTTGTCGATGAAGGCGGGGCGGCTGGTCGACGGCGAACTCGAACGTGCCTTCTGGACGGCCTTGACCAGGTCTTTGTTGAGGTCGAAGGCGGCGCGAGATTTATCAGGACGTATCGACAAAGTGTCCTGTACAGACCTCGCCGGGGCCGAGCCCGGCGCTTTTGTGAGCGCGTTCAGTCGTCGGAGGACGCCGCCGGCGGGTCCTCCAGCTCGTAGCGCAGCACGCCGCCCGTCGCCGGGAAGGTGTCCGGCAGGAAGGCGGTGTCGGCCGGGCGACCGTCGAGGGTCAGGGACCGTACGTGAGAGGCCGTCGCGGACGCCCGCGGGGCCAGGAGCGTGAAGGTGACCCCGTTGCCGCGGTGGACGGTGACGGCGGGGAACAGCGGGCTGGCGAGGGCGAGTTGGGGGCTTCCCGGGATGTGCGGGTACATGCCGAGGGCGGCCCACACGGCCCAGGACGACATGGCGCCCAGGTCGTCGTTGCCGACGAGGCCGTCGGGGCGGTCGGCGTACAGACTGGTCAGCACCCGCCGGACGGTGTCCTGGGCCCGGTCGGGACGGCCCGCCGAGTCGTAGGCCCACGGGGTGCCGAAGGACGGCTCGTTGCCCAGGTAGGCGTACGGCTCGTCGGGACCGGCGTTGAGCCGGGTGAAGAAGGCGTCCAGGCGGGCGGTGACGGCGGCGTCGCCGCCCATCGCGGCGAACAGGGCGGGCAGGTCGTGCGGGACCATCCAGGTGTACTGCGCCGCGTCGCCCTCGACGTACTCCGCGCGCTGGGCCGGTGTGAAGGACGGCCGGCTGCCGTCGGCGGCCCGGGGCTGGAGGTAGCCGGTGGCCGGGTTGAACAAGGAGCGCCAGTTGCCGGCGGCGCGCGTCAGCATCGCCTCGGCGTCCGTCTCGCCGAGGCGTCCCGCGAGACGGGCGAGGGCGGCGTCGGCGACGGCGTACTCGAGAGTGGTGGAGGCGCTGCCCCACACACCCTTGGTCGCGGTGGGGACGTACCCCAGCCTGTCGTACTGCTTGTGGCCCGGCCGCTGTTTGCTGTCGTGCCGGCCCGCCAGCGCCCTCCGCAGCAGGCTCTTCGCGTCGAAGTCGGTGGCGCCGAAGGCGTGGACCGAGGCGGCGATCGCGGGCAGCGGGTCGCCCACCATGACGCCCGTACCGCCGTTCGCCACGGTCCAGCGGTCGAAGTACCCCGCCTGGCGGCCCTGTTCGAGGATCGACTGGGCGATGTCGGAGGCCTCGCGCGGGGCGAGCAGGGCGAGCAGCTGGACCTGGGAGCGGTAGACGTCCCAGCCGGAGAAGTCGGCATACTGGGCGTGTCCGGAGCGGGTGCGGTGGACGCGGCCGTCCATTCCCGGGTAGCGGCCGTCGGCGTCGCTGAGGATGCTCGGGTGCAGCAGCGAGTGGTACAGCGCGGTGTAGAAGATCCGGCGCTGCTCCTCGGTGCCGCCCCGCACGGCGATCCTGCCGAGCCAGGTGTTCCACAGGTCGCGGGTCGACCGCCGTACGGCGTCGAAGGAGCGGTTCTTCTGCTCCACCCGGGCGTTGGCGCGCGCGGAGTCGGCGCTCACGAAGGAGATGCCCACCCGGGCGGTCACGGTACGGGTGCCGGGCGCGAAGGCGACGTACGCCCCGGAGCTCTTGCCGTCCAGGGGTTCGGCGGTGCCGAAGGGCCGGTCGAAGACCGCGTGGAAGTAGAGCCGGTAGCGGTTGGACTTGCCGCAGAAGCCGCCGCTGTCGGTGTGTCCCGACAGCGTGCGGGACCCGATGGTGATCTTTCCGGTGGCGCTGTTGAACGCCCGGGCCGCGTCCACCGTCAGCGCGGCCCGCTCGGTGCCGTCGGCCGGGTAGGTGAAGCGGGCGACGCCGGAACGCCGGGTCACGGCGATCTCGGTGTGGATGCCGTTGTCGAGGTGGACACCGTAACTGCCGGGCGACGCTTGCTCGTTGGCGTGCGAGAAGGTGGCGAAGCGGGCGGCCGGGTCAAGATCGGGGCGGCCCATGAGCGGCATGAAGGGGATGTTGCCGTAGTCGCTGCAGCCGGCGCCCGAGATGTGCGTGAGGCTGAAGCCCCGGATCCGGTTGTCGGGGTACGCGTAGCCGCCGTGCTGGTGCGTGACCGTGTCGGGACTCCACTGGATCCCGCCCAGCGGCGCCGAGGCGCCGGGGAAGGTGTTGCCCCCGCCGCCGCCGTGACCGAAGTCGACGCCGCCCGGTGCCGTACCGACGAAGGGGTTGACGTAGCCGGCCGGGTCGTCGGTGAGGGGCGCCGCGTGGACCGGCGGGGTTAGCAGGACGGCCGAGGCCAGGGCGGCCGCGAGGGGGTGCAGGCGCAAGAAGCTCTCCTGGATGCGGTCGGGCGTCGTGGTGTCGTACGACGACGGTCCGCTCACGGTCGCTTCCGGGAGGCCCGATCGCGTGACGCCTGGCCGTGGCACGCCGATCAATCAGGCTCACGGCGCAATGCCCCGCAGGGTCGACTTGACGGGGATGCGGCGCGGCAGCTCGTGGCAGCCGCGCCGCAAGTGCGGTGTTCGCTGGGGACGTTACAGAGCGTCAGCCCGTGGGGGCGACGGCCCGGCCGGTCTGCGGCGAGATCATCCCGGCGCACAGGCCGCGGGCGGCGAGGCCCTGGGCGATTCGGGGGACGGCCGCGACCGTGTTGGCCGGCCAGTCGTGCATCAGGATGATCCGGCCGTTGGTCAGCCGACCCGCGGCCTGGACGATCGCGTCCGTACTGGCGCCGTTCCAGTCCTGCGAGTCGACGTCCCAGATGATCTCCCGCAGCCCGTACTTGGCCTCGACCGTCCGCACCGTCGCGTTGGTCTCGCCGTACGGCGGCCGGAACAGCTTGGGCGTACCACCACCGGCGCTCGCGACGGCCTGCTGGGTACGGGAGATCTCCGAGTCGATCTGCGACTGGGCGAGCTGGGTGAGGTGGGGGTGGGTGTAGCTGTGGTTGCCGACCCACATCCCGGCGCTCACCTCGGCGCGGACCTGGGCGGGGTACGCGGCGGCGTACCGGCCCTCGTTGAACATCGTGGCCCGCAGCCCGCTCTGCCGGAGCGCGTTCAGCAGATTCGGCGTGTTGCCGGAGGGGCCGTCGTCGAAGGTGAGTCCGACGTAGCCGTTGCAGGTGGCGGCCTGCGCGGGAGCGGTGGCCAGGGAGATGGTGCCGGCGGCCAGGGCGACGGCGGCGACGGCCGCCGGCAGGGGCCGTGAGGACGCGGTCCTCATGACGCCACCGTGATGTTCGAACTGCCGCTGCTCTGGTAGCCCTCCGTCGCGAGGATCATGTAGTACTTGAAGCTGCCGAGGGGCATGCCCGCGCGGGCCCAGGCGTCGAAGTGGTTGCCCGTGGTGATGGAGCCGCCGGTCCGCTTGGACTGCCGCACGCTCCAGTACTGGTTGAAGGTCTTGGTGCCCTCGACGGACGGCGCGTTGTACCGGGTCGTCCGGTAGACGTCGTAGGTGCCGCCGTCGCTGGTGACCGTGCCCTTGTACGTGCCCGTGGGCCGGTAGGTGCCCCAGTTGTCGACGATGTAGTACTCCACGAGCGGGTTCGACGTCCAGCCGTACAGCGACAGGTAGCCGTTGCCCGAGGGACTGAAGCTGCCGGAGTACGACACGGTCCTGCGGGAGCCGTTGCTCCAGCCCTTGCCGGCGACGAAGTTGCCCGTGTTCCGCCAACTGGTGCTGTAGTTGCCGCCGGAGCCCAGGGTCATTGAGACCGTGCCCTGGGCGTCGGTCCAGAACGAGTAGTAGAAGCCGTTGTTGGTGCCGGTCTGGTTCGTGGTGACGACGGTGGCGGCCCGTGCGGTGCCGGGCAACGCCAGGGCGGCGGTGGCGCCCAGCAGCATCGCGCAGGCGGTCCTGCGGGTCGTCATGGGTGCGGGTGCGATGTCCATGAGCGGTTTCCTCCGTGTCCTCCAAGGGAGCGGGGTCCGGGCGAACAGTGTTGGCCTGCACCCGTCAAGCGTCAACTGTTTCGGTCGGTATTTCGAAACATTCGCAGCCATGGACTCCGTATGAGGGCGATAATGGGCAGTTCAATGCGTCAAGTGATGTGAATGAGTCGGATGGCTCATTTTTGCAGCGATGCTGAGGCCCATTCGGTGTCTGGCCGCTTCTACGAATGTTTCGACACCTTTCCGGACGGAATCCCATCGCGCGGTGCTCGATGCCGGAGGATGAGGGGGCTGTGAGACGCTCGTGACCGGTGCTGCACACTGTGCTCATGACACGCATGAGGAAGCTTGCGGCCGCGCTGTTAGCCGCTTCGGCACTGCTCGTGACGGCCCCCACCGCCTCCGCCTCCCCCAGTGGTTCCGCGCACGGATACCTCGCCCGTGAGACCTTCGACCGCCTCCCTCTGGGACCGGTCACCGCGGGCCACGGCTGGACCGCAGACACCTCCGACGGCTCGCTCACCGTCGAACCCAGCACCACCGGCCACGGCCGCGAACTGCGCCTCCACACGGAGGGCAACGGCCGTGCCTTCCTCGTCTTCTCCGATCTCGCACCCGCCGGCAACAGCTTCTGGGCCCGGCTGCGGCTGCGCGTCGACCGGTTCCCGACCGCTCCGGACTGGGCGCACTGGACCATCGCGGAGGCCTCCGGCTCCGATGTCCCCACGCTGGTCCGCCCGTTGGGCGGTCAGTACGTGCCCACCTCCGGAGCCGACTTCTGGGGAGTCGGCTCCGACCTCGGCCCCACCGGGGACTGGACCGCATGGCAGACCTCGGCACCCGCCGCGGCGGCCACATGGCAGTGCGTCGAGTTCCACCTCGACGCGAAGGACAACCGCGTCACCGTCTATTTCGACGGCGCGGAGCGACCCGAGTTGACGGTGTCCACCAGGCAACACGGCGGAACCGCCGACGACTTCGTCTTCCCGCACTTCGACAAGCTCAAGCTGGGCTGGCAGTTGTACCAGGCGAACCCCACCCCCTCCGCGTACGACGTCCGCATGGACGACGTGGCCCTGAGCAACAAGCGCGTGGGCGGTTGTGCCCCATGACACGACGACTGACATGACGACAGGGGGACTTGGGACGAGGTTGGCGAGAGTGCGTGATGGGCGTCCTGCACCGCGATCTCAAGCCGACCTGGCGCGGGGACGCGTCGCCACGAACGGCTCCAGGCTGCTGTCGACCGATGCCGGCGGCAACAGCAAGGGCGCCTTCGAACCGCAGAAGTCCAGCGAGGCGTACATCGGCGGACAGTCGCCCCTCACCCCCGCACGCTGCGCGCTCGGCATCGCCCAGCAGCCGGTCTCCGTCGTCCGCTTCCCGCAGGTCCCGGCCGGCACCCGGTTCTGTGTGCGCGACGACCTCACCCACGACATCGCCGTCATCCAGGTGCTGGACAAGGACGACGGCGACTGGACCACCACCGTGGCCGTCACCGCGTACCGGCCGGTGAGCGGCGGCGGGTAGCGCGAGTCCCGGGGTTTTCCCGTCGCCGCGTCCGTGGCTCTGGCAGGATCGTTACTCCTGTCACTCTGGCAACGGAGGTCCGGTGCACAGACGGTGGCTGTTCCTGTCGGCGGCCGTGGTGCTCATCGTCACGTCCCTGACGGTGGTGTTCCTCTCCGGCCACAAGGCCGACGCCGGGCGGGTCTCGGCCGCGCCGACTCCCGCCACCGGCGCGGAGGTCACCCCCTCGTCGGCCGCACCGACGCCCTCCGCCCGTGCGACCGAAGCATCGCCCAGTCCGTCCGCGAGACGCACCGCGGGCAAGAAGTCCCCCTCAGCGACCACCCCGTCGGCGAAGCCGTCCGCCGCGCCCGCCGCCCAACCGGCCTCCGGCGCGGCCCCGTTGGCGGGACGCATCCGCCCCGGCGTCACCCACCAGGGCGTCGCCACCTTCTACCAGACCGACGGCACCGGGGCGTGTCTGTACGACGCGAGCAGCGACGTCCTGACCGGGGCGATGAACACCGCCGACTACGAGGGGTCGAAGGCGTGCGGGGCGTACGTGGTCGTGCGGGCCGCGAGCGGCGCCTCCGTCATGGTGCGCATCACCAACGAGTGTCCGGGCGACTGCGCCGTCGGTCAGATCGACCTCAGCGCCCAGGCCTTCGCCAAGCTCGCCGCGCCCTCGGCCGGCCGTATTCCGATCACCTGGGAACTCGCGAGCCCCGGCGACGTCGGCACCGTCTCGGTGCGCTACAAGACCGGGTCCACCCAGTACTGGTGCGGAATCCAGGTCATCGGCCACCGAAACCCACTCGCCCGGCTGGAGGTCCGCTCCGGCAGTGGCTGGCGGCAGCTGGCGCGCGCCGACTACAACTACTTCCTCGCCGAGGACGGGGGCGGCTGCGGCGGACCGATCAGGATCACCGACATCTACGGCGAACAGCTCACCGTCGACGGCATCGAGATCCGGCCGAACGTCGTGCAGCCGACCCGGGTCCAGTTCGCCCGGCACTGAACGCGCTCAGCTCCGGTACCCGCACGGCCTGCGGAATCGCGGTCGTCGGCCCGGCGGGCCGGCTGGAACTGGACGTCCAGGCGCTACCGCATCCACGACACGCCCACCCCGCCCGAGCAGCCGTCGCGGGCGGCCCCGGCGCTCCCCTTGCCCCACGAGGGCGCCCGGCGCACGCTGGTGCCATGGGTGCGCACGACGGCCCCACGCTGATCACGTCCGTCCAACGGGCCTTCCGGCTGCTGGAGGCGGTGAGCGCGCACGACAACGGCGCGACCGCCAAGCAACTGGCCCGTGAGACCGGCCTGCCGCTGGCCACCGCCTATCACCTGCTGCGCACGCTGGTGCACGACGGGTACGCGCGGAAGGTGGAGGACGGCAGATTCGTCCTCGGCGACAAGCTGCACACCCTGGGCACGACGGGGCGCGGGCAGACGCTGCTCAGCCGGGTGCGCCCCACGCTCGCGGCGCTGCGTGACCAACTCGCGACCGCCGCCTACCTCACCTTCTACGAGGACGGCGAGATCCGCGTCGCCGAGATCGTCGACGGCCCCCGGGCGCCCCGCGTCGACCTCTGGGTGGGCTTCGAGGACGCCGGGCACGCCACCGCGCTGGGCAAGTCCGTCCTGCGGGAGCTGGACGACGAGGCGCGCAAGGAGTACCTCTCCCGCCACCACCTCGCCGACCTCACCCCGCGGACGATCACCAGCCCGCCAGAGCTGCTGCGGCGCCTGGACTCCTCGCCCGTGGCCCCGGCGGTCACCGACCTCGAGGAGTACTGTCTGGGCACGGTGTGCGTCGCGGTGCCCGTCTACTGCGGGGACACACTCGGCTCGCTCGGCATCTCCATGCCGGCCGAGCGGCTGTCCCGGCTGCCGGAGGTACGGGCCCGGCTGATCCCGACCGCGAGCCGTGTGACCAGGAGCCTCTCGCTCACTATCTGAAATTCCTCACCTTGTGACGCCCGGGTCCGATTCCGTTTCCTGGAGGAACAGGTGTTTGAGGCGTGGGCCGGACCGTGCCCCCCCACAGATGAGGACTGCGGACAGAGCATGAGTCAGGCCCGAGAGCAACTGGCGAGTCAGGCCCGAGAACAGCTGACCCACTGGGTCTGCGCGCTGCCCGTGCTGATCGTCTGCGTCGTCGTGCTCGCCGACCTGGCCGGCGGGGCCGGCATGATCTGGCTGCCGCTGCTGGCCGCCGGTCCCGCCCTCGCCGCCACGACCAACGGGCCGCGCGGTGTGCTGAGCACGGGCCTGCTCGCCGTGGTGCTGGGCGCGTCCCTGGGCACCCGGGACCGCGTTCCGGGCGAGGAGCTGGCGGCCGTCCTGTCCGCCCTGGTGACGGTCACGCTGGCGAGCGGCCTGGCCAGCGTGCTGCGCGGGCGCCGGGAACGCGTGCTGGCGGCGGTCCGCTCGGTCGCCGAGACCGCCCAGCACGCGCTGCTCAAGCCGGTGCCGGCGACCGTCGGCCCCTTCCAGGTCGCCGTCCGCTACAGCGCCGCGGCGGCCGAGGCCCGCATCGGCGGCGATCTGTACGCCCTGATCCCCACCCCGTACGGGGTCCGGCTGATCGTCGGCGACGTGCGCGGGAAGGGACTGCCGGCGGTGGGGACCGCGGCGCTGGTGCTCGGGGTCTTCCGGGAGGCCGCCTACGACGAGCCGGACCTCCTGGCCGTGGTCGAGCGCATCGAACGGAGTCTGGCGCGCAATCTCGGCGCCGACGACTTCGTCACCGCCGTGGTCGCCGGATACCCCGGCTCCGGGCGGCTGGAGATGGTGAACTGCGGGCACGCGCCGCCGCTGCTGGTCCGCCGCTCGGGCGGCCGCCTGAGCGTGGAGCCGGTGGAACCCGCCCACCCGGCGCCGCCCCTCGGGCTGCGGGCGCTGACCGGACACGCGCCCGGCCTGCAGGTGCTGCCCTTCGCCGACGGGGACCAGTTGCTCCTCTACACCGACGGGGTCACCGAGGCCCGCGACCGGGGCCGGGCGTTCTATCGGCTCGGCGAGGGGCTGGCGCGGCACGCCTGCGAGGAGCCGTCCCGCACCCTCGACGCCCTGCACGCGGAACTGCTGGCGCATGTGGGCGGTCGGCTCCACGACGACGCGGCACTGCTCCTGATCCGCAAGCCCGCGGTGCCCGTCATCGCCGGGTGAACGCTTCTTGACCCCCAGTCGGGCCTCGATGATGCTGTGTTGCGACACATGCTGTGTGTGCCGCAATGAGCAACATTCGACTGAGGTCTCGTACCAGCCGAGGAGTGGCCATGACTCATCAGGTCCGCGCTGTCGTCGCCCGCAAGAAGGGCGCCCCCGTCAGCCTGGAGACGATCATCGTGCCCGACCCCGGGCCGGGTGAGGCCCTGGTGAAGGTCGAGGCCTGCGGGGTCTGCCACACCGACCTGCACTACCGCGAGGGCGGCATCAACGACGACTTCCCCTTCCTGCTGGGCCACGAGGCCGCGGGTGTCGTCGAGGCGGTGGGGGAGGGCGTCACCGACGTGGCGCCCGGCGACTTCGTGATCCTCAACTGGCGTGCCGTGTGCGGTCAGTGCCGGGCGTGTCTGCGCGGCAGGCCCTGGTACTGCTTCAACACCCACAACGCGAAGCAGAAGATGACCCTGCTGGACGGCACGGAGCTGTCCCCGGCGCTGGGCATCGGCGCGTTCGCGGAGAAGACGCTGGTGGCGGCCGGGCAGTGCACCAAGGTGGACCGCTCCGCGTCGGCGGCGGCCGCGGGCCTGCTGGGCTGCGGGGTGATGGCGGGCATCGGCGCGGCGATCAACACCGGCGCCGTGGGACGCGGTGACAGCGTGGCGGTCATCGGCTGCGGCGGGGTCGGTGACGCGGCGATCGCCGGGTCCCGGCTGGCGGGCGCGGCGAAGATCATCGCCGTGGACGTCGACGACCGCAAGCTCGCCACCGCCCGGAAGCTGGGCGCGACCCACACCGTCAACTCCCGCGAGGGCGATCCGGTGGAGGCGATCCGCGAGCTGACCGGGGGCTTCGGCGCGGACGTCGTCATCGAGGCGGTCGGCCGCCCGGAGACGTACCAGCAGGCCTTCTATGCCCGCGATCTCGCCGGCACGGTCGTGCTGGTGGGCGTGCCGACCCCGGAGATGAAGCTGGAGTTGCCGCTGCTGGACGTCTTCGGCCGGGGCGGATCGCTGAAGTCCTCCTGGTACGGCGACTGTCTGCCCAGCCGCGACTTCCCCATGCTCATCGACCTCCATCTGCAGGGCCGGCTCGACCTCGACGCGTTCGTCACCGAGACCATCGCCCTGGACGAGGTGGAGAAGGCCTTCGAGCGGATGCACGGCGGCGACGTGCTGCGCTCGGTGGTGGTGCTGTGATGACCGGTGCCCGCATCGAGCATCTCGTCACCTCGGGCACGTTCTCCCTGGACGGCGGCACCTGGGACGTCGACAACAACGTCTGGATCGTCGGCGACGACCACGAGGTGATCGTCGTCGACGCCGCGCACGACGCGGACGCCGTCGCCGAGGCCGTCGGCGGGCGGATGCTGCGGGCCGTGGTGTGCACGCACGCGCACAACGACCACATCGACGCGGCGCCCGCGCTCGCGGCGCGCACCGGCGCCCCGGTCCTGCTCCACCCCGACGACCTGCCGCTGTGGAAGCAGACCCACCCCGACCGGATGCCGGACGCGGAGCTGGCCGACGGGCAGGTCCTGTCGGTGGCGGGCATCGAACTGACCGTGCTGCACACGCCCGGCCACGCCCCCGGGGCGGTCTGCCTGTACGCGCCGGGTCTGGGGGCGCTCTTCAGCGGGGACACCCTCTTCGCGGGCGGACCGGGGGCCACGGGACGCTCGTACAGCGACTTCCCGACCATCGTCGAGTCGATCCGCGAGCGGCTGCTGACGCTGCCCGGCGCGACCGTCGTGCACACCGGTCACGGGGAGACGACCACCGTCGGTGCGGAGGCCCCGCACCTGCAGGAGTGGATCGCACGCGGCCACTGACCGCCTGACCTGGCCGGACGTACCGATCGTAGGGTCGACCCCTGCCCTGACGTTGTTTCTTATTGCGACATTCGTTGCATGAAGAGCAACAAACGGCGGGGGTCGACAAGGCCTCTGAACTCCTTGACAAGGGTTCTGGGGCGACCTCAGACTGATGTTGCGCTTACCGCAATCCGTTTCGCTATACGCACCGAGGTGTCATGATGATTCCCGCGTGCCGTCTCGCGGATCTTCCGCGAGGCGAGGCCTTCCGGCTCGACATCGATCCGCCGGTCTCGGTGTTCCACACCGACGACGGCGAGGTCTTCGCCATCGACGACACCTGCACCCACCAGGACGCCTCGCTCGCCGACGGCTGGCTGGAGGGCTGCGAGGTGGAATGCCCGCTGCACGCCTCGAAGTTCGACCTGCGCACCGGCGCCGTGGACGCCCCGCCGGCCAAGCTCCCGGTGCGCACCCACGAGGTCGTCGTCGAGGACGGGATGATCTACGTACGGGTGTCCACGGACGCCCCCAACCTGCCGCCCTGCGTCGCCTCCCGGCTGGCCGGAGGTCCCGCGTGAGGACCGTGGCCGTGGTGGGCGCGTCGCTGGCGGGACTGTCGGCGGCGCGCTCGCTGCGCGGGCAGGGCTACGACGGGCGGCTCGTCGTCATCGGTGACGAGCTCCACCGCCCGTACGACAGGCCGCCGTTGTCCAAGGAGTTCCTGGCCGGCACCCTCGGCGAGGCGGACCTGGTCCTGGAGACCGACGACGAGGATCTGGGCGCCGAATGGCTGCTCGGTGCCCGTGCCGTCGGCCTCGACGCCCGCGAGCGTGCCGTGCGCCTCGCCGACGGACGGGAGGTGCGCGCCGACGGCGTCGTCATCGCGACCGGCGCCGCCGCCCGCACCCTGCCCGGCTCCGAGGGGCTGGCCGGGGTGCACACCCTGCGCACCCTCGACGACGCCCGCGCCCTGCGCGGCGAACTCGCCCGCGGCGGACGGCTGGTGGTGATCGGCGGCGGCTTCATCGGCGCCGAGGTCGCCTCCACCGCCCGCGCCCTCGGCCTGGACGTGACGGTGGTCGAAGCGGCCCCGACACCGCTGGCCGGCCCCCTGGGCGAGACCATGGGCGCCCTCGTCTCCGCCCTCCACGCCGACCACGGCGTACGACTGTTGTGCGGGGTCGGTGTGAAGGGGCTCGGCGGCGAGACGCGCGTCGACGCGGTCCTGCTGGAGGACGGCCGGACGATCCCCGCCGACATCGTGGTCGTCGGCGTGGGGGCACGCCCCTGCGTCGAGTGGCTGGCGGGATCCGGCGTCGACCTCGACAACGGCGTCAAGTGCGGCGCGGACGGCCGCACCAGCCTCGCGGGCGTGGTCGCGGTCGGCGACTGCGCCAACTGGTACGACCCGCGCTCGGGTCTGCACCGCCGCGTCGAGCACTGGACCGGCGCACGGGAGCGGCCCGACGCCGCGATCGCCACGCTGCTCGCGGGCGGCGCGGTCGAACCGGGCGTGCCCCGGCCGCCGTACTTCTGGTCCGACCAGTACGGCACGAAGATCCAGTTCGCCGGTCACGCGGCCGGCGCCGACAGCGTGACCATCGAGGAAGGCGCCGCCGAGGACCGCAACGTCCTCGCCGTCTACCGGCGTTCGGGCCGACCGGTCGCCGTGCTCGGGATGAACCAGCCGCGCCTGTTCACCCGCCTGCGCAAACAGCTCGCCGCGTGAATCACCCTGCGTGAGTGACCCCGCGTGAACGACCCCTCCACGACGTTTCCCGAGGAGTGCACCGTGACCTCGACCAGCCTGCCGGACAGCCTGATCGCCACCCTGCCCGGCTCCTCCTATACGGACCCCGGGATCTTCGCCCAGGAGCAGGAGCGCATCTTCGAGACCATGTGGTTCTGCGTGGCGCGCGCCTCCGAGCTGGCCAAGCCGGGCGCCTTCCGCACCGTCGACGTGGGCCGCGAGAGCATCCTCGTCACCCGCGCCCGGGACCACTCGATCCGCGCGTACTTCAACGTCTGCCGGCACCGCGGAGCAAGGCTCTGCACCGAGGAGACCGGCGAGGTCAAGCGGGCCTTCCAATGCCCGTACCACGCCTGGACCTACGACCTGAACGGCAAGCTCGTCGCCGCCCCCAACCTCACCAAGATGCCCGACGTCGGCCGCACCGAGTACGGCCTGGTGAGCGTCGCCGTGCGCGAGTGGCTGGGCTATGTGTGGGTGTGCCTCGCGGAGAACCCGCCCTCCTTCGAGGAGGACGTGATCGGCGCGGTGGTCGAACGGCTCGGCGACGTCGAGTCCATCGACCACTACGACATCGACAACCTCTCGGTCGGCCGGCGCATCGTCTACGACGTCAGGGCGAACTGGAAACTCATCATCGAGAACTTCATGGAGTGCTACCACTGCGCCACCATCCACCCCGAACTGACCGAGGTGCTCCCGGAGTTCGCCGACGGCTACGCCGCCCAGTACTACGTCGGCCACGGCGCCGAGTTCGGTGAGGAGATCCAGGGCTTCACCGTCGACGGCAGCGAGGGCCTGGAGCGCATACCCGGGGTCGCCGAGGACCAGGACCGCCGCTACTACGCGATCACCGTCAAGCCGCAGGTCTTCATCAACCTCGTCCCCGACCACGTCATCTTCCACCGCATGTACCCGGTGGCCGTCGACCGCACGATCGTCGAGTGCGACTGGCTCTACCTCCCGCACGTCGTCGACAGCGGCAAGGACGTCAGCCGCTCCGTGGAGCTCTTCGACCGGGTCAACCGGCAGGACTTCGAGGCGTGCGAGCGCACCCAGCCCGGCATGCACTCCCGGATGTACGCCAAGGGAGGCGTGCTGGTGCCCAGCGAGCACCACATCGGCGCCTTCCACGACTGGGTCAACGAGCGGCTGGGCGGGGCGGCTCAGCCCAGGTAGCCCATGCGGTGACTGATCTCCTCGGCGCCCTTGAGCAGCACCGGGGCCAGCTCGTGCAGCCGCTCCTCGGTGAAGCGGTACGACGGCCCCGAGGCGCTGAGTGCCGCGATGACCTCGCCGTCCTGGTTGCGGATCGGGGCGGCCATGGCGTGCAGGCCGATCTCCAGCTCCTCCAGGGTGAAGGCGTAGCCGTGCTCCCGCGCGTCGGCGAGGTTCTTCTCCAGCTTCGCCTTCGCGGTGATGGTGTGCGGGGTGACCTTCTTCAGCCCGGCCTCGGCCAGCAGCGCGGCGCGCTCCTTGGTGGGCAGGTGGGCGAGGAGGATCTTGCCGCTGGAGGTGGCGTGCAGCGGGGTCAGTTCGCCGACCCAGTTGTGCGCGGCGACGGCCGCCGGGCCGCGCACCTGGTAGAGGTTGATCGCGAAGTGCTCCTGCATGACCGCGATGTTGATGGTCTCGCCGATCTCCTCGGCGAGACGCTCGCAGACCGGGCGGCCCTGCTGGGTGATGTCGAGGCGCCCGGTGACCGCGCCGGCCAGCCGCACGATGCCGAAGCCGAGCCGGTACTTGCCGCGCTCGCCGGCCTGCTCCACCAGACCGCGCGCCTCCAGGGCGCCGAGCAGCCGGAACGCGGTGGACTTGTGAACATCGATCTCGGCGGCCACCTCGCTGACGCCGGCCTCCCCACGGTGGGCCAGGATCTCGAGGACGCTGATGGCTCGGTCGACCGACTGCACCCCGCCGGCCTGCGAATTTGACGTTTCGGTGTCTTGGCTGTGGTTGCTCACAGCGAAACTATACGCGCAGTACGGTACAAGGCGTTTACTGTCGCGACCCTGACCAGGTCTTTTCGTTTGGTACGGGGCGATTCGTCGGCGGAGTGCCGCCGAGACGCAGCAGGACCGCGGTGTTGACGCGGGGCAGGGTCACGGTGAGCGTTCCGTCGGTCGCGTCCCAGGTCGCCGTGGCGCCCGCGTCCGTCGGATAGAGCACCTCCGGGTGCAGGTGGCTGCCCCGCAGGTGCGGGATGCGGACGCCCCGGACGCCGGTGTCGACGTTCTGCGCGGCCGCCTCGCCGGAGACGTTCGGCGAAACCGCCTCGGAGACCGTGTCGCGTCGCCACAGCGCGAGGTAGGTCGCGGACGGAGCGCGCAGTCCGTGGGCGAGCCAGGAGTCCTCCCACCCGGGAAGTCCGAGCGGCCAGAACGGGCGGGCGCCGCCGATCTCCGGGCGGATGCGCTGGTAGAGCTCGATGCCCGAGCGCACGAGGGCGAGTTGCTCCTCGTCCATGCGGTCGAGGAATCCGGAGAGGTGCACACGCCCCAGCAGTGCGGTGACCATCGTGAAGGCGATCTCGTCGAGCGTGAAGTGGGGTTGCGGGTAGGCCCAGACGGCGGCCTGTTCGGGGGCCACCGCGGTCGCGGCCGCCGCCGCGATGGGCGGATAGCGCAGGGGATCCTGCTGGTCGCTGGTGGACTGCAGCTGGGTCACGGCCAGCTGCGCGTAGTCCATGCGCAGGCCCCCCGAGCCGCAGTTCTCCAGGACGAGGCCGGGGTGCCGGTCGAGGAGTGAGGCGAGCCAGTCGAGGTGGGCGCGGTGGTGCCCCAGCAGTCCGGCGCCAGCGCTTTCCGAGTCGCTCTCGGTGCCGGGGCCGGCGTTGATGTTGTAGTCGAGCTTGAGGTAGCCCACGCCCCATTCGCCCACGATGCGGTCGACGACCCGGTCGAGGTGGGCGCGGGCGGCCGGGTGGCGCAGGTCGAGGTGGTGGCGGCCGTGCTCGGTCAGCCGGACCCCGCCCCGCCGGAAGAACGCCTCGTCGGGCAGGGCGCGGGCCAGCGGGCTGCGTACGCCGACGACTTCGGGCTCCAGCCACACGCCGGGTGTCATGCCGTGCCGTCGGATGGCGTCGAGGACTTCCTGGATGCCGCCGGGGAAGCGGCGCCCGGCGGGTTCCCAGGCGCCCACCGCGTCCCACCAGCCCTGGGAGTCGTCGTCGTACCAGCCGGCGTCGATGACGAAGACCTCGGCTCCGGCGGCCCCGGCCGCCTCGACGAGCGGCAGGAGCTTCTCGGTGGTCGGGTCGCCCATGAGGGTGTTCATGTAGTCGTTGTAGATCACGGGAAGCGCCGTGTGATCGGGGTGGGCGCGGCGGATGCGGCGGCGGTAGGCGGTGAGTTCCCCGAACGCCGCGTCCAGGCCGCCGCTGCGGGTGCGGACCAGGACGGCGGGCACGGTGGTGAACTCCTGACCCGGGGCCAGCGTCTGCCGCCACTGGTGATGCGCGTCGTCCGGTCCGAACAGGGCGAGGTAGGCGGCCCCCTCGCGTTCCCCGGTCTCGAAGCGCCAGCCGGCGCTGGACTCGATCTGCCAGAGCCAGGTTCCTCCCGCGCTGTCGGTGAGGGCGGCGAGGGGAAGGTGCCGGCCGGTCGACCAGGTGCCCTGGGAGTAGCGCTCGAAGCAGCCGCGGCCCTCGTGACCGTGAGCGCTCCGGTTCAGCGGGACGACCTGGTCCCGGAACGCGGCGCGGCGCCAGCGGCACTCGGCGAGCCAGTCGTTGTCCGCCCAGTGCACCGTGAGGCCGTCGAGGCCCTTCTCCGCGTCGGTGATGCCGCCGAGGGTGAGGGTGGACACGCCCTCCACGTGCAGGGGAGTGTCGCCCTCGTTGACCAGACGGACCTGCGAGCGCACGAAGCCCGCGCCGGGAACGGTGCTGAGGGTGACGTCGGCGGCGAGTGAGGTGTCCGGGTCCGTCAGGCGGATCGTGGTGTGCCGCCACTCCCGGTCCTGGACCGTCTCGTGGCCGCGGAGCACCAGGCGGGCGCCGACGGCCGTGTCGATGAAGCGTTCACCCGACCAGGTCCGGCCGTGCCCGGTGAGCAGGACTTCGGCGAGCGGCACCAGACAGTCCCACGGGTGGCCGTCGTCGGTGAGTCTGACCGACCCGGAAGGGTCGGCCACGGCACGCAGTCCAAGGGCGTCATCGCTCCACAGCAGGGACTCCTTGGCGACCTCGGCAGCAGCTGTCAACGCGGTTCCCCTTCTGGGACAAGTACTTGTGTCAGTGGCCCGACACGGATCTTTTCAGAGGATCTGCGCAGGTGACCCGTGGCTTACGGGGTGGGACGGGTTGCCGGGGCGCGTGCCGCTCGTGTGCCGGAAGCGTGACGCCCTGGTTTCAGCCTCTTGACGGCCGTGTTGTGACCGCTCACAATCCTCGCATGGTTGTGACCGGTCACACAAGCTCCGGCGGCCCTGCCGCTCCGCAGGGGAGCCAGCACAAGCCCGCAAGCATTCGTGATGTCGCCCAGGCGGCCGGCGTCTCCTACCAGACCGTCTCGAGGGTCATCAACGACCACCCGAACGTGAAGGAGGAGACCCGCCGCCGGGTCGAGGAGGCCATCGAGTCCCTCGGCTTCCGGCGCAACGCCACCGCGTTCGCCCTGGCCAGCGGCGTCACGAAGACGGTCACGGTGCTGACCTCCAACACCGTCCTCTACGGTTACGCGGCCACCCTGCAGGGCCTGGAGGAGGCCGCCCGCGCCGCGGGCTACTCGGTCGGCGTCCGGGTCCTCACCCCGGAGGACGACCTGGACCGTACGATCGCCACCGCGGCCGCGGCCGGCGGCGGGCTCGTGGTGATCGGATTCGACCGGCTCGGCGCGGCGGCCCTGGACCGGGTCCCGTCCAACGTGCCCTGCGCCGCCGCCGTAGAGGCCCCGCCACCGGGCCGCACCCCTCCGCGTCCGGCGGTCTGGGTCGACGACCGGACGGCGGCCCGCGCCGCCACCGAGTACCTGCTCGGCCTCGGTCACCCCACCGTCCACTACGTGGCGATTCCGGCGTCCACGGGGTCCCGGCGTTCGGCGGCACCGCGCGCTGAGGGCTGGCGGCAGGCCCTGATCGCCGCGGGTGTCACCCCGCCGCCCCCGACCGGCAAGGGCTGGGACGCCCAGGCCGGTTACGACGCCGGCCGCAAGCTCGCCGGGGATCCGGACGTCACCGCGATCCTGTGCGGCAACGACGACCTGGCGCTGGGTGTCCTGCGCGCCCTGCACCACGCCGGCCGGTCCGTCCCGGGGGACGTCAGCGTCATCGGCTTCGACGACGCCCCCCACTCGCAGTTCATCACCCCGGCCCTCACCACGGTCCGCCTGGACTTCCAGGGTCTGGGCCGCTCCGCCTTCGGACTCCTGCGCGGCCAACTGGAATCCGACTACCAGCCGCCCGAGCCCACACTCGTCGGCCCCCAACTGGTCCGGCGCGAAAGCACCGGGAGCCGGGAGGCATGACCCGGGCCCGGACACGCCTGCGCTTCACCCCCTCCGTCCCCCGCCTTCACAGCACCGCTCCGCCAACCCTCGTGTGCCTAAGGAAGCCCCATGAAAAGAGCCGTCTCCTCCCTCGCCGTCGTGTGTGCCCTCGGACTGGCAGCCACCGCCTGCAGTGACGCCACCGCCGGCAGCAGCGGCGCCGCCCCCACCGGATCGGTCGACGCGACGGCGAGCCTGAAGGGCGTCCACCTGACCATGTGGGTGGCGCAGAACAGCGTCACCGAGCCCAAACAGGTCATCGACGCCTTCGAGAAGGCGACCGGAGCCACCGTCAGCACCCAGGTGATACCCGACCCCTACGAGTCGAACGTCCCCACCAAGCTGGCCTCCGGCGACAAGCCCGACCTGATGTTCTGGCAGCCCACGGGCAGCACCCTGCCGTTCATCCAGCCGGCCAAGAACCTGCTCCAACTCGACAACGAGGACTGGGTCTCCAAGCTCGGCAAGACCGAACAGGGCCTCGGCCAGGTCGACGGCCACCGCTACGCCGCGATCGTCACCAGCCCCGCCTCCCTGGGCGTCTACTACAACAAGGACGTCTTCAAGAAGGCGGGCATCACCAAGATGCCCACCAGCTACGACGACCTCCTCGCCACCGCCGCGACGATCAAGTCCAAGACGGGCGTCGCGCCGTTCTTCGAGGTGGGCGGTGACAAGTGGCCGCTGCAGTGGCAGGTCCAGCTGCAGATGACCGACCTGCCGCAGAGCTTCTGGGACAAGCTCAACAAGAACCAGGCCAAGTGGACCGACCCGGTGATCGTCAACGCGATCAAGAAGTACAAGGCGAAGGTCCTGGACGGCGGGCTGGCGCAGAAGAACTACAAGACGGCCACCTTCGTGGACCAGGGCAAGGCGATCCTGGACGGCAGCGCCGCGATGGCCGTGAACGTCACCTCCCTGCAGAGCGAGATCCAGGCCACCGCCAGCACCGCCGAGATGGACCAGAAGCTGGGCTGGTTCCCCGTCTCCAACAGCTCCGCCAAGGCCCTGTACTCGCCCGACCAGACCAACGGTGTCGTCGCCTTCAACACCGGTGACGCCAAGCGGCAGAACGCGGCCCGGCAGTTCCTGTCCTTCTGGCTCGGCAAGGACTACCCGGCCTACATCAAGGCCAACAAGGTCGTCTCCGTCGAGCCGTCCGTGCCCAACCCCGCCGGACTGCCGCAGACCGCCCTCGCCCAGGCCGACTCCCTCTCCAGCGCGACCGGCGTGTTCCAGGTCAAGGCCCTGACCGCGCCCGACATGCACCTCGCCCTCGCCGACATGATCTACGGCAAGAAGACACCGCAGCAGGTGGCGCAGGCCGCCGAGGACCAGTTCACCCAGGTCCTCAAGGCGCGTGGCGTCGCCGGCTTCTGACAGCCCGTCCCTTCGCAAGTCCCGTCCCGGGTGCCTCCCCGCCGAAGCGCCCGGGGCCACCCCTCGGAGGTGAGAAGTGGCGGACACAGCCACCATCGGCGTCACCGACGTCAACCCCAGCAAGGAAGCGGGCCGTCCGTCCGGGCGCGCGCCGCGTCGTCGGCCGCGCGGCAGGTCCGACCAGCCGTGGTGGTTCGCCCTGCCCGCGCTCGCCGTCTTCGGCGCCTTCTTCCTGCTGCCGAACCTGCTCAACTTCGTCTATCCGTTCACGAACTGGTCGGCGTTCCACCCGGACATCCGCTTCGCCGGACTGTCCAACTTCCGCAGCGTCCTGCAGGACGGCTCGATGCTCCGGGACATCCGCATCACCGTGGAGTACGCGGTGCTGGTCGCCCTCTTCCAGAACGGCTTCGGGCTCGCCCTGGCCCTGCTGCTGGAGCGCGACACCCGCTTCAACCGCTTCTTCCGCGCCGTCTTCTTCCTGCCGGTGCTGATCTCGGCCCTCGCCGTCGGCTACATCTTCCGGGCGCTGCTCGCCCAGGACGGCGCCCTCAACAGCGTCCTGTCCTCCCTCATGGGACACCACGTCGACACCCCGTGGCTCGGGTCCACGACCTGGACGCTGGTCGTCGTGACCCTCATCCACGGCTGGAAGTGGATGGGCCTGGCCATGCTGATCTACCTGGCCGGTCTGAAGAGCATGCCGGGCGACGTGCTGGAGGCGGCCCGCATCGACGGCGCGGGCGCCTGGCGCACCTTCTGGTCCATCAGGTTCCCGCTGCTGGCGCCCGCGGTGACCTTCAACGTCACCACCGCGCTGATCGGCTCCATGAACACCTTCGACATCGTCCAGGCCACCACCGCCGGCGGCCCGGGCAGCGAGACCGAGGTGTTCAACATCTACATGTTCCGCGTCTTCGGACAGGGGCTGTACGCGCAGGCGTCCGCGATGAGCCTGGTGCTGTTCCTCATCGTCGTCGTCCTCGCCGTGCCCGTCATCGTCGGTCTGCGCCGCAGGGAGAACAACCAGTGACCGCCGTATCCGCGTTCGCCCCCGCCCGTCCGGGCCTGCCGCGCTGGGTGCGGCCCGCCGTCGTCGTGGTCATCGCCGCCGTCACCATCGGCATCCCGCTCTGGCTCGTCGCGGTGACCTCCGTCAAGCCCCAGTCCGAGGCGATCAAGCCGAACCTCTCGCTGCCGCACCACGTGCAGGCCGCCGAGAACTACCGGCAGACCTTCGACCAGGGCAAGATGATCCAGGGCTTCGTCAACAGCCTGCTGGTCGTCGTCCCCTCCGTCGTCCTCGTGCTGCTGCTGGGCGCGGGTGCGGCCTGGGTCTTCGCCCGCCGCACCGGCCGCCTGGTGAGCATCCTGTACGCCCTCAGCATCAGCGGCCTGCTGCTGCCGCCCGCCGTGATCACCATCGTCATGGAGCTGCGGCAACTCGGCCTCGCCGGAACCCAGTTGGGCATGATCGCGGTCTACACCGGGATGTACCTGTCCACGTCGATCTTCTTCATGACCGGCTTCATCCGCAATCTTCCCGAGGAACTGGAGGAGGCGGCCCGCATGGACGGCGCCGGCCCGCCGCGGGTCTTCTTCCAGATCATCCTGCCGCTGCTGCGGCCGGTCATCGCCACCGCGACGATCATGGTGATGCTCTTCGCCTGGAGCGACATCTTCTACGCGTTCTTCGTGCTCGGCGGCGGCTCCAAGGCCACATTGCCGCTCAACCTCTACCAGGTCGCCAACGCCCAGTTGTACCTGAACAACTGGCACCTGATCTTCGCCTACGTCGTGATGATGAGCCTGCCCATGGTGGCGGTCTTCGTCGTCGCCCAGCGCCGGGTCGTCGCCGGCATCACCAGCGGAGCCGTCAAGTAGCCCCGCCCCCACAGTCCCCGGGGCGTTCCTCCCCGCGCGCCCCGGCCCATCACCCCCGGTTCCCACACGATCCTCCCGCAGCGACGCGGGAGGCGGAGGACACGCATGCCTCGAACCGACCACAGAGCAGGACGTGCCCGGCGCCTCGCGGGCGCCGTCACCCTCACCGCCGTCCTCGTCGGCACGGCGCTGAGCGGCCCGGTCGCCCACGCGGCCGATCCGCAGCTCACCGTGGATCTCGGCCGGACCACCGGCGCCGTCATGCACGGGGCCAACGGCGCCCTGTACGGCCTCAGCGACGACGGCGTCCCCGGTGACGACATCACGACGCCCCTGCACATGACGTCGATCGCGACGAAGGCACCCGACGGTGCGCAGCACCCGAACGGTGACGCGCTGGTCGTCCAGCCGCAGTTCGCCCGGGGCGGCGGCCGCGACAACCTGGTCTACATGCAGGACGTCTACGCCGACTGGCCGTACGAGAACCTGGGACTGAGCGACTACCTGTCCAAGGTCGACACGATGGTCCGCAAGGTCGCCGGCCGCCCCGACGCGAACTCGTTCGTGTGGGTGCCGTTCAACGAGCCGGACGGCAACTGGTACACCGGTCTGGGCAGTTCCACGACGTCCACGTACCACAGCGCGCTCAGCAGCTTCGAGAGCGACTGGGCCACCGTCTACCACAAGATCCGGTCGATCATCCCGGACGCCAGGATCGCCGGCCCCAACGAGACGCACTACGACCCCCGTCTCATGGGCGACTTCTACCCGTGGGCCAAGGCCAACGACGTCCTTCCGGACGTCACCACATGGCACGAGCTGGATCCCGGCTCGCTGTCCCACTTCGAGTCGAACCTCGCCGCCTACCGCACCCTGGAGACCACCGCCGGCATCAGCCATCTGCCGGTGAACATCGACGAGTTCGGCGACCGCCGCGACCTGTCCGTCCCCGGTCAGATGATCCAGTGGATGTCCATGTTCGAGCGGAACAAGGTCTACGCCGACCAGGCCTACTGGGACATGGCCGGAAACCTCGACGGCAACGTCAGCCAGACCAACATCCCCAACGGCGACTGGTGGCTGCTGCGCTGGTACGCGGGCCTGACCGGCCAGACCGTCGAGGTGACCCCGCCACAGGCCAACACCGTCGACACCCTTCAGGGCATCGGTTCCCTGGACACCGGCCGCAAGCAGGCGCAGGTACTGCTCGGCGGTGGCGCCTCCGGCTCGGTCGACACGGTCGTCCGGCACATACCGCGCTCCTTCGGCAGCAGGGTCGACGTCTCCGTCGAGCGCACCGCCTGGAGCGGCTACGAGGGCGCGGGGGCCACGCCGCCGTGCTGTCCCGCGGCACCGTGACCGTCGGCGCCGACGGCAGCATCACCGTCCCGCTGACCGGCCTCGACCCGATGGCGGCCTACCGCATCCTCGTCAACCCGGCCGGCAGCGGCAGGCCGACCGCGGCCAAGGTGCCCTGGCAGCAGTCGTACGAGGCCGAGAACGCGGCCATCACCAGCGGCACCGTCTACACCCAGGGCACGGTGTCCAACCCCTACGGCTACGCCACCTCGGGCACCAAGGACGTCGGCAGCCTCAACCAGCCGACCAGCAAGGTCGCCTTCACGGTCAGTGTCCCGGCCACCGGCACGTACGACCTGAACATCTTCTACGGCAACCAGTCCGGCCAGACGGCCACCCCCGCCACCCAGACCCTCACCGTCGACGGCGGCTCCGCGAAGACCATCACCTACCCGACGACCCTGAACTGGACCTACCGCTCCACCGTGAGCACCCCGGTGTCGCTGACGGCCGGCACGCACACCCTGACACTGGCCAAGGGCGCCACGGGCGAGGTCACCCTCGACAAGATCGACCTCACCGCGTCCCCCGGCCAGGACCCCGTCTACCCCGCGACCTACGCCGACATCAGCGGATCCCCGCAGTACGACTACTCCGCCTCCGGCATCAGCGGCGCCGGCGCCCTCGTGCTGGGCTCAGGTGACAAGGCCGCCTTCGACGTCTACGCCCCCACGGACGGCTACTACACCGTCCACGCCGACTACGCCTCCACCGGCGGCGCCACCCTCAGCCTGGACGGGGCCACCGCGTCCACCCTCGCCTCCACCGGCGGCCGTCCCACCGACAGGACCCAGAGGCTGTACCTCTCGGCGGGCAACAACCGCATCACCGCGACCGGCCCGGGCAAGGGACGCCTCACCCTGCGCGACCTGCGTGTCACCGGCACGGTCGACACCACGGGCGTCACCGCCTACGAGGCCGAGAGCGCGACCCGCGCCGGCACCGCCGCCGTCTCCGCCAACTCCTGGGCGTCCGGCGGCAACTATGTCGGCTATGTGGGCAACGGCCCCGGCAACACGCTCACCTTCCAGGTGAACGCCGCCTCGGCCGGCCGCTACGTGATGAACGTGCGCTACGCCAACAACCAGGTCGCCGGATCCGGCAACTACAACACCAACGTCGTCTCCAGGGCGGCCACCATCACCGTCAACGGCACAGCCAGGACCGTCATGTTCCGCAACAACTACAGCTGGTCGAACTGGTGGGACCTGCCCGTCCCCGTCACCCTCGGCGCCGGCGCCAACACCGTCAGCTTCGGCAACGCGACGGCGTACGCGCCCGACATCGACCGCGTCACGCTCGCACCGCTGACCGGCTGACGCCGTGCCCGGCCGGGACTCCTCCGGTGTCCCGGCCGGGCTCTGATCTCCCTGAACCTGGGGAGCCACCGCACACAAGTCCCTGGAAGGTTGCGCGCCTCGCAACCTGGTGCGTATGGCGCTACCAGTATTAGCATGCCTCGCGTATCGACGGCGCGAGCGAGACGAGGCACCATGGCTCCCCTGCAGTACGACTTCGTCATCGTCGGCGGCGGTTCGGCAGGCAGCGCACTGGCGAACAGGCTCTCCGCGGACCCGGGCAACCGGGTGCTGGTGCTGGAGGCCGGCCGGTCCGACTACCCGTGGGACGTCTTCATCCACATGCCCGCGGCCCTGACCTACCCCATCGGCAGCCGGTTCTACGACTGGAAGTACGAGTCCGAGCCCGAGCCGCACATGGGCGGACGCCGTGTCTACCACGCCCGCGGGAAGGTGCTAGGCGGCTCCAGCAGCATCAACGGCATGATCTTCCAGCGCGGCAACCCCATGGACTACGAGCGCTGGGCCGCCGACCCCGGGATGGAGACCTGGGACTACGCGCACTGTCTGCCCTACTTCAAGCGCATGGAGAACTGTCTCGCCGCCGGCCCGGACGACGAGTTCCGCGGCCACGACGGTCCCCTCGTCCTGGAGCGCGGTCCCGCCACCAACCCGCTCTTCACGGCCTTCCAGAAGGCGACCGAGGAGGCCGGCTACGCCCCGACCGACGACGTCAACGGCTACCGGCAGGAGGGCTTCGCCAAGTTCGACCGCAACGTCCACCGCGGACGCCGGCTGTCGGCCTCGAAGGCGTACCTCAAGCCGGTCAGGAAGCGCCCCAACCTCACCGTGCGCACCCGCGCCCTCGTCACCCGCGTCCTGTTCGAGGGCAAACGCGCCGTCGGCGTCGAGTACCAGCACGGCAAGGGCGCCCTCCAGCAGGTCCGCGCCGGGGAAGTGATCCTGTGCGGCGGCGCGATCAACTCGCCGCAGCTGCTCCAGCTCTCCGGCGTCGGCAACGCGGCGGAACTGAGCGCCCTCGGCATCGACGTCGTCCACGACCTGCCGGGCGTCGGCGAGAACATGCAGGACCACCTGGAGGTCTACGTCCAGTACGCCTGCAAGCAGCCCGTCTCCATGCAGCCGTACATGGCCAAGTGGCGCGCCCCCTTCATCGGCCTGCAGTGGCTCTTCCGGAAAGGACCGGCGGCGACCAACCACTTCGAGGCCGGCGGCTTCGCCCGCAGCAACGAGGACGTCGACTACCCCAACCTGATGTTCCACTTCCTGCCGGTCGCCGTCCGCTACGACGGCTCCTCACCGGCCGGCGGCCACGGCTACCAGGTGCACGTCGGGCCCATGTACTCCGACGCCATCGGCTCGGTGAAGATCAGGAGCAGGGACCCGCGCGAGCACCCGGCCCTGCGCTTCAACTACCTCTCCACCGAGCAGGACCGCCGTGAATGGGTCGAGGCGATCCGGGTCGCCCGCCGCATCCTCAACCAGCCCGCGCTCGCGCCCTACAACGGCGGTGAGATCTCGCCCGGACCCAAGGTGGAGTCGGACGAGGAGATCCTCGCCTGGGTCGCCAAGGAGGGCGAGACGGCCCTGCACCCGTCCTGCACCTGCAAGATGGGCACGGACGACATGGCCGTCGTCGACCCGGCCAGCATGCGGGTGCACGGCGTCGAGGGGCTGCGCGTCGTCGACGCCTCCGTGATGCCGTACGTCACCAACGGAAACATCTACGCGCCGGTGATGATGATCGCCGAGAAGGCCGCCGACCTGATCCTGGGCAGGGAACCGCTCGCACCGTCGAAGGCCGCGTACTACCGCCACCGCGACGCCCAGAAGCAGGCGGGGTAGGCCTTGGCCGCCACGGGACTCGGTGCGCTGCTCGGCAGCGTCCGCTACGAGGTGCTGCCCGCCAAGGCGACCGAGGAGAAGGTCCTCGCCCATGTCCCGCGCGACGTCGTCGTCACGGTGACGGCGTCGCCGGTCAAGGGTCTGGAGCCGACCCTCGCCCTCACGGAGCGGCTCGCCGCGCACGGCTACCGCGTCGTCCCGCACGTCCCGGCACGGCTGCTGCGGGACGAGGTGCACCTCAAGGAGGTCGCGGACCGGCTGCGCGAGGCCGGCGTGGACGACGTGTTCGTCCCGGCCGGCGACGCGGATCCGCCGGCCGGGGTGTACGACGGCGCGCTGCCGGTGCTGCGGGCGCTGAGCGAGCTGGGCAGCCCCTTCGCGCACCGGGGGATCACCGGCTACCCGGAGAGCCACCCCCTCATCCACGACGACGTCACCATCCAGTCCATGTGGGACAAGCGAGAGCACGCCACGTACATCGTCAGCAACCTCTGCTTCGACCCGCGGGTGCTGGGGGAGTGGATCGCGCGGGTGCGGCGCCGGGACGTCACCCTGCCCCTGTACGTGGGTGTCGCCGGGCCCGTGCAGCGCGCGAAGCTGCTCGCGATGGCCACCAAGATCGGCGTGGGGGAGTCGACGCGCTTTCTCACGAAGCACGCGTCGTGGTTCCTGCGCTTCGCCGCCCCCGGCGGTTACTCGCCCGAGAGGCTGCTGGAGCGCTGCGAGCAGGCCCTGACCGCGCCGTCGGCGGGTGTGGCGGGCCTGCATCTGTTCACCTTCAACCAGATCGCCGAGACGGAGGCCTGGCGCCGCGCCCTGCTGGACCGCCTCGGCCACTGATCTCCGTATACGGCTGGTTCCTGTGGACGACGAGGGGGCGGGCCGGAGTCCCCGGCCCGCCCCCTCGTCCGTGTCCCGTCAGCGGAAGACCACCGTGCGGTTGCCGTCGACCATCACCCGGCTCTCGCTGTGCCACTTCACCGCGTGCGCCAGGACCTGCGCCTCGACGTCACGGCCGACCGTGACCAGTTCGCCCGGGTCGAGGGAGTGGTCCACGCGGACCACGTCCTGTTCGATGATCTGGCCCTCGTCCAGGTCCGGTGTGACGTAGTGCGCCGTCGCGCCGACCAGCTTCACACCCCGGTCGTAGGCCTGCTCGTAGGGGCGTGCGCCCTTGAAGCTGGGAAGGAAGGAGTGGTGGATGTTGATGGCGCGGCCCTCGAGCTGCTTGCACAGGTCGTCGGAGAGGATCTGCATGTACCGGGCCAGGACCACGAGGTCCACGTCCAGCTCGCGCACCAGCTCGAGGAGCCGCGCCTCCGCCTCTGGCTTGGTGTCCCTCGTGACCGGGATGTGGTGGAAGGGGACGCCGTAGGTGTCCGCCAGGCTCTCGAAGTCGCGGTGGTTGGAGACGATCGCCGGGATCTCGATGTTGAGGGCGCCGGTGCGCTTGCGGAAGAGCAGGTCGTTCAGGCAGTGGCCGAACTTCGACACCATGATCAGCGTCCGCGTCGGCGTCGAGGCGTCCCGCAGGGTCCAGGAGATGTGGTGGGCCTCGGCGACGGGCCCGAACCGGTAACGCAGATGTTCCAGTCCGGTGCTCGGATCGGAAACGTCGAAGTGGACCCTCATGAAGAAGCGGCCCTGGAGCCGGTCGTCGAACTGCTGGCTCTCCAGGATGTTGCCGGAGTTGCGGACGAGAAACCCGCTCACGGCATGGACCAGGCCCGCGCTGTCGGGACACGAGAGGGTGAGGACGTACTCACGGCCGGGCTGGGGACGAGGGGACATGGGCGGCCTCCGCTGGTGCGTAATGCACAACTTGGTGAGCGATACGCAACATGCTCCAAGCGGAAGGGTCCTGCGGTCAAGAGAGACGGGACGGTCGGCCCCTTGCTGAATCGTCATCGGCGAACCTCTTGACGTATGTCTGCACATTCGCCAGGGTGTTCCACCACAAGCAATTGGATGCACGATGCGCAACGCATTTCGGTTGAAGGGCTGGGCGCGTGGCAGACCTGTATCTGGACGGTGAATGGCGGGAGCCGGCGGCCGGCGGCCGCCGCGAGATCCGGTGTCCCGCCGACGGCACGCTCGCCGCTACCGTATCGGAGGGCACCCGTGCCGACACCGAGGCGGCGATCGTCGCGGCCCGCCGCGCCTTCGACGAGGGCCCCTGGCCGCACACCCCCGAACGCGAGCGCGGCGCCCTGCTGCTGCGCACCGCCGACATCATCGAGCGCGACGCCAAGGAGTTCGCCCGCGCCGAGTCGCTGGACACCGGCAAACGCCTGGTGGAGAGCGAGTACGACATCGCCGACGTCGTCTCCTGCTTCCGCTACTACGGCGGCCTCGGCGGCACCGACGCGGGCCGCGTGATCGACACCGGCCGCGACGACGCCATAAGCCGCGTCGTCTACGAGCCGGTCGGCGTGTGCGGACTGATCACCCCCTGGAACTACCCGCTGCTGCAGGCCGGTTGGAAGGTCGCCCCGGCTCTGCTGGCCGGCAACACGATCATCCTCAAGCCCAGCGAGCTCACCCCCTCGACCTCCGTCCTGCTGATGAAGGCCCTGGAGGAGGCGGGACTGCCCGCGGGCGTCGCCAATCTCGTGCTGGGCGCGGGCCCCGAGGTGGGCGCGCCCCTCTCCGAGCACCCGGCGGTCGACATGGTCTCCTTCACCGGCGGCCTGAACACCGGCCGGCACATCATGGCGAGTGCCGCCGCCACGGTGAAGAAGGTCGCTCTCGAACTCGGCGGCAAGAACCCCAACGTCGTCTTCGCCGACGCCGACTTCGACACCGCCGTCGACTTCGCCCTGACCGCTGTCTTCCTGCACTCCGGGCAGGTCTGCTCGGCCGGCGCCCGGCTGATCGTCGAGGACTCGCTGCACGACCGCTTCGTCGACGAGGTCGTCCGCCGCGCCCGGACGATCCGCCTCGGCGGCCCCTTCGACCCCGACGCCGAGACGGGCGCGCTGATCTCCGCGCAGCACCTGGCGAAGGTCGAGGCGTACGTCGCGGCGGGCCTGGAGGAAGGCGCCGTACTGCGCTGTGGTGGTGCCCGGCCCGACGACCCGGCCCTCGCCGGCGGCCACTACTACCCGCCGACCGTCCTCGACGAGTGCGCGCAGGACATGCGCGTGGTGCACGAGGAGTCCTTCGGACCCGTGCTGACCGTCGAACGCTTCACCGACGAGGACGACGCCGTCCGCATCGCCAACGACACCGAGTACGGCCTCGCCGGTGCCGTCTGGACCCAGGACGCGGGCAAGGCCCAGCGCCTGGCCCGGCGGCTGCGCCACGGCACCGTGTGGATCAACGACTACCACCCCTATGTGCCGCAGGCGGAGTGGGGTGGCTTCGGGCATTCGGGCGTGGGCCGGGAGTTGGGACCGACCGGCCTGAACGAGTACCGAGAGCCCAAACACGTCTGGCAGAACATCCAACCCCGGCCGCAGCACTGGTTCCGCGGCTGAACGCCGAAAAGAGGTCGATCGTGACCCCCACACAGACCGAGGTGCCGCAGCGGCGCGGCACGCCCCAGGACTCGGACGGCACGCCGGTCATATCCGTGCGCAGGCTGTGGAAGGTGTTCGGACCCAAGGCCGAGAAGGTGCCGGAGTCCGAGGAGCTGTGCGGCCTCTCCCGCCGGGAGCTGATGGACCGCACCGGATGCACCGCCGCCGTGCGCGACGTCAGCTTCGACGTGGCGCCCGGCGAGGTCTTCGTCGTCATGGGCCTGTCCGGCTCCGGCAAGTCCACCCTGGTGCGCTGTATGACCCGGCTGATCGAACCCACCACCGGTGAGGTCGTCTTCGAGGGCCAGGACATCCGGGAGGCGGACGCGGCCCGGCTGCGGGAGCTGCGGCGCCGCAAGTTCTCCATGGTCTTCCAGCACTTCGGACTGCTGCCGCACCGCCGGGTCGTCGACAACGTGGCCTTCGGCCTGGAGATCCGCGGCATGAGCAGGGCCGAGCGGACCAAGCGCGCGCTGGAGGTCGTGGAACTGGTCGGTCTCGCGGGTTACGAGCGGTCGTATCCCGACCAGCTCTCCGGGGGTATGCAGCAGCGCGTCGGTCTGGCCCGGGCCCTCGCGGGCGACCCGGACGTCCTCTTCTTCGACGAGCCCTTCTCCGCGCTGGACCCGCTGATCCGGCGCGACATGCAGAACGAGGTCATCCGGCTGCACCACGAGGTCGGCAAGACCATGGTGTTCATCACCCACGACCTCTCCGAGGCGCTCAAGCTGGGCGACCGCATCCTCATCATGCGGGACGGAAAGATGGTCCAGTGCGGCACCGGCGACGAGCTGGTGGGCGCCCCCGCCGACGACTACGTCCGCGAGTTCGTCAAGGACGTGCCGCGCGGAGACGTCCTCACCCTGCGCTGGATCATGCGCGCCCCGGAGGACGGCGACGAACTCGACGGCCCCGAGCTCGGCCCGGACGTCGTGGTCAAGGAGGCGACCCGGGCCGTCCTGGCCGCCGACAAGCCGGTCAAGGTCGTCGAGGACGGCAAGCTGCTCGGCATCGTCGGCGACGAGGAGATCCTGTCGGTCGTCGCCGGGCAGGAAGGCGGCGTGTGATGACCGTCGTCATGGAGAAACCGGAGCAGACGGAGGCCGCGCAACCGGCCGCGCCCGCAAGAGGCGTGCGCAAGGTCGGCCGGCCCGTGATGATCGCCGCGATCCTCGTCATCTGGCTGGTGCTCTTCGCCGTCCTGCGCGGCAAGCAGACCCTGTCCCTGGCGGTGGCCGATCTCACCGACCTGCACCGGTGGATCAACGACTTCAACGACTCCATCGGCGCCAACCGCAACTCCAACCCGCTCTTCCTGTACTTCTTCAACGAGATCCGGCTGGTCATCGACAACCTGGTGACCTTCGTCCAGCACCTGATCTCCCAGCCGTCCGGGTCCCGCCCGGTCCCGCAGATCGGCTGGCTCGGTGTCGTCGGCCTCGCCGGATTCGTCTCCTGGGCCCTGGGCAACTGGAAGGTCGCCCTGCTGGCCGTGGCCGGCTTCACCTTCCTCGGGGTGCAGGGCCTGTGGCAGGAGAGCATGGACACCCTGGCGCTGATCCTGTGCGCGGTGTTCGTGGCCCTGCTCTTCGCCATCCCGCTCGGGGTGTGGGCCGGACTCTCGGACCGGTTCAACCGGTTCGTCACGCCGTTCCTGGACTTCATGCAGACGATGCCGACCTTCGTCTACCTGGCGCCGCTGACCCTGTTCTTCCTCATCGGCGGAGCGTCGGCCACCATCGCCACCGTGATCTACGCGGCCCCGCCGACGATCCGCATCACGGCACACGCCATCCGCAACGTGTCGAGGACGACCGTCGAGGCAGCGGACTCCCTCGGTGCCACGCGCCGTCAGTCGCTGCTGAAGGTCCTGCTGCCGATGTCCAAGCGGACCGTGGTGATGGGCGTCAACCAGACCATCATGGCCGCCCTGGCCATGGTGACCATCGCGGCACTGATCAACGCGCCGGGCCTCGGCGTCAACGTCCTGCAGGCGCTGCAGTCGCTCGACGTCGGCACGGCCTTCAACGCGGGCCTCGCCATCGTGATCCTGGCGATCGTGCTGGACCGGGTCACCACCGCGGCCGCCGCGCGCGAGGAGAACGCGCGCAACGCCAGGCACGACTTCACCAAGTGGCGCGCTCCGCTGCTGGGCGCAGGTGCCGTGGTCACGGTGGTCCTGATCTACCTCTCGCACACCTACCTGTGGGCGGCCGACTTCCCCGGCGACGGCACCGTCGGAACCCACATCGCGAGCGGGACGGACACCGCGGCCACCTGGGTGCAGGACAACCTGTCGGGCCTGACCAACGCCTTCCGCGACGGCATCACCAACGGCCTGCTCAACCCGTTCCAGACGCTGCTCACCGACTCCCCGTGGTGGCTGGTCGGCGCGGTGCTGGTCGCCCTCGCCGTGGTGCTGGGCGGCTGGAAGTCCGGGATCACCACCGCCGTGTGCGTGGGCCTGCTGGTCGCCACCGGTGTGTGGTCGGACGCCATGACCACGCTCGCCTCGACGATCGTCGCGACGGTCCTGGTGATGATCCTCGGCGTGGTCTTCGGCGTGTGGATGGGCCGCAGCACCCTGGTGGACCGGACGATCCGGCCCACCCTGGACGCGGCCCAGGTCATGCCGCCGTTCGTCTATCTGGTGCCGTTCCTCGCGCTGTTCGGCGCCACCCGCTTCACGGCCATCGTGGCGGCGATCGTCTACGGCGCCCCCGTCGCCATGAAGATCATCGCGGACGGGATCCGGGCCGTGCCCGAGACCACCGTGGAGGCGGCCACCTCCGCCGGGTGCAACACCTGGCAGATCATCACCAAGGTCCAACTGCCGATGTCACGCAGTGCCCTGACGCTCGCGACCAACCAGGGCCTGATCTACGTGCTGTCGATGGTTGTTGTGGGCGGCCTGGTAGGCGCAGGAGCCCTCGGCTACGACGTCGTGGCCGGATTCTCGCAGGGCGAGCTGTACGGCAAGGGGCTGGCGGCAGGGCTCGCCATCGTACTGCTCGGAGTCATGTTCGACCGGATCACTCAGGCCGCGGCGCGACGCGCCGGCGCTTAAAGGAGCAGGACACCATGGCAAGACACTGGCGAGCCGGCGCGGCCGGCCTGGCCGTCCTCGGCCTCACCCTCACCGCGTGCGGCGGCGCGAAGGTCGGCGACACCTCCTCGGGTTCGAACAGCGCGGGCAGCTCCGGCAAGTGCGGCACGTTCAACCTCGCGGTCAACCCCTGGGTGGGGTACGAGGCCGACGCGGCGGTCGTCGCGTACGTCGCCCAGCACAACCTCGGCTGCACGGTGAACAAGAAGAACCTCAAGGAAGAGATCGCCTGGCAGGGCTTCGGCACCGGCGAGGTGGACGCCGTGCTGGAGAACTGGGGCCACGCCGACCTGGTGAAGAAGTACATCGACGAGCAGAAGACGGCCGTGGACGCCGGCCAGACCGGCAACAAGGGCATCATCGGCTGGTACGTGCCGCCGTGGCTGGCCCAGGCCCACCCCGACATCCTGCAGTGGAAGAACCTCAACAAGTACGCCTCGAAGTTCAAGACGTCCGAGTCGGGCGGCAAGGGCCAGCTCCTGGACGGTGACCCGTCCTACGTCACCAACGACGCGGCGCTGGTGAAGAACCTCAACCTGAACTTCAAGGTGGTCTACGCGGGCAGTGAGGCCGCGCTCATCACGGCCTTCCGCGACGCCGAGAAGAACAAGAAGTGGGTCATCGGCTACTTCTACGAGCCGCAGTGGTTCCTGTCCGAGGTGCCGCTGAAGAAGGTCAGCCTGCCGGCGTACAAGACGGGCTGTGACGCGGACGCCGCCAAGGTCGCCTGCGACTACCCCGTCTACAACCTCAACAAGATCGTCAGCGCGAAGTTCGCCAAGTCCGGCAGCCCCGCCTACAACCTGGTGAAGAACTTCAACTGGACCAACGACGACCAGAACGAGGTCGCCAAGTACATCGCCCAGGACAAGCTGAGCGACGACGCGGCCGCCAAGAAGTGGGTCGACGCCAACAAGGACAAGGTGGACGCCTGGCTCAAGTAGCCCACGGCACGGACCGGTCGGACCCGCCCGGCGGGCGGTGCGCGCAGTCGCGCACCGCCCGCCGGGCATTGCCGTGTTCCGGGCCTGTGACGGGCCGTTTTCCTACGTCACGGACCCCTTGACACCCCCTCCCGACGGCAGGCACGCTGAGTTGCGCAACCTGAATCGTGTTGCGTAGGCAGCAACTGACCGGTTTGATTTCGGAGGTGCGGCGATGGCGGGACCCCGAGTGGTGATCATCGGAGCGGGCGTCGTGGGTGCGGCTCTCGCGGACGAGATCTCCGCACGAGGCTGGACCGAAGTGACCGTGGTCGACCAGGGCCCCCTCCCCGCCACCGGAGGATCCTCGTCGCACGCCCCCGGCCTGGTCTTCCAGACGAACTCGTCGAAGACCATGACCGAGCTGGCCCGCTACACCGTCGAGAAGTTCTGCTCCCTCGACGTCGACGGCAAGCCCTGCTTCCTGCAGGTCGGCGGCCTCGAAGTGGCCACCACCCCCGAGCGCCTCACCGAACTGCACCGCCGCCACGGCTGGATCACCGCCTGGGGCGTCGAGGCCCGACTGCTGACCCCCGACGAGTGCGTCGAGCAGCACCCCCTGGTCGACCGAGACAAGGTCCTCGGCGGCCTCCTGGTCCCCACCGACGGCCTCGCCAAGGCCGTCCTCGCGGTCGAGGCCCAGATCCGCCGGGCCACCGAGCGCGGCGTACGCTTCCTCGCCCGCCACGAGGTCCTCGACGTCCTCCAGGCCGACGGCGAGGTCACCGGCGTCCGCACCGACCACGGCGACCTCGACGCCGACATCGTCGTGTGCTGCGCCGGCATCTGGGGCCCGAGGATCGCCCGCATGGCCGGCATGAACCTCCCGCTGACCCCGCTCGCCCACCAGCTCGCCTGGACCGGCCCCGTCCCCGCCCTCGCCGGCCAGACCGAGGAGGCGGTGCGCCCGATCCTGCGCCACCAGGACGCCGACCTCTACTACCGCGACCGCTTCGACGGCATCGGCATCGGCTACTACGGCCACCGCCCCATGCCGATCTCGGCGGACGACATCCTCTCCGTGGACGCGGCCGACCAGATGCCCTCGGTGCTGAAGTTCACCGAGGAGGACTTCGCGCCCGCCTGGAGCGAGACCCAGTCCCTGCTCCCCGCGACCCAGGACGCCAAGATCGAGGAGGGCATCAACGGCCTCTTCTCCTTCACCACCGACAACTTCCCGCTGCTCGGCGAGTCCCCGGACGTCAAGGGCTTCTGGGTCGCCGAGGCCGTCTGGGTCACCCACTCCGCGGGCGTCGGCCGGGCGATGGCCGAGTGGCTGGTCGACGGTCACTGCTCGTCCTTCGACCTGCACGAGTGCGACGTCAACCGCTTCGAGCCGCACCAGCTGACCCCCGAGTACGTCCTGGCCCGCGACTGCCAGAACTTCGTCGAGGTCTACGACATCCTCCACCCGCTGCAGCCGAGCGGTAAGCCGCGCCCGATCCGCAAGAGCCCCTTCCACACCCGCCAGCAGGAGCACGGAGCGTTCTTCCTGGAGGCGAACGGCTGGGAGCGCCCGCAGTGGTACGAGGCCAACGCCCGCCTGGTGGAAGGCCGTTCGATCCCCACCCCCAACGACTGGGCGGCACGGTACTGGTCGCCGATCGTCGGCGCCGAGGCCCAGGCCACCCGTGAGACGGTCGCCCTGTACGACATGACCGCCCTCAAGCGCCTGGAGGTCAGCGGCCCCGGTGCCGCCGACTTCCTGGAGCGGCTGGTCACCGGCAAGGTCGCCAAGTCGGTCGGCTCGGTGACGTACACGCTGCTCCTGGACCACGACGGCGGCATCCGCAGCGACATCACCGTGGCGCGGCTGGCCCGCGACCTGTTCCAGATCGGCGCCAACGGCAACCTCGACCTCGACTGGTTCACCCGTCACCTGCCGGCCGACGGCACGGTCCAGGTCCGCGACATCACGCCCGGCACGTGCTGCATCGGCCTGTGGGGCCCGCTGGCCCGCAAGGTCCTGCAGCCGCTGACGGACGAGGACTTCTCGGGCGACGGCCTGAAGTACTTCCGCGCCAAACGCGCCCACATCGGCTCCGTCCCGGTCACCGCCCTGCGCCTGTCGTACGTCGGTGAGCTCGGCTGGGAGCTGTACACCACCGCCGACCTCGGCGAGAAGCTCTGGGACACGCTGTGGGCGGCGGCCGAACCGCTGGGCGGCGTCATCGCCGGCCGCGGCGCCTTCAACAGCCTGCGCCTGGAGAAGGGGTACCGGTCCTTCGGCACCGACATGTCCTACGAGCACGACCCGTACGAGGCGGGCGTGGGCTTCGCCGTCAAGCTCGACAAGGACGACTTCGTGGGCAAGGCCGCGCTGGAGCGCCGCAAGGCCGACGTCCGGCGCAAGCTGGCCTGCCTCACCATCGACGACCCGCGCTCGGTCGTCCTCGGCAAGGAGCCGGTGTACGACGGCGAGCGGGCCGTCGGCTACGTCACCAGCGCGGCGTACGGCTACACGATCGGCAAGGGGATCGCGTACGCGTGGCTGCCGGCGGAGGTGGCTTCGCCGGGGACGGTGCTGCACATCGGGTATTTCGATCAGCGGATCGAGGCGGTCGTCGCCGAAGAGCCCTTGTTCGACCCGACGATGTCGCGGCTGCGTGGGTGAGTCCGCGGTGGGTCGTTGTTCGGCTGCGGGTTCGTCGTGGCTGGTCGCGCCGTTCCCCGCGCCCCTTGGGGGCGCTCCGTGTCAGCCCCATGGGAAGGAGTGCCGCCGGTGAGCGCACAACTCCTCGACGGCAAGGCCACCGCCTCCGTCATCCGGCGTGAACTCGCCGATCGCCCGGCCGAGGTGACGGCCGCCGGTGGGCCTCCGCCCGGTCTCGGCACCGTACTCGTCGGTGACGACCCCGGCAGCCGTGCCTACGTCGCCGGCAAGCACCGCGACCGCGGCCAGGTCGGGATCGCCTCCATCCGGCGGGAGCTGCCCGCCGACGCCGCGAAAGGACCAGGCAGAGCCGGGTCCGGTTCGGCAGCGCCCCGAAGGAGCGCGGGGAACTGCGCGACCAGCCACGATGGCGCCGCTGCCGCCCGACCGGCTGTCGCGGCCCATCCCGCGGAGCGCTGGGCTCCGATGCCCGGGGGCGTCGGCCCCATGACCCGGGCGATGTTGCTCGCCAACGTCGTCGAGGCCGCCGAGAGGAACGCGAACGCCGTATGAACGCGCTGAACACCCCCCTGGCGGAGCTGGACCCCGAGGTCCACGCGGCCCTGCGGGCCGAGCTGCACCGCCAGCAGTCCACCCTCGAGATGATCGCCTCCGAGAACTTCGCGCCCACCGCCGTGATGGAGGCCCAGGGCTCGGTCGCCACCAACAAGTACGCCGAGGGCTACCCCGGCCGCCGCTACTACGGCGGCTGCGAACACGTCGACGTCACCGAGCGGTTGGCGATCGAACGGATCAAGTCCCTGTTCGGGGCCGGGTTCGCCAACGTCCAGCCGCACTCCGGCGCCCAGGCCAACACCGCCGTGTTCTTCGCCCTGTTGCGGCCCGGCGACACCGTCCTCGGCCTCGACCTCGCGCACGGCGGCCACCTCACCCACGGCATGCGCATCAACTACAGCGGCAAGATGCTCAACGTCGTGCCCTACCACGTCTCCGAGGCCGACAACCTGGTCGACCTGGACGAGGTCGAGCGCCTCGCCAAGGAACACCGTCCCAAGATGATCATCGCGGGCTGGTCGGCGTACCCCCGGCAGCTGGACTTCGCGGCCTTCCGCCGGATCGCCGACGAAGTCGGCGCCCTGCTGATGGTCGACATGGCGCACTTCGCCGGCCTGGTCGCGGCGGGCCTGCACCCGAACCCCGTACCGCACGCCCACGTCACCACGACCACCACCCACAAGACCCTCGGCGGCCCGCGCGGCGGGGTCATCCTCACCGATGACGCCGACCTCGCCAAGAAGATCAACTCGGCGGTGTTCCCAGGCATGCAGGGCGGCCCGCTGGAGCACGTCATCGCGGCGAAGGCGGTCTCCTTCAAGGTCGCCGCGTCACCGGAGTTCGCCGAGCGGCAGGCGAGGACCCTCGCCGGAGCCCGCGTCCTCGCCGAACGTCTGACGCGGCCGGACGCGACGGCCGCGGGCGTGAAGGTGCTCACCGGCGGCACCGACGTCCACCTGGTCCTCGTCGACCTGCGCGAATCCCCGCTGGACGGCCGCCAGGCGGAGGACCTGCTCCACGACATCGGCATCACCGTCAACCGCAACGCCGTCCCCTTCGACCCGCGCCCGCCCATGGTCACCTCGGGCCTGCGCATCGGCACCCCCGCCCTCGCCACCCGGGGCTTCACCGAGGAGGACTTCGCCGAGGTGGCGGACGTCATCGCCCTCGCGCTCCAGCCGGAACCGGACGTGGCCGCCCTGCGTGCCCGCACCGAGGCGCTGGCCGCCAAGCACCCGCTCTACCCGCACCTGTCCGACAACGGAGACGCCCGATGAGCCCCCGCACCCCCGGCGCCGAGCTCCCCGAACACCCCGACTGGCTGTGGCGCACGCCCGAGCCGAAGCGCTCGTACGACGTCGTCGTCGTCGGCGGCGGCGGACACGGCCTGGCCACCGCCCACTACCTGGCGAAGAACCACGGCATCACCAACGTCGCCGTGCTGGAGAAGGGCTGGCTGGCGGGCGGCAACATGGCCCGCAACACCACGATCATCCGCTCCAACTACCTGTGGGACGAGAGCGCCGGCATCTACGAGCACGCCCTCAAGCTCTGGGAGGGCCTGGCCGAGGAGCTGGACTACCCGATCCTCTTCTCCCAGCGCGGCGTGCTCAACCTCGCCCACAGCCTCCAGGACGTCCGCGACAGCGTGCGCCGCGTCGAGGCCAACCGCCTCAACGGCGTCGACGCGGAGTGGCTGGACGCGGACGGCGTCAAGGACGTCTGCCCGATCGTCAACACCTCGCCCGACGTGCGCTACCCGGTCCTCGGCGGCACCTACCAGCCGCGCGCGGGCATCGCCAAGCACGACCACGTGGCCTGGGGCCTGGCCCGCTCGGCGGACGCGGCCGGCATCGACATCATCCAGAACTGCGAGGTGACGGGCCTGGACGTGGTCGGCGGCCGGGTGACCGGTGTACGGACCAGCCTCGGCCCCATAGCGGCGGGCAAGGTGGCGCTCTGCTCGGCGGGCCACACCTCCGTCCTCGCCGCCATGGCCGGCATCGAACTCCCGCTCCAGAGCCACCCGTTGCAGGCCCTGGTGTCGGAACTGCTGGAGCCCGTGCACCCGACCGTCGTGATGTCCAACGCGGTCCACGTGTACGTCAGCCAGGCGCACAAGGGCGAGTTGGTGATGGGCGCGGGCATCGACGCGTACAACTCCTATACACAGCGCGGCGCGTTCCACATCATCGAGGAGCAGATGTCCGCGGCGCTGGAGCTGTTCCCGGTCTTCGCCCGCGCCCACGTCCTGCGCACCTGGGGCGGCATCGTCGACGTCAGCCCCGACGCCTCACCGATCGTCGGCCTCACCCCCGTGGCCAACCTCTACCTCAACTGCGGCTGGGGCACGGGCGGTTTCAAGGCCACCCCGGGCGTCGGCTGGGTCTACGCCCACACCATCGCCCACGACACGCCCCACCCCCTCAACGCCCCCTTCTCGCTCGACCGTTTCACCACCGGCGCGCTCGTCGACGAGCACGGCGCGGCCGCGGTGGCCCACTAGGGATCCTCAAGGGAGCCGAACGACATGCTGCTCATCCCCTGCCCGTGGTGCGGACCGCGCGACGAGGCCGAGTTCCACTACGGCGGCCAGGCCCATGTGCCCTACCCGGAGAACCCGGCGTCCCTCACCGACGAGGAGTGGGCCAGGTACCTCTTCTTCCGCGCCAACCCCAAGGGCCCCTTCGCGGAACGCTGGTCCCACGCGGCGGGCTGCCGCCGCTGGTTCAACGCGGTACGGGACACGTCGACCAACGAGATCCTGGCTGTCTATCGGGCGGGGGAGGAACGACCGGAGACGGTGGGGGGTCGTCCTTCCACCTCTCAGACGCGTCCAGAATCCATGGCCCGTCCGGGGGTGCCCCCTCTGGGGGAGTTTGAGGACGAGGCCCTGCCGGGGCCGATCGGGGGTCCGGGGGCGGAGCCCCCAGCAGGCACCCGCACCCAAAAGCGAACCCTCACCTTCACCTTCGACGGCACCGAGTACCAGGGCGTGGAAGGAGACACCCTCGCCTCCGCCCTCCTCGCCAACGGCGTCATCCAGGCAGGCACCAGCATCAAGCTCGGCCGAACCCGGGGCATCTTCTCCGCCGGCCCCGAAGAACCCAACGCGGTCGTCCAGATCGAGGCCCCGTTCCCCGAGCCGATGCTCCCCGCCACGACCGTCGAGCTGTACGACGGTCTGGTGGCGACCAGCCTCCCCGGCCAGGGCCGCCTCGCCACCGAACCGGACCCGGCCCGCTACGACGCCGTACACGACCACTGCGACCTGCTGATCGTCGGCGCAGGGCCGGCCGGTCTCGCGGCAGCCGCGGCCGCCGCGGGCACCGGCGCCCGTGTGATCCTCGCCGACGACCGGCCCGAGCTCGGCGGCAGCCTCCTCGGCACCGGTGAACTCCCCGACTGGCTCGGCGAGACGGCCGCGCTCCTCGACGCCGCCCCCGACGTCCGTGTCCTGCGGCGCACCACCGTCTTCGGCCACTACGACGACAACCACCTCCTCGCCGTCGAGCGCCGCACCAACCACCTCGGCGCCGACGCCCCCGAGCACGTTTCCCGCGAGCGCGTCCACCGCATCCGCGCCCGCCGCGTCGTCCTCGCCACCGGCGCCCACGAGCGCTCCCTCGCCTTCGCCGACAACGACCGCCCCGGCGTGATGCTGGCCGCCTCGGCGCGCACGTACCTCCACCGCCACGGCGTGCTGCCCGGCCGGCACACGGTCGTGTTCACCACCAACGACAGCGCGTACGCGGCGGCCCTGGATCTTCATCGGGCCGGTGTGACCGTCGTGGCCGTCGTCGACACGCGCCCGGAGCCGGGGGAGTGGGCGGAGCGTGCCCGCGCGGCCGGCATCGAGGTGCTGCCCGGGCACGCGGTGACCGGCACGGAGGGCGAGGCGCGGCTGACGGCGGTGACCGTCGCCCCGTACGGACTGACCACGGGACAGCGGGAGTTCGCCGCCGATCTGCTGCTGGTCTCCGGCGGGTGGAATCCCGTGGCGCACCTGTTCAGCCAGGCGGGCGGCACGCTCCGATACGACGAGGCTCTCGGGACGTTCGTCCCCGACACCTGCCGTCAGGCGGTCGAGGTCGCGGGCAGCGCGAGCGGTGTCCTCGACCTGGCCGGCGTCCTCGCGCAGGGCGCGGCGGCCGGAGCCCGCGCGATCGAGGCGGAGGGCCACACCCCCGCGACTCCGGGCCTGCCGCGGGTGCCCGCCGGGCCGCGGCCGACCCTGCCCATGCAGGTCTTCACCGTCCCCGGCCGCGAGGGCGCCCCCCGCTTCGTCGACCTCCAACGGGACGTCACCGTCGACGACTTGGCGCGGGCGACGGGGGCCGGCATGCGCTCGGTCGAGCACACCAAGCGCTACACGACGGCCGGTACCGCGAACGACCAGGGCAAGACCTCCGGGGTCCTGGCCGGCGGCGTGGTCGCCGAACTGCTCGGCGTGGACATCTCCGCCCTCGGCACGACCACCTTCCGTCCCCCCTACACCCCCGTCTCCTTCGCCGCCCTGGCCGGCCGCGACCGGGGCGCCCTGCACGACCCGATCCGCACGACCGCCCTGCACCAGTGGCACGTCGAGCACGGCGCCCTGTTCGAGAACGTCGGCCAGTGGAAGCGGCCCTGGTACTACCCGCGGGACGGCGAGGACATGGAGGCGGCCGTCCTGCGCGAGTGCGCGGCCGCCCGGGAGGGCGTCGCCTTCATGGACGCCTCCACCCTCGGCAAGATCGACGTCCAGGGCCCGGACGCGGCCGTCTTCCTGGATCTGCTCTACACCAACATGATGAGCACCCTGAAGGTCGGCATGATCCGTTACGGCGTGATGTGCCGCCTGGACGGCATGGTGTTCGACGACGGCACCGTCATCCGCCTCGCCCCGGACCGCTTCCTGGTCACCACGACCACCGGCAACGCGGCCGCCGTACTGGACTGGATGGAGGAGTGGCTGCAGACCGAGTGGCCGGAGCTGCGCGTCCACTGCACGTCCGTCACCGAGCAGTGGGCCACGGTCGCCCTGGTGGGCCCGCAGTCCCGCGCGGTACTGGGCTCGCTCGCACCCGAACTCGCCGTCTCCAACGACGACTTCCCCTTCATGGCCTGGCGGGAGACGACCGTCGCCGGCATCGAGGCCAGGGTGTGCCGGATCAGCTTCTCCGGTGAACTCGCCTACGAGATCAACGTGTCCCCGTGGGCGGCGGTCGCCCTGTGGGAGGCGCTGTACGAGGCCGGCGCCCCCTACGGCATCACCCCGTACGGCACCGAGACCATGCACGTCCTGCGCGCCGAGAAGGGCTACCCGATCATCGGGCAGGACACCGACGGCACCGTCACCCCGCAGGACCTCGGCATGGGCTGGGCGGTGTCGAAGAAGAAGCCCGACTTCATCGGCAAGCGCTCCTTCGCCCGTGCCGACACCCTCCGCCCGGACCGCAAGCACCTGGTCGGCCTGCTCCCCGAGGACCCGGCCGCCTTCCTCCCCGAGGGCACCCACCTCGTCGCCGACAGTGTGCTGCCCGCCCCGCCCGTGCCCATGCTGGGCCACGTCACCTCCAGCTACCGCAGCGCCACCCTGGGCCGCACCTTCGCCCTCGCCCTGCTCAAGGGCGGGCGCGAACGCGTCGGTGAACGGCTCTACGCCCCCGTCGGCGACCGGCTGCTCCCGGTGACCGTCGCCGGCCCCGTCCTCTACGACCCCGAGGGAGCCCGCCGAGATGGCTGACACCGCACGCACCGCCCCGCCGCGCAGCCCCCTGTCGCACGCCGCCGGCCGGCTGGCCGCCGCGACCCGCGCCTCCGGCGGCGCGGTCCGGCTGGCCGAACTCCCCTTCCTGGCCCAGGTCGACGTCCGGCTGGACGCCAAGGGAGCAGCGGCGGACGCGGTCGGGCTCGCCCTGGGCCTCCAGCTCCCCCTGGAGCCCAACACGGTCGTACGCGCGGGAGAGTTGACCGCGCTGTGGCTGGGACCGGACGAATGGCTGCTGGTGGGGCCGCCCGGCATCCAACGGGACCTGGAGGCCCGTGTCCGCGAGGCCGCCGGTGACGAGCCGGTGTCCGTCACCGACGTCTCCGCCCAGCGCACCACTCTCCTCGTCGCCGGCATCCGCGCCCGCGACCTGCTGTCCCACGGCTGCTCCCTCGACCTCCACCCGCATGCCTTCACCCCGGGCCGCTGCGCCCAGACCACGCTGGCCCGCACCCAGGTCGTCCTGATCGCCCGCGACGAACCCGGAACCGGTTTCTGGGTGCTGGTCCGCTCCTCCTTCGCGGGCTATCTCACGGACTGGCTGCTGGACGCGGCGACCGAGTACGTCCACGGCCCGCACCCGGACTGAGCGGCACCCGGGCTGAGCGGCAGCCGGGCTGAGCGGCACCCGGCCGCATCGGCCGGAATGCACTAGCGTCCTCGTCATGAGCGAGCCGCTGACCAACCCGGGCGAGGGCTTCCACCCGCACCTCGACGACGCCTCCGCGGCGGCGCCCCCGCGCACCCGTCTGCACCACGTCCGCGCCGACGCCCTCGACGCGGACACCGCGCAGAGCACCGGCATGCGCCGCTTCGCCGCCGTCAGCGGCAGGACCGTCGGCTCGGAGAAGCTCTGGATGGGCCAGACCCACGTCGCCCCCGCCACCGCCTCCTCCGACCACCACCACGGGGCGTCCGAGACCGCGATCTACGTGGTCAGCGGCCACCCCGAGTTCGTCTTCCTGGACGACACCGGCGACCGGCCCGCAGAGGTGCGGCTGCGCACCTCCCCGGGCGACTACGTCTTCGTACCCCCGTACGTCCCCCACCGCGAGGAGAACCCCGACCCCGCCGAGGAGGCGGTGGTGGTCATCGCGCGCAGCACCCAGGAGGCGATCGTCGTCAACCTCCCGGGGCTGTACGCGCTGCGGGACGAGCAGATCTGACCCGACGGGCCCGGCGTGCCGGGTCAGGCCGTGTGCAGGGTCAGGCCGTGTGCAGGGTCAGTCCGTACCGGTTGAGGATCTCGTTGACGGGCTGGTACCAGGTCTCGCCGCCGGAGGTGCAGTCGCCCCAGCCGCCCGAGGTGACGCCCTGCGCCTGGTCGCCGCTGATGAACGAGCCGCCGGAGTCGCCGGGTTCGGCGCACACGCTGGTCTTGGTCATCTCGTGCACCGCGCCCTGGCTGTAGTTGACGGTCTCGTTCTTGGCCAGCACCGTGCCGCAGTGCCAGTGCGAGGTGGAGCCGGAACGGCAGATGGAGGCGCCGACCGGGGCCTCGGCCGAGCCCCGGACGAGCTGGTCGGAGACGGTGCCCCAGCCGAGCACCACCGGCACGGTCCACCAGCCGCTGCCGACGTTCACCCAGGCGTAGTCGTTGTCCGGGAACGAGGAGCCCTGGAAGTTGCCGACGTACGAGCCGTCCCAGCCGTACACCGCGCCGGTGTGCTGGTCGCAGTGCCCGGCGGTGACGAAGCCGCCGTACACCGAGAAGCCGATGGAACAGCGGACGTTCCCGGTGTAGAAGGGGTCGCCGCCCACGGTGCCGGCGGCCAGGGTGCTCGGGGCGTGGGAGGTCTGCCGTACCGTGACGGGGCCCGCCTTGCGGGCGCGGGTCAGGAAGGCTCGGACATCGTTGTCATCGCGGTGTGCGGAGACGACGTCCACGACGACCGAGCCGGCCTTGGGGTCGACGTACCAGTTGCTGATCCCGGCGGGCGCGGACAGGGCGTCGATGCGGGACTTCGCCGCGTCGAGCTGCCGGGCGCTGTACTTGACGAGGCGGACGTCCGCGCCGGTCGCGCGGACCGCGTCGGCGTTCGCGCCGCGGGTGAGGGCGACGGTGAGCCGGCCGCGGGCGGCGTCGAACCACGAGCCGCCGTAGGCGGAACCGGCGACCCGCTTCGCCTCGCGTTCCACGGCGGTCGCCGTCTTCTCCGCGGCCAGCCGCGTCTCGGCCTGACGCTTCGTCAGGCCGAGGTCGCGCTGCATCGCGGAGAGCAGGGCGCCGGAGGCGGGCGCCTGGGTGCGGTGTGCGGGGGAGTCGGTGGCGGAGGCGGGCAGGGCGCTCGCGCCGGCCAGACCGCCGAGGAGGAGGGCCGCGGACAGGGCGGCGCGCAGGGCTGTTGTGCGTCTCAAGGGAGTGCCCCTTCGTTGTTCCAGTGATGTGGGGGTGGAACAGCAGAACGGTGAGAGCGCTCTCAGTGCATGCGCGGCTGAGCATAGCCAGGGATCATGAACAGGTCCATGCCAATCACGGATTCTCGGTGGACGGCTCCCCGGTCCGCCTCACCGGCTGCGGATCACCAGCATCACGACACCCTCGGCGCTCGACCACGGCCCGTGCTCCATGCCCGGATGCCGGTACGCGTACATCCCCGCGGTGAAGGTCTCACCGAGACGCAGATCGGTGAGAGAGCCTTCGAGGATGTACACCTCCTCGAAGTAGTCGTGCCGGACGACGCCCTGCGCGCTCGTGTCCGTGCCCGGCTCGTACCGCTGGAGCACGGTGCCGTCACCGGTCCCGGGGTCCTCGGCCAGCACCTGCTCCCACACGCCCTCGCTCGCCCCGGGCGGTCGCCGCCAGGGTGTCACGGGCCGGTGGAACTCGGACTGCGGTCTGCTCATCGGTGCCGTCCCTCATGGTGTCGACCCAGTTCAGCCCCGGTGTCCCGCCTTGTCCGAGGCCCGTCCGTGGTGGGACGCTGGGAATATCCGCCGAGGCTACTCGGGAGGTCGCATGGGACGTGATGTGCCGGCCCTGGTGTTCACGCGGGAGGACCGGCGTCGGTACCGGGACAAGATGCACACCTGTCTCGACGTACTGGCGCAGATGCTGCGCGAGTCCGGCTTCGAGAGCGAGCGGCCCCAGGTGGGGCTGGAGATCGAGCTCAACCTGGTGGACCCCCGGGGGCTGCCCGCGATGCGCAACACCGAGGTGCTGCAGGCGATCGCCGACCCTGCCTGGTCGAGCGAGCTGGGCCGCTTCAACCTGGAGATCAACATCCCGCCCCGCCGGCTGACGACCGGCGGACCCGGCGCCTGGGAACAGGCGATCCGCGACGCGCTCAACCACGCCGAGGAACGCGCCGCGGCCGTCGGCGCGCACCTGATCATGATCGGCATCCTGCCGACGCTGAGCGAGACCGACGTCGGCGAGGCCGCCCTGTCCGGCGATCCCCGCTACCGGCTGCTCAACGAGCAGATCTTCGCGGCCCGCGGCGAGGACCTGCGGATCAACGTGGACGGCGTGGAGCGGCTGGCGATGTACGCCGACGCCATCACCCCCGAGGCCGCCTGCACCAGCACCCAGTTCCATCTCCAGGTCGACCCGAAGGAGTTCGCGGACTACTGGAACGCGGCCCAGGCCGTCGCCGGCGTGCAGATCGCCCTCGCCGCCAACGCGCCCTTCCTCTTCGGCCGGGAGCTGTGGCGCGAGACCCGCATCCCGCTGTTCGAACAGGCCACCGACACCCGCCCCGAGGAGATCAAGGCGCAGGGCGTACGGCCCCGGGTGTGGTTCGGCGAGCGCTGGATCACCAGCGTCTTCGACCTCTTCGAGGAGAACGTGCGCTACTACCCGGCCCTCCTGCCGATCTGCGACGAGGAGGAACCGCAGCGCACCTTCGACGCCGGCGGTGTTCCACAACTGGGCGAACTGACCCTGCACAACGGCACGATCTACCGCTGGAACCGCCCCGTGTACGCCGTCACCGACAGCGGCCCGCACCTGCGCATCGAGAACCGTGTGCTGCCCGCGGGCCCCACCGTCGCGGACATCATCGCCAACGGCGCCTTCTACTACGGCCTCACCCGCGCCCTCGTCGACGACGACCGGCCGGTGTGGACGCGGATGTCCTTCGCGGTCGCCGAGGAGAACCTGCACACCGCGGCCCGCGACGGCATCGACGCCCGCCTCTACTGGCCCGGCGTGGGCGAAGTACCGGTCACCGAACTGGTGTTGCGGCGCCTGCTGCCGCTGGCCCACCGGGGCCTGGAGCTGGCCGGCATGGACGCGGACTGGCGCGAGCCCCTGCTCGGCGTCATCGAGCAGCGCTGCGTCACCGGTCGCAACGGCGCCCTGTGGCAGGCGGAGACGGTCCACCACCTGGAGAAGAACAGGGGCTTCGACCGGCGTGAGGCGCTGCGCCGGATGACCACGACGTACATGGACTACATGCACCTCAACGCGCCGGCGCACACCTGGCCCGTGGAGTGACGGACCGCCGGTCTTCCCGCGGCACAGCTCAGTTTTCCCGCAGCACCGCCCGGATGACATGACGTGCGTTGTCCGCCATCGCCGGGTTGGTCTCGCGGTAGTACGGCAGCGCGATCACCGCCTGTGACAGCGTCCGTGCGCGTCCGCGCCGCCAAGTCGCCTCGTCGACGCCCAGTGCCTCGCGGAAGACCTCCCGCGCACCGGAGGGCAGCAGGTTCCACGCCGGGAACAGGTCGCAGGCCGGATCCCCCCTGCCCACGCAGCCGAAATCGATCACAGCGGTCAGCCGGCCGGCGTCCACCAGCAGATTGCCCGGCATCAGATCGGCGTGCAGCCACACCGGCGGCCCGTCCCGGCCCGGGACCCGCAGCGCGTCCGCCCACACGGCGAGGACGGCGTCGCAGTCGACGCCCTCCTCCGGAATCCCGCGCAGTCGCCCGACCGCCGCCCGTGTCTCCGCGTCCAGTTCGGCGAGCGGCCCACCGCGATGGGCCCGCGGCGCTCCCGGCACCGTGACGCCGCGCATCGCCTTCACGAACGCGGCCAGATCCCCGGCCAGCGCCTCGGGCTCCGTCAACGCCCCCGCCTCCGGGTTCCGTCCCGGCAGCCAGCGGTACACCGACCACGGCCACGGATACCCGTGCCCCGGCTCCCCGGCCCCGAGCACCTCCGGCACGGCCACGGGCAGCAGGGGAGCGAGCCGCGGCAGCCACTCCTGCTCCAGCGCGACGTCCTTGGCGCCGCCTTCCACCAGCGGAAGCCGTACCACCATGTCCTCCCCGAGCCGGAACATGGCGTTGACCGTCCCGCCGGAGGGAAACCGCCGGATCGGCAGCCGCGCCCAGCGCGGGAACCGGTCGGTGATCAGCCGCCGTACGAGATCGTCGTCGACGGGGTGCAGGCCGGGATGCATCTGCCGTGTGGTCATGAGCGCTCATCCGACCGTGGGACCTCCAGCGGGGTCAACGGGTCGAGGCCGACGCGCTGCGCGACCGGGTCGCCCGCGAACTCGACGTGGAGGCCGCCTTCACCAGCTTCGACGGCATCGGGTACCTGCGCCTGTCCGCCCACGTCCACAACACCGCCGACGACTACGAGCACTTCGCCGAGGCGTGTGTTCCGGTGCTGGGCGACTGGGCCGCTACCGGTCGGCCTGCGGCACCCTGACGACCGCGACCCCACCGTCCAGGTCCACCGTCGTCCGGTTCGGCGGCGCCCCGTCCTCCTCGTCGTCCCGCATGACCAGGGACGACTGCCGTTCCTTGAGCTCGTTCTGCTTGCCCGGCGAGAAGCTCGCGTGGAGCTGCTCGAAACCGGTCGCCGAGATCTGGCCCTGCCGGACGCTGTTGCGCCAGGGCAGCAGACCTGCCCGCCCGGCCCGCAGCAGCAGCTGATCCACGAAGGCCACGGCGGTCAGCAGGATGACCAGCCCGGGCAAGGTCATGAAGACGGCGAATCCCATGCCCCGAGGATCTATGCCGCGGAGAGGATGCCGCAAGCCCTTCACGAGCCCTTCAACGAACCCGGTTGCCCGCCGATCCGTGAAGCCCCAGCTCACACGGGGTTTCCCGGTCACCCCGCGGACGGGCAACAGGAAACCCGTCGACCCCGGCAGCCTCTGCGGACAGGCTGATGCCGTCAGCTCGAAGCACGGCCTGCGACGACGCAGGAGACCCACCAGGGGGAAACATGCGCAAGATGATGAGCGCCGCCGCCGCGTTCGCGACCGCGGCCACGGCAGTGGTGGCGATGAGCGGCGCCGCCCAGGCCGCGCCCGCCGACGACTCGTGGGACGGGTGCCCGTACGGCGCGGTCTGCGTCTACGGCCAGGGAGTGGACCCGGTCGACAACCCGCACCCGACCAACGTGTACTACAGCTACGGCGCCCACAACCTGAGCAACCAGTACGGCTACCACTGGGTCTACAACAACCAGTACGGCGGCGCGTCCATGAGCCTGTGCACGGGATACAACGGCACGAACTGCGGTACGCCGATCGCCGAGGGGTACGCCGTCTACGCCAACCTCACGCCCATCAACTCCATCACCCTCAACCGCCCGTAACGCCTTCCGCCGCGGGGGAGCGACCGCCGGGACCGGCCCCACGCCGGTCCCGGCGGTCCCGTTCTCGCCACTCCGGGTGAAAGCTTGGCTCCCTGTCCGACCCCCGCAGTAACCTGGGCATCCGCCGTCTCACGATCCGGGCAGACCAGTGCCAGGGGGGACGCCTTGGGGGAGCAGGAACACGTACACACGGGCGTCGACCGGACCGACCAGCCGGAAAGCCCCGCACAGGCCGCACCGTCCTTTCCGGCGCAGCTGAGACGGCTGCGCCGGGAGCGCGGGATGTCGCTGACCGACCTCGCGCGCCGGACGCACTACAGCAAGGGCTATCTCAGCAAGATCGAGACCGGCGTCAAGCGGGCGACCGTCGATGTCGCCCGTCAGTGTGACCACATCCTGGGCGCCGGGGGCGAGTTGCTCCGGCTGGTGCGGGACACCGCCCCGGCCGAGCGCGGCGCAGGGCCGGCCGCCGACACCGGTGAGCCCGCCTGCCCCTACCGGGGCCTCGCGGCGTTCACCCCGCAGGAAGCGGCCTGGTTCTTCGGCCGGGAGCGGGCCACGGCCGCGCTCGTCGAGCGGGTCTTCCAACGCGTCGGCGCCGGGCCGCTGTTGCTGGTCGCCCCGTCCGGCGCCGGCAAGTCCTCCCTGCTGAACGCCGGTCTCGTCCCGGCACTGCGGCGACCCGGCGGCTTCCCGATGCCCGGCGCCGACCGCTGGCCCGTGGTCGCCCTCACGCCCACCGCCCATCCGCTCGACGAACTCCTCGAACGAACCGCGAAGGTCCTCGGCAGCGATCTCGACCTCACCGCGACCGAGGTGGCCGAGCGCCCCGAGGCCCTGCTGGGCGTCGTCCGCGCCCGCTCCGAAGGCGCCCCGCCGGGCCCCGACGGCCGCCGCCCGCCACCGGTGCGGCCGGTGCTGCTCGTCGACCAGTTCGAGGAGCTGTTCACCCTCTGCTCCGACGAGGACGAGAGACGGACCTTCGTACGGGTCCTGCACGCGCTGTCCACCGGCCCGGACCCGGCGGTCGTCGTGCTCGGCGTCCGCGCCGACTTCTCCGGACGCTGCCTCGAACTCCCCGGACTGGCCCCCCTGTTCAGCGACGGACTGTTCGTCCTGCCGCCCATGTCCGTGGCGGAACTGCGGGAGTCGATCACCCGCCCCGCCGAACTCGCCGGCATCACCCTGGAACCCGGCCTGGTCCCCCTCCTCCTGCGCGACGCGGGCCTGCGGGAAGAACCGGCCGGCGCGAGCCGTACCACCGCCTCCGAGGACACCCCGTCCGGAGCGCTGCCCCTCATCTCGCACGCTCTCCTCGCCACCTGGCAGCAGCGCGAGGACACCACCCTCACCGTGGCCGGCTACGAGCGCACCGGCGGCATCCAGGGCGCCGTCGCCCGCACCGCCGAGACCGTGTTCGCCCAGCTGTACCCGGCCGAGCAGAAGTCCATCCGGCGCGTCCTGTCCCGTCTCGTTCACGTGTCCGACGACGGGACCGTCGCGACCCGGCGCCGCACCGGCCGGGGCGCCCTCATGGAGCAACTCGGGGACGCGGACGCCGGCTCCGCCGCCCTCGACGCGTTCGTCCGGGCCCGGTTGGTCACCGTTGACCGGGACACCGTCGAGATCACCCACGAGGCCCTGCTGCACGCCTGGCCCCGGCTGCGCGACTGGATCGACGCCGACCGGGCCGGGCTCCTCATCCACCAGCAACTCGCCCACGCCGCCGCCGAATGGGAGCGCGAGGAGCGCGACCCGTCCGCCCTCTACCGCGGCACCCGCCTCGACACCGTCCGCTCCTGGGCCGACGAGCTCGACGGCCGCAGCCGTCTCGGCCCGAGCGAAGAGGCCTTCGTGCTGGCCAGCCAGGCGGATGAGGAGGCCCGCCACATCCTGGCGAGGCGTCAGACGCGCTTGCGGCAGGCCCTGTTCGTCGTTCTCGCCGTCCTGCTCGGCCTCGCCGTGACCGCCGGCGGGCTCGCCTACCAACAGCGCTCGGCCGCCCTCGCCCAGGAACGCGTCGCCCGCTCCCAGGCGCTCGCCGTGGAGTCCACCTCCCTGGCCGGGGGCCAGCCCGAAGCCTCCATGCTGCTCGCCGAGGAGGCCTACCGCGCCGACCCCACCGCCCAGGCGCGCGGGGCCCTGCTGAGCACCCAGGCGCAGGCGTTCTCCGCCCGTCTCGTCGGCCACCACGGGCCCGTCAACGCGGTCGCCTTCGCGCCCGACGGCCGGCTGCTCGCGACGGCGGGCGCGTACGGCACCGTCACTCTGCGCCGGACCAGCGACCACCGGACGACCGCCACCCTCACCGTTCCCGGCCGGGTGCGCTCCGTCGCCTTCAGCCCGGACGGGCGCACGCTCGCGGCGACCTCCACGGACGGCCCGGTACGGATCTGGGGGACCGCCGACCACCGGCTGCGGACTCTGCTGCCCGCGCCCACCAAGGGGGCGCACGCGCTCGCCTTCGACCCCCGCGGCCGTATCCTCGCCGTCGCCGCCGACGACGGAACGGTCCAGCTGTGGCGCATCGGCGGCGGACGCCCTTCCGAGGTGCGGCTCGTCGGGCACACCGGCCGCGTCAACGCGCTCGCCTACGCCCCGGACGGGCGGACCCTGGCCTCGGGCGGCTCCGACCGGACGGTACGGCTGTGGGACACCGACCGGGCCCGCCCGCTGGCCGTGCTCAGGGGGCACACCGACGAAGTGCTGGGCGTGGCGTTCGCCCCGGACGGCCGCAGCGTGGCCTCCGGGGGCGTCGACCGGACCGTACGGCTGTGGGACGTGGCCGGGCACCGGGCCACGGCGACGCTCACCGGACACAGCGACGACGTCAACGCGGTCGCCTACACCCCGGACGGCACCACGGTCGTCAGCGCCGGCGGCGACGGCACGACCCGTCTGTGGGACGTGCGCAGCGGCCGTCCGGCGGCGGTCCTCGCGGGCCACACCGACTACGTGATGTCCGTCGCCGTGAACGCGACCGGCACGACGCTGGCCACCGGGGGGTTCGACCAGTCCGTGGTGCTGTGGGACCTGCGCGGCCCGGTGCTGACGGCGCGTCCGTTCACCGAGGTCTCGCAGGCCGCGTACAGCCCGGACGGAAAGCTGCTGGCCACCGCCGACGCGGACCACACCATCCGCCTGTGGGACGTGGCACGGCACCGGGTCGTGACGACGTTCACTGGCCACCGCGAGAGCGTGTTCTCGGTGGCGTTCGCGCCGGACGGCCGCACCCTCGCGTCGGCGGGCTCGGACGGCACGGTCCGGCTGTGGGACATCCCGTCGCACCGCGAGATCGCGACCCTCACCGGCCACACCGGCGACGTGTTCTCGGTGGCCTTCGCACCGGACGGCCGCACCCTCGCCTCCGCCGGCGCCGACCGCACGGTCCGCCTCTGGGACGTGCCGACCCGCCGTCAACTCGCCGTCCTGACCGGTCACACGGACTACGCCAACGATGTCGCGTTCAGCCCGGACGGCCGCACCCTGGCCAGCGCGAGCGACGATCTGACGGTACGGCTGTGGGACACGGCCACCCGGCGACCGCTCGCCACCCTGACCGGCCACACCGGCGCCGTACGCGGCGTGGCCTTCAGTCCCGACGGCTCGACCCTCGCGAGCAGCGGCAACGACGGCACGGTCCGGCTGTGGGACGTCCGCCACCGGCGCCTGGAGGCATCCCTGACCGGCCACACCGGATCCGTGCGCGGCATCGCGTTCTCACCGGACGGCCGACTCCTCGCGAGCAGCGGCAGCGACCGTACGGTACGGCTCTGGGACGTGCGCGGACGGCGGCCCTGGGCCACGCTCACCGGACACACGAACGCGGTGTGGGGCGTCGTGTTCGCGCCGGACGGGCGGACCGTGGCCAGCGGCAGCAACGACGGGACCGTACGCCTGTGGGATCTGGACCTCAACGCGCAGCTCGCCCGGATCTGCCGACTGCGCCGGGCGATGGGCCCGCAGGAGCGCAAGGCGCTGATGCCGGGACTGCCGGTGTCCTCCGCTCCCGCGTGCGCGCGAGCTTGAGGGCACGGCCGAACTCCGCTGCTGAAAGGGGGTTTCCCAAGGGTTTCCCGTTGCCCTTCGCAGCGGGGTGACGCCGGGTGCTCGACCGGCCGGGGCCCGGTCGGCAGGCTGAGGCACGACCATCCACGCATCACAGAAAACGGGGGTCCCGGCATGCTCCGGCGGACCGGAATCATCACCACACTCATCGGGCTGACGGCCCTTCTCCTCTGGGCGCCCGCGGCCGTCGCCGCCACGCCGGCCGCCCCGGCGGCGAGCGGCTGCGGGGTCCTCGCGTCCGGCGGCTCCGCGGCCGCCGAACGCGCGATCGCCGCCGCCTGCGCCCAGGTCGACGCGGGCACCTGGTACACCTGGGGCGGCGGCCACGGCGCCCAGCCCGGCGCCACCTACGGCCAGGTCGACCCCACCGACCCGGCCAGCCGGCACGACCCCGAGCGGCTCGGCTTCGACTGCTCGGGCCTGGTCCGGTACGCCTACGCGCAGGCGGCCGGCTCCGACATCCTCAACGGCGACGCCAGCCGGCAGTACTACACGGTCCGCGCCGCCGCCCGCTTCACCGCCGCCCAGGGCATCGCACCGCTGCTCCCCGGCGATCTGCTGGCCTACGGGACGTCGGCGGACCTGCACCACATCGCGATCTACCTCGGCGCGGGCAAGATGGTCGAGGCGAAGCAGTCCGGCACGCATCTGATGGTCAGTGACGTCCGCCTGGGCGGCGACTACTTCGGGGCCGTCCGCGTCAACATCGGCGCGGTCACCGGGCATGTCTTCCAGACCTGGGGCACCGGCGTCTGGACGAAGACGGCGCCCTCCGTCAGCGCGGGCCGGGTCTACGCCTTCCCCGACTCCACCACCATCCGCGTCGAGTGCCAGAAGCACGCGGAGGTCGTCACCTCCGACGGCTACACCAACGACGCCTGGGCCTACCTGCCCGACTACAAGGCATGGATGACGAACATCTACATCAAGGGCCCGGCCTGGCTGGACGGCGTGCCCACCTGCCCCTGACCACACCCGCACCGGGCTCCCTCACGCGCCGCGTCCATCGGCGAGCGGGGGAGCCCGGCCGTGTGTGACCCACAGGTCAAGCGTCACTGGCCAGCAGGCCATGCGTCACCGGCCATCAGGTCAGGCGTCCCGGACCCTAACGGCATCGCCTGCAGCGACCTGATCGAGCGCCTGAGCCAGGGCAGAGACCTCCGGCTCCGCGTCCCCGCCACCGCCCTGGCCCGCTACATCGCCGCCATGACCGACGGCCTGACCCTCAACTACCTGGTCCTCGGCGACGAGTCGGCCTGGGCGGACATCCTCGACACGGTGATCGCCCATGTCGCGGGGCTGGTGCAGGACGACGAGCGGTGACGGACCTGGCGCGGGACCTGGCCATGCCCCAGCCGCAGGCGTCCAAGCACCTGCGGGTCCCAGGACCAGTAGCGGCGGCGAGCCCGAGCCCCCGACCGCGGACCGCGGTTGTCGGAGGGGACGGCTACCGTTCCCTCCCATGAACCCAGGTATCAACAACCCCACCGGTCGACTCGGCGAACTGGAAGCGGCCGTAGGGACGGCGACCCGGGCGCAGGCCCGCAAGGCGATACAGGAACTCGTCGGCGTCGCCGACGACGGGCAGGCTCTCGAACTGGCGGTCAGATACGCCCCCTTGGCCGACCTGCCCTCCGACACACTGGTGCGGATGTGGCCCCGCGCCGCGGACCCGGACGCCTTCAGCGCCGCCCTGCTCGCCCCCGCCTTCCGCAGCGAGGGCCGCACCGAGCTGCGGCTGAAGGGGCGCAGCTCGCTCGCGGGCTTACGGCACCTGACCATGCTCCGCGCCCTCCATGTCTTCCGCTGCAAGGAGATCACGGACCTCACCGAGGTCGGGGAGCTGCGCGACCTGCGCGACCTGGACCTGAACGGCTGCGCGGGCATCGACGACCTCCGGCCGCTGGCCGGGCTCACCCGACTGGTCCGTCTCAACCTCCACCGCTGCCGACTCGTCGAGGACGTCCGGCCGCTGCTGAGCCTCGGCCGGCTGCGCGAGCTGGACCTCAGCATGACGAGGGTGAAGTCCACGGACGGCTTCGGGCCCGCCTTCCCCGCCCTGGAGACGCTGACGCTGAGGGGCCTGCGCGCCTTCAGGGACGCCCACCAGCTCTCCGGGCTCAGGCGGCTGAAGGACCTCGACCTCGGCTGGACCGGCATCCGCGACCTGGCCGGCCTCCACGACGTCCCCGCGCTGGCCCGCGTCGACCTGCGCAGTTGCGGCCAACTGCGCACCCTCCAGGGCATCGACGCCGTGACGGCGCTGACCGAGCTCGTGCTCGACAGCTGCCCCCGCCTGGCCACCCTCGAAGGACTCGGGGCCCATCCCCACCTGACCCGGCTCGACATCCAGATGTGCCAGCGACTCGTGGACCTGGCCGGCATGGCACCCCTGAGCGCCCTGACCGAACTGCACATCGTGGAGTGCGAGCGGCTCGCCTCCCTGCGAGGCATCGGCCCCGTCCGTTCCCTCCACACGCTCAACATCTCCCGCTGTCACGCGCTGGAGGACTACTCCGACCTCGCCGCCATGCCCTCGCTGCGCGCGCTGAAGGTGCACCACGCCCCGCAGCTCACCGACCTCACCCCGCTCGCCGCCGTGCCGGCCCTGCAGCAGCTCGACCTGTGGAGCTGCCCCGGTCTGCTCGACCTCGGAACCCTGGGAGAACACCCCGAGTTGACGAAGCTCGCGGTCGGCGTGTGCTCCACCTTCCGCACTCCGGGGAGCCTCCCCGGCCTGCCCGCCCTGACCGAGCTGGTGCTGTCCTGCAACGACGTCCTCAGTGATCTGGGGAACCTGCGCAATCTGCCCTCCCTGCGCAAACTCACGGTGATCGGCGGCCTGTTGGAGAACGTCGACGCCATGGCCGGGACACCGCTGACCGAGGTGGGACTCTACGGACTGAGCGACCTGACGTCGCTGCGGATCCTGGAGGAGTGCCCGGAGCTTCGTGAGCTGAAGATCAACCGATGTGAGCGCGTACGCGACTTCCCCGTCGGGTCGCTCGTCACGCTGACGCTGTCCTTCATGGAGTGGAAGGACCTGTCCGTGCTCACCGGCCACGGCAGCCTTCGCTCCCTGCATCTCAACTCCCTCAACGACCTGGCCGACTTGAGCGCCCTGAGCACCCTGCCCGCCCTCACCGAACTCCGCTTCGAGACGGCCTCCGCACCCGAGAACTTCGACGCCCTGCTCGACCTGCCCGCCCTCAAGCTGCTCCGGATGCCCGGCGGAGTCCATCGCAGGCAGGGGGTGTACGACTCCGTGGTGGCCGAACTCGGCGCGCGCGGAGTGGCCGTCACTCACGGCTGAGGGTGCACAGCGCCTTGACGTGTACTCGGCTAAGTGGCTTCATGGGAGCGCTCCCATGAAGCCACTTCCCCCGCCGTTTCCTGGCGCTCACTCCTTGGAGCCGCAGTGAGAACTACGTCGAGATCACAGCATCCCTTAGCCGGCCTGCTGGCCACCCTGGCCGCCCTCCTGGGCCTCGCCCTCGCAGGCGGCCTGTTCCCGGCCGTCGCCCATGCCCAGTCACCGGGCATCCGCGCGCAGTCGTCCAGCACCCAGTCCGTCGGCCTGCACATCAGCGACGGCCGGCTGCTCGAGGGCAACGGCAACGACTTCGTCATGCGCGGCGTCAACGCCGCCCACACCTGGTATCCGGGCCGGACCAAGCAGTCGCTCGCCGACATCAAGGCCCTGGGCGCCAACGCGGTACGGGTCGTGCTCGCCGACGGCCACCGCTGGGCCGCCAACAGCGCCTCCGACGTCGCCGACGTCATCGCCCAGTGCAAGGCCAACCGGCTGATCTGCGTCCTGGAGGTGCACGACACCACCGGCTACGGCGAGGACAGCGCGGCCGGCACGCTCGACGAGGCCGCCGACTACTGGATCGGCCTCAAGGACGTCCTGGCCGGCCAGGAGAACTACGTCGTCATCAACATCGGCAACGAGCCCTGGGGCAACACCAACCCCGACGGCTGGACCGCCCCGACGATCGCCGCCGTCAAGAAGCTGCGCGCCGCCGGACTCCAGCACACGCTCATGGTGGACGCGCCCAACTGGGGTCAGGACTGGCAGGGCGTGATGCGCGCCAACGCGCAGTCCGTCTACGCCGCCGACCCCACCGGCAACCTGATCTTCTCCATCCACATGTACAGCGTCTTCGACACCGCGCAGGAGATCACCGACTACCTGAACGCCTTCGTCGCCGCCAAACTCCCCATTCTCATCGGCGAGTTCGGCGGTCCCGCCGACCAGTACGGCGATCCCGACGAGGACACCATGATGTCCGCCGCCCAGCAGTTGAAGCTCGGCTATGTGGCCTGGTCCTGGAGCGGCAACACGGACCCGATCCTCGACCTGGCCCTCAACTTCGACGCCACCCAGCTCAGTTCGTGGGGCCGACGTGTCTTCAACGGCGTCAACGGCATCGCGCAGACCGCGAAGGAGGCCACGGTCTTCGGCGGTGGCAGCCCGGGCGACACCCAGGCCCCGACCACCCCCGGCACCCCCACCGCCTCCTCGGTGACGGCCACTTCGGTCGCGCTGACCTGGACCCCGTCCACGGACAACGTCTCAGTCGCCGGATACGACGTCGTACGCGTCAGCGGCGGCACCGAGACGACGGCCGCCGCGTCCACCACCAACAACGCGACCGTCACCGGCCTGAGCGCCGACACCGCCTACACCTTCGCCGTCTACGCCCGTGACTCCGCCGGAAACCGCTCCGCCCGCTCGGCCACGGTGAACGTCACCACGGCCAAGGCCCCGAGCCTGTCCTGCTCGGTCGGCTACAAGGTCGTGGGGGAGTGGCCCGGGGGCTTCCAGGGTGAGTTGACCCTCGGCAACCGCGGCACCACCGCCATCAGCGGATGGACCCTGGGCTTCACCTTCGCGGACGGCCAGACCGTCACCAACATGTGGGGCGGCACCCCCAAGCAGACCGGCGGAGCCGTGACCGTCACGCCCGCCTCCTACACCACCACCATCCCCGCCGGCGGTTCGGTCACCGTCGGTTTCATCGCGAACAAGGGCACCACGAACACGGCCCCGACGGCGTTCACCCTCAACGGCAGCGCCTGCACCACCAGTTGACGTGACAGGGAGGTCCCCCGACCGACCGTGGGGGCCTCCTCATCACCGCCCACCGGCCGGCCGACTCCGGCCACACCCACCTCCACTCCGAGGTCCGGCACCGTCCTGCGCCGATCGGTCGATCACTGCACAGGGGTTGTCCTGACATTCGCCGCGCGCCTAGGGTCGCCCAGAACACAAGCGCTTTCTGTGCTGCTGCGGAGGCATGCACGGAGACCACCCCACTGGAGCGCGCATGGGCATCCGAGTCAGTCCCGCGTACGGCGAGCATCTCGTGGTCGCGGCGGCGGACGGCACCGGGATCCTCCGGTACGTCCACCGCCCCGACCCCGACCCCTTCGAGCCGCCCGAGCCGTACGCGCACTCCACCCTCGTCCGCGCGCACGCGCCCGAGAACCTGGACCAGAAGCCGGCGATCCACGCGTCGCCCGGGCTCACGCGCTGACCGGCGCGGTCTCGAAGGACCCACGAACCGACCCGTCCGAGGAGAGGAGAGGTGACCTCGGCATGCCCGGACACCGGACGAAGGGGTTCCGCGCGTCGGCCGCCGCGCTCGCGTTGTGCGCGGTAATGGCCGGCTGCGGGGGATCCGGAGAGTCGACCGGCGGCGGCAAGGTCGTGCTGCGCTACACCTGGTGGGGCAACCCCGACCGCGCGGCACGCACCGAGCAGGCCGTCGCCCTGTTCGAGAAACAGCATCCGAACGTGCGGGTGCAGACGTCGTTCTCGGGCTACGACGCCTACAAGCAGAAGCTCGCCATCCAGGCCACCGGCGGCGACGCCCCCGACGTGATGCAGTTGGACTACCGGCAGATCGACCAGTACGCCTCAGGACACGTCCTGCTCGACCTGGGCAAGGTCAAGGACACCCTGCGCACCGACGAGATCGACGCGGGTCTGCTCGCCACCGGCCGGGTGAACGGCCGGCAGTACGCCGTCCCGCAGGGCCGCGGCACCGAGACCGTCGTCTACGACGTCAAGGCATGGAAGGCAGCCGGGGTGCCACACCCGGCCAAGGGCTGGACCTGGAGCCAATGGGCCGATGACATGCGTGAGTTGGCCAGGAGGACGGGCAGGCCCGGCGCCACCGACCCCGGGCAGAGCGAGGACGCCTTCGAGGTGTGGCTGCGCGGCCGGGGCAAGGCGCTCTACACCAAGGACCGACAACTCGGCTTCACGGCGGATGATCTGACGGAGTGGTGGACGTTCACCGACCGGCTGCGCCGCGAGGGGGCTGTTTCCCCCGCCGAGCAGACCACCCAGCTCGACGGCTCCGTGGAGAACACCCCCCTGGGCCGCGGCAAGGCCACCGCGGACTTCAACTGGGACGCCCCGTCCAGCGGTTACCTCGCCCTCGTGCCCACCGGGGTCGCCCTCGCGCCGATGCCGTCCGGTGAGGACGGCACACCGGGCCAGTACTTCAAGCCGTCGATGTTCCTCGGCATCGGCGCCCACACCGGACACCCCGAGGAGGCCGCCGCCCTCGTCGACTTCCTGCTCAACGACAGCGGGGCGGCGAAGATCCTCGGCGCCACCCGCGGCATTCCGGTCAACGAGAAGATCCGTACCGGGACCGCCTCGCAGCTCAAGGACTTCGACAAGACCGTCTCCGACTTCCAGACCTCCCTGGAGGGCTCGCTCAAGGATCCGCCGCAGGCGCCGCCCTCGGGCGACAACGCCCTGCAGACCACCTTCCAGCGTGACTACGACCAGGTGTCCTACCAGCGCATGTCGCCCCGTGAGGCGGCCCGGAACTACGTCACCGAGGCGAAGGCGGAGCTGAGGTCATGACCACCACCGACATCCCCGCACCGGCCCCGGGAATGGCCCGGCCCGCCCCCGCGCCGAAGCGCCGCCCCCGGCGCGAACGGCAGGGCGCCGCCTGGGTGTTCCTCTCCCCGTGGGTGCTCGGCGCCATCGTCCTCACCCTGCTGCCGATGGCCGTCTCGCTGTACCTGTCGTTCACCGACTACGACCTGTTCAACCCGCCGCACTGGGTGGGCCTGCGCAACTACGTCCAGATGTTCACCGAGGACCCGCGGTACTGGCGCTCGGTCCTGACGACCCTGACGTACGTCGTGATCGCCGTCCCCCTGCAACTCGCCCTGGCGCTGGTCGTCGCGCTCGCGCTGAAGAACATGAGGCGCGGCAAGGGCTTCTACCGCTCCGCCTTCTACGCCCCCTCGCTGCTCGGCGCCTCGATGTCGGTCGCCCTGGTGTGGCGGGCCCTGTTCAACGACGGCGGCACGGTCGACCATCTCCTCGGCAACGGCGGCTGGATCAACAAGCCAGGCTGGTCGCTGCTGGCCGTGGCCCTGCTGACGGTGTGGCAGTTCGGGGCGCCCATGGTCATCTTCCTCGCCGGTCTGCAGCAGATACCGGGCGAGCTGTACGAGGCCGCAGCCGTCGACGGGGCCGGAAAATGGCGGCAGTTCGTGTCCGTCACCGTGCCGATGCTGTCCCCGGTGCTCTTCTTCAACCTGGTCCTGCAGACCATCCAGGCCTTCCAGGTGTTCACGCCCGCCTTCGCGGTCAGCGCGGGCAAGGGCGGCCCCGCCGACTCGACCCTCGTCTACACCCTCTACCTCTACGACCGCGGCTTCGTCGCCTCCCACATGGGCTACGCCTCCGCCATGGCCTGGGTGCTGCTGGTGGTGATCGGCGCCGTCACGGCGGTGCTGTTCCGCACCTCGCGCTCCTGGGTCTTCTACGCCTCCGAGGGGGACCGATGACCACCATGACAACCGCCGCCGCCCGCAGGCCCGTTCGCTGGGGACGGCTCGCCGTGCACCTCGGCTGTCTGGCCGCGCTGCTGGTCATGCTCTACCCGCTGGCCTGGTTGCTGGCCACCTCCCTCAAGCCGGCGAACGAGGTCATCGCGAGTCTGAACCTGCTGCCCGGCCACCTGGAGTGGTCCAACTACAAGACCGCGTTCGAGGGCGTCAACGACGTCTCCATCTGGCGGCTGCTCGGCAACTCCCTGCTGATCGCGGGCGGCGCGGTCGTCGGCAACGTCATCAGCTGCTCGCTCGCCGCCTACGCCTTCGCCCGTCTGCGGTTCACGATGCGCGGGCCGCTGTTCGCCTTCATGATCGCGACGATCATGCTGCCGCACCACGCGGTCCTGATCCCGCAGTACATCATCTTCAACAAGCTCGGCCTGGTGAACACCTACTGGCCGCTGATCCTGCCCAAGTTCCTCGCCACGGAGGCGTTCTTCGTCTTCCTCATCGTGCAGTTCATGCGCGGCCTGCCCCGCGAACTGGAGGAGGCGGCCCGCATCGACGGCTGCGGCCCCTTCCGCAGCTTCTACAAGGTCATCCTGCCGCTCACCCGCCCCGCGCTGATCACCACCGCCATCTTCACGTTCATCTGGACGTGGAACGACTTCTTCACCCAGCTCATCTACCTCTTCGACCCGGACAAGTTCACCCTCACCCTCGCCCTGCGCTCCTTCGTGGACGCCTCCAGCCAGTCGGCGTTCGGCCCGATGTTCGCCATGTCGGTGATCGCGCTGCTGCCGATCGTGCTGTTCTTCCTCGCCTTCCAGCGGTTCCTGGTGGAGGGCATGGCCAGCTCCGGACTGAAGGGATGAGCGGGATGCGGACCCGGGAGGCGGGCGAGGTCTTCGGCCCGCGCATGACCCTGTTCGCCGACGTCCTCAGTGTCGGCCTCGCCACCACGGCCGCCTGTCTGCCCCTGCTGACCGCACCGGCCGCGCTGTCGACGGCGTGCGCGGTGCTGCGCGGCGCGGGGGAGGACCGACCGGCCACGGCGGGGCGGTACTTCGCGCTGCTGCGGCGCCGGCTGCGTACCGGCGATCTGGCGGCCGGCGCGATGGCCCTCACCGGTGCGCTGCTCTTCGCCGCCGACCTCGCGCTGGCCGGGGCCGGACTGCCGGGAGCCGCGCTCTTCGCGACCGTGGCCGCTGCCATCGGGGCGACGGCCGTGGTGGTCGCGGTGCGGGCCTGCGGGCGCCCCGAGTCGCTCACCGACTGGCCGGCCGCCGTGCGCGGGGCCGCCCGGGACGCCGTGCGCGACCCGGGCGGCAGCGCCCTGGCGCTCCTCGCCGTGGCGACCGCCGCCCTGTGCGCCTGGATGCTGGTACCGCTCGCCTTCCTGGCACCGGGCCCACTCGCGCTGGCGCTCACCGCGGTGGACGTACGGCTCGCCGGCAGGACGGACGGGGCTACGGCAGCCCCCACGCGGCCCCCGGCTCGGTGACGGCCACCGGGGCGATGGTGAGGTCGGGGCGGGGGCCGGTGTGAAGGAGGACCTCACGGCCCTTGGACAGGCCGACGGAGACAGTGCCATGTGACATGGCACTGACCCGGGCGGCCCGTCCGTCGTCCAGTACGGCGGTCAGCCGCCCGTCGCCCAGACCGTGCCGTATCACCAGCGGCCCGAGCCGAGGACGGTTCTTCTCGAGGTCATTGCGGAGTGGCTCCTGGCGGGAGCATGCCAGCATGCTGAAGAGAGATCCGATGAAGTCCGGGCAGGCACAGCGAAGCCCTCCCATCGGCCTTGTTCAGGACCGACAGGAGGGCCTCGGCTGCGGCGGCGGTGCGGGGTCTACGGCTTGATGGCCACCCCGGTCCACAGGCTGACCTCGGCGTCCGTGGCCGTCGGCTCGTCGTCCGGGCGCCAGCGGTGGCCCACGGTGACACCGGGGTCGAGCAGTTCGAGCCCGTCGAAGAACCGCGTGACCTCGTCCTTCGAGCGGAACTGCACCGGCGTGCCGGCGCCGTTGTAGATGTCGGTGACCTTCTGCCAGGTCTCCGGGTCGAAGTCGGGCGTGCAGTGGCTCAGGGCCAGCGCGCTGCCCGAGGGAAGCGCCGCCAGCAGACGGTTCACGATGCCGTACGGGTCCTGGGCGTCCGGCACGAAGTGCATCAGCGCGTTGAGGGACAGCGCCACCGGCTGCCCCGGATCCAGTATCTCGGTCAGTTCCGGGGCGTCGAGCAGCGCGTCCGGGTCGTTGACGTCGGCCTCGATGTACGTGGTGCGGCCCTCTGCCGTGCTGCGCATCAGACGCTCGGCGTACTTCAGCACCAGCGGGTCGTTGTCGGCGTACACCACCCGGGCGTCGGGGACCACGGACTGGGCGACCTGGTGCAGGTTCGGCTCGGTGGGGACACCGGTGCCGATGTCCAGCCACTGGCGGATGCCGTGCTCCCGCGCCAGCACGCGCGTGGCGCGGTGCATGAAGGCACGGTTCTCGCGGGCGCAGACGAAGATGCCGGGGTAGGCCGCCGCGACGGTCTCGGCCGCCTGCTTGTCGATGTCGAAGTGGTCCTTGCCGCCCAGGTAGTAGTCGTACATGCGGGCGGAGTGGGGCCGGCTGGTGTCGATGTCCCGCGCGGCGGGCGAGTTGGTCATCCTGAACCTTTCAGAGGGGGGTGCGAGGGGGAGTCAGCCAGTGGTCAGATGGTCGGCGAGGCCCCGTTTGACGCCCGCGACGAACGCGGCCATCTCCTCCGGGGTGTAGATCAGCGCGGGACCGGCCGGATCGGTCGACTGCCGCAGCGCCACGCGGCCGTCGGCGAGCTGCTTGGTCTCCACGCACTGGCCCCCGTTGGGACCGCTCCAGGGAGACTCCCAGCCGTGCTCGCCGAGTTCGGCGGCGGGCATGCCGTTGTAGACGTCGCAGGCACGATCGTCGATCGTGGTCATGAGTACTCCTTGCGCATGCGGTTCAGGAGTGCCCTGCTGTGCGCGTCGGACGTCAGCAGGGACATGCGGCTGTGCGCCTCGAGATGGGCGACGACGTCGGAGCGCTGGTCCAGGTACATGGCACCGGAGAGGACCTCGGTGTAGACGACGTCCGGAAGCTCGCGCTCCGCGAAACGGAAGTACGTGAAGGGAGCGCACGCGCCGACATGGGCGCCCGCGGTGAACGGAACGACGTCGACACTGACGTGCTCCAGCTCCGAGACCTCCAGGAGCCGGTCGATCTGCTCCCGCATCACCTCGGGGCCGCCGACCACCCGGTGCAGCACGGCCTCCTCCATCACGACCCACAGCGTGGGCGCGTCGGGTCTCTCCAGCAGGCTCTGGCGGCGCAGCCTCAGATCCACGCGCCGGTCGAGCTCCTCGTCCCCCTCGTTGGGGAAGCCGCCGCTCAGCACCTCGCGCGCGTACCGGCGGGTCTGCAGCAGGCCCGTCACATAGTGCGGCTCGTAGGTGCGCAGCGTCTTCGCGCCGGTCTCCAGGCTCACGTAGGCGCTGAACCAGGTGGGCAGGACGTCGCGGTACGTGTGCCACCAGCCGGGCTCGTTGGCCCGCTCGGCGTACTCCACGAACTCGTCGATCTCCTGCCGGTCGGCCCCGTAGGTCTCCAGCAGCTTCTCGACGTAGAGCGGTTTGAGGGCGACCTCCGCCTTCTCCAGACGGCGGATGGTCAGGGACGTGACCCGCAGGGCCCGCGCCGCGTCGTCCAGCGACACCCCCGCGTCCTGACGCCGTTCCTGCAGCCGCCGGCCAAGGATCATGCGCAGAACGGTGGGCGCACTGGTGGTGCCCGCCGCGCTCGAACGGCCTTCGCTCACGCCCTACCTCCTGATGGACAGTCACCGGTGCGAGTCTGGCAGCGACTTGTTGAAGCGACCAGACGGATACCGGCTTGTTGAAATTATCAGGCAGCCGGTTGCACGTTGAACTTGGATGCGAGCATAGTGACTTGTGTGATTCGTTTCGACGATCACACGGAATCCCCCGTCCCCGTCGGCCTGTTGCTCGTCTCGGCTCGCCCGAACGCGCCCGCCCCAGGAAGGCCACCACCGTGTCCCCCCACGCGACGTCCTCCCCCCAGCTGTTAGACGTAGCCGACCCCGAGCGCGCGCACTGGATCGAGCTGCCCTCGCACCGCTCCAGCGTCAGAGTCGCCCGCCGCTCCCTGACCACCCGGATGACCGGCTGGCTGCTGCCGGGCGAGCTGTGCGCGGACGCCGTACTGCTGGTGTCCGAACTCGTCACCAACGCCATCCGGCACACGCTCAGCGCGCGGATCCTGTGCGGCATCGGGATGGTCTCCGACGGCTGTCTGCGTCTGGAGGTGCACGACCACGACTACTCGGGCCGCGGCCTGCCACGGCGCGAGCCGGGCCCCGACGACGAGGGCGGCCGCGGGCTGCTCCTCGTCGAGGAGCTGTCCGACACCTGGGGCGTCGACCGCTCACGGCTCACCGGCGGCAACGCCGTGTGGGCGACCCTGCGGGTCTGAGGGCGCCGGCACCGGGAGTCCGGGCGTCCTCGGGCGGGGGGGCGGGACGTCGTCGGACCGGGGGGTCAGTCCGGGACGGGGGTCAACTCGGCGAGCAGCAGGGTGCGGTCGTCCGCGCCCGTCGGGTCGGAAGGGGAGTGCAGGAGGTGCCGGCACAGCGCGGGCAGCTCGTCGTCCGTACCGCCGGTGTCCGCCCGGGCCCCGGTGGCCGAATCCAGCGTGTCCGCGAGGCGGACTATCTGGTGGTCGATGTCGCTGTCGCGGGACTCCACCAGTCCGTCGCTGTAGAGCACCAGCAGCGCCGGCTCCGGCACCTTCAGCACGGTCGCCTCGTAGTGCCCGGTGCCGAGCCCGAGGGGCAGGCCCGCGCCGACCAGGGGGACCAGGACGGTGCGCCCGTCGGGCCCGCGCAGCAGCGGCGGAGGGTGACCGGCGCCCACCAGGGTGCACAGGCCCCGGCGGGCGTCCCACTCGGCGTAGATGCAGGTCGCGAACGAGGCGCCCGGAGTCGCGCAGGCGAGCGCGTCGAGCTGTCGTACGAGCTCGTCCGCCGGCAGGTCCAGCGCCGTCAACGTCCGGACCGCGGTGCGCAGTTGGAGCATCGCCACGGCCGACTCCGGGCCGTGCCCCATGGCGTCCCCGACGATCAGGCTGACCCGGCCGTCCGGCCGTTCGAGGACGTCGTACCAGTCACCGCCGATCAGCGTGTCCGGCCCGGCGGACAGCGAGCCGTGGGCGACCCGGCAGCCCTCGAACTCCCGCAGCGGGCCGGGCGGCAGGCTGTTGCGGATCGCCAGCGTGGTGCGCCGCTCGTGCTCGTAGCGGCGCGCGTTGTCCAGCGCGACCGACGCCCGGGCGGCCAGCGCCTCCAGGGCCGTCACCTCCGCCGGCCGGAACGCCTCACGCCGCGGACCGCGGGTGCAGACCAGGAACCCCAGTGTGACGTCCCGCAGCGGCAGTGGGACCACCAGGAAGGACGCGACCGACAGCAGATCCCGGATCCGCGCCTCGCCGTCGCCGGAGGCGATCAGCCGGGCCGCGGTCTGCGCGTCGATGGCGTCGAGCAGTTGCGTCTGCCCGGAGACCAGGGCGCGGGCGTGCGGCGTCCCGCGCGGGAAGACGATCACCTCGTCGACCGGCAGCACGGCCTCCCAGTCCTCGTGCGCGTCCCCTCCCACCCGCAGCGCCAGCCGGCGTGCCTCGATCCGGGGCGGGTCAGCGGTGAGGGACGCGCTCTCCCCACGGCGCCAGCGTTCCAGCAGATACACCGAGGACGCGTCGCAGAAGCCGGGCGTCAGCGCGTGCGTCAACTGGCTGGCGGTCAGCCGGAGATCGAGCTCCGTGCCGAGCGCGTCGGCGGCGGGCGAGAAGACCGACCGGCGGAGCGGGGGCCGGGCGGCGGGTATGTCATCGGTGCGGCTGCGCGGTTCGTTCCGCAGGGTCGTGCCTTTCCGGGTGGGGGGGGCTCCGGCCGCGCGGCAGGTCAACGAGGCGCCGTGCGTCGCAGGCAACTATATGATGGGGCGTCAAGATCCATTACGGGGAAGGATGTTGTGGTGTCCCACAGCACAGACCAAGAGCCCGGAACCGATCCCGACAAGGCCAGTGTCGCCCGGATGTACGACGCCATGCTGGGCGGCCGGCACAACTTCGCCATCGACCGCGACGCGGTGGCCGCCTTCTCCGCCATCGACCCCCAGGTGCGCACACTGGCCCGCGCCAACCGGGCCTTCCTCGGCCGCGCCGTGCGCTTCCTGGTCGACTCCGGGGTACGGCAGTTCATCGACCTCGGTTCCGGCATCCCCACCCAGGGGAACGTCCACGAGGTCGCCCAGGCGGCGAGCCCCGGCGCCCGCGTGGTCTACGTGGACAACGACTCCGCGGCGGTCGCCCACAGCGCCTCCCTGCTGGCCGACGACCCCGACGCGGAGATCGTCGACGCCGACATCCGCCGGCCGGCCGACATCCTCGCCTCCCCGCAGGTGCGCAAGCTGATCGACTTCGAGCAGCCCGTCGCCGTCCTCATGGTCACGATCCTGCACTTCGTCAAGGCCGAGGAGGACCCGGCCGGGATCACCGCCGCCTTCCGGGACGCGCTGCCCGAGGGCAGCTGGCTGGCGCTGTCCCACGCGACCAACCAGGACCGTCCGGACACGGCCGCCGCGGTGGGGCAGCTGTACCGCTCCCGGGCCACCTCACCGGTCACCGCCCGCTCCCACGACGAGATCCTCGGCCTGTTCACCGGCTTCGACCTGGTGGAACCGGGCCTGGTCCACGTCCCCCTGTGGCGACCGGACCCCGACGAGGTACTCCCGGACAAGCCGTCGGAGTACTGGGTGTACGCGGGAGTGGGCCGCAAGCGGCCGTAGCCAAGGGAGTGCGTCAGCCGCGGGGCGGTGCCGTGCTGCGTCTGACCACCAGGCTCGTGGGGACCAGGTCCGTGCCCGGCCGGGCGCCGCCCCGGGCACGGATCTGGTCCAGCGCGCCCTTCACACACCGCCTGCCCACCTCCGCGAAGTCCTGGTGGACCGTGGTCAGGGGCGGGACGAAGAACGCGGCGTCCGGGATGTCGTCGAAGCCCACGACGCTGACGTCCTCGGGGACACGGACACCGAGTTCGTGGAAGGCGCGCAGCAGGCCCAGGGCCATCTGGTCGTTGGAGGCGAACACGGCCGTGCAGTCCGGGAGCCGGGCGAGCTCCTGTCCGGCGGCGTAGCCCGACTCCGACGACCAGTCGCCGTGCAGCGGCGGCGGGACGGGGCACCCGGCCTCTTCAAGTACCGCCCGCCAGGCCTGTGTTCGACGCTGCCCGGCGAAGGACGTCTCGGGCCCGGTGACATGCCACACGGTGCGATGGCCGAGGTCCAGCAGATGCCGTACGGCCCTGCGGGCGCCGTCGGCCTGGTCGGTGTCGACGACGCTGTAGCGGTCGCCGGCGTCGGAGTCCACGACCACCACATGGACCCCGGGCGGGAGTTGGACCGTGCCGGTGTCCAGCAGATGGATCTCCATGATGACGATGACGGCGTCGACGGCCAGCTCGCCCATCCGCGTGAAGGCGCCCAGCACGTTGTCCTGGGTCGGCACGTCGATGGGGATCAGGGTGATCGCGTACCCCTCGGCCGCGGCCTGCGTGGCGATCGCCTCCACCGTGCGGCTGTTGCCCGTCGAGGACAGGCTGAACAGGATCACGCCGATGGTGTTGAACCGGCCGTACCGCAGGGCGCGGGCCGCGCTGTTGGGCCGGTAACCGAGCTCCCGCATCGCGGCCAGGACCTGCTCGCGGGTCGAACTGATCACCCCGGCATGGCCGTTGGAGACCCGGGAGACCGTCTGCGAGGAGACGCCCGCCAGTTTGGCGACGTCGGCCATCGAGACACGCTGTTTGCGGCGCCCGCCGGGCACGCCGGAGCCGCCCCGTTCCACCATGGTGTGCCTCCCTCGACCCGATCCCCTGACCCGATGCGCGGTGCACCGGATGTTACGCGTGGGAAACCTTGACGGCCGCTGAGGCGGGTGTCACGATTCCGGCGCCGCCGAGTTTACGTAAACATCCGCCCCAGGAACCAGATGTTTACGTAAACATGCGGAGCGCCGAGCCACCTCTCGAAAGGGCAAGTCGATGCGCAAGACCCCCACCGGAAACCGCCTCGCCTTCCGGCTGCGCGCCACCGGCGCGGCCGTCGCGATCGCCGCGGTCAGCGGCGCGATGCTGGCCGGCAGCCCCGCCTCCGCCGCGGCGCCGACCGGTACGAGTCAGTTCCGGGGCGTCAACTGGGCGGACCCGCGCGACAACTACGCCGACGACTACCTCCAGCTGTCCGGCCTGTCCACGTCCGACACCTATGCCAAGACGTACGCCAAGGCGACCCGGATCATCGCGGCCTTCCGGGCCAACCTCGGCGCCAACACCGTCCGGCTGCCCATCAACCCGTACACCGTCAACGGCGCCTACTGGAAGTCGTACCGCGCGGTCATCGACGCGGCCTCGGACCGCGGCTTCAAGGTCATCGTCTCCTACTGGGAGGGCACGGGCGCCCAGAAGGACGGCTTCATCGACGACGAGGCCACCTACTGGCCCATGTGGAACACGGTGGTCAAGGCCTACCAGCACGACCCGCGCGTCTACTTCGAGCCGATGAACGAGCCGCACGGCTACACCGACGCCCAGTGGGCCGACATCGCGGCGAAGTGGCTGGCGACCTACCCGTCCGTGCCGCGCGACCGGGTCTTCGTCAGCGGCGCCGGCTACAACGACCACGTCACCACGGTCTGCGCCGACCCGCGGCTGAAGGGCACCTACCTCTCCCTGCACCACTACGGCTTCTGGAAGAGCTACGCCACATACGACCAGTGGGTGGCCGACCTCAAGGAACGCCTCGGCGACTGCGCGAACCGCACCGTCGCGGACGAGTTCGGCGCCGAGATGACCACGGGCCTGAACTACAACGTGCCCACGCCGTCGAGCAACCCGATCAACTTCATCCAGGCCGACACCGACACCTTCCGCAAGCTCGGCATGGGATCGGTGTACTGGCCCGGTCTGCGCACCGACGACATCTACTCGATGCAGAAGCTGACCGGCACCACCGACCGGCCCTGGCTGGAGACCACCAACCAGTCCGGCGCCGACCGCCTGGCCTGGGGCTGGGGCCGCGGCAAGCCCGTCAAGTCCTGACCGGCTCCTCGCCGCCACAGCCACCTGCGCCGGCTGTCGCGGCGAGGTCGTTCGTCGGGGTTGCTCAGGCCGCCGGGTGCACCAGGCCGGACTCGTAGGCGAAGACGACCGCCTGCACCCGGGCCCGGGCGCCGATCTTGGCGAGGATGTGGCTGACGTGCGACTTGACGGTGGTCGGCGCGATGCACAGACGCTCGCCGATCTCGGCGTTGGACCAGCCGGAGGCCACCGCGGTGAGGATGTCGCGCTCGCGCTCGGTCAGCGCGTGCAGCTCCGTCTCCCGGGTGAGCCGGCGGACGGGCTGCTGCCGGACCGTGTCGATGAGCGCCCGGGTCAGGCCCGGGGTGATGACGGCGTCGCCGGCGGCCACCACCCGCACGGCGGCGGCCAGTTCCTCCGGCGTCGCGTCCTGCAGGAGGAAGCCTCCCGCCCCGGCGCGCAGGGCGGCGTAGGAATGCGCCTCGCAGCCGGCCGGGACGAGGACCAGGACGCGCGGCCGGCGTTCGCCGGACAGGGTCGGCCCGGTGATCCGGCGGATGGCGTCGAGACCCTCAGCGACGGCGACCCGGCTGCCCATGACCACGACGTCCGGCTGGAGTTCGGTGCTCATACGGGCCGCGTCGAGCGGGCTCGCCGTCTCGCCGACGACGGTGAGATCGGGCTCGGCCGCGAGGAGCATCCGAAGGCCGAGGCGCTGCAGGGTCTGGTCATGGACGACGAGTACGGAGGTCATGGCGTGCTTCTCCTCTGAACGAAACGGTTTCGTTCACGTGGAAGTCAGCATAGTCCCGTCCTTATCGAAACGGCTACGTCTCGATTGTGGTTTGGATCACGCCGCTCAGTCGGTTTCGCGCAGAGCGGTCCACGTGTCATGGGCCACCACGCCGTCGACGGACAGTCCCTTGTCGCTCTGGAAGCGCTCGACGGCGGACTCGGTGCCGGCGCCGAACTCACCGTCCACGCCGGAACTCCCGATGTCGTAACCGCGCTTGGTCAGCATGCACTGCACCTGCAGGACCTTCTTCCCGCTGTCGCCCTCGCCGGTGCGGCCGTTGCCGTTGTAGTACGTGCAGTCGGAGTTCCAGGGCGCGCTCGCCGGCTCGGAGGTGCCGCCGCTCGCGGGCTCGGAGGTCGCGCCGCCCGCCGTAGGAACGGGGGCGGAGGCGGAGGGCGCCGCGGAAGGCTCGCCCGGACGGGCGTCGCCGGCCGTGTGGGAGGCGCCGGACGGGGTGGGGGATTCGGCGGTCCTGTCCGCCCCGCCGTCCACGCTCTTGCCGGACGCGGACCGCGCGTCCGCGGCTCTGGACGCCGAGGCGACGGCGCCGCCGGGCAGGGTGCCGACCAGCGACGTACCGGACCCCGGCGGGGCCGCGGACGCGGAGTGGTTCTGATCGCGGTCCAGGGCGAGGACGCCCGCGGCCGCCACACACAGCACGACACCGGCGGCGACGGCCAGCAACGGTTTGCGTACGGCCCTGGAGCGGGCCTTGCGCACAGCGGTCGGCTCCTCCGGAGACCCGGGTGGGGGCGGGGCGGTCTGTTCCGTGACGCGGCGGGGCGGCGGTGGAGCGGACTGTTCCGTTACGGACATGGGCGCGTGCGCGGGTGGGACGTTCTGCCCCGCGACGGGTCCGGGCGCGGGTGGGGCGGTGTGTTCTGCGACGCGGCCGGGCGGGGGAGGGGCGGACTGTTCCGTTACGGACATGGGCGCGTGCGTGGGTGGGACGTTCTGCCCCGCGACGGGCCCAGGCGCGTGCGCGGGCGCGGCCGTGTTCCCCGCCATGAGCCCGGGCGCCGGAGGGGCGGGTTCGTCCGTCGGTGGGGGGTCGGCCGACGTGCGTAAGCGGGACGCACTGTCGACGGGGAGGCGGCCCAGCGCCTCGTACGCACGCTGCCGGGCGAGCACCCTGCCCGCCAGTGGCTCGGGCCAGCCGGTCATTTCGGCGTGGGGCGCGGCCGCGTCGCTCAGCTCGCGTGGAGTGGGCCGCCGTTCCGGCTCCTTGGCCAAACAGGCCGACAGCAGCGCGGCCAGTTCCGGGTCCGCCGCCGCGACCTCCCCGAGCAGCTCGGCACTCGGTTCCTCGAAGGCGACCCGGTGCATGACGTCGACGCCGGTGCCGTCACCGAACGGGGCGTGTCCGGTGGCCGCGTACACCAGCGTCCCGGCGAGGGAGAACACGTCCGAGGCGGTGTCGCAGGTGCCCGTGCGCAGATGCTCGGGCGACATGTAGGCCGGTGTGCCCACCCGGTTGCCGGTACCGGTGAGGGCGCTCGCGTCGACGGCCTTCGACAGACCGAAGTCGATCACATGGGCGCCCCGGACGGACAGCAGCACATTGGACGGTTTCAGGTCCCGGTGCACGATCCCGGCCGTGGAGAGGTCGGCGAGCGCCTGCCCCAGCTCCGCCACCAGCCGCCACACCGCGCCCGACGCCAGGGCGCCGTCCTCGCGCACCGCGTCCGCGAGGTCCAGGCCCGGCAGGTACTCGGTGGCCATCCACAGCAGTTCGTCCGCGAAACCCGTGCCGCACAGCCGCGGCGTGCGCGGCGTGCGGACCAGGTCGTGCACCGACGCCTCGCGCTCGAAGCGGCGCCGGAAGCCCGGATCGTCCGCGTACTCCGGCCTGATCACCTTCACCGCGACGAGCTCGGGCCCGCCGTCTTCGGCGCGGGCGAGATAGACCCGCCCCATGCCGCCGCTGCCGAGCAACGCCAGCGGAACGTACGGGCCGATGCGGCGCGGGTCGCCCCGGTGCAAGGGCGCGGCGCCGGTCCGCCGCAGTACGGACGCCTCGTCCGGCGCCGAGTCCGGTGGCACCGGCCGGTGTTCTGACACGAGTCCCCCGAAGTGATGTTCGCCGTATGCCTGTTCGCCTCTGAAGGGAAGACGAGGCTAACGCAGCATCGGCCCGAAGACAGAGTTTCGATCACTTCCGTCACACGAGTCGCTGCGCATGGTGAACAGTCGCCGGTCTTGATCCGTACCCCCGGGCGGAACAGCCCGGGCACGCGGATACGGAGAACCACGTGGTACTGCAGTCACCGCAACGACGCACAGGACGCATTCCGCCCACCGCCCGTCTGGTGCGCGGCGCCACCCTGGCCGGCAGCCTGGCCCTGCTGCCCCTGGCCGCGGCCTGCACCGGCGAGGGGGACGACGGGGCGGAGCGAAGCAGGACCGCGGTGACGGCCGCCCCCGAGGCCGGGGTCGTGGCGCCGGCGAAGGTGGAGGTGATCGCCGGGCTGATCGGCTGCGCCAAGCCCAGGATCCGGGTCGACGCGGAGGAGCTGCGGCAGGGCGTGTGCCACACCAAGCAGGCCGACCGCGTCATCACCACGTTCCCCGAGGAGAAGTACAAGCTGGCCTGGCTGGACGCCGCCGGCGGCTACGGCGGCAAGCATCTGGTCGGCACCCGGTGGGTGGTCAGCGCCAAGCCGGAGCTGCTGGAGGGCTTCCGCAGCAAGCTCGGCGGCGAGATCCAGGAGCTCCCCGGCTTCGGCCCGCGGGCGGAACCCACCGACAGGTGACGCCTCAGCCGGCCAGGGGGTAGTGACAGGCGACGAGGCGGCCGGAAGCGGTGGCGGTGAGCGCGGGACGTTCCCGGGTGCAGAGGTCGCGGGCGTGGGCGCAGCGCGTACGGAACGGGCAACCGGTCGGTTTGTCCGCGGGGTCGGGGACCTCGCCGCTGAGGACGACGCGTTCCCGCCGTGACGTCCGCGCCGTGGCGGTGCCGTCGTCGATGTCCGGGACCGCCGACAGCAGAGCCTCGGTGTACGGGTGCGCGGGGGCGCCGAACAGCGCCTCGGTTCCGCCGAGTTCGACGATCTCACCGAGGTACATCACGGCGATGCGGTCGGAGACGTGCCGGACCACACCGAGGTCGTGGGCGACGAACACGTAGGTGAGAGCGAACCGCTCCTGGAGGTCGGCGAAGAGGTTGAGCACCTGGGCCTGGATCGACACGTCCAGAGCGGACACGGGTTCGTCGGCCACGATCAGCTTCGGTTCGGTGGCGAGCGCCCGCGCGATACCGATGCGTTGGCGCTGGCCGCCGGAGAACTCGTGCGGATAGCGGTCCCGGTGCGCCGACGACAGTCCCACCACGTCGAAGAGCTCCGCGACCCGGCGGCGGACCGCGGCCGCGTCGCCGTACCGGTGCACGAGCAGCGGCTCCGCCACGATGTCCCCGGCGCGGCGGCGGGGTTGAGGGAGGCCTGGGGGTCCTGGAAGACCAGCTGCATGCCCGGACGGAGGGGACGCAGCCGGCGCGCGGAGAGGCCGGTGATGTCCTTTCCGCCGAACTCGACCCGCCCGCCGGTCAGTTCGGTGAGCCGCACCAGGCAGCGGCCCAGCGTGGACTTGCCGCAGCCCGACTCGCCGACGACGCCGAGTGTTTCCCCGGTGCGCACCTCCAGGGACACGCCGTCCACGGCCCGCAGGACCCGTCGGCGCCGGGCGAGGCCGTCCGGGCGCAGGGTGTAGTGCTTGCTGACGTCCGTGGCACGCAGCAGGACCTCACCGCCCGGCGAAGGGGCCTGTCCCACCGTCACCACCTCCTGTGCCGTCACGACGCCGCCTCCGTGTCCGTGTCGTTCTCCTTCGCTGTCCTGGTCGTCAGGCGCAGCGCCGCGCGGCCGCCGGACGGCAACCAGCAGGCGTCCCGGTGCGCCGCGTCGCCGTCGCCCGCGGACAGCGCCGGCCGCTCCTCGCATCGCTCGTGCCGCAGCCGGCAGCGCGCCGCGAACGCGCAGCCCTCCGGGAGGCTGCCCGGCGTGACCGGCACGCCCGCGATCGTGGGCAGCCGCCGCAGCCGTGGGCCGTCGACGCGGGGCACCGAGTCCAGCAGCCCCCAGGTGTAGGGGTGCCGGGGGGCGTGGAACACCCCGCTGCGCGGGCCCTCCTCGGCGGCCCGCCCGCCGTACATCACCAGGACCCGGTCGGCGATCTGCGAGATCACCCCCATGTCGTGGGTGATCAGGACGACGGCCGAGCCGCCTTCGTTCAACTGCCGCATCAGGTCGAGGATCTGGGCCTGCACCGTGACGTCGAGGGCCGTCGTCGGTTCGTCGGCGATCAGCAGGGACGGGCCGCAGGACAGCGCCATCGCGATGACCGCCCGCTGGCGCATGCCGCCGGAGAACTCGTGCGGGTAGGCGTTCACCCGCGAGGCGGCGTCGGGAATGCCGACGTCGGACAACAGCTGGACGGCCCGGGCCTGCGCCTCTCGGCGGGAGACCGGTTCGTGCGCCCGGATCTGCTCGGCGATCTGCCAGCCCACGGTGTAGACGGGGGTCAGCGCGGTCATCGGGTCCTGGAAGACCATGGCGATCTCCCGGCCCCGTACCGCCCGCATCTCCTTGTCGGGCAGGGTCAGCAAGTCCCGTCCGCGGAAGAGCACTTCGCCCGACACGGTCACGTTCGGATTGGTCAGCAGCCGCAGCACGGCCAGCATCGACACGCTCTTGCCGGAGCCCGACTCGCCCACCACGCCCAGGATCTCGCCGGGTGCGACCGAGAAGGACAGGCCGTCCACGGCCGTCACCGCGCCCTGGCGGGTGCGGAAGGAGACCCGCAGGTCGCGTACGTCCAGCAGGGATTGGTCAGGCATGGCGGGCCCTCGGGTCGAGTCGGGCGTAGAGGATGTCGACGAGCGCGTTGGCGAGGACCACGAAGAACGCCGCGTACAGGACGGTCCCCATGATCACCGGCAGGTCCAGGTTCTGCAGGGCGTCGTAGGTGAGCTTGCCGATGCCCGGCAGGCCGAAGACGACCTCGGTCAGCAGGGCGGCGCCGCCGACGAGCGCGCCGAAGTCCAGGCCGAACAGCGACACGATCGGGATCAGGGAGCAGCGCAGGGCGTGCTGCAGCAGGATGCGCCGCTCGGACAGGCCCTTGGCGCGGGCGGTGCGCACATAGTCCTCGTTCAGCGCGGTGACGACCTCGCCGCGCAGGAGACGGGCGTAGATCCCTGCGTAGAGCAGCGCCAGGGTCAGCCACGGGAAGAGCATGTGCAGCGCCCACTGGCCGGGATCGCGGCCGATGCCGACGTATCCGGGTGGCGGCACCCAGGAGAAGAGCGCGGAGTGCAACTGCTTCTGGGTGACGAGGTTGACGACCTCGCCGAGCCAGTAGGCCGGCAGGGAGACGCCGACCACGCCGACGAGCATGATCAGCGGGTCGGCGGCCCTTCCGCGCAGGGTGGCCGCGGCCGTGCCCATGACGACGCCGGCCACCATCCAGATCAGGGCCGCGCCGACCACCAGCGACAGGGTCACCGGGGTCGCCTGCAGGATCTGCGGGATCACCCGGGAGCCGCGGTTGACGAAGGACTCCAGGTCCCGGTCGATCAGCAGGTGACGCATCATCAGCAGATAGCGCACGGGCATCGGCCGGTCGAGGCCGAAGGAGTGCCGCACCTGGGCGAGGGTGGCGGGGTCGGCGTTGCGGCCCGCGATACGGGCGGCCGGGTCGACACCCGGGGTGGCGAAGAAGATCAGGAACACCAGCACACTGATGGCGAACATCACCAGCAGGGCGCGCCCGGGTCGAGCGCGTCGCGGACCCCGTCGCCCAGGACGTTGAGCGCGGCCGTGGTCAGGGCGATGAGCAGGCCCGGCGCGATGGTCACCGCGGGGCGCGTGTACAGCAGTCCGAGGCCGTCCTCGATGATCGTGCCCCAACTGGCGTCGGGCGGCTGGACGCCGACCGACAGGAACGACAGGAACGACAGGGCCGACTCGGTGAGCATGGCCAGCGCGGTCATCAGCGGGACGAAGACGATCGTCGTCGGCAGGACGTTCGGCAGCACCTCCCGGCGCAGGATGCGCGGGGTGGGGGCGCCCGAACCGACGGCGGCGTGGATGAACTCCTGGCTCGCAGCGGTCAGGTGCTCACCGTCCCGGTCGAGGTACCGGCGCCGTAGGACTCACAGGAACGGCGTCCCCGCGTCCAGCCCCGACAGGACCCGTCCGTACAGCTCCAGGTTGGTGGCGGGATTGACGAAGGAGTGCAGATTCAGGGCCTGCACATCGCGTACCGCCCGCTGGATCGGCGCCTCGCGGCGCAGCGAGGAGGCGCCGGACGCGGAGGCGACGATGTCCACGGCCTCCTTGCACAGCCGGGCCGCATAGCCGCTCTGCGCCCGGATCCTGGCCCGCTCCGCCACGTCGAACGGCCCGCCCGCCTCGATGCGGGCCAGGAAGTCGCCCGTCAGCGACTCGGCGCAGGAGAGCTTCATCGCCGCCTCGGCCGCCTGCAGATGCGTGACCGTCGCCTCGTTCTGCCGCTGGTGGAAGGTGTACGTGATGCCCCGCCGGTGGATCCGCTCGGTGAACCCCTCCAGCGCCGCCCGCGCCAGACCGAGAGCCGCCGGCGCCGTCCAGGCGCAGAACATCAGCAGCACCGGAATCCGGTAGAAGGGGTCGTCGGCGTTGGTCTTGGAGGGGAACTTGCCCGCCAGCATCGGCCCGACGGGCAGCACCCGGTGGGCCGGGACGAACACGTCACGGGCGACGACGCTGTCGCTGCCACTGCCCGCCAGCCCCGAGACGTACCAGTCGTCGAGGATCTCCAGCTCGGCCATGGGCACGGCGGCCCACAGCACCTCGGGCGGTCCCTCGGCGCTCTCCACCCGCGCCGTCAGCAGATGCCAGTCGGCGTGCCGACAGCCGGTCGCGAAGCCCGAGGTCCCGCTCACGACGTAGCCGCCGTCGGTGGCGACCGCCACCGCGTCCGGGATGAGGGTGCCGCCGACCCGTACGTCGGGACCGGTGAAGATCGCGTCCTGCGCCTCGTCGGGGAAGAGCGCCGCGATGAAGGCGCAGCCCGCCTGGATCAGCGCCGCGAACGCGGTGGATCCGCAGGCCGCGGCGATTTCGGCCAAAGTGTCGACCTGGACGCGCGGCCGGGTCTGGTAACCGCCGTAGCGCCGGGGAACGTTCATCCGGTAGACCCCGGCGTCCGTCAGGGCGGCGACGACCTCGTCGGGCACCCTGCGTTCCTGCTCCGTACACAGTGCCCGCTCACCGATGAAGGGGCGGAGCGCGCGGACGCGCTCGACGAGGCCGGTGTCGGTGCGGGGCGCTGACGAGGGAGCCATGGCGGACCTCCGGGCACGACGGGCCCTCACCGTGACGCGGAACCCACCAGGTGTCAACGGCGCCCGGCCGCGGTCGCCTGTGAAATGGCCACCGGCATCTTCCGTAGCGGTGGGCGGTCTTGACAACATGCGTACTGTTTCGCGACGTTTGATCCTCGCCGGGTGGTCCGAAACGTGGCGGTCAATCACGGAACGACCGTGTACACGGCGTGGAATCGGCTGATACTCAAAGAAGTACGACGCGGACAGCGCGTCACGGGGGGAGCGGTCGCCGATGCGATCCAGGAACAGCAGTCCACACGCCCTTCCGGCCCGCGCCACGGCCGGCACGTTCCGCACGGAACCCGTGGAAGGGCGGTTGATCTGACGTGGATGTCACGGTCCACAGAGTCGACGAGCTGAACGCATCGCTCCGCGAGGCGTGGCACCGCGCGATGGACGAGTCACCCGAGTACTCCAACCCCTTCCTGGCCCCGGAGTTCACCCTCGGCATCGGCGGGCACCGCTCCGGCACCCGCGTCGCCGTCCTGCGCGAGAACGGCTCACCGGTCGGCTTCTTCCCCTACGAGCGCAACGCCCTCGGCGTGGGCAGGGCCATAGGCCTCGGCCTCTCCGACTGCCAGGCCCTCGTGCACCGCCCCGGCGTCACCTGGAACGCCCAGGACCTGCTGAAGGCCTGCGGGCTGTCCATCTTCGAGTTCGATCATCTCGTCGCCGAGCAGAAACCCTTCGCCCGACATGCCACGGGGACCTTCGCCTCCCCGGTGGTCGACCTCAAGCCCGACCCCAGCGGCTATGCGCAGTGGCTGCGCGGCGCCTACCCGGGGCACGCCAAGACGACCCTGAAGAAGGAGCGCCGGCTGGGCCGCGACGTGGGCGAGGTGCGGTTCGAGTTCGACGAGCGGGACCCGCGGATGCTGCGCAGGCTCATGCAGTGGAAGTCCGCCCAGTACCGCAGAACGGGGCGGATGGACCGGTTCGCCCGGCCGTGGATCGTCGATCTGGTCAACCATCTCTTCGAGGTCCGCGAGGAGCACTTCACCGGCGTCCTGTCCGTCCTCTACGCCGGCGACCGGCCGGTGGCCGCGCACTTCGGGCCGAGATCCCGCACGGTCCTCGCCGCCTGGTTCACGGCCTACGACCCCGAACTGCACCGGTACTCGCCGGGCCTGATGATGCACCTGCGCACCGCCGAGGCCGCCGCTCGCAACGGCGTGACGCTGATGGACCTGGGGCGCGGCGACAAGGAGTACAAGGACTGGCTCAAGACCCGCGAGCTGCGGGTGGCGGAAGGGTTCGCCAGCCGCCCCCACCCCGTCGCGGCCGCCCACCGGCTGTGGCGCCGCCCGGTGCGCGGCCTGCGCAACACGGTCAACGCCCACCCCGAGCTCCGCGCCCCCGCCGACCGACTCCTGCGAACGGCAGGCACCCTGCGCAGCCGAGCGGAGGCGGGCGCCAGAAGCCGTCGCACGAGCTGAACCGACAAGACTGAGGGCACCGCCAGCCCGCATGAGGGGGCCGCGGGTGCCGTCTGCGTGCGGGGAGGTCGGGGCGTGGTGTCGGGCCGCAGGGAAGCCGGGGGCGCTGTCTGGGGGCGGGGAGGTCGGGTCGTGGTGGCGGGCATGAGGGAGGCCGGGGCGCCATCTGGCGCGTGGGGAGGTCGGGGTGTGGTGTCGGACCGCAGGGAAGCAGGCGGTGCCGTCTGCGTGCGTGGAGGTCGGGGGGTGTGAGCGCACACGGAAGCCGGGCGCGGTGCCAGTCCGTAGGGGGCCGGGGTGTGTCTGCGCGCGGGGAGGTTGGGGCCGCCGTCGGGCCGACCGAAGCCGGGCGCGCGGGTGTCAGCCCGCAGCGAAGTCCGGGCCGCTCGCGATTGCAGGGGTGTAAGCATGTAATCCGGGCCCCTGGGCGCGTGGAGAAGCCCCGGGGCAGGCGGAAAGGTCGACTCGTGGCCGAGACACTCTCCGGGCCCGACCGCTCCCGTGCGGAGCAGGCCGCGCTCGACTCCTACTCCCGGATCGTCACCTCGGTCGCCGCCGAGCTCACCCCGAAGGTGGCGTCCCTCAGCGTCGCGCACCGCCGCGCCCGAGGCCGCTTCGTGGTCGGCACCGGCTCCGCCGTGGTCTTCACCGACGACGGCTTCCTGCTCACGAACGCCCACGTCGTCGGGCACTCCGACGCCGGTACGGCGTCCTTCGCCGACGGCACCACCACCCCCTTCCACGTCATCGGCGCCGACCCGCTGTCCGACCTCGCCGTGGTCCGCGCCGACGGACCCACCCCGGCCCCGGCCCGCCTCGGCGAGGCCGACGCGCTGCGGGTCGGCCAGCTGGTCGTGGCGGTCGGCAGCCCGCTCGGCCTGGCCGGCAGCGTCACCGCCGGAGTGGTCAGCGCCCTGGGCCGCTCCCTGCCGACCAGCGTCGGCACGGCGACGCGGGTCGTCGACAACGTCGTCCAGACCGACGCCACCCTGCACCCCGGCAGCTCGGGCGGGGCCCTGGCCACGGCGGACGGCAGTGTCGTCGGCATCAACACCGCCATCGCGGACGTCGGACTGGGCCTCGCCATCCCCGTGAACGACACCAGCCGCAAGATCATCGCGGCGCTGCTCTCCACCGGCCGCTTCCGCCGCGCCTACCTCGGCGTCGCCGGCACCCCCGCCCCGCTCCCGCCCACGCTCCGGGCCCGTACGGGCGTCGGCACCGGTCTGCGTGTCGTCGAGGTCGTCCCCGCCTCCCCGGCCGCCCGCGCCGGCCTGCGCACCGGCGACCTGCTGATCACCGCCCAGGGCGAACCCGTCAGCAGCGCCCAGGCCCTGCAGCGCCTGATGCTGGAGGACGCCATAGGCCGCCCGCTGGCCCTGACCGCACTGCGCGGCGAGGCCCTGGTGGACGTCATCGCCACGCCCGTCGAACTCGTCGCGGACGACTGAGCCCGCTCCTCGTCCCGCTGTTGCCGAAACGGCAACAAGTGTCGTGTGGGCCGCGCCGTCCGCCGCATGATCGGCAGTGGCCACCGCAGGCAAACACCCCGGGAGGAACAGTGTCGAACCCCCACGCCGTCACCGACCGCACCCACCGCCTGGTGTCCTCGCCGGCGGGCCGCACCCACCTCGTGGAGCAGGGCGGCGGGCCCCTGGTCCTGCTCGTGCACGGCTTCCCGGAGTCCTGGTACTCCTGGCGCCACCAGCTGCCCGCCCTGGCCGCGGCCGGGTACCGTGCCGCGGCGATCGACGTCCGTGGTTACGGCCGCTCGTCCAAACCGGACGCGGTGACCTCGTACCGGATGCTCGACCTGGTCGCGGACAACGTGGCCGTGGTCGAGGCCCTGGGGGAGCGGTCCGCGGTGATCGTCGGGCACGACTGGGGCGCCACGATCGCCGCCATGTCGGCGCTGCTCAGGCCCGACGTCTTCCGCGCCGTGGGCCTGCTGAGCGTGCCCTACACACCGCCCGGCGGCCCCCGGCCGAGCGAGGTCTTCGCGGGGATGGGCGGCGAGGAGGAGTTCTACGTCTCGTACTTCCATGAGCCCGGCCGCGCTGAGGCCGAGATCGAGCCGGACGTCCGCGGCTGGCTCGCCGGGTTCTACGCCGCCCTGTCCGCCGACACCATGCCGGCGCCCGGCGCTCCCGACCCGCACTTCGTCACCCGGGCCGGGACACTGCGCGAGCGCTTCCCGGCCGGCCGGCTCCCGGCCTGGCTCGGCGAGGACGAACTCGACGTCTTCGCCGGGGAGTTCGAGCGGACCGGACTGACCGGGGCACTCAACCGCTACCGGAACATGGACCGCGACTGGGAGGACCTGGCCGCCCACCACGGCGCCCCGCTCAAGCAGCCCGCCCTCTTCGCCGGCGGCGCCCTCGACGCCTCCACGACCTGGCTGGCGGACGCGATCGAGGCGTACCCGACCACCCTTCCCGGACTCACCTCCTGCCGCATCCTCGACGGCTGCGGCCACTTCATCCAGCAGGAACGCCCCGAGGAGACCAACCACCTGCTGACCGACTGGCTCGGCTCTCTCGACACATGACGACACGTCAGCCGAGGGCCTTGTCCAGATTGAACGCGGCGCTGATCAGGGCGAGATGGGTGAACGCCTGCGGGAAGTTGCCCTGTTGCTCACCGGTGTGGCTGATCTCCTCCGCGTACAGACCGAGATGGTTGGCGTACGTCAGCATCTTCTCGAAGGCCAGGCGGGCCTCGTCGATGCGGCCGGCGTGGACCATGGCCTCGACGTACCAGAAGGAGCAGATGGAGAAGGTGCCCTCGTCACCGCGCAGTCCGTCGGGGCTGGCCGTCGGGTCGTAGCGGTAGACGAGGGAGTCGGACACCAGCTCGTTGGTCAGCGCGTCCAGCGTGGACAGCCACTTGGGGTCGGTCGGGGCGATGAACTTCGTCAGCGGCATCATCAGGACGGCCGCGTCCAGGACGTCGTCGTCCTCGTGCTGGACGAAGGCCTGACGGGCCTCGGACCAGCCGTGGGTCATGATCCGCCGGTAGATGGCGTCCCGGGACTCGCGCCAGCGCGGCAGATCGGCGGGCAGCCCACGCCGGTTGGCCATGCGGATGGCCCGCTCGATCGCCACCCAGCACATCAGCCGTGAGTACAGGAAGTTCTTGCGTCCGCCGCGCGTCTCCCAGATCCCCTCGTCGGGCTGGTTCCAGTGCTCGCACACCCACTCCACCAGCGCGCACACGTCGTCCCACTGGTCGCTGGAGATCGGCTTGGCCCACTTGTCGTAGAGGTAGATCGAGTCGATGAGGGCGCCGTGGATGTCGAGCTGGAGCTGGTCGGCCGCCGCGTTGCCGACCCGTACCGGAGCGGAGCCGTGGTGGCCCTCGAAGTGGTCGAGTTCGCGTTCGGTGAGGTCGGTGCGGCCGTCGATGCCGTACATGATCTGCAGCGGGGCGGAGTGCCCGTCGGTCGACGGACTGACGTGCTGGGTCAGGAACTTCATGAACGCCTCGGCCTCGTCGGTGAACCCGAGGCGCAGCAGCGCGTACACGCAGAAGGCGGCGTCGCGCACCCACACGTACCGGTAGTCCCAGTTGCGTTCGCCGCCCAGCTGCTCGGGCAGGCTCGTCGTCGGCGCGGCGACGATCGCGCCGGTGGGCGCGTAGGTGAGCAGCTTCAGGGTGAGGGCGGAGCGGTGCACCATCTCCCGCCAGCGGCCCCGGTACTTGGAGGCGGACAGCCAGCGGCGCCAGTACGCCACGGTCGTGCCGAACTGCTCCTCCGCCTCCAGCTTCGCGCACCGGCGGGGCTCCAGGTCACCGCCGACCTGGTCCAGCGCGAACACCGCCGTCTCTCCCTCCGACAGCTTGAAGTCCGCCCGTGCGTCCAGCCCTTCGGCAGCGAGCGGCACCGTCGCGGTCAGGGCGAGGGAGAGCCCGTCGGAGGCGAAGACCGCGGCCTCGCCGGACATGCGCACGGTGTGCGGCCGGGTGCCGTAGTCGAAGCGCGGGGCGACCCGGGTGCGGAACGGGATGGAGCCGCGCACGCACACCACCCGCCGGATCAGCCGATGCCGCTCGGCCTCCACCTTCCCGCCGTTCACGGGCATGAAGTCCTGCACCTCGCCGACGCCGTCCTCGGTGAAGAACCGGGTGATCAGCACGTTGGTGTCGGGGAAGTAGAACTGCTTCGTCTTGGCCGGCACGGTGGCGGCGAGCTCAAAGCACCCGCCGCGGTCGGCGTCCAGGATCGAGGCGAAGACGCTGGGCGCGTCGAAGGCGGGGCAGCAGTACCAGTCGATGGTGCCGTCGGTCCCGACGAGGGCCACGGTGCGCAGATCGCCGATCAGACCGTGCTCGGCGATCGGGAGATAGCGCGGGCCTGCCCCGGGGACGTCCTGGTCGATCACTCGTGCGCCCATCGTGGCCTCCCTGCCCCGGACACGGATCCCGCCCTCAGCCTAGGCGGAATCGACGCCGTGAGCGCGGGGATCTCGGGGAGAGAGCGCTCCGGGCCAGACGGTCACGCCGACCGCCTCGGTCCCGCAGATCCGCGCGAACGCCCGCCGGCCCGGCTCGCCGGAGTCGGCGGCGACGATCACCCGCGCGGCACGCTCGCACACCCGCCCGCAAGCGACATCGTGCCGAATGCTTGATTGTGCTCGAAAGTTGGCTATATCTTGCAAGAACAATCACGAGCAGGGGAGGGCTCCGGCATGACCCATGTCGAGGACGAGCTGACCAGCCAGCCCGCATGCTGGGCGCGCGCCGCCGCCGAAGCGCACCGGCACGGCGGGGCGCTCCCGGCGCCGGGCGAGCGGGTCGCGATCGTCGGCTGCGGCACCTCGTACTTCATGGCGCAGTCGGCCGCGGCCCTGCGCGAGGGCGCGGGCCAGGGCGAGACGGACGCCTACGCCGCCTCGGAGTTCCCGCCAGGACGCGCCTACGACCGCGTCCTGGCCCTGACCCGCTCCGGCACCACCACCGAAGTCCTGCACCTGCTGGCCGAGTTGAAGGGCCGCACGCGGACGACGGCCATCACCGCCGATCCCGGCACCCCGGTCATGACGGTCGCCGACGAGGTCGTCGTGCTCGACTTCGCCGACGAACGCTCGGTCGTGCAGACCCGGTTCGCCACCACCGCCCTCACCCTCCTCCGCGCCCACCTCGGCCTGCACACGGACACCGTGGTCGCCGACGCCCGCACCGCGCTCACGGCTCCGCTGCCCGAAGGGCTCGTCGAGTGCACGCAGTTCACCTTCCTCGGCCGGGGCTGGACGGTGGGACTGGCGAACGAGGCCGGACTTAAGATGCGCGAGGCATCCCTCGCCTGGACCGAGGCCTACCCCGCGATGGAGTACCGCCACGGCCCCATCAGCATCACCACCCGCGGCACCGCGACCTGGATGCTGGGCGAGGCCCCCGACGGGCTCGCCGAACAGGTGCGGCGCACGGGCGGGTTGTGGGTGGCGGGCGACCTCGAGCCGCTGGCCGAACTGGTCCGCGCCCAGCGCCTCGCCGTCGCCGTCGCCGCCGCGCGCGGCCTCGACCCGGACCGGCCCCGCCATCTCACCCGCTCGGTGATCCTCGCGCCCTGACGACCCGAAAGGCAGCAGCCGTGCCCCTCGCCACCACCGGTGAACTCGCCGCCCGGGCCGCAGCGGCGCACTCCGCCGTCCCCTCCTTCAACATCATCACGCTGGAGCACGTCGAGGCCGTCATCGCCGGCGCCGAGGCCGCCGACGCACCGGTCGTCCTCCAGGTCAGCGAGAACGCCGTCAAGTTCCGCTACGGCCGCCTGCTGCCGCTGGCCCGGGCCGCCGCCGCAGCCGCCGAACGCGCCGCCGTCCCCGTCGCGTTGCACCTCGATCACGTCCAGAGCGACGACCTGCTGCGCCAGGCGCCCGGCGCCGGTTTCAGCTCGGTCATGTACGACGCGGCCCGGCTGCCCTACGAGGAGAACCTCGCCGCGACCCGCGCGGCCGCCGACTGGGCGCACGCCCAAGGCCTGTGGATCGAGGCCGAGTTGGGCCAGATCGGCGGGAAGAACGGCCGGCCCCCGCTGGACGCCCATGCCCCCGGCGCGCGTACCGACCCCTACCAGGCCCTCGCCTTCGTGGCCGACTCCGGGGTCGACGCGCTCGCCGTCGCCATCGGCAGCAGCCACGCCATGACCACCCGCACCGCCACCCTCGACCACACCCTGCTCAAGCGCCTGTCCGCCGTGCTCGACGTCCCGCTCGTCCTGCACGGCTCCTCCGGTGTCCCCGACGACGAACTCGCCCGAGCGGTCGCCGGCGGCATCGCCAAGGTCAACGTCGGCACCGCGCTCAACATCGCCATGACGGCCGCCATCCGGGAGTTCCTCGCCGCCCACCCCGAGGCGGTCGACTCGCGCAAGTACCTCAGCGTGGGCCGTGAGGCGATGGTGCGCACGGTCACGGACATCGTCCGCACCCTCGCCTGACTACCGCTTGACCGCCTTGAGCACCACGAACTTCGGGTCACTGGCGACCAGTTGACTGTTGCCGAACAGCCGGCGCAGCTTCAGGTGGTACCCCAGATGCCGGTTGCCGACCACCCACAGCTCACCACCGGGCCGCAGCACCCGCTGCGCCCCGGTGAACATCCGCCACGCCGTCGCGTCGGTCGTCGCCTGGTGCGAGTGGAACGGCGGATTGTTCAGCACCAGGTCCGCGCTCCCGGCCGGCATACCGGCCAGCCCGTCCCCGACCCGGAACTCGGCGCGTCCCGCCACCCCGCTCGCCCGGTACGTCGCCTCCGCCGAGGCCACCGCCTGGAACGACTCGTCCACGAACAGCACCTCGGCGTCCGGGTCGGCGGCCGCCACCGCCGTCCCGACGACCCCGTTCCCGCAGCCCAGGTCCACCACCCGCCGGCCGCCCCGGGCGCTGGGCAGATGCCCCAGGAAGAACCGCGTCCCGACGTCCAGCCGGTCCGCGCAGAACACCCCCGCGTGATTGACCACCGTCCGCCCCGAGACCGGGCCGATGCCGTCCGGCAGCGCATAGCTGTACGGCCAGGGATTGCCCGGCCGCTCCAGCGTCGGATCCGGCGCGCAGAAGATCAGCCGCGCCTTCTTCTCCGCGAGTGAGGTGCGGGTCGGCCCGAGGATCCGCTCGAACAGCTGCAGCGTCGAGGTGTGGATCTCCTTCACCATCCCCGTACCGACGACCACCGTCCCCGCGTGCACGGCCGGCGCCAGCCGCAGCAGCTGGTCCTCCAGCAGCGCCAGGCTCTTCGGCACCCGCACCAGCAGCACGTCGATCCGCCCGGGCGGGGCGTCCTGCGTGGTCAGCAGCCGTGCGGCACCGGTCTCGACGCCGTTGCGGGCGAGATTCGCCCTGGTCGCCTCCTGCGCGAGGAAGGAGTCCGTGATCTGCACGGGCCGGTGCTCCGCCAGCGCGGTGACCAGCGCGCCCCACCGGTCCCCGACGACCACGACCGTGCCGTCCAGCGGTACGTTCTCCTGCGCGAGATGCCTCAGCAGATACTCGTCGGAGGCGTCCCAGGCACGCAGCCGGTCGCGCGGATCCTCGGGAAACCGGGCCAGCGCGAGCCCGCCCCACGGCGTCGTCATACGGTCGTTCATCGTGCGACCAGGCTAGCGGAGCCGCAGCTCAGGGCTGCTCGGGGAAGACGGGCGGGCGGCTGTCCCGGACCCGCACCGGGATCGTGTACGGCAGGCTCGGTCGCCTGTGGCCCCGGCGTCTGCGGATCATGGGAGACTCGCCCTCATGAGCGGCAAGGCGGACCCCCGGCCGGCGGGGGAAGGGACCACCTCGAGGACGCGGCTGGACCGGGGGCGCGGCGCGCTCGGGCCCGCGTTGGAGCTCGTGCACACCGGGCGTGCGCCGACCCGGGCCGTGCTCACCGCCGAGCTCGGGGTGACCCGGGCGACGGCCGGTGCGGTCGCCGCCGAGCTGGAGGCGCTCGGGCTGATCAGGGTCGACGCCCGGCCCGGCGCGGCGGCCGGATCGCAGGGCAGGCCCTCGCACCGGCTGGCGGTCGCCGACGAGGGGCCGGTCGTGCTCGCCGCCCAGGTGCACGCCGACGGGTTCCGGGCGGCGCTGGTGGGCCTCGGCGGACGGATCGTCGCCACCGCGCCCGGCTGCGAGACCGTCGACGCCGACCCGGCCAAGGTGCTCGGCTCGGTCGTCGAGGCGGGCGCGGAGCTGCTGCGGGAGACGGGACGGCGCTGTGTCGGCGCCGGTCTCGCCGTACCGTCCGCCGTCGCCGAACCCGACGGTCTCGCCCTCAACCCCCTCCACCTGGCCTGGCCCGTCGGCGCCCCCGTCCGGCGGATCTTCGCGGAGCGGGTGCGCGCGGCCGGGATCACCGGACCGGCCTTCGCGGCCAACGACGTCAACCTCGCCGCCCTCGCCGAGCACCGGCACGGCGCCGGCCGCGGCGCCCGTGACCTGCTGTGCGTGGCCACCGGACACCGGGGCGTGGGCGGCGCGCTGGTCCTCGACGGCCGTCTGCACACGGGCAGTTCGGGTCTGGCGCTGGAGGTCGGCCATCTCACCGTCAACCCCGCGGGCCGCCCCTGCCACTGCGGCAGCCGCGGCTGTCTGGACGTCGAGGCCGACCCGCTGGCCCTGCTGACGGCCGCCGGGCGTGCTCCGGGCCCGGCGGACTCCCTGCTCAAACAGGCCGACGACCTGGTCCGCGACCACTACGCCGACCCGACCGTCCGTACGGCCGCCGAGACCCTCATCGACCGCCTCGGCCTGGGCCTCGCCGGCCTGGTCAACATCCTCAACCCCGACCGCATCATCCTCGGCGGCCTGCACCGCACCCTCCTCGACGCCGACCCGGACCGGCTGCGCGCCGTCGTGGCCGACCGCAGCCTGTGGGGGCAGAGCGGCAGCGTCCCGATCCTGCCCTGCACCCTGGACCACAACAGCCTGGTCGGCGCGGCGGAGTTGGCGTGGCAGCCGGTGCTGGACGATCCCCTGGCCGCGCTCGGAGCCTGAGCGCGACGTACGCTCGGGGCATGCGGATCTCCGTCTCCTCCGACATGGACGAACCCGTGGCGCGCTCGCTCGTCGCGCAGCTGACCGAGCGGGGCCACGAGGTCGTGACACACGGCGCGCTCAGCCCCGGCGACGACCCCCAATGGGCCGCCTGCTCGGCGGCGGCCGCCCGGGACGTCGCCTCCGGCGCCTCGGACCAGGCGGTGGTGTGCTGCTGGACCGGCACCGGCGCCTCCATCGCCGCGAACAAGGTCCCGGGCGTACGGGCCGCCCTGTGCACCGACGCCTACACCGCGGACGGCGCCCGCCGCTGGAACGACGCCAACGTGCTCGCCCTCAGCCTGCGGCTGACGTCGGAGCCGCTGCTGAAGGAGATCCTCGACGCCTGGTTCGCCGGTGAGGCCGGCGCGGACACCGAGGACCGGCAGAACGTGGAGCGCGTCGAGCGTCTCGACGCCGGCAGAACCACCCCCTGACTCACCGCCCCACACTCCACAGCGCGGCCACGAACTGCGCAGCGTGATCCTCGCCGAACGGCGGCTGGGCAGCCGCCCGATGAGCGAGATCGGGGGCTCGCCGATGTGGTCGGTCAGCGAGCGCGTACACGCCCGGCGCGCCGAGCGCGACCTGCCCGTCGACCCGTTCACCGCAGGCGTGTTCGTCGCCACGATGACCGCCCAGATCGACGAGTTCGCCGAGCGCGGCCACCCCTGGTCGGAGATCGTCAACGAGTCCGTCATCGAGGCCGTCGACTCCCTGCTCCCGTACATGCACGCCCGCAACGTCGCCCACATGGTCGACAACTGCTCCCGCACCGCCCGCCTCGGCACCCGCCGCTGGGGTCCCCGATTCCAGTCCGCCTACGAGCAGATCGCCTACCCGGCAGCCGAAAACCCCGCCGACGCGGCACTGTTGGACGCCTTCGACACCCACCCCGTCCACAAGGCCCTGGCGTCGGCGGCGAAACTGCGCCCCTCGGTGGACATCTCCGTGGCCTAGACCGAGTGTCAGTGGCGGCGGCTAACCTGCGCGCATGATCGAGACAACCGGCGACGACCGCCGCTTTCCGCCCGCTCTGGTCGCCGTGGCGCAGGTGGAGTTCGACTACGACGACGGCGAGGGCGTCGACTTCGAGCCGTACGACGCCTTCGACTCCGCCGAGGAGACCACCGACTGGCTGCGCAACTGGACCGGCAACCGGGACGTCGACGGTGACGCCTACCGGGTCTTCGGGCAGGACGGCACCGGCGGTCTGGCCGCCCTCTGGTGCGTGCGACCCGGGCGACCGCTCCCCGAACAGCCCGTGGTGTTCCTCGGTTCGGAGGGGGAGCGGGGCGTGGTCGCCGGCAGCCTCTCCGACTTCCTGTGGCTGCTGGCCGACGGCCTCGGACCGCTGGAGGTCGTCGAGTTCGGCCGACGCGACGCCCGACCGAACGCGGAGCTGACGAAACTCGCCGAACGGCACGCCACGTCCGCGCACCGCCCGCCGGATGAGATCATCGCCGAGGCCCAGGCGGAGTTCGCGACCTTCTCCGACGACCTCGACGCACTCTGCCGCTGAGGCCGGTCCCCGGAGGGCCGGCGCCACTCACCGTGCGGACCGCACTCACCACTGCCGCCCTCGGGCCAACCGCTCCCGACCCGGTGCCGACGTGTGCAGCACCTGGAACACATCGCCCTCGGCCTTGGGCGCGTCGTGCTCCCAGAGGGAGAAGTGGACGAACTCCCAACGGCTCGTGTCCACGGCGGCAGCCGCCAGCACCGCCCCCTCCTCCCCGGCCAGCCGCTCGGTCTCCCGCGCCGCGTCGCCCATGACCTCGGCCAACTCCACTCCCTCCGGCACGAGTCCGTCCCCGCGCACCGCGAACCGGGCGGGTGAACCGGCGGCCCTCCCCTCCTCGTACGCCACTCCCGACCACTGCCGCACCGACGGCCGCCCGAAGTCGTTGCTGAGGCCCTGGAAGGCGCCGCCCCAGAGGAAGGTGTTCATGCCCTCCATCGTGTTCCAGAGGTAGAAGGGCGCGTACTGGTTGACCGGTGACCCGAACTGCCCGCGCTCGCGCAGGAGATACGCCTTGAGACCCAGCCCCTCCCAGTCGTCCAGCAGATGCCCGATCCGCGCGACACGGGCACGGATGATGCCCGTGTCGTAGTCGGCTGGCAGGGTCAGCTCGTACTGCATGGCGTGCATCCGGTGCCTCCTCAGGCCGGGGGTGCGAGCAGGGAGAGCAGTCCGCGGACGCCGGCGTCGAAGGCGGCGGGGGAGCCGGAGGCGCGGGCCAGGACGTAACCGCCCTGCACGGTCGCCAGAACCGTCGCGGCGATCTCCTCGCCGTCCAGCGCGGGCCCGAACTGGCCCTGTTCCTTGCCCTCCTCGACGATCCCGGCGATCAGCTCGCGGATGGCGTCGAGCGTCTCGTCGACCGGGGCGCGCAGTTCGTCGCTCGCGACGACGTCCGGGTCCATGGTCAGTCGGCCGACCGGGCAGCCGCGCAGCACGTCGCGCTCGCGCAGCAGATACGCCTCGATGCGCTCGTACGGCGTCCCCGGCCCGCCGAGTACTCCCTCGGCGGTGGCCCGCATCTCCTCGGCCGTCCGCCGGATCGCCGCGAGCGCGAGATCCGGCTTGCCCTTGAAGTGGTGGTACATGCTGCCCTGTCCGGCGCCCGCCCGCTCCAGGATCGCCTTCGGGCTGGTGCCCACGTAGCCGCGCTCCCACAGCAGCTCACGCGTGGATTCGACGAGTCGGTCCGCAGTGCTCATGGGATCACTGTACATACTAGTAGTTACAGTGGTCGAGGGTGGGGAGGAAGCAGCGCGGCAAGGCGCTCGTACTCCCCGGGAGGTAGGCGCACTGCCGCTGGCCGTACGACGACCCGGACCCCCTCCCGGCGCGAGTCTCGAGGCATCACCGCAGGACCCTCTTGAGGAGATGACCCGAGATGCAGACCCTCGCTGACTGGCACGGCGGCCCCGGCCCCTGGATCCTCTTCTTCCCGCTGATCTGGGCGGCCGTCGTCATCGGCGTCGCCACCTTCCTGCGCCGCACGGTCCGGCGCGGCCGCCGCGGACCCTGGCACCCGGTGGACGACCGGCCCACCGGCGACTCGCCCCTCGCCGTACTCGGCCGGCGCTTCGCCTCCGGTGAGATCGACGAGGACGAGTACTGGCGCCGGCTGTCCGTCCTGGACGAGCAGTTCGGCCGCAAGGGCGGTGCCGCATGACGACCGCGACCACCGTGCGCACGGCCGCCCGCGTCGTCGACGCCGTGAAGGTGTACGGCCGCGGCGACACCGAGGTCAGGGCCCTGGACGGGGTGAGCGTCGACTTCCCGGCCGGCCGTTTCACCGCGATCATGGGCCCCTCGGGGTCCGGGAAGTCCACGCTGATGCACTGTGCGGCCGGCCTCGACACGCTCACCTCCGGCACCGCCCACATCGGCGACACCGACCTCGGCACCCTGGACGACCGCCGGCTCACCCTGCTGCGCCGCGACCGCGTCGGCTTCGTCTTCCAGGCGTTCAACCTGGTGCCCACGCTGACCGTCGCCGAGAACATCACCCTGCCCCTGGACCTCGCGGGCGGCAGGGGCGACCCGGAGTGGATCGACGCGCTGATCGACGTCGTCGGCCTGCGCGACCGCCTGCACCACCGGCCCGCCGAACTCTCCGGCGGCCAGCAGCAACGCGTCGCCGTGGCACGGGCGTTCGCGGGCCGTCCGGACGTCGTCTTCGCCGACGAGCCGACCGGCAACCTCGACTCCCGGGCGGGTGGGGAGGTCCTCGGCCTGCTCGGCCGCACCGCGCGCGAGACCGCCCGCACGGTGGTCATGGTCACCCACGACCCGGTGGCCGCCGCGCACGCCGACGAGGTCGTCTTCCTCGCCGACGGACGCCTCGTCGACCGTATGGAAGCCCCGAGTGCCGACAGGGTCCTGGACCGGATGAAAGCCTTCGAGGTGCCGTCATGAACGCCGCCGTCCGTCTGAGCGTCACCTCGCTGCGCGCCCACAAGCGCCGCTTCGCCGGCACGTTCCTCGCCGTCTTCCTGGGCGTGGCCTTCCTGGGCGGCACCCTCGTCATGGGGGACACGCTCCGCGCCGGCTTCGGCACCATGTTCGGCGAAGCGGCCAGCGGCACGGACGCCGTCGTCCGCAGCACGGACACCATCACCACGCCCGGCGAGAGCCAGGGCGTACGGCAGCCGGTTCCCACCTCCCTGGCCGGCACCCTCGCCAAGGTGCCGGGCGTCGCGGCGGCCGAGCCCGACATCGAGGGCGTCGGCCAGCTCGTCGGCAGGAACGGCAAGGCCATCGGCGGCCAGGGCCCGCCCACACTCGCCGGGAACTGGATCACCGACCCGAAGCTGAACCCGTACCGGCTCGCCCAGGGCCGCATCCCACGGCGGACGGGCGAGGTCGTCGTCAACCGGGGCGCCGCGAAGAAGGGCGACCTGAGGATCGGCGACACCACGACACTGCGCACCCCGGACCCGGTCAAGGTGACCATCGTGGGCCTCGCGACCTTCGGCGGCGAGGACGGCATGGCCCAGGTGACCTTCACCGGCACGACCCGCGCCGACGCCGAGAAGTACCTCACGGCCAGGCCCGGACAGGCGGCGAGCATCGAGGTGCGGGCCGAACCCGGCATCGGGCAGAAGCAGCTCGTCGACCGCCTCACTCCCCTCCTGCCCAAGGGCGTCGAGGCGATCACCGGTCAGGAGTCGGCCCAGGAGAACACCGACATGATCTCCAGCCAGTTCCTGACGATCTTCACCACCTTCCTCCTCGTCTTCTCCGGGGTCGCCCTGCTGGTCGCGACCTTCTCCATCCACAACACCTTCGCGATCGTCGTCGCCCAACGCACCCGCGAGAACGCCCTGTTGCGGGCCCTCGGCGCCTCACGCCGCCAGGTCACCGCGACCACCCTGGTCGAGGCCACCGCCGTCGCCGTGGCCGCGTCGGCGGCGGGCCTCGCGGGCGGCATCGGCATCGCCGCCGGCCTGCAGGCCCTCTTCCCGGCCATCGGATTCCCCTTCCCCGACGGCGCCTTGGTGATCAGCGCGCTGTCCATGGCCCTGCCGCTCGCGGTCGGCGTCGTGGTCTGCCTCGGCTCGGCGCTCCTGCCCGCCGTACGCGCCGGCCGCACCGCCCCACTGGCCGCCCTGCGCGAGACGGCCGTCGACACCTCCGGCGCCTCCCGCACCCGCGCGGTCACCGGTCTGGGCCTGGCCGCCCTGGCGGTCGCGGCGACGCTCAGCGGAGTGCTGGTCTCACCGTCCGTGTGGACGGCGGGACTCGGTGCCGTACTCGCCCTGCTCGCGTTCGTGGTCCTGGGCCCGGTCGCCGCCACCACCGCCCTGCGCGTCCTCGGCGCGCCGCTGGGCAGGCTCCGGGGCGTCACCGGCGCTCTGGCCCGCCGCAACGCGCTGCGCAGCCCCCGGCGGACGGCCGCCACGGCCAGTGCGCTGATGATCGGCGTGGCGGTCGTGTCCCTGTTCACGGTCTTCGGCGCCTCGCTCAAGGCCACGATGGACCAGACCGTCTCGCGCTCCTTCGCCGGCGATGTGGCGGTCAGCACCCCGTCCTTCGGTGCGGGCGGCAGTGGACTGAGCCCCCGCCTGGCCGGAGCGATCCAGCGGCTGCCGCAGGTCGACACGGCCGTGGGCCTCGGCCGCGGAGTGGCGAAAGTGGACGGCGCGGGACGGGCCCTGACGGTCACCGACCCCGTCGCCCTCCAACGCACCTTCGACCTCGGCACCGTCCAGGGCTCCCTGCGCGACCTGGACACCGACGGCATCGCCATCGCCCGCAAGGAGGCGGCCCAACAGCACCTCACCACCGGCGACAAGGCCCAACTCACCTTCACCGACGGCAAGAAGGAGACCTTCACCGTCCGCGCCCTGTACGGCCGGTCCGAACTCGCCGGTGACTACGTCATCACCCGGGCGGCCTGGGCCCCGCACCGCACCCAGGACTCCGACACCCTGGTCGCCGTCACGTTCAAGAAGGGGGTGAGCGTGGACGCGGGCAAGGCGGCGGTGAAGCAAGTCGCCGCGCGGTACGGCAATCCCAGCGTCCAGACCCGCCACGAGTACGCGCAGTCCTCGGCCGGCGGCATCGACATGATGCTGACCCTCGTCTACGCGCTGCTCGCCCTCGCGGTCCTCATCGCCCTGCTCGGCATCGCCAACACGCTGACCCTGGCGATCCACGAACGCACGCGCGAACTGGGCCTGTTGCGGGCGGTGGGGCAGACCCGCGCGCAACTGCGGGCCATGGTCCGCTGGGAGTCGGTTTTGGTCGCCGCCTTCGGCACCGCCGGCGGGCTCGGCCTGGGCGCCTTCCTCGGCTGGGTCCTGGTCAAGGCCTCGGACGGCGCGAGCGACAGCAGCTTCGCCTTCGCGATCCCGCCCGCGCAGCTGCTCGTCGTGGCCCTGGTGGGCATCGCCGCGGGCGCCCTCGCGGGCCTCCGCCCGGCCCGGCGTGCGGCACGTCTGGACGTGCTGCACGCGATAGCCGCCGAATAGGCGTGCCGACGGGCCGACCCGCTCGGACGATCACCGCCCGGTCAACCGCCAACGGCTGACCGGGCGGGAGCAACTCCGGCCCGGTGGCCCTCGGCCACGGGCTCGACCTCGACGAACCGGCGCACCGGTTTCTCGGCCACGCGGCGCGGCGGACGGGCCGCTGCCGCGAGCGCGGCCGGCGCGGCGGGCAGGGTGAACCAGACGACCTTGCCCGACTCGCCGTCCGGGCGCACCCCCCAGCTCTCGCTGACGGCCGCCACCATGGCCAGCCCGCGCCCGCTCGTGGCGGAGGACTCCACGTCCCGCACCTCGGGCAGCCGGGGGTCGTGGTCGCGCACGGAGACGGTGAGCCGGTCCAGCAGCAGCTCGATCTCCACCGTGCAGACCTTGTCCGGCTGGGCGTGCCGGTGCACATTGCTCAGCAGTTCGGTCAGACCGAGCGCCGCACGGTCTATGAGGGCGTCCATATGCCAGTAGCGCAACTGCGCTGAAAGGATTCTGCGGACCTGGCCGATCCGCGACGGCAGGGCTTGGAGCTCCACCGTGCAGTGCCTGCTTGGGTGACTGATCACGGCTGCGACTCCCCGACGTGAGGTCCGGAAGAACACGGGATTCGGATCCAGCAGCGGGCCGGTGAGAAACGGACGGCTGCTGTCGTGCCCGGCGGCTGGTTCGCAGCGTTGTCGCCGGTAAACCCAGAGTGACGTGAGACCAGCGTGACGCAGGGGGTGCCAGAGCGCAACTCATCGTGAGGAAGTCGTCGCCCTCCGTCGCCGGACCACGCCGTCAGCCTCCGCGCCCCGCGGCCCGCCGCACGGCCTCGATGAACCGGCGTGCCGCGGGCGGCCCCGGCTCGCCCGGCGCCGGATCGTGCTCGCCCAGGGTCAGCGTGTACCGCGTGCCGTTGAGGTCCGCGAGCGCGCGGTCCTCCGCCGCGAACCAGGGCTTCGAGGCCCGTACGGCCTGCACCGGCGCGCTGTCGATCTCGCTGCCGTAGCTGGTGAGCAACTCGAGCCTGCCGTCGCTGATCCGGACCTGCCCGGCCCGGGTGAGCGAACGCAGCCGTTTCCCGATCCGCACGCCCGTCGCCGTGAACTCCGGCTCCGCCATGCCGCCCGCCCCCTCGTACGCGTCCGGTCGCGCCGGCCCCTGCGCCCACGTGGGCCCTGGCTCAGCGCGTTCGTGATCCAGTGTGCGTCCCCGTTCGGTGCAGTCTGCCCACACTCGGCGTCGAGCACCAGTGCGCACGACCCGTACGGCCCCGGCGCCCGGAGCACTCGCGCGAATGCGCCCCCACGCCCCCGCGCCGCTGCCCCAGGCCGTGCTTTGGGCTGCTCAAAGTGGTGTTTATGCAGGTGAGAAGCGTGCGCAAGGTGCATATGATCGGTGCGTCGGCAGCGCGATCCGCTGTCGGCGCGCAGCGTAAGGAGCCTCGTCGTGACCACCCCCCAGCAGACCCGGACCGGCGCGACCCTCGACGTCGACCACAGCGACGCCGACTATCGCGACTGGCTGAAAGAGGCCGTCCGGAAGGTGCAGGCCGACGCGAACCGTTCGGCGGACACGCACCTTCTCCGCTTCCCGCTCCCCGAGAGGTGGGGCATCGACCTGTACCTGAAGGACGAGTCCACCCACCCCACCGGCAGCCTCAAGCACCGCCTCGCCCGCTCGCTCTTCCTCTACGGCCTGTGCAATGGCTGGATCCGTCCGGACCGCCCGGTGATCGAGGCGTCCAGCGGCTCGACGGCCGTCTCCGAGGCGTACTTCGCGAAGCTGATCGGCGTGCCCTTCATCGCGGTCATGCCCGCCACGACGAGCGCCGAGAAGATCCGCCTCATCGAGTTCCACGGCGGGCGGTGCCACTTCGTGGACGACTCGCGCCGGATGTACGAGGAGTCGGCCCGTCTGGCGGTGGAGACGGGCGGCCACTACATGGACCAGTTCACCTACGCGGAACGGGCCACGGACTGGCGCGGCAACAACAACATCGCCGAATCCATCTTCCGGCAGCTGGAGTTGGAGCGGTTCCCCGAGCCCGCGTGGATCGTCGCCACGGCCGGCACCGGAGGCACCTCGGCGACCCTCGCCCGCTACGTCCACTACACCCAGCGCGACACCCGCATCTGTGTCGCCGACCCCGAGAACTCCTGTTTCTTCGAGGGCTGGACCGCCGGCGATCCGGACGTCACCTGCGACTGCGGCTCGCGCATCGAGGGCATCGGCCGGCCCCGCATGGAACCGAGCTTCGTGCCCGGCGCGATCGACCGGATGATGAAGGTGCCCGACGCGGCCAGCGTGGCCGCCGTACGGGCGCTGGAGCGGGCCATCGGCCGCAAGGCGGGCGGCTCGACCGGCACCGGGCTGTGGAGCGCGCTGAAGATCGTCGCCGAGATGGTGGCGCAGGGGCGGCGGGGGAGCGTGGTGACCCTGCTGTGCGACCCGGGCGACCGCTACCTCGACAAGTACTACTCGGACACGTGGCTCGCCGAACAGGGCCTGGACATCGAGCCGTACGCCAGGGCGATCGACTCCCTGCTGCAGACGGGCGTGTGGCCCTGCTAGGGCCTGGTGCGCCCGCCCGGCATGCCCCGCGACGTTTCCGCGGCGGGCGCTAACCCTGCAGGCGTCGGTCCAGGGACACGACCGCGTCGCGGAAGGCTCGGCCGAGGCCCGCGCGGGCCGCCTTCAGGGCGAAGCGGAAGAGGGGCGTCCCGTCCGCGCCGAACGTCCACTGCACCCGGGTGCCGGTCCCGGCCGGCAGGAGCCGCCACTCCTCGGCGAGGGCGCGGGCCCCGGGCGCGTTGGTCACGTCCACCCGGTAGGCGTACACCTCCGCCTCCTTCGCCGCGATCACCGTCTCCCGGAAACGCCCGCCGCCCCGGAGCCGGATGTCACGCCCGGCACCGCCGTCGATCGCGCGGGCGTGCGTCACCGCCGCGAACCACTCCGCCCACCCCGGCACGTCGTCGTTGAGGGCGTGGAAGACCGCCTCGGGCGACGCGGAGATCTCCCGCGCGAACACCAGCCGTACGGGAGCGGTGTCGACGAAGTCGAGTCCGACGGGACGCAGACGATGGGCCATGGACGTGAACCCCCTTGACGGAAAGGGCGGTTGACCGGGGCAACGTCACGATAACTGGCGGTCCGTCAGATGTCAGCACCGCCCGAGCGGGATCAGTCCCCCTCCTCGCCCGCCACCACCAGCCGCCGCAGATGCTCGGCGATCTCCTCGCGCGCCTCACCCGGCAGCCCGGCGTCCGTCACCAGCGTGTCGACCTGCTCCAGCGCGGCGAACGAACTCAGCCCCACCACACCCCACTTGGTGTGGTCGGCGACCACCACGACCCGCCGCGCCGACTGCACCAGACGACGGTTGGTCTCCGCCTCCGCGAGGTTCGGCGTGGACAGGCCGGCCTCGACCGATATCCCGTGCACACCGAGGAAGAGCATGTCGAAGTGGAGCGCCGCGATCGCCTGGTCGGCAACCGGTCCCACGAGCGAGTCGGACGGGGTGCGCACCCCGCCGGTCAGCACCACCGTGGCCGCGCCCTGCCGGGGACCCGTGGTGCGCTGCGCGGCGTGGAAGACGTCGGCCACCCGCACCGAGTTGGTCACCACCGTCAGATCGGGCACGTCGACCAGCTGGTGCGCCAGCGCGTACGTCGTCGTACCGCCCGACATCGCGATCGCCGTGCCCGGCGTGACCAGCTCGGCCGCCGAGCGCGCGATGTCCTCCTTGGCCGTCAGCTCCAGACCCGACTTGGCCTCGAAACCCGGCTCGTGCGTGCTCGCCTCGACCACCGGCACCGCGCCGCCGTGCACCTTCTCCAGCACGCCCTGCCGGGCCAGCGCGTCCAGATCACGGCGCACGGTCATGTCCGACACGCCGAGCTTGCGCGTCAGCTCGTTCACACGAACCCCGCCCCGGCGCCGCACCTCGTCCAGGATCAGGGAGCGCCGCTGCTCCGCGAGGAGGTTCTGATTCTCACTCACGTACGCTCCGGTCCTTCCGCCTCAATCAGCCCGCCACGCCCACTCCGACGAGGGCATTCTTTCCCGCATCCGGTGCGCGGGAGGTCCCATCCTCGCACGTGCCCCCGCCGATGACGCCACCGACCGGCACGCCGATCCCCGCCACCCGCGCCACACGGCCTCCTCGTACGCCACACGTATCGGGGAAATTCCGTGAGAAGAGGTGTACGCCGCCGCCCCAGCGGCAACCCTTGTGCCCGCACGGACACAAGCCGACGGCACGTCACGGGGGAAGTGCGAACAGTGGAACGTGCGCAGGGACGTGTCTCGAAGGCCGATCCCGCCGAGGGGCCCGGGGGATCCGGGATCGCCCTGGAACCGCTGCTCCACGGCGTGGGCGGGACGACACCGTAGGAGATGCTCGACGATCCGCGCACGGTGCGGATCGCCGGCGACGACACGGCGGCCCCCTTCCGGCGCGCCGGGGACGTCGACGCGGACGACAGACCCGACGACCACCGGGGCGGCCCGGTCCCGGAGGCGTACGTCTGGTGCAATCTCACCTTCGGGAACAGCACCCGCGCCCTGTGGCTGTTGCCGCTGCCGTTCATGGTGGTCAACCTCGCCCACTGGATGCGGCCCACCGTGCGGGGCCGGTCACGCACGGTGCGCTGCTACGGACTGCTGGTCCGCCTGGTCGGTCTGACCCTGACGGTGCTGCTGGTCGCGGCCGCCTGCGAGGTGGCCCTCGACGTCGCCGCCTGGCAGCGCGCGGGCACGCACGCGTGCGCCGTGCGGCACTCCTGGCTGGGCTTCCTGTCGCCCGACTCGCCCCACGGCTGGTGGAGCAGACCCGGGCGCCGCCTCGCGCTGGCCGCCGTCGTACCCGCCGCGCTCACCGGACTGCTGTGGTACCTCTCCCGCCGCACCTGGAGCGCGTACGAGTCGGTGCGGCCGGTCCCCCAGGTCGGCGAACCCGACGAGGACGGCGACCCCACCTCCCTGGGCCGCCCCGGATTCTGGTACAGCCGCCGCCCGGTCGCCCGGCTGCGCGCCGCCCACACCGCCGCCGGAATGCTGAGGGTCGCCGTCGCCTCGTCCGCCACGCGCTTCGACCGCGGACCGGACGGTCCCGCCGCACTCAGCTCCCTGCACCGCGAGGTCGACTGCTGGCGCAACCTCTTCCGGCTGACCGACCCCATCGGCGGACCGGTCCGCCTGTCCGGCGACTGTGGCCCCGAAGTGGACCGTCCCCCGCTGAAGGACCCCCTCGCCTACGGCCGTGCCGCCCGGCACCCGCTGCCCGCCCCGATCCTCGGCCACTCCGACTACCAGGCCGACCCCGCCTTCGCCGAGGAACGCGCACGCCTCCTGGCCCGGCTCGGCCCACGGCTCCCCGCCCCACGCGAGCGGGAGAAGCGGCCCAACAGCGTCGCGGAGCCCGTCGCCCACTCCGAGCTCACCCCGCCCCGGGCCCCGCACGTCTACATCGCGGCCGTGCCCCCGCGCACCGCACGGGCCACCGCCCCCGAACTGCGGCAGGCGGCAGCCCTGGCGCTGGTGTCGGCGGTGGCCTTCCTCGTGGCGTGGGCCTGCACCCGTGGTGCCGTCGCGGGGTCGAGCGGCACGGCGCGCTGGCGCCGTCCGACACCGCTCAGGTCGTCGCCGCCGTCGGCGCCACCGGCCTGGGCATCGGCTCCGCCATCGCCTCCGTGGTCAAGGCGATCGCCCTGCTCACCCGCGCACGGCCCGCCCCCGCCCACACCCGCGTCCCCGCGGCGCCGCGTGCCCACGGCGCAGAACCGTCCGCACCGGATCCCGACGCCGTGGCGGACACCGGCGGGACAGTCTAGGACCGGTCCGGGAGGTCCTCCGGGAAGAGCAGCGTCAGGTCGTCCGTCGACGGCTCCGCGACCTGGGCGACCCGGCCCGCGTGCCGTTCGACCATGGCCTCGAAGGTCTGCCGTGCGGTGCGGCCGTTGCCGAACGCCGCGCCCTTGGGGATCTCGGTGAAGTAGCGCAGCAGCGCCTCGGCGGTACCGTCCGCCAGCCGGTACTCGTGCTCCTCGGCCTGCTGCTCCACGATCCGCAGCAGTTCCTCGGGGCTGTAGTCGCTGAAGGTGATGGTCCGCGAGAAGCGGGAGGCCACACCCGGGTTGACCGACAGGAAGCGCTCCATCTCGGCCGTGTAGCCCGCGACGATCACCACCACCGCGTCCCGGTGGTCCTCCATCAGCTTCACCAGGGTGTCGATGGCCTCCTTGCCGAAGTCCCGGCCGGAGTCCTCCGGGGACAGCGCGTAGGCCTCGTCGATGAACAGCACCCCGCCGCGGGCCCGGTCGAAGGCCTCCTGGGTGCGGATCGCGGTGGAGCCGATGTGCTCGCCGACCAGGTCGACGCGGGAGACCTCGACGAGATGGCCCTTCTCCAGGACGCCGAGGGAGGCGAGGATCTCGCCGTACAGCCGGGCCACGGTGGTCTTGCCGGTGCCGGGGGAGCCGGTGAAGACCAGGTGCCGCTTGACCGAGGCCGCCTTCAGGCCCGCCTGCCGACGCCGTCGCCCCACCTCGATCATGTCGGTGAGGGCGCGCACCTCGCGCTTGACGCTGTCCAGTCCGACCAGCCCGTCGAGTTCGCCGAGCACGGCCTTCGACGTGCGCACCGGCTGCTCCGGCTCGACGGCGGCCACCAGGGGCTCCTGCTCCGTGATGCGCTGCCCGGGGATCGAACCCAGCAGACCGGGGGACTGGCTCACGGTCTCCACGGCGGTCTCGCGCGCCACGGGCGGTCGCAGCCCGCCGCCGCTCTCGTCGCTGGTGCAGTCCTCCACGACGGGCCCGCTGCCGGGCGCCGCGTCGGGACCGGCCTCCGCGAACTCGTAACCGCCGCGCGCGCACCGCTCCGTACGGCACTTCCTGAGCGTCGTACGGCAGCCGTCGATCACATGGAAGCCGTAGCCGCCGCTGCCCGTCACCCGGCAGTTGAGGAAGCTGCCCCGGCCGCCCGCGGAGACGTAGAAGCCGGCCTCGGCGGGGGAGTCGACCGTGCACCGCTCGATCGTGGGGTCCGCGCCCTTGGTGACGATCACGCCGGTCTGGACGGAGTCCACGGTGCAGTTGTTGAGCGTGCCGCCGCTGCCGTGGTCGCGGAACCAGGCGCCGGTCGCCGCGTCCCGGATCCGGCAGTCGTCGAGCTGGGCCGTCGCCCCGTCGCTCACCGACACGGCCGTGTTGCGGACCTGGGAGAGGTCGCTGTCGACGACGTCCGCGCGCGAGCCGCGGTCCAGCACGAACAGCGCGTCCGGCACGTCGTGCACCCGGCAGGAGTCCAGGACCGCGGTGGCGCCGTCACTGACCCACACCGCCGGATAGTCGCCGGTGCTGTCGAAGATCTCGCACTGGTTGGCGTCCACGCGCGTGCCCGGGTCCCACACGGACAGTCCGTTGCGCCCGAACTGACGCACCGTCGTGCGGGTCAGGGTGAGCACCGAACGCGAGCGCAGGTCGACCGCGTTCTCCGGGATGTCGTGGATGCGGCAGTCCTCCAGCGTGAGCACCGCGTCGGTGTCGAGCGTGACACCGTCCGTCGTGGTGCGGTGCACATCGCAGTCCGTCAGATGCGCGGTGGCGCGAGCGGTGACCTGGACGCCGCTGCCGCGCACCTCGTACACCTCGCAACCCACCGCCTCCAGCGCCGAGTTCTCCCCGGTCGCCGACAGGCCCGAGCCCGAGGCATGGTGGATCCGGCAGCGCTCCAGTCGCGGGTGCGCCCCGCCGCGGACGGCGACACCGGACTGGCCGGCGGCCACCACCTCGCACTCCTCGAACACCCCGCTGCCGCCGTCGAGTACGGCGATGCCGACGCCGGCCGGGTTGTCGACGGTGCAGCGGCGCACGGTCGGACGCGCGCCGCCGCGCACCTCGATGCCGGCCGCGGAGCGGGTGACGATCCGCACGTCCAGCAGCTCCGGGGTGCCCTCCTCGACCAACAGGGCGGGCGCGGCGGCGTCCTGGCCCTCCACGTGCAGGTCCTGGACCACCGCGGAGGCGCGCACGGTCAGCGGCACCCCGTCCATGGGCGCGATCCGCACCGAGCCGGGGGAGCCCTCGGGGCCGCGCAGGGTCACCGCCCGCTGCACCACGAGGTTCTCCCGGTAGGTGCCGGGAGCGACGGTGAGGACGTCACCGTCCGCCGCGGCCTCCAGGGCGGCGGCGAGCGACGCGTACTCACCCGTGCGGCGCCGCCACCGCGATGTGCCGGTGTGCGTCACCTGGACCGTGCCCTGTGCCATGGCGTTGCCGTGCCCCCACCTCGTCGTACGCGGGTTTGTGCTGCCGAAGAAGCTCGGCCGGTCCACCGTAGCGTGCGCGCGGGTGGTGGGTTGACCAGAGCCGTCAGGCCGTCAGCTGCCGGTGCCGGTCCGGCCCCAGTCCGGGCCCGCCTTGTCCCAGGCCTGGTCCCAACGGGCGTAACGGCGGCGGACCATGCGCCAGACGATCATCCGGCGGCCGCCCTCGACGGCTCCGGCGGTCAGCAGGGCGGCGCCCAACCCGGCCAGCACCGCGTGGGTCGTGGCCGTCGCGGAGTCCAGCGGGCGGGCCACTATGCGGCCGTGCGCGTCGGTCCATATGCGGAAGTGGTCGCCGTGGTGCGGCGACGTGAGGGCCGCGAGGGCGGCGCCCCGCCGGGCGGTGCCGTCCGGGGCCGTCCAGTCGGCGAGGACGCGACTGCGCAGGTCCCTGCCCGAGGAGGTCTCGGGATCGCTGTCCAGCGCGGAACTGTCCAGCTTGCGCACCACGGTGGCCGTCAGCGGATGCCGGGCCGCCTGCTGGTCCTTCGCGGCCCGCTGCAGGGCGTCCTGGGCGACACCGCCGACGAGCGAGCCGATCACGGGCGCGGCGACCAGGATCAGCAGCAGGGCCACCAGAGCCACCCACGCCTCGACCAGATCGCTCGTGCGGCGCAACGGATTGTGCCGCCAACGCCAGAGTCCCCGGATTGCTCGCACCGTGCCGCACCCCCTTCCCGCTCCGTGATAACTCCCGGCGGAGGCGTTCACCTTGAGTCCCGGTCAAAGAGAGAGGGAAATCACCTGCGACCGGGGCCTCTCATGAACTTCTCACGAACAGCCCAACGCCCGCTCCCCGGCAGGGGTTCCCGCATCATCCGCCCTGTCCGGATCTTTCTCCGTGAGCGGACACACCGGCATCAACTCCAGAACCGATGGCATCAACTGCAGGAGCGACGGCCTCTACTCCAGGACCGTGACCGGGTCGCCTACCCGGATCGTGCCGCGGGAGAGGGGCACGAGGTTCTGCCCGAAGGCCAGCTTGCCGTCGATGTGCCGGTGCCGCCCGAGCGTGCGCAAGGGCTCCCTGCCGCGTACGGCGGTGTCCTGGTCGGTGGTGGTCACCACGCAGCGCCCGCACAGCTTGGCGACACGGAAGGCGACCTCGCCGATGGCGATGCGCCGCCAGCCGTCCTCGGCCCAGGCGGGGGCGCCCGTCACGACCACGTTCGGCCGGAAACGGCTCATGGGCAACGGTCCCTCGGCCGGGTGGGCGCCTTGCGCGATCAGGGAGTTGAGGGCGTCGAGGGAGGCGTCCGAGGTGAGCAGCAGCGGGAAACCGTCGGCGAAGGTGACGGTCTCACCCGGCAGCGCGTAGTCGGGATCCACGGGCCGGCGCGTGGCCGGATCGTCCATGTGCACCAGACGCGTACCGGCGCCGAGGTACGCGCTGCACCACGCGTGTGCGGCCGGATCCTCGGCCGGTACGCCCTCGACCTTCTCACCGAAGATCTCCACCGGGATCGTGCCGGCCGGGCGGGGGACCGGCACGGTCAGCGGATCCGTCCCGGGCGCGGAGACACGGATGCCGCCGCCGGGCAGGAGCTCGGCGGCGGCCAGTGCGAGGCGCGGCTGCTGACGCTGTGTGACGACCTTTCCCCCGTCGTCGACCAGGGTCCAGCGCCGGTCCCCGGCCAGCCCCCAGGGCTCCACGACGGCCTCCCGGGCCGCGACGGCCCGGAACGCCTTGACCGGATGGACGTGAATCGAGTGCAGCAGCGTGTTCCCCATGCGGCCATCGTGCCAGGCCGCGTGGGCGGCCCGGCAGGACGGCTCAGTAGCCCCGGTACTGCTGCTGGTTGTTGTACGGGTCCTGGTACGGGGCAGCGGCGGGCCGCGGAGCGGCCGGACGCATCGCCTCGTAACCGGCGCCGCCCGTCATCGGACGCATCGGCTGCTGCTGCTGGGGGCCGGGGTAGCCCCTCGGAGCCGTGGCCTGCTGCGGGATGTACGCGGCGGGCGCCTGCTGCAGCGGAGAAGGCTGCTGCGCCTGCGGGTAGCCGTAGGAGGGCTGGGAGGGGCCCGCCGGAAGGGCGGGCAGGGCCGACGGCAGCGCGGGCAGGCTGCTGCCGGGCATGTCGTAGGCGGCGGGGACCCGGATCGGGGCGATCTGCGGGGTGCCCCGCTCGGCGACGAGCTTGTCGTAGATCGGGGTGTCCGGGAAGGCGGAGTAGTAGCCACCGCCGTAAGTGGAGCGGGGGGAGGTCATGGCACATAAGTTAAGCCCACGATGTGCTGGTTGGGGAGACCGATAAGAAGGTTGTTTTCCGTGTCCGCAGTGACTCGGGAGCCGCAATGCGAGCGAAGGCGGCAAAATAGGACGGCGAACAGGGTTCTGATCCGGTAAAGCCCATGTTCCGGGCGGGTTACCGGCGGGTCGGTCCGATGTCGCCCGGTGCTCCTCATGGGACTTCGCCGTCCTGGGGAATAGGTTGTGCGAATAGGTCGTGCGAAAGGCGCGCCGAACGGCCGCCGGACCCGCACTGGCGCGGTGACACGTGATGGGGGCGGACATGTCGATGTCGAAAGGCTCGAACACACCGGTGCCGCAGACGGCGCTGCGGGTGGAACTGGGCTGGCGCTCCGGCCCGGGCGTGCCCGACGCGGACTCCTCGGCGCTGCTGCTCGTGGGCGGAAAGGTCCGCTCCGACGGCGACTTCGTCTTCTACAACCAGCCCGTGCACTCCTCCGGCGCGGTGCGGCACGAGGGCAAGCGGGACGCCGGCGGCCGCGTCAACGACACCCTTCTCGTCGACCTCGCGCGCGTGGAGCCCGCGATCGAGACCATCGTGCTCGCCGCCTCCGCGGACGGCGGCACCTTCGGGCAGGTCCCGGGCCTGTACATCGAGGTCCGCGACGCGGCGCGGAACACCGTGGCCGCCCGCTTCGACAGCGACGGCGCCACCGTCGAAACCGCTTTCGTGCTCGGGGAGTTCTACCGCCGCAACGGCGCCTGGAAGTTCCGCGCGGTCGGCCAGGGCTACAGCAGCGGCCTCGAAGGACTCGCGACGGACTTCGGCATCACGGTGGACGAACCCCAGCACGCGGCCCCCACGCCGGCACCCCCGGTGACCATGCAGCCGCCCGTCGCCCCACCCGTGACGATGGCGCCCCCCTCCGGCCCGCCCGTACCCGTGCCGCCCCCCTCCGGCCCGCCCGTTCCCCTGGCGCCCCCGGTCGGGCCCCCGGCTCCCGTGCAGCCCCCGGCCCCGCCCACCGCGCCGGTCCGTCTGTCCAAGGTCACGCTCACCAAGGCGGCACCCGCCGTCTCCCTCGCCAAGCAGGGCGGCACCTCCGGCGCGATGCGGGTGAACCTCAACTGGCAGGTGCGCAAGCAGTTCTCGGGCTGGGGCAGCAAGCGGGGCCGCGCGGTCGCCATGCACGCCGACCTCGACCTGGACCTGTGCGCCCTGTACGAACTCACCGACGGCAGCAAGGGAGTCGTCCAGGCACTGGGCAACGCCTTCGGCTCGCTGCACCGCCCGCCGTACATCCATCTCGACGGCGACGACCGCACCGGTGCCGTCGAGAGCGGTGAGAACCTCACCGTCAACCTAGACCACAAGCAGGACTTCCGGCGGATCCTCGTCTTCGTGACGATCTACGAGGGCGCGCGTTCCTTCGCCGACCTGCACGCCACGGTCACCCTCCAGCCGCAGTTCGGTGCCCCCATCGACTTCTCGCTGGACGAGTGCACGGTCCCTTCCACCGTCTGCGCCCTCGCCCTGATCACCAACACCGGAAGCGACCTGGTCGTCCAGCGCGAGGCCCGCTACCTGGTGCCCGAGCGCGGTGTCAGCCCGCAGCGGACCATCGACCACGCGTACGGCTGGGGCATGAACTGGACTCCCGGCCGCAAGTAGCGGTTCAGCCCTTGTCGGGCAGCGCGTCCGGGCGGGTGTAGGTGCGGCCCTTCCAGGCCGCGCCGCGGCCCCGGTAGTGCTGCACCGCCGAGTCGACCGTCATCAGCAGGTAGAGGAACGCGGTGAACGGCAGGAGGGGGGCGAGCCAGGGCGGCTGGTCGTAGTGGCGGAGCATCGGGAGGTACGTGCCCGTCATCACCAGCCATGCCAGGCCGCCCACGACGGCCGCCCTGGCGTCTCCCGTCGCCAGGCCCGCGATCAGGGACAGCGGCGGCACCAGATACACCAGGAGCAGTCCGAGGACCGTGCCGAGCAGCAGCAGCGGATTGTGCCGCAGTTGTGCGTACGCGCTGCGGGAGACCATGCGCCACAGGTCGTGCAGGCGTGGGTAGGGGCGCACGCTGTCGACCTTCTCGGCCAGCCCCAGCCAGATGTGCCCGCCGCCGCCCTTGACGGCCCGCGCGAGCGCGACGTCGTCGATGACGGCGTGCCGGATGGCGTCCGGGACGCGCGCCCGCTCGACGGTCTCGGCGCGCAGCAGGACGCAGCCGCCCGCCGCGGCCGCCGTCCGTGACCCCTTCCTGCCGATCCGGCGGAACGGGTAGAGCTGCGCGAAGAAGTAGACGAACGCCGGCACCACGAGCCGCTCCCACAGGCTGTCCACCCGCAGCCGGGCCATCTGCGACACCATGTCGAAGCCGCCGGTGCGGGCCGCCGCGACCAACTCCCGCAGGCTGTCCGGCGCGTGGGCGATGTCCGCGTCGGTCAGCAGCAGATACTCGGGCCCACGCGCGCGTGCCAGTCCGATCCCGTGCCGTACCGCCCAGAGCTTGCCCGTCCAGCCGGCCGGCGGTTCACCGGGGGAGTCGACGGTCAGGGGCAACCCGCCGTGCTCGCGCGCGAGTTCGCGGGCCAACTCCCCGGTGCCGTCGGAGCTGCCGTCGTCGACGAGGAAGACCTCGGCCCGCCCCGGATAGTCCTGCGCGAGCAGCGAGGGCAGGCTCTCGGCCAGTACGGCGGCCTCGTCGCGCGCGGGCACGACGACGCACACCGGCGGCCAGTCGCCGGGGTCCTCCCGGCGCGGCAGTCCGACGTCCGTGCGCCAGAACCAGCCCTGGCAGAGCAGCAGCCACAGCCAGGCGGCGAGGGAGACGGCGGCGGTCCACGCGATGGCGCTCACCCGCGCAGTCTGCCCCACTCGACCGGCCGGCAAGGCCCCATCGTCTATCGTGGCCGGGTGAAGATCGCGCTCATGGACTCCGGAATCGGTCTGCTGGCGGCCACCGCCGCGGTACGGCGTCTGCGCCCCGACGCCGATCTCGTGCTCTCCCTCGACCCCGACGGAATGCCCTGGGGACCCCGCACGCCCGAGGACCTGACCGAGCGTGCCCTGGCCGTCGCCGAGGCCGCCGCGGCGCACCGGCCCGAGGCGCTGATCGTCGGCTGCAACACCGCCACCGTCCACGCGCTGCCGTCCCTGCGTGCGCGTCTGGAGCCGGGGCTGCCCGTCATCGGCACCGTCCCGGCGATCAAGCCAGCCGCGGCGGGCGGCGGTCCGCTCGCGATCTGGGCGACCCCGGCCACCACCGGCAGCCCCTACCAGCGCAACCTGATCGCCGAGTTCGCCGGCGGGGTGACCGTCACCGAGGTGCCCTGCCACGGGCTCGCCGAGGCCGTGGAGCACGCCGACGAGGCGGCCATCGACGCCGCCGTCACCGCGGCCGCCGCCCTGACTCCCGAGGACGTGACGACCGTCGTCCTCGGCTGCACCCACTACGAACTCGTCGACGAGCGCATCCGCGCCGCCGTCCAGAGGCCCGGAAACCCGCCCCTCGTCCTGCACGGCTCGGCGGGCGCCGTGGCCGCGCAGGCCCTGCGCCGCCTCGGCGCCCAGCCCCTGCCCGAGGCCCCCGCCACCGGCACCCTGACGGTGCTGCTCAGCGGACGCGAGGGCGCCCTGCCCGCCGCCGCTCTCTCCTATGACGAAGGCCGCGTCCTGCAGGCGGTCAGCCCCGCGCGGTGACCGCCTGTCACCGTGCCGACGCCCTCGGTGGACAGTGGTCCGCTCGGCCGAGTCGCTCTCCGCGACGCGCTACCAGCGCAGCGAAAGCTGAGTAACCTCAAGGGTATGAGGGACCACCCCCACGGCGAGAGCGCCCACCCCGACGTCTGGACCGGACGCGCCACCAACCGGGTCCAGTGGCTGCTGGCGCTCGGCGGAGCGGCCTTCATGGCGCTGGGCGTCGAACTCGCCGTCGACTCCGCCTGGAACTCCGGCATCGCCCCGCTGGTGATGTCCGTGGTCGGCTGCATCGCCGCCGGGCTGCTGGTCATGTTCGGCACGCTCGCCTTCGTGCACGTGGACCTCAAGCTCGACAAGGAGTCCCTGGAGGTGCGCTGCGGCCACATCGGCGTGCCGCGCCGCCGCATCCCCCTCGACCATGTGGCCGGCGCCGAGTTCGCCCCGCACGTCACCCCGCGCCAGTGGGGCGGCTGGGGCTACCGCTGGCGGCCGGAGAAGGGCACCGCGGTCGTCGTACGGCGCGGTGAGGGTGTGGTGCTGCGCCTGTGGGACGGCCACACGTTCACCATCACCGTCGACAACGCCGAGACGGCGGTACGCGTCATCCGTGACCGCCTCCGCCCGAGCACACCCGGCACGACCCTCTGAGACCGGGGCTCGAGTCCAGCCCTCAGGGACCTCCCGGCGTCAGTCGGTCGTCCCGTGGTCGTACGTCCGTCTCCTGCCGCGGTGACGTGTCGGCCAGTGGGCGGGCGGTGGCCAGGCCCGCCAGCAGGCCCGCGCCCACCGACACGGCGGTGAAGCTCAGCGCGTTGCCGATGGCGGCGATCGCCGCGAGCGCCGTCAGGGCCGCGCCCGCGGTGAGCACGACGGGCGTCGGGCGCGGAGAGCGCCACAGCGTGTACAGCACCCAGCCGAACGCCGCCGCCAGCAGCCCCACCCCGACCACTCCCTGTTCCGCCGCCTGCTGCAGCAGCGCCGAGTGCGGCTTGCCGTCCGGGACCAGCGTGCGGGTGGCGGTCGAGCTCAGCTCACCGAAGCGGCCCGGCCCCACGCCCACGGCGGCGTTGCAGCGTGCCAGACGCAGGGCGTCCCGCCACAGCTGCACGCGGTGCTCGGTGAGGCCGCCGGCCAGGGACGCGGTGAGTCCGGCGGGCAGCCGGTTGCCGGCGACCGCCCAGGTCATCCCGCCCACCACGGCCGCCGCCCCGGCGAGGCCCGCCAGTCCCAGGCCGCGTCTGGTCATCCGGCCCGCCGCGAGCGAGCACAGCAGTACGGCGGCACAGGCCACGAACCCGCTGGTCGAGCCGAGCGCCGCCGCGGCCACCGTGATCCCGGCCGCCAGCGCGCCCAGCGCGTACCGCAGCCCCGGCGCCTCGGCGGCCCAGGCGGCACAGCACGCCCCACCGGCACAGAGGGTCAGCAGGGCGGCGGTGGCTCCCGCGTGCCCCAGCGGCCCGTCGATCTGCGGCCCCGGCGCGAGCCGCGGTACCGCGACGGCCAGGCCGAGCCCCGCCAGCGCCCCCGTGCACGGCGCGGCGACCGGCAGCAGCGCCCCGCAGATGCGGCCCGCGGAATAGCCGGCGGCCACGGCCAGCACCGCGAGCAGTACGCCCTCGGGGCGTCCCTCATGCACCGTCGCCGTGATCAGCGACCAGACGGCACAGGCGCCGAGCACCACGGCGCCCGTCGCGTCCGAAACGTTTCGTCCGTCGCCGTCCTCCCCGGGACCGACCGCAGACGTCCTCCCCGCTGAACCCACCCCGCCCCCCGGAACCCGACCGAAGCCCCCCGACCTCGCACGAGCCAGGCCGTCGAGACCGTTTCCGGCCGGACGACTGTGGCTGGGCTCACCGTAACCGCTGATGGAGGTTTTGTGGATGAGTCGGGGCGGGTTGTGCAGGAACGATGCGGCGGCTGCCCCGCCCAGCGCCGTGGGCCGTCATCCGGGCCGTGCTGTCCCGGCCAAGGTCACCCGCCGTACACTCCCGGAGTGACCGTCACCGCAACCTCCGTGGACGAGTCGGACCAGCTGCGGCCGCAGCCCGCGCCCGCCTCGCGCACGGCGCGCCTCGTACGCCTCGTCCCGGCCCTCGTCGCCGCGCTCTGCGGAGTGCTCCTCTACGTCAGCTTCCCGCCGCGCACCGTGTGGTGGCTGGCCCTGCCCGCCTTCGCCGGCTTCGGCTGGGTCCTGCGCGGCCGCGGCTGGAAGGCGGCCCTCGGGCTCGGCTACCTCTTCGGCCTCGGCTTCCTGCTGCCGCTGCTGGTGTGGACCGGCGTGGAGGTCGGCCCGGTGCCGTGGATCGCCCTCGCCGCGATCGAGGCGATCTTCGTCGCGCTGGTCGGCGCGGGCGTCACGCTCGTGTCCCGGCTGCCCGCGTGGCCGCTGTGGGCGGCCGCGGTGTGGATCGCCGGAGAGGCGGTACGCGCGCGTGTGCCCTTCCACGGCTTCCCCTGGGGCAAGATCGCCTTCGGTCAGGCCGACGGCGTCTTCCTGCCGCTGGCCGCGGTGGGCGGCACCCCCGTACTGGGCTTCGGGGTCGTCCTGTGCGGCTTCGGGTTGTACGAGGTCGTACGGCTGGTCGTCGAGGGGCGGCGGACGCGGGAGGTCCGGCGATCGGCGGCTGCGGTCGCCCTCCTGAGCGTGGCCGTGCCCGTGGTGGGCGCGGTGGCCGCCAGGGGACTGGTCAGCGACAAGGCCGAGAACGGCTACGCCACCGTCGCGGTCATCCAGGGCAACGTGCCCCGCTCCGGTCTGGAGTTCAACGAGCAGCGCCGGGCCGTGCTCGACTACCACGCGCGTGAGACGCTGCGGCTGGCCGCCGACGTCAAGGCCGGCAAGGTCGCCAGGCCCGACTTCGTGCTGTGGCCGGAGAACTCCTCCGACGTCGACCCCTTCGCCAACGCCGACGCCTACGCCGTGATCGACAACGCGGCCAAGGCGATCGGCGTGCCCATCTCGGTGGGCGGTGTCGTCGAGCGCGGCGGCAAGTTGTGGAACGAGCAGATCCTGTGGGACCCGAAGAAGGGCCCGACCGACACCTACGACAAGCGGCAGATCCAGCCCTTCGGCGAGTACCTGCCGCTGCGCGGCCTGATCGGCGCCATCAACAGCAACTGGACCTCGATGGTCCGCCAGGACTTCAGCCGGGGCACCAAGCCGGGCGTGTTCACCATGGACCACGCCAAGGTCGGCCTGGTCACCTGCTACGAGGCCGCCTTCGACTGGGCCGTGCGCTCCGAGGTCACCGACGGCGCGCAGCTGATCTCCGTGCCCAGCAACAACGCCACCTTCGACCGCAGCGAGATGACCTACCAGCAGCTCGCCATGTCCCGCGTGCGTGCCGTCGAGCACAGCCGGACCGTCACCGTGCCGGTCACCAGCGGCGTCAGCGCGATCATCATGCCGGACGGGAGGATCACCCAGAAGACCGGCATGTTCGTCCCCGCCTACCTGGTCCAGAAGGTGCCCCTGCGCTCCTCGGAGACGCCGGCCACCAAGCTGGGCATCCTGCCGGAGATCGCCCTGGTGCTGGTCGCCGCGGGTGGCCTCGGCTGGGCGATCGGCGCCGGGCTGCGCGGCCGGCGGACCGGAGGAGCGTCCTCGGCAGGCTAGGTAGGGTCGGGATCATGGCTACCCCTGACTTCATCCGTGACCTGCGGTCCTCCATCGGCCATCGGCTGCTGTGGCTGCCCGGTGTCAGCGCCGTCGTCCTCGACGACGAGGGCCGAGTCCTGCTGGGCCAGCGCGCCGACAACCACCGCTGGGCGCTCATCTCCGGCATCCCGGAGCCGGGCGAGCAGCCCGCGGTCGCCCTCGCGCGGGAGGTCTACGAGGAGACGGGCGTCCGCGTCGCCGTCGAACGCATGATCGCCGTGCGGTCCGGGAAACAGGTCACCTACCCCAATGGCGACGTCTGCCAGTTCATGGACCTCTGCTTCCGATGCCGTGCGATCGAGGGCGAGGCACGGGTGAACGACGACGAGTCGCTGGCCGTCGGCTGGTTCTCGCTCGACGACCTGCCGGAGATGACCGAGTACCACCACTTCCGGATCAAGCAGGCGCTCTCCGATGAACCCACATGGTTCGACCCCACCACTTCCGACTGAAGTATGGGGCCTGACCATATGTGGTCAGGCGACCCCGCTGCTTAGGGTCGTGCCATGACCCCGCTCAACGCCGCATCCGCCCCCCACACCTCCTCCCTGGACCTCGGCGGCCGCACCGCCCTGGTCACCGGCGCCGCCGGTGGCATCGGCGGCGCCTGCGCACTGCGGCTCGCCGCCGCCGGGGCCGAGGTGAGAGCGGTCGACCGGGACGCGGCGGGCCTCAAGACGCTGGCCGAGCGGGCAGGGGGCCTTGCGGGCACGGTCGAACCGCACGTCCTGGACCTCACCGACCTCGACGCCGCCGAAGTCGCCGCGGCGGGCACCGACGTCCTCGTCAACAACGCCGGACTGCAGTTGGTCCGCCCCATCGAGGACTTCCCGCCCGACGTCTTCCACACCGTGCTCACGGTGATGCTGGAAGCGCCCTTCCGGCTCATCCGCGGCGCCCTGCCGCACATGTACGGCCAGGGGTGGGGCCGTATCGTCAACATCTCCTCGGTGCACGGGCTGCGCGCCTCCGCCTACAAGTCGGCCTATGTGGCCGCCAAACACGGACTGGAGGGCCTGTCCAAGACCGCAGCCCTGGAAGGCGCGCCCCACGGCGTCACCTCCAACTGTGTGAACCCCGGCTATGTGCGCACCCCCCTGGTCGAACAGCAGCTCGCCGACCAGGCGGAGGCGCACGGCATCCCCGAGGAGCGGGTGCTCACGGAGGTGCTGCTGCAGGACAGCGCGGTCAAGCGGCTCGTCGAACCGGAGGAGGTCGCCGAGGCCGTGGCGTATCTGTGCGGCCCGCAGGCGTCCTTCGTCACCGGCACCTCGCTCGTCCTCGACGGCGGCTGGACCGCGCACTGAGCAGGCCGTGGCCGTGCACGGACGAGTTGTCCACAGGGCTGACGGGGCGAGCGCCGGATGGGGAATCCTGTGACCGTGTCCCGCGATCACGTGCGGTCCGCCGAGCGCGCCGACGGCGCGGCGCCGTCGGACGCGCCCACCGAGACGCCGTTCCTGGAGCTGCTGGCCAGGGGCGCGCCCGTCGACGCCTATGAGCAGCCGGTGCTGCTGGCGCGCGCGGAGGGCCGCCCCGACGAGACCGTCGTGGCGCTGGAGCGCGCCAAGCTGCTCGCGCTGCGGGTGCGGGCGGAGCTGGAGGGACGGCGCCGCCGCGAGGCGGAGCTGTCCGCGCTGTTCGAGACCGCCCACGACCTCGCGGGCCTGCGCGATCTGGACTCCGTCCTGCGGGCGATCGTGCAGCGCGCCCGCTCACTGCTCGGCACGGACGTCGCCTACCTCAGCCTGAACGACCCCACGCGCGGCGACACCTACATGCGGGTCACGGAGGGCTCGGTCGCCGCCCGCTTCCAGCAGCTGCGGCTCGGCATGGGGGAGGGGCTGGGCGGGCTGGTCGCCCAGACGGCCCGCCCCTACGTCACCGACGACTACTTCAAGGACGACCGCTTCCAGCACACCCACGCCATCGACGCCGGCGTACGCGACGAGGGACTGGTCGCCATTCTCGGCGTCCCCCTGATGCTGGGCCGGCACGTCATCGGCGTCCTCTTCGCCGCCGACCGGCGGGCCCGGGTCTTCGAGCGGGAGCAGATCGCGCTGCTCGGCTCCTTCGCCGCCCTCGCCGCGGCCGCCATCGACACGGCCAACCTCCTCACCGAGACCCGCTCGGCCCTCGCCGGGCTGGAGCGGGCCAACGAGATCATCCGGGACCGCAGCGGGGTCATCGAGCGCGCCTCCGACGTCCACGACCGGCTCACCGAACTCGTCCTGCGCGGCGGAGGGGTGCACGACGTGGCCGCGGCCGTCTCCCAAGTCCTCGACGGCACCGTCGAGTTCACCGAGGCCGCCGACACACCCCAGGGACCCCTGGAGACCTCACGGGCCGAGGGTCACGCCGTACGCCACAAGGACGACTGGATCGCGGCCGTGGCAGCCGGCGGCGAACTCCTCGGGGCGCTCGTCCTGCGCGGCCACCCCGGGCTCGACCCCGTCGACCAACTCACCCTGGAACGCGCCGCGATGGTCACCTCGCTGCTGCTCCTGGCCAGACGCTCCGCCGCCGACGCCGAACAACGCGTCCGCGGTGAGCTGCTGGACGATCTGCTCGACGCCCGCGACCGCGACCCACGGCTGCTGCGCGAGCGTGCCGCACGCCTGCACGCCGACCTCGACGCCACCCACGTCGTCCTCGCCGCCCGCCTCGACGGCCCCGCCGCCGACGCCGAGCAGGAGGCCGACGCCCGCCGGCGCCTGTGGTCCGCCGCCTCCCACCTCGCCGCCACCCGGCACGGGCTGGCCGCCGCCCGCGACGGCGGCACCGTCCTGCTGCTGCCGCTCCGGACCGGTGACACGGCCACCGCCCTGGCCCGACGCACCGCCCGCCACCTGGGCACCGCCGTCCATGAGGCGGTCACCGTCGGCGCCTCCGCGCCAGTCCGCGACCTCGCCGCCCATCCCGACGCGGTGGCCACCGCCTACGCGGAGGGCCGGCGCTGCCTGGAGGCCCTGCGGCTGCTCGGCCGCGCCGGTGACGGGGCCGCCGCCCAGGACTTCGGCTTCCTCGGCCTCCTGCTCGCCGGGGACCGGGACGTCGCCGGCTTCGTCGACCGCACCATCGGCCAGGTCGTCGCCTATGACGAACGCCGGGGCACCGACCTCGTGCGCACCCTCGACGCCTACTTCACCTGCGGCATGAGCCCGGCCCGCACCAAGGACGAGCTCCACGTCCACGTCAACACCGTCGCCCAGCGCCTGGAGCGCGTCGGGCGCCTCCTCGGCGACGACTGGCAGAGCCCGGCCCGCGCCCTGGAGATCCAACTCGCCCTGCGCCTGCACGGGTTGTCGGCGGCGGAACGGCGCTGAACCCCCGTACGCGGGCGCGTACGGGGGCCGGTCGCGGCAGGCTCACACGGTCCGGGCGTCCGCCGCGGGAGTCCTCGCCGGCTCGTCGGTGCCCAAGGCGTCGACGTCGGCGAGGTCCCGGCGGCGCGTCTCCTTCGCCAGCCCCACGGCGACGACCGTGAGGACGGACGCGGCGATGACGTACAGGGCGATCGGCGTGGAGCTGTCGTAGTCGGACAGCAGCGCGGTGGCGATCAGCGGGGCCGGGGCGCCGGCGGCGACCGAGGCGAACTGGGCGCCGATCGAGGCACCGGAGTAGCGCATGCGGGTGGCGAACATCTCGGAGAAGAAGGCGGCCTGGGGCGCGTACATCGCGCCGTGCAGGACCAGGCCCACGGTGACGGCGGTGATCAGGTTGCCGAAGCCGCCGGTGTCGATGAGGGAGAAGAACGGGAACATCCACAGCCCGACGCCGACCGCGCCCAGCAGGTACACCGGCCGGCGTCCGACCCGGTCCGACAGTGCGCCCCAGGCCGGGATGACCGCGAAGTGCACGGCGGAGGCGATCAGTACGGCGTTGAGCGCGGTCTGCTTGGAGACGCCGGCCGCGGTGGTGGCGTACACGAGGATGAAGGCGGTGATGACGTAGTAGCTGATGTTCTCCGCCATGCGCGCGCCCATCGCCACCAGCACGTCGCGCCAGTGGTGGCGCAGCACGGAGACCAGCGGCAGCTTCTCGGTGTCGCCGCCGCCGACCGCCTTGCGGGCCTCGGCCTGCGCCAACGCCTGCTGGAAGACAGGCGATTCGTCGACAGACAGACGAATCCACAAACCGACGATCACCAGTACGCCGGAGAGCAGGAACGGGATCCGCCAGCCCCAGGAGCCGAAGGCGGCGTCGGAGAGCAGCGCCGTCAGCAGGGAGAGCACGCCGGTCGCGAGCAACTGCCCGGCGGGCGCCCCGGTCTGCGGCCACGAGGCCCAGAACCCGCGCCGCCGCGCGTCCCCGTGCTCCGACACCAGCAGCACCGCCCCGCCCCACTCACCGCCGAGCGCGAAGCCCTGCACGAGCCTCAGTGTCGTCAGCAGCACGGGTGCCGCGGCTCCGACCGTGGCGTGCGTGGGCAGCAGCCCGATCGCGAAGGTCGCCCCGCCCATCATCAGCAGGCTCAGAACCAGCAGCTTCTTGCGCCCGATCCGGTCACCGTAGTGCCCGAAGACCAGCGCGCCGAGCGGACGGGCGGCGAACCCGACGGCGTAGGTCAGGAACGACAGCAGCGTGCCGACCAGGGGGTCGGAGTCCGGGAAGAACAGCTTGTTGAAGACGAGCGCGGCGGCGGAACCGTACAGGAAGAAGTCGTACCACTCGATGGTGGTGCCGATGAGGCCGGCGGCGACAATGCGCTTGAGGTTGGCGGGGGTCGGGGGAGCGGATGCTGCGGAGGCCATGTGCGCCACTTCCTCGTGTGCGGTGGGGACGGGTACGTGTCGGCACACGCTAGGAAGACGCACGTCAGGCGCACATGTGGTGGGGCTACATAGTTTGGGGCCCACCTATCCGCTCAGCCGCCATGTCTGCCGGCGCAGGAACGGCTCTGCGGGAAAGCGACCGTTAGGCGGCGACCAGCTTTCCGCCGCCCGCCAGCGTGTACGTCTTGCCGCCCAGGGCCTTGTTGGCGGCGAGGGACTTGTCGTAGTACACCGTGTGGCCGTTTCCGGTGATGTTGGTGATCTTCGTGCCGGACGGCCGCCGGGCGGCCGGAGCATGGTCCCGGGCGCATGGCGCCGGTGACCGGATCAGAAGGAGACCTGCGATGGGGCGGGTGAGGACACCTTGACCTGGACAGCCTCGCCAACCAGCTGTTGAACGGACCGGGCAGGCCGCACGGGTAGCCTCCGGCGCCCCCTACGCCCGTGCGGATCACCGCGTTCGGGTCGGCGTCATGGGCGCAGGAGGGTGTTGAGGCGGGCGGCCTGGCGGGTCAGGTGGTCGCGTTCGGCGAGGTTGGGCGCCTTCTGTGCCGCCTCGGCGTACAGCCGCGCCGCGGTCGTCAGGTCGCCGTCGCGTTCGTGGAGGTGGGCCGCCACCGCCGTGTGGCGGGGCAACGAGGCGTCCAGCTCCGCGAGCGCGGCCAGACCCGCGCGCGGTCCGTCCGCCTCACCGACGGCGACCGCGCGGTTGAGGCGGGCGACCGGGCTGTCGGTCAGGCGTACGAGCTCGTCGTACCACTCGACGATCTGCACCCAGTCGGTCTCCTCGGCGCGGGGCGCGTCCGCGTGCAGGGCCGCGACGGCGGCCTGCGCCTGGAACTCGCCCAGCCGGTCGTGGGCGAGGGCGGCCTGCAGGATCTCGACGCCCTCCGCGATCATCCGGGTGTCCCACCGGCCGCGGTCCTGCTCGGCGAGCGGCACGAGGCTGCCGTCGGGTGCCGTGCGGGCGGCGCGACGTGCGTGGTGCAGCAGCATCAGGGCGAGCAGCCCCGCCACCTCGGGATGGTCGATGGCGGCCGCGAGCTGCCGGGTGAGCCGGATGGCCTCGGCGGCGAGGTCGACGTCCCCGGAGTAGCCCTCGTTGAAGACCAGGTAGAGGACGCGCAGCACGGTGGCGACATCGCCGGGCTGGTCGAAGCGCACCCCGGAGACGGTGCGCTTGGCCCGGCTGATGCGCTGCGCCATGGTCGCCTCGGGCACCAGACAGGCCTGGGCGATCTGCCGGGTGGTGAGCCCGCCGACGGCGCGCAGGGTGAGCGCGACGGCGGACGAGGGCGTGAGGGAGGGGTGGGCGCACAGGAAGTACAGGTGGAGCGTGTCGTCGACCGAGGGCGCGGGCCCCGGCGGCGGCTGTTCCTCCACACGGTCCTCACGCCGCCGGCGCGCGCTGTCCGCCCGGGCCTGGTCCAGGAACTTCCGCCAGGCCACGGTGACCAGCCAGCCCTTCGCGTCCCGCGGCGGGTCCTGCGGCCACACGCGGACCGCTTCGAGCAACGCCTCCTGTACGGCGTCCTCGGCCGCCGCGAAGTCGGCTCCGCGGCGGACGAGGACCGTGAGGACGTTCGGCGTGAGGCTCCGCAGCAGGGCCTCGTCCATGGGCGGGCTCACTCCTGCGCGGGGGCCGTGCCGGTGCAGTGGTCGGCGAAGTCCGTGACAGTGGCGTGCGGGTTCATGAACGGGCGCACCTCCAGCCACTCGTGGATCGGCCTGCCGCCCGCCCCGGGAGCGGCCGACAGCTCCGCGGCCAGCTCGACGGCGCGCTCGTGGCTGTCCACGTCGATGATCATCCAGTCGGCGATGAGGTCCTTGGTCTCGGCGAACGGGCCGTCGGTGACCGGCGGGCGTCCCTCACCGCCGTACTGGACCCAGCTCCCCTCGGGGGTGAGCGCCTGGCTGTCGACGAACTCGCCGGACTTCTCCAGCCGGGCCGCGAAGTCGTTCATGTACCGCACGTGCGCCGAGATCTCCTCCGGCGTCCACTGGTCCATGGGCACGTCGTTCACCGGAGCCGGGGCGCCGCGGTAGTGCTTCAGCAGCAGGTACTTGGCCATGGTGTTCTCCTCGGTGCTGTTGCGGCCCCTCGTGGCCGCGTTCACCCCTGGGACGGAGCCGGTCGGGCGTTCTCGACACCACCATGAGAAATTGTTCGCGCCCGGATCTCGCCGAGCCATTCCGTGCCGAGCCGGCGCCCGTCGGGGAGCTGGTCGTCCCGCTCCCAGCGCCATGTCGTGATCATCGCCAGGACGAGGAGCCGACAGGCGCGCAGCAGCTCGTGATCGATCCCCGGGTAGTGGTCGCCGACGGCCTCGGGCGCATGGGCGAGGTCGAATTCGACGGGTCCACGGCAGCAGGTCTCGAGGTCGATGAACAGGGGGCCGTTCGCCGTGGAGAGCAGGTTGCCCGGGTGCGGCTCGCCGTGCAGCAGCTGATCGGGGGCGCCGCGCCGGCCGATCACTTCTCTGAGGTTCCGCAGCGTGTCGCCGAGCAGTTCCCGGTCCGCGTCGGCGAGCGCCGGAGTGCGGTCACGGCTCGCCACGAAGTGCTGGGCCTGTGCGACCCGGTCCGTGAAGTGGGGCGCGGGGACGTCCAGTTGGCGCATGCCGGTGTGCAGCCGCCTCAGCGCGTCGGCGTAGTCGGCCGGTGCGATCTGTCGCGGTCCCGCGGGTTCGTAGTAGGTCCAGAGCGTGATGACGAAGCCGTCCTGTTCGTGGACGCGCGGCTCCACGCGTGGATCGAGTACGGCTACGGGGCATCCGGCCCCGGCGAGGCGCCGGGCGAGGTCGACCTCGAACCGCGCGACCTGATCCGCCACGGGCGCCACCCGGGCCAGGACGTCACAGGGCAGCAGCCGCAGGGTGAGCTTGTTGGAGTCGTGCAGCACGATCGCGTCGTCGACTGCCAGGCCCAGGGACGAGGCGGTCGCCGTGGCCGCGGCCACGGCCCGAGGGAGCACGGACGGCTGCATCGTCGCCTTGCCTCTCTCCCGTGGGTGCCGCAACTCCCGCACCCTACCAAGGCGCACTCCGCGACCGCGGGTCACGGAGTGCGTTTCAGCGGCGGCTCGTCATTCGTTGGGAGTGGTGCGGATGGCGGCGATGTCGAATTGCAGACGCACTTTCTCGCTCACCATGGCACCGCCCTCGGCGAGTTTGGCGTTGTAGGTAAGACCCCATTCGGAACGGTTGATCGTGGTGGTGCCGTCGAATCCGACGCGTTCATAGCCGAAGGGGTCGGTCACATGGCCTATGTAGGTGAGTTCCAGCACCACGGGACGTGTCACGGTCTTGATGGTGAGGTCGCCGGTCATGCGGTAGACATCGTTGCCGTCGACCTCGACGGCGGTGCTCCTGAAGCTCATCCGGGGGTAGTTGCGGGCGTCCAGGAAGTCACGGCCGACCAGGTGCGCGTCGCGTTGTTCCACGCCGGTGTCGACGCTGGCGGTGGACAGCACGATCTCCGCCTGCGAGCGGGCGGGATCGTGGCCGTCGAAATAGAGCCTGCTGCGGTACTCGGTGAAGGCTCCGCGCACGGTCGTGACCATGGCGTGCCGGACGGAGAAACCGATCCGGCTGTGCGCCGGGTCGATCATCCATTCGCCGGTCAGTGAGGCCAGGGCGGGGGTGGCGGCGCCGGCGGTGGGGGAGAACGCCGGCGGCCGGGTGGTGGGGGTCGGTGAAGCTGCGGGGGGAGCCGGGCGGCGCAGGGACGCAGCGCGGGTGAACAAGTTCATGATTCACGTAGTTACTTCATGAAAGAAATCGCCGCAAGCCTGCTTCACGTCCCGTGGCGGCCCGAACATAACCCACACACATTCACCACGGAATCGGTTCGCGGCGATAGTGCCGGATTCGCCGATATCCGTCAGGGCTCGCGGTGTTCGTGGGCCGCCTGCTCCAATTCCTCCGCCTCCGCCTCGGCCAGCCGTGCCTCCGCAGCCACGTCGATGGAGCGGGTCAGCCACCAGTAGAGGGCGCCGGCCACGGGCAGCCCGATGAACAGCGAGATGTCCGCTCCGCCGAGCGCGTCCGCGACAGGGCCGGTGTAGAGGGTGCCCACGGCGAAGAACGGCACCATGACGCCGAAGCCCACCAGATAGGCGATGATGCCCTGCCAGCCCCAACGGCCGTAGATGCCCCGGGGGTTGAAGATCTCGGCGATGGCGTAGTGGCCTCGGCGCACGACGTAGTAGTCCATCAGGTTGACCGCGGTCCACGGGATGAACAGATAGAGGACCAGCAGCAGGAAGTTGTTGAAGTTCTCCAGGAAGTTGGAGGTCGCGGCCAGCGCGCCGACCAGGGAGAGGGCCGCGGTCAGGCCGATGGTCACCAGCCGTACGCTCAGCGTCGGGCGCACCCGTCTGATCGAGTCGACGGCGCTGATCAACGTGAGCGAGCCGCCGTACATGTTCAGCGCGGTGACGGAGACCAGGCCCAGCACGGCGAAGAGCAGCACGATCGCGCCGAAGCCGGTGAAGACCTTGTCGCCCGCCGCGTTGATCGACTTGATCGTGTCGAAGTCCTTGCCCGCCCAGGCGGCGAGCAACGCGCCCAGCACCATCAGCCAGATGCCGCCCAGGGCGGAGCCGAAGTAGGTCCAGTAGAAGGTCTTGCGGACGGTGACGTCCGGCGGCAGATAGCGGGAGTAGTCCGAGACGTAGATCGCCCAGCTGATCTGGTAGCCGGCCACCACGCCGAACTGCGCCAGGAACGGCGTCCACTTGAAGGCGCCGAGGTCGAAGGAGCCGGCCGGGTAGTGCAGGGTGACCAGGACGCCCACGGTGAAGATCCCGAAGACGACCAGGAAGGTGTAGGTCAGGAACTGCTCGGCCCGGTGGATGACGTCGTAGCCGACCAGCGCGATCACCAGGGCGACCACGGTGACCACGACGACCCACAGCTTCACCCCGCCGTGCACGGTGGTGTGCATGGCCTCGCCGGCGAGGATGGTGTTGAAGACGTTGAAGCCCGCGTACTGGATGTAGGCGAACAGCCACACCAGCAGGGCCCCGATGTAGCCGAACTGGGGCCGCGACTGGATCATCTGCGGCAGGCCCAGCTGGGGGCCCTGGGCCGAGTGGAAGGCCATGAAGAAGGTGCCCAGGACGGTGCCGGCCACGATCGCGATCAGCGACCAGATGAGGTTGCCGCCCTCGGTGATGCTGATCAGGCCCACGGCGAGGGTGGCGATCTGGGCGTTCGACATGAACCACAGCGGGCCGAGGTGCCACAGCTTGCCGTGGCGCTCGTCGAGCGGAACGTAGTCGATGGAGCGGATCTCCAGCCCCGACACCCGCGGTTCCGACGTTGTGCTCACGGCGCCTCCAGAGTGTTCCTCCACCCCTGTGGCCGGATTCATTCCCTGGAATTGTCTGGCCAAAGGTCACATTGCCGACCCTTGACCAGACAGACCCGCCTGGTCAGACCGCCGGGCTCGGGAAGGTCGGGTACTCCACCCCGGAGACGTGCTGGACGACCCGGATGACCTGGCAGGAGTAGCCGAACTCGTTGTCGTACCAGAGGTAGAGGATGGCGTTGTCGCCCTCCACCTTGGTGGCGCCCGCGTCGATGATCGAGGCGTGCCGCGAGCCGATGAAGTCGCTGGAGACCGCGTCGGGAGCGGTGGTGAAGTCGATCTGGCGCCTGAGCGGCGAGGTCAGCGACACCTTGCGCAGGTGGTCGAGGACTTCCTCGCGGTCGGTCGCGCGGGCGAGCTGGAGGTTGAGGATCGCGATCGAGACGTCCGGCACCGGGACCCGGATCGAGCTGCCGGTGATCCGTGCCTTCAGGTCGGGCAGCGCCTTGGCGACGGCGGAGGCGGCGCCGGTCTCGGTGATGACCATGTTCAGCGGCGCCGAACGGCCCCGGCGGTCGGCCTTGTGGTAGTTGTCCAGCAGGTTCTGGTCGTTGGTGAACGAGTGCACCGTCTCCACGTGGCCGCGCAGCACGCCGTACTCGTCGTCCATCGCCTTCAGCGGCGGCACGATCGCGTTGGTGGTGCAGGAGGCGCAGGACAGGATCCGCTCGTCCGGCTTGATCGTGTCGTGGTTGACGCCGTGCACGATGTTCGGGACGTCGCCCTTGCCGGGCGCGGTCAGCACGACCTTGTCGATGCCGGGACGCAGGTGCTGGGACAGGCCCTCGCGGTCGCGCCACTTGCCGGTGTTGTCGATCAGGATCGCGTTGTCGATGCCGTACGCCGTGTAGTCGACCTCGGAGGGGTCGCTCGCGTAGAGCACCTTGATCGCGTTGCCGTTGGCGAAGATCGTGCTCGACGCCTCGTCCACGGTGATCGTGCCCTGGAACTGGCCGTGGATGGAGTCCCGGCGCAGCAGCGAGGCACGTTTGACGAGGTCCTCGGAGGCCCGCCCGCCCCCACCACGCACGACGATCGCGCGCAGCCGCAAGCCGTTGCCGGAGCCGGCCTTCTCGATCAGCAGCCGCGCCACGAGGCGACCGATGCGGCCGAAGCCGTAGAGGACGACGTCGCGCCCGACGCCTCCCTCGATCTTGTCGGCGCCGGTGGCCCCGGCGACGGCCTCGGCGGTGAACGCCTGCACCGTCAGGCCCCGGTCGTCGTCCTTGTACGTCGCGGCCAGCATGCCGATGTCGATCTGGGAGGGGCCGAGGTCGAGCGTCGTCAGCGCCTGCAGGAACGGCAGGGTCTCGGTGACCGAGAGCTCCTCGCCGGCGATCTGCCGGGCGAAGCGGTGGGTCTTGAGGATGCTCACCACCGACTTGTTCACCAGGGAGCGGCTGTGCAGCAGGACGGTGACGTCCCGCTCGCGGTGCAGCTTCCCGATGATCGGGATCATCGACTCCGCGATCTCCTCGCGGGTCTTCCAGTTGGTGAACGAGTCGTCGTTGACAGTCACAGATCCATCTTTCGAGCTAGGCGGCGCTCATATGTTAAACCCCGCCTGTTTCGATACTTCGAACGGGGGTGTCAGGCGGTGAACGAGGGGTGAATCGAGACGATCCGGCTCCCCGTCCGTACCTCACGGTCATGGGGGCCTGCCCGCCCCGCCGACCGCCACCGGAACCGATCGAGGGACACCACCACCATGAACGCAACCGCAGCCATCGGCGTCACCGGCCTGGGGGTCATGGGCCGCAACCTGGCGCGCAACTTCGCCCGCCGCGGGTACACCGTCGCCGTCCACAACCGCACGGCCGGCCGCACGCGCGCACTGATGGAGGTGTACGGCGACGAGGGCACCTTCGTCCCCGCCGAGACGGCCGAGGAGTTCGTCGTCGCCCTCGAACGCCCCCGCCGCCTGATGATCATGGTGCAGGCGGGCGCCGCCACCGACGCGGTCATCGAGGAGTTCGCCCCGCTCCTGGAGCCCGGCGACATGATCATCGACGGCGGCAACGCCCACTTCGCCGACACCCGCCGCCGCGAGGCCGCCCTGCGCGAGCGCGGCCTGCACTTCGTCGGCGCCGGCGTCTCCGGCGGCGAGGAGGGCGCCCTGGAGGGGCCGTCGATCATGGTCGGCGGCTCCGCGGAGTCGTACGACGTGCTCGGCCCGATGTTCGAGACCATCAGCGCCAAGGTCGACGGCGAGCCCTGCGCCGCCCACATCGGCAGCGACGGCGCCGGACACTTCGTCAAGATGGTCCACAACGGCATCGAGTACGCCGACATGCAGCTCATCGCCGAGGCGTACGACCTGCTGCGCCAGGTCGCCGGATACACCCCGGCCGAGATCGCGGACGTCTTCCGCCGCTGGAACGCCGGCCGGCTCGGCTCCTACCTGGTCGAGATCACCGCCGAGGTCCTCGCCCACACCGACCCGGAGACCGGCGCCCCCTTCGTCGACATCGTGGCCGACGCCGCCGGACAGAAGGGCACCGGCCGCTGGACCGTGCAGACCGCCCTCGACCTCGCCTCCCCGGTCACCGCCATCGCCCAGGCCACCTTCGCCCGCGCCGCCTCCGGGCAGAGCGAACTGCGCGCCGCCTACGCGGGCCTGCCCGGCGGCACCCGGCCGCACCTCAGCCGCACCGAGGCCGAACGCTTCGCCTCCCAGGTCGAGCACGCCCTGTACGCGTCGAAGGTCATCGCCTACGACCAGGGCCTGAAGATGATCCAGGACGCGGCCGCCGAGTACGGCTGGAAGATCGACCTCGGCACGGTCGCCAGGATCTGGCGCGGCGGCTGCATCATCCGCGCCTCCTTCCTCGACCGCATCCGGCTCGCCTACGCCGCCGACCGCGAACTGGTCAGCCTGCTGGGCGAGATGGAGTTCGCCATGGAGATCACCGACGCCCAGGTGCCCTGGCGGGAGACCGTCGCCTCCGCCGCCCGCCGCGGCATCCCCGTCCCCGCGTTCTCCGCCGCGCTCGCCCACTACGACACCCTGCGGGCCGACCGCCTGCCCGCCGCCCTCCTGCAGGGCCAGCGCGACTACTTCGGCGCCCACACCTACCGGCGCACCGACCGCCCCGGCGCCTTCCACACCCACTGGGCGGCCCCGAACCGCCCGGAGACCCCCGCCTGACCAACACCGGGCGTGCCCTTCGGGCAGAACCCGTCGCTCCCGAGGACATGATCCACACCAAGCGCGAACTCGGCACGGCCGCCCTGGCGCTCGCCGCCCTGGCGGCCCTGACCGCCCCCGCCACCGACAATGTGGCCTGCCGCCGCACCACCGGGTGGTCTCACAGCCGCGGCGCGACCCCGAACCGCGGGCCGAGAGTCGGCTCGTCGCCGCCCGCCAGTTCCGTCACCCGGCGGTCCACCTGTGTCAGATCGTCCAGCAGATCGCGTGTCTCGTCCGCCGGCAGCCGCGCGGTACGGGCGATCTCCTCCAGGTGGACCGGCATGCCGCCGTGCCGCCGCTGGGCCGCGACGAGCGCCTGGAAGACCCGCTCGTGACGGTCGCTGTCGTCGATCATCGGATTGCTTCCTGTGGGGTACGTCCGGTCCTCCGGGTAACCACCCCGGCCAAGGTCATCACACCCCGGTCACTTGATCCTTGACGCCCCCACGCACCCGACCTAGCCTCCCCTGGTCACGTCTGGACGCGTCTGGACAGGTAGGTCGACCATGGCAGACCCCTCGGATTCCCCCGACAACAGATCCACGGCCGGCCGGCTCCAGGTGGAGACGCACGGCCTCGACGTCATCCGCGACGCCGAACGCAAAGGCACCCCGCGCACCCTGTTCTGGCCCTGGTTCGGCGCC
>NZ_JAKWBE010000017.1 GCF_022513565.1 Streptomyces gilvus | reverse complement strand
TGCTCACGGCATCTGCCTTTCCCAGGGTGTCCGTTGTGTCCCAGGCCACAGCTCATCAGACCCGGGGGCCCGATGACAAGGGCCGACCGAGAATTGGTTTAGACCTGTCGTCCGGGCTGGTCGACGAGGCCGCCCCCAGCGCCGTGGCCCGGGTCATCCGTACCCACGGAGGCCGACCGGGCGGGGTTCAGCGATGTGCTGCCACTCACACCCGCCCGGCGCCCCGATCAGGCGGACAGATCCGACACCCCCACATGGTCGAACACGCGCTTCTCACCCGTCTCGGCCAGCAGATACGCCTGCGCCTCACCCACATGGAAGTACATCCCGTGCAGTTCGAGCTTTCCCTCCCGCACGGCCCGTGCCACCGACGGGTGGGCGCTCAGGTGCTCCAACTGCTGGACGACATTGGTCAGGCACAGCTGCTCGACCGCGTCGGCGGGTGCCCGGCCGGCCAGACGGGCCCAGGGCCGACCGCCGTCGGCCATCCGCTCCAGACTCGGCAGTCCGTGCCGCAGCCACCGCTGGAGCGGTGTCCGGGCGCCGGTGGGCTCGGAGTTGAGCAGCGCCTGCATGGCTCCGCACCCGGAGTGCCCGCACACCGTGACGGACCGCACGCCCAGGACGTCCACCGCGTACTCGATAGCGGCCGCCACCGAGTCGTCGCCGCTCTCCCGACCGGGCGGCGGCACGAGATTGCCGACGTTGCGCACCACGAACAGGTCACCCGGACCACTGGAGGTGATCATCGACGTGACGAGCCGCGAGTCCGCACAGGTGAGGAACAGCTGGGAGGGCCGCTGCCCCTCCCTGGCCAGCCGCGCCAGCTCCCCCCGCACCAGCGGTGCGGTGTTGCGCTGGAACGCGCTGATGCCGCGGGCCAGTTGGTGACCTCCGGAGGTTCGGGCGGTGTGGGCGGTGTGGGCGGTGTCGGCGTCTGCGGATGCGCCGGGTACGCGCGAACCGGATCTGCCTGCACCGGATCTGCTCGCACCAGGGTCGCTCGGATCGGGTCTGCTGTGGTCGTTCGGATCGTCCGGAGTGGCTGACGCACCGCGGGTGCCGGGCGCGTCGAGGGCGTCGGACGCACCGGGGCTCGCACCGGGCCGCGCCCCGGGGGTTCTCGATGCGCCGGGCCGCGTATCGGGGGCGCCGGCCGCCTCGGACACACCGGAGTACGGCGCGGTGCGTGGGAGCTCGCACTGGTGGTTGCGCCAGGGCGTCCAGGGGCGGCAGCGGCAGCCGACGGAGGGGGGCGAGGCGGCGGTTGACGGGGCTGTCGGCTCCGTCCCGAGGCCGGGCTGAGGCTGAGGTGCTGTGGGCTCGGTGTCGCTCAACCCCGTGCGGCGGCCGGTGATGTCAGCGGTGCCGCCCTGTGCGGTGTGCGTGTTGTGCCAGTCCTGCAGTGACTCGTACGCCGCGTGGTCCATGAACGACCCGTCCAACTCCACGACGGCGTGCGCGCTGTGGGGAACGAGATGCAGGGCGCGGCTCAGCCGCGGTACCGCGAGGAACGTCAACTGGCCCCGGACATGTACGTGATGGACTCCCTCCTTCTCCTCGTGCGTGATGCGGGTGTGGGCGAGGCGCTGCATGGCGACGGCGACGGCCACGGCGATCCCCAGCGCCACGCCTTCCAGGACGCCGAAGACCACCACGCCGAGTGTGGTGACGGCGTACACCAGTACTTCGCGGTGGCGGGTCACCGTGCGGATGTGGTGCAGGGACACCATCTGGATGCCGACGGCCATCACCAGTGCGGCGAGTGCGGCGAGCGGAATGCACTCCAGGATCGGGACCATCAGCAGCGCGGCGATCACTACGAGAACGCCGTGCAGCATCGTGGAGTTCCGGCTGAGGGCACCCGCCCTCACATTCGCCGAACTTCTCACCGCCACCCCGGCGACCGGCAGTCCGCCGAGCGCGCCGGAGACCACGTTGGCGGCGCCCTGGCCCAGCAGTTCGCGGTCGAGGTCGGAGCGGCCCACCCGGGCCGGGAGGCCGGGGCGGGCGGCCGCCAGCTTGTCGACGGCGACGGCGCCGAGCAGCGACTGCACGCTGCAGACCAGGGTGGTGGTGAGCACGGCGGCGGTCAGCCCGAGCACCGGGCCCTCGGGCAGGCCGGCCAGGGCGTGACTGCTCCAGGACGGCAGGTCGACCCTGGGCAGGGTGAGGCCGGCGAGCGAGGCGGCCGTGGTGGCGCCGGCAACGGCGACGAGCGGGGCCGGGATCGTGCGCAGCAGGCGCCCGGCCCGGCCGGGAAGGCGCGGCCAGAGCAGCAGCAGGGTCAGGGTCAGCGCGCTGACGGTCACCGAGGCGGGCTGCAGCCCCGCCAACTGGGCGGGCAGAGCACGCAGGTTGGCGAGGACGGAGCTCTGTGGGGTGCCGCCGAGGACGATGTGCAGTTGGGCGACGGCGATGGTGACGCCGATGCCGGCGAGCATGCCGTGCACGATGGCGGGGCTGACGGCGAGCGCGGTGCGCGCCACGCGCAGGCAGCCGAGGCCGAGTTGGGCGAGGCCGGCGAGGACGGTGATGGCGCAGGTGGTACGCCAGCCGTAGCGGTGGATGAGGTCGGCGGTGACCACCGTCAGGCCCGCCGCCGGCCCGCTGACCTGGAGCGGGCAGCCGCCGAGCCGGCCGACGACGATGCCGCCGACGGCGGCCGCGACGAGGCCCGCCTGGAGCGGTGCGCCGGTGGCGAGGGCGATGCCCAGGGACAGCGGGAGGGCGATCAGGAAGACCGCGATCGAGGCGGACACGTCGGCGCCCGCGAGGCGGAAGCGACGGTGCGGGCCGGGGGGTGGACTGTGGGCTGGGTGGACGCGCGGGGGCCGATTCGGATCGGCGGCGTGGGTGGGGGCGCAGGCGGACATGGTTCCCGTCTCCTCCGGGGCAGCGCGGTCGCGGATCAGGTGGTCCCCGCCGGGGGCGGGGTCGGTACGCGGCCGTGGGTCACGGCGTACAGCGGGATGGATCTACATTCGGTAAACGAATCGTAATTCAGAGTAAAGGGCAGGCATAGACTTTTCTGGCAAATGGCGTATCGGCTCACCTAGATGGGTGAAGTGGGCATTTCATCGGCTTGTCGTACTAATTCCTTCTCGGCTCCGTGCGACCTTGACGGCGCTGCCGGGCCCGCCCGGCACATCGCCAGAAAACGCCCTTACCGGCGTCGGTCTGAGAGAAGGAAGAAGGTGGGCGGAAGATGGCCGCCACCCAGAGGATCGCCACCGGAGCAGTGATCGCCGCGGCCTGTGCCGTGTCGATCGCCGGCTGCGCGGTCGGCTCCAACGGCTCCAAGCCAGGTGCCTCCGGTCCCCAGAAGGCCAGGCCGGCCCAGGCGCCGGGCAGTGTGGTCCGACTGATCGGCGACGGCTCCACCGCGTACACCGGAGCGCAGCCGCACCTGCCCAGACCGGAGCGGCTCAAGCCCGGCCAGAAGCCCCCGCAGTTCGTCGTCTTCTCCTGGGACGGCGCCGGCGAGGACAGCCAGAAGCTCTTCTCGCACTTCCGCAAGGTCGCCAAGGCCAACCACGCGACGATGACGTACTTCCTCAGCGGCGTGTACATGCTCCCGGAGGAGAAGCGCGACCTGTACAAGCCGCCGCAGCACTCGCCGGGGCGCTCCGACATCGGCTTCAACGACGAGAAGGGCATCGCCGACACCGTCAAGCAGCTGCGCCTGGCGTGGCTGGAGGGCAACGAGATCGGCACCCACTTCAACGGCCACTTCTGCGGCAAGAACGGCGGCGTCGGCGAGTGGTCGGTCGACGAGTGGAAGGACGAGATCGCCCAGGCGAAGCAGTTCGTGAAGTCCTGGAAGACCAACGCCGGGATGAAGAACGCGGCCCCGCTGCCCTTCGACTACGACAAGGAGCTGATCGGCGCCCGCACGCCCTGTCTGGAGGGTCAGCAGAACTTCGTGAAGGCCGCGAGCCAGCTGGGCTTCCGCTACGACACCAGCGGGGTGAACGAGCAAGTCTGGCCGAAGAAGAGGGAGAACCTCTGGGACCTGTCGATGCAGCTCGTGCCCTTCCCCGGGCATTCCTACGAGCAGTTGACCATGGACTACAACTTCATGGTCAACCAGTCCGGCACCCGGACCCAGGGCGACCCCGACAAGTTCGCCTACTGGGGCGACCAGATGCGCGAGGGTCTGCTCGCCGGCTTCAAGCGCGCCTATGACGGCAACCGGGCGCCCCTGATCATCGGCAACCACTTCGAGTCGTGGAACGGCCGCACCTACATGCACGCCCTCGACGACGTCATCGCGGACGTCTGCAACAAGCCCGAGGTGCGCTGCGTCTCCTTCCACCAACTGGCCGACTGGCTGGACGCCCAGGACCCGCAGGTCCTGGCGAAGCTGCGCACCCTGAACGTCGGGGAGGCCCCGAAGCAGGGCTGGGCGTCCTTCCTGTCGGCACGCCCGGCCCCGGCGCCGAAGGGTGTACCGGGAGCGCCGGCGGCCAAGCAGTAGCCAACCCTCGGGCGCGGTCAGGCGGTTGCCGTCAGGCTCTCGCCCAGCACGAACCCGGGGTCGACCTGAGCCGCCAGGTCGGCCCCGGTGCGCGCGCTGCCCCAGGAGCCCGCGTTCTTCAGATGGAAGTGCACCATCTGCCGGGTGTAGCGCCCCCAGTCACGCAGTTCGTACGTCGCGTCCGCGGCGACCTGAAGGATGCGCAGGGCACGGCGGTTGGCGTCCTCCAGCAACTCGAACCGGGGCGGACGGCCCTTCTCCATGGCGCGCACCCAGTCCGAGTGCCCGACGGCCACCAGCAGGTCGTCCCCGACCTCGGCGCGCAGGAAATCCAGATCCTCCTGCCCCTGCACCTTGTTGCCGACGACCTTCAGGACGACCCCGAAGTCGCGGGCGTACTCCTTGTACTGGCGATAGACGGAGACCCCCTTCCGGGTCGGCTCGGCCACGAGGAACGTGATGTCGAAACGGGTGAACATGCCGGAGGCGAAGGAGTCCGAGCCCGCCGTCATGTCCACCACGACGTACTCGCCCTGCCCGTCCACCAGGTGGTTCAGGAACAGCTCCACCGCTCCCGTCTTGGAGTGGTAGCAGGCGATCCCCAGGTCGGCGTCGGTGAAGGGGCCGGTGACCATCAAACGGACGGCGCCGCCGTCGAGTTCCACCGGCCGGGCGCAGGCCTCGTACACCGGGTTGTCCTCGCGCACCCGCAGCAGCCGGGAGCCCTCGCCGGGCGGGGTCGTCTTGATCATCGTCTCGGCGGAGGCGATGCGGGGGTTGGAGCCGCGCAGATACTCCTTGATCAGGGGCAGCCGGCCGCCCATCGCGGGCAGTGCGGCGGCCGCCGTCTCGTCCAGGCCGAGGGCGGGTCCCAGGTGCTGGTTGATGTCCGCGTCGATCGCGACGACCGGCGCGCCGCCGGCCGCGAGGTGGCGGACGAACAGAGAGGACAGGGTGGTCTTTCCACTGCCGCCCTTACCGACGAAAGCAATTTTCATGTTCGCGAAGAGTAGTGGCGAGGTAGCTGTATGTGGCAGATGGGCGTGAAGAAGACCACTCATTCGTGGGGCACGCGCGCGGGGTGGCTACTGTCGTACTCATGAGTACGACAGGCGCGACCGCCGATCCGCTCGCCGCCCTGGGCTCGCTGCCCGGCGTGGCCGAGTCCGTGGAGTCCGTGCGCAAGGCCGTGGACCGGGTCTACGGGCACCGGGTCATGCGGCGCCGCAGCAACGAGATCACCTCCGAGGCGGCGCTGCGGGGCGCCCGCGGCTCGGCGGCGCTGTCCGGCGCCGACTGGGCTCTGGAGGAGGTGCGGCGGCGCACCGACTTCAGCGGCGACGGGGACGCGCGCGTGATGGGCGCGGCCCTCAGGCTGACCGCCGAGGCCGGACAGCTGTTGTCCATCTGGCGGCAGTCACCTCTGCGGGTGCTGGCCCGGCTGCACCTGGTGGCCGCCGCGACCAGCGGGGACGAGGTGGGGCGGCCCCGGCGGGCGGGCGAGCCGGTCGACGAGCCGTTGGTCGAGCTGCGGCTGCCGGACGCCGACGAGGTGCACGGCAGGCTGGATGGTCTGTCCGAACTGATCATCGCCGGCAGCTCGGCCCCGGCTCTGGTGACGGCGGCCGTCGTGCACGGCGAACTCCTAGCCCTGCGCCCCTTCACCTCCCACAACGGTCTCGTGGCACGCACCGCCGAGCGCATCGTCCTGGTGGGCAGTGGCCTCGACCCGAAGTCGGTCTGCCCGGCGGAGGTGGGCCACGCCGAACTGGGCCGGGCGGCCTATCTGGCGGCGCTGGAGGGGTACGTCTCCGGCACGCCGGAGGGAATGGCTGCCTGGATCGCGCACTGCGGTCGGGCGGTCGAGCTGGGTGCGCGCGAGTCGACGGCCGTGTGCGAGGCACTGCAGCGCGGGGCGGCGTAGAAAACTTCGGGAAAAGAGGTGCGGCGGTACGAGGATTCGTACCGCCGCTGGCATGCTCACCGGGTTACCAAGCGTCCTCGATATGTTGCCCATCAGGTCGGGAACTTTGCCCGTCACCTGGTGCGGCTGGCCCGTAATCGACGGGTCGACGTCGCGTGGGTGCCCGGTGTTCATGCTCGGTCCGTGGGGCCAAATGCGTTGTTTAAGGTGATCCTCTCGGATGTCCTTGGTCTCGCGGGCCGTTAACCCCTTTGTACTCCAGGCGTGATGCAAGCGGAACCCCCGCCCGCGCTTCTTTACTTTTGGTCTCAAATCAGTTTCAAACGGACTCCGGTCACATGGGTGTGGCCCGTCGCCTGCTCGCGTACCAGACGAAGCCCGCGGTGGCGGCCGCCGCGCCGATCGCCGCGACCGCGACAAGGGCCGGCCGCGGCGGCACCGAGAACGCCGGAATCCGCTGCTTGAGCCGGACCGGGCGGTGGAAGTCCAGAATCGGCCACCCGCGCGCGAGTGCCTCGCGGCGCAGCGCGCGGTCCGGGTTGACGGCATGCGGGTGGCCCACGGCCTGCAGCATCGGCAGATCGGTCGCGGAGTCGCTGTAGGCGTAGCAGCGTTCGAGGTCGTACCCCTCGGACTCGGCCAGCTCCCTGACCGCCTCCGCCTTGGTCGGGCCGTACGCGTAGTACTCCACCTCGCCGGTGTAACAGCCGTCCTCGCCCACGACCATACGGGTGGCCACCACCCGGTCCGCGCCCAGCAGTTCGCCGATCGGCTCGACCACCTCGGCGCCCGAGGTGGAGACGATGACGACGTCGCGGCCGGCCGTGTGGTGCTCCTCGATGAGGGAGGCGGCCTCGTCGTAGATGATCGGGTCGATCAGGCCGTGCAGGGTCTCGGCGACGATCTCCTTGACCTGCTGGACGTTCCAGCCGCGCACGAGCTGGGAGAGGTACTCGCGGGTCCGCTCCATCTGGTCGTGGTCCATACCGCCGACGAGGAAGACGAACTGGGCATAGGCGGTGCGCAGGGCGGCCCGGCGGTTGATCAGGCCGCCTTGGTAGAAGGACTTGCCGAAGGTGAGCGTGCTCGACTTCGCAATGACCGTCTTGTCCAGGTCAAAGAAGGCCGCTGTGCGGGGCAACGAGTGGTTTTCCACGACCCCGAGCATAGGCGCAGCCCATTCGGCGTAAGGTGGGCGCGTGGGTTTGCCTGAGAGGGCTCTCGGGTACACCATGGAAGTCACGGATCGTTCGCGACCGTGCTAACCCGGTCCGGCTCCTCCCCCCCCGAGTCGGCCGTGGAGACGACCCCCGCTCTCCCCCCCGGCGGGGGTCGTCGCATGTCCGGGTGGGTTTTTCCCCTTCTCTTCGCGCTCGTACGTCTGCTCAGGTGCCACTGCGGCCGCCGGTTCGGCATGCTCACGAAAGATTACTCAACGTAGTCGTCGCGCTGCTCTGTGGATGTCGTACGGGGATCCGTGCGGGGGTCACCGGTATGGGTGACGGCCATATTCACAACCGCCGGCTTGTCCACAGTTATCGATCAAGATCCACATCATTTCCGGGATCGCTGCACCGTGATTCCAACGCGTCCCGCACGGCCCGAGTTCATGACGGGTTCCGGTTAGTCGGGCGGGTTTGGCCGGTTCGTATCGGCCGTTCATATGGAGACCGCTTGCCGGTTCTTCAGATGTTTGGGAATCGCGGGGCCGCAGGGGCCTTCGCGAGACACAGCGAAGGGGGATGGACCACGTGACCGGAGCCGTCACACACGACCCACCGCCCGCCGTCCCGGGGCGGCAGGCCGGACCACTCATCGTCACGGAGGACGTCGAGCTGCTCGACGACCTGCTGCGGCTGTGCGCCGCGGCAGGAGCGACACCGGAGGTCCACCACTCCGTGCCGAAGAGGGCGGGCAGCTGGGAGGCCGCACCGCTCGTCCTCGTCGGCGACGACGCCGCGCGGCGGGTGCGCGGGGCCGCGCGCAGAAGGGGAGTGGTGCTGGTCGGCCGCGACCAGGACGACTCCGGGGTCTGGCGCCGGGCCGTCGAGATCGGCGCCGACCACGTCCTGATGCTGCCCGACGGCGAGCAGTGGCTGGTCGACCGCATCGCCGACGTCGCCGAGGGCGTCGGCCGGCCCGCCCTCACCGTCGGCGTGATCGGCGGACGCGGCGGGGCCGGGGCATCCACGCTCGCGTGCGCCCTCGCCGTCACCTCCGCACGCGAAGGACTGCGCACCCTGCTCGTGGACGCCGATCCGCTGGGCGGCGGACTCGACGTCCTCCTCGGCGGCGAGAGCGCGGAGGGACTGCGCTGGCCCGCCTTCGCCGCCTCGCGCGGAAGGGTCGGCGGCGGCGCCCTGGAGGAATCGCTGCCGGAACTGCACTCGCTGCGGGTGCTGAGCTGGGACCGCGGCGACTGCGTCGCCATCCCGGCCCAGGCCGTCCGCGCGGTGCTCGCCGCGGCCCGACGCCGCGGCGGCACGGTCGTCGTCGACCTGCCGCGCCGCATCGACGACGGGGTCGCCGAGGCCCTCGCCCAGATCGACCTCGGCATCCTCGTGGTCCCCGGCGAACTGCGGGCCGTCGCGGCGGCGGGGCGCGTCGCCTCGGCCGCAGGGATGGTCCTGCGCGACCTGCGCGTGGCGGTACGCGGCCCGTACGCCCCCGGCCTCGACGACCGCGAGGTGGCCCGGCTGCTCGGTCTGCCCCTGGTCGGCGAGGTGCCGGTGGAGGTCGGACTGGTGCGGCCGGGGGAGGGCAGGACACCGCCCGGAGCCGCCCGGCGCGGCCCCCTGGCGCGCTTCTGCAAGGAGTTCTGGGAGCGGGCGCTGATGGAAGCGGGTGCGGCGTGAGCGCATCCCCTGGGCTCCTCGACGGAGTCCGCCAATGGCTGGTGGAGAGCGGGGCCGAGCCGACGCCCGCGCGAGTGGCGCAGGCCCTTCGGGAACAGGGCCGGGTGCTGGGGGACGCCGAAGTCCTCGGCACGGCCGAGCAGTTGCGGTCCGAACTGGTCGGCAGCGGCCCCCTGGAACCGCTGCTCGCCGATCCCTCCGTCACCGACGTCCTGGTGTCGGCCCCGGACCGGGTGTGGGTGGACCGGGGCGGCGGCCTGGAACTGACCGGAGTCGCCTTCCCGGACGCCGCGGCCGTGCGACGCCTCGCGCAACGACTCGCCGCGGTGGCCGGACGCCGGCTCGACGACGCACGGCCCTGGGCGGACGCCCGGCTGCCCGACGGCACCCGGCTGCACGCGGTGCTGCCACCGGTGGCCGTGGGCTGCACCTGCCTCTCACTGCGCGTGGTACGGCCCCGGGCGTTCACGCTCGGTGAACTGGTCGCGGCGGGCACGGTGCCGCCGGGCGGGGACCGCGTGCTGCGGGCGCTGATCGAGGCCCGGCTGTCCTTCCTGGTCAGCGGCGGAACCGGCAGTGGCAAGACGACACTCCTGAGCGCGCTGCTGGGGCTCGTCGGACCCGGTGAGCGGATCGTGCTCGCCGAGGACTCCGCCGAGCTCAGGCCGGACCATCCGCACGTCGTCCGGCTGGAGACCAGACCCGCCAACCAGGAGGGCGCGGGGCTGGTCACGCTCCAGGACCTGGTGCGGCAGGCGCTGCGGATACGGCCGGACCGGCTGGTCGTCGGTGAGGTGCGGGGGCCTGAAGTGGTGCATCTGCTCGCGGCGTTGAACACCGGCCACGAAGGCGGCTCCGGCACTGTCCACGCCAATGCCGCCGCCGATGTCCCAGCCCGCCTGGAGGCGCTCGGTACGGCGGCCGGGCTCGACCGGGCCGCGCTGCACAGCCAGTTGGCTGCCGCGCTGTCGGTGGTGCTGCATCTCGTACGGGACCGGGCGGGACGGCGCCGCATCGCCGAGGTGCACGTGCTGGAGCGGGACCCGTCGGGCCTGGTCCGGACGGTGCCGGCGCTGCGGTGGGGCGCGCAGGAGTTCGAGCGGGAGCGCGGATGGGAGCGGCTGCGGGGGCTGCTCCGCGGCGGGATGTCGGGAGGAGAAGGGCAAGGGATGCGAGGAGAGGGGCACGGGATGTCGGGAGGAGAGGGGCACGGGATGTCGGGAGGAGTGGGGCATGGGTGAGATTGCCATGGGGGCCGCCGTGTTGTGCGTCGGTGCCGCGGCGCTGCTGCTGGGCGGTTGGCACTCCGGGGCCCGGCGGGCGCAGGTGCTGCTCGCCGGCGGTGGGGTGGTGGGAGCCGGGCCGCCGTCCTGGCGGGAGATCGCCGGGTGGCTGCGGCGGATGCGTGGGCGACTTGGGGCCGAATGGTGGGTGCTGGCGGCCGGGTTGGCGCTGGCGGTGCTGGGGGCCTCGGTGTTGCCGGTCGTCGCGGGGGCGGCCGGGGTGCCGTTGGCGCGGCGGGTCCGGGTGGCCGGGCAGGCCCGCCGGGCCCGGGAGTCACGCGGGAACGCGGTGATCGCGCTGTGCTCGGCGCTCGCCGGAGAAGTGCGGGCCGGGCGACAGCCGGGAGAGGCGCTGCTGCGTGCCGCGCGGGACTCCGGAGGGCTCGGCGACGCCCAGGCGGCGGTGCTGGCGGCCGCGCGGTTCGGCGGCGACGTGCCCGGCGCGCTCTCGGGCGCGGCACGGCAGCCTGGCGCCGAGGGCCTGTTGGGACTCGCCGCCTGCTGGCGGGTGGCCGTGGACCAGGGCGCGGGCCTCGCCGCCGGACTCGACCGGCTCGAAGCGGCGTTGCGGGCGGAGCGGGACCAACGGGCCGACCTGCGCGCCCAGTTGGCGGGCGCGCGCTCGACGGCACTGATGCTCGCGGGACTGCCGGTGCTCGGCCTCCTACTGGGCACGGCCCTGGGCGCCGACCCCCTCCACGTCCTGCTGCACAGCGGCGCAGGCCTTGGGTGCCTGCTGATCGGCGGTCTGCTGGAGGGGCTGGGGATGTGGTGGGCGCTGGGGATCGTACGGCGGGCGGGGGCGGCGTGAGGCGGTGGCGGGGTCGGTCGTAGGACGGGTGCGGTGCGAGGTCGGAGTTGGACGGACGGGGAGTGGGGTTCGGTGTGAGCGCGGATGTTGTCCACAGGCTGGGGGTGACCGTGGGGATCGTGGTCGTCCTCGGGTGGCTGCTGCGGTGGCTGGAGGCGGTGCGGCGGGAGCGGAGAGTGCGTCGGCGACTGACCGGGCTGGTGTCCGACGTGGAACGAGCGGTGGGCGGGCCTCGGTTCGAGGTCGGTGAGGCCGCGCGGCGGTGGGCGCCGGTGGCCGGGGTCGTGGGCGCCGGGTGGGTCCTGGTCGGCGGACTGGCCGGGTTCGCGGTCGGGTCGGTCGTAGGGGCGGGGTTGTGGTGGTGGCGCCGTCGGCAGGGTGCGCCCGCCGTCGCGGAGGTGGTCGACGCGGCCAAGGCTGCCGGGCAACTGCCGCTCGCCTCCGATCTGTTGGCGGCCTGCATCGCTGCGGGGGCCGCTCCGGTGGTCGCCGCGCAGGCGGTGGGGGAGGCCCTGGGCGGAGTGGTCGGGGAGGCGTTGGCGCGGGGCGCGGCCGAGGTACGGCTCGGGGGTGAACCGGGGGAGGCGTGGCGGAGGTTGGGCGCCCTGCCGGGTGCACAGCCCCTGGCCCGGCTCCTGGAACGGGCCGACGTGTCGGGTCTCCCCGCCGCCGCACCGGTGGCCCGGCTGGCGACCGAGGCCCGGGCCGACTGGGCCCGCGCCGCGACCGAGCGAGCCAGACGTGCGGCCGTCATGGTGACCGTGCCGGTAGGGCTGTGCTTCCTGCCCGCGTTCATCGCGGTCGGCGTACTGCCCGTGGTGATCGGGCTCGCGGGTGGGGTCCTGGGGGGAGGGGGTGGTGGCTGACGGTCGTGGAGCAAGCAGGTAGCAGCAAGTAGCAGTGGAGCAATCAAGCAGCTGAGCAATCCAGCAACAGCAATCAAGCAATCGAGCAACAGGAACGAACCTCACGGGGGTTGAGATGTGCAAGGCGGTACGGGCGCGGCTGCGCGCCCTGGTGTGCAGGGTGCGTGCGGTACGGAAGGACTCGGGAATGGTGACCTCCGAGTACGCGATGGGGATCGTGGCGGCGGTGGCGTTCGCGGTGGTCCTCTACAAGGTGGTGACGAGCGGGGCGGTCAGCGCGGAGCTGCAGGCCATCGTGAAGCGGGCGCTCGATGCGCGGACGTGAACGGCGGGACGCGGACCGTGGGTTCGTGACGGCGGAGTCGGCCGTGGTGCTGCCCGTGCTGGTGATGTTCGCGATGGCGCTGGTGTGGGGACTGCTCGTGGTCGCCGCGCAGATCCAGTGCGTGGACGCGGCGCGCACGGGGGCGCGGGCGGCCGCCCGTCAGGACCCGGCCGACGCGGTCGTCGAAGTGGCCCGCGAAGCCGCCCCGCGCGGCGCGTCGGTCACGGTCAGCCGGGAAGGCGACCAGGTCCGCGTCACCGTCGTGGCGAAGCCGCCGGCGCTGCACGGGCTGCCCTTCGAGGTACGCGAGGAGGCCGTGGCGTCGGCGGAGGAGACGGTGGGGGTGAGGGGGCCGTGACCGGCGCGTTCGCTCGACGTCGGCGGGACGCGGCGGCCGTACGGGAGCCGAGGCGCGGGCCGACGGTTGGGCGGCGCTCCTGCGGCAGCTCAGCCGGGGGCGGGCGCGGTGACCGTGACTTCCGTGGCCGTCGGCATGACGACCGTGGATCCGCCACCGTCTGGAGCGTCGGTGCCATCGCCGTGCTGTGTGTGGTGTTCGGGGTAGTGCTCGCCCTGGGGCAGGCCGTCGTGGTCCGGCACCGGGCGGCCGGTGGCGCGGATCTGGCGGCGCTCGCCGCAGCCGATCACTGGGCGGACGGCGGTGCGGCGGCCTGCGCCCGGGCCGACCGGGTGGCCAGAGCACAGGGCGTGCGGCTCGTGCGGTGTGTGATCGTGGGCGAGATCTCGGACGTGACGGCGGCTTCGGGAACGGGCCCGTTCGCCGCGGAGGTCAGGGCACGGGCAGGTCCTGCGGAGCCGAACGCGGCATCGGCCTCTCCACCGGCACCACGGGCTCCGCCACAGCCGCCGCTTCCGGAACCCGGCCCCGCCCAACCGGCGTCACCCCGGTGACCGAACCCGCTGCCGTCACGCCGACGGCCCGCTCGCCAGGCCGCGTTCCCGCGCCACGCCGGTGACCGAATCCGCCGGCGTCACCCCGACCGGCCGAGCTCCAGCCCCCTTCGGGCGTCACCCCGACCGCCCGGACTCCAAGCCCCCACCCTCCGGCACCCCCACCACTCCACCCTCCGCCGCACCCGCTACCCCATCCCCCGGCTTCTCCTCCGGTGCCCCCCGTAGCAGCGTCGTGAGGAGTCGTACCGCGCCCCTCTTGTGGAGTGGGTCGTTGCCGTTGCCGCACTTGGGGGACTGGATGCAGGACGGGCAGCCGGCGTCGCACTCGCAGGAGGCGATGGCCTGGCGGGTGGCGGTGAGCCAGGTGTGGGCGGTGTGGAAGGCGCGCTCGGCGAAGCCCGCACCGCCGGGGTGGCCGTCGTACACGAAGACCGTCGGCAGGAGCGTGTCGGGGTGGAGGGGGATCGACACGCCGCCGATGTCCCAGCGGTCGCAGGTCGCGAAGAGGGGCAGCATGCCGATCGACGCGTGTTCGGCGGCGTGCAGGGCGCCGCCGAGGATCTCGGGGTTGATGCGGGCCTCGTCGAGCTGGTCCTCGGTGACCGTCCACCACACCGCGCGCGTGCGCAGCGTACGAGGAGGGAGGTCGAGTTTCGTCTCGCCCAGGACCTCGCCGGTGATCAGACGCCGGCGGAGGAAGGAGACGACCTGGTTGGTGACCTCGACGGAGCCGTAGCACAGGCGGCCCGCGCCCCAGGGGATCTCGGTGTCGGTCTCCAGGACGGCGATGGAGGTCGTGTCCCGGGCGACCGTCGAGTAGGGCGGGTTCGCCTCCGAGACCAGGGCGACGGAGTCCTCCAGGTCGAGGGAGCGGACGAGGTAGGTGCGGCCCTGGTGGAGATGGACCGCGCCCTCGTGCACGGTCGTGTGCGCCGCGCCCGCGTCCACGGTGCCCAGCAGACGGCCCGTGCCGGCTTCGACGATCTGGACCGGGCGTCCGCCCTCGCCGCGGATGTCGGTGAGGTCGGCGGCCCGTTCCCGGCGGGTCCAGTGCCAGGCCTTCGTACGGCGGCGCAGGAGCTTCGCGGCCTCCAGCTGGGGCAGCAGGCCCTCGGTCTCGGGGCCGAAGAGGTCCAGGTCCTCGTCGGTCAGGGGCATCTCCGCCGCGGCCGCGCACAGGTGCGGGGCGAGGACGTACGGGTTGTCGGGATCGAGGACCGTGGATTCCACCGGCTGGTCGAAGAGGGCCTCGGGGTGGTGGACGAGGAAGGTGTCCAGGGGGTCGTCGCGGGCCACCAGGACGGCCAGCGCGCCCTGCCCGGCGCGACCGGCGCGGCCCGCCTGCTGCCACAGGGACGCGCGCGTGCCCGGGTAGCCGGCGATCACCACGGCGTCCAGGCCCGAGACGTCGATGCCGAGTTCGAGGGCGGTCGTCGCGGCGAGGCCCAGCAGCTCGCCGGAGTGGAGGGCCTGTTCCAGGGCGCGGCGTTCCTCCGGGAGGTAGCCGCCGCGGTAGGCCGCGACACGCCGGGCGAGGGAGCGGTCGACCTCGGCGAGACGCTCCTGGGCGATGACCGAGATCAGCTCGGCGCCGCGCCGGGAGCGGACGAAGGCGACCGAGCGCACGCCCTGCACGGCGAGGTCGGTGAGCAGGTCGGCGGTCTCGGCGGTGGCGGTACGGCGGACCGGGGCGCCCTTCTCGCCCTGCAGCTCGGTGAGCGGCGGCTCCCAGAGGGCGAACAGCAGCTCGCCGCGCGGGGAGGCGTCGTCGGCGACCTCGACGACCGGGAGGCCGGTGAGGCGGCGGGCGGCGACCGCGGGCTCGGCGGCGGTGGCGGAGGCGAGGAGGAAGACCGGAGAGGATCCGTAGCGGGCGCAGAGGCGGCGCAGCCGGCGCAGCACCTGGGCGACGTGGGAGCCGAACACGCCCCGGTAGGTGTGGCACTCGTCGATGACGACGTACTTCAGCGACTTCAGGAAGGAGGACCAGCGGGGGTGGGAGGGGAGTATCCCGCGGTGCAGCATGTCCGGATTGGTCAGGACGTAGTTGGCGTACTGGCGGATCCACTCGCGCTCCTCGAACGGCGTGTCGCCGTCGTAGACCGCGGGGCGCACCGCATTTCCCAGAGGATGTGAAAGTTCCTTCACTGATCGGCACTGGTCGGCCGCGAGCGCCTTGGTGGGGGCCAGGTAGAGGGTGGTGGCACCGCGGCCGTTCGGGGCCTCGGAGCCGTCCAGGAGGGTCGAGAGGACCGGTACGAGATACGCCAGGGACTTGCCGGACGCCGTGCCCGTGGCGACCACCACCGAGTCGCCGTCCAGGGCGTGCTCGGCGGCGATCGCCTGGTGGGCCCAGGGGTGTTCGATGCCGCAGGCCTGCACGGCCGCGACGACCTCCGAACGAATCCGGTCAGGCCAGACGGCATGCCGACCCTCGCGCGGGGGCAAGTGCTCCGTATGAGTGATGCGCGAAGCCCGGCTCGGCCCGGAGGCGAGCCGGTCCAGGACCGTGCCCGGCGAGAGCCGGGAGACGGGGTCCGTCGGGGATCGATCGGATCGGTGATTCTTGGCCATCGGCACCGAGTGTGTCACTGGCGTGACGGACAATGGGACCAAGGCGTCGTGCACGCCTGCCGGTAAGTGATTGAATGCCATCGCGGCTGGCGAACCGTTCCGGGGGCTGAAGCCGAGGTGCCCAACGGGCGACCGCTCGATAGCAAGGTGCTGGAGGATCCGTGGACCTGTCCCTGTCGACCCGTACCGTCGGCGATCGTACGGTCGTCGAGGTCGGTGGCGAAATCGACGTATATACCGCGCCCAAGCTGCGCGAGCAGCTGGTCGAGCTGGTGAACGACGGGAGTTTCCACCTCGTCGTTGACATGGAGGGCGTCGACTTCCTCGACTCCACCGGGCTCGGCGTGCTGGTCGGCGGCCTGAAGCGGGTACGAGCCCATGAGGGCTCGCTGCGCCTGGTCTGCAACCAGGAGCGCATTCTGAAGATCTTCCGCATCACCGGCCTCACCAAGGTGTTCCCGATCCACACCTCGGTCGAGGAAGCGGTGGCGGCGACCGACTGACCACCGCCCCATGGAGCGGGAAGGGTCCGCTCCCGGGACGGAAGATGTACCGACAGGGGGTCCGGGCTTTCGGCGGCCCGGTCCCCCCACAGCACGCCCGTAGTTCCGAGGGGGACGCATGGCCACCGTTGAACTCCGCTTCAGCGCGCTGCCCGAGCACGTCAGGACCGCCCGACTGGTGGCGGCAGCGGTGGCGCGCAGGGCCGGAGTGGACGAGGCCGTCCTCGACGAGGTCAGGCTCGCCGTCGGCGAGGCCTGTTCCCGTGCCGTCGGACTGCACCAGAGCGCCGGCATCACCACGCCGGTGCAGGTGAAGCTGATCGAGGAGGAGAAGCAGTTCTCCATCGAGGTCGGTGACGAGGCCCCGCGCTCGGCGCCCGGCGACCGGGCACCCGGGTCCCTGGGTGACGACGTGGAGGCCGAGGAGGACGAGATGGGCCTCGCGGTCATCAGCGGCCTCGTCGACGACGTGGAGGTCACCGCTGGGGAGAACGGCGGGTCGATCCGGATGACCTGGCCGACCACTCCGCCGGTCGCGGTACTCCCCTGACCCCACCGTCGAACCACCCGAAGACCACCTGAAGACCGCCGGAAGGGCCCTGCTGAGCAGGGCCCTTTCTGCTTTTCCGATCAGCCCTTGGAATTCGTGAATTAATTCACGATCAATGAGCTGATAATTCGATCAAGCGGCAATGCGGCCGTCAATGCCTTTGGGGCGTTACCTCTTTCGGGTTCCATGGCGTGACGTCGATCATTTGCTGAGGGGCAGGTGAAGGTTAATTCCGTTTCCCGTGCTCTGTTTTGATCAGGTCGGGGTACCTAGAATCCGTCCACATCTTGAGCTCAGCCCAAGCGTCAAGGAGGACGAATGGCGGGGCTTTCTACCCCTCATCAGTTGGACCACCCCACAACCCTCGCAGCCGCGGTGCTCACCGACGACAACCGGATCATCGTGACGGTCATCGGGGTCGTCGCGCTGGCCGCGCTCGTGGTCGCGGGCATCCTGGTGCGCCAGGTGCTGGCCGCGGGCGAGGGCACCGACAGCATGAAGAAGATCGCGGAAGCGGTCCAGGAAGGCGCCAACGCCTATCTGGGACGCCAGCTGCGCACGCTCGGCGTATTCGCCGTCGTCGTGTTCTTCCTGCTCATGCTGCTGCCCGCGGACGACTGGAATCAGCGCGCAGGCCGATCGGTGTTCTTCTTGATCGGCGCCGCGTTCTCGGCGGCCACCGGTTATATCGGCATGTGGCTGGCGGTGCGCAGCAATGTGCGTGTTGCCGCGGCGGCCCGGGAAGCGACCCCGGCGGAGGGTGAGCCGGAAAAGGATCTCACCACCGTCTCGCACAAAGCCATGAAGATCGCTTTCCGCACGGGCGGCGTCGTCGGCATGTTCACGGTGGGGCTCGGTCTGCTGGGCGCCTCCTGTGTGGTGCTGGTGTACGCGGCCGACGCGCCGAAGGTGCTCGAGGGCTTCGGCCTCGGGGCCGCTCTGATCGCCATGTTCATGCGTGTCGGCGGCGGCATCTTCACCAAGGCCGCCGACGTCGGCGCCGACCTGGTAGGCAAGGTCGAGCAGGGCATTCCGGAGGACGACCCGCGCAATGCCGCGACCATCGCCGACAACGTGGGCGACAACGTCGGCGACTGCGCCGGCATGGCGGCCGACCTCTTCGAGTCGTACGCCGTGACGCTGGTCGCCGCGCTGATCCTCGGCAAGGCGGCCTTCGGCGACTCCGGGCTCGCCTTCCCGCTGATCGTGCCGGCCATCGGCGTGATCACGGCCATGATCGGCATCTTCGCGGTCGCCCCGCGCCGGGCCGACCGCAGCGGCATGTCCGCGATCAACCGGGGCTTCTTCATCTCCGCGGTGATCTCGCTCGGTCTGGTGGCGGCGGCCGTCTTCATCTATCTCCCGGCGAAGTACAGCGACCTCGACGGCATCAGCGACGCGGCGATCCGGGCCAAGGACGGCGACCCGCGCATCCTCGCGCTCGTCGCGGTGGCGATCGGCATCCTGCTGGCGGCCGTGATCCAGCAGCTGACCGGCTACTTCACCGAGACCAACCGCCGCCCTGTCATGGACATCGGCAAGACCTCGCTGACCGGCCCGGCCACCGTCGTCCTCGCCGGTATCTCGGTGGGTCTGGAGTCGGCCGTCTACACCGCCCTGCTGATCGGCCTCAGCGTCTACGGGGCCTTCCTGCTCGGCGGTACGTCGATCATGCTCGCGCTGTTCGCGGTGGCGCTGGCCGGCACCGGTCTGCTCACCACGGTCGGCGTGATCGTCGCCATGGACACCTTCGGCCCGGTCTCCGACAACGCGCAGGGCATCGCCGAGATGTCCGGCGACGTCGAGGGCGCCGGCGCCCAGGTGCTCACCAACCTGGACGCCGTCGGCAACACGACGAAGGCCATCACCAAGGGCATCGCCATCGCCACCGCCGTCCTGGCGGCGTCGGCGCTCTTCGGGTCGTACCGGGACGCGATCACCACGAACGTTCAGGACGTGGGCGAGAAGCTGACCGGCAAGGGCGCCCCGCTGAGCCTGTCCCTGGACATCTCGCAGCCCAACAACCTCGTCGGCCTCATCGCGGGCGCGGCGGTCGTCTTCCTCTTCTCGGGGCTGGCGATCAACGCGGTGTCGCGGTCGGCGGGCTCGGTGGTCTACGAGGTGCGGCGGCAGTTCCGTGAGAAGCCCGGGATCATGGACTTCACGGAGAAGCCCGAGTACGGCAAGGTCGTCGACATCTGCACCAAGGACGCCCTGCGGGAGCTGGCCACGCCCGGTCTGCTCGCCGTGATGGCGCCCATCTTCATCGGGTTCACGCTCGGAGTCGGCGCGCTCGGCTCCTACCTCGCGGGCGCGATCGGCGCGGGCACGCTGATGGCGGTGTTCCTCGCCAACTCCGGTGGCGCCTGGGACAACGCCAAGAAACTCGTCGAGGACGGCCACCACGGCGGCAAGGGCAGCGAGGCCCACGCGGCCACGGTCATCGGCGACACGGTGGGCGACCCCTTCAAGGACACCGCGGGTCCGGCGATCAACCCGCTGCTGAAGGTGATGAACCTGGTGTCGCTGCTCATCGCCCCGGCGGTGATCAAGTTCTCCTACGGCGACGACAAGAACATCGGGGTGCGGATCCTGATCGCGATCCTCTCCCTGCTCGTCATCGTCACGGCGGTCTACATCTCCAAGCGGCGCGGCATCGCCGTGGGCGACGAGGAGGGCAAGTCGGATCGAGTGGCCAACTCGACGGATCCCGCGGTGGTTTCGTAGGCGGTCTTACGACGGTCCGCTGCAAGGGGCGGGCGGGAGACGCGTGTTGACGCGTCGACCGCCCGCCCTCGGCTGTGCGCCCTGCTGTGTGCAGGCTCATGGTGAGCCTTCTCTCGCCTGGTGCAAACGGATCCAAAAGGGTCTCTAGTGGACGCTCGGCATGGGGTCGCCGTCTGTGTGGCGTGTATGTTCCGGGGCCGAGAGCCATGGAAGGGACCAAACCGGTGAACAAGAAGCTCGCGGCCGCACTGTCCGGCGGTACGGTACTGGTACTGGCGCTGTCGGGATGCGGCAGCAGCGACAAGAACGACAAGCTGGACTCCTGGGCCAAGCAGGTCTGCGACGGCGTACAGCCGCAGGCCAAGAAGATCGAGGCCGCCAACGCCGCGATCCAGAAGGAGACCTCGGACAACAGCACGCCGGAGCAGGTCCAGCAGACCGACGCGCAGGCCTTCCAGGACATGTCCGACGCGTACAAGGCGATCGGGGCCGCGGTCCAGAACGCCGGGGCGCCGAACGTCGACGACGGGGCGAAGAAGCAGCAGGACGCGGTCAAGGAACTCAACGACATCTCCGCGTCCTACGCCTCGCTGAAGGCGCAGGTCGACAAGCTCGAGACCAAGGACCAGGCCAAGTTCGCCGACGGGCTCAAGGGCATCGCGACCTCACTGGACAAGCTGAGCCAGAGCGGGAACGACGCGCTGAAGACACTCGAGGAGGGCGAGGTCGGCAAGGCGATGGCGAAGCAGGAGAGCTGCAAGGCGGCCTCGGCGACGCCCTCCTCGGCGGCGACGGCGAGCTGAGCCGGGGCTGCGGACGGTCACCGCTGCCCGCCACAATGGGGGCGTGAGTATCTCCGGTCTGCCCGCCCTGCCCGCCTCCGACCGTCCCGACGTCGCCACCCGGCTGCGGGACGCCCTGCTCGGGGCCTCCTTCACCGCCGACGGCCTGCTCGACCTGCTCGGCGCTCCCGCGTACGCGGCGCTGGCGCGCAGCGAGACCGTGCCGGCGCTGCGGGCGACGCGCGGGGACACCCCGCTCGAGGTGCTCGTACGGCTGTTCCTGCTGCAGCAGCCCGTGCCGCACGCGCGCGTGGAGGCCGTTCTGCCGCTCGACGCCTGTCTGGAGAGCGGGTGGCTCGTCCCGGCGGGCGCGGACGAGGTGGCCGCGACCGTGGACGTACGGCCGTACGGCGGGCCCGACGGCGAGGACTGGTTCATCGTGTCCGACCTGGGCTGTGCCGTCGGCGGCGCCGGCGGCATCGGCAGCCGCGAGGAGGGCGTCGTCCTCGGCGTCGGCGGCGCCTCCACGACCCTGGCCGGCATCACCGTCCGTACGCCCGTCTCCAGCGCCCTGGACCTCGGCACGGGGTCCGGCATCCAGGCGCTGCACGCCTCCCGGCACGCCACGCGCGTGACGGCGACCGACCTCAACCCGCGCGCGTTGCACATCACCGCGCTCACCCTGGCCCTGTCCGGCGCCCCCGCGGCCGATCTGCGCGAGGGCTCGCTGTACGAGCCGGTGCGGGACGACGAGACCTACGACCTGATCGTCTCCAACCCGCCTTTCGTCATCTCGCCCGGCGCGCGGCTGACGTACCGGGACGGCGGGATGGGCGGGGACGATCTGTGCCGCTCGCTCGTTCAGGGTGCGGGGGACCGTTTGAACGAGGGCGGGTTCGCGCAGTTCCTCGCCAACTGGCAGCACGTGGAGGGGGAGGACTGGCAGGACAGGCTCAGGTCGTGGGTCCCGCGCGGCTGCGACGCGTGGATCGTGCAGCGCGAGACGCAGGACGTCACGCAGTACGCCGAGTTGTGGCTCCGGGACGCCGGTGACCATCGGGGCGACCCGGCCGAGTACCAGGCGCGGTACGACGCGTGGCTGGACGAGTTCGAGGCGCGCAAGGTGAAGGCCGTCGGCTTCGGCTGGATCACGCTGCGCAGGACGGGCGCCGCCGTGCCCTCCATCACGGTGGAGGAGTGGCCGCATTCGGTCGAGCAGCCGCTCGGAGAGGCGGTGCGGACGCACTTCGACCGCCTCGACTACCTGCGCTCGCACGACGACGCGGCCCTGCTGGAGGGGCACTTCAGGCTCGTCACCGAGGTCGTCCAGGAACAGGTGGGGCTGCCCGGCGCCGAGGACCCGGATCACGTCGTGCTGCGCCAGCACCGGGGCATGCGCCGCGCCACCAAGGTGGACACGGTCGGCGCGGGCTTCGCGGGCGTGTGCGACGGCTCGCTGAGCGCCGGCCGCATCCTGGACGCCATCGCCCAACTGGTCGGCGAGGACCCGGTGTTGCTGCGCGACCGGACACCGGCGCAGATCAGGCTGCTGGTGGAACAGGGGTTCCTCGAGCCGGTGGAGTGACGGGCGGGCCGGTAGCGGCTGATCCGGAGGCCGGACGCCGGGCGCGGGCGGCACGGGGACCAAGAACGCGGAGAAGCTCCGCACCGACGAGTTCGAGTCGACCTGGTCACCCGGCGCACGACGGAACGCGCCGAGGGCAGAAGTCGACCGGACATCTGATCCCGGCCGCCGTCCGGCTCGGCGTGACCGTCCCGTTTGGGCAACGCATGATGGTCCGGACCCCTGGCATTCACCCACGGTTCGCCCGCGCGTCTTCCGTCGCTGCGAACGTCCGGGTCCTGCACCCCCGCACGGCACGGCACGGGAGGGACCCACCATGGAGAGCGGTCCGGCGATCTTCACCGGCACGGTGTTCGCCCTGTTCGGAGCCGCCCTGCTGGCCTGGGTCGCCGTCCGGCTGCGCCACCGGCGGCCCGTCGCCCTCGGTGTGAGCCCGGTCGCATCCGCGGCCCTCGCCGCCATCGCCGGCGCGGGCGCGCTCGCCCTGGGCGTCCGGTGCCTCGCAAGCGTCTGACGACGCGATCTCCGAAGCGGCAGGGGGATGGCCGGGAGTGACCGGTACGTGACGTTCCGCGCGCTGCCCGAACGCCGCTGACCACTCCGTGCGGCAGGAATGGCGCGACTCGGGTTACCGTTCGAGTGGCCGTTGCGGGCTTTTCCCGTTTGACACGGGGGCGGGATGTACCGTCACACTCCGCAGCGTCACCATGACACGACCCCGGGAGGAACGCCTGGGGAGGCCCAGCGTCGACCGGAGAGAAGAGCGAAGTTGTCCCCGACCAGCGAGACCGCACACGGCGGCCGCCGACTCGTCATCGTCGAGTCGCCTGCCAAGGCGAAGACGATCAAGGGCTACCTCGGCCCTGGTTACGTCGTCGAGGCGAGCGTCGGGCACATCCGCGACCTCCCCAACGGCGCCGCCGAGGTGCCCGAGAAGTACACCGGCGAGGTCCGCCGCCTCGGTGTGGACGTCGAGCACGACTTCGAGCCGATCTATGTCGTCAACGCCGACAAGCGGGCCCAGGTCAAGAAGCTCAAGGATCTGCTGAAGGACTCCGACGAGCTCTACCTCGCCACCGATGAGGACCGCGAGGGCGAGGCCATCGCCTGGCACCTGCAGGAGGTGCTCAAGCCCAAGGTCCCGGTCAAGCGGATGGTCTTCCACGAGATCACCAAGTCCGCGATCCAGGCCGCCGTCGCCAACCCGCGCCAGCTCAACCAGAAGCTCGTCGACGCCCAGGAGACCCGCCGCATCCTCGACCGTCTCTACGGCTACGAGGTCTCACCGGTCCTGTGGAAGAAGGTCATGCCGCGCCTGTCGGCGGGCCGGGTCCAGTCCGTCGCCACCCGGCTCGTGGTCGAGCGGGAACGCGAGCGCATCGCTTTTCGTTCGGCTGAGTACTGGGACCTGACGGGCACCTTCGCGACCGGCCGCGCGGGGGACCCCTCGGACCCGTCGTCGCTGGTCGCCCGCCTGCAGACCGTCGACGGCAGGCGGGTCGCGCAGGGCCGCGACTTCGACTCCCTGGGACAACTCAAGAGCGAGCAGGTCCTCCACCTCGACGAGGCGAACGCCCGCGCGCTGGCCGCCGCCCTGGAGCAGACGCGGTTCGCCGTCCGCTCGGTCGAGTCGAAGCCGTACCGCCGCTCGCCGTACGCCCCGTTCCGTACGACGACGCTGCAGCAGGAAGCCTCCCGCAAGCTCGGCTTCGGCGCGAAGGCGACCATGCAGGTGGCCCAGAAGCTGTACGAGAACGGCTTCATCACCTACATGCGTACGGACTCCACGACGCTGAGCGACACCGCCGTGGCCGCGGCCCGCGCCCAGGTCACCCAGCTCTACGGTGCCGACTACCTGCCGTCGAGCCCGCGGACGTACGCCGCCAAGGTCAAGAACGCGCAGGAGGCGCACGAGGCGATCCGCCCCTCGGGTGATCGTTTCCGCACGCCCGCCGAGACCGGCCTGACCGGCGACCAGTTCAAGCTCTACGAGCTGATCTGGAAGCGGACCGTCGCCTCCCAGATGAAGGACGCGACCGGCAACAGCGTGACCGTGAAGATCGGTGGCACGGCCGCCGACGGCCGGGACGTCGAGTTCAGCGCGTCCGGCAAGACGATCACCTTCCACGGCTTCCTGAAGGCCTACGTCGAGGGCGCCGACGACCCGAACGCCGAGCTGGACGACCGCGAGCGGCGGCTGCCGCAGGTCGCCGAGGGCGACCGGCTCACCGCCGAGGAGATCACGGTCGACGGCCACGCCACCAAGCCCCCGGCCCGCTACACCGAGGCCAGCCTGGTCAAGGAGCTCGAAGAGCGCGAGATCGGCCGCCCGTCGACGTACGCGTCGATCATCGGCACGATCCTCGACCGCGGCTACGTCTTCAAGAAGGGCACGGCACTCGTCCCCTCCTTCCTGTCCTTCGCCGTCGTCAACCTTCTGGAGAAGCACTTCGGGCGGCTCGTCGACTACGACTTCACCGCCCGCATGGAGGACGACCTCGACCGGATCGCCGCCGGGCAGGCGCAGTCCGTGCCGTGGCTGAAGCGCTTCTACTTCGGCGAGGGCGGCGGCGAGGGCGGCGCGGCCGACGCCGGCAACGGCGACGGGGACCACCTCGGCGGCCTCAAGGAGCTGGTGACCGACCTGGGCGCGATCGACGCGCGCGAGGTGTCGTCGTTCCCGGTGGGCAACGGCATCGTGCTCCGCGTCGGGCGCTACGGCCCGTACATCGAGCGCGGCGAGAAGGACTCCGAGGGCCACCAGCGGGCGGACGTGCCCGAGGACCTGGCCCCCGACGAGCTGTCCGTCGAGCTCGCGGAGGAGCTGCTCGCCAAGCCGAGCGGCGACTTCGAGCTCGGCGCCGACCCGAAGACGGGCCACCAGATCATCGCCCGGGACGGCCGCTACGGCCCGTACGTCACCGAGGTGCTCCCCGAGGGCACCCCGAAGACCGGCAAGAACGCCGTGAAGCCGCGTACGGCCTCGCTGTTCAAGTCGATGTCGCTGGACACGGTGACCCTCGAGGACGCGCTGCGGCTGATGTCCCTGCCGAGGGTCGTCGGCACCGACGCCGAGGGCCAGGAGATCACCGCGCAGAACGGCCGCTACGGGCCGTACCTGAAGAAGGGCACGGACTCGCGCTCGCTGCAGTCGGAGGAGCAGCTCTTCACGATCACCCTCGAAGAGGCGCTGCAGATCTACTCCCAGCCCAAGCAGCGCGGCCGGGCCGCCGCCAAGCCGCCGCTGAAGGAGCTGGGCACCGACCCGGTCAGCGAGAAGCCCGTGGTGGTGAAGGACGGCCGCTTCGGGCCGTACGTCACCGACGGGGAGACCAACGCGACCCTGCGCTCCGGCGACAGCGTCGAGACCATCACCCCCGAGCGCGGCTTCGAACTCCTCGCCGAGAAGCGGGCCAAGGGCCCCGCCAAGAAGACGGCGAAGAAGGCTCCCGCGAAGAAGGCGGCCCCGGCCAAGAAGACGACGGCCGCCAAGAAGACCGCGGCGAAGAAGACGACGACGGCCGCGAAGAAGACGACCGCCAAGACCGCGGCGAAGAAGGCCACGGCATCCAAGTCCGCGGAGGAGTAAGGGCGTTCGGGACCCGCCAGGTCACGGCCGGGTCCTTCACCCCTCGTTCGCGAAACGAACGCCCCGGTATCGCTTTGGTGTCGGGGCGTGCGCACGTGCGGCCGCGCCCCCCGGGCTGTCAGTCGGTCCCGATAGGCTGAAAGCATGACGCGAGCCGAGCAGCCAACGGCCCACCACCCGGCCCCCGACGACGCCCTTGTCGCGGACTCCCGCGAGCGCGCCGTCCGCGCCCTGCTGCGCCAGCCCCAGCTGAAGCGGCTGTGGAGCGCCCACCTCGTGGGGTCGGTCGGCGACGCCCTCGCCCTCCTCGTGCTGGTCCTGCTCGCCCTCCAGGCGGCGATCAGCGAAGGCTCCTTCGGGGGGAACTACCGGGGCGTGGCGTTCGCAGTGGCGACCGTTTTCGGAGTGCGCATCCTGGCGACGCTGCTCTTCGGAGCGGTCCTGCTCGGCCCGCTGACTTCGCTCACTTCGCAGGAGGGTCCGCTCGACCGCCGCTGGACGATGGTCGGCGCCGACGCCGTCCGGGTCCTCGCGCTCATCGTCGCGCCCCTGTGGATCGACTGGACGCCGGACAACGCGTTGGCGATCCTTCTGGTCACCGCGTTCGTCACCGGCGTCGCCGAGCGCTTCTGGACCGTCTCCCGCGAGAGCGCCGCGCCCGCTCTGCTGCCGGCCCCGCCGCTGGAGGGCGCGACGGTACGGCCGCTGCCGGACCACATGGACGCCCTGCGCCGGCTGGCGCTGCGCACGGCCTTCGTGGCGATCCCGCTCGCGGCCGCCGTGCTCGTCGTCGCCGGACTGCTCAACAACCTGCTGGGTTCCGGGATCGCCTGGTTCGCCCAGCACCAGGCGGCCCTCGCCTCGTACGTGGCGGCGGGCCTGTTCGCCGCGTCCCTGTCCGTGCTGACCTACCTGGAGCTGCCGGCCACGCGCACCCCACGCGCGCGTTCCCCGCTCGAGGGACTGCGCCGCCCGCGCACCGGCGAGGGCGTCGACACGGGCCGCACGGGCGCCGTCCCGCTGCTGGTGCTCGCCTGCGCCGCCGTCGCCGGAGCGGTCTCCGCGGCCGTCGCCGTGACGGTGCTGCACGCCAAGGACCTGCACGGCGGCCCGGTGCTCTACGGCCTGCTGGTGCTCGCCCTGACCGGCGGAGTCGTCGTCGGCATCCGTACGGCGCCCAAGGTGCTGGTGTCGCTGTCGCGGCGCCGGCTGCTCGCGCTGGCCATCGCCTTCACCGGCGTCGCGCTGCTGGCCGCGGGTCTCGTACCGGACGTGACGACCGTCCTGCTCATCCTCGCCCTGGCCGGCATCGGCGCGGGCGTGGCCGCCAACACCGGGCACACCCTGCTCGACCAGGAGGCCGAGGACCACCGGCGCGCCCGCATGACCGAGCACCTGCACGCCGTCGTCCGCGTCTCCGTGGCGCTCGCCGCGGTCATCGCCCCGGTCGTGGCGGCGGGGATCGGGCCGCACCGCCTGGAGAACGGCAGGTTCGTCTTCGCGCACGGCGGCGCCGCCTTCACCCTGATGCTGGTCGGCGCGCTGCTGCTGCCGGTGGCCGCACTGGTGCTGGCCAAGGTCGACGACCGCTCCGGGGTCCCGCTGCGGCACGACCTGCGGGACGCGCTGCGCGGCGGCGACGACCCGGTGACGGCACCCGCCGCGAACGGTTTCTTCATCGCCCTGGAGGGCGGCGACGGCGCCGGCAAGTCCACCCAGGCCGAGGCGCTCGCCGAGTGGATCCGGGCCAAGGGCCACGAGGTCGTCGTGACCCGCGAGCCGGGCGCCACGCCGGTGGGCAAGCGGCTGCGGTCGATCCTGCTGGACGTCTCCAGCGCCGGGCTCTCGCACCGCGCGGAGGCCCTGCTGTACGCGGCGGACCGCGCGGAGCACGTGGACACGGTGGTGCGGCCGGCGCTGGAGCGCGGCGCCGTGGTCATCTCCGACCGCTACATCGACTCCTCGGTGGCCTACCAGGGGGCGGGCCGCGACCTGTCCCCGACCGAGATAGCCCGCATCAACCGCTGGGCGACCGACGGCCTCGTACCGCATCTGACCGTCCTGCTGGACATCTCCCCCGAGATCGCCCGCGAGCGGTTCACCGAGGCGCCGGACCGGCTGGAGTCGGAGCCCGCCGAGTTCCACGCACGCGTGCGCTCCGGTTTCCTCACGCTGGCCGCCGCCGACCCCGGCCGCTACCTCGTGGTGGACGCGGGCCAGGAGCCCGAGGCCGTCACCACCGTCGTACGGCACCGGCTCGACCAGATGCTGCCGCTGTCCGAGCAGGAGATCCGGGAGCAGGAGGAGGCCCGCAAGGCCGCCGAGGAGGAGGCCCGCCGCAAGGCCGAGGAGGAGGCCGCCCGCAAGGCCGAGGAGGAGCGGCTGGAGCGTGAGCGCCAGGAGCAGCTCGCCAAGCTGCGCGCCGAGGAGGAGGAGCGCAAGCGGCGCGAGCTGGAGGAGGCGCAGCGGCGCGAGGCCGAACGGCAGGCGGAGGAGGCCCGGCGACGGGCCGAGGAGGCCGCCCGGCGCGCGGAGGAGGAGCGGCAGCGGCTGCTCGCCGAGGAGAAGGCACGCGCCGAGGAGGAGGCCCGCCGCAAGGCGGAGGAGGAGCGGCGGCGCAAGCAGGCCGAGGAGGAGGCACGGCTGCGGGCCGAGGCGGAGGCGCTTCGGCTGGAGAAGCAGCGCAAGGCCGAGGAGGCGCTGCTGCGGGCCGAGGAGGCACGCCGGCTCGCCGAGCAGGCCGCGGCCGCCGCGGAGGCGGGGCCCAGGCAGCCGACGGCGCCCGCGGTCGCGCCGGAGGCCTCGACCGTGCCGACACCGGTGGTGACGCCGACGAACGCCTCGGGCGGACCGGCCGAGGAGACGGCCGTGCTGCGGCCGGTACGGGAGGACGACGCCGGGGACGCCGACGCCGCGGGCCGGGGCCGTAAGCGGTCCGTCGGCGAATCGGACTCCGAGGTGACGACGAAGCTGCCGCAGCCGCCGGCACCGACCGGCGCGACGGATGAGACGGCGGTGCTGCCGCCTGTGGTGCCGGGTGCGGCGGACGAGACGGCGGTGCTGCCGCCCGTGGTGCCGGGTGCCGCTGACGAGACGGCGGTGTTGCCGCCGGTGCGCGAGGAAGGGCCCGCGGACCGGGTGCCGCCGGGGTACTTCCGGGACGAGCGGGCGGGAGGTGCGCGGCCGGACGGCGGCGAGGAGCGTACGCGGGAGATGCCCCAGGTCGACGCGGAGGGGGCGCCTCGGCGCCGGACCCGGTCGGACTGGGCCGAAGAGACACCGCTCGACGACCTGCCGTCACTGGCCGACGAGCTGCTCGGGCCGCACCAAGATGATTACGACGAGGACCAGGGCCGGGGCAGGCGCCGCGGCCGGGGACGCTGAGCGTTCCCGCTCGGGCGGCACGAGGACGAGTACGGAGGGTCCGGGGCGGGGCCGACGCCGTGGGCAGGGTGCTGAGCCTCCCACTTGGCCACACGTGCCGGCAGTGCATCTGCGCGCGCTCTGCAACCTGCGGGGTGAGTGGTTCCTGCTCGCTCGTCCACGCGGTGTGAGTGCTCTCTGCGCGCTCGGCTCCCCGGGCCCTGGGTGTGTCCCCTTGCATGCTGGGTCACTCCGACGCCAGGGCCTGTGCGCGGGGCAGGCGCCGCGGCCGGGGGCGCTGTATCTGGCGGCGCACTCGGCGGCCCGTCGTGACCGCCTCCCCGGACACTCGGCGCCCGTTGTCAGTGCCGCCCCGCACAATGGAACCCGCAACACGAACCGTGGTGAAAGGGCGGGGGACGCATGACGGTCTGGGATGACCTCGTGGGCCAGGAGAAGGTGGCCGAGCAGCTGGACGCCGCCGCTCGGGACGCCGACGCGCTCGTCACCGCGGCCGCCACTGACGCGCCTCCGCCCGAGGCGTCGAAGATGACGCACGCCTGGTTGTTCACCGGGCCCCCGGGGGCCGGGCGGAACCAGGCGGCGCGGGCGTTCGCCGCCGCGCTGCAGTGCGTGTCGCCCGACCGCGCGCTCGGCGGATCACCGGGCTGCGGGTTCTGCGACGGATGCCACACGGCCCTGGTCGGCACGCACGCGGACGTCACCAGCGTCGCCGCCGTCGGCTCGCAGATCCTCGCCGAGGACATGCGGGACACCGTACGGAAGTCGTTCACCTCGCCGGCGAACGGCCGCTGGCAGATCATCCTCGTCGAGGACGCCGAGCGGCTGAACGAGAAGTCGGCCAACGCCGTCCTGAAGGCGGTCGAGGAACCCGCCCCGCGCACGGTCTGGCTGCTGTGCGCGCCCTCCATCGAGGACGTCCTGCCCACCATCCGCTCCCGCTGCCGGCACCTGAACCTGCTGACGCCGTCGGTGGACGCGGTCGCCGACATGCTCGTAGGGCGCGAGGGCGTGGAGCCGGCCGTCGCCGCCGCGGCGGCCCGCGCCACCCAGGGGCACGTCGACCGGGCCCGCCGGCTGGCCACCGACCCGGCGGCCCGTGAGCGCCGTGCCGCCGTGCTGAAGCTGCCGCTGCGGGTCGAGGAGATCGGCGGCGCGTTGAAGGCCGCCCAGGAGCTGGTGGACGCGGCCGCCGAGGACGCCAAGCAGCTCGCCGAGGAGATGGACGGCAAGGAGACCGAGGAGCTGAAGGCGGCACTGGGCGCGGCTCAGGGCGGCCGGATGCCGCGCGGAACGGCGGGCGTGATGAAGGACCTGGAGGACAAGCAGAAGCGGCGCCGGACAAGAACCCAGCGCGACAGCCTCGACCTCGCCCTGACCGACCTCACCGCGTTCTACCGGGACGTCCTGGCCCTGCAGCTCGGCACGCGCGTGGCGCTTGCGAACGCGGATGCCGAGGACGCCCTGGAGCGTCTGGCCCGCGGCAGCTCCCCGGAGTCGACCCTGCGCCGCATCGAGGCGATCGCCGCCTGCCGCGACGCCCTCGACCGCAATGTTGCCCCGCTGCTCGCGGTGGAGGCGATGACGATGGCCCTCAGAGCGGGCTGACCACCGAACACCGCGCGGCAACGACCCCACGGCCGATCAACGGAGGTTGACCATGTAACTCGTACGAGGCACGACGCGCACGCACGGCGTCCGCGCGGCTGCGCACGGTTAGGCTCGCCAGATGTACATCAGGCGCAGCCCCCGTCCCCGCCGGCCCCGAACCGCCGCCGCCTCTCTCCTCGCCACCGCCGCCCTGCTCGTCTCCGCCTGCTCCTCCGGTAGTACGACGACCAGCGCGGGCGGCGCCGCCGATGCGGCCCTGGCCGCGCTGCCGCAGTCGACGCCGTCCGCCCTGGCGCCGTACTACGAACAGAAGCTGAGCTGGCGCAGCTGCGGGGTGCCCGGCTTCCAGTGCGCCACGATGAAGGCGCCGCTCGACTACGCCAAGCCGGGCGCGGGGGACGTACGGCTCGCCGTCGCCCGCAAGAAGGCCACGGGCAAGGGCCGCCCGCTGGGGTCGCTGCTGGTGAACCCGGGTGGGCCGGGCGGCTCGGCGATCGGCTACCTGGAGCAGTACGCGGGCGTCGGCTATCCGGCGGAGGTGCGGGCCCGGTACGACATGGTCGCGGTCGATCCGCGCGGGGTCGCCCGCAGCGAGCCCGTCGAATGCCTGAGCGGGCGCCGGATGGACGCCTTCACGCAGACGGACACGACACCCGACGACAGGAAGGAGACCGACGAACTCGTCGACGCCTACAAGAACTTCGCCGAGGGGTGCGGGGCGCACTCGGCGGACCTGCTGCGGCACGTGTCCACGGTGGAGGCGGCCCGGGACATGGACATCCTGCGCGCGGTCCTGGGGGACCGGAAACTGACGTACGTCGGGGCGTCGTACGGGACGTTCCTCGGGGCGACGTACGCCGGGCTGTTCCCGGAGCGGGTGGGCCGGCTGGTGCTGGACGGCGCGATGGACCCCTCCCTGTCCGCCCGCCGGATGAACCTGGACCAGACGGCCGGTTTCGAGACGGCGTTCCAGTCCTTCGCGAAGGACTGCGTACGGCAGCCGGACTGTCCGCTCGGCACCAGGGGCACCACGCCGGCGCAGGTCGGCGACAACCTCAGCGCGTTCTTCAAGAAGCTGGACGCCCACCCCATCCCCACCGGCGACGCGGCCGGCCGCAAGCTCGGCGAGGCCCTCGCCACCACCGGCGTCATCGCGGCGATGTACGACGAGGGCTCGTGGGGCCAGCTGCGTGAGGCCCTGACGTCGGCGATGAAGGAGAACGACGGCGCGGGCCTGCTGGTCCTGTCCGACAGCTACTACGAGCGCGACGCCGAGGGCCGTTACTCGAACCTGATGTTCGCCAACGCGGCCGTGAACTGCCTGGACCTGCCCCCTGCCTTCTCCTCTCCCGACCAGGTCGAAAAGGCGCTCCCCGCCTTCGAGAAGGCCTCCCCGGTCTTCGGCGAGGGCCTTGCCTGGGCCTCCCTGAACTGCGCGTACTGGCCGGTCAGAGCCACGGGTGAGCCGCACCGCATCGAGGCGAAGGGTGCGGCGCCGATCGTCGTGGTCGGCACCACCCGCGACCCGGCGACCCCGTACCGCTGGGCACAGTCCCTCTCCCGCCAGCTCTCCTCGGCCCGCCTGCTCACCTACGTGGGCGACGGCCACACCGCGTACGGCCGCGGCAGCGACTGCATCGACTCCGCGATCGACACCTACCTGCTCGACGGCACCCCTCCGCCGCAGGGAAAACGCTGCTCATAGCCCCGCCGCCCGCCCCGGGAGCGCCTGCCCCGGGGCGTGGTCGGAGCACCCCCCGAAACTGTGTAGACTTACCGACGTTGCTGATCGCACCATAGTGCGGACGGCGCGCCGCCTTAGCTCAGATGGCCAGAGCAACGCACTCGTAATGCGTAGGTCTCGGGTTCGAATCCCGAAGGCGGCTCCATGGTGAACCCCAGGTTAGGCCTTTGACCTGGGGTTTTTCTCTTTCGTTGACCTTGGGATCCGGGTGAATCGGTCACCTGTGGTCTGTGCATCGTAATGCGTAGGTCAGAGGTGCCGCTTCTGTAACGAGAATCCAGCTTTGAGCCTCTGACCCGGTCTTCTATCTGCTTGAGAGGGATGGGTCAGGGTCGCGCCAAGGCTCTCGGTGGACAGCCGGTGGACAGCCGTGCGTGACAGTCCATCAGGCACCTATCGCTGCCGTACAGCGACCGATGAGATGAACTGGTCTTCGACGGGACGGTCGGCGGCGTTGGGACTGTCCGGTCCTGACAGGTCTCACGTCCAGCGGGGAACGAAGGAGCGGCTTACGGGCCGCGCTATCCGAGATTGGGGCAAGTCGCCGTGATCTCGGTCGTCGGTTCGGCACAGCGGCGTCGCGAACTGTGCGGTCTCGACACGGGCCTGGATGCTGCGCCCGTCCCAAGTCGCGCGCTCGCCCATTAAATCGGTGACTCCCTGGGATTGGGGGAGACCGTCTGCCGGTGTCCCGAAGGAGCGCAGTCGCCCTCGCGAAGACGGCGATGATCAACGTGGCCGGTTCGGCTGCCCCCGATAGAAGGCAGCCCTCGCTCGACATCAAGTCGCCCACCTGTGCGCCGTGCTGAACGCGGCTCTCTCTGTCAGCGGCATGGCGGCGATCACGATCCTCGTTCAGCCGAGCGGAGCGTCCTCCGGCTCCGTAGTTGTTGGTGCTGCCAAGCCGAATACTGGAACCGGTCGCAAGAGCGCTCCACGGGAGCCACATGGCTTCCTTAAAGAATCTCAAATCTTGGCAATGCGGAGTCGGGTGGGCTCGGCCGTAGATGGCTGGTTCTCGTTGCGGGACGGTGCGTCGATGTCCGCATTTGCATGGGCGTGAAATGTCATGGATGCCAGGAAAACATTCCAGATCGGTCATTTGGCGTCTGTGGCTGAAGATCTCCGATTGGCGTGTCCAGACGCTGCGGCCCGGGCGTTTCTCTCTTGACGTGCGCAAGTAAGACGCAGTTAAGGTCCTTTAACTTTTGAGGCTCATGTGACTCCGGGGTGGGGATTCTGTGAGGGCGGGGGAGGGCGGGGGAAATGAGTGCGTCCCGAAGACGGCGTGATGGCGGAAGAGCACTGATCGCTGTGGTCGCGTCGGCCGTGGTTGCGACTGTCGTGCCGTCGATGGGAGCCAGTAACCCAGCCCATGCGGTGGAGCGATCGACAGCCATGACGGAGGCCGGAGGCACCAAGGCGGCCGCGACACTGTCAGCCGCTGAGAAGGCCGCGGCGACAACTGATACGAATGTCGAAGTCACTTCCCTGCGGAGTGAGTCGGGTGAGATCTACGCGACGCCGGACGGCCAATTGGAGGCTGTGCAGCACCTGAAGCCGGTACGTACGCGGGTGGACGGGGCATGGACGGCGGTCGACAACACCCTGTCGAAGCGGAGCGACGGCAGTGTGATGCCGAAGGCCGCCGCTGTGGGGCTGTCGTTCTCAGGTGGTGGACAGAATCCACTGGTGACCCTGGAGAGGGCCGGGCGGAAGCTGTCATTCTGGTGGCCTGCGTCGTTGCCGGCACCGACGCTGGCGGGGGACACCGCCACGTACACAAATGTTCTGCCGGATGTGGACCTGAAGGTCCGCTCGGTGACCGATGGCTTCAGCGAGTTGCTGGTGGTGAAGACCGCCGACGCGGCGAAGAACCCGGCGTTGGCCCAATTGAAGTTGGGCGTCGATTCTCCAGGCCTCGACCTGCAGGAGACCGCATCGGGCGGCCTGGAAGCGGTGGACCGGACAGCAGGCGGCGTCGTCTTCCAGGCGGCCAAGCCCGTCATGTGGGACTCGGCGGAGGCTTCCGGCACGCAAACGCAGCTGGTTCGGGGAGCGGCCGGTGAGAAGGCCGTCGCCGCAGTATCCGGTTCCGCGGCAGCCGATACCGAAGATGGTCCCGGGGATGCGGCGAAGGTGGCACCGATCGACGTCGACGTGTCCTCCGACGACAGCGAGCTTCGACTGACACCGGACCATACGCTGCTGACGGATCCGGGTACGACGTTCCCCGTCTACATCGACCCGCAGACCTACACCCCCAAGGCCGGGGAATGGACGATGGTGTCGCGGTACTGGGCATCTTCGCCGCAGTGGCGGTTCAACGGTGACTCGGACGCGGGCGTGGGGTATTGCGGCTGGGACTACTGCGCGCCTTACGACGTGAAGCGGCTGTTCTTCAAGTTCCCGACCTCGCGATTCGGTGGCAAGTCGATCATTTCGGCGACCTTTGTCGGACATGAGACCTGGTCCGGTTCGTGTGACGGGCGTTCGGTGCAGCTGTGGCGGACGAAGTCGTTCGACTCGGGCACGACCTGGAACAGCTCTGCGGACAACTGGCTGGACCAGTTGGACTCACGGGACGTGGCCAAGGGCGGCAGCGCCAGCTGCCCGTCCGGCGATGTGGAGTTCGACGCAACCGCTGGGGTGAAGTATGCGGCCGCGCACGATTCGGCGTATACGTCTTTCGGTCTGCGTGCGGCGAACGAGGGTGACAAGTACGGCTGGAAGCGTTTCTCGGACGACGCGTACCTGCGGGTGAAGTACAACCAACCGCCCAAGCAGATCGCGATGAGTCAGTTGACCATGTCTCCGGGCGCGACCTGTAAAAAGCCCGAGAGCAAGGTTCGGATCCGCTCGCTGCCGAAGATCACGGCGAGTGACGTGAAGGACCCTGACGGCGATCAGGTGAGTGTGCAGTTCCAGCTGGCGTGGGATGCGGGCAGTGGGTTCAAGGTCCAGTGGGTCTCGGCGAAGATGACTCCGAAGAAGTCCGGCTCGGATTTCAGTACGTCCTTGATCGAGCAGATCACGTCCACCAAGAAGATTCCGAAGAACACCACGCTGGCTTGGTACGCGCGGGCTGTTGACTACGACGAGGGCAAGTACTACAGCTATTCGCCCTGGTCGGGCGCGGGTTCGGCGACGGGCTGTTACTTCGTCTGGGACACGAGTGTGCCTGCGGGGCCCACGATCACGTCGAGCGACTACCCGGCTGCGGACGACAGCGATCCCAACGATCCCACCTATGACGGTGTCGGCCGGTACGGCACCTTCACGATCGACGCCCCGAGTTCGGACGTGACGAAGTACTGGTTCGGGGTCAATGAAGAGCCATCCTCGGCCAATGAGGTGACCACGTCCGGTGGGGTGGCAAAGACGGTGAGTTTTCGACCGACCCGGTCCGGTACGAACTTCCTCTATGCGCAGGCGTTTGACTCGGCGGGCAACGGCAGTGAGCCGACACGCTACAAGTTCCGGGTGAAGTCGGGTCAGCCCGCCCGCGCGGAATGGAAGCTGGACGACGCGTCCGGCACAACCCAGGCCGAGGGAACGTCCGGAGATCGGACCCTCGACCTCAAGGGCGGCCCCACTTTGGGCGCGGCAGGCGTCAACGGCACCGCGGTGTCGCTGGACGGCGTCGACGACTATCTGGTGTCGGACATTCCGACGGTGGACACCTCCGGCAGTTTCTCCGTGGCGGCGTGGGTGAAACTCGACAAGATGCCGGACAACGCGGCGGTGATCGCCGCACAACCCGGCAACCACGCTCCTGGGTTCGAGCTGTACTACTCCAAGGGGTACGACCGATGGGTGTTCAACCAGTATTCGGCGGACACCACATCGGCGACACCGGTGCGAGCGATGCAGGCGGCGGCCGGCGGGGTCAAGGCCGGTGAGTGGGTGCACTTGACCGGCACCTACGCCTCGGGCTCCGATCTGCTGTCGCTGTACGTGAACGGCACCCTGGCCGGCACCGCGGCCTACTCCACGCCGTGGGACGCGCGGCGCGGGCTGCAGATCGGCGCGGGCAACTACAGCGGCACTCCGGCCAGTTTCTTCCCCGGCACCATCGACGAAGTACGCATCTTCGACAAGCCCCTTTCTGCGGCAGAGGTGACCAACCTCTACAACAAGAAGCCGATCGGCAACGGCCGCCCGGCGCGAGCCGTGTTCCCGTTGGACGAGCCGGCCACGACGGACGACGGTACGCCGACCGCGAAGGTGACGGGCCGTGCGGACGTGCACCCGGCGGTGTTCAAGGGCGGGGCTGTTCCCGGCGCCCCGGGGCGGGCGGGTGCAGCTCTGACCTTGGACGGTGTGGATGACTACGCCGCCACTCCTGGGCCGGCCGTGAACAACCAGGCGAGTTTCTCCGTGGCGGCCTGGGCGAAGCTGCCCAAGACCAAGCCCACCCACGCGGCGATCATCGCGACCCAGACGGGCACCGTGATGCCCGGCTTCGAGCTGTACTACTCGGCCGCCTACGGCTGGACGTTCAACCAGTACTCGGCCGACAGCGCGAGCGGTACTCCCGTGCGCGCAACCCAGGGGGACCCCGACAAGGCGCCGGGCGGGGAGTGGACCCAGGTGGTGGGCTCCTACGACGCGGTCACCGACGATCTGCGGCTTTATGTGCAGGGCAAGTGGGTCGCCACGACGAAGTTCAGCGCGCCCTTCTACGGCAGCGGTCCCCTACAGATCGGTGCGGGCAAGTACAGCGGAACTCCGGGCAGCTTCTTCCCCGGCCAGATCTCGGACGTACAGCTGTACGACCGATCCTTGTCGGGCCCGGAGATCGCGGAGATGTTCGACAGCCGGCCGACGGTCGAGGGCCGCTGGAAATTGGACGCGGCATCGGGGTCTCCGGCGACCAGCGCGGACGACCTGGTACGCGAGGACCACACCTCCCACCCGCTGACACTCGGCGCCGGAGCGAGCATCGACGCCACGGGCAACAGCAACAGGGTCGGAGATGGGGGTCTGCTGCTGAACGGCACCAGCACCGGCTATGCGTCCACGTCGGTCTCGCCGATCGACACCAGCGCCAGCTTCACCGCCTCGGCATGGGTCACCGCACCCAGCCGCCCCACCAAAACGGTGACGGTGATGAGCATGGCCGGATCCAACGCGAACGGGTTCGTGGTGCGCTACGTCCCCGACGCCACCGATCCGGCGAACGCCGGCCGCTGGCAGCTGGAGATGGCCGATGCCGACACCCTCACTACGGCGAAGTCGACGGCCGAACACACCAACTTCCAGAACTACGACTCCTGGAACCATCTGGCGGTCGTCTACGACGCGTACGCCGGGCAGTTGCGGCTGTACGTGGACGGTGCGCTGAGGACGACGCTGTGCGCGGACGGCGACGATGATGGGGTGCCGGACATTCCCACCTGCACTGAGGCGGTGTCGTGGAACTCGTCGGTGCTGCCCTTCGCCGCGACGAAGGGACTTCAGCTCGGCCGGGCCAAGACCGGCGCCAGCAGCTGGGGTGAGTACTGGAGCGGCGCTATCGACGACGTGTGGGTCTTCCAGGGCGCGGCCAGCGACAGCCAGATCGCCCAGCTGGCCAGCGGCGCCGACATCGGCACCATTCCCGGCCCGTGACCTCAACGGGGGGCGGGACCGCCAGAACTGAGCCGATTCCACCCCCCGGTTCAGGTCACCAGCGGTCAGCAGAGCACGAGCAAGGTCTCTTTCTTCAGTGGGGAACCCCGCCGGGCGGGGCCCGTGTGGCATGCGCGGCAGGGACGGACACAGTGAGGCGAACAGACATGGCAGCGACGGCACGCAGACGGATACGCCGCAGAATCGCGCTGACGGTTTCGACCGTTCTGGTCGGCACGCTGCTGCAGGCGACGGTCACCGCGAACGCCGAGGCGAACAACCTGGCGAAGGTGCCGGCGTCCGAGAAGCCGTTGTCCGGTCATGGCGTCACGGCGTTGCCTCGCAAGACCGATGGCGAGCCACGAGTGCCGAAGAAGGAGCCCAGGCACACCTGGGCCAAGGCTGGTTCGGCCACGGTGACGCTCGCGCCACACACCAAGTCAGTCACCGCCGGTGACCTGCCCGTCTCACTGACCGCTCCTAAACCGGTCCGAGACAGGTCATTCTCGATCAGGAGTAAGAAGACCGCTCCCACCCCGTTGTCGGGCAGCGCGACCGTCCAGGTCTTGGACGCGAAGACCACGAAGCGGGCCGGTGTCGACGGACTGCTGTTCACGGTCCAGCCGAACAAGGGTGCCGTGGGCAGCACGGTGGGCGTCAGCGTCGACTACGCATCCTTCGCCCAGGCCTACGGCGGCTCCTACGCGGCCCGACTGAAACTGGTCCGCCTGCCGGCCTGTGCGGTGACCAGCCCAGGGACCGAGAAGTGCTCCACTGCCACACCGCTTACCACCGATAACGACACCGCGACACATACGCTCACCACCTCCGCGCTGTCCTTGAAGAGCTCGAACGGCGTCGCGGCGACGCCGATGGTCCTTGCGGCGACCACAGGTACCTCCAGTGATCAGGGTGACTACAAGGCCACCCAGCTTTCGGCCTCCTCCGCGTGGCAGACCAACCTGAACACCGGTGACTTTTCCTGGTCGTACGACATGCCCGTGCCCGACGTGCCGGGCTCGTTCACCCCTCAAGTGGGCCTGTCGTACTCGTCCGGAAACCTCGACGGCCGGACGTCCAACACCAACAACCAGGGATCCTGGGTGGGTGACGGGTTCGATCTGTGGCCCGGCTTCATCGAGCGCAGCTACAAGTCGTGCGCCGACGACGGGGTGAAGAACGCCGACGGCACCAAGCCAGGCGACTTGTGCTGGGCGTACGACAACGCGACGTTGTCGTTCAACGGGCACTCCGGCGAGCTGATCGCGACGGGTAAGAACACCTTTAGGATCAAGGGCGACGACGGCACCAAGGTCGATCGCGTCTACGGCGCGGACACCAACGACGTCCGGTCCAACGGCACTCACAATGACGAGTACTGGCGCGTCACAACGACGGACGGCACGCAGTACTTCTTCGGCTACAACCGGCTCCCGGGCTGGACTTCCGGTAAATCGGAAACGAACTCCGTCTGGACCGCCCCGGTCTTCGGCAACGACGACACCGAACCGTGCCATGCTTCCACGTTCGCCGCGTCCTGGTGCCAGCAGGGCTGGCGTTGGAACCTGGACTACGCGGTCGACACGCACGGCAACGCGATCACCTACTACTACAGCAAGGAATCCAATTACTACGCGAGGAACCTGAAATCGGCTGACAAGACGGTCTATGACCGTGGCGGCTACCTGGACCACATCGAGTACGGGCTGCGGTCATCGGCCGTGTACTCGGCCAAGGCCCTGGCACGGGTGGATTTCACCTCAGCTGAACGTTGCCTGCCCGAAACGGGGGTGTCCTGCGACGCCTCGACGATCGACGACAAGAAGTTCTACTGGTATGACACGCCCTGGGATCTGAACTGCAAGTCCGACGCCGACTGCTACAACGCCAGCCCGTCCTTCTTCAGCCGTAAGCGGCTGATAGCGGTCACCACCAAGGTGCTGCAGACCGGCGGCACCTACACGGCAGTCGACGACTGGGCGCTCGGCCACCGTTGGGGCATGTCGGACATCGACTACCAGCTGCTGCTGGACTCGATCCAGCACACCGGCAAGTCCACCACCCCTGAGATCGCCCTGCCCAAGGTCACCTTCGCCTACGACCAGCGCACCAATCGCCTCAAGGTCGACGGAGACGACACGTCCCCCTTCATCAAGGAGCGCCTGTCGGGGATTTCCGATGAGACCGGCGGCCAGGTGTCGGTGCAGTACTCCACGGCGGCCTGTGATGCCTCCAACCTGCCGAAGCCGGAGACGAACACCACCCGGTGCTTCCCCGCGTACTACACCAAGGAAGGCGCCACCGCTCCGACCCTGCAGTGGTTCAACAAGTACGTCGTCGACTCGGTCACCCAGACCGACCGCACCAAATCCTCCCCGGACATGGTCACCCGCTACAGCTATCTGGACGGGGCTGCCTGGCATTACGACGACGATGACGGGCTGACCAAGGAGAAGTACAAGACCTGGTCCACCTGGCGCGGCTACGCACACGTGCGGGTCCAGACCGGCGGCCAGGACCCGGTCGGCATGAAATCGCAGGAAGATCACTACTTCCTGCGCGGTATGGACGGCGACAAGGCATCCCCGTCCGGCGGCACCAAGTCGGTCGCCGTCTCCGATGACAACGGCGGAACCGTCACCGACCACGACTCGGCGGCCGGCTTCGAGTACAAGACCGAGCAGTACAGCGGCCCCGGGGGCAAGGTCCTGGAGAAGACCGTCAACACTCCATGGCACCACCAGACTGCGGTGCGTCTCCGGATCTGGGGCACTGCCACTGCCAACCTGACCGGTACCGCTTCGACCCGTACATGGATCTCCCTGGACAACGGAGCGGGTAGCAAGTGGCGCACCACGTATCAGACTAACGCCTTCGACGATACGGCTGGCCGCGTCACCCAGACGGACGACTTCGGAGACGAGTCAGTCTTGACGGACAACCAGTGCACACGCACCACCTACGTCGACAACACCAAGGACTGGATCCTCGACGCCCCCTCCCGGGTGGAGACGGTCGCGGTCAAGTGCGCGGACACCCCTGATCGGTCCAAGGACGTCATTGTCGACATCCGCACGGCCTACGACGGGCAGGACTATGGAGCCGCCCCCACCAAGGGGGATGCCAGTCGCACGGCGACGCTCAAGTCACACGACGGGACCACCGCCACCTACACCGAAGCGGGCGCGACCTACGACAGTTACGGCCGCCAGGCCTCCGCGACGGACATCACCGGCACGGTCACCGCGACCGAGACCACTGCGCCGGTGCGGGCCGACCGTACCGGCGGGCTCACCACCACGACGGCCTACACCCCGACGACCGGTTTCCCCACCAGTTCCACCGTCACCGTCACCCCGGCTTCGGTGACAGGGAGCACCGCCACCGCACAGACGACGACGACCACGTATGACACCGTCCGTGGACTGCCCGTAACGGTGGTGGACACCAACAGCAAACGCACGGACACCACCTACGACGCGCTGGGCCGCAAGCTGAAGGAATGGCTCCCCAACCGCTCCAAGGCCAACAGCGACACCCCGAACTACGAGTTCTCCTACACCATCACCGACGGCAAGCCGGTCGCGGTCGGCACGACCACGCTGTACGGGACCGGACGCAAGACCTCATTCACCCTCTACGACGGCTTCCTGCAGCCCCGCCAGACGCAAGCCCCGGGCCCGAGCGGCGGCCGGCTCATCAGCGACGTCTTCTACGACGAACGCGGCCTGGCCGCCAAGACCTTCGCCCCGTACTACAACACCAGCGCACCGTCCACGAACCTGCTGACTCTGGACGACGCGCTTGCGGTGGAGACGCAGACCTGGAACACCTTTGACGGCCTGGGGCGCACCGTTAAGTCGCAGCAGATAGCGGGCAATGGTGACGGCGGGTCCGTACTGTCGACCACGGTCACGGCCTACGGCGGTGACCGCGTCACAGTTACCCCACCCAAGGGCGCCACCCCCACCACGACCATCACGGACGCCCGGGGCAACACCACTGACCTGCTGCAGTATCACGCCGCCACCCCGACCGGCGCGTACGGCCAGACCCACTACGAGTACAACCCCGCGGGCAAGCTGACCAAACTCACCGACCCGGCCGGCAGCACGTGGACGTACCAGTACGACCAGCGCGGCAACCAGAAACAGGCGACCGACCCGGACAAGGGCACCACCAACTCCGAATACGACGACCGCAACCAGCTGGTCTCCACCACCGACAACCGCGGCAAGAAGATCACACGCATCTACGACGGCCTCGGGCGCGAGACCGAAACTCATGACGGCGACGCCTCCGGCCCCCTGCTGACCAAGCACGTCTGGGACCCCAGCGGCTTCAAGGGCCAGCTCTCCTCGGCTACTCGCTACGTCGGCGGAGCGAGCGGCTCTGCCTACACCACCACCTACAGCCTGTACGACACCCTCTACCGGCCCAACCGCACCACCGTCACCATCCCCCCCGTCACGGGGGAGGAGAAGCTCGCCGGCTCGTACCAGTCGAACATCAAGTACAACGTCGACGGAACCGTTCAGTCCTCGAGTTACCCCGCAGCCGGAAGCCTCGCCTCCGAAGTCATCACACCGACGTACGACGACGTGCTGCGCCCCAAGGCCCTTTCCGGCACCGGCGGTCTCACCTACGTCACCGACACGGTGTACAGCTACACCGGCAAGCCGCTGCAGTACACGTACCAGGCAGCCGGAGCGAAGAAGGCCCAGGTCACCAACAGTTATCAGTGGGGCACCCAGCGCCTGGCCAACTCCAACGTCACCCGCGAGAACGTTGCAGGCACTGACAAGTCGGCCACCTACGGCTACGACGAGGCAGGCAACATCACCTCCCTTGCGGACGTCTCCCGGGACGGCACCGACAACCAGTGCTTCAGCTACGACTACCTCGGCCGCCTCAATGAGGCCTGGACCCAGAACACCACCACCTGCGCGGCAACACCGTCCGCCTCCGTGCTCGGCGGACCGGCCCCTTACTGGCAGTCCTACTCCTACGACCTCAGCGGTAACCGGCTCACGGAAACCCAGCACGATGTCACTGGCGACTCGGCCAAGGACATCAAGCGCAACTACAACTACCCGCCCCCAAGCGGCAAACAGCCCCATACCCTGACCAAGGTCGACACCACTGGCCCCAACGGTGTCGCCCAGGACGCCTACACCTACGACGGCGCCGGCAACACGCAGACGCGCACCATCAGCGGCGACAAGCAGACCTTCACCTGGGACGCGGAAGGCCACCTCACGCAGGCGACCAAACCCGACGGCAGCGGCGGCACCAAGACCACCTCCTACGTCTACGACGCCGCCGGCAATCGCCTGATCACCCGCACCGACACGGACACCACGCTCTACCTCGGCAGCACACAGATCACCCTGGCCAAGGGCGCCACCACACCGAAGGCGACCCGCTACTACGACCTCGGCGGCGGCAACCAGGCCATCCGCACTGACGACAACAAGCTGTCCTTCCTCATCGGCGACCACCACGGCACATCCGAACTCGCCATCAACTCAACCGACCTGACCTTGCAACAGCGCCGCTCCACACCCTTCGGCGCAGCCCGGGGCAAAGCACCGACAAGCTGGCCGGGCGACAAGGGCTTCGTCGGCGGCACCCAGGACGCCGGCACAGGCCTCACCCATCTGGGCGCCCGCGACTACGACCCGGCCACCGGACGCTTCCTGTCCGCCGACCCTGTGCTGGACGCTTCGGATCCGCAGCAGATCAACGGCTACAGCTACAGCGACAACAGTCCGGTCACCCGCTCCGACCCCACGGGGCTCGAAAGCTGCGGCCCAAGCAATCCAGGGTGCTCGCAAGACAACATCGACAGCATCAACCACACCGGTAGGTACCGCACCGCCAAGGGCAACAACAACTCCACGAGGTCCAGCGACAACACCAAGTCCCGTGTGCACACCGCCAAGGACGGCCAGCCGATCGTCCAGGGGGTCAGACTCCCCACGAGGAAAGAACTCGTGGCCCGCTACGCCGTTCTCGACCCGCGCCGCACCACCTACAGCCAGTACCTGGCGCGCTTCGCCACGGACCTGTGCTACATCAGGGACGACAAGAACGGCGGCTTCTGCGACACCGCGAAACGGGCGGGCCTCCTGCCCGGCCCCCAGAACGACCCCTGGGGCGTCAAGGCCACCATCCACTGCATCACCGGACGCGGCGACTGCGGCGAGGCGATCGTCTCAGACGTGATCACCGTCGCGACGATGGCCTGGGGATCTGTCGGCAAGGGGCTCCTGGCCCGCGGGGCATCGACAGCGGTCGCGGCGGAGGCCGAAGAAGGCGCTGCAGCGGCGATCGTCGACTCGGGGAAGTGGGACTACTTCTTCGGTAGGGTGAAAACCGGTAGCCACAATGCACCCCGATCCGCACAGAACCTAACTCAGCTTAACCGGATCGGAATCAGAGACAATCCCGAAGGCCGTAAGGTGTTGACAGATTTCTTCGATGATCAAGTGGCGCGGACGGATAATGTTCTGAAAGAATTTACGAATCAATACGGAACGTATCAGGTTCGTGACGGGCTACTTGCTGGACCTGGCGGATTTCTTCATGTAGAGACTACGTGGGAGGTCTCGGAAAGCGGGTTCCGCCTTACTACGATCATTCCTCGCGGAGGTCAGCCGTGATAAATATCCAGTTCCTTGTCCCGGACGATTCCGAACTTCTTGAGGTTTTTGGTGTTACGTCAGAGGCAACGGATGGTGTGGACTCGACGAGATCTCTTTATCTTGAAACCGGATCCGATGATGAGATTCGGTTGACATACGATATTCCGGGACGCTCGATCCATCTTCAGTGGTACCGGAAAGGCTCTCGTATGCTCGATATGTTCCGTGAAGGAGCTGCGCGACTTGCGGTGGGTGGTCGCACGGGTGAAACGATGCTATCTGTCTTCTTTGAGTCGGACTCTTTGACGGGCGAATTGCACGTCCGTGTGTGGCCAGCAGTCTGCATTGACGATCGAGTACTGACTCGCTGAGGTTTCTGCTCGGCTGTCTTGAATAGAGGTGAGGGGTCGGTTACGACCCCTCACCCGGGGCATGGTATGGCTATTTCCCTTCCAGGCGCCTACGGCTGCGCCCGGTGGACAGCGCCTCCTCTGCGTCGGCCTTCGTCTGGCGCGCCTCCTTGTTGCTGTGCCAGAGGTAGTAGCAGGAGCGGGCCCAAACCGGCATATCGCACATCCGCTTCAGCACGTGGGCGTTCCGGTGCTCGTCGACGAAACGGAAGCGGATCACTGTGTCGTCTCCCGTACGAAATAGGCAGCGGCCTTCCGGAGGGTCTCGTTGTCCTCCCTGAGCCGGACGTTCTCCCGCGGCAGGCGCTTGAGCTTTTCCTTATCGTCAGGGGTCACGCCGGCGTCACCCCCGCCGCGCGAGGCGGGCTACGTCCTCGTGGACCCAATTTCGCAAGGTCTCCAGGTGTATGCCAAAACGGTGGGATGCGCATCTGAATGTAACGGACATGCCATGAGAGCTAAAGTTAACTACTTCTTCAGTCCCGACGTCGACCTGGACAATTTTCATCCAGATGACACCAAGAATTTCTCTTTTCTGCTGCAAGCGATGGTGGGACCTGCCGACGTACCCGACAGCGGCGAGTCGCTTCAGTTCATTGTCTGCACGCCACAGAACCTTGAAGAACGAGTGGCTGCTGATTCGGTAATCTTCGGTCGCGCTCTAGTGGTCGTTGGATCATCGAACGCTGATGAGATAACAGGGAAGGTGAGAAAGGTAATTGAGCAGATTCAGGCACCCACCTGGCAGGAACTTGCTCAGAAACTTGCCCGACTTGGCATATACGAGTTCGAGGACTTTTGAAAGAGTGCTTGTCGTCAGAGCTCGTAAATCAAGATCGACAGTTAGGATTGCAGCCATTATGCCGATGAGAATGTCGAATGCTCTTCTTGTTCTGACGCTAGCTCTGGTGTGCGGCTGTGCCGGTACGCATGCAGCGCATAAATCGGCAGAGAGCACAACGGGAGCAGGTGACGCTGACGCCGGTGTGCGTCCCGCGAGTATGGCGCAACTCCTGAACCTTACCCTCCGGGATCGCGAGGTCCCGCAGGCGCGCGAAATCACGACCGAACAGTTTCATCCGAAGACTGAAAAGAATTCACTCCCTCCGGTTTCTGATGTGAATTGTCAAAAGGTCCTGCAAATTATTAACGGTGCGGGCTCCTATGCCTCCGTCCATCAAATCTTTAATTGGAAGGGTGACATCTTCCCGGGTGATTCGTTGATTTCTTCCTATGAGGGGACGAGGGCGACGGATTACTTTCGAATCCTGGTGAAGGCGATTAATTCCTGTAATTCCTACTCGGGTACTGGATATGCTGGGAGGTATAGAGCAACGCTAACTGTCGAGCCTCCTCCAGATGTCGGTGACCAGGGTGCAAGTTTTCGCATAGTTATTCCGACGGAAAATGGATTGCGCACTGAAGGGCATGTTGTTGTCCGAACGGGGAACCTTATCGCTATGTTCGAGAACTTGAACGTCGGCGGTACTGCGGAGTTTCCCCCGGGGCTGGTCGTCAAGCAGATCCAGCGTCTGGATGAAGCACGGAAAGGCTGATGGAGGACCCTCAGTTGGGATCCGAAGGTGCCGAGCTGCATTCCAGGTGCGTAAAGAGGTATTCGCGAAGCGGCGATGAATTCCTGGCGGTGAGAACCGTAGGCCCAACCGGATTTGGTTCCGGTGGAGCCTCCAGGGCTGACGGCATAACAGCAGTGCCCCGCACTCGGCGGCCCCTTTGGTACGTGAGCAGCACTGAACCGGCGGTCGGAACGGTTGCTGCCTTTTGAGGGTATGCAGGGGGCGGTCTGGCAGTCCCCTGCCGACAAGGACGGGGAGTTCACCACTGTGCGGATAATGAACCCCACCCGTCGATACCCGGACAGCTATGTGCGATTCCCCAACAAGCACAATCAGCCGATTGGGCTGGACGGAAACCGGGAGACCGAGGGTCTACTCATATTCCCATGAACCTGACGGAACTCACCCCCTGCCAGCGGGATGGTAATCGTGGACCTCAATCTGCAGGGCAAATCCGTGAAGTCAGGGTGGAGCCTGAGGCTGCGCTTATAGCTTCGAGGGGCTTCCATCGTTTTCGATCCGCAGAGATTGCAGAACGTGCCAGAGGTACTGATGGATGCCGTGCAGGGCTCTATTTCTTCCGCCTGCTTCACTCCCGAAGGGGAATTACATATTGAGTTCGAAGGCGGAATCGGACGAGCACACAGCGTGCGGTAGATCCGGGAGGAAGACGGCGCGGGTCAGTTCGAAGAGGTTCCACCTCGGCGGGACCAGCCCAGAACCGGCAGGGAGCCGAGCGGAGCCAGACTGCACAGCGCGCTGAGGCAGGAGCTCATCGGTCGGCGCTGCCGGGCGGGACGACCCATTCGGTGGGTTGGCCGGTGACGGAGGCGATCATGTCGAAATCGCCGTCGTAGTGGAGGACCGTTCGCCGGTGCAGTTCCGCCGTGGCCGCGATCAGCAGGTCGGGGAGGGACAGAGCGCGGTGGAAGCCTGCGTTGAGGGCATGGCGCTGGATCTCGAGAGCGCGGCTGAACGTGTCGTCGTCGGTGCGGAGGTAGTCGAAGGCATGCAACCAGGTGCTGATCCGTGTTGCTTCCGAGCTGTTCCGTGCGGAGTGGACCATCTCGAACTCGGTGGGCTGGCACACGGCGAGGAGGTAACGCTCATGCAGGGGCTTGAGCACCTCTTTGACGCTCGGCTTCGTCCAGCGGGCGAGGGCGGACTTGTCGATCAGGTAGCGATCCTGCATCAGGCGGCCCGACCTCCGTCGCGGTCGCCGCTGTGCTTGAGGGAGCCGTCTGCGTTGCGGGGGCCGGTGCTCTCGACGATCTCACTGAAGTCGAGCTCGCCGGCGTCCATGGCGTCGAAGCCCTCCTGCCGCAGGTGTCGCTTGACCGCGTCTTCCATGGCGAGACGGACGGCTTTGGCCTTCGTCTTGGTCCCGAAGATGCGCATGGCCTCGGTGACCATGTCTTCATCGAGGTCGATGACGGTCCTGGCCATGTGAGTGGTCCCTTCGCAGACGCTCCTGTCAGTGAAACGATACCATTTACCCGCTGTGGAAGATATCGTTTTGGTCGGAGGTCTCGTCGTGGATGGAGACTGCGGCGTTCGTGGTCAGCGCCGAGCGGTCGCTCCTTTGGGGGAAATGAATAGTCGTCCTCATGCTGGGCTCCGCCCTTGCCAGGGCTCCAGTCAGAAGTGATGGAACGGCGAGAGGCAGTGACCAAGCAGCCCGGCCGGTGGACAGCCGGTGGACAGACGCCTGTGGACGACGCATCACGGGATGGTACGGGTTAACCTGCTGCACATGCTCTGATCAGCCAAAATGTCACTGGGTAGCACGACGGGGCATCACGCAACACGAACGCTCATGGTCTCGTAATGCGTAGGTCTCGGGTTCGAATCCCGAAGGCGGCTCCATGGTGAACCCCAGGTTGGGCATCTGACCTGGGGTTTCTTGTGTCGGGTGACCTTGGAATCTCGGAAGAACGGGCACTATCTGTCTGTGCATCGTAATGCGTAGGTCGGAGGTTTGGTTTCTGTGACGGGATCGACGATCTAGCGCTTTGACCTGGCCCTTTACTTGCTCGTAGGGGATGGATCATGCTTGCGCAAAGGGTCCCGGTGGACAACCGGTGGACAACCGTGCGTGACACTCCATCAGGGGACTCTTGCTGTTCCTGGGGCGATGTGCGAAATCCGCAGGTCTCCGATGGGACGATAGGCGTCGTCGGGACTGTCCGATCCGGACAGATCTCATGTCCGGATCGGGTCCTGGGACGCTTGGGACTGACCGCCTCGCAGACCGGCAAGTACGAGAGCCTGAACGAAGACGGCCGGTCGGTAGCTCACGCCATGGACATGGCTACCGAGATCGGGGCGGCCATAGCGGCTGATGGCCCGAGCGCTGACGGCGACGCCCTGGTTCCCTGGGCGATCTGGGTGCGGCAGGAGAAGCCGTCGGTGACCACGATGTGATCGTCTTGGGCCGCGCGGATCTTTGGGTGGAGCTCACTTTCGGCGCAGCTCTGGGGGCCGCACCGACTCCGTCCCAGGCCGCTCGGCTGACCCGCGCCCAGCTGCAGGCAGTCCTCAAGTGCGCAGGCCGGAAGCGCGGCATCGCTGCCGAGACCGAGCGTCTGCGCAATGTCCTGCGCGCCGAGTGGGCCCACCAGCCTCCCCTGGTCGCGGAAGCGCTCGGCAAGCAGACGCTTGCCGTCCTGGTCCAGCTGGAGGCCGCCAGCACCGCCGCCGGCCAGCTCGCCGAAGCGGTGGAAGAGGCGTTCCTTCAACCCCCGGACGCGGAGATACTGCTGAGCTTCCCTGTGCTCGGCATTCAGCTCGCCGCCGGATCCTGGCCGAGATCGGGGACGATCGCACCGCTTCGCCGACGCCCAGGGGCGGAAGGCGTACGCGGGCTCCTCGTCCATCACTCGCGCCTCCGGCAAGAGGTCGAGCATCACGCGCCGCTGGGTGAAGAGCGACCGGCTCAACCACGCGGACCACCTGTGGGCCTTCGCCGCTCCAAACGGATCAACCGGGGCCAAGGCCCGCTATCGCCGACGTCGCGACGAGCACGGTGACTGGCACGCGGCCGCCCTTCGGCACCTGTTCAATCGCATGCTCGGTCAGCTCTATCACTGCCTTCAGAGGCGTGAGCTGTTCGATGAACAAACCGCCTTCCCCACCGAACTCGCCGCCGCAGCTGGACACGTCGGCAACGTGAGGTGTCTGACGGATCCTCACCAAGGGCCGCATGAACGCCCGACACGCGACCATGCTCCACGATAGGGCCGAGGACATGAATCTGCACCACTCCCCCTTATTGGTACGTTTCATTCCGCTTGGTGCCGGAATGTGAAACTCCCCTTCCCTCAAGGTCTGGCGTGAATGTAACCCTGAGTGACCGTTCGACTATATCAGGGTTCTGGCTTGAAGCCAGTGGGTTGTTTCATTGGGAATGCAGTGTTTACCAGGTGGAGCAGTTGCTGTTACCGATCTCACTTCGGCCGGGAAGGCGGAAAGCCACGGTGGGTGATTCACCGTGGCTCTCTCGGGTGGTGCGGCGTCCATGAATGGAATTCGGGAAACTGCTCAGGGAGACGGCTCCAGGGCGCCCAGGAGAGCGATCGCCCGCTCCAGGTATTCCTCGAACCGGGCCAGCTCGTCCGGCGTGAACTCGGCGCTCAGCGCGCCCTCGACGTGCAGGGCCGCCTTGTCGGCCTTCCGGGCGACCGCGCGGCCCGCGCGGGTCGCCCGGTTCACCACGACCTTCTGATGGAGCTCCGAAGGCTCGCGCACCACCAGGCCGGCCTTCTCCAGGTTCGTCAGGACCGTGGCCATCGTCTGCGGAGTGACCATGCACTCGCGTGCGAGCTGGGCCGCGGACATGCCGTCGGAGAGCGACAGCAGCAGCAGGACCGAGTACTGCGGCACCGTCAGGTCGAATTCCCGCAGGACCTGGGTCTTGCGTGCGATGAGAGCCTGCTCGGCTCTCTTGATCGTGTGCCCGAGTCGGCCTGCGGCGACCGTCTCCGTCGTCGTGTTCGCCATATCAATAGTCTTGCATACGACAGAGGACGAAGCATGGGTCGCGCGCTGCCGCCTCCCCGTGGTCCCCCGGCTCCCGGAGGGGGCGGTCACCGTTGCTTCCGACGCCGGGCCGAGGGGAGCGCACACGTGAGTCTGGCCGTGCAGGTACGCCGGCCCCGCTCGTCGGTGACGACGATCTCGTAGGTCGCCGTGTGCGTGCCCACGTGCAGCGGCCGGCAGACGCCGGTGACCCGGCCCGAACGGGCGCCCGCGTGATGGGTGCAGGACAACTCCTGGCCGACGATGATCCGATCCGCACCCGCGTGCGTCCAGGCCGCGAGCGAGCCGAGCGTCTCGGCGAGAACCGCGTTGGCTCCGCCGTGCAACAGCCCGACGGGCTGCCGGTTGCCGTCCACCGGCATGGTGCCGACGACCAGGTCCGGCTCGCAGACGGTGATCTCGATGCCGAGACGCTCCACCAACTGCTGGTCGGCGTAAGGGGGCAGGACCTCGACGGGCCCCAGGGCGGTCTGGGTCATGGCCGGCCCCTCACGCCGTAGCGGGCTCGGGAGCCGCCGCCGTGCCGGGCTCGGCGGGTGCGTCGCCGGACGGCTTCGTACCCGAGAGCAGGACCCCGACGACGAGCGCGCTGACGGCGCACGCCGCCGCGACGATCCACATCGTGGTGTGCAGCCCGCTGCCGTACGCGTCGGCCATCGCGCCCACCACCCGGTCACGCACCTCGCCGGCCGGCAGTGTCCCGGCTGCCTCGGTCAGACCGCCCTGGAGCGCACGGGACGTCAGCTCATCGCCGCCGCCCGGGTACGCCGAGACCGCGCCGTCGTCGAGGGCGCTCTTGGTGAGCGCGGTGACCAGGGCGCCCAGACCGGCCATGGAGACCGCGTCGGAGGCGAGCCGGACGGTGTTGAACATGCCCGCCGCCATGCCCATCCGCTCCGGTTCGACGGCCGAGACCGCGGCACCGTCGAGGATGCCGAGCGAGATGCCGTAACCGATGCCCAGCAGGAGCAGCGGGCCGGCCAGCGCGGCGGCCGACGCGCCCGGGTCCACCTGGGTCAGCCAGGCCGCGCCGACCGCGGAACAGCCCAGCAGCACCATGAACAGGGCGCGCTGCGAGACCTTCTGCGCGAGCAGCCCGGTGAGCGCGGGCATCACCAGGGACGGGCCGGTCAGCAGCAGCAGGACCACGCCGATGCGTAGCGCCGACATTCCGCTGGTGGAGGTCAGATACGGCGGGAGCACGATGACCAGCGCGACGAAGCTGAACGCCAGGACCAGCGGCACCACGCAGACGGCGAGGAACTGCGGCCGGGCGAACAGGCCCAGGTCGAACATGGGGTGCTCGGTGCGGCGCTCCACCGTCACGAACGCCACCAGCAGGGCCAGGCAGCCGACCGCCGCGCCGAGCACCACCGGGTCGGTCCAGCCCCGGCCCGGGCCCTCCACCAGAGCCAGCACGAACAGGGCGACGGCGAAGCCGAAGGTGAAGCTGCCGGCCCAGTCGAAGCGCGGCCCCTTGTTCGGCTCCGAGCGCGGCAGCAGTGGGGTGCTCAGCAGGACGAGCGCGGAGACCGCGGCCAGGACGAGGAAGACCGAGCGCCAGCCCCACAGGTTGACCAGGGCGCCGCCGAACGCGGGTCCGAAGGCGAGGCCCGCGCCGAGGAACGTACCGAAGAGGCCGAACGCCTTGGCACGGGCGGCGCCGTCGAAGGCCTGGGCGAGGATCGCGGTGATGGAGGCGAGCGCGGCGCCACTGCCGAAACCGGCGATGGCGCGGGCCAGATCGAGCAGCAGGATGCTGTTCGCCAGGCCGGAGACGGTCATCCAGAAGGCGAAGAAGGCCATGCCCCAGGTGAACATGCGCCGATGGCCCACGCGGTCGGCGAGCGAGCCCATGGCCGCGAGGCTGCTGGACGCGGTGAGCATGTAGCCGTCGACCACCCACTGGGCGGCGGCGAGTGAACTGTGCAGATCGGCGCCGATGTCGGGGACGGCCACGGACGGGCCGGTGACCACGAGGGTCATGAGCGGGCCGACGACGCACGCCGCGGCGAGCGTGGCCCGCGGGTTGCCGGTGGACACGGAGGATCACCTCTGTCTGTACGGATGTCAGGGACTGTCGGACGTCTGACTCTTCGGTCTCGGCTATGAGCCAGAACCCTGTCATAGGTTAGAGGGCTAACCATCCGTGATGTCAATCGTATGCCAGAGTTCTGTGTAAAGATGAGGGCCTGTCATCCGTCGGCAGGTACGGGACACAGCGAGAACGGGAAGGGCGGTGCGCACCGCGATGCGCAGGATCCAACTGGGTGGCTCACAGCGGACCTTCGCAGCCGTGGGCCTCGGCTGCATGGGCATGTCGTGGGGCTACGACGAGCTGGGCCGGGACGAGAACGAGTCCATCGGAGTGATACGCCGCGGCGTCGAACTCGGCGTCGACCTGATCGACACCGCGGACCAGTACGGCCCGTTCACCAACGAACTGCTGGTCGGCAAGGCACTGAAGGGCCACCGCGACAAGGTGCTGCTCGCCACCAAGGGCGGACTCGTCGTGGACGACCCCGCGACCTACCGCAGTCACCGCGACGGCCGGCCGGAATATCTGCGCTCCGCCGTCGAGGCGAGTCTGCGCCGCCTGGACGTGGACCACGTGGACCTTTACCAACTGCACCGCATCGACCCCGAGGTACCGGTCGAGGAGAGCTGGGGCGCGCTCGCGGAGCTGGTGAAGGAGGGCAAGCTCGGCGCGCTCGGGCTGTCCGAGGCGTCGGCCCGGGAGATCGGCCGGGCGCACGCCGTCCACCCGGTCGCCTCGGTGCAGAGCGAGCTGTCCCTGTGGAGCCGTGAGGCCCTGACGGACGGGGTGGTGGAGTACTGCGGGCGCGAGGGCATCGCGTTCATCGCGTTCGCCCCGCTCGGCCGGGGCTTCCTGTCCGGGCTGATCGGCGGCCCGAAGGACCTGCCCGAGGCGGACGGACGGCACCGGCTCCCGCGCTTCCAGGCCGAGGCCATCACCGCCAACCAGGCCATCGTCGACCGGATGCGGGCCGTGGCCGATGCCCTCGGCGCGACCGTGGCCCAGGTGGCGATCGCCTGGGTGCTGGCCCAGGGCGACCACGTGGGCGTCATCCCCGGCACGAAGACCCGCCGCTACCTGGAGGACAACGTCACCGCCGGCTCCCTGACCCTGCCGCCGGAGGCCCTGGCGGACTTGTCGGCGCTCCCGGAGGCGACGGGCTCGCGCTGAACCCCACGCCCCTGAAAGGGGCGCGGGGAACTGCGCGAGCAACCAGATCGAACCCGCACCCGCCCCACAACCCCCGTCTCCCGAGCTGGTAGGCGGGGGTTGAAGGGGCGCGGCCCCTGGATGGGGGTCCCCCGGTCGGGCGAAGCCGAGAGTGGGGGAGGGACGGGTAGGGGCGGCGGGGGCGACCGCGCCCCCGTCACACCGGCTGCCGCTGCGTCCCCGAGGCAAGCGTGGCCGGAATGACGGGCCACCCACGTTCGGCGGCGTGGGCCAGCATCGTCGGGTTCGCGCCGACCACCGTCGGGTGGCCCACCAGCCCCAGCATGGTCAGGTCGCCCGGGTCGTCACCGTAGGCGTGGCAGTCCGCCGGGTCCGCGCCGAACTTCTCCAGCGCCTCCCGCACCGCGTCCGCCTTCGCCGGACCGAACATCGCGTGCCGGATCGCCCCGGTCATCCGCCGGCTCTCGTCCAGCTCCGGCTCGCTGCACAGCACCAGGTCGATGCCCAGGTCGTCGGTGATCGGAAGCAGCGTCGCCGGCCACGAGCCCGAGATCACCACCGTGTGATGGCCCGCCTGCTGATGGCCGCGCAACCGGGCGACGGTGGGCTCGATGAACGGCGCACCGTGTTCCCGCAGTTCGGCGTACCAGGCGCGGGCCTCCGCCAGCACATGGTCCCACGGGGTGCCGGCGTGCAGCTCGTAGAACTTGGACACCACCTCGACCGGGGTGACGCCCATCGACGCCAGCCGCCGCAGTGGTTCCACCATCCGCTCGTACGCGGCTCCCGTGACGTCCCCCTGGCGCCGCAGCCGGTAGCGCAGCAGGGAGAACGGGCTCTTCATGGCGATGAGCGTCTCGTCGGCGTCGAAGAACGCCACGACCGGACGGGAGTGGCCGGTCGCCGGGGGAGTGGGGGTGGAAAACGTCGTCATGGCCGACTCCTTGGGTCTACCGCTCGGTCGAGCAGTCGTGCGATCTCCGTCGGCCGCCCGGGGGCGCACCGGGCCAGCAGATGACCGTCCGGGCGGACCACCGCCACGGTCGGCGCCGGGCCCAGTGCCCGGGCCGGACCCGAGGGCAGCGCCCGGGTCAGGTCGAGGACGGGGGTGCCCTCGGGCAGCGCCGCGCGCACCCGCTCGCGGGTGCGCCGCCAGTCGGCCGGCGGTGTCCGGGTCCCGGGCCACAGCAGCACCGTGTGCCGGTCCCGGGCGATCACCGGCCAGCCCCCGCTCGCCAGATGGGGCGCGTCGTCGGCCTGGCCCGCGACCTTCACCGGCAGCCGGGGATGACGGTCACCGTCGTAACTGACCGCGGTCTGGCCGAGCTGCGGGGCGAGCCTGCGCTGGAAAAGACCTGTCCGGTCGGCCGCCATGAACGCCGCGTCGCGCAGCGCGACCTTCGCCGGTGTGTTGACCAGCCCGGCCTTGGTCAGCCACCCGGTCGAGCGCGCCACATCGTGCGAGACCGCCCGCCGCTCGCTGTCGTAGGAGTCGAGGATGCCCTCCCCGAACTCCCCGAGGACCACCCCGGACAGCTTCCACGCCAGATTGAACGCGTCCTGCATCCCGGTGTTCATGCCCTGGCCGCCGGCCGGGCTGATCACATGGGCGGCGTCGCCCACCAGGAAGCAACGGTCGCGGCGGAACCGGGATGCGATCCGGACCCGTACCCGGAAGGAACCGCTCCACAGCAGCTCCTCGACCACGCTGCGACGGGCCGCCCGGTCGTCGACGACCCGCTGGAACATCTCGCGCGGCGGCGGACTGTGCTGGTCGTAGGCGTCGTGCGGCACGTTCAGCGCGATCCGGTGGACGCCGTCGCCCATCGGGCCGAGCACGATGGCACCGCTCGGCGCGTAGCAGTAGTGCGAGAGGTCCTCGGGGAGGCTGGTGGTCAACCGGGCGTCGGTGATGGCGAACGACACATCGACCGGCGGACCCGCGTAGTCGATGCCCAGCTCCTTGCGGACGGTGCTGTGCGCGCCGTCCGCGCCGACCAGCCAGCCCGGTTCGAGCTCCTCGACCCGTCCGCCGTCGTGCTCCAGCTTGACCGACGGCACACCGCCCGCGTTGTCCAACGACGTCAGCCGCACCCCGTCCTCGACGGTGCCGCCGAGCTCGCCGAGCCGCCGCCGGAGCACCCGCTCGGTCTCGTTCTGCGAGATCGTCAGCGCGAACGGGTACGGCGAGTCGGGCAGTCTGCTCATCCACGCCGTGGCCAGCCGCCGACCACGCGAGTAGAACGCCGTCCCCGCCAGCCGGTGGCCGAGGCCGAGCAGCTCGTCGGTCACCCCGATCCGGTCGAGGAGTTCGAGGTTGCGCGGCCATACGACGTTCGCCCGGGAGTGCGCCGACACACCGCGCCCGGCGTCCACGACACGTACCGCGACTCCGCGCTGGAGCAGCTCGCAGGCGAGGACCAGACCCACCGGGCCCGCGCCGACGACCAGTACGGACCCCTCGGGCCCGGCCTTGGTCAGGCCGCCCACATCAACCCCCCGTTGACCTCGACCACACTGCCGTTGACGTACGAGCTGTCCCGGGAAGCGAGGAACACCGCCGTGGCGCCGACCTCCTCGGGCCGGCCGAGCCGCCCGGAGAGCAGCCGCCCGCGGTAGCTCTCCCACGCGCGCTCGTTGGCGGCCAGCTCCTTGCCCATGCCCTCGTCGATGTAGCCGGGCGACAGGCAGTTGACGGTGATGCCCTTGGGGGCCAGCTCCGCCGCCGAGGTCCGGGTGAACATCTCCACGGCGGCCTTGCTCGCGCTGTACGCGGCGGCGCCGATCGCCGCCCGCCCGGCCACACAGGACGACACGTTGATGATGCGGCCACCCGCGCCCGTCGCACTGCCGGGCGCGGTCATCGGCGCGATCACCGCGCGTGTGCACAGGAAGACACCGGTCAGATTGGTGGCCAGCGTGGTGTTCCAGTCGGTCACCGACAGCCGGGCGATCTTGCCGTCACGGCTGACGCCGGCGTTGTTGACCAGGACGTCGATGCCGCCGAACGCCTCGACGGCGGCGGTCATCAGACCGGCCACCGACCGCTCGTCGGTGACATCCGTCTGGTGGTAGAGCAGCCGGCCGCCGTACTCGTCGGCCAACTCCTTGACGTCGTACGGGTTGCGCGCGGCGACCACCACCGAGGCACCCTCCGCGAGGCATGCCTCGGCGATCGCCCGGCCCAGGCCCCGCGTGCCGCCGGTGATGACGGCGGTCTGTCCGTCGAGCCTCATGGCTCCTCCAACTAGTGCGTGTGATGGGTGTGTTCGTGGGGCGCGGGCATGCGCGGCCCGTGCGTCAGTACCAGGTCAGCAGCGCCGCGCCCGCCGTCATGCCGCCGCCCACCGATGCCAGCAGCACCCGCTCGCCGCGCCTGAGGGGCCGCTCCCGATGGGTGGCGTGCAGGGTGAGCGGCACGGACGCGGCGACGGTGTTGCCGAGGTGCGGCGCGGTGTAGGCGACCCGCCGCGGGTCGATCCCCGCCTCCGCCACGAAGGTCTCCAGGAGCCTGGTGTTCGCCTGGTGGAAGACGAACCGGTCGATGTCCTCCAGGGCCAGCCCGCAGTCGTCGAGGGTCACGGCGGTCAGCTTCGCCAGCATCGACAGCGCGTAGTCGCGCACCGCCCGCCCGTCCATGCGGAAGAAGTGCTTCCCGGCGTCGCGGGCCTCCTCGTCGAGCGGCGTCCGGGTACCGCCGGCCTCCACCTCCACGTAGTGGTGGAACTCCCCGTCCGTGACCAGGTGCACCGACTGCAGGCCGTAGCCTTCGGGGACCGTGCCGAGCACGACGGCGCCCGCGCCGTCGCCGAACAGACTCACCGTGCGCCGGTCGGACCTGTCCATGATCGTGGAGAACATGTCGGCACCGACCAGCAGCACATGCTCACCGTGACGCCCGGCCCGCAGCAGCCCCTCGGCGACCGAGAGGCCGTACAGGAAGCCGCTGCAGACGGCGTTGATGTCGAAGGAGGGCAGCGCGGAGAGCCCCAGCTTGTGCTGGAGGATCGCCGCCGTGGACGGCTGCGGTACGTCCGGGGTGCTGGTCGCCACGACCAGCGCGCCGAGTTCGGCGCGCGCCTCGGGGCCGACGCCCTCCAGCGCCTCGCGGGCGGCGGGCACGGCGAGGTCGGACGTCGTGGTGCCCGGCTCGGCGTACCGGCGCTGAAGTATTCCGGTGCGCTCGGTCACCCAGGACTCGGGCATCCCCGTCCAGGTGCTGATCTGCTGGTTGTCGACGACCTTGTCCGGTATGTAGGAGCCGATCGACAGGACACCGACTGGCATGGTCCCTCTCCTGTTCCTGCGCTTGCGTGGGGTGGTGGACGAGGCGGCACGGGGCGTCAGTGACCCATGCCGAGCCCACCGCTGACCGGCAGCACGGCGCCGGTGATGTACGAGGCGTGCTCACCGGTGAGGAATCCGACGGCCGCCGCCACCTCCTCGGTGGTGCCGGGCCGGCCGAGCGGGGTCATCGCCAGGTACTGCTCAAGGCGGGCGGGGCGCACGTCGCGCAGCATGTCCGTCTCGACGAGGCCGGGGGCGACGACGTTGACGGTGATGCCACGGCCGCCCAGCTCCCAGGCGAGGGAGCGGGCGAGGCCCACGAGACCGGCCTTGGCGGCGGTGTAGTTGGTCTGGCCGGGCGAACCGGTGAACGCGACGGCCGAGGAGATGAGCACCAGTCGGCCCCAGCGCCCGCCGAGCATGCTCCGGGCGGCGTGCCGGGCGACCCGGATCACCGCCCGCAGATTGGTGTCGAGCACGGTGTCGACCGCCTCGTCGTCGAGCGCCAGCAGCAGCCCGTCCCGGGTGATCCCGGCGTTCGCGACCAGCACCTCGACATCGCCCTGCGCCGCCGCGACCTCCTTGAAGGCACGCTCCACCTGTTCCTCGTCGGTGACGTCGCAGCGCACCCCGAGCAGCCCGGTCGGCGGCTCACCGGTGCGGTAGGTGACCGCCACCCGGTCGCCGCGCGCGGCGAGCGAACGGGCGACGGCCAGACCGATGCCCCGGTTGCCCCCGGTGACGAGGACCGAACGGCCCGCGGGCGCACCGGCGTTCGTGGACCGCTGAGCCGTACTCACGCCGGGGTCACCACGATCACCGCGTTCTGGCCGCCGAAGCCGAAGGAGTTGTTCACCGCGGCGCCGATCTCCAACGGGCGTGCCTCCTTGGCCACGACGTCCACCCCGATGCCCGGGTCCTGACTCGTCAGGTTGGCGGTCGGCGGGACGAGGCGCCGCTCGACGGCGAGCACGGTGTACACCGCCTCGGCGGCTCCGGCCGCGCCCAGCAGATGACCCACGACACCCTTGGTGGAGGTGACGGCGGGCTGCTCGCCGAACACCCGGCGGATCATCCCGGCCTCGGTGATGTCGTTGAGCTGGGTGGACGTGCCGTGCGCGTTGATGTGGTCCACCTCGGACGGGTCGACCACGGCGTCGGCGAGCGCCGCCCGGACGGCCCGCTCGGCGCCGCCGCCCGTCGGATCGGGCGCCGACGCGTGATGGCCGTCGGCGGACGCGCCGAACCCGGACACCCGGGCCCGGATCCGGGCGCCCCGCGCCCGCGCGTCCTCGACCCGTTCCAGCACCAGCATGGCCGCGCCCTCGCCCGCGACGAAGCCGTCGCGGTCGGCGTCGAACGGGCGCGAGGCGGACGCCGGGTCGTCGCCCCGGGTGGACAGCGCGCCGGCCCGCGCCAGACTGGCCATCGCCGTCGGGGACATCGCCGCCTCGGCGCCGCCCGCCAGCACGATGTCGCAGACCCCGGCCTCCAGCAGGGCGCGGGCGTACCCGATCGCCGTGTTGCCGGACGCGCAGGCCGTGGACACCACCTGGTTGGGACCCAGGGCCTTGAGGTCCATGGCGATATAGCCGGCGGTCATGTTGACCGGCCCCATCACCATCAGCAGTGGGGAGACGAACTCCGGGCCGTCGGCCAGCCGGTTGCCGTGCTCCCGCTCGGCCGTGGACCAGCCGCCCAGCGACGTACCGACGACCACACCGACCCGGGGGCCCTCCCACGCGTCCGGGGCGAGTCCGGCGTCCGCCACCGCCTGCCGGGCCGCGACCACACCGAAGTGGCTGACCCGGTCCATGCGTACGGCGCTGCGCCGACCCAGCAGCGCCGCCGCGTCGAAGTCCGGTACACGACAGGCGAAGTCGACGGACAGGCCCGTGAGTTCGGGGTCGGTGGCCGCGGTGGACCGCCCCGACCAGACCCGTTCCACGTTGGCCTCGACGCCCAGACCGGCCGGGGTGACCAGACCGACTCCCGTGACGGCGACGTCGAATCGCCGGCCGCGCCCGGGACGCGCCTGTGTCCGGGTGTCCGTCATCGGGCCACCGCGGCCTTGGCGTCGATGACGGTCAGGACGTCGGCGAAGGTGTTGTCGGGGGTCAGCGCGGTCTCGTCGATCTGGACGCCGAACTCCTTCTGCACGATGACGCTGAGCTCGATCAGCGCGAGCGAGTCCAGGTCGAGGGCGTCGAAGGTGGCGGTGGTGTCGAGGTCCTCGGGAGCGACACCGAGCTTGTCGGTGACGAGGGTGAAGAGACGGTCCTGGTGTGCGGACATGGTGGATCTCCTTGATCGTGTGATTGCTCGTCGGTTGTCCGTCGGCTGTTCGTCGGTGCTGAAGCGGGGGCGTGCCGGACGGCCGGTCAGGGCCTGCCGACCACCACCGCCGTGAACGTGAACCCGCCGCCGCCGTTCAGCACGAGCGCGAACTGCCCGGGCTCCAGCAAATCGGTACGGGCCAGGTCGGCGAGGGAGGCGTTGAGATCACCGGAACCCACGTGCCCGGTGGCCCGGCCGAGGTCGAGCACCTCCGCGGAAGTGACGTCCCTCAGCGGAGGGATGTACGCCTCCTCCATGGCCTTGCTCCCCAGCCGGGGGATGACGGCGTGCCGCAGCCGGGGGTCGTCCGGGGCGAGTCCGGCGTCGGCCAGGCTCTCCTCCACGACGGCACGGATGCGCTCGGCGGCCGTCTTGAGGAAGAAGTCGACGCCGTACGCCTTGATGAACGCCCGCTTGGTGCGCCGTACGTCGATCATCGAACTGTGGCCCATGGGCGTCGCGTTGAGCTCGTCGTCACCCCGGTGCATGACTTCGAGTTCGGCCGCGACATCGGTCGCGAGGGAGTGCAGCAGCAGGTCCGGGGTGAGCGGGTGCGACGTCGCCGGGGACCCGGACGCCTCCGCCGCGCCGGCCATGCGGTGGACGAGGACGGCTGTGGCCGCGTCCCCCGCCGCCATGCCGTAGTCGCTGAGCCAGCGGTGCCAGCTCGGCATCAGGAACCGGTCGGCCGTCGTCACCAGCGCGGGCCCGGCGGCCGGGTCGCCCTGGAGACGGCTCGCGGCCAGTTCGATACCGATGGCCCCGCCGTTGCACTGCTGCAGCAGCCCGATCGGTACGGCGCGGTGGGCACCGAGCCGCCGGGCCACGTAGTGCGGGGCGGACCAGGCGTCATGGCCCTGGTGGTGGACGCTCGCGTGCAGGACCAGCGACAGCCGGCCGGCCGGGGCACCGGAGCGTTCGAGCACCTCCGTCGCGGCCTCGACGGCCATGTCCGGCGGCGCCGTGTGCTCGCTGACCGGCAGGGAGGTGTAGCCGAGTTCGCGGGCGGTACGGCTGTCGATGTCGCCGGCGGCCAGGGCGTCCTCGACCGTCTGCCGCTGTTGCGGGTACCAGGCCGCGGCGATCAGCCCGAGCGGTGAGTGCAGTCGCACGGACCGTCACCCGCCGTCCGCGGCCGTGGCCGCGTCCGCCGCCGGTGGAGCCGCAAGCCCGGCCACCGCGACGACGGCGGTGCAGACGGATGAGCCGTCCTGCTGGAAGTCGACGGTGAGGCGGTCGCCGCCGGAGGGGGTGGCGACGACCGCCACGGGACTGTCCAGCTCCACGAAGCGGCTGAAGGTGGCCTCGAAGGCGTACGCGTACCGCCGCTCGGCCGGCGCCCCGGCGACGAGCACCGCCGCCTGGCGGGCCGCCTCCATCAGGGCCATCGCCGGCACATGGTCCAGTGGGTGGTCGTACATCGCCGGGTGCTGCACGGGGACGTCGAGCAGGGCGGTCAAAGGAGCGGAGCCGCCCGGGTGTGTCACATCGGTCAGCACCACGTTCCCGGCCCGCTCACGACCCACGAGTCCGGGCGCCACGGGGACGCCTGTCCGCTCGTGCGGCATGTCGCAGGAGAGCGGTGGAACGGTTCCGCGGCTCTTCTCGCGGTGCGCCCCGTAACCGTCACGGCTGAGGTAACCGGCCACGATCCGGCTCGTCCCGGCAGGCCGGCCGCCGACGACGAACACGCACTCCAGCGTGGCGGCCAGCAGCCGCGTACCGCGCCGCTTGAGATCACGGGTGGTGACCTCGACGACGAACTCGTCCGGCGCCTCGCCCCGGGCCCGCAGCGCGGGCAACGCCGTGAACTCGGTGGTCCAGTCGCTGATCAGGAACGACGTGTCGTACGAGACCCCCAGCCACTGATGCGCCACGACGGTGACCGCCTGCCGGGCCGCCTCCAGGAGGAACAGCGGATCGAGCAGCGCGGGCCGCTGGGTGTGGTCGTTGTAGTAGCTGTGCGCGCGGGGCGCCTGGACCGCGACGGCGAAGGTGTCGTCGCCGATCCGTGCCGCGTCCGTGACGAAGACCTCCATGATGGCGCGGCGGTGCACCAGCACCCGGTCCATCGAACGCTGGTAGGCCGGTTCGGCCGCGGCCGGGGCAGCGCCCGGCCGCTCCTGCTCAGCAATGGTCATGCCCAGTCCCGTTCGTCGGTGGTTTCGTTCGGCGGCCCCCCGGGAGGCACGAAATCAGCCTCGCAGCCGCCTCTGAGGGCTCGGCCCAGAACACCGAGGGGTTCACTGACGGCTCCGCCACAGCTCGCCTGAGGCCGACGGCGGAGCCGATTCGAGAGCCGCTCGAGACTCACTGGAGAGACGGAAGGGACACGGCCCACAGAGAGCACAGGGAGAGGGGACAAGGAAAAGGGCCGCCCACCGGGGACGGCCCTTCACTGTTCTTCGCCATGCGGTCAGGACGGTGCGACCGCCAGGACGACCTTGCCGCGCACATGGCCGGTCGCGACCAGTTCGTGTGCCCGTGCCGCGTCGGCGAGCGGGAACTCGGCGCTGACATGGACCCGTACCTCGCCGCTGTCCGCCAGTGCCGCCAGTGCGGCGAGGTCGGCCGGGTCGGGGCGGACGAAGACGTAGCGCCCGCCCAGCCCGGTCACGTCGCCGGAGATGGACGCGAGGCGACCGCCCGGACGCAGCAGGGCGGGGGAACCGTGCAGCGTGTCACCACCCATCAGGTCGAAGACCGCGTCGACCCCCTCCGGGACCAGGGCCCGGACCCGGTCGCCGAGTCCGGGGCCGTATGTCACGGGCTCGACGCCGAGCGAGCGCAGGAACTCGTGGTTGCGCTCGCTCGCCGTGCCGATGACCCGGGCACCGAGAGCACGGCCGATCTGCACGGCGAGGGAGCCGACCCCGCCGGCCGCCGCATGCACGAGCAGTACGTCACCGCGGCCGACCTCCAGATGGCGGCGCAGCGCCTGGTAGGCGGTGAGGCCGGCGGCCGGAAGTCCGGCGGCGGCCCGCCAGTCGAGGGAGCGCGGCTTGTGGGCCAGGGTGCGCACGGGGGCGGCCACCAGTTCGCCGTACGTGCCGCGCTGCATGTGATCGGCGCGGACGTAGCCGACGACCTCGTCGCCCGGGGCGAACTCGGTGACGCCGAGGCCCACGCGCTCGACGACACCGGACAGGTCGCAGCCCATCACCATGGGGAAGTGCGACTCGAACCAGTCGTCGATATAGCCCTCCCGGATCTTCCAGTCTGCCGGATTGACCCCCGCGTACCACACACGGACGAGCACGACGTCCGGCCCTATCCGCGGCTCCGGGAGGTCCATGAGCCGAAGGACCTCCGGCCCTCCGTAACGCTGGATGGCGATGGCCTTCACCTGTGAACTCCCCTTCTTCCGACCGGCGTCGGCGCACCCATCGGGCGAAGGTGCCTCGTCCCCCGGGCGCTGCCACGCCGTACTATAGATGAGTGATAAGCCAGAGCTCTGCTTCACAAACGCCAATTGACATATGGTCGAGGACTCCGACAGAGTCGAGGCCATGCTCGTACTGTCCGCCACCGCCGGCAAGTTCGGCACGAACGTCCATATCGTCGCCGCGGGACCCGGATCGCCCTGTCTGATCGTCGACCCCGGGCACGACGCCGCCGACGCGGTCGCCGAGACCGTCCGCGCCCACCGGCTCGAACCCGAGGCGATCTTGATCACCCACGGCCACATGGACCACACCTGGGACGCGGTGCCGCTCGCCCGGCGCTATGGCATCGCCGCGTGGATCCACTCGGCCGACCGCTACCAGTTCGGTGCCCCGGCCAAGGGGCTGCCGGACACCTTCCCCCGCGAACTGCTCGTCGGCCACCCCGACCGGGAGCCCGACGAGGTCGCCGACCTGCCCGAACACGGCGGCGAACTGGCCTTCGCGACGGGCCGGGTCACGGTGCTCCACACCCCCGGCCACACCGGCGGCTCCGTGATGTTCCGCTTCGACGGCGCCGAGGCACCGCTGCTCGCCACCGGCGACACTCTGCTCGCCGCCGGCAAGGGGCGCGCGGACGCACCCGGCGCGAGCCCTCAGAGCCTGGACACCTCCCTCCGCATGATCGCCACCGCCTGTCCGGGCGACACCCGCCTGCTCACCGGACACGGCCCCACCAGCACCCTCAGCGAGACGGGAATCCGATGACGAACACCTCCCAGACCCCCGAAACCACTCAGACCCCCGAAACCACGATGCGCGCAGTCCGCTTCGAGTCCTTCGGCGGCCCCTCCGTCCTGACCGTCGCGGAGGCCCCGATACCGGAGGCACAGCCCGGCCGGGTCACCGTCGACGTCGAGTACGCGGGCGTGAACTTCGCCGAAGTGATGTTCCGCCGCGGCCAGTTCCCCGTGGACCTGCCGCACTTCCCGGGCCTTGAGGCGGTCGGCCGGGTCCGTGCCGTCGGCGCCGGCGTCACCGGCTTCGCGCCCGGCGACCGGGTGGCCGCCCTCACCCTGGGCGGCGGCGGAAACGCCGAGGTCGTCGAGGTGGGCGCGGAGCACACCGTACGGCTCGACGGCGAACTCGCCGAACTGGACGGCGCCCTGGCGGCCGGCGCCCTGTGCAACGTCACCACCGCACTGGGCCTGCTCACCTCGGCCGGCCACCTCGCCGAGGGGGAGACCGTGGTCGTCCTCGCCGCCGCCGGCGGAGTCGGCACGGCCGCCGCCCAGCTGGCCCGCTCGCTGGGCGCGACCACGGTGATCGGCGTGACCAGCACCCCGGCCAAGGCCGAGTACGCCCGCGGCTTCGGCTACGACAGCGTCGTGTCGTACGAGGAGATCGAACGGGAGGTGGCCGAGCGGACCGGTGGAGTGGGCGCCGACCTCGTTCTGGACTCGGTCGGCGGCGCGTTCCGCTCCTCCGTGACCGCCCTGCTGGCGGCCTTCGGACGGCATGTCATCTTCGGCAACGCGGCGGCGGAGGACGTCACCTTCGAGGGCAACCACCCCTGGTACACGAACAGTTCGCTCGTCGGCTACAACCTCGGCGGCGTTGCCGGCCGCGCACCCGCACTGCTCCGTGCCCACCTGGAACGCGCACTGACCGAGGTCGCGAAGGGCGGAGTTCGCGTCGACGTCAAGACACTGCCGCTGAAGGACGTCGTGCACGCCCACGAACTGCTGGAGACCCGGGCGTCCACGGGCAAGTACGTACTCGACGTCCGAGCCTGACCGCCGACGCCGACGCCGGCACCACCTCGCTTGTCCTTGATCCGACCCGCCAGCGTCAGCCCGAGCAGGTGCAGAATGCCCAAGCCGTACACCCGGTCGCGCCCCTCAAGGGTCGACTCGGCCTCAACGACCGCGCGGTTCACGATGGCCAACCCGCCAGCGAAGTCGCCCGAGTTGAGGAAGGGTCCGGCCTCATCGCGTGCGGCCTCCGTGGCGGCGATCGGGTGGGCACGCTCGGCGGCCAACCGTTGCTTCATAACGGCCAGCTCGGCGAGGTGCATCCACCGGAACGGGGCAGCAACCCAGTACATGACCGAGTACGTGTCGGCAACGCGGGTCCAGGCTCTCGCCCCGGCCCGCAAGGCGACATCGATACGCGCCGAGGCGGACAGCCTGAGCCTCTCCCTCACACACCAGCACCTGGGCCTGCCCGACGAGGCCCGCGGACATGCCGAACAGGCACTGAGCCTGGCCCGCGACCACTCCTTCCCCGTGGTGGAGGGCCACGCCCTGACAGCCCTTTCCGCACACGCCACAGCCGTCAAGCTCGGCCACGAGGCCCTGGCGGTACACCGCGAGACCGGCCACCGACTCGGCGAGGCCCGCACCCGCAGGGGACTCGCCCGCGCCCACCAGGAGACCGACGGCGCCACCGCTGAGCTGATGGGGCAGCAGGCCTTGGACATCTTCTCGGACATCGGCATGCCTGCGCAGGAGTAGGAGGACCTCGGTGACCGCATTTGTGCAGGGCACACACTTGCGGTGCTGGTCCACCAGAGCTTTCTCCAGACGGTTCCCGCATAGCTCGGCGCCATGTCGAGCAGGGCCGTGCCAGCGGCGTTGTGTGTGCCGACGCGGCGTCGCCGGCACCCGAGCAGGGGGACACGGTGACCGAATCCAGCGAAGGGATGCTTGTAGAGGCCCTACAGTGACCTCTGTTTGCCTCTCCATCTGGTTGACAGCGCCGCCGGGAGTCCAGCCCGGTCTCGCTGGTGCACCGGTGGCAAACCCTCCGGTGGACAGCCGGTGGACAGACGCCTTTGGACGGTGCAGCACGGGTCGGCACAGGCCAACGTGCTGCATGCGCTCTGATCAGCAAAAACGTCACGTAGGAACATGGCGAGGCACGACGCAACACGAACGCTCACGGTCTCGTAATGCGTAGGTCTCGGGTTCGAATCCCGAAGGCGGCTCTGTGGTGAACCCCAGGTCAAGCCTTTGACCTGGGGTTTCTTGTTTTCGTTGACCTTGGAATCCGGGCTATTCGGACACTTGTGGTCTACGCATCGTAATGCGTAGGTCGGGGTTCCACGAGATGTCGCCAGCGGTCGATCGCAAGGCTTTGACCTGTGGTTCCGGCTGCCGGGCCTCTTCCTGCTTCGGGGCGCGTTCCCTCAGACTCAGTGAGTGTCGGGCTCCGGGTCCGGCAGGGGGAGTTCGTCGAGGTCGAGGGTGAAGGTGCGGCCGTCGGCCAGGGGGATGGGGAGCTTGCCTGTGCCGTATGCGCGGGTGTGGGCGGTGCTGTAGCCGCTGGAGGTGGGCTCGGTGTGCAGGACGACTTCCCGGGCGTAGGGATCCACGACGAGGTAGACGGGGATGCCGTACCGGCCGTACTTCGCGGTGCAGTCGTCGTAATCCTTGCGTGCCGAGGACGTGGAGACGACCTCCGAGATCAACAGGACGTCCTCGAAGCTGTAGCGCTTGCCCTCCTTGCGCGCGTCCTCGCGCAGGATGGCCAGGTCGGGGGCAGAGTTCTCGTCGGCGGGGAAGTCGATGTAGACGTCCGAGGTGACCTTCGCGTGACGGCCGAGGGCGAGAGAGTCGATCTGCATCGACCTGATCGTGCTGGAGTGCTCTTCGCTCCGCGGGGTCATGATGATCTTTCCGTCGGCGCCGAAGAACACCACGTATCCCGCGGGGAACTCGGTGTGCGTGATCGCGTCGACACTCATGGACGGTGCTCCTTCCCGTGTGCCGTCATGATACGGCGGACAGAGCCGTCCCACGGGTGGACTTCCGTGGCGTGCGCTCACCACAGGGGGGAATCGGTCCGCACGAGCGGACGCCGTGACGCGGGGCGTGAGCTGGGCCCGTAGGTGTTCGGACCCAACAGCCGGCGTTGGGTGACTTCCAGGGGCGGCGGGCACCTTCCGGGTGGCCATGGGGTGGCCGGACGCCTTTGGACGTTGCCGTACGAGGTACCGGCGTCCGGTACGACGCATGTGGTTCGATCAGGCACAACGGCATCTGGCGGCATCAGTCGTCACCAGGGCCGGGCGGGCTGGATGAGCACCAGGTCCGCCGCTGTCCCGCCTGGGCCCGCCGGGTCACCCTCGCGATGCCGGCCCACGCCTTCCTCGCCGTCGTCCGCGCCGACGAACACGCACACCGGCCCACGCCGGACGACGTGATCCCGTTTGTCCTGCGACGAGATCTGCCGCCTCTTCATCGCGCTGGTCGTCCGGCCCGCCCGCGACACGGCCCACTCACTTGCCTGGTCCGACTGGCGCGGTCGCCCACCAGGCACGATCACGCACCAGTCACTACCGGAGGCGAACCGCATCCCCGACATCAAGATTACGAACTACTGCTGGAGGTGTGCCGCTTCACCAACGACGACCAGGGCAACCGCGTGACCACGGCGGCCGACGGCAGCACCGTCCGCACCGACACCTGGGACACCAACAACGCCCTGCCCCAGCTCGCCACCAACGCCGACGGCAGCGGCAAGCTGATCGCCGACAACTTCACCGCCCCGCTCGGACTGCCCCAGGCCGAACACACACCAGCAGCGGCACCGACTACGACCACCTCGACGGGAACGGCTCGGTCACCGACGTTACCGACGCAGGCGGAACCTCCCTGGTCCACTACACCTGCGACCCCTTCGGAACGCAGACGGCAACGCCGGTCGACGGCCAGACAGCACCGGCCGACACCTTCGGCTACACCGGCTGGCTCAACGACTCCATCCTGACCGGCAAGCTGGACCTGAGGGCCCGCACCCACGACCCGGCCACCGGCCGCTTCACCAGCACCGACCCGATCACCCTCCGCGTCACCGACCCCTACGTCAGCACCTACGTCTACAGCGACGACGCACCCACGTACGAGACCGATCCGAGCGGCGAGTCCGAGGCGCCGGGGCGCGGCTGGTGGGTCGGCGGCAGCACCTACCAGCACAACTTCGCGCTGGAGATGGCCTACGAGCAGGAAGTCGCCCGGTGCGGTGCGAACAACGTCTACGCCGACATCTCCGTCGCGAGGACCGTCACCGGCGGGCACGGACTGACGGTGCCCACCTACTGGAACGATGAAGCGAAACCGGATCTCATCGCCTTCGGTGTCCAGACGCCACGCGGAACCGGGTACGCCGTATGGGACGTCAAGCCCGCGTCGGCTTACGGGCGGAGTATCAAGAACTCGGTCGACAAACTCACCGGATACATCCACGGCTTCAGCAAGATGACGGGCTATCCCGTCGTGGCCGGCGGACCCCGTGGTCCCTGAGGCGCGCATCTATCCGACGGACCCCACCGGCGCGGAAGGGGTCATGACAATCTTCAACGGGGCCGAATGGAACCACTTCGGCATCCCGGAGCCGGTACCCGACCGCCTCTACCCCGCGTCCGACATCGCCCCGGTCTCGCTGACTCGGGCTGATCTCGGCGCCCGCGAGTACGACCCGGCCGGCCTCCACCGGCGGCGGGCTCGGTGTGCAGGACGACTTCCCGGGCACGGGGGTCCACGACGAGGTGGACGGGAATGCCGGACAGGCCCTACGAGCCTTCCGCGTGCCGGAGTCCGAGCTGGGCGCGGGCCAGCAGAGCCACCTCGATGTCCAGGCGGTTGTCGGCGAGCGGGTGGCCGAGCAGTTCCTCGGCCTTGCGCACGCGGTAGTGGACGGTGTTCTTGTGGACGTGCAGGCGTGCGGCGGCGTCGGTGAAACTGCCTCCCGCGTTGAGGAAGACCTGCACGGTCTCGCGCAGGCGGGCCGTGGCCTCGTCGTCGCGCATGAGGTCGCCGAGGACGCGCCCGGCCCACGCCCTGACGTCGGCGAGATGATCGACCAGGAGACCGGCCAGCGCGACCTGGGAGTGCAGGACGAGGGCGCGGTCGGGGCCGGCTCCGGTGGCGGCGACATCGCGGGCGCGCTGTGCGTCCCGGAACGTCTGCCGGAATCCGTCGAGGCCGGGAGACGGTTCGCCGATGGCGATGTGCAGTCCGGGGTGTTCACGGAGTTCGTCTTCGAGACGACCGGCGTCGAGGCCGGGCCTGCCGGTGGAGGAGATCCAGGCCCAGGAGGTCTGCTCGTCGGCGGAGATCGTCAGCGGCGCCTTTCCGGTGGCCGCCGCCAGCAGCGCGGCGCCCGCACGGAGTTGGGCCGTGACATGGCCGGCCGGTCCGGGGCCGGTCCAGATGACCGCGGCCAGGTGCCAGCCGCGCAGGGACGTCGACAGCGTCTTCTCGGCCGAGGCGAGGTCGAGTCCCTCGGTGTCGAGGACCGCGCGGACCTGGGCGGCGCGGGTGGCGTCGGAGCGGGCGTCCCACCGTCTGCGTTCGTTCTCGTAGATGTCGATGATGCGCTCGATGACCTGGTCGATGTAGCTGTTCACGAGGAGCGCGATCCGGCTCGTGGCCGCCAGTGCCTGGTCCGTGGGCAGGTCGAGACGCCCGAGCGTGGTCATGGCCCACTGCACGAACATGTGCTCGCCGAGCCGGTAGGCCCGCAGCAGGCTCTCCAGGGACAGGTCGTGCTGGGCGAAGCGGCGGGCGTACTCGGCCGCGGCCGGCGGCACGGTGATGTCGTCGAGGGAGATGTTCAGCGCGAGCATGTCGACGATGGCCGACAGGTTCGAGGAAGTGCTGGCGACCATCAGCCGGCGTACCGCGTCGTCGTGGCGGAACTCGGGGATGACGTCGACGAACATCGAGGTCATCTCGGCCGTCAGGTGCTCCAGTTCGGCCTGGATGCCCTTGGCGACATCCCGCACGACCTCGTCGACATGGGCGTTCATACCGGGACCGTACCCACTCGGGCGGCCGTTCGTTCCCTTTGTGACGGCGGCACAAAACGGCGGCCCCGCACTGGGACGCAAGCCCATGGCCGCCCGTGGGCGCTCTCCCTACCTTTTTCCTCACTACCTTTTTCACGGTGCGACTCAATGGTGAGGAAACGTGCTGCACATCTCCGCATTGCCGGATTCCCGGGCCGCCCGGAATCCCACGGGCCCCTGCATCGAGGACGACCACCGGCGACTCGACAACCAGGAATTCCTGACACGGGTCCACAACGCGGCCGCCGCCCTGCGTGCCCATGGAATAGGCGCGGGTGACGTGGTCGCCGCGGTTCTCCCGAACCGCCTGGAACTCGTCGTCATCATGTTCGCGGCATGGCGGCTGGGCGCCGCCGTCACCCCGGTCAATCCGGCGCTCACCGACCCGGAGGCCCGGCACCAGATCGAGGACTCCGGCGCGAAGGCGGTGATCGCCGACGACACCCGCGCCCTCGGAACACTGGACCTGGCCACCCTGGCGGAGCCGTCGAGCGGGGCCGAGCGCCCCGTCGCCCCCGCCTCGTCCGACTCCCTCGCCCTGATCATCTACACGAGCGGCACCACGGGACGCCCGAAGGGCGTGATGCTCGACCACGCCAACATCGCCGCCATGTGCCGGATGATCATCGATGGCCTCGGCCTGGACGAGACCGACCACAGCCTGCTGATCCTGCCGCTGTTCCACGTCAACGGGATCGTGGTGAGCGTGCTGTCGCCGCTGCTCGCGGGAGGGCGGGCGACGGTCGCGGGCCGGTTCGGCGCCTCGACGTTCTTCGCCTCGGTCGAACGCGTCCGGCCGACCTACTTCTCCGCGGTGCCGGCGATCTACGCGATGCTGGTGGCCCTGCCTGACGAGGTACGGCCGGACACCTCGTCCCTGCGCCGGGTGATCTGCGGGGCCGCACCGATGCCCGCCGAACTGATCGCCCGGTTCGAGAGCCGGTTCGGCGTGCCGGTCGTGGAGGGTTACGGCCTGTCCGAGGGGACCTGCGCCTCGACGCTGAACCCTCCGGGTGGGCTGCGAAAGCCCGGCACGGTCGGGCTCCCGCTGCCCGGTCAGGCCGTCGCCGTGATGGACGCCGACGGCAACCTCCTCGACGACGGCTCGGCGGGCGAGGTCGTGGTCCGGGGCCCGAACGTCATGCGCGGCTACCTCGGACTCCCCGAGGAGACGGCCAGGACGATCGTCGACGGCTGGCTGCACACCGGTGACGTCGGCCGTTTCGACGCCGACGGCTATCTCGTCCTGGTCGACCGGATCAAGGACATGATCATCCGGGGCGGGGAGAACATCTACCCCAAGGAGATCGAGAACGTCCTGCACGCCCACCCGGCGGTCCTGGAGGCGGCGGTGGTCGGCGCCCCCGATCCGGTCCTCGGCGAGGTCCCGGTCGCGCACGTCGTGCCCATGCCCGGCGCGGAGGTCACCGCCGACGACCTCATCGAGCACTGCCGCGGCTCGCTGGCCCGGATCAAGGTGCCGCTGACGGTGTCCCTCACCGAGGCCCTGCCGAGGAACCCGGTGGGGAAGATCGACAAACGGCGACTGCGTTCCTGAAAGTCCACTCGATTCCTTTCCGGGTGCGGTTCGGCGTGCCCGAAAAAAGTCGTAAAGAAAGGCTCCGCCATGGGGTTCAAAACAGGTGACTTTCCTCCCGTCGAGCCGGATGCATTCCTGGAGAAGCCACTTCAGGAACGTCTGAGAACGCTGGCCCTGCACTGGGTGGAATACGGCTTCGGGTCGCCGAAGATGATTCCGGCGACGTACGTGGTCAAGGTCCTCTTCCTCTACGTCCTCGCCGGGACCGCCCTGGCGACCTGGACCTCGGGGGTGGGCCCGTTCTGGGACGTCACGCACTGGTGGAACGAGCCGGTCGTCTACCAGAAGCTGGTCCTGTGGACGGTCTTCCTCGAAACGCTCGGGGTGGCCGGGTCCTGGGGCCCGATCGCCGGCAAGTTCAAGCCGATGACCGGCGGGATCCTGTTCTGGGCCCGGCCCGGCACCATCCGGCTGCGGCCGTGGAAGCGGGTGCCCTTCACGTCCGGGGACCGCCGTACGGTCGGCGACGTCCTGCTCTACCTGGCCTTCCTGCTGTCCCTGCTGCTGGCGATCGCCCTGCCCGGCGTGCCGGCGGCGTCGCTCACCGAGGCGCTCCCGGACAACACCTCCGGCCTGGTGCGCCCAGCTCTGCTCATCGCGCCGATCGTCCTGTACGTGCTGAACGGACTGCGGGACAAGACGGTCTTCCTGGCCGCCCGCGGTGAGCAGTACCTGCCAGCGCTGGTGTTCTTCGCCGTCCTGCCGTTCACCGACATGATCGTCGCGGCGAAGCTGCTGATCTGCGTGGTCTGGATCGGCGCCGGAGTGTCGAAGTTCGGGCTGCACTTCACCAACGTCGTCGCACCGATGGTCTCCAACAGCCCCTGCGTCCCGTCGAAGCGGATCAAGCGGCTGCACTACCGCGACTTCCCACGCGACATCCGCCCGTCGAAGGTGGCGACCTTCATGGCACACGTGGGCGGCTCGACCGTCGAGATCGTCACGCCGCTGGTGCTGCTGTTCTCCACGAACCGCTGGCTCACGCTCGCCGGCGTGGCGCTGATGGTCGTCTTCCACCTCTTCATCACGTCCACGTTCCCGCTGGCGGTGCCGTTGGAGTGGAACCTGCTGTTCGGCTACCTCTCGGTCTTCCTGTTCCTCGGCTTCCCGGCTGGGGACGGGTACGGCGTCGGCGACATGTCCTCACCCTGGCTGGCCGCCGGGATCGCCGCCGGCCTCGCGTTCTTCCCCGTTCTCGGCAATCTCCGTCCCGACCTGGTCTCCTTCCTGCCCTCGATGCGGCAGTACGCGGGCAACTGGGCCTCCGCGCTGTGGGCCTTCGCGCCGGGCGCGGAGGAGAAGCTGAACACGCTGCCCAACCGCCCGACCAAGAACCAGGTCGACCAACTCCAGGCGATGGGCTACCCGGCCGCGGTCGCCGAGATCACCATGCAGCAGACCATCGCCTGGCGGTCCATGCACAGCCAGGGCCGCGGCCTGTTCTCGGTACTGCTGAAGAACCTTCCCGACCTCGACCGACGCACCGTCCGGGAGGCCGAGTTCGGCTGCAACTCGCTGATCGGCTTCAACTTCGGCGACGGCCACCTGCACGACCTCAGCCTCATCGAGGCCGTGCAGGCACGGGTCGGCTTCGCCCCCGGGGAGTGGATCGTCGTATGGGTGGAGTCGCAGCCCATCCACCGCGGCATCCAGCACTACCAGGTGATCGACGCCGCGCTCGGGGTGATCGAGCGGGGTACGTGGAAGGTCGCCGACGCGGTCAGGGAGCAGCCGTGGCTGCCGAACGGTCCGATCCCGCTCGACGTCACCTGGACCAGCGAGCACGAGAAGCGCGAGCAGCTGGAGAGCAGGACGGCATGAGCACAGCGACCGTCGTCGGCGCCGGCCCCAACGGCCTCGCTGCCGCCGTCGCCCTGGCCCGGGAGGGTGTGCGGGTCACGGTGGTGGAGGCGGCCGACGAGATCGGCGGCGGCACGCGCTCCGGCGAGGCGATCCTGCCCGGACTGCTGCACGACCATTGCTCGGCCGTCCACCCGATGGCCGTCGGCTCGCCCTTCCTTCGGGAACTCGGCCTGGAACGCTACGGGTTGAAGTGGGCGCTGCCGGAGATCGACTGCGCCCACCCGCTCGACGGTGGCACGGCCGGGGTGTTGCATCGCTCGGTCGCCGAGACGGCCACGGGGCTCGGCGCCGACGGCCGGTACTGGCGGCGGCTGTTCGCAGGCCCGTCATCGTCGTACGACAGCCTGAGCGGGGACATCCTCGGCCCGCTGCTGCGTGTCCCCCGCCACCCGGTGCGGCTGGCCCGCTTCGGCGTCCCCGCCCTGGCGCCGGCGTCGCTGCTGGCGAGGACCTTCGCCACCGAGGAGGCCAGGGCCCTTTGGGGCGGGGTCGCCGCGCACGCCTTCCACCCCCTCGACCGTCCGCTCAGCGCGAGCATCGGGCTCGGCATCCTCACCGCCGGGCACCGGCACGGCTGGGCCGTCGCGGAGGGAGGCTCGCGCCGCATCACCGGCGCGATGGCGGCGCTGCTGCTCGACCTGGGCGGCAAGATCGAGACCGGCGTGCGGGTGCGGTCGGCCTCGGAGCTGCCGCCCACGGACGTGACCGTCTGGGATGTGGCACCCACGGCGCTGGCGGATCTCCTCGGCGACCGGCTGCCTCCCCGTGTCGCCCGGGCCTACCGCCGGTTCCGCTACGGCCCCGGGGCGTTCAAGGTCGACTTCGCGGTCGAGGGCGGTATCCCCTGGACCGCCCAGGCGGCGCGGCGGGCGGGCACGGTGCACGTCGGTGGCACGTTCGCCGAGATCGCCGCCACCGAGCGGGAGATCCACGCCGGGCGGATGCCCGAGCGGCCGTTCGTCCTGGTCGGGCAGCAGTACCTGGCCGACCAGGCACGGTCGGTCGGCGATGTGCACCCGGTGTGGACTTACGCCCACGTCCCGAACGGCTACACCGGCGACGCCACCGAGGCGATCACCGCCCAGATCGAGCGGTTCGCCCCCGGGTTCCGGGACCGGATCATCGGCACCGCCGTCCGCACCACCACTGGATTCGCCGCGTACAACCCGAACTACGTCGGCGGCAACATCATGACCGGCGCCAAGGACATCCCCCAGCTGATCACCGGACCACGCCTCACCCTCCAGCCCTACGACACCGGGCTGCCCGGCCACTACCTGTGCTCGGCGGCCACCCCGCCCGGCCCCGGCGCCCACGGAATGTGCGGCGCCCACGCCGCCGCACGGGCCCTGCGCCACCTGCGCGCCTGACACACCACCAACCCCCAGAGAAGGAGCCCGACATGTCCCGTCTCCAGGACAAGACCATCCTCATCACCGGTGCGGCGAACGGCATCGGCGCCGCCGCAGCCACCCGGTTCGCCGCCGAAGGCGCCACCGTGATCGCCACGGACATCGACGAGACGGCCGGAAAGGCCGTCGTCGAACAGATCACGGCGGCGGGCCGCAGCGCCGAGTTCCTCGCCCACGACGTGACGAGCGAGGACGCCTGGGTCCAGGTGACCGACCAGGTCCGCGCGGTCCACGGCCGGATCGACGTGCTGGTCAACAACGCCGGCATCTACCTCATCGCCCCGCTCGCCGACACCAGCGTCGAGGACTGGAACCGGCTCATGGCCGTCAACGTGACCGGCACTTTCCTCGGCATGAAGCACACCGCCCCGCACATGGCCGCCTCCGGAGGCGGGGCGATCATCAACCTCTCCTCGATCGCCGGGCTCGTCGGCGTCGCCGGCCACACCCTGTACGGCGCGAGCAAGGGCGCCGTCCGCACCATGACCAAGGACGTCGCCGCCGAGTACGCTGCCGCGAACGTCCGCGTCAACTCCCTGCACCCCACCTACGTCAACACCGCCATGGCCACCTACGGCGCCGCCGCCGCCGGGACCACCATCGAAGCCCTCGGCCCCGTCCTGTCCCCGCTCGGCCGGATCGCCGAGCCCGCCGACGTCGTCAACTTCCTGGTCTTCCTCGCCTCCGATGAGGCCGCCTACCTCACCGGATCCGAATACAACCTCGACGGCGGCGGCTCCACCCTGATCAGCGTCGGCTGACCACACTCCTGCCGCCGCGGGGGCGCTGATCCTGTTGCCCTGGTCGTATCGGGCGTGCCGCCTCAGCGAGCGTCGGTCTCCGGTTCCGGCACGGGGAGTTCTTCGAGGTCGAGGGTGAACCGGACCGCACCCCGGCGGGCCGTCTCATCCTGCGCGGCCCGGCCTTCACCTACTGGCCCGAGGTGCGCTCCCTGGTCGCCGCCGGTTTCGGCGTCTCTCCGGTGGCGGCCCGCGCCGCGGAGCACCATGTCCGCCCCGGTGTCGTCTTCGTCCCCTTCCGCGACGCCCCGGCCATGGAGTACGGCATTCTCGAACCCGCGGCCAAGCGCGCGCCGTGCGCCCGGCTCTTCGTCGAGTTCATCTCCGAACTCGTCGGTGTCACCGAAGCGGAGTCCTGAGCTCCGCTGGGACCGGCTGGTCCCGAGGTGTTCCGGTCTCATCGGTCCCGTCGGACGGTGAAGGTGGTGCCGGGGGCGGCGTAGTCGACGGGCCCGGTGAAGCGGGTGGCGGCGCGTGCCACCGCTTCCTGTGGGGTGAGGAAGCGGCCGACATGGGTGACGATCAGTCGGTTCGCGCCGGCTGCGGTGGCGGTCTCTCCGGCGTTCTCGGGGGTGTGGTGGACCTGTTCGCCTTCGGCCGGTGGCTGTGCGCTTTCGGCCTCGCACAGGAGCGCGTCACAGCCTTCGGCCAGTTCCGCGAGGCTGGTGCAGGGGGCCGTGTCGCCGGAATACACCAGCGAGGTGCTCGTCGTCTCGATGCGGACGGCGAAGGCCGGGATGCCGTGTGCCACCGCCCGGCTGGTCAGCCGGAGTGGGCCGAGGGTGGCCTGGTGCCCGTCGTACAGCTCGGTGACGTCGAAGGCGGATTCGACCGGGCTGCGGGTCGAGGTGTTGGTGAGAAAGCCGGCCAGCCGGTCGGCGATCCCCGCCGGGCCGTAGAGGGGGATCGGTGCGGTGAGACGGATGTCTGCGAACAGGGCACCGTAGTAGGCGGTGAGCAGGTCCGCGCTGTGATCGGCGTGCAGATGGGAGATCCAGATCGCGTCGAGCCGGTCCAGCGGGACGTATCGCTGGAGCGGGCCGAGCGTCCCGGTTCCGGCGTCCACCCAGATGCGGGTGCCCCCGCTCGACACCAGGTAGCCGGAGCACGGGTTGTCGGCGCTCGGGTACGGCGTCGCGCTTCCCAGGACGGTGAGACGGATGGGCTCGCTGTTCATCGGGTGATCTTAATGTCCGGGGTGTCGGTGTCGGGGAGTCAGTCGCGGTCGGGGCGGTAGTCGAGCCAGCGGCGGGTGCGGCCTGTCGACCTCTGGGAACCCGGCGAACAAGGACAGAGCTCAGTCCGTCCCGGAGTTCTTCAGGCCGTCGATCATCAGGGCGATCGTGAAGTCGAAGCGGTCGTGGACCGTCCCTGCCGTGAGCTCGGTGGCGTAGCGCTTTGTGTGGGGGAAGGCGTCGGGGAGCGCGGCGAAGCGGCGCAGGAGTTCGTCGCGGCTGACCACCCAGCCGTCGTCGCCGCGGCCGAGCCTGCTGCTCGCCAGGGAGACCTCGAGGCTGTGGGCGTTGACGTAGAGCATCAGGGAGTCGATCGCCCATGCGGCGGTCTGCGGGGCGATGCCCCCGGCGAGCAGGATCGCGAGCATCCCCTCGCTGAGGCGGAGTGTGTCCAGGTTGGACGGGGCGGCGGCGAAGGCCGCCCGGGAGATGCCCGGGTAGCGCAGGTACTGGTCGCGCAGCCGGGCGCAGACGCTCGTGATCTGCTGCAGCCAGGCGGCGGGGTCCGGCTCGGGCAGGTCGATCTCGGCGCACAGCCGGCCGATGAGCAGCTCGTCCAGGTCCTCCTTGTTGACCACGTGCGCGTAGAGCGAGGACGGTCCGGTCTCCAGCGCGCTCGCCACGCGCCGCATCGTCATGTCGGCCTCCTTCCCCGGCACGCCCAGCAGGCGCACGGCTGAGCCGCTGAGCCGCTGACCCGCTACCCCTCCGACCGCGGCGAGTGGACCGTCGTACCCACCTGCCCCCGCGGTGACGGCAAACGGGTGAGCCTGCTCGTACGGCGGCTCAAGACTTGGCATACGAAACGGCGTACTCAGGAAGTCCTTACCGTGAACGGCTAGCATCGCGGCCGACGTTGCCGACGGCGGATGGGATGAGCGCAATGGGGGACAGGGACGCGCCGAGGATCGCCGTCGCGGTGGTGACGATGGGCAACCGTCCCGACGAGGTGGACGCCCTGCTGGAGTCCGTCGCCAAGCAGGACCTCGCCCCCACCCGGATCGTGATCGTCGGCAACGGCTGCCCGCTGCCCGACTACGCGGCCCGGCTGGCCCTCCCCGGTGAGGTCACCCTCCTCGAGGTCGACGAGAACCTCGGCTGCCCCGGCGGCCGCAACGTGGCGCTCGCCCGGCTGCGGGAGTTCGGCGACGTGGACATCGTGGTCGAACTGGACGACGACGGCCTCCTCGTCGACGCCGACGTCCTCAGCCGCGTCGCCCACCACTTCGCCGCCGACCCCCGGCTCGGGATCGTCGGGTTCCGCATCGCGGACGAGCACGGCGAGACCCAGCGCCGGCACGTGCCCAGGCTCGGCGCGGCCGACCCGCTGCGCGGTGGTCACGTCACCGGGTTCCTCGGCGGCGGGCACGCCTTCCGTACCTCGATGCTGGATCAGATCGGTGACTGGCCCGCGGAGTTCTTCTTCGCCCACGAGGAGATCGACCTGGCGTGGCGGGCCGTCGACGCGGGCTGGCGCATCCTCTACGCGCCCGAACTCCTGCTCCAGCACCCCAAGACCTCACCGGCCCGGCACGCGATCTACTACCGCGTCAACGCCCGCAACCGCGTCTGGCTGGTCCGCCGCCGTCTCCCGCTGCCGCTCATCCCGGTCCACCTGGGCGTGTGGATGGCCGTGACAGTTCTGCGCAACCGCTCCCGGCCCGCCGCGCTGCGCGCCTGGTTCGGCGGTTTCGCGGAAGGCCTGCGGGAACCTGCGGGCGAACGCCGCCCCATGCGCTGGAGCACGGTGTGGCGCCTCACGCGCCTGGGGCGTCCGCCGGTCTTCTGAGCGGCGGCTCGCTGCCGGATGAGGGCTCGCTTGCGGATGAGGCGCGAACGGGGACGAGGATCCCGGTCGCTCACCTCCGCCGACCGGGACCCTCCGACGTCCCCCGGATCCGGCCGCGGCGGCGTCACTCCCCCGAGCATCGCGTTCTACGCGCGCACCCCCGGGCCGGCTCCGATGAAGTGATCACATCAGGTCGCGCCAACAGATCGCTAACATGTGGCCAGCGGTCCTCCGTGCCATCGTCCGCCACCTGGCGTGAAGTCGCCGCAGAGCGGTCGCGATCGGGCCGAACGGTAGCGGATCCCGGCGGGAACCGGTCAAGGAAAGGGTGGCGGGAAACCGCCGTGCGGAGGGCGGAATTCCGCCAAGAACGGTGGGTAGTTGGTGGCCATGGGGGAGTGGCGCGAACTGAGGTTCGGACTGCTCGGCTCGCCGGTTCTGTACGAGGCCCGGGGCGAGGCGTCCGCCGAGATGCTGTCCGTCGGCAGCCCCAAGCTCCGTACCCTGCTGGCCGCGCTGTTGTTGGAGGCCGGCCGGGTCGTCTCCGTCGAGTCGCTCAAGGACGCGCTGTGGGGTGGGGCCCCGCCCGCCTCCGCACAGGCCTCGCTGCACAACCACGTGGCCCGACTGCGCCGGCTGCTGGACGACCCCGAGCGGCTGCGGTCGGTGCCGCCCGGATACGTACTCCGGGTGGAACAGGGGGAGTTGGACGTCCATGTCTTCGAACGCCACTTCGCCACGGCACGAGGCGCGCATGCCGTCCGCAACTGGGAGCGGGTCGTGCGCGAGTGCGCGGCCGCGCTGTCCCTGTGGCGCGGCACCCCGCTCAGCGGGCTCCCCGCCGAACTCGGTGGCTACTCCTTCACCCAACGGCTCCAGGAATCCCGTCTCCTGCTCCTGGAATGGCGTTACGACGCCGAACTCGCCGTTCCCGACGCGCGCCCGGACACCCTGGTCCCCGAACTGACGGCCCTGACCACGGCCCACCCCCTCCGCGAGTCCTTCCACCGCCAACTCATGCTGGCCCTGCACCACACGGGCCGCCAAGCGGAGGCCCTGGAAGTCCACCGAGCCCTGCGCGCCCGCCTGAGAAACGACCTCGGCGTGGAACCGGGCCAAGCGGTGAGACAGACCCACGTACGCATCCTGCGATCCACCCAAACAGCCGCGGCCCCCGCCAACGACCCCACACCCGCCCAGGCAGCCACCGGCAACACCCCCAGCCCACCCGCGCCCGCGCCGACCGCCGATGGCACCGGGTCTGTGCCGGCGGCCACGGATGCGACGGGCACCTCGCCCGTGCCTGCGGTGGAGGCCGCGGATGCCGCCGGCACCCCGCACCGGTCCGCGCCGGCCGCCATGGATGCTGCGGGTACCTCGCCCGTGTCCGTGCCGGCCTCCGCCGATGGCACCGGCATCCCGCACCGGTCCGCGCCGACCGCGGATGGCACCGGCATCCCGCCCGTGTCCGCGCCGACCGCCAGGGATGCCACCATCACCCCGCACCCGTCCTCACCAGCCGCCGCGGAAGCCACCCGCACCTCGCGCGTGCCCGAGCCCGTCGCCGGGGATGCCACCGGCACCCCGCCCGCGTCCGCTCCCGCCGCCGCCGAAGCCGCCCGCACCTCCACCCCCAACTCCCACCCACCCGCGCCCGCCGACGTCCAATCCGCCCCACAGGGGCCACCCGCACCCGACGACGAGAGCGTCACGGGTGGTGCGGGTGGGAACGCGGACCCTGCCCCAAACTCACCCGCACCCGACGACGAGAGCGTCACGGGTCGTGCGGGTGGGAACGCGGACCCTGCCCCAAACTCACCCGCACCCGACGACGAGAGCGTCACGGGTCGTGCGGGTGGGAACGCGGACCCTGCCCCCAACCCACCCGCACCCCACGACGAAAGCGTCACGGATGGTGTCGCTGGGCCGCCGCCCCCCGCCCCCAACAAACCCGCACCGGCCCAACTCCCCCCACCCCCCGCCCACTTCACCGGCCGCACCGCCGAAACCGAAACCCTCCTCGCCGCAGCCGCTCAACTCCCCCCACTGACCGTCATCACCGGCATGCCCGGCATAGGCAAGACCGCCCTCGCCCTCCATGTCGCCCACGCCGTGAAAAATCGTTTCCCTGACGGCCAGCTCTACATCAACCTGCACGGCGCCACCCCCTGCATGACACCCCTCACCCCCATCCAGTCCCTCACCGCCCTCCTCCGCGACCTCGGCACAACCCCCCGGGACATCCCCGAACACCCCGACGCCGCCTCCGCCCTCCTGCGCACCCTCCTCGCCCCCACCCGCACCCTTCTCCTCCTCGACGACGCGGCGACCGCGGCACAAATACGCCCTCTCCTCCCCGCCGGCCCGGGCTGCGCGGTCATCGTCACCAGCCGTTCCCCCCTCACCACCCTCGACGGCGCCACCCGCCACCCCCTCACCCTCCTGAGCACGGAGGAAAGCGCCGCCCTCCTCCGAGCCGTCTCCGGCCGCGACACCCTCGACGCCACCCACCCCCTCGTGGAACTCACCGGCCGCCTCCCCCTGGCCCTGCGCGTCGTCGCCGCCCGTCTGGCCGCCCGCCGCGCCCTGACCCCCGACACCCTCGCGGGTCAACTCACCGCGAGCGGAAGCAGGTTGTCCCATCTGGAGTACGACGACCTCAGCGTCCGCCGCTCCCTTGCCGTCGCCCACGACTCCCTCGCCGCCTCCGACCGCGAGGCGGACCGTGATGCCGCCCTGCTCCTGCGCGGTGTCGGCGTCCTGGACCTGCCCACCTACGGCGCCCCGATCCTCGCCCGGCTGTCCGGCATCGACGATCACCGGGCCGAGGCCGCCCTGGACCGCCTGGTGGACGTCGCCCTCCTGGAGGAGACGACGTACGGCCGCTACGCCCCCCACGACCTGGTCCGCGACTTCACCCGCGAACTCTCCGCCGACGCACCGCGAAAGCACTCCGCCGGCGCCCCGCGTATGAACCCCGCCGACGCCCCGCGAGCGAACCCCACCGACGCCCCGCGAGCGAACCCCACCGACGCCTCACGAGAGCACCCCGCCAACGCCCCGCAAGAGCACCCCGCCGACTTCTCGCTCCGCTGGTACGCCGCCGTATCGGAACACGCCCTCACCGCCATCGTCCCCGCGGGCCCGGACCAGGACGACCGCCGCCGGCCGACGGACACCCAGCCCGCGGACCACGCCCCCTACGTCGACACCCTCCCCGCCTTCGAGTCCTCGGGACAGGCCTTCGCCTGGGCCGACACGGAGTTGGAGAACGTCGTGACGCTGGTACGGCGCCACGCCGACGACCCCGACCCGCGCCGGACCGCGTACCTCTCCACCCTCGTCCGCCTTCTCTTCCCCTACCTCCATCGCAGCGGCCGCGTGGCCGAGATGGAAGTGCTCGGGACGGCGGCCCTCGGGGTGGCCCGTCGGCTCGGCGACCCCGCGGCGGAGGCCTGCGCGCTGGTCGACCTCGCGGGCCTGCACTTCCTGACGGGCCGCCACCAGCGGGCCCTGGCCCTGACCGACCAGGCGCTCGCCCTGTGGCGCCGGCTGAACCGCCCCTCCTGGATCCGCCGTTGCCTCAACAACCGCGGTCTGCTCCTGGAAGGCCTCGGCCGCTACGAGGAGTCCGGCAGCGCCCTGCGCCAGAGCCTGGAGTACTCACGGCAGTTGAACGACCCGTACGGCGAGGCCGTCACCCACAGCCACCTGGGCAATCTCTACGAGCACACCGATCCCCGTGCCGCCATCGAGCAGCACCGGCGCTCCCTCGCCGTCGGCGACGAGATCGGTGCCGTGATCGTCCGCCACTCCGCCCACTGCAACATCGGCTACGCCCACCTCACCCTCGGCGAACCGGTCGCCGCCCTGCCGCACTTCGAGGAGAGCCTGCGCATCCTCGGCGGTCACGGCGACTGGCACGGCGAGTCCCAGACCCGCCTCGGCCTGGTCCGCGCCCTGCGCCTGCTCGGCCGTACCGAACGGGCCGTCGAGGAGTGCGAGCGGCTCCTGCGCCACGCCGACTCCCGCGCCGACCGCTACACCGGAGGTCTCGCCCGCCACCAGCACGGTCTGCTGCTCCGCGCGTCGGGCCGCGACGAGGAGGCCCGCGACCAGTGGCGGGCCGCCCTCAAGGCCCTGGAGGGAACGGACGAGAGGGCGACCGTGGCCGAACTCGGCGAGCTGCTCGCGCAACAGGGCTGATCACTTCGCGTCGGCATAGCACTCCACCACCGCCGTCGTGAACGGAAACCGCACCGGTGTCTCGCCGAACGTCAGCCGCCCCGCGAGCGCCGACGCCTCCCGGATCGCGTCGACCACCGCCCGCGACTCCTCCTCGGGACAGTGCACGATCACCTCGTCGTGCTGGAAGAAGACCAGCTCGGCCGCCATGCCCGCGCAGGACTGGCGCAACGCGGCCAGTAACAGCAGCGCCCAGTCCGCCGCGCTGCCCTGGACGACGAAGTTGCGGGTGAACCGGCCGCGCGCCCGCGCGTTGGTGGAGGCGTAGCCCGGCACCCACTCGGACCCGCCGCCGGACTCGGCCGGTTCGTCCTGCGGGATGCCCGCCTCCTCCGCGCCCTCGCCCGCCCCGACGGCCGGGGGACAGGTCCGCCCCAGCCAGGTGCGCACCAGCCGCCCCTCCTCGCCCGCGCGCGCCGCGTCGTCGACGTACGCCACCGCCTTGGGGAAGCGGCGTCTGAGCGCGGCGAGGTTCTTCAGCCCGTCGCCGGAGGTCTGCCCGTACACCGCGCCGAGCACGGCGAGCTTGGCCTGCGCCCGGTCGCCGGAGAAGGCCCGGTCGGACACCGACTGGTAGAGGTCGCTCTCCCGCCCGGCCACCTCCATCAGCCCGGGGTCGCGCGAGATGGCCGCCAGCACCCGCGGCTCCATCTGGTCGGCGTCGGCCACGACCAGCCGCCAGCCCGGGTCGGCGACGACAGCCCGCCGGATCACCTTGGGGATCTGCAGCGCCCCGCCGCCGTTGGTCACCCACCGGCCGGTGACCGTCCCGCCCGCCTGGAACTCCGGCCGGAACCGCCCCTCCCGCACCCAGTCCTGCAGCCAGGACCAGCCGTGGGCGACCCAGATCCGGTAGAGCTTCTTGTACTCGATCAGGGGCTTCACCGCCGGATGGTCGACGGACTCGATCTCCCACCGCCGGGTCGAGCGCACCTTGATCCCGGCCTGCGCGAAGGCCTTGATGACGTCGGCGGGCAGATCGGGCCGGACGCGGCGCCCGAAGGCGGCGGACACCTCGTCGGCCAGTTCCGCCAGGCGCCGGGGCTCGCCTCCGCCCGCGTAACGCTCGCCGAGCAGTTCGTGCAGCACCTGCCGGTGCACCTCGGCGCTCCAGGGCAGCCCCGCGTGGTTCATCTCGGTGGCGATCAGCATGCCCGCCGACTCGGCCGCGGTCAGCAGCCGCATCCGCTCCGGGTGCGCGGTGGCCTCGTGCCGGCGCTGCTGCTCGGCGTACACCGCGGCCAGGTCGGTGAGCGGCACCTGGACGGCCCGGGGCTCGAACAGCGAGGACTGGGAGCCCGGTTCGGCGGACCGCTGGGGCGGGTCGGGGGGTACGGGACCGCCGCGCAGCCGGGCCAGGGCGGCCGCCGCCGAGCGCGGTTCGCCGTGCCGCCCCTCGTGGCCGAGCAGCAGGGTCTCGGCGTCCTCGACGTCGTAGCACCGCTCGACCCGCACCCCCGCGGCGAGCAGGCGCGGGTACACCTCGGCCGTGGACCGCCACACCCACCGCGCGACCTCCGGCCGCTCCCGCACGGCCGCCGCCAGGTCCGGCTCGCGCCGCACGGGTCCGGCGGGCAGCCCGTCCGGACCGAGGGGGGCGATCTCCACGCCACCGTCCTCGGCCGGAGCGAGCGCCCAGCGGTCGGTCATGGTTGCGAGTGTGGCAGGAGGGTCTGACAACGGCCTCAGCCCGCGGTGGGCGGGGCCTGCAGATATCCCTTCAGCAGCTTCGCCAGCTCGGTCTCCGCCGTCTCCTTGCGGATGCCGAGGCCGGACAGCACCCCGGTGCCGTGCTCGAACTCCAGGCTGGCCAGCAGGATGTGCTCGGTGCCGATGTAGTTGTGGCCCAGGCGCAGGGCCTCGCGGAAGGTGAGCTCCAGGACCTTCTTCGCGTCCGAGGAGTACGGCACGAGTTCCGGGCCCTGCTCGGCGGCGGGCGGCAGCGCGGCCCGCGCGGCCTCGCGTACCGCGTCCAGCGAGACGCCCTGCGCGGTGATCGCCTTGGCGGCCAGCCCGTCCGGTTCGGCGAGCAGGCCGAGCACGAGGTGGGCGGGCACGACCTCGGTGTGGGGCGCGGCCTTGGCCTCGTTGTGCGAGGCCATCACCACGTTGCGGGCACGCGTCGTGTACCGGCCGAAGCCCTGGTTCGGGTCGAGGTCGGTCGACTCCTTGGGCACGAACCGCTTCTGCGCGGCCTGCCGGGTGACGCCCATGCTCTGCCCGATGTCGGTCCAGGACGCGCCCGAGCGGCGGGCCTGGTCCACGAAGTGGCCGATCAGGTGGTCGGCCACCTCGCCGAGGTGGTCGGCGGCGATCACGGCGTCCTGGAGCTGGTCCAGGGGCTCGGAGTGCACCTTCTTGATCGCCGCGATGAGGTCGTCGAGACGTACGGATGACGTGGTCGGGTTCGTCGACATGTGTCAACCTTAGGTTGACAGTGGCGGGGTGTCAACCTTGAGTTGACAGTCGGACGGCCAGCCCGGTGAAGACCGTCCCCGTGAAGATGTTGAGCGCCCGCGCCACCCGCCGGCTGCGGCGCAGCAGCGCCGAGAGCCTCCCGGACAGCAGGCCGACCGAGCCGTCCACCGCGAACCCCATCACCGTGATCGTCAGCCCGAACACCAGGAACTGCTCGCGCACATGGCCCAGTCCCGGGTCCACGAACTGCGGCAGGAAGGCCACGTTGAAGAGGATCACCTTGGGGTTGAGCAGATTGGTCACGGCCCCCTGCCAGAAGGCCCGCCGCCGCCCCGGCTCCGCCGCGCCGCCCTCCTCCGTCGGCACCCCGCGGTCCCGGAAGGCCTTGACAGCGAGGTACAGCAGATAGGCCGCTCCCGCCCAGCGCAGCGCGTGGTAGAGCGTCGGCAGCGAGAGGAACAGCGCCGACAGGCCGAGCGCGGCGGCCACCGTGTGCACGAACATCGCGCAGGCCACCCCCGCTGCCGCCAGCACCCCGGTCCGCGGCCCGCCACGACCGCCCATCGCCACGATGAACATCATGTCGGGGCCGGGAGTCACACAGAGCGCGAACGCGGCGACGAGGAAGGCCGCGTACGAAGACATGTCCACCATGCCGCCATGCTCGAAACCCGCCTCCGCCGCGCGCGAGCGAGTTTCGAGGACTGAGACGAGCCGGGGGCCGGTCCCGATGTCAGTGCCGCGTGTCACGATCGAGGGGTGAGTACAGCCAGCACCGTCGACCGGGCCTTCCGGGCCGCCCTCTACGCCGAGTCGGACACCGCCCTCGACACCGGCGCCTCCCTGCTGGCCGCCGACCCTGCCGCGGACGGGGAACTGGCGCGGCGGGGCCGGGAGTTCGTGGCGTCGGCCTGGCAGCGCGGCTGGCAGCCCGCCGACGTCGTACGGATCGTGCGGCGCGATCTGGAGGACGCGCATGTGCGGCTGGTGTCGGCGCTGATCCGCGCTCAGTCGCCGGACGACCGCCCCCGCGGCCCCCGCTGGAGGGCCCAGTTGGAGGAACTCGCCGAGGAACTGCCTGCCGGCACCGACCGCTTCACGCACGCGACCACCGCCCTGGAGCTGTACCGGCTGCTGCTGCGCCTGCCGTCCCTGGACCCGCTCGACGAGCACGAGCCCGCCCGCACGCCGGCCGCCCGCCCCGAGTCCCGCATGCTGGCCCGCATCCGCGCGCTGCTCGCCAAGGCGGAGGCGACCGGTTTCCCGGAGGAGGCGGAGGCCCTCACCGCCAAGGCGCAGGAGCTCACCGCCCGCCACAGCATCGACGAGGCGCTCCTCGCGGCCGGGACGCCGACGGCGGACGCCCCGGTCGCCTGGCGAATCGGCGTCGAGCCGCCGTACGAACAGGCGAAGGCGGTCCTGCTGGACGCGGTGGCGGCCGCCAACCACTGCCGTGCCGTGTGGAACGAACCCTTCGGCTTCTCCACGGTCGTCGGTTTCGCCGCCGACCTGGAGGTGGTCGACCTGCTCTACACCTCGCTCCTCGTCCAGGCCACGCACGCGATGACGAAGGCCGAGGCGGCCCAGCGCGCCGGCGGCCGCAGGCGCACCAAGACCTTCCGCCAGTCCTTCCTCGCGGCCTACGCCCACCGCATAGGCACCCGTCTCGAGAAAGCCGCCGAGATCCAGGTCACCGACGACCTGCTGCCCGTCCTGGCCTCCCGCGAGGTCGCCGTCACGACCGAGACGGACCGAATGTTCCCGAACACGACCACGAGCCGGCTGCGCGGGGTGAGCGACGCGGCGGGCTGGAGCGAGGGTGCCGAGGCCGCCGACCGGGCCCAGGTGGGGGCCCGGCCGCGGCTGCCGTGAGCCGGCGGCCCGTCAGTCGCCCGCCTGCGTGAGGGGCGTCACCGACGCTTGAGGAGCATCACCCTTGAGGGCGACCTCGCCGTAGGACCAGGCGAAGCTGTGGGCGGCCGTCGAGCCGGGCAGGGTGAACTTCGCGGTCTTCACCGCGAGGCTCTGCTTGCCGCCCGCCTCGCCCCGCGTGTACGTGATCGTGAACGAGGCCGTCGCGTCCTTGGCCAGCGTCAGCTTGGCCGGCTTCGCGCCCTTGTCGGCGGGGACCGTCTTCGAGGCGTCACCGGCGACGAGGTCGACGCCGGGGAAGCCGTTCAGCGTGCAGCTCGTGCCGCGGTTGGTGACCGTGACGGTGACGTCGCCGGTGTCCCCGGCCGACGGCGCCGCGCTGGCGGCGACCGAGACGCCGACCGTGCACCCGGCGCTGGTCGTGTTCGTTTTCGTGTTCTTGTCGCCGTCGTCTCCGCCGCCGTTGCTGTCGCAGGCGGTCAGGAGCAGGGCCGAGGCGAGGGCCGCGACGGCGAGCGGGGTGGTGCGCATGTGGTTCCTCTGGTGCTCAGGGGCGTGACGCCGCCGAACCTACTGCCCCGCACCGGCAGTCGGCAGCCCGGACGGCAGCTTGCCACCCTCCGCCTTGGTGTACGTCTCCTTGCCGAGCGACCCCGACCAGGTGATCTTCAGCGCCTTCCCGGAGACGGAGTCGACCATCCCGGTGGCACGCTTCTTGTCGCCGTTCGTGCAGGTCAGATGGAGCATCTGCATGCCCGCTTCGTTGCCCGCGGTCCCGCTGCACACGCTGCCGCCGGTGGAGAAGAGCGCGGCCTGCTTGCCGGTGATGACCAGTGCCACCGCCTTGCCGTCGGTCGTGGCGAGCCAGCTGCCCTGCAGAGCGTCGGCCTTGGTGGTCGACGCGCCGCTGGAGCCGCCCGTGCCGGCGCCGGAGGACGAGGCGGCCGACGAGGGGCTCGCCGAGGAGTCGTCCTTGGAGCCGCCACCGCCGCTGCACGCGCTCAGCGCGAGCACGCCCGCTAGACCCGCGGCGGCCGCGGCGATCCGCACAGGCCGACGCGGCGCCGTACGAGAGGGACGCGTGTGGGTCGCCGTAGTCACTGGTAGCTCCCAAGCTCTAGCGGACCGTGGCCGGCCACCACCCGACCGGCCGCAGCAAGCTACCAGCCGCGCCCGTCGATGCCATGGGGAGCGCCTGTGAGACTTAGCGGCAGGACTTGCGTACGCCCCGGTGAGCCGCGCGAGCGCCGCATACGCTCCGCTCGAGCGACTGAACGGTGGAACAGGAACGGCTCCCCGCGCGTCTGTTCCTAGTGGACGGGGGATGGCCGCCGGGGTTCGGGGAAGACGCCCGATCGAGCCGGTAAAGAGTCGTCAAAGCGGTAATCAAAGCTGTAACCATGGGACCACCCCCCGTGCACGTGCATCTGCTCATGCATCTGCACGTGAACAGGGTTATGATCCGGGTCAGTTGACCACTGCATCACTGGCCCCAAGGCCACCGCACCATCGGGGAGCGACCTGTGGACCACGACGTGTACAACGACGTGTACAACGGCATGGCGGCCACGGAGCTCGACGGGGTGGCCTGGCAGAAGAGCCGGCACAGCAACTCGCAGGGTTCCTGCGTGGAGTTCGCCCGGCTGCCCGGCGGCGACGTCGCCGTTCGCAACTCCCGCTTCCCCGACGGTCCGGCGCTGGTCTACACGCGCGCTGAGATAGAGGCGATGCTCCTGGGTGTCAAGGACGGGGAGTTCGACCACCTGGTCGCAGGCTGAAGGCCGGGCCGCCGACCTGCGACCCGGCCTGGTGACGCGCGTAGAGACACGGCGTCACGGAGCGTCGCCCAAGCTCACTCGGCGGACGCCTGCTGTACCTGCGGCAGCTGGAACAGGGCCCACACGACCTTGCCGCTGAGCGTGCCGGCCAGCGGGTGCCAGCCCCAGCCGTCGGCGAAGGAGTCGACCAGGAACAGTCCCCGCCCGGACTCCGCGGAGAAGTCCTCCGCCTCCCGCTCCACGGGAGAGTCCTGGCTGGGATCGCGGACCGCGCACACCAGTCGCTCGGTCCACCGCATCAAGTGCAGCCGCACGAGCGGCACTTGCTCCGCCGAGCAGACCGCGCCCGCGGGCAGGGCGTGCCGCAGGGCGTTGGTCACGAGTTCCGAGACGACCAGGCACACGTCGTCGAACCGCTCGCCGACGTCCCACTGGTCCAGGGTTCTCCGGGTGAACAGCCTTGCCTCGCGCACCGCTTCGTAGCGGGCGGGCAGAGCGCAGGTGGCGGCGTTGGACACGGCCGCGGGATCAAGCGGCGGAAGGCCCTGCCGTAACGGCTCGAGCATGGTCGATCCATTCGTCCCCATGCGAGGCACTCCCGGGAATTCGCGGTCGTTGCGATGCAGCGGATGCGCGAGACCATGGTTTCGGATGCGCGGTGCAGATGCAAGGTGCAGATGCACGTGCAGGTGACCGAATTGGACGTTCCCGTACCGCTTCTTGGTCATTTTTTCCGTCATCTTCTCTCCCGCTACTTGCCAACTCCTTCCCTCGAGCTGTGCGGAATCTTTGACTTCTTTCCATCTCTGTAATCGGACGAGTACTGCTCGGAGTGTTTTAGTGGCAGACTTCGGCCCCTGAAGGCGGTTGGGGAGGCTGGCGAACGTGAGCGTGGGAGAGCCCGGATCGGTGGTGCGGCGCATGCTGCTCGGCTCGCAACTCAGGCGACTGCGCGAGGCGCGCGGCATCACGCGCGAGGCGGCGGGTTACTCGATCCGCGCCTCGGAGTCGAAGATCAGCCGGATGGAGCTGGGCCGGGTGAGCTTCAAGACACGGGACGTGGAAGACCTGTTGACGTTGTACGGCATCACCGACGAGACGGAGCGCACCTCGCTGCTCTCCCTCGCGCGGGAGGCCAACGTGGCGGGCTGGTGGCACAGTTACTCGGACGTCCTGCCGAGCTGGTTCCCCACCTATGTCGGCCTGGAGGGCGCGGCCTCGCTGATCCGTGCGTACGAGGTGCAGTTCGTGCACGGACTGCTGCAGACGCCGGAGTACGCGCGCGCGGTGGTCAAGCGGGGCATGAGGGGCGCGAGCGAGTCGGACATCGAGAAGCGGGTGGAACTGCGCCTGGAGCGTCAGAAGTACCTCGTCTCGGAGAACGCCCCCGACTTCCACATCGTCCTGGACGAGGCCGCGCTGCGCCGCCCGTACGGCGACCGCCAGGTGATGCGCGGTCAGCTCCAGCATCTGATCGACGTCTCCGAGCAGCCGAACGTACGGCTGCAGATCATGCCGTTCAGCTTCGGCGGCCACGCCGGCGAGAGCGGTGCGTTCACCATCCTGTCCTTCACCGAGTCGGACCTCACCGACGTCGTCTACCTGGAGCAGCTGACCAGCGCCCTCTATCTGGACAAGGCCGAGGACGTCGCCCAGTACGAGAAGGCGCTCAAGGAGCTCCAGCGGGACAGCCCGGGGCCGGACGAGAGCCGGGACCTTCTACGGGGTCTCCTCCAACTTTCCTGAGGTTCTCCCCAGAAGTTCGCTCCACGTCCCCAACTCGCCTGCCCCGCACGTACGATGACGTGTGATCAGACCGTGACGTTGATCGTGTGTCTGCTAGTGATTTGGGGATCACATGTCGTCGTACTTCACCGACCTCGCCCAGCAGTACATCGACGGTGAGTGGCGCCCGGGGACCGGTTCCTGGGACATCATCGACTTCAACCCGTACGACAACGAGAAGTTGGCGTCGATCACGATAGCCACGGTCGACGAGGTCGACGAGGCGTACCGGGCGGCGGCCCGCGCCCAGAAGCAGTGGGCGAAGACCAACCCCTACGCCCGGCGCGCGGTCCTGGAGAAGGCGCTCGGACTGGTCGAGGAGCGCGAGCAGGAGATCGCCGAGGTGATCATCGCCGAGCTCGGCGGCACCCGGCTGAAGGCCGGCTTCGAGCTGCATCTCGCCAAGGAGTTCCTGCGCGAGTCGATCCAGTGGGCGCTGCGCCCCGAGGGGAAGATCCTTCCCTCGCCGGTCGACGGCAAGGAGAACCGCCTCTACCGCGTCCCGGTCGGCGTGGTGGGTGTGATCAGCCCCTTCAACTTCCCCTTCCTGCTGTCCATCAAGTCCGTCGCGCCCGCCCTCGCGCTCGGCAACGGCGTCGTCCTGAAGCCCCACCAGAACACCCCGATCACCGGCGGTGCCCTGGTCGGCAAGATCTTCGAGGACGCGGGCCTGCCGGGCGGGCTGCTCAACGTCGTCATCACGGACATCGCGGAGATCGGCGACGCCTTCATCGAGCACCCGATCCCGAAGGTCATCTCCTTCACCGGCTCCGACAAGGTCGGCCGGCACGTCGCCACCGTCTGCGCCGCGAACTTCAAGCGCTCGGTCCTCGAACTGGGCGGAAACAGCGCCATCGTGGTCCTCGACGACGCCGACATCGACTACGCGGTCGACGCGGCGGTCTTCAGCCGCTACGTCCACCAGGGCCAGGTCTGCATGGCCGCCAACCGCGTGCTCGTGGACCGTTCGATCGCCGACGAGTTCACCGAGAAGTTCGTCGCCAAGGTCAGGACCCTCAAGGTCGGCGACCCGAGCGACCCGCAGACGGTGATCGGCCCGGTCATCAACTCCTCGCAGGCGGACGCGCTCTCCTCCGTCGTCGAGCAGGCGATCGGCGAGGGCGCGACGGCCCTGGTGCACGGCACGACCACCGACAACCTGGTCGAGCCGTCCGTCCTGACCGGCGTCCCCGCCGACTCGGCCCTGCTGCGCCAGGAGGTCTTCGGCCCGGTCGCCTTCCTCATCCCCTTCGACGGCGAGGAGGAGGCCGTACGCATCGTCAACGACACGCCGTACGGTCTGAGCGGCGCCGTCCACACCGGTGACATCGAGCGGGGCGTCGAGTTCGCCAAGCAGATCGACACCGGCATGTTCCACGTGAACGACGGCACCGTCCACGACGAGCCCGTCGTCCCCTTCGGCGGCGAGAAGAACTCCGGCATCGGCCGCCTCAACGGCGAGGGGACCGTCGAGTGCTTCACCACGCAGAAGTGGATCTCGGTGCAGCACGGCAGGAGCGGGTTCCCGTTCTGATGCGTCCGGTCGCGCGGGCCGGCTGATTCGATTCCGGCTGATGCGTCCGGTCGCGCGGACCATCCAAAATCCGTTCGGTCGCGCGGGCCATCGAGGACAGAACCTGACCTCGATGGCCCGTAGTTTCCTGGGTGTCAGGGGGAGACCCCACAGCACCCGACGAAAGGCGGCCGGTCATGGTCACCCACGTTCCCGCGGAGGCCCGGGGAGACGAGCGCGGAGCGCTGCTCGCGTTCATCGAGGAGCAGCGCGGCGGCATCCGGCGCGCGCTGCTCGGACTGACCGAGGAGCAGGCCGCGAGCAAGCCCAGCGCCAGTGACCTCTCGCTCTCCGGTCTGCTCAAGCACGTCGCCGAGACGGAGCAGAGCTGGATCGCGCGCGCCAAGCAGGAGCCGCCGGCGATCCACCGGGATCCTTCCAACTGGCACGAGACCTTCCAGCTCATGGGCGACGAGACCGTCGAGTCCCAGCTCGCCCACTGGGAGAAGGTCGCCGCCGAGACCGAGGCGTACGTGCGCTCCGTACCGAGCCTCGACGACACCTTCCCGCTGCCGAACGACCCCTGGTTCCCGCCGGAAGGGCGGGTCTCCGTGCGCTGGCTCTGTCTGCACCTGATCCGCGAGACCGCCCGGCACGCCGGCCACGCCGACATCATCAGGGAGTCGCTGGACGGCGCGACCGCCTTCGAGCTGGTGGCGAAGGAGCAGGGCACCAGCTGGGGCTGACCCTCCCGGGTCCTACGCTGGCCCCATGTCAGCGATCCGTCTCCTCGTGCTCGGCGCGGTCCGCCAGCACGGGCGGGCCCACGGCTACCAGGTGCGGGGCGACCTGGAGTACTGGGGCGCCCACGAGTGGTCCAACGCCAAGCCCGGCTCGATCTACCACGCGCTCAAGCAGATGGCCAAGCAGGGCCTGCTGCACGCGCACGAGGTCGCGCAGTCCACGGCCGGCGGACCGCCGCGCACGGAGTACGAGATCACCGACCGGGGCACCGAGGAGTACTTCCGGCTGCTGCGCGAGGCGCTGACCTCGTACGACCAGAAGACGGACGTCAAGTCGAGCGCGATCGGCTTCATGGTGGACCTGCCGCGGGCCGAGGCGGTGTCCCTCCTGAAGGAGCGGATCCGGCGCATCGAGCGGTGGCGCTCGTCCGTCACCGAGCACTACGTGCCCGAGGACGGCCCCGAACAACTCGGCCACATCGGCGAGATCATGAACCTCTGGATCCACACGGCCGACGCCGAACTCGCGTGGATCCAGGGGTTGATCGGGCGGATCGAGGGCGGGGCGTACACGTTCGCGGGGGAGGGCGAGCCGTTCGTGGGCGTCCTCGCCGCCGACCAGGAGAACCCGTACGCCACCGGGGAGCGGCATCCGGAGGACGACCGCTAATCAAGTTTGACCAACCGGGTCGCGGGCATTAACGTCGAGTCAGTAATCAAGTTTGATTAGCTGGGACTGGCTCGATGGAGAGTGGGGGAGTGGCAGTGGCCGACACGGCAGTCATCGTCGAGGGGGTGCGCAAGGCCTATGGCGGCACGCCCGCGTTGGACGGGCTCGACCTCGCGTTCGCGCGCGGCACGGTGCACGGGGTGCTGGGGCCCAACGGCGCGGGCAAGACGACCCTGGTCCGGATCCTGTCCACCCTGCTGCGGCCCGACGCGGGCCGGATCGAGGTGGCCGGGCACGACGTCGTGGCCGAGGCCCGTGAGGTCCGTCGGCGCATCGGCCTGCTCGGCCAGCACGCGGCCCTGGACGAGCAGCTCGGCGGCCGGCAGAACCTGGAGATGTTCGGCCGGCTGTACCACCTGGGCGCACGCCACGCGCGCGTGCGGGCCGGCGTCCTCCTGGAGCGCTTCGGCCTCACCGACACCGGCCGCAAGCCGGTCCGCGCCTACAGCGGCGGCATGCGGCGCCGGCTGGACCTCGCCGCCTCCCTGATCCGGGACCCGGACGTGCTGTTCCTGGACGAGCCGACGACCGGCCTCGACCCCCGCGGCCGCGCCGAGGTGTGGGCGTCGGTCCGCTCCCTGGTCGGCGGCGGTACGACGGTCCTGCTCACCACGCAGTACCTGGAGGAGGCCGATCAGCTGGCCGACCGCATCTCGGTGGTCGCCTCCGGCCGGGTGATCGCCGACGGCACGGCCGACGAGCTCAAGGCGGCCACCGGCGGCGACCGCATCGACGTCGTCCTGCGCGACGCCGGTCAACTGGGCGCCGCGGTCGCCCTGTTGCCCTTGCCGAAGTCCGAGGTCACGGTCGACCCCGACCGCCGTCTGATCAGCGCCCCGGTCACCGACCGGATGGCGGCGCTCTCCGGTGTCGTACGCGCCCTGGAGGAGGCGTGTGTCGAGGCCGAGGACATCGCCCTGCGCCGCCCCACCCTGGACGAGGTGTTCCTGCACCTCACCGCCGACCGTGCCGAGGAGGCCGCATGGGCACCTACGCGCTGACCGACTCCTGGACCATGACCCGGCGCGAACTCGCGCACTGGGCGCGGCAGCCCGGCCGTCTCGTCGTCGGGCTGGTCTTCCCGGTGATGCTGCTGCTGATGTTCGCGTACCTGATCGGCGGCGGCCGCGGGGTGAGCGGGCCCTACCGCGACTACCTGATCCCCGGCATGCTCGCGCTGACCATGGCCTTCGGCCTGGAGGGCACGATGCTCGCGGTCACCCAGGACCTCGACAAGGGCGTCATCGACCGCTTCCGCTCCCTCCCCATGGCCAACGGCGCGGTCCTGGTGGGCCGTTCGGCCGCCGACATGCTCCAGTCGGCGCTGGGGCTGGCGATCCTCGTCGGCGTCGGGTACACGCTCGGGTGGCGCGTGCACGCCTCCCCGGGCGCGTTCCTGGGCGCCATGGGCCTGTTGCTGCTGCTGCGCTTCGCCATGCTGTGGATCGGCATCCATCTCGCGCTGGTCGCCGGGAGGCCGGAGCTGGTGCAGGCCGTGCAGATCCTGGTCTGGCCGGTCGGCTTCCTGTCCAACGCCCTCGCCGCGCCCGCCTCGATGCCCGACTGGCTGGGCACGGCCGTCGAGTGGAACCCGATGTCCCGCACCGCGACGGCCGTACGCGAGCTGCTGGGCGGCCCCGGCGGTGAGCCGGGGCACGTGTGGGCGGCCGTCCTGTGGCCGCTGGCCCTGCTGGCGGTGTTCTTCCCGCTGGCGGTACGGCGGTTCGCGCGCATGGACCGCCAATGACCGCTCGTGACTGGGCTAGTGATGGAAGCCGGTGGCCGCCTCCTTGTCCCGGGTCCACGGGTGCGGTTGCCGGCGCAGCTCCGGCAGCAGACGGGTCAGGTCCTCCACGAACAGGTCGGCGAGATCGGAGGAGAAACCGTTGCGGCACACGACCCGCAGCACGGACAGGTCCTGCCGGTTGGGCGGGAAGGTGTACGCGGGCACCAGCCAGCCGCGCTCCCGCATCCGCCGGGACACGTCGAAGACGTCGTACGACTCCACGCCCGGAGCCGTCGTGAAGGCGAAGACCGGCAGTTCGTCGCCCCGGGTCAGCAGCCGGAAGTCGCCCAGCTCCTCGACCCGGTCGGCGACGGACCGGGCCACGTCACGGGTGGTCTGCTGCACGGCTCTGTAGCCCTCGCGGCCCAGCCGCAGAAACGTGTAGTACTGCGCGACGACCTGGGCGCCGGGGCGGGAGAAGTTGAGCGCGAAGGTCGGCATGTCGCCGCCCAGGTAGTTGACGCGGAAGACGAGTTCCTCCGGAAGGGACTCGTTGTCCCGCCACAGCGCCCAGCCGACGCCCGGGTACACCAGCCCGTACTTGTGCCCGGAGGTGTTGATGGACGCCACGCGCGGGAGGCGGAAGTCCCACACCAGGTCCTCGTCGAGGAAGGGGGCGACCATCGCGCCGGACGCGCCGTCGACATGCACCGGGACGTCCAGGCCCGTGCGCTCCTGCAACGCGTCCAGGGCCGCGCACAGGTCCGCGATCGGCTCGTAGGAGCCGTCGAAGGTGGAGCCGAGGATGCCGACGACCCCGATGGTGTTCTCGTCGCACAGGTCGGCGGCGGCCCGCGGGTCGAGGTGGAACCGGTCGCCCTCCATGGGCACCTGGCGGGGCTCGACCTCCCAGAAGTTGCAGAACTTCTCCCAGCACACCTGGACGTTGACGCCCATCACGAGGTTGGGGCGGGCTCCCGGTGTCCGGTTCCGCTTGCTCCAGCGCCGTTTGAGGGCCATTCCGGCCAGCATGCACGCCTCGCTGGAGCCGGTCGTCGAACAGCCCACGGCGGCCGCCGGATCCGGCGCGTTCCACAGGTCGGCGAGCATCGCCACGCAGCGCCGCTCCAGCTCGGCCGTGCGCGGGTACTCGTCCTTGTCGATCATGTTCTTGTCCCGGCACTCCGCCATCAGGACACCGGCCTGCGGCTCCATCCACGTCGTGACGAACGTGGCCAGGTTCAGCCGTGAGTTGCCGTCCAGCATCAGCTCGTCGTGCACCAGCTGGTACGCCGTCGAGGGCGGCAGCGGAGCGTCCGGCAGCCGGTGTCTGGGCGGTGCCTCGGTCATGCCGCCGACCGGGTTGGCCTCCCCGAAGAAGGGGTTGACCGACACCTGGCGCTCTTCGGACTGTGCGGAACCCTTGTGCAGCGGCATGAGCGTGTCTCCTCGCGTCTGCTGATGAACGAGTGCCGACGCGGGACAGTTCCAGGGATCACCCGGGCCGGGCGGGTCCGCGGGCCGTCCCCGGAGAATCGGACTTGCACCTCACGCGACGTGAGGAGCCACCGTGGAGCGCGTACCGAGAAGGGAGCGGACGAAGTGAGCTACTCCGTGGGACAGGTCGCGGGCTACGCCGGCGTCACGGTGCGCACCCTGCACCACTACGACGCCATCGGGCTGCTCGTCCCGAGCGAGCGCAGCCACGCGGGGCACCGGCGCTACGGCGAGGCCGACCTCGACCGGCTGCAGCAGATCCTGTTCTACCGGGAGCTCGGCTTCCCGCTCGACGAGGTCGCGGCCCTGCTCGACGACCCGGACGCGGACCCGCGCGCGCATCTGCGCCGGCAGCACGAGCTGCTGACCGCCCGGATCGAGAAGCTGCGGAAGATGGCCGAGGCCGTGGAACACGCCATGGAGGCACGCACGATGGGCATCAACCTCACCCCGGAGGAACGCTTCGAGGTCTTCGGGGACAAGGACCCCGAGCAGTACGCCGAGGAGGCCGAGCGCCGCTGGGGCGGCACCGAGGCGTACGCCGAGTCACAGCGCCGGGCCGCCGGCTACACCAAGGCCGACTGGAAACGCCTGCAGGCCGAGGTGGACGACTGGAGCACGCGCTACGCGGCCCTGGTGTCCGCCGGTGAGCCGCCGACCGCCGAGGCGGCGATGGACCTCGCGGAGGAACACCGCCTGCACATCCACCGGTGGTACTACGGGTGCGGCTACGAGATGCACGGCTGTCTGGCCGACATGTACGTCTCCGACGAGCGCTTCAAGGCGTTCTACGACGCCATGCACCCGGGCCTCGCCGAACACCTCAGGGACGCGATCCACGCCAACGCGGCCCGGCACGCCGCGTGACGGTCCCGGCCCGGGGGCTCACTCCCGGGCCAGGACCACCGCGGTCCCGTAGGCGCACACCTCGGTGCCGACGTCGGCCGCCTCGGTCACGTCGAAGCGGAACATCAGCACCCCGTTCGCCCCACGCGCGCGTGCCTGCTCCACCAGCCGCTCCATGGCCTGGTTCCGGGTCTGCACCAGCGTCTTGGTGAGGCCCCTGAGCTCACCGCCGATCATCGACTTCAGCCCGGCCCCGATCTGGCTGCCGAGGTGCCGGGACCGCACGGTGAGGCCGAACACCTCACCGAGGACCTGCTGCACCCGGTACCCGGGAACGTCGTTCGTCGTCACGACCAACACATCCGGCTGGGGCCCCTGGCCGCCGCCGTACTCATCGATGCCCATGAGTCACAGCTTTGCCCCAGGAGGCGCACAGTGCATCCTGGGGACAGCGGTGGAACCTGGGGCGGACACCTGGCGTTGATACCTTTGTGCGCCCGTAGAAGGACGCCGTACCTTCCCCCAGCCCTCAGGGAGCCCGAGAACCGTGACGACGCTTGCCCTCGGCCCGAGCTGGCTCGATCCGAACTACCTCCTCGACACGTTCGGCATCTGGGGTCTGCTCCTGATCGTCTTCGCGGAGTCGGGCCTGCTCATCGGCTTCTTCCTGCCGGGCGACTCGCTGCTGTTCACCACGGGCCTGCTGATCACCACCGACCAGCTGAACTTCCCGCTGTGGGGAGCGATCGCCCTGATCTGCGCCGCCGCCGTCCTCGGCGACCAGGCGGGCTACATGTTCGGCAAGAAGGTCGGCCCCTCGCTCTTCAACCGCCCCGACTCCCGCCTCTTCAAGCAGGAGAACGTGGTCAAGGCGCACGAGTTCTTCGAGAAGTACGGCCCGAAGTCCCTGGTGCTGGCCCGCTTCGTGCCCGTGGTGCGCACCTTCACGCCGATCATCGCCGGCGTCAGCGGCATGAAGTACCGCTCGTTCGTGGTCTTCAACGTGATCGGCGGTGTCCTGTGGGGCGCCGGCGTCACTCTGCTCGGCTCCTGGCTCGGCAAGATCGAGTTCGTCAGGAACAACATCGAGGCGATCCTCATCCTGATCGTCCTCGTCTCGGTGGTCCCGATCGCCATCGAGTACCTGCGCGCCCGCTCGAAGGCGAAGAAGAACCCCGAGCGCGCCGCCCCCGAGCCCGTCCAGGAGCAGACCCAGCCCTTCCCGGTGGTCATGGACGACTCCACGACCCAGCTGCGCCGCATCCCGCCGGCCGACCAGCCCTATCAGCAGCCGTACGAGCAGCCGTACGACCCGAACCAGCAGCAGTACGCCCCGCAGTACCCCCAGCAGACCTACCCGCAGCAGCAGCCGTACGGCGGCGAGCAGCCCCAGCAGTACGGCGGCGGGCAGCCCCAGCAGCAGCCGTACGGCGCCGGGCAGAACGGCCAGTACCCCTACGACCAGGGGTACTAGAAACCACGGGTCCGCTTGGCGGCCCGGCGCTTCTCGGCCGAGCCGATCCGCAGGAACAGCCGGGAGATCTCCGAGCCCAGGTTGACCCCGATCGCGATGGCCATGGCGAGCGACGCGGCCGTGGCCAGCGACACCAGCCCCTTGTCGACGTTGTTCTGGGCGATCGACAGCAGCCCGAAGTATGTCGAGGAACCCGGCAGCAGAGGCCCGATCGCCGCCGTCGTGTAGGGCAGCGCGGAAGCGAACCGGTACCGGGACAGCAGCTGCCCGAACAGCCCCACGAGCCCGGCGGCGACGGCCGTGGAAGCGACCGGCGACAGCCCGCCGGGGTAGTTCAGGGCGCCGTACACACACCACGCGACACCGCCGTTGAGCGTCACCCACAGCACGGTCGAGCGCTCCTGCTGCAGCAGCACGGCGAACGTCAGCGACAGCAGCATCGAGGCGGCGATCTGCCACAGCGGCCGCTCGGCGATCTGCAGGGCCGCGTCCGGGTTCAGCTTGGCGCCCAGGTTCACCCCGAAGTACAGGACGACCAGCACGCCGGTGACGATCCCGACGAACAGGTAGACGACCTCCAGCAGCCGCGCCGACGCGGTGATGTAGAACCCGGTCAGCCCGTCCTGCACGCCCGCCACCAGTGCCCGCCCGGGGAGCAGCGCGAACAGCCCACCGGTGATGACCGCGGACGCCTTCACGTCCACATGGGCCACGGTCAGCGCGACCCCGATCGCCGCCGGGGGCATCGCGGCCACCGTGAACTGGTAGAACTCCGGCAGCCCGCGCCCCGCGCACAGCCACGCCAGCCGGTCGCCGAACATCGCCCCCAGCATGGCCGCGGCGAACACCACCAGATCACCGCCGACGAGCACGGAGGCGGCCCCGGCGAGCAGTCCGCTCGCGCCGGTCAGCACCCAGGTCGGATACGGGTGCCGGTTGCGCCGTATCTCCGCGAGCCGCCGGTAGGCCTCCTCCAGGGAGATGCTGGTCTCCGGGTCGCTGAGGTCGTCCACGAGCCGGAAGACGGCCGCCAGCCGCGTGTAGTCGGTGGCCCGCCGCCGCACGGTCCGGGAGGCCGTCACCGGGTCCTCCACCAGCGAGGGCTGGTAGGAGATCGACAGCAGCGTGAAGGTGACGTTCGGTTCACAGCGGTCCAGGCCGTAGGACCGGCACACCGCGAACATCGCGGCCTCCACGTCCTCCGCGCCCTCACCGCCGGCCAGCAGCAGCTCCCCGATGCGCAGCGTCAGGTCGAGCACGCGCGGGACGGCGGGACCGCCCTCCTCCACCTTCGGACCGGGCTCGGGGGCGGGCCGCTCGGCCAGCGGCATCCGCAGCATCGTGCGCATGCGGTCCTGCCAGGGCACGTCCTTGGTGAGGCTGACGACGGGTACGCCGGTCGCCGGGGTGAACGCGGCCGGGGCGTGCTTGCTGCTGTAGGTGCTGGGCGCGCTGAACGCGGATCCCTCGGGTTCGGCGTGCGGCGGCTGCGAGACGTCCAGCCCGTCCGGGACGGCGAACTCGGACGTGGTCTCCGGCTCGACGACCGTTCGGGGGGCGGCGAGCCCGGCCGGAAGGGCGAACTCCGATGTGATCTCGGGATCGAACGTGCCCCTCGCCTCGTCCGACTGCGGTTTGCGGTACTCCGCTTCCGTCACGTGCGCAACGCTCCCTGTACGACACCTCCTGCCGCCCTCAGTATGCGCACAGGCACACGAAGGGGCCGCACGCGCTTGCGTACGGCCCCTTCACGGGAGTTCGGGGCTCAGTGGCCGCCCTGCTCCTTGAACCGCTTGTAGGAGCGCTCGATCTCGGCCTCGGCGTCCGTGCGGCCGACCCAGTTGGCGCCCTCGACGGATTTGCCGGGCTCCAGGTCCTTGTAGACCTCGAAGAAGTGCTGGATCTCCAGCCGGTCGAACTCGGAGACGTGGTGGATGTCACGCAGGTGCTCCACGCGCGGGTCCGTCGAGGGGACGCACAGCAGCTTGTCGTCGCCGCCCGCCTCGTCCGTCATGCGGAACATGCCGATCGCGCGGCAGCGGATCAGACAGCCCGGGAAGGTCGGCTCGTCCAGGATGACCAGCGCGTCCAGCGGGTCGCCGTCCTCGCCGAGCGTGTTCTCGACGAAGCCGTAGTCGGTCGGGTAGGCGGTCGAGGTGAAGAGTCGACGGTCCAGGCGGATCCGACCGGTCTCGTGGTCCACCTCGTACTTGTTCCGCGAACCCTTCGGGATCTCGATCGTGACGTCGAACTCCACCGGTGGCTCCTCCATGATCAACACATAGTTCTGGTGGTTAAGTGTCCCTCACGCACGTGTGTGATCGCGAAAGGGGCTGGTGGTCGTGCCTGAACTGAGGCCTTGGCGAGCCGCGAGACCGCACGTGGTGCGGGTCGCGAACGCCGTACGACCGCGTCTGGCACGGGCCGCCGGGACCGTACGCCCGCAGCTCGAACGAGCCGCGAACGCCGCGCGTCCCCGCCTCGAACGGGCCGCGGCGGCCGCGCGACCGCGGCTCGCGCGGGTGCTGTCGGCGAGGCCGAAGACCACCGGGACCTGGCAGTACACCGCGGGTGCCGCCACCGCCGGTGTGGCGCTGGCCGTCACCGTGGTGACCGCCACCGGTCCCTGGGACTCCACCGGTCAGCGTACGGCCGAGGCGGACCGGGCGGTTGCCCTGGAACGCGCGGGTGGCGCAGATCACGGCCGTACATCCGATACGTCCGACAAGGCCGGGGCGCCCGAGCCCGCGCCGAGCGCCGCCTCGGTCCTGGTCGGCCTCGGCGGCTCGGCGAACACGGTGAGGTCCGCGCCGGTCGGACCGGCGCTCACCGACGTCCTTCGGCCGCTTCTCGGTGACGCGGCCCTCGGCGCCCAACGCGCCGCCGCGGTCGTCGACGTGACCACCGGCAAGCGCCTGTACGGCATCGGCGCCGACGTCCCCCTCACACCCGCCTCCACGACGAAGATCGCCACCGCGGTCGCCGCGCTGTCGGCGATGGGCGCCGACCATCGCCTCACCACGCGCACCGCCCTGGAACCGGACACCAGGGAACTCGTCCTCGTCGGCGGTGGCGACCCGACGCTGACGGCCCGCAAGGACACCGACGGCTGGGCGAGCCTGCGCGACCTGGCCGACAGGACGGCGACGGCCCTGAAGAAACGCGGCACCGACCGGGTCACGCTCTCCTACGACACCACCCTCTTCACCGGTCCCGCGCTGCACCCCATCGGCGTCGACGACAACCTCGCGCCGGTCAGCGCCCTGACGGCCGACGAGGGGCGCACGGACGACTCCACGAGCGGAACCGCGCACCGGGTGCCGGATCCGGCCGCCGACGCGGCGACGAAGTTCGCGGGCTTCCTGGCCGCGGACGGCATCCGGACGACGCCCCCGGGCCCGTCCAGGGCGACGGCCCGCGCCACGACGCTGGCCTCCGTCTCCTCGCCCCCGCTCTCCGACGTGGTCGAGCGCATGCTGACCAACTCCGACAACGACATCGCGGAGGCGCTGGCCCGTCAGACGGCCGTGGCGACGGGGAAGCCGGCGAGCTTCGACGGCGGCGCGGCGGCGATCGCCGCCCAGTTGAACAGGCTCCAACTGCCCTTGAAGGGCGCCCAGTTCCATGACGGCAGCGGTCTGAACCGGGCCGACAGGCTGACGGCCGACCTGCTGACGGCCCTCCTGGTCAAGGCCGGAGCCCCGGACCACCCCGAACTCCGCCCCGCCCTCACCGGCCTCCCCGTGGCGGGCTTCACCGGCACCCTCACCAGCCGCTACACCGACGGCGCGGCAGGGGTCGTACGAGCCAAGACCGGCACCCTGACCGGCGTGAACACCCTGGCGGGCACGGTGGTCGACCGGGACGGCCGGCTGCTGGCCTTCGCCTTCCTCGCGTCCGACACGACGAGCAAGGACGCGGCCCAGTCGGCGCTGGACCGCACGGCGACGGCCCTGGCGGCCTGCGGCTGCCGCTGACCCCTGCGGCACCGGCCCCGGCCCCGCGGTTCTCCGCGCCCTGCCCCCAGCGCGAACGCTCACGTACGGTTGACACATGACGAGCATCGGTGGTGCCGAGATGGTCGACTGGAATCTCGCGGTCGCGACCGCGACCCGGCTCGTGCGGCCGGGCCCCGACGTGAGCCGCGACGAGGCCCGAGCGGTCGTCGCGGAACTGCGCCGGCATGCCAAGGCCTCGGAGGAACACGTCCGCGGCTTCACCCGGATGGGCACGGAGGAGACCCACGACACCCCGATCCTGGTCGTCGACCGGCCCGGCTGGGTCCGGGCCAACGTCGCCGGCTTCCGGGAGATCCTCAAACCGCTGCTCGAGAAGATGCAGGAGCGGCGCGGCAGCAGCCCCGGCGGCGCGGTCCTCGGCGCGGTCGGCGGCAAGGTCACCGGCGTCGAACTGGGCATGCTGCTGTCGTTCCTGGCCTCCCGCGTCCTCGGCCAGTACGAGACCTTCGCCCCGGCCACCCGCGACCTGCCGGCCGGCGAGAACGGCGGCGGCCGGCTGCTCCTCGTCGCGCCCAACATCGTGCACGTGGAACGCGAACTCGACGTGCAGCCCCACGACTTCCGCCTCTGGGTCTGTCTGCACGAGGAGACGCACCGCACGCAGTTCAGCGCCGTGCCCTGGCTGCGCGACCACCTCGAGGGCGAAATCCAGTCGTTCCTGGGAGAGACCGACGTCGACCCGATGACCGTCCTGGAGCGCATCCGGGAGGCCGCCCAGTCTCTCGCGGGCGGGCGCCCCGAGGCCGAGGAGGACGACGGGGGGCGCTCCTTCGTGGAGATCGTGCAGACCCCCGCCCAGCGCGAGATCCTCGGCCGCCTCACCGCCGTGATGTCCCTCCTGGAGGGACACGCCGACTTCGTGATGGACGGAGTGGGCCCCGACGTCGTGCCGAGCGTCGCCGAGATCCGCGAGAAGTTCCAGCAGCGGCGAGCGAAGGGCGCCTCCCGGCTGGACATGGCGCTGCGCAAGCTGCTCGGCCTGGACGCCAAACTCAGGCAGTACCGGGACGGCGAGCGGTTCGTGCGGGCCGTCGTCGACCAGGTCGGCATGGACGGCTTCAACCGTGTGTGGACTTCCCCGAACACCCTGCCGACCAAGTCGGAGATCGCCAAACCGGCGGACTGGGTCGCGCGGGTGCACCGCAAGAGCGAGTCGTGAACGCCGTACGGACGTGGTGAACCGAATCCGGCCGACGGCAGGCGAACGCCCCTCCAATCACCCGTCCGAGGGACCGTGAGCCATGGGTAGGCGTGCAATGCTCGGGGAACGGCCCGGCTCTGTCACCATCGACACACTCTGAGTGACCGAACCTCGGGCTCACCCCCCGAAAACTTCATGAAGGGAACCGGACATGGGTCCCCATCCTGCGGTCGCGGCGATACGCCTGGCGGTCCGCCGCGTCCTTCACGACATCCTCAACGACGACCAGCCCCCCGCCGGGCGGACCGCGCACGAGCCCCCGCCCGCGCCGCTCGTGCTCGTGGCGTGCTCCGGCGGCGCCGACTCCATGGCGCTCGCCTCCGCCCTCGCCTTCGAGGCCCCCAAGCTCGGCATCCGCTGCGGCGGCGTCACCGTCGACCACGGACTGCAGCCCGGCTCCGATCTGCGCGCCGAGGAAGTCGCCCTGCGGCTGCGCGAGTTGGGCCTGGACCCGGTCGAGTCCGTCGCCGTGACCGTCGGCCGCGAAGGCGGCCCGGAGGCCGCCGCCCGCGACGCCCGGTACGCCGCCCTCGACGCGGCCGCCGCCCGCCACGGCGCCACCGCGATCCTGCTCGGCCACACCCGCGACGACCAGGCCGAGACCGTGCTGCTCGGCCTCGCCCGCGGCTCCGGCATCCGTTCCCTGTCCGGAATGGCCGCGGTCTCGGGGGCCGGCGGCCGTTACCGCCGCCCCTTCCTCGAACTCGACCGGCAGACCGCCCGCAAGGCCTGCATGGTCCAGTCGCTGCCCGTCTGGGACGACCCGCACAACGCCGACCCCGCCTACACCCGCTCGCGGCTGCGCCACGAGGGACTGCCCGCCCTGGAGAAGGCGCTCGGCAAGGGAGTCGTCGAGGCCCTCGCCCGTACCGCGCAGCTCTCCCGCGACGACGCCGACGCCCTCGACGCCTGGGCCCGCCAGGCCGAGGCCGCCGTGCGGGACAGCGCGGGCCTGCTGGAGTGCGCCAAGCTCTACGCCCTGCCGCCCGCGGTGCGCCGCCGCATTCTGCGCCAGGCGGCGATCGAGGCCGGCGCCCCGGCCGGCTCGCTGTTCGCCCGCCACATCGAGGAAGTCGACCGGCTGATCACCGGCTGGCGCGGCCAGGGAGCCATCAATCTCCCGGGCAAAGTCGTCGCCCAGCGCCAGGGTGGCAGACTGGTGATTCGGCAAGGCTGAATCTCATCCCGTTTTGTGCGGGATCCGGCCCCCATCCGGGGCCGGGCAGCCGGTGGGACGACCGAAAGTGATGCGGGTGGACGCGAAAGACATGGGTGCCGACCTCAAGCAGGTGCTCATCACCAAGGAAGAGATCGACGCGAAGCTCGTCGAGCTGGCCGCGAAGATCGACGCGGAGTACGCGGGCAAGGACCTGCTCATCGTCGGCGTCCTCAAGGGCGCGGTGATGGCCATGGCCGACCTGGCCCGGGCGCTGTCCACCCCCGTCACCATGGACTGGATGGCCGTGTCCTCGTACGGCGCGGGCACCCAGTCCTCCGGTGTGGTGCGGATCCTGAAGGACCTCGACACCGACATCAAGGGAAAGCACGTCCTGATCGTCGAGGACATCATCGACTCCGGGCTGACCCTGTCGTGGCTGATCAACAACCTCGGCTCGCGTGAGCCGGAGTCGCTGAAGATCTGCACCCTGCTGCGCAAGCCGGACGCCGCGAAGGTCGCCATCGACGTCGAGTGGGTCGGCTTCGACATCCCGAACGAGTTCGTCGTCGGTTACGGTCTGGACTACGCGGAGAAGTACCGGAATCTCCCGTTCGTCGGTACGCTCGCCCCCCACGTCTACGGCGGCTGAGACGGCCTTGGGGCCGAGCGAGCCGTCTTTGTAGGACGATCGGGAACCCCGGCGGGTTTCGCGCCGTTGGAGCATGCAGAGGCGGGAATGCCGGCCGTCCGGGCCGCCGAGTGCGGCTTCGGGCCACAATGCTGGGGTACCGTCAGAAGAACTGTCTTATCAAACTCACTATGGCAGGAGGGACGGGGCGACACCGCTCCGTATGGATGGACGTGAAGCGATACTTCCGTGGGCCGGTCATGTGGATCGTGCTGGCCGTCCTTGCCGTGGTCGTGTTGATGCAGGTCGTCGGCTCGTCCGGCGGCTACAAGACGGTGGACACCGGCCAGGTCGTGGCGGCGATCAACGACAACAAGGTGGAGAGCGTCAAGCTCACCACCGGCGATGAGCAGACCGTCAAGGCCCAGCTCAAGGACGGTTTCAAGGTCGAGGGCAGCTCGAAGATCCAGGCGAGCTACATCGGCGACCAGGGCGTGGCCATCGCCAACACGCTGCAGAACAAGTACCAGGACAAGCAGATCCCGGACGGCTACACCGTGTCGCCGTCCAAGCAGAACCCGTTCCTCGGCATCCTGCTCTCCCTGCTCCCCTTCGTCCTGATCGTGGTCGTCTTCCTGTTCCTGATGAACCAGATGCAGGGCGGCGGCTCCCGGGTGATGAACTTCGGGAAGTCCAAGGCCAAGCTGATCACCAAGGACACCCCGAAGACGACGTTCGCCGACGTCGCGGGCTGCGACGAGGCCGTCGAGGAGCTCCACGAGATCAAGGAGTTCCTGCAGGAGCCGGCCAAGTTCCAGGCCGTCGGTGCCAAGATCCCCAAGGGCGTGCTGCTCTACGGCCGCCCCGGTACCGGCAAGACACTGCTCGCGCGAGCCGTCGCCGGTGAGGCGGGGGTCCCCTTCTACTCGATCTCCGGTTCCGACTTCGTCGAGATGTTCGTCGGTGTCGGTGCCTCCCGGGTCCGTGACCTGTTCGAGCAGGCCAAGGCGAACGCCCCGGCGATCGTCTTCGTCGACGAGATCGACGCGGTCGGCCGCCATCGCGGCGCCGGCCTCGGCGGTGGTCACGACGAGCGCGAGCAGACGCTGAACCAGCTGCTCGTCGAGATGGACGGTTTCGACGTCAAGGGTGGTGTGATTCTCATCGCAGCCACCAACCGTCCGGACATCCTCGACCCGGCCCTTCTGCGTCCCGGCCGCTTCGACCGCCAGATCGCGGTAGACCCGCCGGACCTGCAGGGCCGCCTGGAGATCCTCAAGGTCCACCAGAAGGGCAAGCCGGTCGCCCCGGACGTCGACCTCGCGGCCGTCGCCCGCCGGACGCCGGGCTTCACCGGCGCCGACCTGAGCAACGTCCTCAACGAGGCCGCCCTGCTCACGGCCCGCAGCGACCGCAAGCTGATCGACAACTCCATGCTGGACGAGGCGATCGACCGCGTGGTGGCGGGCCCGCAGAAGCGGACCCGGATCATGTCGGACAAGGAGAAGAAGATCACCGCGTACCACGAGGGCGGACACGCCCTGGTCGCGGCGGCCTCCCCGAACTCCGACCCGGTCCACAAGATCACGATCCTCTCGCGAGGACGTGCTCTGGGCTACACGATGGTCCTGCCGGACGAGGACAAGTACTCGACCACCCGCAACGAGATGCTCGACCAGCTCGCCTACATGCTGGGCGGTCGCGCGGCCGAGGAACTGGTCTTCCACGACCCGACCACGGGCGCCGCGAACGACATCGAGAAGGCCACCGCCACGGCCCGCGCGATGGTCACCCAGTACGGCATGACCGAGCGTCTGGGCGCCATCAAGTTCGGCGGCGACAACACCGAGCCGTTCCTCGGACGTGAGATGGCTCACCAGCGCGACTACTCGGAAGAGGTCGCCGCGCTGGTGGACGAGGAAGTCAAGAAGCTCATCGAGAACGCGCACAACGAGGCCTGGGAGATCCTGGTCGAGAACCGCGACGTCCTCGACAACCTCGTCCTGCAGCTGCTGGAGAAGGAGACGCTGGGCAAGGAGCAGATCGCCGAGATCTTCGCTCCCATCGTCAAGCGCCCGCCGCGTCCGGCCTGGACCGGCTCCTCCCGCCGCACGCCGTCCACCCGTCCGCCGGTGCTCTCCCCCAAGGAGCTCGCCCTGACGAACGGCGCCAACGGCGCGACCCCGGCGATCAGCACCGCCAAGGCGACGGCGACGGAACACACGCCGGTGACCGAGCCCGCCCCGGAGGAGCGTCCCGACAGCTGACGTCCCTTCCGTCCCACCGGGACCGGAATAAGTGCGCGCGCCCCCCAGGTTCTAGCCTGGGGGGCGCGGCGTTTTCAGCCATGCCGCAGATGAGGCGCGTGGCCTACACGCGTGACCCGCACAGGAACGAGGCACCGCACATGACCGACCCCGTGACGCTGGACGGCGAGGGCACGATCGGCGAGTTCGACGAGAAGCGGGCCGAGAACGCCGTGCGCGAACTCCTCATCGCGGTCGGCGAGGACCCGGACCGCGAGGGGCTGCGGGAGACACCGGCGCGGGTGGCGCGGGCGTACCGGGAGCTCTTGGCGGGGCAGAGTCAGGAGCCCGAGGATGTCCTGACCACCACGTTCGACCTTGGGCACGACGAGATGGTCCTGGTCAAGGATATCGAAATCGTAAGTTTGTGCGAACACCACATGCTGCCGTTCCATGGCGTGGCTCACGTGGGATACGTTCCGGCCGAAAGCGGCAAGATTACGGGCCTGTCGAAGCTCGCACGGTTGGTTGAGGTGTTTGCCCGCCGTCTGCAGGTGCAGGAACGACTCACCACGCAGATCGCCGACTCCCTCATGCGGATCCTCGAGGCCCGAGGCGTGATCGTCGTTATCGAGGCCGAGCATATGTGCATGTCGGTGCGCGGGATCCGCAAGCCGGGTGCCAAGACCACGACGTCGGCGGTACGTGGTCAGCTTCGGGACGCCACGACCCGTGCCGAGGCAATGAGCCTGATACTGGCACACTGACCTGCTGAGGCAGTACGTGGGCGGGGACGCGCACCACATGCGGCAGCGTTTTCCTCGTGTGAGCTGACAGCCGGCCTTCACGCGGTACCTTCCAGCGCGAGCGGCACTCGCTGCAGCTCAGGGAGTCCATGTGGACCCCGGTCCACGAGGTACGGCGGCGCACAACCAAGGACAGGCCCTTCACCCTCTACAGCTATCGCCTTGACCCCCGCCCAGGCTTTCTGGTCAACGGACACCTCGTCCGTCAGGCCTGGTAACGGCGTGCACGTCAGTCAGGCCGTCGAGGCCGCGCCGTTGTTGTTCTCGTCGTCGTCCGGGAGCTTGCAGACACGCTCCAGAAAGATGGCCGCCGCTATGACCGCGATGCCCGCCACCACCGAGAAGCCGGCGTAGATCGCCTGGTCGCGGCGGGCCGGGATGTCGAGGAGCTCAAGGAGGAAGACGCCCGTGCCGCCGTACATCCCGGCGACCAGGGCGGCGACCAGGGCGCTGGACTGGCCGAAGACGACCGCGCGGGCCGCCATCAGGGGGTCCACGCCCTTCGCCTCGGGATCACGCTCGCGCTGGGCCTTGAGCCGGCCGCGGATCGAGAGCGCCGTGGCCGTGAGGACCACGGCGATCAGCGCGAGCACGATGGGGGCGGCCAGCGGGACGCTCGGCAGGGTACCGATCGAGTTCCACAGGCGGGCGCCCGCCCAGGACAGGACTCCGGCCACGAAAAACACTCCGGCCAGCACCCTGATGCGCAGCTCTCTCACGGTGTCCCTTCAGCTCCCCCGGGTCGCGGGATCGTCCCGCCGACGGTGGTCGTGGTGACCTCTCGCCCTGACCTTAACGACTACTCGGGCAGGTGGAGTTCCAGGTCCTTGCGGGGCGTCACCCCGTCGCGGGTGACGGCGCCGAGGAGATCGGCGACCGCGCCCCGGCCCGGCAACTGCGCCTCGGGCTCCAGGTCGTACCAGGGAGCGAGGACGAAGGCCCGTTCGTGGGCGCGCGGGTGGGGGAGGGTGAGCTGCGGGTCGTCGTCGACGACGTCGGCGTACGCGACGATGTCGACGTCGAGGGTGCGGGCGCCCCAGCGCTCGTCCCGGACCCGGTGGAAGGCCTCCTCGACCGCGTGCGCCCGCTCCAGCAGCGAGGACGGGGGCAGGGTGGTCTTCAGCAGGATCACCGCGTTGAAGTACGCCGGCTGGCTGCCGGTCTCCACGCCCCACGGCTCCGTCTCGTACACCGGCGACACGGCCTTCACGCGGACGCCGGGGGTGTCCTCGAGGGCGTCGATGGCGCCCTGGAGGGTCTCCAGGCGGTTGCCGAGGTTGGCGCCGAGGGAGATCACGGCCCGTTTCGGGTTGTGCAGGGTCGTGTCGGCGGCGTCCACCTGTCGCACCACGGAGGCGGGTACCGGCTGTACGGTCGGGTCGCTGTGCCCCTCGGTGAAGAACGCGGTCATACTCGGCTCCGGGTGATGGTGACGGTCACGTCGTCGAAGGGGACGGTGATCGGCGCGTCCGGCTTGTGGACGCGGACCTCGACCTCCTGGACTCCCTCGTGCTTCAGACAGGTCTGGGCGATGCGCTCGGCGAGCGTCTCGATGAGGTTGACGGGCTCGCCCTCGACGACGGCCACGACCTCCTCCGCCACGATGCCGTAGTGCACGGTCTTCGCCAGGTCGTCGTCGGCCGCGGCCGGACGGGTGTCGAGGCCGAGGACGAGGTCCACGACGAAGGTCTGGCCCTCCTCGCGCTCCTCGGGGAACACCCCGTGATGCCCACGGGCCCTCAGGCCGCGCAGCGCGACACGATCCACGCGAATCACTCCTGCAGTCGTCGGTGAAGGCCGGTCACCGCCGTGTGCGGGCGGCACACCGGCCTCGAACGAATCTACCCGCGGGCACTGACAGGGCCGGGCCACGGGCCCGCGGGCCCGAGCCGGGGCCAGGAGGTTTCATCGTCTGTTTCCCCTTGGGGAACCCGGTGGCTCACGGGTTGGTAGCCGCCCTTACCCGGCCGTCGTGATTCCAACCACTTCTTGCTCCCGGTGGGTGTTCCGGGCGCCGGCGGACGGTCTCGGCCCGCGGATGTCCTCACCGGGCGACTACCCCGTCAGGACGGGGTGTCCTCGTCCTCGGCCTCGTCGTTTTCGGCCAGAACGGGGGAGGCATGGTGGGACCACAGCTTCCAGCCGTCGGGGGTGCGGCGGAAGACGTTGGTCGCGACCACCAGCTGGCCCACCAGAGGGCCCAGCTCCTCGTCGCCCCGGGGGGCCGGGCCGCCGCTGAGGATGTTCTCGGTGCAGGTGACCAGGGCGGTGTCGCCGGTGACCGAGACATGCACGTCGGTCAGGAAGAACTGGATGTAGTCGGTGCTCGCCATGATCAGCGCGTACGACCTCAGGACCTCGCCGCGACCGGTCAGCACGGGCCAGCCCGGGTGCACGCAGGACACCACGCCGGTGTCCGCCGGGTCGTGGTACTCCTCGTCGACGCCCAGGTCGGCGGGGGTCAGCCAGAGTGAGGACACCTCCTCGAAGTCACCGCGTTCCAGTGCCTCGTAGAACGCGGTGTTGGCCGCCTCCACCTGCTCGACATCGGTGTGGGGGGCGCTCACCGGGCTCCTTCTGAGCCGTGGGGGCCGCGCGCGCCGGGCGGGGGCGGCGCTTGACCGGGGGAGGGGGCGCGCTTTTCGGCGTGGGCGCCGGCCGTGTGGGGGGTGGGGTGCTCGGGGGGTGCGGTGTGAGCGCCCGGCACGCACTCCATGCCGTGCGCCTCGCGTGCGGTGTCGGCGCCCGGCGTGCGCTCCGCGTCTCGCTCCCCGGGCGTAGGGGCGGCGCCCGGCGCGTTCTCCGTCCCGCGCGCCTGTTCCACGGCGTGGGCGACCCGTACCGCGTCCGCTGTCGCGCGGACCTCGTGCACGCGGACCGCCCACGCGCCGGCCTGTGCGGCGAGCGCGGAGACGGCGGCCGTGGCGGCGTCGCGCTCGCGCGCGGGCGGGGGCGCGCCCTCCGGGCCGGCGAGCACGCGTCCCAGGAACCGCTTGCGGGAGGCGGCGACGAGCAGGGGGCGGCCGAGACCGAGCAGACGGTCGAGGTGGGCCAGCAGCACGAGGTCGTGCTCGGCGTCCTTGGAGAAGCCGAGACCGGGGTCGACGACGATCCGGTCGGGCGCGATGCCGCCGGCGAGGACGGCGTCCACGCGCGCGTGGAGTTCGTCGACGACCTCGGCGACGACGTCCTCGTACACGCCCCTGACGTTGCCGCCCTCCAGGAAGCCCCGCCAGTGCATGACGACGAACGGGGCGCCCGAGGAGGCGACGACGGGGATCATCGCGGGGTCGGCGAGGCCGCCGCTGACGTCGTTGACGAGGGCCGCGCCCGCGGCGAGGGCCTGCTCGGCGACGGACGCGCGCATGGTGTCGACGGAGACCGTGACGCCCTCGGAGGCGAGGCCGCGCACGACGGGGACGACACGCCTGAGCTCCTCGGCGGCATCGACGCGGGTGGCGCCGGGGCGGGTGGACTCGCCGCCGACGTCGACCAGGTCCGCGCCCTCGGCGACCAGCTCCAGGCCGTGCTTGACGGCGGCCGTGGTGTCGAAGAAGCGGCCGCCGTCGGAGAAGGAATCCGGTGTGACGTTCACGACTCCCATGACCGCGCAGCGCTCCCACTGCGGAAGGCCCGCGACGCGCCCGCGTCCGCTCTGCTTGCTCATATGTTCAGCGTAGGCCCCGCAACGGGCCCGAAGACGCCGCGGCCCGGCCGGAGGCCCCGGGGACGGGGCGGCTCTCCGGCCGGGCCGGCATCGCACACGTGAACCGGGACGTCACGCGACTCGGGCTCGGGCGTCCCTCTCCGGCACGGTGTGGGCACACGCGCGTGCGGGCTTCTGGCGGCGGCGCAGGAAGCGCGGCAGCGGCAGGGCCAGGTTGACGAAGCCCTCGGCCTGCATCGCGGCGAGACCGATGCGCGGCAGGTCCGCGGAGGCCCGGTAGACGACGAAGCGCGGCTCCCAGCGGGGCTGGAACTTGGCGTTGAACTTGTACAGGGACTCGATCTGGAACCAGCGGGAGAGGAACACCAGCAGTCCGCGCCAGGCGCGCAGCACGGGGCCCGCGCCGATCTTCTCGCCCCGCGCGAGGGCGGAGCGGAACATCGCGAAGTTCAGCGAGACACGGGTGATGCCGAACTTCGGTGCCGCCTGGAGGGCGGCGACGATGAGCAGTTCGTTCATGCCGGGGTCGGCCGAGCGGTCGCGGCGCATCAGGTCGAGGGAGGCGCCGTCCGTGCCCCAGGGCACGAAGTGCAGGATCGCCTTCAGGTCGCCGTAGGGGCCGGGCTCGGGGTCGGCCTTGTGGGCGGTGGCGATCAGGCAGTCGCCGTCGGAGGCGTCGCCGATCCGGCCCAGGGCCATGGAGAAGCCGCGCTCGGTGTCCGTGCCGCGCCAGTCCTCGGCGGCCTGCCGGATGCGCTCCAGTTCGGCGTCGCCGAGGTCACGGACACGTCGTACCCGGGTCTCGTAACCGGCGCGCTCGATGCGCTTGACCATCTGGCGCACGTTGCGCATCGCTCGGCCGGCGAGGGAGAAATCCGCCACGTCCACCACCGCCTCGTCGCCCAGTTCCAGGGCGTCCAGGCCGGTCTCGCGGGTCCACACCTCGCCTCCCGTCTCCGAGCAGCCCATGACGGCCGGGGTCCAGGAGTGCGCGCGTGCCTCGTCCATGAAGCGCTCGATGGCGCCCGGCCAGGCCTCGACGTCGCCGATGGGGTCGCCGCTGGCGAGCATCACACCGGACACGACGCGGTAGGTCACCGCCGCCTTGCCGCTGGGCGAGAAGACCACGGCCTTGTCGCGCCGCAGCGCGAAGTGGCCGAGGGAGTCGCGGCGGCCGTGCTTGTCCAGCAGCGCCCGCAGGCGTGCCTCGTCCTCCTCCGTCAGGCGCGCCGCCGGGTGTTCCGGCCGGAAAGCCAGGTAAATGGTGGTGACCGCGGTGAGCAGTCCGAGGGCGCCGAGGGAGAAGCCCACCGTCCAGGAGGTGTTGCCCTGGTAGTCGACCGGGCCCTCGAAGCCGAACAGGCCGTACAGCACGTGGGTGATGCGGTCGGCCAGGCTCGGGTCGCCGACCATGCGGTTCGGGTGGACGCTGACGATGACCAGGCCGAGGGCGAGGGAACCGGCGCTCATGAGGACGAAGTTGGCGAGCGCGCGCCACCTGCTGCGCGGGTCGGGCAGCGCGGAGAACTGGTCGCGGTGGCGCAGCAGCGGCGCGAGCAGTGCCGCCGAGATGATCACGCCGATCAGGGAGTGGCGGTACGTGAACTGCGCCACGGCGCCCGCCGGCAGCAGCGCCACCGCCGCGCGCCACGCCCGCCGCTTGCCGCGCCTCAGGCCGTGCGCGAGCAGCAGCAGGAGGATGCCCGCGCTCAGCGAGAGGGCCGCCGCGAAGGGACCGAACGACCCGGGGAGCACCTCGGCCATGCTGTGCATACGGCTGTGCCGGAAGCGCGGGAAGACGCCCGCCGCGATGTCCAGAACGCCCACCAGCGCGCACGCTCTGGCGACGAGTACCGGTACGGCCTCGGGGCGCGGACCTCGCAGTACGCGCCGCGTGTTGCGTACGCGGGAGGGAACCCCACCCGACATTTCCTCATCTGTCCTGACAGACATCGCATCCCGTAGTTCTGCGAGAGACCTTGGACCCGGTGCCGTTCTGGGCATCCGGCGACATTGCGCCCTCTAGGACGGTGTCTCGGGGGGAGAGGTTCCTTCCTCCCCTCAAAGCCGGTCCAAAGGACGGGAAAAGTCCCGGACAAGCCCTTGCGAAGGGGTGGTGCTCCGGGGAAAACCCGCAGGCAGGAAGATAGGTCATGGGTCTTACGAGCAACAAGGTGCTGGCGCTCGCGGTCCTGTTCGCCGTGCTGCTGTTCGTCGGCACGGTGTGGCTGTGGCCACGGCTGGCACGGCGGAACTGGCGGGCCGTCAGCGGTCGCGTGGGTCTGCTGTTCGGTACCCAGCTGGCACTCTTCGCGTCGGTGGGCCTCGCCGCCAACCAGGCCTTCGGGTTCTACGCGAGCTGGGCGGACCTGTTCGGCCAGGAGAAGGAACAGGGCGTGGTCGTCAACCACACCGCGCCCGGCGGCTCCGGCGGTCCCCTGGAGGTGATCGACACGGCACGCGTGCGTGGCCCGGGCGGTGCCCGGCCGCAGACCGGCGGAGAGATCCAGAAGGTCGACATCGTGGGCCGCAGGACGCACATCGCCACGCCCGCGTACGTCTATCTGCCGCCGGAGTACTTCCAGCCCCGTTATCGCGCGCGTACGTTCCCCGCGACCGTCGTGCTGACCGGATATCCGGGCACCGCGCAGGCGCTCGTGGACAAGCTGCACTACCCGCGCACGGCACAGGAGCTCGCCAAGGACGGCCGTATGCAGCCGATGATCCTGGTGATGCTGCGGCCCACCGTCGCACCGCCGCGGGACACCGAGTGCGTGGACATCCCGGGCGGCCCGCAGACGGAGACGTTCTTCGCCAAGGACCTCCCCGACGCCGTGCTCGCGCACTACAGGGTGGGCAGGAAGCCCGGGAGCTGGGGCATCATCGGCGACTCCACGGGCGGCTACTGCGCACTGAAACTCGCCATGCACCACCCCGGCTCCTACGCGGCGGGCGCGGGCCTTTCGCCGTACTACAAGGCGCCGGTCGACCCGACCACGGGCGATCTCTTCCACGGCGACAAAGGGCTGCGCAACCGCGCCGACCTGTGGTGGTGCCTCAAACACCTGCCCGCCCCGGACACCTCACTGCTCGTCACCAGCAGCCGGACCGGGGAATCCAACTACAAGTCGACGCTGAAGTTCATAGAGCGAGTTCAGGCCACGAACCTGACCCGGATCTCCTCGATCATCCTCGACAGCGGGGGGCACAACTTCAACACCTGGCGGCGGGAGATTCCGGCGACGCTGCAGTGGATCAGCGGGCGGCTGAGTGACCGGTGACCAGGGTTCCGACAGGAAATGATCTTGCGAATTCGACGGGCCGCAATTCCTGATGCGCTGTGAACGTTTCGTTATGGCTGTGTTTTTACGGGGCGGGGCGCCAACGCTCGCCTACGCGCGGTAAGTTTCTGGCCATGCCACGTGGACGTCACCGCCATTCCCCGCCTTTGCACAGGCTGCTGCCTCCGTCGGCGATCGCAGGCGTCTCCCTTGTCTGCGCCTTCGGTCCCTGGGTGTTCTCGGAGCCCGCCGCGCTCCGCGTCATAGCCGCGTTCGCCGCCGCCACGGCCGTGATCGGGGCGGCCGTCATGCGCCGCTGGGACGCACAGGCCGGCAAGCAGGTCGCCGACCTCACGCGCGCGCGTGCGAGCGACGAGTGGCGGCACGAGGAGCGGGTCGCCGAACTGGAGACGGACCTCGAGGAGTCGCGCGAGCTGCGCGCCAAGCTGGAGCAGCGGCTGCGGGCCAAGCGCGCGGAGCTGGCGGGCCTGCGCAACGAGCACGCGGCGCTGCTGCGGCGGTACGCGACCGCGGAGACCGAGCGGGCGAGCGCCCTGGAGGGCCGCCGTCTGCTCGAGATAGAGGCCGCGGCTCCCGACACGCACGCGCTGCCGCCCGTGGCGGCTACGGAGACCGAGGTTGTGGCTGCCTCGGCTCAGGGCGAGGACGGCACGGACGAGAAGGCGCGGACCGCCGGGGTCTTCTCCCCGGAGGGCTCCCAGCTGTTCCTGCGGGCCAAGGAGGCGCTGAAGAAGTTCGACGACGGTGACGGTCCCGCGCAGGAGGACGTTGCCGACGACGTCGAGGCCGAGGTGGCGGAGGAGACGGACGCCGACGCCGAGGCCGAGTCAGTGGTCGCCGCGCAGGACGAGGCCGATGCTGCGGAGCAGGATGAAGCCGCGCCCGAGGACGACGACTCCCCGAAGGGCGGCGGGTCGCCCAAGGGGGACGGCCCGTCGAAGGGCGACGGCTCCCCGAAGGGCGAGCCCGTGAAGGTGCGGACCGCGACGGCCGAGGACTCCGCCGCCACCCCCGCCGAGGAGGGCGCCGCCCCCGCCGACGGCACCGAGGCCGCGGCTCAGGAGGACGAGGCGCAGGGGCAGCCCGTGGCGGTCGACGGGCATGAGCACGCGGCCGCCACCACGCCGGCGGAGCCCACCCGCTCCGCGCAGCCCGTACAGCAGCCCTCCGGGCACTTCGTGGCGCCGACCGCGGTGGCCGTCGTACCGGCGACGCCCGCGCGGCGCCCGGCGGTCGAGGGCGGGTTCGACTTCTTCGGAACGAAGCAGGAGACGGCGCCTGCCGCCCTGGACGCCGTGCAGAACGAGGACCTGGCCGACGTGGTCGGCCAGGAGGCGCTCGCCGTGCACAAGGCCGAGGCCGAGGCGCAGTTCAAGCCGGCCGACGAGGACGCGCGGGGTGTCGGCCAGGTGATCGACCTGACCGCGCACGACGAGACGGAGCGGATCGACCTGCAGGGCCTGCGCAGCGCGGTCTCCTGAGGCGGGGTGTTCGCACGGCGCGCGGTCCTGAGTCCGGGCGCTGGCGCGGTGCCGTCTTGTGCGGCCGGGGGCTTGCGCGGTGCGCGGTCGTGTGGGCGGGTGCTTGTGTGGCGCTCTCTTCTGCGGCCGGGTGCTTGCGGGGTACGCGGTCCTGAGGGCAGGTGCTTGCGCGCGGTAGGCGGTCGTGTGGCCGGGTGCTTGCGTGGCGCCGTCTTCTGCGGCCGGGTGCTTGCGGGGTACGCGGTCCTGAGGGCAGTGCTTGCGCGCGGTAGGCGGTCGTGTGGGCGGGTGCTTGCGTGGCGCCGTTTTCTGCGGCCGGGTGCTTGCTGGGCGCAGGCACTCAGCCCCGGTGCTTGCGCGGCACGCGGTCCTGCAGCCGGGCGCCTGCACGGAACGCGGTCCTGAGGGCGGGTTTCTGCGCGGTGCCGTTTGCTGAGTCGGGTGCTTGCGTGGCGCCGTCTTCTGTAGCCGGGTGCTTGCGGGGTACGCGGTCCTGAGTCCGGGCGCTGGCGTGGTGCCGTCTTGCGCGGCGCGCGGTCCTGCGGCCGGGGGCTTGCGCGGTACGCGGTCCGCAGCCGGGCGCCTGCGCGAAACGCGGTCGTGAGGGCGGGTGTCTGCGCGGTGCCGTTTGTTGAGGTCGGGTGCCGGACCACGGTGCCGGACGGACCGCCTACTGGGCCATCCAGCGGTCCGGTGGTGCGTCCCGGCGGCCCGTGCGGGACCGTTCCGCCTGAGCGCGCAGCAGCTCCGCCGCCTCCCTGGCATCCCTCAGCCGGGCCGTGACGGTCTTGTTGGCCCCCGTGTCCACGTGGACGTCGGCGAGCCGCCACAGCCGCTTCCACGGCCCCTGGACCAGCCGAACGCTCTGCACCTTCGCGTGCGGAACGAGCGCCAGCCGGCGGCGCAGCAGCCCGTGCCGGGCCGCGAACACCCCCTCGCTGACGACGAGTCCGTATCCGCGCCACCACAGCGGCAGGCACCGACCGGCCCGTCGAGGCGGGCGGGACAGCGCGGCGGACGCCGGCACGGTCACCCCCGGCAGCACGCGCGCTACGACGGACTCGGCGACCTCGCGCGGAGCGACCGGCACCAGCACGGAGTTGGACGAACCGGCCACGTCCAGCTCCACCCGCACCCAGCCCAGCCGCCGCCACAGCAGCGGTTCGACGATCCGTACGGTCTGCACGCGCCCGGGCGGCACGGTCTCGTGCGTGCGGTCGAGCAGGCCGTGGTCGATGCGCAGTCCGTCCGGGGACTCGCCCACCGTCCAGTCGTACTCGCTGACGAAGCGGCCCACACTGCTCGCTCCGGCCGCGCCCAGCAGGGGCAGGGCGGTGGCGAGGACCGTCCACACGCTGTGGGTGGCCAGCCACAGCAGGGGCGGTACGACGAGGGCGGCGGCGAGGGCGCCCCAGGTGGCGCCCGTCAGCACGAGGGACAGCGCGAGGTGGAGCGGGGGCGTGTGCAGGATCTCGCGCGCCGGAGCCTCTCCGACCTCGTGCGCCGTCTCGGGGGCGAACCCGGCGGCGCGCGCGAGCAGTTCCGCGCGCAGCGCACGCGCCTCGCGCTCCCCGAGGAAGGCGAGTTCGTCCTTCTTGGCCGTGCCTATGACGTCGAGTTTCAGCTTGGCGACGCCCGCCACGCGCGCGAGGAGCGGCTGGGTGACGTCCACGGCCTGGATCCGCTCGAGCCGGATGTGCGCGGTGCGGCGGAACAACAGGCCGGTACGGACGCGCAGTTCGCTGTCCGTCACCGCGAAGTGCGTGAACCACCAGCTGAGGAAGCCGTACAGGGCGGCGGCCGGTATGAGGACGGCGAGTGCGATCAGCAGGGTCGTGGTGGTCAGGCGGGTCAGCTGGCGCTGCGCCTGGTCCGGGTCGTGCACGGCCCACCCGATGAGCACGGCCACCGGCGCCCACGCCCGCCTGAGGGGCGTCACGGGATGCAGCCGCCGCTCGGTGACGGGTTGCCGCGCGCGTACGGCGTCGTCGACGCCCGGCGCCGTCACAGACCCGCCGATCGGGCCTCGCCGAGCTCGGTGAGCCGGTCGCGCAGCCGTTCCGCCTCGGCCGGGTCGAGACCCGGGATGGTGGCGTCGGTCGCCGCGGCCGCGGTGTGCAGCTGCACGCTGGCCAGACCGAAGTGCCGCTCGACGGGCCCGGAGGTCACCTCGACCAGCTGCATGCGCCCGTACGGCACGACGGTCTCCTCGCGCCACAGCACGCCCCGGCTGATCAGCAGGTCGTCGGCGCGCTCGGCGTACCGCCAGGAGCGCCAGTTGCGGCCCAGCAGCACCCAGCCCCAGGCGATGAGCGCGAGCGGCACCAGCGCGAAGGCCGCCCAGGCGGGCCCGACGAGCAGACCGAGCAGCAGACCGACCGCCAGCGCGATCAGCCCCAGCCACACCACCAGCAGCAGCCGCCGCATCCGCAGCAGCCCGGGCGGCAGCCCGGTCCACTCCGGCTCCCCCGCCCCGTCCGCCCTTGTGCCCGCGCCCCGCGGGCTCCCCGTCTCCATACGGCCAGCGTACGTAGGAGAGACTGTGTTCATGACTCCTACGACGGAGACCATGGTCGGTATCGGCGGCGCCGCGGAGAGCACCGACATGGTGCTCAATATCGGACCGCAGCACCCGTCCACGCACGGCGTACTGCGGCTGAAGCTGGTGCTGGACGGCGAGCGCATCATGCGCGCGGAGCCGGTGATCGGGTACATGCACCGCGGCGCGGAGAAGCTCTTCGAGGCGCGCGACTACCGCCAGATCATCATGCTCGCCAACCGCCACGACTGGCTGTCGGCCTTCTCGAACGAGCTGGGAGTCGTCCTCGCCGTCGAGCGCATGCTCGGCATGGAGGTCCCCACGCGCGCGGTGTGGACGCGCACGCTGCTCGCCGAGCTCAACCGGGTGCTCAACCACCTGATGTTCCTCGGCTCCTATCCCCTGGAACTCGGCGGGATCACACCGGTCTTCTACGCGTTCCGGGAGCGGGAGGTCCTCCAGAACGTCATGGAGGAGATCTCCGGCGGTCGTATGCACTACATGTTCAACCGTGTCGGCGGTCTCAAGGAGGACCTGCCGGCCGGCTGGGCCGCACGCGCGCGTGCCGCCGTCGCGGGGGTGCGCTCGCGCATGGACCGGTTCGACGACCTGGTCCTCGGCAACGAGATCTTCCGGGGGCGCACCCGGGACGTGGGCGCGCTGGCACCCGGGACCGTGCACGCGTACGGCGTCAGCGGGCCGATCGCGCGTGCCTCGGGCGTCGACTTCGACCTGCGGCGCGACGAGCCCTATCTCGCGTACGGGGAGCTGCAGGACGTCCTGAAGGTCGTCACCCGGCAGGAGGGCGACTGTCTCGCCCGCTTCGAGGTGCTCCTGGAGCAGACGCACAACGCCCTCGACCTCGCCGACGCCTGCCTCGACCGCCTGGCCGACCTGCCGCCCGGCCCGATCAACCAGCGGCTCCCCAAGGTCCTCAAGGCGCCCGAGGGCCACACCTACGCCTGGACCGAGAACCCGCTCGGCATCAACGGCTACTACCTCGTCAGCAAGGGCGAGAAGACGCCGTACCGGCTGAAGCTGCGCTCGGCGTCCTACAACAACATCCAGGCACTCGTGGAGCTGCTGCCGGGGACACTGGTGGCGGACATGGTGGCGATCCTCGGGTCGCTGTTCTTCGTGGTCGGGGACATCGACAAGTAGGTCACACGGGGGTTTCGGGCGCGTCCGTGTTTTCGGGCTTGTCCGTGACGTCGAGCGGGTCCGCCGTTCCGACCGGCTGGAGCAGCCACCCGAAGTCGCCGAGGCCGCCGGGCGCGGTGAGTTCCGCGGCCTCACCGGCGCTCGCGAGGGCGCGCACGTAGGCGGCGGGTTGTGCGGAAGCGAGTGCGAGCGGGGGGCGTGAGCCGACGATGCCCAAGGCGCGCAGAGCGTCGCGCTGCCGCAGAACGCGCCCCTGTCGCCCAGCGAGCGCCGCGGAGCGCGCCGCGCACGCGTCCAGCGCCACATGAGCCGTGACGTCGTGCTTCCCGTCGGGTACGGGCGCCGTTTCCCGCCCCGCGCGGAAGCCCGTGAGGGTGCCGAACAGGGGGCGCGTCTCCCGGGTGTGCGCGTAGTCCACGGCGACCGCGAGCCCCCGGTCGAGCGCCGCCACCGCACCCGCCCACGCCTCGTCGCGCGGCAGGCCGATCTCGGCCCGCAGGCCTTCCTCTCCCGGCAGCGGCCACCAGCGCGCGAGCCAGTCCGCCTCGTCGCCGCCGACCGGGTCGCCGAGACGCTCCGTGCCGTCCTGTCGCACCAGAACCGTGCGCGGTACGCCGTCCTCGTCCACCTCGGCGACGTCCAGCGGAACGTTGTCGAGCCACTCGTTGGCGAAGAGCAGCCCGGTGCGGCCCCGGGGCGCCTCGGGGAGCCATTCGACGCGGTCGTCGAGGCCGGAGGGGCGGTCGGCGAGTTCGACGGCGCAGGCACGCACGCGTGGCAGCACGTCCGCGGGCAGCGCGGCCAGGACACCGGTGACCAGCTCGCCGCGCCCCGCCGCCATGTCGACGAAGTCGAGACGGGCGGGCCGGCCCAGGGCCTCGTCGACGCGGCACAGCAGCCGGGCCACGGCCTCCGCGAACAGCGGCGACGCGTGCACGGACGTACGGAAGTGTCCGGCGGGGCCCTCGGGGCGGCGATAGAAGCCGCCGGGCCCGTACAGGGCCGCCTGCGTCGCCGCCCGCCAGCCGCGCCACTCCTCTGCCGTATCTTTCGTCACCGGGCCAGGCTAGGCGCACCGAGGAACACAGCCTCCACCTTGGGGAGTACGCGCGGCGGATGCGGATCGACCCTCCGGTTGACCCCTGCACGCATCCCGCTTCCCTACGCTGGGTTACGTGCAGCGCCTCTATGACTTCCTCCGCAGACACCCGACCGGGGTCGACTCCTTCTGGGCCGTCTTCCTGTTCGGCGTCTCTCTGGCGAGTGGAGCCGGCCATCGGGACACCCCGGGCACCGGGTCACCGGCCCTGATCGTTCCGATCGCGCTGCTGCTGTGCCTGGCGATCGCGCTGCGCCGGCGCATGCCGGAGAAGATGCTGCTGCTGATGATCGCCCTCGGCGTGGCGCAGCTCGCGCTGGACGTGGCGACGCAGGTCGCCGACTTCGCCATGCTGGTGATCGTCTACACCGTGGCCGTGATGGGCGCCCGCTGGGCCTCCCGGCTCGCCCTGGCCGTGGGGCTGTCGGCCGCGACCTTCGCGGAGTTCCGCTGGCCGGTCGAGCACTCCAGCACCCTCGGCCATGTGGCGATCGTGATCTTCCAGACGGTGCCGTTCGCGCTGGCCTGGGTGCTGGGCGACTCGATCCGCACGCGGCGTGCGTACTTCGCGCAGCTGGAGGAGCGCGCCGCCCGGCTGGAGAAGGAGCGCGAGGCGCAGGCCAAGGTCGCGGTCGCGGCCGAACGCGCCCGGATCGCACGCGAGCTGCACGACGTGGTCGCGCACAACGTGTCGGTGATGGTGGTGCAGGCCGACGGCGCCGCCTACGTCCTCGACGCCGCCCCCGACCAGGCCAAGAAGGCGCTGGAGACGATCTCCTCCACGGGCCGCCAGGCCCTCGCCGAGATGCGCCGCCTGCTGGGCGTGCTGCGCACCGGTGAGCACAAGGAGGTCGGCGAGTACGTCCCGCAGCCCGACGTCGAGCAGATCGACGAGCTGGTCGAGCAGTGCCGCACCTCCGGTCTGCCGGTCGACTTCAAGGTCGAGGGCACCCCGCGTCCGCTGCCCAGCGGCGTCGAGCTGACGGCGTACCGCATCGTGCAGGAGGCGCTGACCAACACCCGCAAGCACGGCGGGCCCAACGCGGGCGCGAGCGTGCGGCTGGTCTACTTCGACGACGGGCTCGGGCTGCTCGTCGAGGACGACGGCAAGGGCGCCCCGCACGAGCTGTACGAGGAGGGCGGCGCCGACGGACAGGGCCACGGCTTGATCGGGATGCGCGAGCGGGTCGGGATGGTCGGTGGAACCCTGGACGCCGGCCCGCGCCCGGGCGGAGGATTCCGCATCAGTGCCCTGCTGCCGCTCAAACCGGCGCACTGACGTTTTCGCACGCCCCCTGTTGACACCTGTAACACTGCTGAAGACGGACACGGAAGAGGCTTCGATGACGATCCGCGTGATGCTCGTCGACGACCAGGTGCTGCTGCGCACCGGGTTCCGGATGGTGCTCGCCGCACAGCCGGACATGGAGGTCGTCGCGGAGGCGGGGGACGGCGTCGAGGCCCTTCAGGTGCTGCGCTCGACGGCCGTGGACGTCGTCCTCATGGACGTCCGCATGCCCAAGCTGGACGGCGTGGAGACGACCCGCCGCGTCTGCTCGGAGCCGGACCCGCCGAAGGTGCTGATCCTGACCACCTTCGACCTCGACGAGTACGCCTTCTCCGGGCTCAAGGCGGGCGCGTCCGGCTTCATGCTCAAGGACGTGCCGCCCGGCGAACTCCTCGCCGCCATCCGCTCCGTGCACAGCGGTGACGCGGTGGTCGCGCCGTCGACCACGCGCCGGCTGCTCGACCGGTTCGCGCCGATGCTGCCGAACGCCGGGAAGGAGCCCCAGCACAAGGAACTGGAGCGGCTCACCGACCGCGAGCGCGAGGTCATGGTGCTGGTCGCGCAGGGCCTGTCCAACGGCGAGATCGCGGCCCGCCTGGTGCTCTCCGAGGCGACCGTGAAGACCCACGTGGGGCGCATCCTGACCAAGCTGGGCCTGAGGGACCGCGTGCAGGTGGTGGTCCTCGCGTACGAGACGGGGCTGGTGCGCGCGGGCGGGCACGGCTGATCCACGCACGCGTGACGCCCGCGTAACCGCCGCCCCCTAGGGTCTGCGCATGCTCCTGTGGATCAACGGCCCCTTCGGGGGCGGCAAGACGCAGACCGCGCACGAGCTCCAGCGGCGCCTGCGGGGCAGCGTGATCTGCGACCCCGAGCACGCCGGCTTCGGTCTGCGCCGGATGCTGCCGCCCGAACTGCGGGGCGACTTCCAGGACCTGACCGCCTGGCGGCAGGGCGTGGTCGAGGTGCTCGACCTGGCGCTGACCAAGCACGACGGCGTGGTGATCGCGCCCATGACGGTCACGGACCCGGGCCACTTCGCCGAGACGGTGGGCCGGCTGCGCGAACTCGGCCACGACGTACGGCACTTCGCCCTCCTCGCCCAGCGCGAGACTGTCCTGAAGCGGCTGCGGGAGCGCGGCTTCGGGCACCTCCTTCAGTACGTCGGCGGCAAGAACGCCGGCCTGGGCAGGGAGACCTGGGCGGTACGACAGCTCGACCACTGTCTGGAGCGACTGCGGGAGCCGGAGTTCGCCGAGCACCTGTGGACCGACCACTCGACCGTGCCGAAGACGGCGGACCGTATCGCCGTGCTCGCCGGACTGACGCTGCGGCCCAACAACGAGGGAGCGCTGCGGACACGGCTCCGGCAGGCGGGCGTGGGGATCCGGCACATCCGGTTCGACTGAGCCGGCCGCTCAGCGCAGGACGCCCTCCAGGAAGTCGCTGCCCAGCCGGGCCACGACCGCTATGTCCAACTGGTGCTGCACATAACGGCCCCGGCGGCGCGTGGTGATCAGACCCGCCTTCTTCAGCACGCCCAGGTGACGGGATATCTCCGGGGCCGTCATGCCGTGCGCCTGGGCCAGCTCGCTGGTGGTGTAGGCGCTGCGGGCCAGATAGCGGCAGATCCGCATCCGTACGGGGTGGGACAGTGCGGTCATCCGCAGGGCGAGCTGCTCGACCGAGGGCGGGGCGGCGAGCTCCGGGGAGCCGACCGGGTAGTGCAGCACCGGCTGCCAGCCGGGCCGGTACAGGACGGACAGATGGGGCCGGCCGAGGCAGGTCGGGACGAGCAGCAGGGTGCCGTCCTCGGTGGCCGTGCGCCCCACGCTCAGCTTGTCGACCGTGATCCGCTCGCCGCCCTCGTCGAGCGTGACGGCCGGCGACACGGCGGTCAGCGCCTCCGCGAGGCCCTTGCGGCGCAGCAGGTCGGTCTTGTGGCGGGCGTCCGCGGTGAGCTGGTGGCGCAGCCGGGACCAGGTCTCGGCGAAGAACGCCTCGTCGCAGTCCTCGAGGAACTGACGCAACCAGGCCCTGATTCCGGGCGGGTCGGACAGCAGCAGCTCGGTGAACCGCTGCTGGCGCGGACCCCGCGCGGCGGCCAGCTCCAGGGCGCGCCGGGCCAGCTCGGCGTCGACGAGCCAGCCGGGCCCGACGCCGTAGGACGTCGCGCAGCTGAACTCCAGCGCGGCGTCGACGAACTGCTCGTCCGTGAGCTTGTCCAGCAGGTCCAGTTCCTCGGCGAGCGTGGGCCCGGGCAGGGCGGTACCGCCGGGGATGCCCGCGTACGGCAGGAACAGGTCCGAGAACGTCGTCGTCCACAGGAAGTCCGCCTCGCACATCCGGTCGGCCAGATGCGGATCCAGGCCGGCCGTGACGCCCGTCACCCAGCCCTGCAGGCCCGGGTGGTGGCCCGGCTCGGACAGCGTGTGCAGCGCCATGCCGAGCTCGGCCAACGGGGAGGGCACGACGGCGACCCTCTCCGGCCGCAGCCCCGCGATGTCGATCCGCACGCTCATGCCCTCATGGTGCACCCCACCACTGACAAGGCCGTCGCCGATTGACGACGCCCGTCAATCGAGGGCCCGCCCCGGGACACTGGGCCCCTGGCAGACAGCGACGCACTCCGCGCCAGCCGCCGTCACGACAGCGGAGGGCTCGTTACTGCGCCCCAGGCGCCCCGCATAGACAGGCGGCGAACTCCGCAACGGCTGCCGTCACGAGAGTCGAGAGCCGTCACCGTGCCCCGGCGTCCCGGGCAGGGGGCGGTGGACTCCGCGACGGCTGCCTTTCCGTCGGTCGCTCACGTCAATCGTGGCCTGTCACGGTGCCCTGGCGTCCCGGGCAGGGGGCGGTGGACTCCGCGACGGCTGCCTTTCCGTCGGTCGGGGGTCCGTCGCTGTGCCCTGGGCGCTCCGGGTAGGCGGGCGGCGAACTCCGCGACGGCTGCCGTCACGAGAGTCGAGAGCCGTCACGGTGCCCTGGCGTCCCGGGCAGGGGGCGGTGGACTCCGCGACGGCAGCCTTTCCGTCAGTCGGGGGTCCGTCGCTGTGCCCCGGCGTCCCGGGTAGGCGGGCGGTGAATTCCGCGACGGCTGCCTTCACGTCAGTCGGGGGCCCGTCACGGTGCCCCGGGTGGACCGGGCAGGCGGGCGGTGAATTCCCCGACGGCTGCCTTCACGTCGTCGGTCGTCCACTCCAGGCCGGCGGCGCGTACCCCGACCTCGGTGACCGACAGGCCCGGGCCCTTCTCGTCCCAGGAGTCGGCGAACAGCAGCGTGCCCGTCTCCTCGCCCTGCCGGATCGCCGCCTCCGAGACGACGTCGACGTCGTAGGGCAGCCAGACCTGGAAGTCGTGCGTGTGCGGCCGTTCCGGGTGGACGCGCGCCCACGGCACCCCGGCCGCCGCGAAACCCTCGCGCAGCGCCTCGGCCACCACGCGCGCGTGGGCGACGTAATCGGGCAGCCGGGGAAGTTCCCGCTCCAGGCCGGCGAGCGCGGACAGGGCCGTCGGGAACTGCTGGAAGACCTGGCCGCCGTACCGGTGGCGCCAGATCTTCGCCTCGTCGGTCAGCGTCCTCGGACCGGCGAGCGCGGCTCCGCCGAGGCCGCCGAGGGACTTGTAGAACGACACGTAGACGCTGTCCGCCAGGCCCGCGATCTCGTCCAGGGGGCGGCCGAAGTGGACGGTGGACTCCCACAGGCGCGCGCCGTCGAAGTGCACCACCGCGTCGCGCTCGCGCGCCGCCTCCACCACCTCGGTGAGCTCCTCCCAGGAGGGCAGCACGAAACCGGCGTCCCTGAGGGGCAGTTCGAGCATCAGCGTGCCGAAGGGCTCCGCGAGCTCGCGTACCTCGTCGGCTCTCGGCAGCCGGGGCTCGCTCGTCACGCGGACCGGACGCAGACCGCTGACCTGGCTGAACGCGTCCCGCTCGTGCACCTCGGGGTGGGCGAGGGCGTGCAGGGCGACGGCGGGGTTGCCGGTGCGGCCCGCCCAGCAGCGCAGGGCCACCTGCTGGGCCATCGTGCCCGTCGGGAAGAACGCGGCGGCCTCGGTGCCGAGCAGTTCGGCGACCTTCCGCTCCAGGGCCTCGACGACCCCGTCGCCGTAGATGTCCGCCGGCTCGTCCAGGTCGTAGACGTCGTCGAGGCCGTCCAGCAGCGCCAGACGCTCGCGGAGCGTGCCCAGGAATCCGGGGCGCGCGAGCACATGCTTGGCGCCCCGGTACGCGCTGATGCGCCGTTCGCGCCGGCGCCTGCGCCGCTCCTCGTCGGTCACCGGCTCCTCCGGACGTTCCGTCTGCTCCGCCGCATCGCTCATGGCCGGGATCATGCCCGCCCGGAATCCGCGCGGCACCCGGATTTCCACGGGCCCTCGCCGGGACGGGCGCGGTGTGCGGTAACCCACAGCCTGTGGACGACCGGCCGCCCCTCGGACGGATAGCGTTAACATGACGAGAAATCGTCCGGTACCCGGAGCGGACTGGAACGGGAAGGCCACCGTCGCGTGAGTACAAGCCAACAGCCAGACCCCAGGGACCGCCCCGCGCGGCTCACCGTCGGCGTCGTCGGCGCCGGCCGTGTGGGCCCCGCGCTGGCCGCGTCCCTCCAGCTCGCCGGGCACCGCCCGGTGGCCGTCTCCGGGGTCTCCACCGCCTCCCGCAGGCGGGCCGCGCAGCTGCTCCCCGACGTGCCGCTCGTCCCGCCCGCCGAGGTGCTGGAGCGCGCCGACCTGGTCCTGCTCACGGTCCCGGACGACACCCTGCCCGGACTGGTCGAGGGTCTCGCCGAGACCGGGGCCGTACGACCGGGCCAGCTGCTCGTGCACACCTCCGGGCGGTACGGCGCCAAGGTCCTCGATCCCGCCCTGCGCGCGGGCGCGCTTCCGCTGGCCCTGCACCCCGCCATGACCTTCACCGGCACGCCCGTGGACGTCCAGCGGCTGGCCGGCTGCTCCTTCGGGGTCACCGCGCCCGACGAGCTGCGGCTGGCCGCCGAGGCCCTGGTGATCGAGATGGGCGGCGAGCCGGAGTGGATCGCCGAGGAGATGCGCCCGCTCTACCACGCGGCCCTCGCGCTGGGCGCCAACCACCTGGTCACGCTGGTCGCCCAGTCGATGGAGCTGCTGCGCGCGGCCGGTGTCGAGGCGCCCGACCGGATGCTCGGCCCGCTGCTCGGCGCCGCCCTCGACAACGCCCTGCGCTCCGGTGACGCGGCCCTGACCGGCCCGGTCGCGCGCGGGGACGCGGGCACGGTCGCCGCGCACGTCGAGGAGCTGCGCCGGCACGCCCCGCAGGCCGTCGCCGGCTACCTGGCGATGGCCCGCGCGACCGCCGACCGGGCGCTCGCCCACGGGCTGCTGAAGCCGGAACTCGCCGAGGACCTCCTCGGTGTACTCGCCGACGGGACCAACGGCGCCGAGGGAGAGGCCCGATGACCACCACCCTGCTGAGCACCGCGGCCGAACTCCACGCACGCGCGCGTGCCGGACGCCGCGTCGTCGTGATGACCATGGGCGCCCTGCACGAGGGCCACGCCACCCTGATCCGCACCGCGCGCGAGATCGCCGGGACGGACGGCGAGGTCGTCGTCACCGTCTTCGTCAACCCGCTGCAGTTCGGCAAGGGCGAGGACCTCGACCGCTATCCGCGCACCCTGGACGCCGACGTGAAGCTCGCCGGACAGTCCGGCGCGGACGTAGTGTTCGCCCCCGCCGTGGACGAGGTCTACCCGGGCGGCGAGCCCCAGGTGCGGATCAGCGCGGGCCCCATGGGGGAGCGCCTGGAGGGCGCCTCCCGCCCCGGCCACTTCGACGGCATGCTCACCGTCGTCGCCAAGCTGCTGCACCTCACCCGCCCCGACGTCGCCCTGTACGGCCAGAAGGACGCCCAGCAGCTCGCCCTGATCCGCCGCATGGTGCGCGACCTGAACTTCGGCGTCGAGATCGTCGGCGTGCCCACGGTGCGCGAGGAGGACGGCCTCGCCCTGTCCAGCCGCAACCGCTACCTGTCGCCCGCCGAGCGGCGCACGGCGCTCACGCTGTCCCGCGCGCTGTTCGCGGGCCGCGACCGGCACGCGGCGCAGGAGGCGCTGCGCGCCCGCGCACGCGAGGTGCCCGCCACGCACGCGCGTGCCGAAGCCCTCAGCGCCATAGGGGAGTCCCGCGCCGCGGCCGACGCGCACGCCGTCGCGAAGTCCCTCCCGTCCTCCGCCACCGCCCCGGGTGCGGACGCCGCGCGGGGCACCTCCTACGGCGCCCCGTCCGCCGTCCGCGCGGCCGCCCGGCTGGTCCTCGACGACGCCGCGCGTCTGTCGCCGCCGCTCGAACTGGACTACCTCGCCCTCGTCGACCCCGCCGACTTCACCGAGATCGGGGACGACTTCACCGGCGAGGCCGTCCTCGCCGTCGCCGCCCGGGTCGGGACGACCCGGCTGATCGACAACCTCCCTCTCACCTTCGGGAAAACCTTCGGAGCCGCCTCGTGACCAGCACAGGCATACGACTGCACGCGCCCGCACCGGGCTGGGCCATCTCCGCCGACGTGGTGGTCGTCGGCTCCGGGGTCGCCGGCCTGACCGCGGCCCTGCGCTGCGAGGCCGCCGGCCTGAACACGGTCGTCGTCACCAAGGCCCGTCTCGACGACGGCTCCACCCGCTGGGCGCAGGGCGGCGTCGCCGCGGCCCTCGGCGAGGGCGACACCCCCGAACAGCACCTGGACGACACCCTGGTGGCCGGCGCGGGCCTGTGCGACGAGGAGGCCGTACGGATCCTCGTCACGGAGGGCCCCGACGCCGTACGCCGTCTCATCGCGACCGGCGCGCACTTCGACGAGTCCGAGGCCGGCGACCTGGCGCTGACACGCGAGGGCGGTCACCACCGCCGCCGTATCGCGCACGCCGGCGGAGACGCGACCGGCGCGGAGATCTCCCGGGCGCTCGTCGAGGCGGTACGCGCGCGTGGGCTGCGCACGATCGAGAACGCGCTCGTGCTGGACCTGCTGACGGACGCCGACGGCCGTACGGCGGGCGTGAGCCTGCACGTGATGGGCGAGGGCCAGCACGACGGCGTGGGCGCCGTGCACGCCCCCGCGGTCGTGCTCGCGACCGGCGGCATGGGCCAGGTCTTCTCGGCGACCACCAACCCGTCGGTCTCCACCGGCGACGGCGTGGCGCTCGCCCTGCGCGCGGGCGCCGAGGTCAGCGACCTGGAGTTCGTGCAGTTCCACCCGACCGTGCTGTTCCTCGGCCCGGACGCCGAGGGCCAGCAGCCCCTGGTCTCCGAGGCCGTGCGCGGCGAGGGCGCGCACCTGGTCGACGCCGACGGGGTGCGCTTCATGGTGGGGCAGCACGAACTGGCCGAGCTCGCGCCCCGGGACATCGTCGCCAAGGGCATCATGCGCCGTATGCAGGAGCGGGACGCCGAGCACATGTTCCTCGACGCCCGGCACTTCGGCGCCGACATGTGGGAGCACCGCTTCCCGACCATCCTCGCCGCCTGTCGCGCCCACGGCATCGACCCGGTCACCGACCCCATCCCGATCGCCCCGGCCGCCCACTACGCCTCCGGCGGCGTGCGCACCGACTCCCGGGGCCGTACGACCGTCCCGGGTCTGTACGCGTGCGGCGAGGTCGCCTGCACCGGCGTGCACGGCGCCAACCGGCTCGCCTCCAACTCCCTCCTGGAAGGCCTCGTCTACGCCGAGCGCATCGCCGCCGACATCGCGGCGGCCCACGCGGACGACGGCCTCCACGCGCGCGTGCCCGAACCCGTCGACCGCCCGGAGAAGCCCGCGCACCCGCTCCTCGCCCCGGAGGCCCGGTTCGCGATCCAGCGGATCATGACCGACGGCGCGGGCGTCCTGCGCTCGGCCGACTCCCTCGCCAAGGCCGCCGACCAGCTCCAGCAGCTGCACACCGAAGCCCGCGACGCCCTTGACGAGAACGGCAAGACCGCCGAGCCCGGCGTCGACACCTGGGAGGCCACCAACCTCCTGTGCGTCGCCCGCGTCCTGGTCGCCGCGGCCCGCCTGCGCGAGGAGACGCGCGGCTGCCACTGGCGCGAGGACCACGCCGACCGCGACGACACGGCATGGCGCCGGCACATCGTCGTACGGCTGAATCCGGACCGCACACTCGCCGTGCACACCACCGATACCGCAGACTTCCCCCCGACCCAGCAGCCACAGCAGCGCCTCCAGGAGCAGTGACAGAAGTGAGCACCCCCGACCTCCCCCTCGTGTCGAACGGCGGCTGCGGCGACGGCTGTGCCTGCGGCGCCGACACCGACGCCGAATACCTGGAGTGCGGCCTCGACCCCGCGCTCGCCCAGCTCCTGGCCGACGCCGGACTCGACCCCGTGGAGGTCGAGGACATCGCCAACGTCGCCATCCAGGAGGACCTCGACCACGGCGTGGACGTGACCACGGTGGCGACCATCCCCGAGGACGCCGTCGCCACCGGCGACTTCACCGCGCGCGAGGCGGGTGTCGTGGCGGGCCTCAGGGTCGCCGAGGCGGTGCTCTCCGTGGTGTGCACGGACGAGTTCGAGGTCGAGCGGCACGTCGAGGACGGCGACCGCGTGGAGGCCGGGCAGAAGCTGCTGTCGGTCACCACGCGCACGCGTGACCTGCTCACCGGCGAGCGCAGCGCGCTGAACCTCCTGTGCCGGCTGTCCGGCATCGCGACCGCCACGCGCGCGTGGGCGGACGTACTGGACGGTACGAGGACCAAGGTCCGCGACACCCGCAAGACGACTCCGGGGCTCCGCTCGCTGGAGAAGTTCGCCGTCCGCTGCGGCGGGGGCGTCAACCACCGGATGTCGCTGTCGGACGCGGCCCTCGTCAAGGACAACCACGTGGTCGCCGCCGGCGGGGTCGGGCAGGCCTTCAAGGCCGTACGGGAGGCCTTCCCGGACGTGCCGATCGAGGTCGAGGTCGACACCCTGCACCAGCTGCGCGAGGTCGTCGACGCGGGCGCCGACCTGATCCTGCTGGACAACTTCACGCCCGGCGAGTGCGAGGAGGCCGTCGCGATCGTGCACGGCCGCGCCGCGCTGGAGGCCTCCGGACGGCTCACCCTGGACAACGCCAAGGCCTACGCGGACACCGGCGTCGACTACCTCGCCGTCGGCGCCCTCACCCACTCCTCGCCGATCCTCGACATCGGTCTCGACCTGCGAGCGGCGGAGTAGGTACCGGCCATGCTGCTGACGATCGACGTGGGCAACACCCACACCGTCCTGGGCCTCTTCGACGGGGAGGACATCGTCGAGCACTGGCGCATCTCCACGGACGCGCGCCGCACGGCGGACGAACTGGCGGTGCTGCTGCAGGGCCTGATGGGGATGCACCCGCTGCTCGGCGACGAACTGGGCGACGGCATCGACGGCATCGCCATCTGCGCGACCGTCCCCTCCGTGCTGCACGAGCTGCGCGAGGTGACCCGGCGCTACTACGGCGACGTGCCGGCCGTGCTCGTGGAGCCGGGTGTGAAGACCGGGGTGCCGATCCTCACCGACAACCCCAAGGAGGTCGGCGCCGACCGCATCATCAACGCGGTCGCCGCCGTCGAGCTGTACGGGGGACCGGCGATCGTCGTCGACTTCGGTACGGCCACGACCTTCGACGCGGTCTCCGCGCGGGGGGAGTACATCGGCGGCGTGATCGCCCCCGGTATCGAGATCTCCGTCGAGGCGCTCGGCGTGCGGGGTGCGCAGCTGCGGAAGATCGAGGTGGCCAGACCCCGCAGCGTGATCGGCAAGAACACGGTCGAGGCGATGCAGTCCGGCATCATCTACGGCTTCGCCGGACAGGTCGACGGGGTCGTCAGCCGGATGGCCCGGGAGCTCGCGGACGACCCGGACGACGTGACCGTGATCGCGACCGGCGGACTGGCGCCGATGGTGCTCGGGGAGTCCTCGGTCATCGACGAGCACGAGCCCTGGCTGACGCTGGTCGGGCTGCGGCTGGTGTACGAGCGGAACGTGTCCCGGATGTGAGCCGCACAGGGGGAGCAACCGGGTGGCCCGGTCGCGCCACACCGCTCCCCTATGTCGGGTTTGTCTGATTAGCGCGTATCGTCGCCGCATGCCCACGCCATACGGATCCCGCGGCGGCATGGCGTTCGGCGCGGAGGAGCTGCGTGTGCTCCGCCGCGCCCTCGCCCTCGCCCTCCATCCCCGCCCCGCCTCAGCCGAGGACGTCCAGGACTGTCTCCGGCTCGCCGAGTCGCTCGACGAGGCGATGCACGAGGGGGCGAGGCTACGGGCCTTCCTGGTGGCCGATCTCGGCCGCTACCGCGCCGCGCTGCCCGGAACCGCCGCCGGCTACCTCACGCTCCTCGAGGAGGCGCTGGCCGCCGGTTACCGGCCGCAGCCCGACGATCTGGCCGCCCTGCGCGCACTGCGGGCCAATCCGGTCGCCGCGCTGCTCCTCGACCGCTGCCAGGTCCTCGCCGAACAGGACGTACGAGCCCGTCTGGCGCGCGGTACGGCCCGCACGGCCCCCGCGGCCGTCCCGGCCTCCCGCACGCGCCTGACGGCCCTCCCCGGCGGCCTCTCGGCCCACGCGGACCCCAGGACCGCCGCCCCGGTCGCCGACGCCGGCCAGGACCCGGCGCGGAAGCCCGAGAAGAAGCCGGCGCAGAAGCCGGCCCCCAAGCCCACTCCGGCCGCCCCGAAACCGACCCGCCCCATCCCCACCCCGGGCGAGGTCTTCCCCCGCCGCAAACCCACCCCCCCACCCCCGGCAAACCCCCCACACCAGCTCACCGCGGTCTGACCCCTGCGGCCCGGCAGATCCGCCTCGGCAGCTCGCCGCAGTCGCCCTGTTCCCTCCGCCCCGGCGGGCCCGCGGCAGCTCACCGCGGTCTGACCCTTTCGCCCCTGTCGACCCGACCAAGCGCCCCGTCGGCCCGTTCGGGCCGCTTGGTCGACCCCGGACCGGTTGTCCGGTGGGGGCTGGCTACTCTGGATTCATGGACTACGTCTCCGCGCTCGTGCCGCCGGTCGTCATGGCCGTGTTCTTCATCGGGCTGATCAGGGTGATCGTGAAGACCCAGGGCGGGGCCAACAAGGCCAAGGAGGACGCGGCGGTCGACGCGGCCATCGCGCGTGCGGAGGCCGCCCAGCAGGCCCCCGCCAAGACCGACGGCTGAGCGGCCCGCCCCCGCTTCCCCGGCGTACGGCTCGCACCTCAGAGTCGTACGCCCTTTTTGTTGCTGTTTGCCAGTGAAAGCGCACGTCCGGCACGCGAATGTGGAGTTCTCCCACTATTGTGCTGAGCTGTGCCTCGCCCATTGGGAGAACTCGAAGACGCGGTCATGACGCGGGTGTGGAAGTGGAACCGCCCGGTGACCGTTCGAGAAGTCCTGGAAGACCTTCAGCAGGAACGGTCCATCGCGTACACCACGGTGATGACCGTTTTGGACAATCTCCATCAGAAGGGCTGGGTGCGCCGTGAGGCGGAAGGCCGGGCCTATCGATATGAGGCGGTCTCCACCCGGGCCGCCTACGCCGCCGCCCTGATGAACGACGCCTGGTCCCAGAGTGACAACCCCGCGGCCGCTCTCGTCGCCTTCTTCGGGATGATGAGCGAGGAACAGCGCCAGGCCCTGCGAGACGCCGTACGGATCGTGCAAGGGCCCGAACAGCCGGCGGAAACACCCGAACCCCCGGATGGCGAGGAGAACCCCGGCTCCGCACCGGGCGACGACGGGCGATAGCGTCCGCTCATGTCAGCAGCAAGCCCCGAAGGCCCCGAAGTCAGCGCTAAAGCCATCACCGTCCGGCGGGCCCGTACCAGCGATGTCCCGGCCGTGCGCCGTCTCCTTGACGCCTACGTCCGCGGTGGCATCCTGCTCGACAAAGCGACCGTCACCCTTTACGAGGACATCCAGGAGTTCTGGGTCGCCGAACGCGACGACAACGCCGAGGTGGTCGGCTGCGGCGCGCTGCACGTGATGTGGGAAGACCTCGCGGAAGTGCGCACTCTCGCGGTGAAGCCCGGCCTGAAGGGCGCCGGCGTCGGCCACCAGTTGCTGGAGAAGTTGCTGCACACCGCGCGCTGGCTGGGCGTTCGCCGCGTTTTCTGCCTCACCTTCGAAGTGGACTTCTTCGGCAAGCACGGCTTCGTCGAGATCGGTGAGACACCGGTCGACACGGATGTCTACGCGGAGCTGTTGCGTTCCTATGACGAGGGCGTCGCGGAGTTCCTCGGTCTCGAACGGGTGAAACCCAACACCTTGGGCAACAGCCGGATGCTTCTGCATCTGTGATCACCGATCACTGCAGAGTATTCGACGGGCTTCGACGGCCACCCTTGCCCACGGTCCCTATGTCCGAAACGCGCATCTTCCCTGTCAGCCGGGGACTGCCCTCCCGCTGTCGAGGGGTTTGTGTTTTTCCGGCAAAAGCGGTTTGCTTTCCGACGTACTGCAGTACTGCATATAACAGGGGACGGCGAAACGGCGGACGCCGCAGACCCCCGGCCCTCAAGTTTTGGATGAAAGGAAATCCGGTGGCACAGAAGGTTCAGGTCCTTCTTGTCGACGACCTCGACGGCGGCGAGGCGGACGAGACCGTCACGTTCGCGTTGGACGGCAAGACGTACGAGATCGATCTCACGACCGCCAATGCGGACAAGCTTCGCGGCCTTCTCGAGCCTTACGTGAAGGGTGGTCGCCGTACCGGAGGCCGCTCCGCGGGTGGGCGTGGAAAGGCGCGCGCGACCTCCGGAGGCAGCCAGGACACCGCGCAGATCCGCGCGTGGGCCAAGGAGAACGGTTACGAGGTCAACGACCGCGGCCGTGTTCCGGCGTCCATTCGCGAGGCCTACGAGAAGGCCAACGCCTGATCACCGGCCCGGGAGGCTGCCGGCCGCGCGCACGCGCGTCGCAGCCACAGCCGGTGGCACTGCGTTGCCACCGTGTCCACGAGTCGTACGAGATCGGGGGCGCCCCCACCGCCCCCCAGGGCCGACAACGTCGGCAGCGAGGCCTCGACCTCGCACCCCGGCCCGGGGGGCCGCAGCCACACGGCGGCCCCCTGCAGGGAACCCACGCGGCCCGGCGGGAGCCGTAGGGCCTCCTCCGGGCGGAGAGCTTCTTCCCGGCGCAAGGCTGCTTCCGGGCGGAGAGCTTCTTCCCGGCGCAAGGCTGCTTCCGGGCGGAGAGCTTCTTCCCGGCGCAAGGCCGCTTCCGGGCGGAGAGCTTCTTCCCGGCGCAAGGCCGCTTCCGGGCGGAGAGCTTCTTCCCCGCGCAAGTTCGCCTCCGGGCGGAGAACCTCTTCCCGGCTCAAGGCCTCTCCCGGATGTAGGGCCTCCCCCCGCCGCGGGACTGCTCCGGGGCGTACCGCTTCGGGTGGCAGTGGCGCGTCCATGACTCCGCCCTCTCCGGTCGCCGTCAGGTCCAGCGCCAGTGGGCCCCACTCCAGCCACTCCAGGAGGCCCGGGAGTTCCTCCGCGCTGCCCGCGGCCACCAGCAGCCGCATCCTGTCGCCGCACACCGCGACCGGGGACGCCGGCGCGAGATGGCGCAGGCCCGCCCGGCCCGCCTCGGCAGGGACCTCCAGAACGTCGAAACGTTCCCCCACCCGCAGCCGCACCGGATGTCCTGGATTCTCCGGATCCGCGGGCACCGTCGGCCACCCCAGTTCGTTCTCGTACCACCGGCGGACATGATCGCCGGGAGCGTCGGCCGGATCGAGCGGCCGGCGAGGAAGCGGGACGATCGTGCGGTCCGTCGGGAGGGAGGGAGGTGTTGCCTGTGAGTGGCTGCCAACCATGTACATCGCAACCGCCGAATGGCCCAGGAAGTTACGCTGGGTGCTCTCGTGCATGCGCGGAGTGCCGGCAGAGGGGGCGTGCGGGGGTGCGGCTGAGCGCAAGGTTGTTCGCCCATAGCGGAGGGACGGGGGGCGTACGGCATGGAGTGTCAGTGCGAGCGGGTAAGACATCCCTAGTGGGAGGGGGCGACACGCAGGGCAGGACGTCTCACGTTCGCCATCGGCGTACTGATGGTGAGGGTAACTGCCTGGCCTGCGGGAACATCGTCTCGCACCATCGGGTTGGAGCAGATGTCGGCGTGAGCGGGGTCAGGAGGCCATCGACGGTGTCGGCAGTTGGAATGAGCGGTCCCCGCTTGCGGGACTAAGCTGCGGAAGGACAGGGAGGGGAAGTTCCCCCCACTGCCTGACCGCTCTGAGGAGCGATTAACGATGTTCGAGAGGTTCACCGACCGCGCGCGGCGGGTTGTCGTCCTGGCTCAGGAAGAAGCCCGGATGCTCAACCACAACTACATCGGCACCGAGCACATCCTCCTGGGCCTGATCCACGAGGGTGAGGGTGTCGCCGCCAAGGCCCTTGAGAGCCTCGGGATTTCGCTCGAGGCGGTCCGCCAGCAGGTGGAGGAGATCATCGGCCAGGGCCAGCAGGCCCCGTCCGGGCACATCCCCTTCACCCCCCGTGCCAAGAAGGTCCTGGAGCTGTCGCTCCGCGAGGCCCTTCAGCTGGGCCACAACTACATCGGCACGGAGCACATCCTGCTCGGCCTGATCCGTGAGGGCGAGGGCGTCGCCGCCCAGGTCCTGGTCAAGCTGGGCGCTGATCTCAACCGGGTGCGGCAGCAGGTCATCCAGCTGCTCTCCGGCTACCAGGGCAAGGAGACCGCCACCGCCGGCGGGCCTGCCGAGGGCACCCCCTCGACGTCCCTGGTCCTCGACCAGTTCGGCCGGAACCTCACCCAGGCCGCTCGTGAGTCCAAGCTCGACCCGGTCATCGGGCGCGAGAAGGAGATCGAGCGGGTCATGCAGGTGCTGTCCCGCCGTACCAAGAACAACCCGGTCCTGATCGGTGAGCCCGGCGTCGGCAAGACCGCCGTCGTCGAGGGCCTCGCCCAGGCCATCGTCAAGGGCGAGGTGCCCGAGACCCTCAAGGACAAGCACCTCTACACCCTGGACCTCGGCGCGCTGGTCGCCGGCTCCCGCTACCGCGGTGACTTCGAGGAGCGCCTGAAGAAGGTGCTCAAGGAGATCCGCACCCGCGGCGACATCATCCTGTTCATCGACGAGCTGCACACGCTGGTCGGTGCGGGTGCCGCCGAGGGCGCCATCGACGCCGCTTCGATCCTGAAGCCGATGCTGGCCCGCGGTGAGCTGCAGACCATCGGCGCCACCACGCTGGACGAGTACCGCAAGCACCTGGAGAAGGACGCGGCCCTGGAGCGCCGCTTCCAGCCCATCCAGGTCGCCGAGCCGTCCCTGCCGCACACGATCGAGATCCTCAAGGGTCTGCGCGACCGGTACGAGGCCCACCACCGCGTCTCCATCACGGACGAGGCGCTGGTCCAGGCGGCCACCCTGGCCGACCGCTACATCTCGGACCGCTTCCTGCCGGACAAGGCGATCGACCTGATCGACGAGGCCGGTTCCCGGATGCGCATCCGCCGGATGACGGCTCCGCCGGACCTGCGCGAGTTCGACGAGAAGATCGCGGGCGTGCGCCGCGACAAGGAGTCCGCGATCGACTCGCAGGACTTCGAGAAGGCCGCCTCCCTGCGCGACAAGGAGAAGCAGCTCCTGGCCGCCAAGGCCAAGCGGGAGAAGGAGTGGAAGGCCGGCGACATGGACGTCGTCGCCGAGGTCGACGGCGAGCTGATCGCCGAGGTCCTGGCGACCGCTACCGGCATCCCGGTCTTCAAGCTGACCGAGGAGGAGTCCTCGCGTCTGCTGCGCATGGAGGACGAGCTCCACAAGCGGGTCATCGGCCAGGTCGACGCCGTCAAGGCGCTGTCGAAGGCGATCCGTCGTACGCGCGCGGGTCTGAAGGATCCGAAGCGTCCCGGTGGTTCGTTCATCTTCGCCGGTCCGTCCGGTGTCGGTAAGACCGAGCTGTCCAAGGCGCTCGCCGAGTTCCTCTTCGGTGACGAGGACGCGCTGATCTCCCTCGACATGTCGGAGTTCAGCGAGAAGCACACGGTGTCGCGTCTCTTCGGTTCGCCCCCCGGCTACGTGGGTTACGAAGAGGGCGGCCAGCTGACCGAGAAGGTCCGCCGCAAGCCGTTCTCCGTCGTCCTCTTCGACGAGGTCGAGAAGGCCCACCCGGACATCTTCAACTCGCTGCTGCAGATCCTGGAGGACGGTCGTCTGACCGACTCCCAGGGCCGGGTCGTGGACTTCAAGAACACGGTCATCATCATGACGACCAACCTCGGCACCCGGGACATCTCCAAGGGCTTCAACCTGGGCTTCGCGGCCTCGGGTGACACGAAGACCAACTACGAGCGCATGAAGAACAAGGTCCAGGACGAGCTCAAGCAGCACTTCCGGCCCGAGTTCCTCAACCGCGTCGACGACGTGGTCGTCTTCCCGCAGCTGACCCAGACCGACATCCTCGCGATCGTCGACCTGATGATCAGCAAGGTGGACGAGCGCCTCAAGGACCGGGACATGGGCATCGAGCTCTCCCAGTCCGCCAAGGAGCTGCTCTCCCAGAAGGGTTACGACCCCGTGCTGGGTGCCCGGCCGCTGCGCCGCACCATCCAGCGCGAGATCGAGGACACCCTCTCGGAGAAGATCCTCTTCGGCGAGCTGCGCCCCGGTCACATCGTGGTCGTGGACACGGAGGGCGAGGGCGAGACCAAGACCTTCACCTTCCGCGGCGAGGAGAAGTCGGCCCTGCCGGACGTCCCGCCGATCGAGCAGGCGGCCGGCGGAGCCGGTCCGAACCTGAGCAAGGAGGCGTAAGCCTCACGGCGACGCCAAGAGGGGCCGGTGCCTTCGGGCACCGGCCCCTTCGTCATGCCTGTTCGTCATGCCTCCCCGCGGCTACGACAACTGGCCGTCGTAGTCCGGGAGTTTGAAGGTCTTGTCGGCGTGGCCGCCCGAGAGGTCGGTGGCGCTGTTGCCGATGTTGGCGATGATGTCGTAGCCCTTGTTCTCGATGTCGACGCGCTGGGCGGTCTTGTAGGCGGCGACGTCCTTGAAGAGGTCGAGGAAGCCGCGGACGTAGAGGCCGGAGACCTGGTAGCCGTCGTACTCGAGGTTGTACTCCGTGGGCGCGGCGATGATGCCGGGGCGGGCCGTGACGAAGAACAGGGAGACGCCGTGCTCCTGGGCGTACTTCGCGACGTTCAGGACCGGCTTGTTGGCCGGCTGCGGGTAGCTGAAGCCGAAGTCGGTCTCCAGCGTGGTGTTGTCGACGTCGAAGACGATCGCCTGCTTCTCGCCGGACGCGGCTGCGACGCGCTGCTGGATGTAGGGCAGTGCCTGGTCCATCACGGTCTGGCAGTCCTTCTGCCAGGTGGCGTAGTCGACCTGCGTGGTGCTCGTCGCCGCGTTGGCGGGAGCGGCCAGCGCCACCAGGGCCGAGGCGGAGACTGCGATGACGGCGGTGCGGCGCGCCCAGGGGCGTCGTCGTGTCATGGGGGGTCCTCTCGCGTCCGTATGTCGTTGTCCTGTGCATGTTCGAGGGCGAGGGTGGCGCGAGGGGAACCGTAGGGTTACTGGCTGGTAAGTGGCCAGAGACGTGCGTCACATGAGGCGAGGTTTTCCGTCGGGCCTTCTGGTGGCGGCCGGTGACATGAGGCACAGGCGATTTGTCCGTTACTAGGGCTGATAGTGGGATGTAGCCGCTTTCATGCCGGGACGGAATGGGATTTCCGCCGGCCATTACTAGAGAACGCCGTAGATGCCCTGTTTTGGGCTTTCTGGGGGTCCGGGTTACCAAGGGATGGCCCATCCGGCGGACGTCGTGCGCCGGGTGGTTTTCTCTGTCGCCGACCCCCCGAGGTTTCGATGTCCCTGCGTGTCCCGTTCCGTTCTTCCCGTACGTCCCCGCTGCGCACCCGCGCGGCCGTCCTGGCCGCCGGCCTCGGGGCGTCGGTCGTCCTGGGGGCCGGAGTCGCGGTCGCGGCCGACACCACGGCCGCCTCCAGTGCCGCGAGTGCCGTCCAGGCCCAGGCCGCCGCGCAGGCCAAGGCCGCCAAGGCAGCCGAGGCCGCCGCCGCCAAGGCCGCGGCCAAGCAGAAGGCCGCCGCCATCGCCAAGGCCAAGGCCGCCGCGGCCAAGAAGGCCGCCGCCGCGAAGAAGGCCGCCTCCTGGGTCCACCCGGTGCGCAAGTACACGCTCTCCGCGAAGTTCGCCCAGGCCGGCACCATGTGGCAGCACACCCACAGCGGGCAGGACTTCGCCGTCCCCAGCGGCACCGAAGTCGTCGCCGCGCACGGCGGCACCGTGGTCAAGGCCGGCGGCAACGGCGCCGGTGACGGACCCGCGTACGGCAACGCCATCGTGATCAAGCACGGCAACGGCACCTACTCGCAGTACGCCCACCTGTCCCGCATCGACGTCAGGGTCGGCCAGATCGTCCGCACCGGCCAGCACATAGCCCTGTCCGGCAGCACCGGCAACTCCACCGGCCCGCACCTGCACTTCGAGATCCGCAGGACCGCCAACTACGGTTCGGCGATCGACCCGGTGGCGTTCCTGCGCGCCCAGGGGCTCAGCCTCTGAGGGCACCCGAGGGCCCTGGGAAGGCGTCTCTAAGAGGCCTCCACCGCTGTCTGCATGCCCGCGTGGGCCTGGGCCACCAGGTCCCACGCGACCTCCAGGACCGCCTGGTTCTTCTCCTCGTCGGTGCCCGGCAGGTCGTTGAGCGCGAACATGCCGGCGTGCATCGTGAAGACCGCGCTGACGCAGCGGACCTGGTCCACGAGGGTGGCGTCCGGGTCGATGAGGATGTCCCGCATGCCCATCATGCGGTGGCGGAACGTCTCGCCGATGCGCAGTTCCTTCACCGCCGCCTGGTTCTCCTGCATGAAGCGGAAGAGCGGGCGGGCCTCGGACAGCGCCTCGTGATACCGGCGGACGATCTCCCGCTTGGTCTCCAGCGTGTGGGGCTCTCCCTTGCCCCACTCGATCAGGTCCTCGATGGGCTGGGAGAGGTCCTCGAAGATGCTGACGAGGATCTCTTCCTTCGTCTTGAAGTGGTAGTACAGCGCCGCCTTGGTGACGTCCAGGCGCTCGGCGATCTCGCGCAGCGAGGTCTTCTCGTAGCCCTGTTCGGCGAAGAGTTCGAGCGCCACGTCCTGGATGCGCTGGCGAGTGTCTCCGCGGCGCTGCCGCTTGGTGCCGTCCATCGTGCCGCCCATTGTCGCGCTCCTCACGCCCCCTGCTGCCTTACTTGCCGCCCGACTAGTAAACTTACTTGACGCCCGGCTAGTTACGGGTCTACCTTCATCAGTGTAGTCAACTAGCCGGGCGGCAAGTAAGTGGCCGGTCGGGGGGAAGTGCCGCAGGCAGGTGTAGGGGAGTGGGCATGATGGCGGACACAGAGACAGTCGAGGCCAAGCCGGACAAACAGCCGAAGAGCGTGCGCGTGGTGCTGCTCGCGCTCATGATCACGATGATGCTGGCGATGCTCGACAACATGATCGTCGGCACCGCGATGCCGACGATCGTGGGCGAACTCGGCGGCCTGGAGCACCTGTCGTGGGTGGTGACGGCGTACACGCTGGCCACCGCGGCGGCGACCCCGGTCTGGGGCAAGCTCGGTGACATGTTCGGGCGCAAGACCACGTTCATGACCTCGATCGTGATCTTCCTGATCGGCTCCGCGCTCAGCGGCATGGCCCAGAACATGGGCGAGCTCATCGGCTTCCGGGCCGTGCAGGGTCTCGGCGCCGGCGGTCTGATGGTCGGCGTCATGGCGATCATCGGTGACCTGATCCCGCCGCGGGAGCGGGGCAAGTACCAGGGCATGATGGCCGGCGTCATGGCCATCGCGATGATCGGCGGACCGCTGGTCGGCGGCACCATCACCGACAACTGGGGCTGGCGCTGGGCGTTCTACATCAACCTGCCGCTCGGCGTGGTCGCGCTCGGTCTGATCAGCGCGGTGCTGCACCTGCCGAAGAAGCGGTCCAAGGCCGGCATCGACTACCTCGGCGTGGTCCTGCTGACGGTCGGCATCACCGCCATCGTCCTCGTCACCACCTGGGGCGGCTCGGAGTACTCCTGGACCTCCGCGCGGATCATGGAGCTGATCGGCATCGGCGTGGCCGCGCTGATCGGGTTCGTGTTCTGGCAGACCAAGGCCGCCGAGCCGGTCGTACCGCTGCACATCTTCCGCAGCCGCAACTTCACGCTGATGTCGGTCATCGGCTTCATCACCGGTTTCGTGATGTTCGGCGCGACGCTGTACCTGCCGCTGTACCAGCAGTCGGTGCAGGGAGCCTCGGCGACCAACTCCGGTCTGCTCCTGCTGCCGATGCTCGGCGCGATGCTGGTCACCTCCATGGTGGCCGGGCGCGTGACCACCAACACCGGCCGCTACAAGATCTTCCCGATCGTCGGCAGCGCCCTGATGATCGTCGGTCTGTACCTGCTGTCCACCATGGGCACCGGCACCTCGCGGTTCACCTCTGGTGTGTTCATGGCGGTCGTCGGTCTGGGCATGGGCTGCCTGATGCAGGTCACCATGCTGGTCGCGCAGAACAGCGTCGAGATGAAGGACATGGGCGTGGCGTCCTCCTCGACGACCCTGTTCCGGACCCTCGGCTCCTCCTTCGGCGTCGCGATCATGGGCGCGCTGTTCAACAACCGGGTCCAGCACGTGATGGCCGAGCGGGCCGGCTCGGTGGGCGCGAAGATCACCGAGAAGTCGGCGTCGCTGGACGCGAAGAGCCTGGCGAAGCTGCCGGCGGTGGCCCGCGAGGCGTACCAGCACGCGGTGTCCGCGGGCACCCACTGGGCGTTCCTGCTCGGCTCCGTGGTGGCCGTCGTCGCCCTCGTCGCGGCGGTGTTCGTGAAGGAGGTCGCGCTGCGGGGAGCGGGACCGAAGCCGGAGGGTAGGGACGAGGGCGCCCCGGTGCAGCCGCCGGTCGTCGAGGCCGTCTGACCCGACAGTGAGCCGAAGGCCCCCGGATGGTGTCCGCCCCGGGGGCCTTCCTCATGCCCGCGGCCACGGGGGCCGTTGTCAGTGCCGCGTGCCACCATCGGGTTCATGGACACACTGCGCCAGCTGCGGCCGGCCAAGGACGCCATGGATCGGGACTGGTCCGATCCGGAGCTGGCAGCAGGCGCAGCTCCGGGTGGCGATGGAGGGGGCCCGGGGCGGCCGGCACCCCGGCCCTCACCTTCTGCAGGCCCGAACAGATCCTCGCCCTGGCCCGCGAGGCAGGCTTCCGGGAGACCCGGCACGTGTCGGCGGAGGATCTGGAGAAGCGGTACTTCCGGGACCGGACGGACGGGGTACGGCCGTCACGGGGGGAGGAGCTGTTGGTCGCCGGGACGTGAGAGGGCGGGCGGCGCAGATCGGGGCGGAGCCCTGACCTACGGCAGCAGCGGATAGCTGCCCGTGTTCGTCGGGGCGTGTTCGGGGAGCCAGAGGACCGCTACCGCGCCCTCCGCCGGGACGTGGGCCGGGGCGCCCGCCGGGCGGACGTTGCGGAAGGTCAGACGGGCGCCCAGGACCCGGGCCTGGCCCGCCGCGATGGTCAGCCCAAGGCCGTGGCCGTGCCCGGCGCGGTCGGCGCTGCCCGTGCGGAAGCGGCTCGGGCCGTCGGCGAGCAGGTCGGCGGGGAAACCGGGCCCGTGGTCGCGGACGCGGATGACACGGCCCTCGACGGTGACCTGGATGGGCGGCTTGCCGTGCCGGGCGGCGTTGGCGAGCAGGTTGAACAGGACCCGCTCCAGTCGGCGCGGGTCGGTCGTGACCATCGACTCGTGCACCACCCGCACCTCGACGTCCGGGTCCTTGGCCGCCACCCGCCGGGCGACGAACTCGCCGAGCATCAGATCCTGCAGCTCGGCCCGCTCGGAGGCCCCGTCGAGCCGGGCCACCTCCAGGACGTCCTCGACGAGCGTGCGCATGGCCTTCGCCCGGTCCAGGACCAGCTCGGTCGGACGGCCCGGCGGGAGGAGTTCGGCGGCGGTGAGCAGCCCCGTCACCGGTGTGCGCAGCTCGTGCGCGATGTCGGCGGTCACCCGGCGCTCCGCCTCCAGCCGCTGCTGCAACGCGTCCGCCATGGCGTCCACCGCGCTCGCGAGGTCGTCGGTCTCGTCCCGTACGACCCCGCCGATCGCGTCCCGCACCCGCACGTCCGGCTCACCCCTGGCGACCTGGTTGGCCGCGGCCGCCGCCTTGCGCAGCCGCCGTGAGAGCTGTCCGCCGATGAGCACGCCGAGCGCGCTGCCGCCGAGGACGACCGCGATGGAGCCGATGACCAGGGCCTGGTCGAGGTCGTTGAGGATGTCCGTGCTGCGGTCGGTCCACCCGGTGTGCAGCGACAGCACATGCCCGCCCTTGACCGGCACGGCCGCCCAGATGTCCGGAACTCCGTTGCGCCGGTCGGTGACATAGGTCGCCCGGCGCCCCTGCTCGACCTTCTCCCGCAGCGGCGACGGCAGGTCCGGGGCGTCCTGCTGGACGTTGGGGAAGTTCACCCGGCCGGACAGCTCGTAGCTGCGCTGGGCGATCTGGAGCCGCTCGTCCGCGAGGTCGCGCGCGTTGTCCAGCATCGAGACCCGGGCCGCGTTGTGCACGACCAGGCTCAGCACGATCGCGACCAGCGCCCCGACCAGCGCGATGGCCGCGCTAAGTTTCCAGCGCAGCCCGGTACTGAGGTTCCAGCGCAGCCCCGTACGGACGCCGCCCGTGTCGTGGCCCGTCCCCGGGTTCCGGAAGATCCCCCGCATGTCCTCGACGTCCCCGCTCAGGCCTTCAACTTGTAGCCGAAGCCGCGGACCGTCTCGATCCGGTCCTGGCCGATCTTCGTACGCAACCGCTGCACATGGACGTCCACCACCCGCGTGTCCCCGCCCCAGCCGTAGTCCCACACCCGCTCCAGCAGCTTGTCGCGCGACAGGACCGTGCCCGGCGCGGAGGAGAACTCCAGCAGCAGCCGCATCTCGGTCGGGGTCAGCCCCACCGGCTGCCCGGCCCGGCGCACCTCCATGCCCTCGGTGTCGATCTCCAGTTCGCCGAAGGTCAGCACCCCGCCGGAGACCTCGGGGGCGTGGTCGTCGCCCTTGTCCCCGCCGCCGGCGTGCCCGAAGCGCCGCAGCACCGCGCGGATCCGCGCGACCAGGACCGCTCCGTCGAAGGGCTTGGTCACGTAGTCGTCGGCGCCCGCCTCCAGGCCCAGGACCACGTCGATGGAGTCGGCCCGCGCCGACAGCATGATCACCGGCACGGTCGACTCGTCGCGGATACGGCGGCACAGGCTGACGCCGTCGAGGCCGGGCACCATGACGTCGAGCAGCGCGATGTCGGGCCGGTCCGCCCGGAACGCCTCCAGGCCCGACAGGCCGTCGGGCATCGCGGTGACCGCGAAACCGTCCCGCTCGAGGGCGAGCTGGGTGGCCTCGCGGATGACGTCGTCGTCCTCGACGAACAGGACGTGGGTCTGGTCTGCCATCCCGGTGCTCTCAGTTCTCGTGTCGGTCGTGGCGTACGTACTGCTGGTGGATCGCTGCGAGCGGGCCGAACGGTTCACGAGCGTCACTTCGACGGCGAGGCGCCGCTCCCGACGGCGTTGCTGTAGTCGTTGTGCGTGCGGTACTCCTCGGTGAAGCGGCCCGCGGCCCAGCGGTACGTGATCACGTTCTCGCCGGACGGACTCGACACCGGGTCACCCTTCTCGTACACCTGTTTGGTCACCACCAGGTCGCCGCGGTCTATCTCCGCGTAGACCGGAGGTTCCTCGGCCTGGAACACATTCTCGTACCGACCGTCCTGCTCGCGATACACATATGAGCCGACTCCGACAGCGTCCCCGCAGGTCAGCACATTCACCACGACGTCGTCCGACGGGCCGCCGGTCAGTTCCCCGTACGACACGTCGACCGGGTACTCGTCGGCCACGCACGGCTTCAGCTCGCGCTTGACCTCCGCCGAGACCTGCGGATCGTCCTTGACCAGCTTGACCGCGTCCACGCGCGTGGTCTGAGCGGGGGAGGGGGTGGGCGTGGCCGCGGCGCCGGCCACCGAGTCGGCGTGCGCCGGGCCCTCGTCACGCGCGCCGGTGCCGCCGGTGGCGCAGCCGGAGGCGAAAAGGCCGAGGGCGGCGAGCACGGTCACCGCCGTGAACGCCGCCTGCAGGTTCGCCCGGTCCGGGGTGGACCGCCCCGTGCCGGTCAGGCCGCCGTGCAACGCTCCCGCTCCTCATCCTCCAGCGCGCGTGCGTCCAGGTCACGGCTCTCCAGCTCCTCGCGGAGCCGGGCGAGCGCCCGGTGCAGCGTGCTCTTGACCGTTCCGGCCGACATGCCGAGGGCGGCGGCCGTCTCCTCCGTGGACATCTGCTCCCAGTGTCGCAGTACGACAACACTGCGCTGTTTCGGAGCGAGAACTTTCATGATGTCCATAAGAAGCGCCCGGTCCGCGTGCTGCTCCGTGGCGTCGTCGACGGACGCGTCCGGCAGCTGCTCGGTCGGGACCTCCTCCAGCTTGCGCGCCCGCCACCACTCCGTACGGGTGTTGATCATCACCCGGCGCAGATAGGCGTCCGCGAGCCGCTTGTCCGCGATGCCCTCCCAGCGGCCGTACGTCCGCACCAGCGCCGTCTGGAGGAGGTCCTGGGCGTCCGTCGGGTCCGGGACCAGCCGGCGGGCACTGCGCAGCAGCGCGTCCTGCCGGGTGCGGACGTACTCCTCGAACTCGAGCACCTCGCCCTGCGCCATGTCGAACCGCCTCCTGAATCCCCGTTACCGCGCGGCCCCTCGCCGGCGGTGTCCTTCGTGGGAATGAAGCTACGGAGGCGTTGTCACGGCGCTGTCCGAGCCAGCCCTCGGCTGGCAATCAGCTGTACGTCGGTTGTGTAACGAACATGGGAACGGGGTAAAGGAGCGCACCAGTTGGCGCCGCTATGGGGCGATTTGGCGCTGCGGTGCCTGTGAGGTTACGGCGGGTTACGTCAACGGCAGCCGATACGAACCCCCGGGAAGGGGCTCCACGAGTCCGTCCGCGACGAGCCCGTCCAGCGCCCGCGCCCGCTGCACCGGCTCGTGCCACACCCGGTCCAGCACCGCCTGCGGGACGGGCGCGTGCGCCTCGCGCAGCACCGCGAGCAGCTTGCCGCGCACCTGACGGTCGGTACCGGCGTACGTCTGCCCCTTGCGCGCCGGTCCCTCGTGCTCCGGCTTGCCCGCGAGCCGCCAGGCGCACAGCGCGGCGATCGGGCAGCGGTGACAGGACTCGTTCTTCGCGGTGCACACCAGCGCGCCGAGTTCCATGGAGGCGGCGGCCCAGCGCGAGGCGACGCGCTCGTCCTCGGGCAACAGGGCGCGGGCGAGCTTGCGTTCGGCGGCGGTGGTGGCGTTCGGCGGGTACTGGACGCCGGTGACGGCGCGCGCGAAGACCCGGCGGACGTTGGTGTCGAGGACCGCGTGCCGCTGCCCGTACGCGAAGGAGGCGACGGCCGCGGCCGTGTACTCGCCGATGCCGGGCAGCGCGAGCAGCTGCGCGTGATCGGTGGGTACGTCGCCGCCGTGCCGTTCCGTTATGGCGACCGCGGCGCCGTGCAGACGCAGGGCGCGGCGCGGGTAGCCGAGCCGGCCCCAGGCGCGGACGGCCTCGCCGGGGGCCTCCTGGGCCAGGTCGGCGGGGCGCGGCCAGCGGGCCAGCCACTGCTCGTAGACCGGCAGGACGCGGCTGACCGGGGTCTGCTGCAGCATGAACTCGCTGACCATCACGCCCCAGGGGCCGGCCTCCGGGCGGCGCCACGGCAGGTCGCGGGCGTGTTCGTCGAACCAGTCGATGACGGGGGAGTGCAGTGCGGTGTGGGGGGCTTGGGTCTCGGGGGTGTTCGTGAGCGCAGTCATGGCCTTCTGATCCTGCCACGGCCCGCCACGGATGGGCGGCTTTGCCCGGCGCCGGTGGGTGGGTCGCCGATTCCGGGATGATGATCCGGAAAAGTTGACGTAGTGGCGGCGGGTGGGGCAAGCGAACGCAGCGATCTCTCGTACAGTTTGCGCCGTGGGATCTCTGCGCAATCCTGTCGGGCCGCTTCCCTCCACCATCTACTGGCGCCGGAGGGTCGTACTGCTGTCCGTTCTCGCCCTGTTGGCGCTGCTGATCACCTGGATCGTGACGTCGGGCGGCGGAGGCGGCAAGAAGGACGACGGCTCGAAGGGCAGGACGCCCGCGCCCACCATCACGGCGGGGCCGTCGAGTTCGGGTCCCGCGATCAGTCAGGCGCCCGGCGGGCGTGACGACTCGGGCGGCACGGGATCCGGCGGGTCGGGCTCCGGTGGGAGTTCGGGATCGGGCTCGGGCTCGGACGGCGGGTCCGGTGCCGGGTCGTCGGGCGGTGCCGGTGGTTCCGGTGGTACGGAGGGGTCCGGCGGCGGTGCCGGCGGCTCGGGTACCGGGGCCGGGGTGAGCCAGGCAGACACGATTCCGGCTGGCTCCACGCTGCCCAACTGCACGGCGAGCGCGGTCCGGTTGAGCGTGCGCAGCCTGCACAACACCTACGGCCCCGGTGACACGCCCACCCTCCTGCTGACCGCGAAGAACGTCTCCGGGCAGGACTGCAAGGTGGATCTCGGGCCGAAGAGCGCGGTGTTGACGATCTCGCAGTCGGACAGCAGCGACGACTACTGGTCCTCCGCCGACTGCCCGAAGACCTCCGGCAGCCTGCTCTTCCGGGCACCGGCCGGCAGCAGCATCACGTACACCGTCAAGTGGGACCGCAAGCCGAGCGCCCCCAACTGCGCGACCCCGCCCGCGGGTTCGGCCGGGGCGGGCACGTACCTGGTGGAACTGACGGCCGCCGGGTACGGCAAACAGCAGACGTCCTTCGTCCTGAACGACGACTGAGACCGGGCCCGGCCGCACGGTATCCGGGAGGATGACGGTCCCGCTGAACCCACCGCGTCGGCCGGGTGGCGTCCGTCAGTGGGAGGTGGCGCCGGCGGGCCTGCGGCTATACGTACCGTTCCAGGATCGAGCTCTCCGCCAGGCGGGACAGGCCCTCGCGGACGCTGCGGGCCCGGGCCTCGCCCACGCCGTCCACGGTCTGGAGGTCGTCGACGCTTGCCGCGAGGAGCTTCTGGAGGCCGCCGAAGTGTTCCACCAGCCGGTCGATGATGGCGCCGGGCAGGCGGGGGACCTTGGCGAGCAGGCGGAAGCCGCGCGGGGAGACCGCCGAGTCCAGCGCCTCCGGTGAGCCGGTGTAGCCCAACGCCTTTGCCACCGTGGTCAGTTCGAGCAGCTCGGCGTGGCTGAGGGCGTCGAGCTCGTACAGCGCCTCGTCGACCGTGCGGGAGCGCTTCGCGGTGGGCTCGGGGACGTAGTCGCGCACGACCAGCTCGCGCTCGGGCTCCACGCCGGCGATCAACTCGTCCAGCTGGAGGGCGAGGAGACGGCCGTCGGTGCCCAGTTCGACCACGTATTCGGCGATTTCGGTGGCGATGCGGCGGACCATCTCCAGACGCTGGGCGACGGCGGAGACATCGCGGACCGTCACCAGGTCCTCGATCTCCAGCGCCGAGAGCGTGCCCGCCACCTCGTCCAGCCGGAGCTTGTAGCGCTCCAGGGTCGCGAGCGCCTGGTTGGCGCGGGACAGGATCGCCGCGGAGTCCTCCAGGACGCGGCGCTGCCCGTCGACGTACAGCGCGATCAGCCGCATCGACTGGGAGACGGAGACCACGGGGAAGCCGACCTGCTTGGAGATCCGGTCCGCCGTGCGGTGCCGCGTTCCGGTCTCCTCCGTCGGGATCGTCGCGTCCGGCACGAACTGCACGCCCGCCCGCAGGATCTTCGACAGGTCGGAGGAGATCACGATGCCGCCGTCCAGCTTGCACAGCTCCCGCAGGCGCGTGGCCGTGAACTCCACGTCCAGCACGAAACCGCCCGTGCACATGGCCTCGACGGTCTTGTCGAAGCCCAGCACGATGAGTCCGCCGGTGTTCCCGCGAAGCACGCGCTCCAGGCCGTCACGCATCGCCGTGCCGGGAGCCACGGCGCTCAGAGAGGCGCGCATCAGGCCATCGGCACCGGAACTCCCGCCGGACTTTCCGGGAGCTGCCGCCCGGTCGTTGGCTGCCACTGCACTCCTCCGGTCGCAGGTTCTGGGGCGCCCCCGTGTCGCACATTCTGTTCGTACGGACGGGCGAGACCAGGGCAAAGTCTACCGGCGGTCCTCCTCGTCCCGTGGGGCCTCTCGGCGACGAGAGCGGGGAAGGACCCTCAGAGCGTCCCCTATGTCCGCCACTTCCAGGACCTTCATGCCCGTGGGGATCTTGCCCGGATCGCCCGGCACCAGGGCGTGCGTGAAGCCCAGACGGTGCGCCTCGGCGAGCCGGCGCTGGACGCCCGTGACCCGTCTGACCTCGCCCGCGAGGCCCACCTCGCCGATCGCGACGAGGTTCTTCGGCAGCGGGGTGTCACTGGCCGCGGAGGCCAGCGCGAGGGCGATCGCGAGGTCGGCGGCGGGCTCGGACAACTTCACACCGCCGACCGTCGCGGAGTAGATGTCCCGCTTGCCGAGCGCGCTGATCCGGCCCCGCTGCTCCAGGACGGCCAGCATCATCGAGACACGCGAGGTCTCCAGGCCGGAGGTGGTGCGGCGGGGGGAGGGGATCTGCGAGTCGACGGTGAGTGCCTGGACCTCGGCGACCAGGGGGCGGCGGCCCTCCAGGGTGACCGTCAGACAGGTGCCCGGGACCGGTTCGTCACGTCGTGTCAGGAAAAGTCCGCTCGGGTCGGCGAGGCCCGTGATGCCCTCGTCGTGCAGCTCGAAGCAGCCGACCTCGTCCGTGGTGCCGTACCGGTTCTTGACGCCCCGCACCAGGCGCAGGCGCGCGTGCCGGTCGCCCTCGAAGTTCAGGACGACGTCCACGAGGTGCTCCAGCAGCCGGGGGCCGGCGATGGCGCCGTCCTTGGTGACATGGCCCACAAGGAGGGTGGACATGCCCCGCTCCTTGGACGCGCGGATGAGCGCGCCGGCGACCTCGCGCACCTGCGCCATGCCGCCGGGGGCGCCGTCGATCTCGGGGGAGGCGACGGTCTGCACGGAGTCGAGGATGAGCAGGGAGGGCTTCACCGCGTCCAAGTGGCCGAGCACGGCGGCCAGATCGGTCTCGGCGGCGAGATACAGATCGTCGTGGATGGCCTTGATGCGGTCGGCGCGCAGCCGGACCTGGCTCGCCGACTCCTCACCGGTGACGTAGAGGGTGCGGTGCTCGTCGCTCGCCGACTTGGCCGCCACGTCCAGCAGGAGCGTGGACTTGCCCACACCGGGTTCGCCCGCTAGCAGCACCACCGCGCCGGGCACCAGACCGCCGCCGAGCACCCGGTCCAGCTCGGGCACGCCGGTGGAGCGGGCCGTGGCCTGGCGGCCGTCGACCTGGCCGATGGGCAGCGCGGAGGTGGTCACGCGCCCCGGTGCCGTCGTACGGACCGCGGGCGCGCCGTATTCCTCGATCGTCCCCCACGCCTGGCACTCGGGGCAGCGACCGAGCCACTTGGCCGTCTGCCAGCCGCACTCGGTGCAGCGGTAGGACGGGCGGTCCTTGGTGGTCTTGGTACGGGCAGCCATGTCGAGAACCGTAACCGCCGCCACTGACATTGAGGACCCGCCCACCGGCGAAGCAGCCGCCGACCGCGAGGACACCGGTGCCACGAACCGTGCCGAGGAGCCCCGCGCCGGGCTGAATCGCTTGGCCGACCGCGCGTCGAGGGGCGCCTGCGTCGGGCTGAACCGCTCGGCCGACCGCGCCGGCGAGCCCCCACCCCGGGCCCAACCCCATCCGCCGCGCCCCGGACCGGACGCGGAACGAACCGTTTCTGTCCCCGATTGAGGGATCGTTTCACCCGTACGGAGTAAATGTGTTCAAGGGGGCAGAAGGTCCCGCGCTTCGCGCCCTACGGTCCACGGATGATGAGCAGCACTCCGGAGACCTCGACCCGCATCACCGGCGCACACCGGGCACGCAGGGAGGCGCGTGACCGTGCCGCGGCGCGCGCGTTGGCGCAGCGGCCGCCCGTGCGCTACGAGCCGTATCTGGACGGGCTGTTCACCTACTGCCTGTCCGTGCTGTGCGACCACGACACCGCGACCGAGGCCGTCGGCGACGTCCTCGCGCTCGCCGAGAAGCGCCGCGGCCCGCAGTCGGCCGCGGACCGCCGGGCGTGGCTGTACGCGCTGGCCCGCTGGGCGTGTCTGCGCAAGCTGGCCGAGGCCAAGCAGAAACGTCAGGGCACGCACGCGGCGGGCCGCTCGGCCGCCGAGCAGCAGCAACCACCCGTCGCCGAGGAGGTCCAGGAGGAGCGCCGGCGTGAACTCGCCCTGCTCGCCTGGCCGGAGGCCGCCGGCACCACCCCGGAGCAGCGCGAGGCGCTGGAACTCGCGGTGCGCCACCACCTCACCGCCCATGAGGTCGCCGCCGTCATCGGCATGGACCTCGCGGCCGCCCGCGAACTGCTGGCCGCCGCCGCCTGCGAGGTGGAGCGCACCCGCGCGGCCCTCGCCGTCGTGGAGAGCGGCGGCTGCCCCGGCGTCGCCCGGCTCACCGGCGACGAGCAGCTCGTGCTCAGTTCCGCCCTGCGCAAGGAACTCGTCCGGCACGTCGACGACTGCCCGCGCTGCCGTCGCGGAGCCGAGCGGGCGATCCCGGGCCGCTGGCCCGGCGCGACGGTCACCCCGGCCGAGCTGCCCGTCCTGGAGGCCCCGCGCGCGGAGCTGCGGATGACGTTCGCGCACCACGCACGCGCGCGTGGCGCCGCCGTACCGCGCTTCGACCGGCGCGGCTTCCCCATGGACCCCAAGGACCGCGCCGCCCGCCGCGACCGGCTGCGCGCGCGTGCCGTCACCACGACCGTCGTGGCCACCGTCGTCGCCGCCCCGGTGCTCGCCCTGTGGGCCGCCTACCGGGGCGCACCCGATGCCGAGGGCGCCGACGGCCGCTCCGCCACCGCCAGCGAGGCGCACGGCCCCGGCACCCTCGACGGCGAGGCGGCCGGCTCCGGCTACGAGAACGCCGGGAACGCCAGCACCAGACCCGACGGCCGCTTCCGCAAGCACGCCAAGCCCGAAGTCTCCGTGGAGGTCATCAGCGTCGTCGGCGCCGGCCGCAAGGACGCGGGCCACCTCGACGTGTCGGCGGTCAACGACGGAGACACCACCCTCATCACCCTCGCAGCGACCGGTTCCACGCCGGTGCGCTGGTCAGCGAGCACGAGCTCCGCCTGGCTCTACCTGAGCCAGTCCTCGGGAACCCTCGCACCGGGCCAGACGTTGACGATCAAGGTGTACGTCGACCATCTGCGCGAGCCGTCCGGCACCTGGAGCGCGCGCGTGGCGATCGCACCGGCCGGCGCCGTCGTCTCCATCGGCGGCTACGGCACCGCGCCCGGCCCCGGCCACGGCAGCCCCAGCAGTCCGCCCCCGGCAGACCCCGATCCGACCCCGACGAGCACGGCACCCTCCGACCCCCCGCCGAGCGACCCGCCCTCGTCCCCCGACCCGACCCCGACACCCACCGGCTCCACCCCGTCCGACCCGGGCGGCCCGACGCCACCGCCCGACAGCGGCACGCCGAACCCGACCGTGTCGTAGACCCAGGTCTCAGGCGACGGGATCGGCGGGATGGGGCGCCAGCAACGGCAGCTGCGAGGCCAGCCGCTGCTCGCACAGCTCCACCAGACGGTCGTAGCCGGCCTTGCCCATCAGCTCGGTCAGCTCCGCCCGGTAGGACACGTACACGGGATCGCCCGCGCCGTGCGCCGAGGTCGCCGACGTGCACCACCAGTGCAGGTCATGGCCGCCCGGACCCCAGCCCCGGCGGTCGTACTCACCGATCGACACCTGCAGCACCCGCGTGTCGTCGGGCCGGTCGATCCAGTCGTAGGTCCGCCGGATCGGCAGCTGCCAGCACACGTCCGGCTTGGTCTCCAGCGGCTCGCGGCCCTCCCGCAGGGCCAGGATGTGCAGCGAGCAGCCCGCGCCGCCCGCGAACCCGGGGCGGTTCTGGAAGATGCAGGAGCCCTGGAAGGGGCGGGTCTGCCGGTCGCCGTCCTCGTCCTCGGAGACCCAGCCGCCCCGCAGCCCCTCGTCGCGGTGCTGCCAGATGTCCGGGGTGAGCCTCGCCACATGTTCGGCGACGCGCTTCTCGTCGTCCTCGTCGGAGAAGTGGGCACCCAACGTGCAGCACCCGTCGTCCGCGCGGCCGGCCTGGATGCCCTGGCAGCCGCTGCCGAAGACGCAGTTCCAGCGAGAGGTCAGCCATGTCAGATCGCACCGGAAGACCTGCTCGTCGTCCGCCGGATCAGGGAACTCCACCCACGCGCGCGGGAAGTCGAGGCCCTTCTCGTCGGCCTCCCGGAGCTGCTTCGGCAGCTTGGCCTTCTTCGCCGGCCTCACCTGTGAAGAACCCTTGGCGGACTTGTCGTCCTTCGCCCTTTTCGTCTTTGGCACAGGACCAGCGTACGGCCCCCGCAGCCCCATGGAATACGGAGGACCGCCCAGGTGGCAGTAGCGTTCCGTACATGAGACTCGGTGTCCTCGACGTGGGATCGAACACGGTGCACCTGCTGGTGGTGGACGCGCACCCCGGCGCGTGCCCGCTGCCCGCGCACTCGCACAAGGCGGAACTGCGCCTCGCCCAACTCCTCGACGACAGCGGAGCGATCGGCCCCGCGGGCGTCGAGAAACTGATCGACGTCGTCCAGGGCTGTCTGCAGGCCGCCGAGGACAAGGGCGTGGAGAACTTCCTGCCCTTCGCGACCTCCGCGGTGCGCGAGGCCAGCAACGCCGATGACGTCCTCGCGCGCGTGCAGGCCGAGACCGGTGTCGAGCTGCAGGTCCTCACCGGCGAGGAGGAGGCCCGCCTCACCTTCCTCGCGGTCCGCCGCTGGTTCGGCTGGTCCGCGGGAAAGCTGCTCGTCCTGGACATCGGCGGCGGCTCCCTGGAGATCGCCTACGGCATCGACGAGGAACCCGACGCGGCCGTCTCCCTCCCCCTCGGCGCCGGCCGCCTCACCGCGGGCTGGCTCCCCGGCGACCCCCCGGACGCCGAGTCCATACGCTCCCTGCGCCGCCACGTCCGCGCCCAGATCGCCCGCACGGTGGGCGAGTTCAGCCGCTTCGGCGCCCCCGACCACGTGGTCGCCACCTCGAAGACCTTCAAGCAACTGGCCCGCATCGCCGGCGCGGCCCGTTCCACGGAAGGCCTCTACGTCCAACGCGAACTCAAACGAGAGTCCCTGGAGGCGTGGGTACCGCAGCTGGCGGGCATGTCGGCGGCCCAGCGGGCCGAACTCCCGGGCGTGAGCGAGGGCCGAGCCGGCCAGCTCCTCGCGGGCGCCCTGGTGGCCGAGGGCGCGATGGACCTGTTCGGCGTGGAGAGCCTGGAGATATGCCCCTGGGCCCTGAGGGAGGGCGTCATCCTGCGTCGCCTCGATCACATGGGCTCCGTGTAGATGCCTTTCAGGGGCGCGGGGCTGTGACATCAGCGACTCCGTCGCGGGGCGCGAGCAACCACACATCACCCGCACCCGCCCGTGGCGAACACCACAACGGCGAACAGGCACCCGGCCCCCAGCCCACCGCACCCCGTAACCTGTCCCCCATGGCGGAGCCAGTGTGCATCCCGGATGCGAAGGTCGCGCTGTCCACGGCCTCGGTCTACCCGGAGTCCACGGCGACGGCCTTCGAGATCGCCGCGCGCCTCGGGTACGACGGAGTCGAGGTCATGGTGTGGACCGACCCGGTCAGCCAGGACATCGAGGCGCTGCGCAGACTCAGCGACTACCACCGCATCCCGATCCTGGCCGTCCACGCCCCCTGCCTGCTCATCACCCAGCGGGTCTGGTCGACCGACCCCTGGGTCAAGCTGCAGCGCGCCCGGGCGGCGGCCGAGAAGCTCGGCGCGAGCACCGTCGTCGTGCACCCGCCGTTCCGCTGGCAGCGCCAGTACGCGCGCGACTTCGTCACCGGGATCTGGCGCATGGCGAACGAGACGGACGTGCGATTCGCCGTCGAGAACATGTACCCCTGGCGCTACCGCGACCGCGAGATGCTCGCCTACGCCCCCGACTGGGACGTGACGAAGGAGGACTACCGCCACTTCACGATCGACCTCAGTCACAGCGCCACGGCCCGCTCCGACGCGCTGCACATGGTCGACCGCATGGGCGACCGCCTCGGCCATGTCCACCTGGCCGACGGAAAGGGGTCGGCGAAGGACGAGCACCTGGTTCCCGGCCGTGGCTCCCAGCCCTGCGCCGAGCTGCTGGAACGGCTCGCGCTGACCGGCTTCGACGGCCATGTCGTCATCGAGGTCAACACCCGGCGCGCCATGTCAGGCGCCGAACGCGAGGCCGACCTCGCGGAGGCGCTGGCCTTCACGCGGCTGCACCTCGCGTCGGCGGTGAAGGTGCCCCGGCCGTGACCGACACCACCTCCCGGCGCCGGGGACGTCGCCCCCGAACCGAATCCGCCGACACCAGGGACCGGATCCTGACCGTGGCCCGCGAGGAGTTCTCCGAACGCGGGTACGACAAGACGTCCGTGCGGGGGATCGCGAAGGCGGCCGGTGTGGACTCCGCCCTGGTGCACCACTACTTCGGCACCAAGGAACAGGTCTTCGCGGCGGCGATCGAGGTCGCCTTCGCCCCCGCGCTGAACGCGCCCGAGGCGGTGGCCGACGGCCCGCTGGACGGCGTCGGGGAGCGCCTGACCCGCTTCGTCTTCGGCGTCTGGGAGAACCCGACGACCCGTACGCCCCTGCTGGCGATCCTGCGCTCCGCCGTCAACAACGAGACCGCCGCCGCCGTCTTCCGCCGCCTGGTCGCCTCCCAGCTGCTGCGCCGCATCGCCGCCCAGCTGGACGCGCCGGACGCCGAGCTGCGCGCCGAACTGGCGGCCGCGCAGCTGGTGGGGTGCGCGATGATGCGGTACGTGATCAAGCTGGAGCCGCTGGCCTCGGCGGACATGGAGCAGGTGATCGCGCGGGTGGCACCGGTGGTGCAGGGCCATCTGACCGGGAGCTGACCGTACGACCCCGTGGGGGCCGCCGTACAACCCCCTGGGGGCCGCTGCACGACCCCGTGGGGATCGCCGTACGACCCCGTGGGGATCGCCGTACGACCCCGTGGGGGCCGCCGAGACGGCCGTCCCGTATTCCGGACACCGCGTCCCGACCCCTGGATGACGGGCGTAGTCTCGGTAGCAGCCCTATCTGTCTGAAGGAGCGAGCGACGATGCCCGAGCTGAGGTCCCGCACAGTCACCCACGGCCGCAACATGGCGGGCGCCCGCGCCCTTATGCGCGCCTCCGGTGTACCCGGTGCGGACATCGGCCGCAAGCCGATCATCGCGGTCGCCAACTCCTTCACCGAGTTCGTGCCGGGCCACACGCACCTGTCGCCGGTCGGGCGGATCGTCAGCGAGGCGATCACCGAGGCGGGCGGCATCCCGCGCGAGTTCAACACGATCGCCGTGGACGACGGCATCGCGATGGGCCACGGCGGCATGCTGTACTCCCTGCCCTCCCGCGACCTGATCGCCGACTCGGTCGAGTACATGGTCGAGGCGCACTGCGCCGACGCCCTGGTCTGCATCTCCAACTGCGACAAGATCACGCCGGGCATGCTGATGGCGGCCCTGCGCCTGAACATCCCGACGGTGTTCGTCTCCGGCGGCCCCATGGAGGCCGGCCGGGCGACCCTGGTCGACGGCACGGTCCGCACGCTCGACCTGGTCGACGCGATCTCCGACGCCGTCAACGACAAGATCTCGGACGAGGACATCCTCCGTATCGAGGAGAACGCCTGTCCGACCTGCGGCTCCTGTTCCGGCATGTTCACCGCCAACTCGATGAACTGCCTGACGGAGGCCATCGGCCTCTCCCTCCCCGGCAACGGCTCGGTCCTGGCCACCCACACGGCCCGCAAGCAGCTCTACGTCGACGCTGCCCGCACCGTCATGGACATCACCCGCCGCTACTACGAGCAGGACGACGACACGGTCCTGCCCCGCTCCATCGCCACCTTCGCGGCCTTCGAGAACGCGATGGCGCTGGACATCGCGATGGGCGGCTCGACCAACACGATCCTGCACCTGCTGGCCGCGGCCCAGGAGGCGGGCGTCCCCTTCGGCCTGAACGAGATCGACGCGGTCTCGCGCCGGGTGCCCTGCCTCGCCAAGGTCGCCCCGAACGTCGCGAAGACCCGCACGTACTACATGGAGGACGTGCACCGCGCCGGCGGCATCCCCGCCCTGCTCGGCGAGCTGCACCGCGGCGGCCTCCTCAACGAGGACGTCCACTCGGTGCACAGCCCCTCGCTGGCCGACTGGCTGAAGACCTGGGACGTGCGCGGCGGCTCCCCGTCCCCCGAGGCGGTCGAGCTGTGGCACGCGGCCCCCGGCTGCGTCCGCTCCGCCGAGGCCTTCTCCCAGTCCGAGCGCTGGGAGGCCCTGGACGAGGACGCGGCGGAGGGCTGCATCCGCTCCGTCGAGCACGCGTACTCCAAGGACGGCGGCCTCGCGGTCCTCAAGGGCAACCTCGCGGTCGACGGCTGCGTGGTGAAGACGGCCGGCGTCGACGAGTCCATCTGGACCTTCGAGGGCCCGGCGGTCGTCTGCGAGTCGCAGGAAGAGGCCGTCGAGAAGATCCTCAACAAGCAGGTCACGGACGGCGACGTGGTCGTCATCCGCTACGAGGGCCCCAAGGGCGGCCCCGGCATGCAGGAGATGCTCTACCCGACGTCCTTCCTGAAGGGCCGCGGTCTCGGCAAGACCTGCGCCCTGATCACCGACGGCCGCTTCTCCGGCGGCACATCGGGCCTCTCCATCGGCCACGCCTCGCCCGAGGCGGCGTCCGGCGGCACGATCGCCCTCGTCGAGAACGGCGACCGCATCCGCATCGACATCCCGAACCGCACGATCGAGCTCCTGGTCGACGCCGAGGAACTCGCCCGCCGCGAGCAGGCCCTCGGTGGCGTCTACGCCCCCAAGTCCCGCGAACGCAAGGTCTCAGCAGCCCTGCGCGCCTACGCGGCGATGGCGACGAGCGCGGACAAGGGCGCGGTGCGGGACGTCTCAAAGCTGGGCTGAGACGCACTGCCCTGACTGAAGCTGGGGCCGTCCCTGCCGGGGCGGCCCCTTCCGCATGCCTTCCCGGAGCGTCACCAGCCCGACGGATCCCGCGCATCCACAGCGAAGACGGTGCCGTCGGGGGCGGTGGCGTAGACGTGGTTGTGGGCGAGGACGGGGGTGGGGAGGGCGGCCATCACCTGGTCCGAGTTCTTCCCGAGCCGGGCCCGCGTCTGCCCGAGGAGCTCTCCGTTGCGGGCGTCCACCGCCAGCAGACGCCCGTCGGCAGCGGTGACGTACACATGCCTCGCGTCGACGGCGGGCACGGAACCGCGGCTGACGGACGTCTCCAGGTGCCACAACCGCTTGCGCGCGGCCATGTCGACGGCCTCCAGGGAACCACCGGAGCCCAAGAGGTAGACGACGTTCCCGTGTACGGAGGCTCGGGCGCCGAACCGGGGCACCGGCAGGGGCATCCGGCGCACCGACTTCGACTCAGGGTCGTAGCGTACGAGCGCCTTCGTGGCGCCGGTGGCGTTGTCGACGACGAGGAAGTAGACCGGTCCGCCCGAGGAGCCGACCGGCTTGAGGGTCCCTTTCAACAGTGCGTTCCAGCGCACGTCCCCGGTCGCCGGATCGAGTGCGGTGACCCGGGTTTCCGGCCCGGCGCCAGAGGTGATGGTCGCGTAGGCGAGGCGATCACCGGCGAACGAGGCGAAGTAGGGCGTGCCCTGGCCGGGGACCCGGTGTCGCCACTTCGTCGTGCCGGAGGCGCTGTCGACGGCGGTGACCGTGCCGTCGGAGCCGGTGAGCAGAAGCACGCCGTCGGCGAGTTGAAGTCCGTTGTTCGCGGTCATGTTCCGCTGCCAACGCGCCTTGCCCGTAGTCGGGTCGAGGGCTTCCAGCCGCCCGGTGTCATCCGTCAGAGGCTGCACGAGGCCGCCCGAAAGGGCCGGAGGCCCGCTCCTGGGCGTGGCGGCGACCGAGTGCCGCCACAGCAGGGCACCGTCGGAGGCCGCCAGGGCGAAGACCACGCCGGTCTGTCCGCAGATCAGCTTCCCGGCGCCGAAGACACAGTCGGGCATCCCTCCGTCGGCGACCACGGGCTTCGCCGCCCACTCACCGAACCGCGCCGCCGTGCTGGTCGGTTCGGCACCAGGTGCCTTCTCGCTGCCCTTGCCGAGCAAGGGGAGGGAGGCGAGTGCTCCTCCGGCCACAAGGAGAAGCGCGACGGCCCCCAGGAGCGCCTTTCTGCCCCGGCGACTCCCGGGCTCGGGTTTCCTCTCCGCCTGCGGTCCGGGCCTCGCCTCGTCGATGGCCCGCTGCGCCGGTATGAAGGCCTGCGTGTCGTACGAGGCCGCCACCGCCCGCAGCTCGCGCATCAGTTCGTCGGGCGTGGGCCGGTCCTCGGGTTCCTTGGCCAGACAGCGCAACACCAGCGGTGCGAGGTTCTCCGGTACGTCGGTCAGGTCGGGTTCGTCGTGGACGACCTGGTAGGCGACGATGTACGGGCTGTCGGAGTCGAACGGGCCGCGTCCCGTCGCCGCGTGCACCATCACGGATCCGAGCGCGAAGATGTCGGCGGCCGGCCCCACCTCTCGTGGCCGCCGGAACTGCTCGGGTGCCATGAAGGGCGGCGTACCGATCAACTTCCCGGTCTCGGTCCGCAGTTCGCTGTCCTTTGGCCGGGAGATGCCGAAGTCGATGACCTTCGGACCGTCCTCGGCGAGCAGTACGTTGCTGGGTTTCAGATCCCGGTGCACGACGCCGACCCGGTGAATGTCGCGCAGCGCCTCGGCCAGTCCGGCCATCAGCCGCCGCAGCTGGGCGGGAGGCATGGGGCCGTTCCGCTTCACCTCTTCGGAAAGCGTCGGACCCGGGATGAACTGCGTGGCCATCCAAGGACGTTCGGCCTCGGGATCAGCGTCGACGACAGGTGCCGTGAAAGCGCCGCTCACCCTTCGGGCGGCGGCTACTTCCTGTCGGAACCTTCCCCTGAACTCGGGGTCCTTGGCGAAATCCGCGTGGACGACCTTCACCGCGAGCTTCATCCCGGAGGTGCTGCGGGCCAGATGCACGACACCCATGCCACCCGACCCGAGGCATGACTCGAGACGGTAGTGGCCGGCGTACTCGGGAAGTTCCGCTTCCGCGCCCGCTCCGGTGTTGCGCTCAGGCGCCATGGGACCTCCCCCGTGCTGTTCGTCCGCACGCGCGACGCACGGAGCCTAGTCGATGCGTCGGACGAGACAGAGGCGGCGTGCTGGCTTCCGCGTGCGAGTTGCGTACATGTGTTTCATGGCGTGTTTTAGGGGAATCAATGGGGCCCCATGACAGTCATGGGGCTCAACGGGGGAGGTTCGCATGTCTGTTGACCATGCCGAAGAAGCAGATGGCGTCGAGGCGGCGGCCGCCGCGACTGTACAGACCTATCCGGTCGCGCCCGGCGTCCGACTCAATGTCCGCAGTGGCCCCGGCACCAACTTCACGATCGTGCGGGTGCTTCCCGAGGGCTCCCACGTCCCGATCTTCTGCCAGTCACCGGGCACCACGGTGACCGGTCCGTACGGCACCTCGAAGATCTGGGACAACATCGACGACGGCGAGTACGTCTCCGACGCCTACGTCCTGACCGGCAGCGACGGCTACGTGGCCTCTCGCTGCGGCTGACTCTCCAGAAGAGGATCCCGATGACATCCGGAAGACGCAGATTCGTCCTGTTCGCCAGTGCCGCCGGAGCCCTTCTCATGGTGATGGGCTCGGCGGCCACCGCCGACGCGGCCTCGCTGCGCTACTACGACACCGCTCCCGGCATCCGTCTCAATGTCCGCAGTGGCCCCGGCACCCAGTACGGCATCGTCCGCGTTCTGCCCGAGGGCGCGAAGGTGCCGATCTTCTGCCAGACCCCGGGCACGACGGTCTCGGGCTACTACGGCACCTCCAACATCTGGGACAACATCGACGACGGCGAGTTCGTGTCCGACGCCTACGTCAACACCGGCAGCGACGGCTACGTAGCCTCCCGCTGCGGCTGACCCGTCCGGTCCCGGAGGGAGCCCGCCCCGGCCCCGGAGCCATAATCGTCACGTGAGCGACGAAAACGGCACCCCGGCAGCCCCGGCGGGCTCCACCGGTCCCCGCGCAGAACCGATCCGCTTCTTCAGCACGACCTGGGTGAACCACGACAACGGCTACCCCCTCCGCCGCATCGGCGCGGCCACCGGCTCCCTCGTCGCCGCCGTGGCCGCCTGCCTCGTCCTCGCCTTCGCCTACCAGGGGCTCCAGATCGCCGACAGCGGCGCCTTCGTCACCGCGCTGGTCGTCGTCATGTTCGCCGTCTGCAGCGCCCTGGCCTTCCGCCACACCTGGGAGTCCTTCACCCGGCGCCCCGACCCGGACCGCCAGGCCTCCCTGCGCGGCCTGCTCGCCATCGGCTTCGTCGGCTCCCTCCTCGCCTACTTCTTCCGCTCCCTCACCGAGGCCCCCGGCGAGACACTCCACCGCGAGGAGTACGAGGCCGCGCTCAAGCAGCACCAGAAGCGCACCGTCCGCCGCACGGGCAACCCCTCCAGGAAGCGCCGCCGTTCGTAGCGTCCCCCTCTCACCAGAAAATCACTGCTGCGTACAACCAGCGCGGGCCACCATGGCCGTATGACGCTGCATCCGGACGCCACCAGGGCCCACTCCTTCAACGCGGCCGCCGCCCAGTACGCGGCGAACCGCCCCGCCTACCCCACCTCCCTCTTCGACGCCGTCGAGGAGCTCGCCGGCCGCCCCCTGACCGGAGCCCGGGTCGCGGACGTCGGGGCCGGCACCGGTATCGCCACCGCCCTGCTGCACGCTCGCGGAGCCGCTGTGCTCGCGGTGGAACCCGGCGACGGCATGGCGGCCCAGTTCCGCCGCACCCTCCCCGACGTCCCCCTCGTCCGCGGTGACGGCAACGCCCTCCCGCTCGCCGACCACTCCGTCGACTTCCTCACCTACGCCCAGGCCTGGCACTGGACCGACCCGACGCGCTCGGTGCCGGAGGCCCGGCGAGTGCTGCGGCCCGGCGGGGCGCTCGCCCTCTGGTGGAACCGGGATCCCGCCGACGTCCCCTGGATCACCGAGCAGTCCGAGCGCATACGGCACCACTTCCGCGGCCGGCACGCCAACAAGCAGGGCGCCGGCGCCCTCCGCACGGAGCGCGCCTTCAACGGCGCCGAGGACGTTCCGCCCCACGCCCATCGCGTCGTGCGCTGGAGCCGCAGGATCCCCGTCGACACCCACCTCGCCAACATCGGCAGCCACTCGATCTTCCTCGTCCAGGACAAGGAGACGACCAACGCCTTCCTCGCCGAGGAGCGAGAGCACCTGCTGCGGATCTTCCCCGACGGCACGGTCGAGGAGGTCTACGACGTCCTGCTGATCGTCGCCACACCCTGAAGCCCTGGCGCGGCGGCCGGGCTGGACTTCCAACGACGCGCCAAGCGCGCAAGCGATGCCTCCCCCCTTCGGCACTTGACGCCTCCGGCCGCCCGCGAGGATTATTCATCGCATGATGAATTACGCGTCCGCGCGAAGCGACCCCCCGGGCGATCCCGCCGTCCGCGCCGAAGACCTCACCGTCGTCCGCGGCCCCCGCACCGTCCTGCGCGGCCTCGGCTTCACCGTCCCGCGTGGCCAGATCACCGGCCTGCTCGGCCCCTCGGGCTGCGGCAAGTCGACCCTGATCCGCTCGATCGTCGGCACCCAGGCCAAGGTCACCGGCACCCTGGAGGTCCTCGGCCGCCCCGCCGGCCACCCCACCCTGCGCACCCGCATCGGCTACGTCACCCAAGCCCCCTCCGTCTACGACGACCTCACCGTCCGTCAGAACCTCGACTACTTCACCGCGATCCTCACCCCGAACCGCAGCTCGGCCCACCGCCGCCAGGACGTCGACCGCGTGCTCGCCGACGTCGACCTCACCAGCCACGCCGACGCCCTCGCCGGGAACCTCTCCGGCGGCCAGCGCAGCCGCGTCTCCCTGGCCGTGGCCCTGCTGGGCACACCGGAACTCCTCGTCCTGGACGAGCCCACCGTCGGCCTCGACCCCGTACTCCGCCGCGACCTGTGGAACCTCTTCCACTCCATCGCCGCCGACCGCGGCACCACCTTCCTCATCTCCTCCCACGTCATGGACGAGGCCGAGCGCTGCCACCGCCTGCTGCTGATGCGCGAGGGCGAGATCCTCGCCGACGACAGCCCTGACGCCCTGCGCACCCGCACCGGCGCCGACACCGTCGAAGCAGCCTTCCTGCACCTGGTCGACCAGGCCACAACGGCCGCCCGCGAGAAGGAGACCACCCGATGAGCACCGCGACCGCGCCCACCACGACGGCCGGGCCCGCCGCCCCCCGCGCCCTGAACCTCTCCCGCACCACCGCCACGGCCGCCCGCGTCCTGCGCCAGCTGCGCCACGACCCGCGCACCATCGCGCTGATGCTCCTCGTCCCCTGCGTGATGCTGGTCCTGCTGCGCTACGTCTTCGACGGCAGCCCGCACACCTTCGACAACATCGGCGCCTCACTCCTCGGCATCTTCCCGCTGATCACCATGTTCCTGGTGACCTCGATCGCCACCCTGCGCGAACGCACCTCCGGCACCCTCGAACGTCTCCTCTCCATGCCCCTCGGCAAGGGCGACCTGATCGCCGGCTACGCCCTCGCCTTCGGCACCATCGCGATCATCCAGTCCGTCCTCGCCACCGCCCTCGCGCTCTGGGCCCTCGGCCTGGACGTCACCGGCAGCCCCTGGCTCCTGCTCCTGGTCGCCCTCCTCGACGCCCTGCTCGGCACCGCCCTCGGCCTCTTCGTCTCCGCCTTCGCGGCCTCCGAGTTCCAGGCCGTCCAGTTCATGCCGGCCGTGATCTTCCCCCAACTCCTCCTCTGCGGCCTGTTCACCCCCCGCTCCACCATGCACCCCGTCCTGGAGGCCATCTCCGACGTCCTGCCCATGTCCTACGCCGTCGACGGCATGAACGAGGTCCTCAAGCACACCGACATGACCGCCACCTTCGTACGCGACGTCCTCGTCGTGGCCGGCTGCGCGCTGCTGGTGCTCGGCCTCGGAGCGGCCACCCTGCGCCGCCGCACCACGTGACCACCCACCGGACAACCGAGCCGCACACCCACCCCCGGTGCGAGGATGAACCCGGACGACGCAACCCCCCGGAGGCATCCGCGCCATGACCCAGAAAGTCGCAGTCCTCGGCACCGGCAAGATCGGCGAAGCCCTGCTCAGCGGAATGATCCGCGGCGGCTGGGCCCCCACCGACCTCCTGGTCACCGCCCGCCGCCAGGAACGCGCCGAGGAACTCCGCACCCGCTACGGAGTCACCCCCGTCAGCAACCCGGAAGCCGCCAAGACCGCCGACACCCTGATCCTCACGGTCAAGCCGCAGGACATGGGCACCCTCCTCGACGAACTCGCCCCGCACCTCCCCGCCGACCGCCTGGTCATCAGCGGCGCCGCGGGCATCCCCACCTCCTTCTTCGAGGAGCGCCTGGTCGCGGGCACCCCCGTCGTCCGTGTCATGACGAACACCCCCGCCCTCGTCGACGAGGCGATGTCCGTCATCTCCGCCGGCACCCACGCCACCGCCGACCACCTCGCCCACGCCGAGGAGATCTTCGGCGCCGTCGGCAAGACGCTGCGCGTCCCCGAGTCCCAGCAGGACGCCTGCACCGCCCTCTCCGGCTCCGGCCCGGCCTACTTCTTCTACCTGGTCGAGGCCATGACCGACGCCGGCATCCTGCTCGGCCTGCCCCGCGACAAGGCCCACGACCTGATCGTCCAGTCCGCGATCGGCGCCGCCACCATGCTCCGCGACAGCGGCGAACACCCGGTCAAGCTCCGGGAGAACGTCACGTCCCCGGCTGGCACCACCATCAGCGCCATCCGCGAACTCGAGAGCCACGGCGTACGGGCCGCCCTCATCGCCGCCCTCGAAGCCGCTCGCGACCGCAGCCGCGAACTGGCCTCCGGCAAGAAGGACTGACCCGCACGGAGGGCCACAGACACCGAGACAGGGAGCCACCGGCGCACGCGGACACCGGCGTCGGCCCGCGCCGCTATCCGGCGGTGTTCAGCACCACGTCGGCAGCGGCGCCGGTATCCGAAACGGCCGGCAGCAAGCCGATCGCCCGATACGCGGCATCCACGGTCGGCCGGGCCATCGCCCGTGCCTTCTCCGCACCATCCCGCAACACCCCCTCCACATAGCCAGGATCGGCGCACAGCGCCCTGTGCCTCTCCTGCACGGGCCTCAAGACCTCGACCACGGCCTCCGCGGTGTCCTGCTTCAAGGACCCGTACGACTCATATACACCGCTCAGGTCCTCGGGGTTCCCACCCGTGCAGGCGGCCAGGATCTCCAGCAGATTCGCCGACCCGGGCCGCTCCTCCCGGTCGTAGACGACCTCCCGCCCGCTGTCGGTCACGGCCCGCATGACCTTCTTGCGCACCACGTCCGGCTCGTCGAGCAGATAGACGACGCCCAGCCCGGACTCGTCGGACTTCCCCATCTTCCGCGTCGGCTCCTGCAGGTTCATCACCCTCGCACCGACCGCCGGGAGCGTCGCCCGCGGAACCGTGAACGTGTGGCCGTAGCGCTGGTTGAACCGCACGGCCACATCCCGCGCCAGCTCCACATGCTGCTTCTGGTCCTCGCCGACCGGCACCTCGTCCGTGCCGTACGCCAGGATGTCCGCCGCCATCAGCACCGGATACGTCAGCAGCGACAGCCGCACACTCCTTCCCCGGGCGGACTCCTTCGCGGCCTTCTCCTTGTACTGGACCATGCGCCGCATCTCGCCGTCGGTCGCCACACACTCCAGCAGGTACGACAGCCGCGCGTGCTCGTCCACATGGCTCTGTACGAAGAGGGTGCACAGTTCGGGGTCCAGGCCCGACGCCAGCAGCAGCGTCGCCGCCTGCTGACTCAGTCTGCGCACCCGCGCCGGATCGTGCTCCACGGTCAGCGCGTGCAGATCGACGACACAGAACAGCGCGTCGGCCTGATGCTGGTCGGCCGCGGCCCACCGCCGCATGGCTCCCAGATAGTTCCCCAGGGTCAGGTGTCCGGTCGGCTGGATACCGCTGAAGACCCGTGCCATCTCCACTCCTTCTCCGTCGCGGCCCGCCGTCCCGGTCGGCCGCCCCTCGGAGATCCGGAGGAGATACGAGAACGGCCGCCGAGGCGGCGGCCGTTGAGTGCATACGCGAGTTCGGCCGCCGTCAGGCGGCCCACCACTGCTGGCTACACGTACGCGTTGTCATGGCAGCCAGCGTACGCCGCCGAGGTGCGGACCGGCAGCGAGTTGACACACCCAGGACAGATCCGTAAGGTTCTTCGAGTTGTCCGACGTGAGAGCCGACTCCGGTCGGTCCCCGGACAGCCATTCCGCAGGTACCAACCACTAGTCGACTGCCGTCGAACAGGCCGCCGTCGTTTTATTGGTATGCGTATTTGCGAAATGAGGAATCCGCGTTCGAAAGGACGTGAGCCCCCGATTAGCGCGGGGGCCGGGAATCCGCTAAAGTCTCACTCGTCGGAACGGCCCAACGGTCGGGAAGACAACCCCCTCTGACTTGGAATCAGACGCCGAAAGGATCTGATAGAGTCGGAAACGCAAGACCGAAGGGAAGCGCCCGGAGGAAAGCCT